>NZ_JAHLJA010000031.1:0-96459 GCF_020496245.1 Pseudonocardia sp. ICBG601 | reverse complement strand
GTCCCGGGTGAAGGTCGAGACCGGGGTCGAGTCGTTGCTGCCGTCGTCGGACCCGTCGGTGCAGCGCTACACCGAGCTCGCCCGCTCCTTCGGTGGCGACCCGATCGTCGTGCTGCTGCGCGCCCCGCAGGCCCCCGGCCTGCTCGACCGGGACGTGCTGCCGCGCGTGCTCGGCCTCGAGGGGCAGCTGTCGCAGCTGCCCGACGTCGCCTCGGTCTACGGCCCGGCGACGACGCTGAACCAGCTGGCGTCGCAGTCCCAGAAGCTGCTCGCCGAGCTCACCGGACGTCGCGACGGGCTGCAGCGCGCCGCGGCGATCACCGCCCGGCAGCGCGGCGAGGACCCGGCCGCCGCCGCGAACGCCGCCGTCGCGGCGTTCGACGCCCGGTACGGCCCGCTGATCGTGCAGGGCCTGCCGGTGGGTCTGCCGACCCTGCGCAACCAGCGCTTCATCGACCACTCGATCATGGGTTCGGGCGGTGAGCCGCGCCCGCAGTGGCGCTACGTCGTCCCCGACAACCGCTCGCTGGCCGTGCTGGTCCGCCCCCGCGAGGGGCTCGACCAGGCCGGGACCGAGCAGCTCGTCGCCGCGGTGAACGACACCGTCGCCCGGGCGCAGCTGCCCGCCGAGGCCACCGTCTCCGGCGTCCCGGCCATCACCGCCTCGCTCGGCGTCGCGGTGGACCGGGAGGCGCCGGTCCTGGGCGCGGTCGCAGTCGTCGCGATCGGGCTCTGCCTGTTCCTGATGCCCTGGACCCGGCGGCGGCGACGGCTGATCCCGCTCGCGGTGACCCTCGCGGCGACCGCGGCGACGCTGGCCGTGCTGGGCTGGATCGGCCGCCCCGTCTCGCTCGGGGTGGTCGCGTTCCTGCCGGTCCTGGTGGGGCTGGGCAGCTACTACCCGACCTACTTCGCCCGCGGGGCACGGCCGCGCACGGTCGTCGTCGTCGCGGCGGGGACGGCGGCCGGGTTCGGTGCGCTGGTGCTCTCGCCGCTGCCGTTCGTGCGTGACCTCGGGTCGACCCTGGCCCTGGGCGTCGCGTTCGCGGTGGCGCTGGGCTGGTTCGTCTACCGGCCCGGTGGCTGGGCCGGCCCGGACCGGCCCGCGTCCGCCGCGCCGGCCGACCCCGCGACCGATGCCGCCGCCGACCCGGCCGACCCTGCCGACACGGACCCGGCCGCCCCCGACGCCGACCCGGCCGACGCCGGTGCACCCGCCGGCGACGACGCGGCGGCGCCGGACGGTCCCGGGCCGGTCGCCCGCCCGGGCCGGTCGCGGCTGGTCGCCGTCGTCCTCGCCGGGCTGGTCGCGGTCGGCGGCTGGGCCACGCTGCCCTTCCTGCCCCTGCAGACCAGCGTCGACGCGTTGTCGGCCGGGCTGCCCGCCGTCTCCGACGCCACCCGGGTGGAGCAGATCCTGGGCTCCGGCGGCGAGCTCGCCGTCGTCCTGCGGTCCACCGACGGGAAGGGCGACGTGCTCACCCCGCAGGCGTGGACGTGGATGACGACGGCCCAGCAGTCGATCGTGCGGCTGCACGGCGACCAGGCGCGGCCCGCGCTCTCGGCGCCCACGCTGCTGTCGTTCCTCGGCCCCACCCCGGACCAGGAGCAGATCCGGGCCGGCGTCCGGCTGCTGCCGCCGTACCTCACCGGCGCGGTGCTGCGGCCCGACGGCCAGGTCGCGGTGCTGTCCTTCGGCGTCCGGCTCGACGACCTCGACCGGCTCCGTGGGCTGACCGACGCGATCACCGCCGAGCTGCCCCCGGCCCCGCCCGGCTTCGTCGCCGAGGTCTCCGGGCTGCCCGCCGTCGCGGTGCAGGGCTACGAGCTCGTCTCCGCCGACCGCTACCTCGCCGGCACCGCCGGCCTGGTCGCCGCGGCGCTGGTGCTCGGGGTCGGGCTGCGGCACCGGCGCGACGCGCTGCGCGCCGCACTGGCCGCCGTGCTGGCGACCGGCGCCAACCTGTTCCTGCTCTGGGGGTTCGGCATCCCGCTGAACCCGCTCACCGTCGCGCTCGGGTCGCTCACCGCCGCCGTCGGCTGTGAGTTCACCGTGATGACCTGCGACGCCGTCCGCACGCGCGACCCGCGCCTGCGGACCGCGGTGACCCTCGCCGCCCTCACCTCGGGCACCGGGTTCGCCGTGCTGGCGTTGTCCGACCTCGCCCTCATGCGCGAGTTCGGGCTGCTCCTGGCGTTGTCCGTACTGCTGTCCTACCTGGCCGCACGGGTCGTGGTGCGGGCGTTCCCGCCCGCGCACGGCCCGGCCGACCCCGCGCGGAGTACCCCCGCCCGGGAGAAGCTCGTTGGAGTGATGTGATGCGAGTCAAGTCCACACTGGCGTGGATCGCCGGCGCCGCCCTCGACCGGGTCCGGACCACCTGGACCGGCCGGATCGTGGCGGGAGTCCTCGTCCTCGCCCTCGTCGCCGGGGTCGGCGGCGGGGTCTGGTGGAAGATGCAGCAGGTCCCCGACGGCGCGGCGCTGGCTGTCGGCGACCGGGTCGTGACCGTCACCGACCTCGACGACCGGGTGCAGACCCTGCGTGCGCTCTACGGCGTCCAGCCGCCGGTCGAGGACCCGGTGAAGATGGACGGCTTCCGCCGCGACGCGGCCAAGGCCGTCGCGCTGAGCATGGTGCTGGAGGACCGGGCGACCGAGCTGGGCGTCGGCGTCGCGGACGCGAAGGTCCGCCAGACCCTCGACCAGTACATCACCCAGCAGCTCGGCAACGGCCCCGGTGCGCGCGACGACTTCGTCAAGGTCCTCGGCAACGTCGGCACCACCGAGGACAAGGTGATGAACGAGGTCCGCCAGCAGATGGTCGTCGGGGAGCTGTTCGACAAGGTCACCAAGGACGTGACCGTCACCGACGACGACCTGCGTGCCGAGTTCCCGAAGTATGCCCAGCGGCTCGGGACCCCGGAGAAGCGCGAGCTGTCCAACATCGTCGTCGCCAGCAAGGAGGCCGCCGACAAGATCGCGGCCGAACTACGGGGCGGCGCCGACTTCGCGACCGTCGCGCGGGCCACCACGATCGACAACGCCACCCGCGCGAACGGCGGGGCGCTGGGCCCGATCAGCGCCGACCAGCTGCAGCCCGACTACGCGAAGGCCGCCTTCGGCAGCCCGGCCGGCCAGGTGTTCGGCCCGGTGCAGAACCAGTTCGGCTGGAACGTCGGCCGGTCGGGGGCGGTGACACCGGGCGTCCCGGCGAACTTCGACCAGGTCAAGGACCGGCTCCGCGAGCTGGTGCTGTTCGACCGCCGGATCGGCCTCTGGGGTCAGTGGATGACCGACTCGCTGGCCGACGGCGACGTCCGCTACGCCGATGACTACCGCCCCGCCGACCCGGACACCGCGCCCACCGGCGCGAGCCCGGGCCTGCCCTCGGGCACGCCGCAGACGGTCCCGCCCGCGCCGGGCGGCGGCGGGTGAGTGAGCCTTTTTCAACCTGACGTTTGTGCTGGTCAGGTAGCTGTGATCATGAGGGTCTGGACCGCGGCGACGAGCTGGGTGGCCTGGTTGGGGCTGGAGCGGATCTTGCGGAGGATCTTCCAGTTCTTCAGCTCGGCGTTGACCCGTTCACCGGGTGCCCGTCGTCGGGCGTGGGCGGCGTTGACCGCTTTCTGATTCGCTGACAGGGGCCGGTACCGGCCGGTGTCGAGGTCGCGGCGGCGGCGTCGGTGGGGGACGGTGATCGCGGGCCCGCCGCCTTGGTAGGCGGTGTCAGCGATCGCCCGCACCCCGGCGGTGTTGACCGCGTCGATGATCCCGTGGGCGCGGGCGGCACCCATGTCGTGCCGGGCTCCGGGTAGCGGTGGGGAGATCCACACCAGCCTGCCGACGGGGTCGGCGATGACCTGCACGTTCAGGCCGTGGCACTTGTGTTTGCCGGAGTAGAACGCCCGGTCGTAGCCGGATGTCATGCCGACCCGGTCGATACGCAGCAGCGTGCCGTCCAGGATCACGAACGCCTTCCCAGCGGCGACGGTGATGGCCTGTTCCAGGGTCGGGGCGAGCGCGGCGAGCAGACCGATCGCCTCGGTCAGGTACCGGTACACCGTCGCGGTGCTCACCGCGAACCCGCAGGCCAGGGCAGCGTAGGTCTCGCCCTTACGCAGGTAGGCGAGCACCAGCAAGGCCTGCCGACCGGCTGAGAGCCGGCGCCAGCGTGTTCCACGCTGACGCCGATGCCCCCGGAGAAGATCAGCAAGATCACGGACGCTACGGCTGGACACGTTCATCCCGGATGGGTAGGACAGCACACGGGGCTCCTGGCAGACGACGGTTCGACACCCATCCGTCTACCAGGAGCCCCACCCCGGCCGGCCTTCACGCCCCTGACCAGCACAAACGTCAGGTTGAAAAAGGCTCAGTGGGGCACCGCCAACGCCATGAACGAGTTCGTGGCGCGCCGGTCGTTCAACGACGTCGACAAGGGCCTGTTCGTGGCCCCGCCGGTGTGAGCGGGGGATCGCGATGCGCATCGCCACGGTCGAGCAGCCCGACGGGGTCGTCCGCTGCGGCGTCGTCGACGGGGAGACGCTGCGCCGCTTCCCCGCCGGGACGACGGTGCTGGACCTGCTGCGCACCGGCACCCTGGCCGAGGCCGGGGCCGCGGCCGACGACCCCGTCCCCCTCGCCGGGCTGCGGCTCCTGCCGCCGGTCCAGGCACCCACGGTGCGGGACTTCGTCGCCTTCGAGGAGCACGTCGAGGGGATGGCGGCGGGCGCAGGAGTCGGCGCCGAGTGGTACCGGGCACCGACGTTCTACTTCACCAACCCCTACGCGCTGGTCGGCGCGCACGACGACGTCGCGGTGCCGCCGGGCTGCGAGCGCCTCGACTTCGATCTGGAGGTCGCCGCGGTGATCGGCCGCGGCGGCGCCGACATCGCCCCGGGCGACGCGGGGGCGCACATCGCCGGCTACACCGTGCTCAACGACTGGTCGGCGCGGGACCTTCAGTTCCGCGAGATGGCCGTGCGGCTCGGCCCCTGTAAGGGCAAGGACTTCGCCACGACGCTCGGCCCCGTGCTCGCCACCGCCGACGAGCTGGAGCCGCACCGCGACCCCGACGGTTTCCTCTCGCTCGGCATGACGGTCTCGGTCAACGGGGACGTCGTCGGTCGCGACCTGCTGTCCAACATGGGCTGGCCGTTCGAGGAGCTCGTGGCCTACGCCAGCCGCGGCACCGAGGTGCGTCCCGGTGACGTCCTCGGCTCGGGGACCTGCGGTAACGGCGGCTGTCTCGCCGAGCTGTGGGGGCGGGGCCGTACCGACCTCCCCGCTCTGGCCCCCGGCGACGTCGTCGAGATGACCGTCGACGGCCTCGGCACCCTGCGCAACACCGTCGTACCCGGCCGCGCCCCGCACCTGATCCCCGGCGCGCGGCCCCGGCCGCGTCGCCGTCCCGTCCCCGGCTGACCCCACACCGTCGAGAGGCCTCTGCCGGTCGAGTGGCCCGGACCACGAACAGGCCCCACCGGAGTCCGGTGGGGCCTGTCGTGTCGTGTGCGCCCGAAGGGATTCGAACCCCTAACCTTCTGATCCGTAGTTGGCGCGCCCGCACCCGCAGGACTGGATCCCCAGGTGCGAGCTTGCTCCCCTGGCGACAGAGCAGGCATCAGCGGCATTAGAGCGTGTTTGGAAATGGTGGGTGTGTCGGGATGGTCGACACGGCTGGGGTGCTCCATCGTGGTCGGCATGCAGGAACGACCGCGCCGGTACCCCTCGGACACCAGTGATGCCCAGTGGGTGGTGATCGAGCCGTTGTTACCGCCGCTCGCGCGGCGGGGGCGGCCTGTTGCTCATGCTCGTCGGGACGTGCTGGACGCGATCTTGTATGTCGTGCGGACCGGGTGTGCCTGGCGGGCGTTGCCGGTGGACTTCCCGCCCTGGCAGACCGTCTACTGGTACTTCAACCAGTGGGAACAGCAGAAGGTCACCGAGAAGATCCTCCCGGTCGTGCGGGGGCAGTTACGTATCGCCGAGGGCCGTGATCCGGAGCCGAGTGCGGGGATCATCGATTCCCAGTCGGTCAAGGGCGCCGACACCGTCGGCCAGGACTCCCGCGGCTACGACGCCGGGAAGAAGACAGGCGGACGGAAACGGTTCATCGTGACCGACACCCTCGGTCTGCTGCTGACCACGATGGTGTGCTCGGCCTCGGTACAGGACCGCGACGGCGCCAAGCCGATCCTGCTCAACCTCTACCTGCGCACCAGGGTGCGGTTCGTCTACGCCGACGCCGGCTTCGCCGGGCGACTGCTCGACTGGGCCGCCACGATCCTGCAGACAACGATCGAGATCATCCGCAAGCCACCCGAGCAGCGCGGATTCACCGTCCTCCCACGAAGGTGGGTGGTCGAACGGACCCTGGCCTGGCTCACCGCACACCGACGCCTGGCCCGAGACTACGAACGCCACCCCACCACATCCGAAGCCATGATCCGCTGGGCCGCGATCAACACCATCACCCGCCGCATCGCCCGTGGATACCCCGCCACCCGCCAGCAGAAACACACGACACCCTCAACCCACTAGAATTTCCAAACACGCTCTGAGCGTCCTGGAACTCGATACCACCGATGCCGACTAATTGACCTTCAACGCTCGCCCCGACCAGATGCACCAAGCTGACCTCTAGTTCATGCATCGAATACCCGAAGCTCTCGCTCTCTGTGTACCGAAATTCGGCCAAGTCGTTGTCGAGCGCTTGGATCAGTGCGACGACCATTGGATCGCGGGCGGCCACCGGGCGGACTTCGGTTCTTGTGGGCTGGTCCATCATCATGATCAAGTGATCATCTCATGGTTCAGTCGGTGCCCGCGGCGCGGTGCCGCCGCGACGAAGGTGGCGCACCACACGAGCGCCGTAACGGATGCGATGCCGAACATCAGTCCGTACCCCCCCGTGAGGTCGAACGCGATGCCTCCCAGCCAGGTTCCGGCCGCGGCGCCGAGCGCGCTACCGACCTGTACGAGGCCGGATACCCGCCCGAGTACAGGTCCCGCGAACATGTCGCCGGTTCCGGCGCTGCGGGCACCGATCACCCCGCCAACCACGAGGCCCAGTCCGGCAGACAGGACTGCGACCAACCACTGCGCCGGAAGCTGCGCGGCCCCGATGAGCAGCGCGATGTAGGCCAACCCAGCGGTCACCCCGACGCGCTCCCGCCCCCACCGGTCCGATGCTGCCCCTGCGGTGAGCTGTCCCGCGATGTAGCCAAGCGACGCGATGCTCAAAATGAACCCGGCGGAAGCCACCGAATAGCCGGAGGTCACCAGGAATGGTGCCAGGTGCTGGAAGACGACGAAGTCGAGCACGCTCGCGGCTACAGCGGCGATGAACAGGAACCAGAACGCTGGGAACGCCAAAACAACACCGATCCCAACGATTCTTGCCGGGGCCGCTTCAGGCCCGTCGGCTCGAACAGAGGTGGGTGTACGTCGATGTAACAGGAGGAACGCCAGCGCGACGACGCCGGCGACGATCCCGGCGACCAGGTAGGCAACCCTCCAGCTGTATGCGGAGATGATCTGGCCGAGCAGGTTGAACAACAAGAAGTTCCCAAGCCCAACGCACGCATAGGCTAGGCCGAGCGCTCGGCCGCGAAACTCGGTCGGGTACGAGTTCGACACCATGACCTGGGCGGCGACGATCAGCACGGTCGTCGCTGTCGCGAGCACGAGGACGTACAGAACATAGAAGTGCCACAGCGCCGTCGCCCGCGACGCCATGCTGAGTCCCACGCCGACGATGATGAACCCGGCGGGCACGGCTCGCCCTGGCCCGTACCAGTCGACGAACCTGCCCACGAGCGGCGCGGACAGCGCGCTGCATAGCAAGTAGACCGAGTACATGCTCGATGCCTCACCGCGGGTAATTCCAAGGTCGCGGGTGAAGGCGAGCGAGAACAGCGAAAAGCCTTCGACTAGCCCGAAGATCGTGCCCAGGGCCAGCCCGCCCAGCAACGCCGTCTGCCAGAAGGACAGGCGCTCCCGCAATCCCGCCGCCATTAGGCGCCGCCCACAGCGAACCGCGGCGGCCCTGTGAAAATCTCGGGAATCTCCAGCTTGTTGCTCTCGTATGCTTCTGCGATCCGATTGCGGGTGCGGCAGTGCTGATCCAGGCTGGCAATTCCCTCGCGGACGAGCTCGCGACCGTCCGGGCCAACGCCAGTGAACCAACTGACCAACGACTGCGGATGGAATCCCATCCGGACCTTGAAGCCGTACATGCTGCGACCCATCTCGATCCGCCTCACGCCGAGGCGTTCGGCGAGCTGCAGGGTCTGAGCGTATAGCGCGTAGTAGGTACCAAGTTCTTTATGGTGGTCGTAGTTGAGTCCTGCGATCCAGGCGTAGAGCGTGTCTTCGAAGTGCATCAGGACGAAGCCGCCGAGCAGTTCATCATTCAGCCAGATGCTCACGAAATACACGTACTCACGCAGATTCTCGAATATGCTGTACAGGTTCTCCGGCGGGTTGATCGTCGCGACCCCGTGTCGGGCGCACACGTCCTCGACGAGCTTCGCGAACCGCTCGACGTCGCCGGACTCGATGGTCGTTCGGATGTGCGCGCCCGACCTGAGCGCCTTCGTAGACAGCCTGCGGAACTCCCGGCGGAACTTCTGGCTCCGCAGTGTGTCCAGGTGCGCCTGTGCTGTGCCCGCGAAGTCGACGCCGCTGGTTGCTTCGGTGTAGACGGGGCTGAAGCCACGCTTCTCCAGCTCGGAGCCAAGCGGGTCGGACTCGGGGACTCCGGGGAAGCCGAAGACAGGCACGCCGAGGTGGGTCGCGACCTCACCCACGGCGCCGACCAGGTCGTCGACGATCTCTGCGGGGTCGATGACCGAGCAGACTCCGTTAAAGTAGGAGTACCACGAGTGCCCGACCAGCATCCGCGTGTGCAGGATCGGGTGGTCAAAGTCGTAATCGGGGCCGTAACCGACGTAGTGTGGGTCTTCCTGCACCTCGTAGAACGGTGCGACGGCATCGAGGCGGCCGTCGGTCCGGTGGCAGAAGTGGCGGGCATTGAACAACGGCGCCGGCGGCGCCGTCTCGTACGCTGTCAGCCACTGATGACTGTGGAAGACCGACCCTCCCGCTCGGATTACGACATCGTTCCATTCCTCGGCATCCACGTCGTTCATCGAGTCGTGCACAGTCCAGCCTGAAACCACTGTCACTCCTTACATCTATCGGGGGCGCAGGATCCCGATGTCCTCGAGTACCTCAGCTAGGAGCGCGACGGCCAATTCCATGCCTGCCCGAGCGGCGGGACCGGCCGGGATGCGCGCGGCCGCCAACTCAGCTGGCGTTTTCCCCGTGGAGAGCTCACCACCGAGAGCGTGCATGTCGCGGCCCACGGTGCGCACGTGCTCCTCCCCCTGGACCGACCAGAACTCGTCGGGCATCAGCCGCAGTCGCGAGCAGTAATCCGTCCACACGGCCGTGTCGTGGATCTTGCGGACCGGGCCAGCTCGCCATAGACCGTCTAGATCGAGCCTGGTGAGCGGTGCTGCGTAGGCGATCCCGGGCCTGCCAGGGACGAGGTTCATAGTCGAGCAGAAGTACGTTGTCCGACCGTCGGTCCGACGCGTGCCCGACAGTTGGTCAACGATGTCATCCGGGTCAGATCCGGTGATGCTGGCGATCCGCTCTGCGGTGATTGCATCCCGCAGCCGCATCGGCACCGCGGAGTCGGCGGCGATGGAGATCGCGTGCTGCGGAAAAGTCTCGCGAAGTTCAGCGAGCACCTCGGGCTCGGCTTCGCCCATGCTCTGAAACCGCATCGTCACCCGTCGCGGCGGTCCTGCGGCCAGCTGCTTCCAGAACGTCCGGATCAGGTCGAGTCCGTCCGGGCCACCGTTCCCGGCCGTCGGGTAGGGCATCCCGGAGGGCACGGGGACGCCCGGAAGATTCGTTATCACGTGATCGAACTCGGCAAGGTCTACGTCGGAAAAATTCCGAACCTCGGTGGTGACCTCAGCGCCGCCAGGGTTGAGCGCGCAAGTCATCTCGGTAGCCCGCACCGCGTCTGGGAGGACGTCGATCGCGCGGACCGAACCCGCGGTCCGCACGGCGGCCGCCGTCGCGACCCCAGAGCCGGAGCCGATGTCGAGTACGGCGTCCCGCGGTGTTGCGGCGAGGACAGCTTGAGTGAACCGGAGTGAGTCCTCGCCCAAGTGGACCTCGTGCTCGGTGCTGTAGTCGCGGTCAGCGGCGATCAGCAGCCCGGCGAAAGCGCTCAGGCGCCACCGCCCGGTGCGGTAGACGCCGCCATTGGATGCCACGAGGCCAGCGTCGACCAACGCGCGCCCGATATCGTCACGGATCGACGGATGCCCGACGTCGAAGCCCATGTGCAGCAGTCGAGCCAGCTCGTCACGAGGGTATGGCGCAGCTCCCCCTGGGGAGGCGTCGGTCAGCGCCTCCCCAGCGAGCCACGGTTCCCACGTATTGAGACACCGACGACGGCGCCCGTCGAGCAGACCAGGCAGGTCTACTCCCCGGAGCACTTCGGCGACAGTAGAAACCGCGGGGGACCCGACGATCATCCGAAGTGCCGCTCGTGGGCCTCCGGGTACAGGTCCTCCATGCTGGAATGGTCAACGGGCTGGGTCAGGTCCGACTCGGTGGCGAATGTGTAGCAAACGATCATACGCTCGGCGTCCTCGGAAAGCGGCGCGACCCGGTGCAACGCGGTGTCGGCCTTGAGCAGGTACGCATTGCCGACCCCCGGGTGTCGGCGGACCAACGGACCCTTCGCGACGAGTTCGTCTACCCGCGGGTTCTCACGATCCCACGGGGCGCGCGCGATGAAATCGACACTGCCGCCGATTGTCTCGTCCGGGATCTTGAAGATCCAAACGAGCGCCCAGGTGTAGTCGTCCCAGTGCCATCCGTGCACGTCTCCGGCCTCGTGCAGCCGGGCAGCGATGTACTCCTCGGGAGTGTAAGGAACCGGCAAGACGGTCTCACCGACGATCTGCTCGAGGTAGCTTCGTAGCCCGCGGCTGTGGAACAACTCCGGGACGACGGCGCTGCCAGCCGCAAGCGCGTCACGGTCGAGGTTGGAGTACTTGCGCGGAGTGTGGCCGCTCTGGGCAACGACGATGTCGCGCCGCTTCGCCTGTTTGTTGAATAATTCCTCGACCTCGCCGAGGGCGGTGTCGAATACCCAAGGCGGGGTGAATTCGACAACCTCGGCAAAGTCGGTCTCCTGATAACTGCGACGCAGATCGAAGATCTGTGACTGCATCGCTTCAGACGCGAAGTGCTCGTCAATGGCCTCACGGATGGTGTCCAGCGACTCCCGGATCGTGGCGACTACAGGCATGCCTCTCCTTCGCTTCCTCAGTTTCACGGATACGAGCGAGCAAGAATCACTCGCCGAATGCCGGTGTCGACATTAGTACGTCTTCGGCAAGGAGTCTTTCTTCTTCGCACTACCAGGAGGTGAACAGATGGCGTCGGCGGAAGGATCGCAGGTGATAGCCAGTCCGCTCTCGAAGTTGTCGAGGTGCCGCTGACAGCAGTCGGCAGATTCCGCTCGGACAACGGCAAATCCGATGCGATCGAGGAAGGCGTGCGGCGGCGTTCGGAGCACGGTTCCGAGTTCCACCTCGCGCGTGAAATCGTACAGCCAAGGAGCGGACCTGATCTTCGGGTCCAGATAGAGGCCCGCCAGCCTGCTCTCCGCCACGGGGTAGAAGAAGCGGATCGCGGCGGCCGCCAGCCCGCCTCCTTCGGTCCCCTCGGGCATGTCAGGGAGGTCCATCCCGCATACTGCGGCGGCGGCCTCGACAACCTGGTCCCGTCCGGTTGCCAGGCGTACGAGCAGTGGAATCAAGTCCCCACCGGGCCTCGCTCCGATCTCAATCACGCGCGGTCCAGTACGGGTCAGGCGCAGCTCCGTGTGGGTCGCACCCCAGGTGATCTCGACGGCAGCATGCGTGGCTTGAACTACGGAGACGATCGCCGAGTCGTCCGCGGTCACCGGCTCCCTCGGCGCGACCACGTGCCCAATCTCCTCGAAGTACGGTGCAGGCCCGAGGGACTTTCGTGTAACAGCCAGGATCTCGGGGACGCCGTCGCGGACCACGCACTCCACCGAGATCTCTGGCCCATCCAGATACTCCTCGACCAGGAGTCGCCCACCAGTCGAGCCATAGACGCCGTGTCCAGAGTTGGCGGCGACGGCGTAGGCAGCGTCGAACTCAAAGTCGGCGTCAACCCGGATCACGCCGATGCTCCCGGCGAGAGCCTGTGGCTTTAGCACTACTGGGTAGCCGAGCTCCTGGGCTGCGGCACGCGCCGCGTCACTGGAGTCGACCCGAATGCTTCGGGCTGACGGGACGTTGCCGGTTTTCAACCGCGCACGCATCTCGGCCTTGTCTCGGCACGCACGGGCGGTCGAGATCGAGTTGACACGAAAACCAGCGCCTGCACCGACCTCTGCCGCCGTCTCGACCGCAAACTCATCGTAAGTGAATATTCCGTCGAAACAATTGAGGTTTCGACGGACATACTCTAAAACGACTGCCGGATCGCGGTGATCAATGCCGACGTGTCTGTCGACAACCGCCTTCTGCGATTCGCTGGCAGAAGCGTCGAGTAGTGTCACCCGAAAATTACGTGCCAATGCTTCGAGCGAATATCCCCGGTAAACCGGATCGCCAGCACCTAAGAGCAACAGCCTCGGCAACATCTTCCACTCCAATACCATCTAATGCTTTGCGATCCCCTAGCCCCAGCGAGTGAATCTACACGCCGGGCCGTCAGGGCGCGAAGGGCTGTGACATAGAACATTTCAAGCCGCAGGTATCCGGACCCGGCGTGGTAACCGGCCCCTCCGCGAGTGAGCCTTTCCCAACCTGTTTGTGCTGGTCAGGCGGTGGTGATCATGAGGGTCTGGATCGCTGCGACGAGCTGAGCAGCCTGGGAGGGGCTGGAGCGGATCTTGCGGAGGATCTTCCAGTTCTTCAGCTCGGCGTTGACCCGCTCACCCGGTGCCCGCCGTCGGGCGTGAGCGGCGTTGACGGCCTTCTGATTCGCTGACAGGGGCCGGTACCGGCCGGTGTCGAGATCGCGGCGTCGGCGTCGGTGCGGGACGGTGATCGCGGGACCGCCGCCCTGGTAGGCGGTGTCAGCGACCGCCCGCACCCCGGTGGTGTTGACCGCGTCGATGATCCCGTGGATCCGGGCAGCGCCCATGTCGTGCCGTGCCCCCGGTAGCGGCGGGGAGATCCACACCAGCCGACCCGCGGGGTCGGCGATGACCTGCACATTCAGCCCGTGACACTTGTGCTTCCCGCTATAGAACGCCCGGTCATAGCCCGAGCCCATGCCGACCCGGTCGATACGCAGCAGCGTCCCGTCCAGGATCACGAACGCCTTCCCGGCCGCGACCGTGATGGCCTGCTCCAGGGTCGGCGCGAGCGCAGCGAGCAGCCCGATCGCCTCGGCGACATACCGGGACACCGTGGACTTCCCGACTCTGAATCCGCTGGCCAGGTCGGTGTAGGTCTCGCCCTTACGTAGGTGCGCGAGCACGAGCAGGGCCTGGCGGGCCGGGGTCAGGAGCCGCCACCGGGTCCCGATCCGGCGACGATGTCCGCGCAGCAGCCCGGCCAGGACACGAACCGTGCGAGTGGACATCGACATCCCGGATGGGTAGGACAACACGCGGGGCTCCTCGGTAGGCGGTGGCGCGACAGCTATCCGTCTACCAGGAGCCCCACCCATCTCACGACAAGCCACGCACCTCACACCCCTGACCAGCACAAACAGGTTGGGAAAGGCTCAGTGGGCTGCAGGTGAGGCCCCAGCAGGTCGACAGTTGGTGGCTGAGACACGACGGTCCGGGGCGTTACCATCATCAGCGTCGGTGGTTTCTGTCACCCTGGGGTGCATGGTGGCGACTGCTGAGCAGGTAGCGCGGATCCCGGCGGGGAACCTGCGGGTGCCCCGCGGCGAGTTCGCCGCGGTCTGGGCCGCCGCGAAGGACCGAACCACGCAACAGGGCGAACGTGGAGTCCAGGACTGGTACGCCGCCGGTGTCGTGGCGACGTGCCGGTGGCTGGCCGGTGCTCCGCACCGCACGTCGTGGGGCCAGGTGCAGCAGCCGGCGGCCCCAGTGACCCGTTCGCGTGCGACGGCCTATGAGGAGCTGATCGAGGCCGAGTGCATGGCGGTCGAGCTGCTCCCGGTACGCCAGCCCGACCTCGTCGCAGACCGCCCGGGCTGGTGTGAGGGGATCCGGGCGACGCTGTGGTGGGCCTGGCGGGGCGAGGGCCCGGCTCCCCTCGCCGTGCCCCGCCAGGCCGACACCGACTGAATCAGACCTGCTACCGGTCGCTGTACTCGTCGACCTCGTCGTCCGCCGTGCTGTCGTGCTCGGCCACTGTGTGGTCGTCGGTGTGCCAGCAGTTCAGCTCGGCGGCGCGGGCGAGGTCCTCGCCGGTGTCGCGGTAGCGGATCTCGTCCAGGACCCGGCCGGCGTGGTCGAGGTGCCCCGTCGTCTCGGCGGCGTCGGGGACCCGGACGACGTCCTCTCCGCTGGGTCGTGGTTCGCGCTCTGCCCGTTCCCGGACGTCGTCCCATCCGGCGTCGGCAACCGGGGCCGCGGGGGCTGTGCGTTCGTCATCTGCGGTGTGGGGCCGCTGATCGTGGTCGGTGTGGTCGATGTCGTCCTCGGTGATCTCGCGGTGGGCGTCGTCCTCGGCGATCGCGGCCTCGTGGGCGGCCTTCCACTCCTCAGCGGTGGCCTGCTGGGCGGGGTCGTCGTCGGCGTCGCGTGCGGACAGCTCGGCCTTGGACAACTCGGCCTGCACCCGTGTTTGAGAGGTGTGGGCGAGCCAGGCGGCGCGGGCGTCGTCGATCTGCTGGAGCTGCTCGGCGCGGGCGTCGAGCACCGCGGCCAGGGCGGTCGCCTGGTTCGCCTCGTCGAGGATCCGTTGCCGCTCGGCGGGGTCGGTGAGGGCGTCGGCTTCGGCGCGGCGCAGCGCGGCGGTCTGCTGGTGGGTGGCGGCGCTCTGGCGGGTTCCGGCGAGTTCGTTCGCGACGTAGCGGGGTGCGGCGGCGAGTTCGCGCTGGTAGGCGCGGATGCGGGCGCGGAGCTGGCCGTTGGACAGTTCCAGGTGCTCGCGGTCGATCTCCGGCCGGCCCAGAGTCCGCCACGCGGAGCGGTAGGCGGCGAACTCCTCGACCTGCCCGGGCTTGGGCGCGGGTCCGAGGGCGTCGTCGGGGTCGTCGTGGCCGCGCATCTCGCGGTAGGCGGCGACGCGGCCGACGGCGGCGCTCCACTCGGCCTGCTGGTCGGCGTCGGCCGGGCACGCGCCGAACGCGGAGACTGCCCAGGCGGGTGGGTCGGCGGCGGCGTCGCGGCCGAGGGTGGCGGCGCGGTCGTCGGCGGCGCGAGCGAGGGCGGTGAGGTAGTCGTGCCATTCGGGGTTGTCGGTGTGGGGTGTCCATTCCGCCCAGGTGTCGCCGACAGGGTCGAAGCGGTGGCCCTCGCGGATGCGGGAGTACAGGACGTTGGTCAGGTTCCGCGCCCCGGTCAGCGGGCCGCGCTCGACGGCGTCGACGAGCACGGCCTGGGGGTCGAGGCCGGCGAGTTCGGCCCGGCGCAGCACGCGGGTCAGCGAGGCGGCGCCGTCCTCGGCGGCGATCTGGGCGCGTTGGTGGTCGGTGAGGGCGCCGTGGGCGACGAGTCGGTCGAGGTGGTCGCGGGTGCGTTCGGTCGCGGTCAGCTGGGCGGCGTCGGCGAGCAGCTCGGCCGCGGTCCGGGCGCTGGCGGCGTTCTGCGCGGATTCGGTGGCAACCGCGACGGCGGAGCGGGACAGGGAGGTTTCGGTGGTGTCGAGGATCGCGGCGAGGGTGGCGACGGGGTCGCGGTGCAGGGCGTGCCGCGCGGTGCCGTCGGCGGGGTCCTCGGGTGCGGTGCGGGTGGTGACGTGGGCGGTGTTGGTCTGCCGTCCGCGGGACATGCCGACGTAGAGGGCGGCGGGGCCGGTGCCCGGGGTGACGACGGTGTGGGTGGTGTCGACGGTGGTCCCCTGGGCGGCGTGCACGGTGGCGGCGTAGCCGAGGGCGAGGTCCTCGACGACGTAGGACGCGGGCAGGACAAGCCTCTGCCCGAGCCCGCCGGCCCCCTCTGCCTCGGCGGCGGCGCCGTCGGTGCTGGTGTCGGTGGTGACCTCGATGGCGCCGTCGTCGCGGACGGCGGTGATGCGGTAGGTCTCGCGGTTGATCGGGCCGCGGCGGTTTCCGTGGCGTCCGGCGAGGTGCCAGGCGTTGCGGCGGGCCTGCACGAGGTCCCCGACCCCGGCCACGACACCTTGACGGCCGAGCCAGACGCCGTCCTCGGCGACGCGGCCGAGGCGGACCAGCTCGGCGCGCAGCTGGGCAGAGACGCGGGCGGCCTGGTCGTTGGTGTCGACCAGCAGCAGCGAGTGGTGTCCGGCGAGGGTGTCGGCCAGCCACCCGCGGGCGGCGGAGGCTTCGGCGTCGTCGCAGGTTCCGGAGTCGAGGATGCGGCCGTGCTGGTGGTAGGTGCGCAGCACGGTGTCGTCTCCGGCGCGCAGGCGCAGGCTCGCCTCCTGCTCCCATGGGTGGGTGAAGCGGCGGGCGTCGGTGAGCTCGTAGCGGGACCCGGCGGTGGCGAGCAGGTCCATGCCGCCGCCGGCGCCGACGGCGGAGAGCTGGCGGTGATCGCCGACCAGCAGCAGCTTCGCCCCAGCAGTGTCGGCGTGGCGGTGGATCGCGGCCAGCGCAGCGGTGTCGGTCATCGCGGACTCGTCGACCACCAGCAGATCCCCCTCACCCAGCCGCCACGCCTCGTCCTCGTCCCGGGTTCGGCCGGTGTGGAGGCGGTCCTGGGTGGCGAGCCAGGCGGTGACGTTGCGGGCGTCGAGCCCTTCGCCGGTGAGGACCTCGGTCGCCATCTGGCTCGTGGCGAGCCCGAACACCCGCCCCACCGGCCCCGACCCGCCGCCGTCGGCGCGGTCTCGGAGGGTGGGGTCGGTCCAGGCGCGGGCCAGGGTGCCGACGACGAAGGACTTCCCGGTCCCGGCCGGGCCGACGAGGGTCTCGATCCGGGCGCCGGAGGTGAGGATGCAACGCACGGCGGCGGCCTGGTCGACGCCCAGCTCGATGCCCTCCTCACCGAGCCGGTCGAGGAACCGGCGGGCCGCGCGGACCGGCAGCGCCGCCCCGTCCCGGGCGGCGGTGGCGGCGAGGAGGAACCGTTCGGTGTGGACCTGCTCCGGTGTCGCGTACAGCGCGCCGCCCGGGGCCTGGTAGGCGGACTGGCCGTTGGCGAGCAGCAGGTCGTCGGGGAGCAGCTCGGCGGCGGGTTTCGCGGTGTCCATCGTCAACGAGTGGTGGAGGGCGGCGTCGGTGAGCTGGTCCAACAGGGCTGCGATCTCGGCGCCGTCGGAGACGCCGAGGTAGTCGGGCAGGGCGGCGTTGACCGCCCGGGTGAGGTCCGCGGTCGTCCAGTGCGTCTTGCGGTTCCCGACCTCGGTCAGCGCGAGTTCGATCACCGCCCGCGGGTCGAACGTCATCGGCTCCACACCCTCGCGGCGCGCGGCCAGGGCAGTGTCGGCGATCCCGGCCAGACCGCCCTCGATGTCGGCGCGCAGCCGGACCTCGACCCGGGAGAGCAGGTCGTCGCGGGACTCGCCGTCGTGGGACTTCCCGGACCTCGTGAGCAGGGTCGCCTGCTGGGTGAGGCGCTCGTGCTCGTAGCCGTTCGGGGCGCGCCCGTAGCGGGCCTCGAACGCCTCGACCAGGTCGGCTGCCTTCGCCGTCAGGGCGTGGCGACGGCTCGACAGCAGTGACATCGCCTGCGCCGGGACCCCGACCACTTCGCGGGCCTTGCCGTCGGGGCGCATCGCCAGCAGCACCCCGATCGTCGCGGTCAACCGCTCCTCACAGGTCCGTTCCCCGACCGCGGCCGCGCCCGGGCGCCACCGGTGGATCGCGCGGGAGTCCAGGGTCCGCCAGGTCCCGTCCGGGCACTCGACGCGGTTGAGGATCGTGTTGTGGATGTGCAGCTGCGGATCCCGATCCCGGGAGTCGTGCTGGAAGAACGACGCCACGGTGAACGCGTGCGCGTCCACCCACCGTCCCGCCGCGCCGCCGTGGTGCCCGACCCGGGAATAGCCGGCCTTGTCCTGCAAGTAGGCCAGGGCGGCGTTGTTGCCCGCCCAGATCGCATCCTCGACCGCCTGACGAAACTCGCCCCACGCCGCCGCCGTGGCCTCGTCGCCGGCCTGGCGGGCGGCGACCTCGCGGGCCTCGAACGCGGTGTGCAGCAGCGTCACCGACTTCTGCACGCTGAACGTCGCATCGAGGAACGCGACGTTGTGCCGGGCCGCCTTCCCCGCCTCGGTACGCAGCTCGGCGCGGCGTTCCGCCGCGGCGTCCGGCTCGCGTTCCAGCGCCGCCGCGTACAGGTCGTCCTCGGACAGGTACTTGCGTCCGGTGTGTCCCAGGGTTGGGACGCTGTCCCACTGGGAAGGATCGCGGAACCCGGCGTCCCGGGGGTCGAGGAAGCGTTCGTAGAGGGCGCGCATGTCCTGGGCGTCGACCAGGCCGGTGAGGCCGAGGCGCTCGGCCCCGGCGCCCCACCACCGCCCCGGCGGCTCACCCTCGGCGACCGCACCAGTGTAGTAGTTCTCCCGCCCCGTTGCGACCTCCTTCAACAGGTACTCCGGGCTGTAGCCGTTGACGACCTTCAGCACCCCGACCACCCCGAAACGATCATGAAACCGGTCGCGGCCCGCACGGGAGCGGCGTCGGGGTTCGCGGTCCGGCCGCAGGCCGGACCGCACCCTCGGATCGTGATGCCAAGGTGTGCTGCCTTTGATCTTGGGGTGCTCTTGCTCTGTTCGGTGTAGTCGCTCTCGGTTCTGGTCTTCTGCTCGCTCTCGCTGCTGGTGCTGCTCGTCTCGATGTGGGTGCTGCTGGTCTGGCTGCTCGGGTTCATGGCTGAGTCCTGTTCTGGGGCTCGTCGGGGACGAGGTGCAGGCCGCTCGCGGCCTGCGTGGGGGTGTCGCGGAGCTGCTGGAGCGCTCGGGCGGCGGTGCCCCGGCCGACGTCGGCCATCTCCTGCAACTCGCGCACGGTCGGGAGGTCGCCGTGGCGCTGGCGGTGGGTCGCGGCGGTGGTGCGGGCGCGCTGCTGCGCGCTCGCACCACTCCCGCCCGTTCCACCGGCCCCGGAGCTGTCCGGCCGGACGGCGGGGCGCGGCGCCGGGTGGGACACCGGCCGCGGCGGGCCCGGGATCACCGGCCCGTCCAACGCGGGCGGGACACCCGGGCCGCGTCCCACCCCGTCGGGGTGTTCCACCGGTGTCCGGCCGGACCGGTCAGGCGAGGGAACGGTGATGGTCGCCCGGACCCGCGGCCCCGGCCCGGCGTCGGGCTCCGGGGCGGCCGTGGCGGTGTCGGCGAGGAGGTAGAGCAGGTGCGCGACGACCGCGGCGGCGACCGCGGGCCACGCCCCGACCCCGAACCGCAGCCCAGCCGACACCTCCAGCTCGCCGCCCGCGGTCACCGCGTCCGAGGCGAGGTAGACCGCCTGCGCCAGACCCGAGAGTCCGGCGGAGACGACCACCACGCTCCAGGCGTAGCGGGCCGCCGAACCGGCCAGCCGCGCCGTCGCCGCGTAGGCGACCAGGTCCAGGCCGTCGGTTATCAGCGGGTAGATCCACGCCACCCCGACCGGCACCCGCGCGGGCACCGCGACCTCGAACAGGCCATGCGCAGTCGCCACCGCCGCGCCGAGCGCGACGGCCAGCCCCGGCAGCCACACGGCCGTCCGGCCCCAGCGCCCCGCGCTGCTGCTCGTGCTGCTCGTGCTGTTGGCGCTCATCGGAGGACACCTCCGATCGGGCCGGTCGCGGCCGGGGCGGGTTCGGGCGGCGACTGCTCGCGGCTGCATGCCCACCAGTCGGTGATCGCGGCCGCGTGCTCCAGACCCGGCACCGGGACCGGTGCCCCGCCCGGGGCGCTCCAACCGGGGCGGGTCTGGTGGCGCTCGATCGAGCACGACCCCGCGCTCTTACGGACCCGGGCGACGACGCCGGGGCGCTGGCGGTCGTGCCAGTCCCCCGCCCCGGCCACCGAGGCGTCAGGGCCTTGGTAGGCCGCGCACCAGGCGTGCATGAGCCACAGCAGTTCCTCGACGACGTCGGGGTGCCACAGCCAGCACTCCGGCAGCACCGATGCCCCGTCGGGGTAGCGCAGGAACACCGCCCCCAGCCACACGGTCAGCTCGTCGAGCAGCCCGGCGACGTCGGCGGGCTCGGTGGGGGCGAGCAGCCACGACGGGGCGGTCGCCTTCTGCCAGCGCCCGACGACCGCGGCCAGGGTGTCCGCCGTACGCGCGGCCATCTCCTCCAACCGCTCCACCCGCTCCACCACCGGCTCCAAGCCGTCGACCCGCCGGTGAAGCTCGTGGACCTCGCGGGCCAGACCGGCCACCACGACCTCCGACGCCCCAGGGGTGGGCCCGGCCGGGTTCTGCGGGAGCGGGGGCGTGCTCATCGCTCCCACCCCGCCCCGTCCACATCCACCGACGACGGCCGTCCGGTGGGCGGGGTGTCGTCGTGCTCGACGGCGACGGCGGCGGCCTGGGTCTGGCGGACCAGGTCCGCGACGCGACGCATCTCGGTCTCGGTCAACGGCCGGATCCCGCCCTCCGCACCGTCGTCGAGGGTGAACCACAACCCACCCACCGACCCCGCCACGCCGCCCCGGTCCGGGCCGTCGGCGCGGTCGGGGTTCTCGTCGCGCTCGACGGCGTCGATGACCTCGCTCCAGTGCTCGGCGTGCAGCATCGACTCGATGTCGGCCACGTCCCGCACGACGTCGTGGCCGGAGTCGTGGTCGGGGTTACGGTCCGGGGTGTCCACCGGTGCCTCCTGCTCGTCGCGCGTCTCGTGTGCCCGGCGGTCGCCGGGGTGGTTCTGCTCGCGTGGGTGCTCGTCGAGCGCGGCGACCTCGGCCGCGGCCTCGGCGGTGGCCTGGTGGGCGTCGTGGACGGCGCACGCTTCGCGGTGCGAGCGCTCCCGGCCCTCCCGGGCGAGCGTCACGAGCCGCGGCTGCGGGTCACAGCCGGTGGTGTTGGTCAGCTCGTCGAGCCCGACCGTGTGGGCGCGGTAGCCCCACATCTCGGCGTCGGAGTGCAGCCCGGCCAGCCGGGCCGGGTCGGTGATCGCCGACGTCCCCCGGGCCTCGCGTAGCGCCGCGACCGCGGCGGAGTCGGCCCGGGTGCGGGCGGCGGCGACGGTCTCGCCGCCTGCGAAGTCGACCCACCCGAAGCGGGCGCGGGCGTCGTCGAGGTCGAACTCGTCCAGCCGCCACCCCGACGACGGCCGGCCGTGCGCACCGGTGGCGTCACGCAGGTAGGAGGCCACGACCTGTTCCGCGTCCGCCCGCCCACCGGGCAGCTCGGCGGCCAGCCGCTCCACCGCCTGTCCGGGGGTCCACATCTCGTAGCCGCTCATCGGGTCCACCGCCCGTCACCCGCGCCACCCGCCGGGCCGGCCGGACGACCACCGTCGGGGCCGGGTTCGTGCAGCA
Organism: Pseudonocardia sp. ICBG601; assembly: GCF_020496245.1. Lineage (NCBI taxonomy): Bacteria > Bacillati > Actinomycetota > Actinomycetes > Pseudonocardiales > Pseudonocardiaceae > Pseudonocardia > Pseudonocardia sp. ICBG601. Next base: position 74,857 of record NZ_JAHLJA010000031.1, on the reverse strand, counting down.
CGGTCGCCCCGGCGGCCTGGTCGTGCTCGGTGTCGCGGCGGATCGCGCGGAGCTCGGCGAACATCGCGTTGGACGACCGCACCCGCTCCGCCGCCTCCCCGAACCGGCCCGGCCAACGGCCGGCGAGCACGGTCAGGGCATGTTCGAGCTGGAGGTCCGCCCAGGCTCGGGCAGTCTCGCTGCGGCGGTGCCAGCGGGTCTCCGCCTCGATCCGCCGCAGCAGCCGAGCCCGACGCCGCACGTCGCGGCGCTTCCACGCCATCTGAGCGCGGCCGATCACCGGCGCGATCCCGCGCCGGATCACCACCACCCGCCCCGCCGGCAGGTTCGCGATCTGCGCCGGCGCCAACACCGGGACCTTGCGCACCGACCGGGACGCGACCCGACCGTGCTCATCGGTCGTCGACACGCGCTCGTCGCGCTCCCCGGCCAGGGTGGACCAGAACTCCAGATCCGCCTTGTCCCGCGTCCCACCGAAGATCATCACCGCGGCGGTGTTGTTCAGGATCGTCGCGGCCTTGTGCTCACCCCACCGGGCCAACAGCTGGGCGCGGGACTGGAACGCACACAGGATCGTCACACCCCGCCCGCCCATGTCCGCGGTCCACGACTCCAACGGGACCGGACTGATCAGGGCGGCCTCGTCCAGGAACAACCCCAGCGGCGGATCGAGCCGGCCCTTGGGCTGTCCGGCGGCGAGCCGTCGGGCCTCGCGGGCGATGTGCCCGGTCAGCGCGCAGACCAGGGGTGCGGTCTGGGCCTCCTCGGCGCCGAGCAGGAACACCGTCGCCCGGTCGTGGAGGAGGCGGGCGACGTCGAAGCCCTCCCCCGGCTCCGCAGCCGCCGCGGCGGCCGGGTGGGTGAGCCACCCGAGAGCCGGCATCACGCTGGAGGTGATCGAGGAACGAGTCCGCTCGTTCGTGGTCAGGAACTGCATGACGTCCTGCTCGAACGCCGTCACCCCCGACCGACGCAGCAGCGCGGGGACCTCGCGGCCGGCCGTGTCGGGATCGGCGACCCAGCCCAGGACGTCGGCCATCCGCTTGTGCCCGAGGGCGGCGGCGTGCAGCAGCGCGGCCAGGACGCGGCGGGCCTGACCGTCCCAGAACTCCCGATCCCCACCCGCCCCGGACGCGACGGCGGCGAGCATGTCCGTGGCCCGCTCGGTGGCCGTGACGGGGTCAGCGCAGCCGGTGAACGGGTCGAACGTGATCGTGCTGGCCCGGCCGCCGAGGCCGGCGGGGTTGAACACGAACACCTCACCCCGGTCCTGGCGACGCAGCGGCGCGCACAGGTCGAGCAGATCGGTGCGGGTCGAGGTCACCAGCGCGGCGCCCGGGGCGTCGAGGACACGCCCGGCCAGCCAGCCGGTCTTGCCGGTGCGGGGGCCGCCGACGACGATCACGACGTCCTCGACCAGCGCCCACACCCGCAACACGCCGGTGCGGCACAGCTCCACCGCGGCCTCGCTCGTGGCGAGCCGGAGCCGCTGCCACCGCGGGAGCCCTGCCAACGACGGCCGCACCGTGCCGGTGCGACGGCGAACCGCGAGGGTCCCGGCGTGGCGGACGATGTCCAGCGACGAGGCCACCCCGACCTTGCGGCGCGACCGCGCGGCCCATCGGGACACCGTCGCCGAGGAGCGCGACCAGCGGTGCCATACGATCACCCCGGCCAGGCCGACCACCGCGACAAGCGCGGGCCAGGACAGGGCGGTGACGATCGTCGCCGCCGGGAGCAGCGCGACCACCGCGAGACCGGCGGCCAGCGCGCGGGCGCCACGCGCCCAGGCGAGCAGAGCACCCGCCGCGAAGACGGCGAGGACGAAGCTGGTGGAGCTGAACAGAACGCTCATCTCAGTCGTCCCATCCGGTCCGGGCCGCCCACGCCGCGATGTCCGCGCGGTGCCGGGCACAGCCCTCGGCGTGCCCGGACTCGACGTCGGTCGGATGCGACCCGTAGGGCCCGGTGTCGGTGACACGGGCGGAGCAGCTGGTGCAGCGCCACGACACCGACTCCCACCGCGGCGCAGCAGCTCCGCCGCGTTCGGCGACGTGCTCGAACGCCAGCACCTCCGGCTCATCCAGCCCCTCGAACCCGAGCACCGACGCGACCTCCGCCCACGAGCGTCCGGCGCCGCGGGCGTCCAGGGCGTACTCCCGGCCCTGCGCAGCGGCGACCCGCCGGACCTGCACCGCCGCCCGCAACCCCGCGAGCGGATCCGACAGGACCAGGCGGGTCACGCTCGTGTCGCCGATCGGCTCGCGGGTCTCACGGGTGCCGAACCACTCCACCGCCATGGACCGGATCAGGTCCCGGACCCGCCACACCCGACGCTCCGCGTCGGTCGGCTCACCGAACACGCCCATCACCGCTCACCCCCGACCCGCGCAGCCACGGCGACGCGGTGGTCACGACGCAGCTCGGCCTCCCACCGCTCCGCGGTGCGCCGCGTGACCCCGCACTGCACGGCCACCAGACCGGGCTCGGCCCCGGCCGCCAGCGCGGCCCGACCGGCGTCGCGGTGCCGTGCACCCCGCACCGACACCGGCACCCGAACCCCGACCGGTCGGCCGCGCCGGGCCCGGCCGCGGTGGCGCAGCGCGGTGCGCTGCGCCTCGGTCAACCCGCCCGCGATCCCGTGCGACTGCTCCGCGAGGGCCCAGGTCCGGCACGCGGCCAGGACCGGGCACCCCGCGCACACCGACAGCGCCCGCCGCTCCTCGGCGACCAGGGCCGCACCGGCGGCCGCGGTCGGGAAGAACAGCTCCGGGTCGGCCTCCCGGCACGCCGCCAGGGCCCGCCAGTCCACGTCCTCGCCCCGTGCGGGGCCCAGGTCTACGCTCGTCATCTCGCCTGCCTCCATGTACTGGTTGGTGAGAGCGGCCCGGCGGTCGTGTTCCGCCAAGATCCCGTCGCCGGGCCGCACCATCTGCTTGCTGCTGTCGTTCACTGCGTGTTCCTCTCCGGCCCGCGTGCGGGCGCCTCGAACAGCCCCGGCAACGCGTCCTCGGCCTGCCGCCGCTCCTCCCGGTCCGCCGCCGAGTCCCGCCCCACCCCCGCGCCGGGCACGACGTCGACCAGGTGCGCGAGCCGGACCGGCAACGGCCGGTTGTCCAGCAGGCACACCGCGACCTGACGCGACGGGCACTCCTGCCGACGCACCACCGGCCACCCACACCCCGGGCACCGACCCGCCCCGACCACGTAGTGCTCGACCACGACCTGCAAACGGTCCGTCCGCCCGGTCGGGCGCAGCAACCGCGGGTCCAGGTCCTCGGGCTGCGCAACCCGCTCGCGGACCGTCCACTCCGGCGACGGCGTGGGGCGGGCGCTCACGCCGACCACCCGGTGCCCTCGTCCAGCGACACCCCGGCACCGGCCGCGGTCAGCCCGTAGCGCAGCCCCGCCGCCTCGATCGGCTCCGGGACCCGCCCCATGTGATCCGGGCAGAGCACCGAGCCGTCGGTGTGGGAGAACTCCGGCGACCGGCCGGCGCGGGCGGGCCACCCCAACGGCGGGGCGTCCATGACGGGGCCGGGGCAGCCCGGGCACACCAGATCCGTCACGTCGATCAGGTCGGTCGGGTCGTCGGCCAGGTCCACGACGGGCGGGCCGGGCAGGAAGATCACGCTCACGCTGGCCTCCGAAGAGGTCGAGGAGGGTCGGCCGGTCTGGCCCCCCGGTGGCGGCGTCCCGTCCGTCACCGCGCCATCAGGCGCGCACGGCCTCCGAGGCTCGGACTCAAGGGCCGGCCGAAGGTCGGTCGCGCAGCGACGCGTAGCGCCAGCGGAGCGCCCTTGAATCTGAGTGAGGCCGGGCCAAACTCGGGTCGGACGGCCCTCCGCCCCGCCGAAGGCGGGTCCCTCCGGGTTCTCGGCCCGCCCGGCCGTGAGGGCGAGGTCTCCCGCTCCGGGCTCGACGGCCGCGGTCACGACCCGGCCCCCACGGTCTCGGCGCCGTTCAGTGCCGGCGTCGCCGCCTGGTCGAACGCCGAGACGAACGTCGAGATCGCGTCCGGCAACCCCGAGCCGACCGGCGTGGCGACGAACAGCACCAACGCGATCAGGGAGAACGCGACTGCACCGGCGGCCACCCGCGCCTTCGCGCAGATCACCGCACCGGCGACCATGAACAGGATCAGCACCCCGACGCTGCCCATCAGCCCGCCCCGCCCACGATCGTGACGTCCGCGGCCGCGGCCCGGGCGAGCGCTGCGACCTGGTCGTGCCGCCACTGCTCGGTCCAGGAGCCGAGGTCGATGCAGCGCCCGGTCGTGAGGATGTCGGCCACCAGACGCTCCAGGACCGCTCCGGGGACCACGTAGCGCCCACCGATCTTGAGTCCGGGAAAGGTCCCCCGCCGCAGGTGCCGGTACAGCGTCGACTCGTCAAGCCGGAGCATCGCCGCGGTCTCCGCCGCGGTGTAGAAGGCGGGCCTGCTCGCCGTCGCGTCGGCGGCCGGAACCTCCGCCGTCGAGGTCTTCGTCGTATCCACTCGTGCCTCCCCTGTCGTGGCCTGCCAGCCGATCCAGCAGTGCCAGTTTCACGCTCATATTGAGCGTAGATTGATAGTTCGTCAACACGGCTTCGCGCGTGAAGTGCGCGCGGTACCGCGCTCTCGCTACGCTCGCCGCACCTCGACAGGGTGGGAGCGCACGTGAATCAGGACTGGTCCGCCGTGTCGGACGCGATCAAGGTCCGCCTCGACGAGCGAGGCATGACGATGACCGATCTCGCGTCGAAGTCGGGGGTCTCGCTGACGACCGTCCGAGAGCTGGTGCACGTCCTGAACACCCGTCGGCGTCAGCCCAGGACGCTGGTCGCCCTCTCCGTGGCGCTCGGATGGCCTGCCGAGCATCTCGGCACCGTGCTCCGCGGCCGTCGGACCGGCGACGATCCGCGGCACGACGACCCCGTGGACGTTCGCGGGGAACTCCGCGACCTCCGACGCCGGGTCGAGGCCCTCGAACGCGCCGTCGACATGACGTCCTGACCCGTTCATCCCGCTCACCTCCCGGAGCTGCCGCGTCGGTTGTCCTGACAGGAACCAGAGTGGATTTCCGGATTCACCCGCGACAGGGCGCAGTGGGGGGCACACTCGGTCAGACGGCGCACTGATCCGGGGGGTGACCGGCGCGTGGCGAACGAGCGGCTGTCCTCGTTGCTGATCAAGGCGGGTTTCCTCGACCGTGCCGGGACGATCGGCCGGAAGCGGTTCGCCCGCGCCGTCAGCGAGTCCCCGGCCGCGCGGGCCGCCGGCCGGAGCTACTCCCACACCTACGTGAGCCGGTGGATCGCCGGGACGGTCCCTCGTGACGACGCGACGCGGACGGCGATCGCGCAGGCGGTGGGCGCTGCGCTCGGACGCACGGTCGCGCTCGACGAGCTCGGATTCCGTCGGCCGACGACGGCGGACCCGCAGGCAGGTCTCGCCTACCCCGGCTCGGCGGAGGACGGGGTCGTGGCGACCGCGCAACTCCTCGACGCCGATCTTGCGAGCGCGCCCGTGGTGCTTAGTGCACCGACGAACGTCGCGGCCTGGAACGAGGCGTCGGTCTCCTGGCTGGTGGGGTCACAACCACCGGTCGGCGATCGCGCCGAGGGCCCGTCGCGCATCGGGCTGTCCGACGTTCAACGGCTCCGGACGATGCGCGAGACCTTCGACCGTCTGGACAGCACGTTCGGCGGCGCACACGCCCGGAACTCACTGGTGCAGTACCTCCGCACGGAGCTGCCGCTGCTCCTGCGGGCCGCAGGCACCGCAGACGTGCGGCGCGCCCTGTTCGCAGCCGCCGGAGAATCGACACAACTGGCCGCATGGATGGCGTACGACGCCGGGCTCCACGGACTCGCGCAACGCTATTTCATCCAGGCACTCGGACTGGCCGACGCCGGAGAGGATCGTCTGCTCGCAGCGAGCATTCTGGACGCGATGAGTCATCAGGCGAGTTTCCTCGGTCGCTATCGCGAGGCCGCGAACATGGCGCGGGCTGCCCGCCTCGGGACCGACTCGATCGGCATTCCGATCCTCACATCGCATTTCCACATCATGGAGGCCCGGGCGCTGGCGCGGATCGGTGACGCCGACGCGTGCGACCGCGCGATGGGATCGGCGGTACAGCATTTCGAGCGGCACCGGGCCGGGGACGAACCCGCCTGGATCGGCTATTTCGACCAGGCCGAGATCGCAGCGGAGATGGCGCACTGCCACCGAGACCTCGGCCGCGCCGACGTCGCGGTGGAGCACGCGCAGCGGGCGCTCACGTCCGCGTCCGGCGACTACGTCAGGAGCGACTTCTTCGTGGCGATGGTGCTCGCCGACTCCTTGATCGACCGGGGCGATCTCGACGAGGGCTGCAGGGTCGCGGCGGACGCCCTAGAGGTCGGCGAGGGACTCCGGTCGGCACGGTGCAGCAGCTATGTGGATGAGTTCAGGGAACGGCTGGTCCGGCACCGGCGCAGCACGGCGGTGCGGACCTTCGCCGACTCCGCTCAACACTTTCGGCTCTGGCGACCGTCGGAATGACGGTCCGCGTGATCAGTAGGCTCCCCAGTCCGTTCGGGGAGCGCCGTTCCGGATGTCGGAGATGCGACGGCCGGCCTCGCGCGCAGTCGCCTGGGACTCCGTGGCCTTCTTGCTCAGCCACGAGGTCATCGCGATCTCACGCATGTCGGCCAAACACTCGAAACCGGACCACTGAGTGACGTCGTATCCATAGGCACGGACGAAGTCCGCGTACTCGGATCGACTGTGCCAGCCGAGACGCGTCGCGAACAACGCCGTCTGGATCAGATCCCACTCGCGTGGTCCGGTGGCGAAACTGTCGAGGTCGATCAGCACCGGATGTCCGGCGGTGTCGACGAGCACGTTTCCCACATTCGCGTCCCCGTGAATGGCCCCGTACGGCAGTTCGAACGGCAACCGCGGGAATGCCTCGCGCGCCCACTCGATCCGTTCCCGGAGGAAGCAGGCGTCGTCCGGCGCGAGCCCCGGGAAATCGGGCAGGTCGGCCCCGGCCGGCCCGAACGGTTCGATCTCCGGGAGGTCGAGGCCGTCGGGCGTCGGGAGCTGGTGGAGTCGGCGGATGACGGCGGCGACGTCACTGATCGGCGCGTACGTCGTTCCCGGGGCGACGGACTCCCAGAAGGTGACGGCGCAGCCGTCGACCTCGACCGGCTGCTCGACGTCGACCGCGCGGGTCGCCGGGAACCGTTCAGCCGCCAGCCAGCGGGCGACCCGGATCTGCTTCTCCGCGGTGGCGAGCGGTGCCGACGGCGACGCGACCCGCGCGATGAGGTTACCGGCGATCCGGAACACGGCGTTGGAGCCGATCCTGATCAGCTCGACAGGGCCACGCGGCAGGTCCGCCCGGTCGACGGCCTTGGCCAGAACGCGGCGGGCGAGCGGTTCGGTGAACGACGACGGGGCGCCCGTCGCGAGGTCTGCCATGCCGTCGTCTCCGCTTCGGCCGGACCGGATCGGTTCAGCCCAAGCCTACGCAGGCTCGGCGACATCGCCAGCGCTGCGCGGTGGCCTGCGGACCACCGGCATCCGGCCGCCGATCACGCCGGCCGCACCCTCGTCCGCGGCCGTGACCCATGCTGCGTAGTGCCGCAGTGTGGTAGTGCCGTCGCCGTGGCCGAGTCGTCCGGCGACGGTGCGGAGGTCAACACCCGCGGTCAGGAGTTCGGTCGCCGAGTAGTGGCGAAGCTCCTTCAAACCGGTGTCGATGTCGAGCTTGGCGACCAGCCGCGCGTACCGCCGGGTGAGCGACGAGGGGTCGCGGGGGCGGCTCATGTCCGGCGTCGCCGAGAACAGCCATGTCCGGTCGGTCACGGTCAGCCCGAGCAGGGCGAGCCGTTCCGCGCAGTCCGCGCGGTGCTGGCGGAGCAGCTCGACGGTGGGCGGGTCGATCGAGACCCGGCGCATCTGGTGGGTCTTCGTGTCCTTGACGACCATCCCGCCGGGGACCCGGACGTAGTTCTCGTCCAGGCGGACGACGCCCGCAGTCAGGTCGATGTCCTCCCACTGGAGTGCGACGACCTCGCCCCGGCGGGCTCCGAGCACCGCGGACAGCCAGACGTAGAGACCCCACTCCGCAGCCGCGTCCCAGGCCGCCTCGACGATGCGGGCCATCTGCGCGCTCGTCGGCGGGCGCGGCTGCGGCCTCGCCTTCGACGGCGGCCGGACCGACGGCATGGGGTTGAACGCGATCCAGCCCCAGCGCACCGCGGCGCTGCACGACCCGGAGAGGATCGCGTGGATCGACCGCACACTCGACGCCGCGTAGGGCTTGCACACGTGCCGCTTGCAGCCCGCGACCGCGCAGTCGTGCGGGCCCTCGGCCGCGTGCTTCTCGACGAACGGCCGGCCGTTGCACAGCGCTCGGCACCTCCGCAGGCGGCTGTAGAGCGTCTCCAGGCGCTGCGACGCCTCCCGGACGAACAGCACCAGCGGGACGTCACCGAGGTTCGGGAGGATGTACATCCGGATCTGGGACTCGTAGGTCATCCGGGTGGTGGCGTCGATCTCGTGCTGCTGCATCCAGCGTTCGAGCAGCGCTCCGACGGTGGCCTTGGTCCGCGCGACCTTCAGTTCGTCCGCGTCTGAGAGGAGCCGGGTCCGGATCTTCTCGGCCTCGCGGTAGGCGGCCTTCTCGGCGCGGTCGCCGTCGCCCTCGATGTCGACGCTCTCGCACAACACGATCCGCTCGCCGGTCGAGGGATCCTCACCGGCCGACACACGGACCTCGTAGCACCGGGCCCGGCGGCGGATGCTGCCGCGCTGGCGCTTGACGGGGGCGTCGGATCGGCTGGCCACGTGGCGGAAGCTAGCAAGGTTCGTGGACCGGTTCGTGGACCGCGATCAACTTCTACCGGCGAAAAGAGATCCGGCTCTGACCGTTGTCGCTGGTCAAAGCCGGATCTCGTGTGGTGCGCCCGAAGGGATTCGAACCCCTAACCTTCTGATCCGTAGTCAGATGCTCTATCCGTTGAGCTACGGGCGCGTTGCTGTTTCCAGCGTAGCAATCTTCAGTTGTCGGCCGGCGACCGGTGTATCGACCGCCGTGCCGGTGCGGAGGCTCCGGGATTTGAACCCGGGATGGGGGGTTACCCCAAACCGCATTAGCAGTGCGGCGCCATAGACCAGACTAGGCGAAGCCTCCCCGGTGCCTGACGGCCACCAGCGAGGACAACACTACACGCGCGTTCCGATCCTCCCGAACCGGGGTCCCCCTGACCGAGGGACCCCGGTCCGGCGCAGGTCAGGCTCCCGCGAGGGCCACGAACGGGGTCAGCGCGTCCGGGTTCTGCAGCGCGCCGGCCGACACCGCCTTCTCCGGTGCGGTCCCGGAGAGGATCTTCTTCACCGGCACCTCGCACTTCTTGCCGTTCAGGGTGCGCGGCACCGCGTCGACGACGACGAACCGGTCCGGCACGTGCCGCGGCGAGAGCTCCTTGCGCAACAGGGTGCGCAGGGTGGGCTCGACGTCGTCGAGGGTGGTGCCGTCGTCGAGCACCAGGAAGCAGAGCAGGGTGCCCTCCTCGCGGGCGCCGAGCGCGGTGGTGTCGATCACCAGCGAGTCGGCGACGCCCTCCACGTTCTCGACGACGGCGTAGAAGTCCGCGGTGCCCATCCGGACCCCGCCGCGGTTGAGGGTGGAGTCCGAGCGGCCGTAGATCACGTAGGAGCCGCGCGGGGTGCGGCGGACCCAGTCGCCGTGGCGCCAGTTGCCGGGGAAGTCCTCGTAGTAGGACTCGCGCAGCCGGGTGCCGTCCGGGTCGTTCCAGAACATGACCGGCATCGACGGGGTCGGCGTGGTGATGACCAGCTCGCCGACGTCGTCGAGCAGGTCGGTGCCGTCCTCGGCCCAGGACCGGACGTCGGCGCCGAGCGCCGCGCAGGACAGCTCCCCCAGCCAGACCGGCACGGTCGGGGCGCTGGTGAGGAACGCGGCACACACGTCGGTGCCGCCGGAGACCGAGCAGATCTGGATGTGCGCCCCAGCGGCCTCGCCGATCCAGCGGAAGCCGTCGACCGACAGCGGGGCGCCGGTGGAGCCGAGCGCGCGCATCGCGGAGAGGTCGTGGTCCTCGCCGGGACGCAGGCCGGCCTTCATGCAGGACTGCACGTACGGGGCGGAGACGCCGAACAGCGCCACCCGGTGCTTCGCGGCGAGTGCCCACAGCGCGCCGAGGTCGGGGTGGCCGGGGCTGCCGTCGAACATCACGATCGTCGCGCCCACGAGCAGGCCGCCGACCAGGAAGTTCCACATCATCCAGCCGGTGGTGGTGAACCAGAAGAACCGCTCCCCCGGCTCGAGCCCGTGCTGCAGGCGCATCGCCTTGAGGTGCTCGACGACGATCCCGCCGTGCCCGTGCACGATGCCCTTCGGCAGGCCCGTGGTGCCGGAGGAGTAGAGCACCCAGAGCGGGTGGTCGAACGCGACGGCGGTGAACTCCAGCGGGCCGGTCTCTGCGGTGAACTCGGCCCAGGTCGTCGTGCCGTCGAGGGCGGCGTCGGGGTCGAGGTAGGGCACGAGGACGGTCGCGCGCAGCGTGGGCAGCCTGGCCTGCAGGTCGGCGACCTTGTCCCGGACGTCGAAGCCCTTGCCGTTGTAGCGGTATCCGTCGACGGCGACGAGCACGGCGGGCTCGATCTGGGCGAAGCGGTCGTGCACCGCGCGGGCGCCGAAGTCCGGCGAGCACGACGACCAGATCGCCCCGAGGCTCGCCGCGGCCAGGAAGGCGACGAGGGTCTCGACGCTGTTGGGGGCGAGCGCGACGACCCGGTCGCCCCGGCCGACCCCGGCCCGGGCGAGCCCGGCGCGGGCGCGGGCGACCTGGTCGCGCAGCTCGGCGTGGGTGACGGTGCGCTCCAGGCCGTCCTCTCGGACGAACTCGACGGCGACGTCGTCGTCGGCGCGGCCCGGGCCGGGGGTCAGGGCGTGCTCGGCGTAGTTCAGCGTCGCGCCGGGGAACCACTGCGCGCCGGGCATGTCCCGCGAGCCGAGCGTCGCCGTCGGGAGGTCGTGGAACAGCACGCCGCAGTACTCGGCGACGGCCGACCAGAAGCCCTCCAGGTCGGTCACCGACCAGCTGTGCAGCTGCGCGTAGTCGGTGACGTCGGTCAGCGGGGCGCCCCGCTCGTCGCGCGCCCAGGTGGCGAAGCGGACGATCTCGGTGTCGCCGGTCCGCGTCGGGTCCGGGCTCCACAGGAGCTCGGGGACCTCCGGGTCGGTGACGGTCTGCGGTGACGGCACGGGCGACATGACCCGAGCATCCCCGACGGCACCGGCCACGCACCAGTGGTCCGGTCCCACCGGGACGGTCAGGCCGCACCGACGATCGGCGGCGCGAGCCGGGCGAAGCCCTCCTGCCGCTCGTAGGGGAAGTGCGGGTACGGCGCGGGCCGACGGGACACCGCGTCCAGACGGGCCAGCTGGTCGTCGTCGAGGCGCCACCCGACGGCGCCGAGGTTCTGTTCCAGCTGTTCCGGGTCCCGGGCACCGATGATCACCGAGCTGACCGTCGGCCGGGTGGTGAGCCAGTTCAGCGCGATCTGGGGCACCGTCGCGCCGGTCTCGGCGGCGATCGCGTCGAGCACATCGACGACGTCGTGGAGCAGGTCGTCGGGCACCGGCGGGCCCGCCTCGGCGGTGGCGTGCAGGCGGCTGCCCGCAGGCAGCGGGGCGCCCCGGCGGATCCGGCCGGTCAGCCGCCCCCAGCCCAGCGGGCTCCAGACCAGCGCGCCGACCCCCTCCTCGCGGCCCAGCGGCATCAGGTCCCGCTCGTAGTCGCGCCCGACCAGCGAGTAGTAGACCTGGTGGGCGACGGGCCGTGCCCACCCGTGCCGGTCGGCGAGGTCCAGGGCCCGCACGAGCCGTCGCCCGGGGAAGTTGGAGACGCCGGTGTAGCGCACCTTCCCCGCGCGGACCAGCTCGTCGAGGGTGGAGAGGACCTCCTCGGGCGGGGTGCCCGCGTCGTAGGCATGCAGCTGGAACAGGTCGATGTGGTCGGTCCGCAGCCGACGCAGGGCGTCCTCGACGGCCCGGACCAGGCGCGGCCGGGAGGTGCCGGCGTCGTTCGGGCCGGGGCCGGTGGGCAGCCCCGCCTTGGTCGAGATCAGCACCTCGTCGCGGCGGTGCGCGACGGCCGCGCCGAGCACCTCCTCCGAGGCTCCCGCGGAGTAGACGTCCGCGGTGTCGAACAGGGTCACCCCTGCGTCGAGACAGCGGTCGACCATCCGGCGCGCATCGGCGACGTCGACCGATCCCCACGCCCCGAACAGCTCGCCGCTGCCGCCGAAGGTGCCCGCGCCGAGGCTCAGCACCGGGACCTGCAGCCCACTGCGTCCCAACCGTCGGTACTCCATGACCGTCTCCCCCCTAAAGGAACTGTGGTTCCGTTTGAACGTACCACGCCAAACGGGACCCTGGTTCCGTCAAGGGCTAGGGTGGGCGCCGTGGCACCGGAGATGAGCAGACCGGGGGGCCGGACCGCGCGGGTCCGGTCGGCCGTGCTGGCGGCGGCGGGCGACGCCCTGATCGAACTCGGGCCGACCGGGCTGGACCTGGCAGAGCTCGCGCGGCGGGCCGGGGTCGGCAAGACGACGGTCTACCGGCGCTGGGGCAGCGTCGCGGCGGTGCTCGAGGACATGGTGTCGGACATGGTCGAGACCTCCGCACCGCGCGCGGACACCGGCTCCCTCGACGGCGACCTGCTCGCCAACGCCGAGCTCGTCCGCGCCACGCTGGCCGACCCGCGGCAGGGCAGGCTGCTGACCGCGCTGATCTGCGCCGCCGTCGGCGACGCGGGGACGGCGCGGGCGCTGCGCGGCTTCTACGACGCCCGCACCGCCGCCTGGGAGCCGTGCGTCACCGACGCGGTGGCCCGCGGCGAGGTGCCCGACGGCACCGATCCGGCCGCCGTGGTGCGGGCGGTCTCCGCCCCGCTCTACCACCTGCTCCTGACCCGCGGCGCACTCCCGGACGCCGACGACGCGCGGCGGGCCGCCGTCGTCGCCGGGGTGGCCGCGCGGGCCGGGGCGTTCGTCAGCGCAGGTGCGCGTCGAACCAGTTGAGGACCCGCTGCCACGCCTCGGCGGCGGACTCCGGGTCGTCGTCGAAGCGGTAGCCGGTGCTCGGGTAGACGACGACGTCGGTCGCCTTCCCCGAGGACGCGGCGGCGTCGCGCAGGCGGGCGACGGCGTCGGTGTCCGACGCCTCGGAGTAGATGCCCAGCCAGGGGCAGGTCAGCTCCGGCGCGGTCTCCACCAGCGCGGGCAGGCTGGACCACGGCGAGGACTCGATCCCGCTGCCGGCGACGGTGATCGCCGCGCCGAGGGTGCGGTTCGCCGCCACGTGCAACGCGACCGTGCCGCCGAGGTCGAAGCCGAGCACGCCCATCCGGTCGGCCTCGAAGCCCTGGTCGCCGAGCCAGCCGAAGGCGGTGTCGCAGTCGTCCATGACCTGGCGCGGGTCCAGGCTGCCGACGTGCTCGGCCACCGCGGCCTCCGAGCCGTCGGCGAGGTCGCCACCGGCGTCCGCGTCGCGGTAGAGGTGCGGCGCGACGGCCAGCCAGCCGTCCGCGGCGAGCCCGGTGACCAGCAGCCGGATCGAGTCGGTGACCCCGCGCGCCTCCTGCAGCACCACGATCCCGCCGCGGGCGGCACCGTCGGGTTCGGCCACGGTCAGGCGCAGCTCGCCCCCGTCGGTCAGCGGCACGCCCTCGGTCCGGACAGCGGTGGTCGTCATGTCGTCACTCAACCAGAGCACCGGCCCGCGTTTCGACCCCCGACGGATACCGTTGCCGTCATGACGCTCATCCGCCCCGATCTGGACACCCTGCCCGCCTACGTGCCGGGCCGCACCGTCCCCGGGGCGGTCAAGCTCGCCAGCAACGAGGTGGCCGCGCCGCCCGCTCCGGCGGTGCTGGCGGCCGTGGCCCGTGCCGCCGCAGGTGGCAACCGGTATCCGGACCTCGGCGTCGTCGAGCTGACCGGCCGCATCGCCGACCTGTACGACCTCGCGCCGGAGCGGGTCGCGGTCGGCTGCGGCTCGGTGACGCTGTGCCAGCAGCTCGTGCAGATCGGCTGCCTGGGCCCCGGTGACGAGGTGCTGTTCGCCTGGCGTTCGTTCGAGGCGTACCCGATCGTGACCCAGATCGGCGGGGCGGAGATCCGCACCGTCCCGCTGGACGCCGCCTACCGGCACGACCTCGACGCGATGGCCGCCGCCGTCACCGAGCGGACCCGGGTGGTGTTCGTGTGCAGCCCGAACAACCCGACCGGCCCGGCCGTGCACCGCGACGAGTTCGTCCACTTCCTGGGCGCCGTGCCGCCGGACGTGCTGGTGGCGCTCGACGAGGCCTACGCCGAGTTCGTCACCGACCCCGACGCCGTCAGCGGCCGGCCGCTGCTCGACCAGCACCCGAACCTGGTCGTGCTGCGCACCTTCTCCAAGGCCTACCGGCTGGCGGGACTGCGGGTCGGCTACGCCCTGACCTCCACCGAGATCGCGACCGCGCTGCGCAAGGTGGCGCCGCCGTTCGGGGTCAGCTCGATCGCCCAGGCGGGTGCCGTCGCCGCACTGGAGCACCGGGAGGAGATCCTCGCCGACTGCGCCGCCGTCGTCGCGGAGCGGGACCGGGTGGCCGCCGGGCTGCGTGGGTCCGGGTTCACCGTCCCGGAGAGCCAGGCCAACTTCGTGTGGCTGCCGCTCGGGGACCGGACCGCGGCGTTCGCGACGCACTGCGGCGAGCGGAAGGTGATCGTGCGCCCGTTCGCCGACGACGGGGTGCGGGTCACGGTGTCCACGCCGGAGGAGAACGACATGCTCCTCGACGTCGCGTCGTCCTTCGGGCCCTGAGAGCCGGTGCTCAGCCGTCCAGCTGGTAGCCCAGCCCCCGGATGGTCCTGATCCGTTCGGGACCGATCTTGCGCCGCAGGTAGGACACGTAGACCTGCACCAGGTTGGCCGACACCGGTTCGGTCCAGGCCCGCCGGCCCAGGTCGTCGAGCGCGACCGGCTCGCCCGCCCGTTCGGCCAGCGCGAGCAGCAGCGCGTACTCGGTCGGCGACAGCGCGACCCGGCGGCCGTCGACGAAGACCTGTCCGGCGTCGACGTCGACGGACAGGCCGCCGTGGCCGAGCACCGTCGGCGCCGGCAGGCCCGCGGCGGCACGCAGCCGGAGCCGGATCCGGGACGCGAGCTCGTCCGGGACGAACGGCCGGATCAGGAAGTCGTCGCGGTCGCCGCGCAGCATGCCGATCACCCCGGCCCGCCGTTCGCGCGGCACGACGGTGATCACCGGGGTCGGTGGCGACTCGGACTGGACGGCGCCCAGCAGCACCGAGGGTTCGGGGCCGGGCAGCTCCATGTCGAGCACGAGCAGGTCCGCGCCGCGGGAGCGCAGGGTGTCCAGTAGCTCGATGCCGTCGGCGACGACGACGAGATCCACGCCCTCCGCGGCGAGGTCCTGACGCAGCCCGCGGCCGAGCGCGGCGGTGCCCGCCGACGGCGGCAGCGCCAGCAGCACGCAGAGCGCGCGCATCTCGGAACGCGGTGCGGGGATCGGGAGGGACGGCGTGACGGGGGGAGCGTGATCGTTCACAGATCCTGCGGAGGTCGGGGAGCGGGGAGGTCGTGCGGGGAGCACCGGGGAGGCACGGCCACTGTTCCGCGACCGGTAGCCCGTCACAATCGGCTAACGGTGCGACGTACCGTGACCGTGTAGCCCGAATGGGTGCACCTGAGAGCGTGTTTGGAAATGGTGGGTGTGTCGGGATGGTCGACACGGCTGGGGTGCTCCATCGTGGTCGGCATGCAGGAACGACCGCGCCGGTACCCCTCGGACACCAGTGATGCCCAGTGGGTGGTGATCGAGCCGTTGTTACCGCCGCTCGCGCGGCGGGGGCGGCCTGTTGCTCATGCTCGTCGGGACGTGCTGGACGCGATCTTGTATGTCGTGCGGACCGGGTGTGCCTGGCGGGCGTTGCCGGTGGACTTCCCGCCCTGGCAGACCGTCTACTGGTACTTCAACCAGTGGGAACAGCAGAAGGTCACCGAGAAGATCCTCCCGGTCGTGCGGGGGCAGTTACGTATCGCCGAGGGCCGTGATCCGGAGCCGAGTGCGGGGATCATCGATTCCCAGTCGGTCAAGGGCGCCGACACCGTCGGCCAGGACTCCCGCGGCTACGACGCCGGGAAGAAGACAGGCGGACGGAAACGGTTCATCGTGACCGACACCCTCGGTCTGCTGCTGACCACGATGGTGTGCTCGGCCTCGGTACAGGACCGCGACGGCGCCAAGCCGATCCTGCTCAACCTCTACCTGCGCACCAGGGTGCGGTTCGTCTACGCCGACGCCGGCTTCGCCGGGCGACTGCTCGACTGGGCCGCCACGATCCTGCAGACAACGATCGAGATCATCCGCAAGCCACCCGAGCAGCGCGGATTCACCGTCCTCCCACGAAGGTGGGTGGTCGAACGGACCCTGGCCTGGCTCACCGCACACCGACGCCTGGCCCGAGACTACGAACGCCACCCCACCACATCCGAAGCCATGATCCGCTGGGCCGCGATCAACACCATCACCCGCCGCATCGCCCGTGGATACCCCGCCACCCGCCAGCAGAAACACACGACACCCTCAACCCACTAGAATTTCCAAACACGCTCTGAGAGTGCGGTTGCTCTGTTCGGCCCAGCAATACTGCCGAAATGGCGGGATCTTGCTCTTCGGCGCTCTCCGACGACCTGTCGGCGCGGAGACGCAACCACCCTTCTCAGCGAGGGTGTTCACAGTCGGTCACCCTACCTAGAGTCCCCCCTCATGCGACGGAAGAGTTCCGCTGCGGCTGATCAGGTCGACCCCCGCGACCTGATCGCGCGACTCGCCGCCGAGCACAGCTCCCCCTCTGTGCCGTCTCCCCGGGGCAGGCATGCCGCGTCCTCCGCCCCGGCGGACGACACGGCCCGATCGGCCGTACCCGCGGCCACCCAGCTCATGGACCGGGTGAGCGCCTCCGGGCGGCACCGCGTCCTCGACGACGACGACCGCGACGCCCGCTCCGGCTCCGACCCCGACGACACCGGTGCCGCCGTCACGGCGGACTCCCCCACCGGTGCCGCGGCGACGGATGCCGGGCGGATCACCTGGGCCGACACGGCCGACCCCGGCCCGTGGGCACCACGCAGCCGCACGACCGGCACCGGGTCCCACGCGGTCACCGGAACCGGGGCGCACACCGTCACCGGGACCGGGCCGCACGCGGTCACCGGGACCGGGGCGCACGGTGCCACCGGGGACACCGCGGTGGCCGGGGACGCGACGGTCACCGGGACGGGCGCGCACGCCGTGCCCGCCACCCGGACGCCGGGCCGTCGCGCACGGCGGGTCGGGTCGTCGTCGGCGGCGGGGCTGTCCGGCGTGGAGCTGTTCGGCGGGGCTCCCTCCCCGTCGACCTCCCCCGTGCCCGACGGGCCCGAGACCCTGCAGGCCGAGGTGCCCGCGCCGCGCACCGAGGTCGACGGCGGGGTCATCGCCGGGCTGCACGAGCCGGACGGCTCCGGTTCGCTGTCGGGGACGGGCTCGGTCGTCGCGATCGACCGCGCCCGTCCCACCCGCTCCCGCATCCGCCGGTTCGCCCCGCTGGGCGTCGGCGCCGCCGCGGTGCTCGCCGCGACGATGGTGCTGACGCTGCTGCAGCCCGGTACCGAGGACCCGTCGCTGTCCGCGGCGATGGTCAACGACTCGTCGCGCCGGTCGGCGTCGGACACCACGCTGTCGGCCGGGCCGGTGCTGGCCAACGGGGGCGGCTCCGCACTCGGCGACGCCGCGCAGGGCGCGTCCGGCCAGATCGGTCAGGCACTGGCCGCGCAGGAGGCCGCCGAGCGTCGTGCCGAACAGCGCCGTCGCGAGGCCGCCGAACGGGCACGGGCCGCCGCGAACTCCGGCGGGTCCGGTGGTGCCCCCGCCGGTCCGATCGGCGGCGCCGTCCAGGTCGCCGGCGACGGCATCCAGGCCGCGCTGAAGATGGGCTGGCAGGCCATCGGCGGCGACGAGTTCCTCGGGTCCACCCTCGGGAGCAACTGGTCGCCCTACAACGGCGAAGGCCACGACGGCCAGGGCAAGCGCACCTCCGACGCGATCTCGGTGGAGAACGGCAACCTGGTCATCCGCGGCGACTCGCAGGGCAACACCGGCGGCATGGCCTGGGGCACCCCGCAGAAGTACGGCAAGTGGGAGATGCGCGCCCAGTTCCCCAAGGGCGACAAGCAGTACCACCCCGTGCTGCTGCTGTGGCCGAGCGAGGTCTCCTGGCCGGAGGGCGGCGAGATCGACTTCGCCGAGACCACCAGCGCCAGCGACGACGTGTCCTTCTTCCTGCACTACGGCAGCTCGAACTCGCAGAAGGACGCCAAGAAGCAGATCGACATCACCCAGTGGCACAACTACGCCGTGGAGTGGACCCCGGACGCGATCGTCGGCTACATCGACGGCGTCGAGTGGTTCCGCTCCGAGGACCCGAGCACGTTCCCCCCGGGTCCGATGCACGCCACGATCCAGCTCGACTACTTCCCCGACGGCGGCTCGCCGGAGCCGTCGGAGATGCGCGTCGCCTGGATGCGTCAGTACAAGTAGCGCTCCCCACCCGACCGCCCGCCGCCCGGCGCTCCCCACCGGACGGCGGGCGGTCGTGTGTACCGGGTCAGCCGGCCAGGCCGCGGCGCGCCAGCAGCGGCGCGATCTCCGGGTCGCGGCCGCGGAACGAGCGGTAGGCCTCCATCGCGTCGACGGCGCCGCCGCGCGACAACACCTCGCGACGGAACCGGTCGCCGTTCTCCCGGCGCAGTCCGCCGTGCTCGCCGAACCAGGCGACGGTGTCGGCGTCGAGCACCTCGGCCCAGATGTAGGAGTAGTACGCCGCCGCGTACCCGCTGCCGCCGAACACGTGGTTGAAGTACGTGCTGCGGTAGCGCGGCGGGACCAGCGGGTGCGCGGCCCCGGCCGCCTCCAGCGCCTGCTGCTCGAACGCGAGCACGTCGGTGATCCCGGCGGCCTCGGCCGGGGACAGCCGGTGCCACGCCTGGTCCAGCAGCGACGCGGCCAGGTACTCCGTCGTCGCGAAGCCCTCGCCGTACCCGCGCGCGGCCTGCGACGCGGCCAGCAGCTCGTCGGGCAGCGGCTCGCCGGTCACGTGGTGACGGGCGAACGAGGTGAGGACCTGCGGGTCCTCCAGCCACATCTCGTTCACCTGGCTGGGGAACTCGACGAAGTCGCGCGGCACCGAGGTCCCGGAGAACGTCGGGTACTCCACCTCCGAGAACAGCCCGTGCAGGGCGTGCCCGAACTCGTGGAACAGGGTGCGGACCTCGTCGAGGGTGAGCAGCGCGGGCTCCCCGGCCGGGGGCTTGTTCAGGTTCAGCGTGTTCAGCACCACCGGCCGCGTCCCGAGCAGCGACGACTGGTCGACCAGCGAGTTCATCCACGCACCGCCCCGCTTCGACGGCCGCGACCACAGGTCGGCGCCGAACAGCCCGAGCGGCTCGCCGTCGCTGTCGGCGTCGAGGTTCGTTCCGCCTGCGCTGCTCTCCCGGACCTCCCACCACCGCACGTCCGGGTGGTAGGCGGGCAGGTCGGTGCGCTCGGTGAAGGAGATCCCGTACAGCTCGGACGCGGCGCGGAACACGCCGTCGGTGAGCACCCGGTCGAGCTCCAGGTACGGGCGCAGCGCCGCGTCGTCGACGGCGTAACGCTCGCGGCGCACCCGCTCCGCCTCGAACGCCCAGTCCCACGGCTCCAGGTCGCCCTCGACGCCGCCGGCAAGCTCCGCGGCCTCCCTTTCGGCGTTGGCGACCGCCGCGGGGACCAGCGACTCCAGCATCGCGACCGCGGCCTCCGCGGTCCCCGCGGTGGCGTCGTCGATCACGTACGACGCGTGGTCGGGGTACCCGAGCAACGCGGCCCGCTCGGCGCGCAGCCGCACGATCGCCAGCACGATGTCGCGGGTGTCGTGCTCCCCGGCCTGCCCGCGGGTCGTCGAGGCGCGGAACAGCTCCTCGCGCAGCGACCGGTCGGTCAATACCGCGAGCGCGGGCTGCGCGGTCGGCAGGACCAGGGTGATCAGCCAGCCGTCGTCGTGGCCGCGTTCGGCCGCGGCGGACGCGGCGGCGGCGATGGCGTCCTCGGACAGGCCGTCGAGCCGGGACCGGTCGGTGACGTGCACGGCCGCGGCGTTCGCCCCCGCCAGCAGCGCCGCACCGAACCGGGTGGTCAGCCCGGACAGCTCCGCGTTCAGCTCGCGCAGCCGAGCCTGCTCGTCGGGGCCGAGCCGGGCCCCGGCGCGCACCATGTCACGGTGGTGGCGCTCCAGCAGCCGCAACGACTCGGCGTCGAGACCGAGGTCGTGACGACGGGCGTGCAGCGCGTCGATCCGGGCGAACAGCCCCGGGTCCAGCGCGATCGCGTCGGCGTGCGCGGCCAGCATCCGCGCGACGTGGGCCTCGATCTCGCGCACCGCGGGCGAGGAGTCCGCCGAGACCCGCGTGTAGAACAGCCGCGCCACCCGGTCCAGCGTGGCGCCGGAGCGCTCCAGGGCGACGATCGTGTCGTCGAAGGTGGGCTCGCCCTCCCCCGCGACGATCGCCGCCACCTCCGCGCGCTGCTCGGCCGTCCCGGCCTCGAACGCGGGCAGGTAGTGCTCGTCGGTGATCCGGGAGGTGTCGGGCAGACCCCACGGCAGCGCGCTCGGGGCGAGGAACGGATTGCTCATGGGCCCGACCCTACGGCCGGGGACCGTCAGGAACCGGCCAGTTCGCGACGCATCGCGAGCCGCGGCCACACGTCGAGACCGCGCGCGGCCTCCTGCTCCCGGATCGCCCGCAGCCCCGGGCCGGGCGCGATCAGCTCACGGAAGCCGAGCCGCGCCCAGTACGGGCCGTTCCACGGCACGTCCCGGTAGGTGGTCAGGGTCAGCGCGGGCAGCCCGCGGTCCCGGGCCCAGCCGGCGAGGTGCTCGACCAGCCCCTCCCCGATCCGCCGTCCGCGCTGCGACGGCAGCACCGACACCTGCTCGACGTGCGCGCAGCCGTCGACGAGATCGGCGATGAGGTAGCCGACCAGCGGCCCTGCGTCCCCGGTTCCGCCTGCGCTCCTCTGGGCCACCCACGCCCGCCCCGCCACCACATAGGCAGCCAGCACCGCGGCCGGTGGCGGATCGTCGGCGGCGACGACGTCGAGCCCGATCGCCCGGAAAGACTCCCCCGCCGCGCGCTCGATCTCACGCAGGGTGGGCACGTCGGCGACGCGGGCGGCACGGATCACGCCTGCGGATCCTCCACCACCGCGCGGATCCGTTCCAGGGTCGTCCGCATCCCCGCACGGTTGGTGCGCCCGCGGGCCCACCCCACCAGCGCCCAGTAGACCCGGGTGGCGGCCGAGGGCTCCATCCGGAAGGACTCGGTGACCTCGGTTCCCTCGGCGCCGTCCGGAGCGGTGGCCGGGGTGAACCGGTAGTGCCAGTGGATGACCCGCCGGTCACCGGGCAGGAGCACGACGAAGCCGAACTCGCGGCCCGGCTCGCAGGCGGTGATCTCGCACGTCGACCAGTAGGTCGGTCCGCGGCCGTTGCGGACGACCTTGCCGCGGAACCGGACGCCGACGGCCGGGCCGGTCGCGCCGTCCAGCCACTGCGCGTCGACGGTCTCGGGTGAGAACCGGCCGGTGTTGCGGATGTCGGAGACCAGCTCCCAGATCCGCTCGGGCGGTGCCGTCATGTGGACGGTGACCTCGTCATGCACGACGTTCCCCCTCGGTGCCGCATACCAGGTCGGCGGCGCGCTCCCCGATCATGATCGCGGTCGCGGCCGGCCCGCGCCGCGGCACGCGGGGCAGGACGGAGGTGTCCGCCACCCGGAGCCCGCCCAGGCCGTGCACCCGCAGGTCGGAGTCGACGACGGCGTCCGGTCCGGTACCCGCCGAAGCGCTGCCGGACAGGTGCACCGAGGTCGTCAGGTGGTCGCGGATCCAGCCGTCGAGCCGGGTGTCGTTGCCGAGCTCCCAGCCGGCGGGGCCGCCGTCGTCGGGGCCGGCTCGGTCCCAGCCCGCGGCGCGCAGGACGTCCGCGGCGATCCGCACCGCGGCCCGCATCCGGTGCCGGTCGGAGGTGGTGCGCAGGTAGCGGAAGTCCAGCCGGGGCGGGTCGTCGTGGTCCGGGGAGGTGATGGCGAGCATCCCGCGGCTGTCCGGGCGCTGCACCGCGCACATCAGGTGCGCGGGCCCGCCAGGCGCGAACGGGTGCGCGAACAGCAGGATCTCCAGGTCACCGGCCGGGTCGGTACCGGAGTCGAGGTGGAGCGCGGCCTGCGCGGCGACGGCGTCGGCGGGCGGGTCGGGCAGGCCGCTGCGCAGTGGCAGGAACACCGCGGGATGGTCCGACCAGCCGCGTCCGACCCCGGGCAGCTCGTGCACCACGGCGACGCCCGCGGCCCGCAGCGTGTCCTCCGGGCCGATCCCGGAGCGCTGCAGCAGCGCCGGGGTGCCGACCGCGCCCGCGGTCACGACGGTCTCGGCCGCGTGCAGGGTGCGCCCGCCGACACGCACCCCGGTGACCCGGCCACCCTCGATCACCAGGGTCTCGGCCGGGGCTCCGCCGAACACGGTCAGCGTGTCCGTGCCGCCGCTCGCTGCGCCTGCGCTCCTCCCGGCCGACTCCGCGTACCCCCACGGCGGGGGCAGGTAGGCAGTGGCGGCGCTGACCCGGCGCCCCTCGACGGCGTTGGTCGGGATCGGGCCCGCGCCGGGCGGGCCGCCGGCGTTCTTGTCCGGCTCCTCGGGATGGCCGAGCACGAGGCAGGCGGCCAGGAACGGGTCGGTCGTCGCGGCCCGCAGCCGGCCCGAGGGGCGCGAGATGCGCAGCGGGCCCGCGTCGCCGTGCCGGTCGGAGGTGCAGAAGTCGAGGTCGCGCTCCAGCCGCCGGTAGTACGGCAGGACGTCGTCGTAGGACCAGCCGGGGACGCCCCAGTCCGCGAAGTCCGCCGGGACGGCGCGCACGAAGTAGCCGCCGTTGATCGCACCGGAGCCGCCCAGCACGCGTCCCCGCGGCACGGTGCACTCCCGCCCCTGGCACAGCGTCGCCCGGTAGGCCCAGTTGAGGACGTGGCCGGGCGCGGTCGCGGCGAGCGACGCGATCGGCATCGAATCCGGCGGGACGACGACGGCACCCGCCTCGACCAGGGCCGTACGCACCCCGCGCTCGGCGAGCCGGCCCGCGAGGGTGCACCCCGCGGATCCCGCGCCCACCACCACCACGTCGAACCCGTTGGTCATTGCTGCCAGGATGCCTCACGTGACCGACGCTGCACGTGACCTCGCCTCGTTCCTCACCGCGAGCCCGTCGCCGTACCACGCGGTGGCCGAGGCCGTCCGCCGGTTGTCCGCCGCGGGCTTCGCCGAGCAGCGCGAGGACGAGCCGTGGGCCGACGGGCCGGGCGGGCGCTACCTGGTGCGCGACGGCACGATCCTGGCCTGGTGGCAGCCCACGTCCGGGCCGGGCGCCCCACTGCGGATCTTCGCCGCGCACACCGACTCGCCCGGGTTCAAGGTCAAGCCGAACCCCGACGTCGGCGTCGCCGGGTGGCGCCAGGTCGGGGTCGAGGTCTACGGCGGCGCGCTGTGGAACTCCTGGCTCGACCGCGACCTCGGCCTCGCCGGGCGCCTCGCGCTCTACGACGGCCGCGTCGTCCCGGTCCGGGTGGACCGGCCGCTGCTGCGCATCCCGCAGCTGGCGATCCACCTCGACCGCGGCGTGAACCAGGGCCTGACCCTGGACCCGCAGCGGCACCTGCTCCCTATCTGGGGTCTCGGCGACCCGGACGGCGGCGACCTGGTCGAGTTCCTCGCCGTGCGGGTCGGCGAGGACCCGGAGGACGTCGCGGCGCACGACCTGTTCACCTACGACCTCACCCCGCCCGCCACCCTGGGCCGCGACGACGAGCTGCTCGCCGCCCCGCGGCTGGACAACCGGGCCTCGGTGCACGCCGGGATCAGCGCGCTGCTCACCGCGGTCGAGCGGGACCCGGGCACCGTCCCGGTGTTCGTCGGGTTCGACCACGAGGAGATCGGCTCGGCCAGTGCGACCGGCGCCGCCGGGCCGCTGCTGGAGACGGTGCTGACCCGGCTGGCCGGGGGTTTCGACGAGCGGCACGCGGTGTTCTCGCGGTCGCGCTGCCTGTCGGTGGACGTCACGCACGCCGCGCACCCCAACCACCTGGACAAGCACGACCCGGACCACCTGTCGGTGCCGAACCGGGGGCCGTCGCTGAAGGTGAACGCGGTGCAGCGCTACGCCACCGACGCGCCGGGCGCGGCCGCCTGGAAGCGGGCCTGCCGCGCCGCGGACGTGCCGAGCCAGGTGTTCGTCTCCAAGAACACGGTGCCGTGCGAGTCGACCGTCGGGCCGATCATGGCGACCCGGCTGGGCATCCGGACGGTCGACGTCGGCATCCCGGTGCTGTCGATGCACTCCGCGCGCGAGCTGTGCGGGGTGCACGACCCCGGCCTGCTGGCCCGGGCCGGTGTGGAGTTCCTGACCGACGCCGGCTAGACCTGCGCGGCGACCCGGGAGCCGGGCACGTAGACGTCGGTGTCGATGATCCGCGACCCGAGCGGCAGCAGCGACACCGGGATCAGCTTCAGGTTCGCCCAGGCCATCGGCAGGCCGATGATCGTGACGGCCAGCGCGATCGCGGTCACGACGTGGCCGATCACCAGCCACCAGCCGAACAGCAGGATCCACAGGACGTTCCCGATCGCCGACGCCGCACCGGCCCGCGGGTCGCGCACGGCCTCACGGCCGAACGGCCACAGCGCGTAGAGCCCGATCCGGAACGAGGCGATGCCGAACGGGATCGTCACGATCAGCAGACAGGCGATGATCCCGGCGGCCGTGTAGGCGAGGAACAGCCAGAAGCCGGAGAGGACCAGCCAGACCACGTTCAGGATGAGGCGGAGCATGGGTCCAGCATGCCCGAGGTGTCCGGTTCCCCCCTCCGGGATGTTCCGGAGGCCGACCCCGGTTTCCGGTGGGGCGGCATTCCTCACGTCCGACCCGTGACCTCCTCGACGACGCTCTCCCCCGTGCCCGGCCGGGACTCCCAGGCCCAGGTCTCGTGCGAGCGGAGCCGGCCGTCGTCGAGGACCTCGAGGCGGGCCTCGCACCGCCCCGAGCTGGACGCGCCGTCGACGGACACGTGCACGTAGCGGAAGCTCAGCCGGTCGCCCTCGCGGGTGCCGGCCAGGCGGCCGAGCCGGACGTCGCCACCGGAGTACTCGGCCCACACCAGGCCGTCGGACTCGTGGTAGTCGAACACGGTGGCCCGGCCGACCTCGCCGTCGCCGGAGTTGCTGACGCCGGCGAACCGGCGGCCGTCGACGCTGGGTGCGGTGCTCATGTCCCGATCCGACCACGGGAGGATGGCGGGGTGGAGTTCCCCGTGACGTTCCTCCCGCCCCTGGTGCGGACCTGCACCGACTCGGGTGAGGGCCCCTGGAACGAGCTGCTCGGGATCATCGCGCCCCGGGATCCGGACGAGGAGACCCTCCTCGCCGCGTTCGACGTCGTCACCGAGGACCTCTTCGGCGGCTGGACCGCCGACCGCGTCGTCGTGTTCGCCCTCGACGACGGGCTCGCCGCCCACCATCCGCTGCTGTTCGTCGTCGACGAGCGGACCCTGCACGACGACGGCTTCCCGATCGTCGCGGCCGACCTGCGCCAGGATCCCGGCCGAACACTCCGGATCGCCGCCGCCGATCTGTGGTCGATGGAGAACAACGTGTCGACCGCGAACATGGAGTTCGCCGACTTCGCCGACCACGCGCAGCTGCAGCCCGACCGGGTGTTCCGCGGCTTCTGCTGACGATCGCCACCGTCGGACGGTGAACTCCACCGTCCGACGGCCCCGCCCTACGACGACCCGCGTTCCGCGGAACGCGGCCTCACACGCCGGTGCTGCCGTCGATCCGTTCCCGCAGCAGGTCGGCGTGCCCGACGTGGCGCGCGTACTCGGCGATCACGTGGGTCAGGATCCACACCACCGACACCGCGTTCCCACCGAGGGACCCGGTGCCGTCCGGCCCGGCCTCCTCGACGACCCGGCGGGCCCGGGCGACCTCTGCCTCCCAGGCCGCGCGGGCCTCTGTGAGGTCCGCGCTCCCGAGCTCGAAGCCGCCGTCATGGCCCGTTCCGGACTGCCGCGGGTACAACGACGGCACGTCCTCACCGCCCAGGACCTGGCGGAACCAGTTCCGCTCGACGGACGCCAGGTGCCGGACCAGCCCCAGCAGCGTGAGCGACGACGGCGGCACCGACGCCTCCCGCACCTGCTCGCCGGTCAGTCCCTCGACCTTGCCGATCAGGGTGGCGCGGTAGAAGTCGAGCCAGGCCGTGAGCGTGGTGAGGGCGTCGGCCTGCATCGGGGGATGGGCGCGGTCGGTCATGTCCGCGATCGTGACAGCGGGGTCCGACATCTTCCGATCCCGGCCGGGCGATGGTCCACTGCGGTCGTGACCGACATCCCGCCCACCGTGGTGCGCAGCAGCCGGACCGTCGCCGCCGACCCTGCGACGATCTTCGAGCTCATCGCCGACCCCGCCCGTCAGCCGTCCTGGGACGGCAACGACAACCTCGCCGAGGCAGCGGACGGGCAGCGGGTCCGCGCCGTCGGCGACGTCTTCTCCATGCTGCTCACCCAGGGCGCGGTGCGGGAGAACCGGATCGTGGAGTTCGTCGAGGGGCGGCTCGTCGCGTGGCTGCCGTCGGAGCCGGGGAAGCCGCCGCCCGGGCACCTGTGGCCCTGGGAGCTGGAGCCCGTCGGCGACGGCACGACCCGCGTGACCTGCACCTACGACTGGACCGAACTCGACCCGGACGACGCGTTCCGCCAGAAGCGCGCCCGCGCCACCACCACAGACCAGCTGCGGGCGTCACTGGACCTGCTCGCCGCCGTCGCCGAGAAAGAGTGATCCGAGACACTGTCGCCGGACGAACGATCATGGAAAGGTGCTCGTCTGGCGGCATGGACGCCGAGCAGGTCATCGCCGTACTCGCCGGGTTCCCCGGCACCCGGATCGTGGAGGGGAACGGGGGCGCGTTCGCGATCCACGACCCGGATCACGACTACGAGCAACGCCCCCGCCAGGGCTGGGCGACTGTCGTGCGGTCCGACGTGAACGACACCGCCTCCAACCTCGACCAACCCGGCGCGTTCCGGCTCAACATCGGGCTGCCGACCGCCCGATACCGAGAGCTGTTCCCAACCGATCCGGGCACCGACCCGACGTCCCGCGACGTGCTGTTCCCGCACCCGGTCTACGCCGCCTACCACTGGGTGGCGGTGGTGGAGCCGGAGACGACCTGGCCGCTGGTGCGGGAGCTGCTCGACGTGGCGCACGACTTCGCCGTCCGGAAACACGCCAATGCGGCCCGGCGACATTCCTAGGCTGCCCTGGTGAAACGTCGGCTGATCACGATGCGCGTCGCCCAGGACGATCTGGCGTTGTCCCCCGGGAAGGCCACCGAGGTGGAGCTGGGGAGCCCGCTGGACTCGTTCGGGCAGGAATGGCTGATGGCCTCGCACACCGTGACCCTGCTCGACGACGGGACGGCGCGGCTGACCTTCGTGCTGGAGCGGCGGGGCTGGTAGCGATGACCTGCGGCGGATCCGACGAAGGGAGAACCGTGGACCCCAGACCACACCGCGTCGTCGAGCGCAGACGGTGGCTCTACTACCTGCTCGTTGGCCTGTGTTTCGGTGTCGTCGACTTCTACTTCCACACCTTCATCCAACGGTGGACCGGTCTGGGCGTCTTCTTCCTCGGGCTCGGAGTGTGGCTCGTACCGCTGCTGCCGGTCGTTCTGAACGAGTCGGCGGTTACCCGCAGGACGAGCCGGGCCGTCGCGGCGGGCATCGCGGTGTGGCTCGCCGCCATCGTGGCGTACTACGCCTACCTCGGGTTCAATCTCGTCGTCATCGGTCGTGCCAGCAGGCCCGAGATGCATTTCACCAGTCATACCGATCCGTACTACTGGTCGAACGTCTCGTACCTCTTCGGTGACGAGGTGCTCGGCGGGATACTCGAATGGTCTCCCGTCGCCGTCGTGGGCGGCGCGGCGATCGGATGGCTCGTGTCCACGATGTATCTGAGAACAACGCGGGCGCACGGGGAAGCACTGTCGTGATGGGTGGCCGTCCGTCCACGTCCGACTTGCTCCTACGGCCTGCGAAACCCGACGACATCGAGACGTTGCATCGATTCGTGGTCGAGCTGGCCGACGAGGAGTCGTTTCCGGGGGACGTGATCGCGAAACCCGCCGACCTGGCTGCTGCACTGTTCGGCCCATCCCCTCTTGCGGAGTCGGTCGTGGTAGCATTGGGCGATCAACTCGTCGGGTTCGCGATATTCTATCCGACGTACAGCACGATTCTCGGGCGGCCCGGTATCCATCTCGAGGACCTGTATGTCGATGGGGCTTTCCGCGGCCGGGGGATCGGCGAGGCCCTCCTCGGACACCTCGCCGATCTCGCGACCGAGCGTGGCTGCGGACGCCTGGAGTGGTGGGTACTCCGCACGAACGTCAGCGCGATCCGCTTCTACGAACGTCTGAATGCCCGGGGACTCGACGAGATCGAGGTCATGCGGCTCGACGGCGGCAGTCTTTTCGAGTTCGGATCCCGGCGCACGGTATAGAGCCGTTCCGGAGGCGTTCGGTCACCGCACAGGGGCCGTGCCCGGTGGAGGAAGCTCGGACGACCGTTCCTGACACCGGAGTAGGTTGCCTGACACAACCAGGACGGCGGTGGGGTCAGGCACTCTCCAGTCGGAACTGTCCTCCCTCATGCCTCCATCGCGTAGGAGCTGTCCATCAGCTCGACCATGGCCTGCTGGAACTCGTGGCGCTTCGTGTCGCTCCATCCGGGTGTCAGCCGAACGAAGGTCTCCTCCTGCCAACGATGCGCGTCGTCCACCATCGAGCGCCCCGCCGAGGTGACCGATGCTTCGCGTCGTCGAGCGTCGCCCGGCGCGACGACCATGGTCAGGTACCCGGCCTTCGCCGCGCTCCCGATCAACCGTGATGCACCACTTTGGTCGAGCCCGATCTCACGTGCAACGTCGTTCACGGTTGCGGGAAGGCCTCGCTGACGGAGTGCATGGACTGCTTCGCAGACCAGCACCAACCGTCCCTGCTCCCCACCTGCGTCGGCCGGGAAGGACCGACGGGCCCAGTGCCGGACGAAGTGAAACAGGACCTGCCCCGGCCCCTGGCTCGTCACTCGGTCGCTGCCATCTCGCGGTCGTTGCAGGCCAGCTCCCGGGCGCCCTCGAGATCCGGCAACCTGAGCGCAGCGGTGACCTTTCCGTCGGACACGCGGAAGACCGTCGCCACCCGCCTGACCTCCTCGCTGTCGGGCCAGGTGGCGTCCTCCTCGACCACCATCAGCTGCTCGCTGACCGGGTGCCAGGACCGAGGGACCAGCGTGATCCCTGACCGCCCCACCCACTCGGCGAACTGCTCAGGCGTGATCGGACCCGCACCCTTCGGGCCCATGACGACGACCGGATCTCCTACGGCTCGCGCGGATCGCTGCAGGTCGCCGGCGTTGACGCTGGCATGCCACTCGTTCACGGCTGCTTCGAGGCTTGGCTCCACGCACCGTACTCTATGCGTTTCGCATATATTCGGCCAGGCGGCTACGACGAGCTCACGTGTGGGTTGCGGTCATGGCTGTGGTCAGGACCGCCTGCCGTCTCGCTGCGTCACGCGTCGACGAGAGGCCCGAGGAAGCCGCGCAGCGCCTCGGCGAGCTGCTCCGGTGCTTCTTCCGCCATGTGGTGTCCAGAATCGATCACGCCACCGGACAGATCGTTCGCCCACGTTCGCCACACCGTGAGGGGATCTCCGTAGAGCTTCTCCATGTCGTCGCGGCTGGACCACAACACGAGCGTGGGGCAGGTGAGCCGGCGTCCCGCTGCCTGATCGGCGTCGTCGTGTGCGCGGTCGACACCGAGACCGGCCCGGTAGTCCTCCACCATGGCTCCGACCGTCGCGGGGTCGTGGATGGCCCGCTGGAACTCCGCGTAGGCCTCAGGGCCCATCTGGTCGATGCTGCCGCGGTACCAGGCGTCGGGGTCAGCGAGGATCACACGCCCGACCTCGGGCTGAGCGAAGAAGAACCAGTGCCACCACTCCGCCGCGAATCGCGCGTTGCAGCGGGCCAGTGAGGTGTTCTCAGTAGGGCCGTCGTCGCTGGTCAGGGATGTGGTGTAGCGGCAGGCCTGTGGGGTGGGTGCAGGGCCTCGGTAGGGAAGATCGGTCCGTTCGAAGATCGCTACTTCCGTACCGAGGTCCTGCGTGTCTGATCCTGTCACCTACACCGGTGTGCTCCCCGTCGCAGCCTCGACCGTGGACTACCTGGCCCGGCTTCTCGCTGGTGAACGGGCCCGTCGCGGGACCCGTCGCGGACGACGAGTGCTGGAGGTGTCCGCGCAGGCGGTGATGGTGCTGCGCTGGTTCCTCGACGCCACCCGCGTCACCCGGTTAGCTCGCGACAGCGGGATCAGCCGCGCGACCGCCTACCGGTACCTGCACGAGGGCATCGACGTCCTCACCGCGGCCGCGCCCGGCCTGCACGGCGCTCTGCTGGCCGCCCGCGCGGCCGGGTACTCCCGGGTACATCTGGACGGCACCCTGATCACCACGACCCGCAGCAGAGCACTCGGCCCCACCCCAGGAGTGGACCTGTGGTGGTCGGGTAAACACCGCTGTCACGGTGGGAACATCCAGGTCATCACCGCCCCCGACGGGTGGCCACTGTGGAGCTCACCGGTCCGCCCAGGTCGGGAACACGACCTGACCTGCGCTCGTGCCCATCCCGGACTCCTCGACCGACTCGCCGAGTTCATCGATGACGACCACGCCGTGCTCGCTGACCTGGGCTATGAAGGCGAGTCCGACCGACTCACCGTCCCGATCAAGACCCGATCCGGGGCCGGGCTCTGCCCGGACCAGCGCACGGTCAACGTGCTGCACTCCGCGACCCGAGCGATCGCTGAACGAGGAAACGCCCTGCTCAAGAACACCTTCCGAGCGTTGAGACACCTCAGCCTCTGCCCACAACGGATCGGCGCGATCACCGCAGCAGCGCTGGTCCTACTCCACACCGAGCACAACCGAACAACATGATCAACAAGCTAGTGAGAACACCTCAGTGTGGCGGTCTCCAGCGCGATCTCCCCTCCGGCGAGGATCGCGAGGAATGTGCTGCCCGGCTGCGCGAGCCGGATGACGCTCACGACCAGCAACATGTTCGTACCGGTGTAGACCACCAGACACGCAGCGATCTCGACGATCGCCCACCAGGAGTCGAATCCGCCGGATCCGGGAAAGATCAGTGTGACCGCGTAAACCAGGTAGACGGCCAGGACGAGGCCGTCGACGTCGAATAGAGCTGTCGATGCGGTGGAGTTCCTGCGGGTCGGAACACGCGGAAGTACAGATGTGTGTAACTGGCGATCACCGTGGCCGCTGCCAGCATCGGCGGTAGCAACAACGCGCCCGCGAATGTCCACACCGAACTCAGGTCGACGTATCTGGTCTCGGCGATGCGCCGCCGTAGTCGTTCGGCACGCAGTGAGATCTCGGCGTGGAACCCGCTCAAGATCACCAGTGTGCCTGCGATCAGCCATGCCGACAGATCGCGTGGGACGCCGCCGAGGACGATATCGACGGTGAGTAGGCACACAGCGGCGAGCTCTACCGCGACGAGTGGCGCTCGGACGCCGATCGGAAGTGACCACAGCTGCCACGCCGCCAGCCACGACCGGAGCGCACTCCGGTCGGTGTCTCGCGCGGCGGATGAGGTCACCGAAATCCCCGAATCGTAGATCGTTTTCTCTCGTGTCAGCATAGACGTCGTCCAGCGGTTTCATCCCTGCTCAGTCGTGTCGCTCTCACTGATCTGCTGGGCGCCACCCGGGCTCGAATGACCCGCCAAGATCAACTAAGGCGCTGACGTGGTGATGCTTCTCGCCTACCCTGTCGAGGTCGCCGCGAGGCGGGGCTCGGTGCCTCGGCGGCTCGCCGTCGGCGGACGGTTGGCGACTGGGCCGTTCGCAGTAACCCGACAGAAGGGGCTGCCCGGAGAGGGGGAGTCGTGCGTAACTGGAACTGGTGACGGAGCGCGGTTCGGTGTAAAGATTCTCCACTCCATCGAAAAGGGGGCGTAATGCGCAACTGGAACTGG
The DNA here is from genome assembly GCF_020496245.1 of Pseudonocardia sp. ICBG601. Lineage (NCBI taxonomy): Bacteria > Bacillati > Actinomycetota > Actinomycetes > Pseudonocardiales > Pseudonocardiaceae > Pseudonocardia > Pseudonocardia sp. ICBG601. Next base: position 42,549 of record NZ_JAHLJA010000031.1, on the reverse strand, counting down.
TGACTGCAGTGGTTCAGCGGAACGGTGTCTGCGATGAGGGGTGGGTGGCGAGCGTGCGCAACTGGAACTGGTGAATGCGATGACGCGTTGGTCACGATGGTCTGGGAGGTGTCGACATGCGTAACTGGAACTGGTGAGGCGTGGATGCAACGACGTGTCGAAGAAGTGGGCGGGGAGGTGTGGGCGATGCGCAACTGGAACTGGTGAGGTGACCGAGTCGGGGCGGGTGTCGAGCCATCCGGCTGTCGGCGCCGGCGGGGATCGTCGGAAAGGGGAATGCGGGATGCGCAACTGGAACTGGTGAGCGCTGTGATCGACGGACACGAGCGGAGAGGGGAGATGGCTGTGCGCAACTGGAACTGGTGACGTGGTACTGCCGTCCGAGATCGGGAAGAGGCAACTCGTGATATGAGGCTTATTCAGGGTGATCATGGAGCGAGGCGCTTCCCCAGGTCAGCGTCTCAACGCAGCAGTCTGTTGAGCGTCCCTGAATAAGCCTCTATGTAGCCGTGTACGGATCTGAAGCACGCGCCGGCGACGTCCGGCCGGGGAAGGCGCGACGCGCGACGTCGATGAGGTGGCGGGGAGCCGTGAGTCGTCCGCGGCGACCCGCCCCTCAGAGCGCTCGCGCGGGCCGCGACATGGCCACGGCTGCGAGCCCAGCCGAGGCCACCGCGGCGGTCACCGCCACCGCCACGGCGGGGGAGGACCACTCGGCGAGCAGACCGGCAGCGAGAAGACCGAGCCCCTGCGCGCCGATCAGCCCAGCGGCCGCGAGGCCGGTCGCGCGCCCCCGCGCCTCGGCCGGGGTCCGGCGTACGAAGCCGGCCTGTGCCTGGATCAGCGCGGCGGCCACGGCCGCGCCGCTGAGTGCCCACAACACGGTGATCGCCGCGACCGACGGCGCGAGCGCGCTCACCATCAACGGAACGCCGGCGGCCACGGCGAGCGGGAGCATCCACCGTTCCCGGGTCCGCTGGGGGACCCAACGCGTGAACACGATCGCCCCCAGGACACTGCCGGCCGGGATGGCGGCCAGGAGCAGCCCGACGGCGACCGGCCCGGCGCCGAGCTGCGCGGCATAGGGAGCAGCGACCCCCTCCGGGGCGATGTAGGTCCCGGCCAGCCAGACCACGACGGCTAGCGTGCGACGCGAGGGGTCCGCGAAGACCGTGCGCGCTCCGGCAGCGATGTCGCCCGACCAGGAACGGACCGCACCGGCGGCAGGGACAGGCGCGGGACGAGGCGCGACCCCGTAGGCCAACACCGCCGCGGACAGCAGGAAGGTCACCGCGTTCATGACCAGCGCGGCGTGCGGACTCAGCAGGGCCAGCAGCGCTCCGCCGGTCGCGAACCCGGCAACCTGCGCGAGCTGGCCCGTAACCTGACGGACGGCGTACCCGCGTTCGAGCAGGTCACCGCGCAGGATCTCCGGCAACAACGCCCCCTGCGCGGCGCGAGTGCGGTGAACCCGCCAGCACCAGGACCACGATCAGGGCACACAGCACGGGCAGTGGGAGGCCGGGCCACGCCATCGGCATGACGAGCGCCGCTCTGGTGAGGTGACTGCCGATCATGACCCGCCGACGCGGGTACCGGTCGGCGACCCAGCCCAACAGTGCGCCGCCCAGCAGCGCAGGGAGGAAGGTCAACGCGTACACCGCCGCCGACAGGGCCGCTGAGCTGGTGCGCTCGTAGACCAGCACCGAGAACGCCACCCGAGCGAGCTGGTCGCCCAGGATCGAGACGACCTCGGCAGACCAGAGCGCACGGAACTCGCGAAAGCGTGAAGACCTCGGTCAGGCGCCGGGGCCTCGGCACGGCGGCTGCGGAGTCGGCATCGTTCATAGTCGGCCTGCTGACCATGTCACGAACAGCAACGCGTCGGACACTCAGGGTTCGAGCAAGCACACTACTAGGCGATCAACGATCGCGAACAGTCGACCACCGACCCCGGGACGTCGGCGCCGGAGCAGGAACTAGTCGCGCACCGCGGCGACCGCTTCGATCTCGACGAGCTGATCGTCATAACCGAGCACGGTCACCCCCATCAGGGTGCTGGGTGGGTCGTGGTCACCGAAGGCGTCACGGACCACCTCCCAGGCGGCCACGAGATCGGCCTGCTCGCTGGACGCGACGAGCACCCGGGTGCTGATGACGTCACTCAGCGACGCGCCGCTCTCGGCCAACGCGGTTCTCATGTTCTCGACGGCGTGCGCTGCTTGGCCTGCGACGTCCTCGACCGCCGCGGTCGAGCCGTCGGCGTGGAGGGGGCAGCTACCCGCCAGGAAGATCAGTCGTGCGTCCGCGGGCGCGGTCGCGCGGCATAGGCGTACTCCGCCACGTCGGACAGGCGGGCAGAACGGATCAACCTCACGATCGTGGTCATCGGCGACGACCCTAGCCACGTCTGCCGATCCGCGCGGTCCGATTTCAGGCTCCGCCGAGCAGGTCAACCGGTGTGCGCGACGAGCGTGGGGACGGCGTCGGTCGTCGCCGGTTCGGAACCGGGCCTCCGTGGCCGCGGTGCGCTCATCGAAGGTCCAGGGCGGGGGTGATGAAGTCGCGGTAGTAGGCGACGACCGTCGAGCGGGGGATGTCGGGCCGGGTGAGCCACCAGCGTCCGAGCTGTTCGCCGACCCCGCTGATGGCGTAGGCGAAGGCGAGGCTGCGCTCGTCGTCGAAGGTCCCGAGGTGCCGGACCATTCCCGCGATCCGCGTGATGGTCTGCTCACGCAGCTCCGTGAGCTGTGCGTTCAGTTCCGGGGACAGGGCGGTGCTGGGGTTGAACAGCAGTGAGTCGCCGTGCTGCGGGGGCCCCGCGGCTCGACGCCGACCCCCTCCCGGCAGTGAACGGTGCGTTCGCACGGTGGACCCGCCTGACGTCGGCCTCACCGCCCGACCCTGTCGTCCGAGTGGGCGTGCCCACGCGACGTCGACGATGGCCGTGTGTGTGCGTGATCGGACGGCGACGAGCGCGCACGCGATGACCGCGCCGCCGCCGAGGAGTGTCGGCCAGGTGATGCTCTCGTGGAGGATCAGCGCCGCCCAGCCGATGCTCATCACGGGCTGGGCGAGCTGGATCTGGCTGACCTGCGCGCGAGTGGTCCGATCGCGAGGCCGCGGTACCAGGCGACGAAGCCCAGGAACATGCTCACGACGCCAGGTAGGCGAAGGCGAGCCACTCCGCCGGCGTTCCGGTCGGCGGCTGGTCGACGACCGCCCATCCGGTGAGGAGGATGGTCACCGGCGCGGCAGCGAGCAGCGCCCAGGAGATCGTCTGCCAGGCTCCGAGGCGGCGGGACAGGATCCCGCCCTCGGCGTAGGCAAGGGCACAGACGATCACGGCTGCGAACAGCAGGACGTCGGCGGCCTGCAGCTGTCCGACTGTATTTCCCTGGACCGCGCGCGAACAGCACGGCGGCGACCGCCCCGACTGCCGAGGCGACCCAGAACACGCGACCGGGTCGTTCGCCCGTGCGAACGACGGAGACGATCGCAGTGGTGGCGGGCAGGAGTGCGATGACCACCGCCCCGTGGCTCGCGGGCGTCTGCGTCAGCGCGATCGAGGTGAGTAGCGGGAAGCCGAGCACCGCACCAGCTGCCACGACACCGACGCCGATCCACTCCCGTCCGCGTGGACGTGGGGACTGCGAGAACCAGAGCGCCAGACCTGCGAGCAACGCAGCAACCACCGCGCGGTCGCTGCCGACGAACAGCGACGACAGGTGCCCGGACCCGACGGCGAGCCGAGTCAGCGGGACGGTGAACGAGAAGGCGAGGACACCGAGAAAGCCCCAGCTCAGGCCGGGACGAGCCGGCACGACGAACCGCGGTAGCGGACGGCCGGGAAACGTAGTAGCGCTACTATCCTCACTCATGAATCAGCGTAGCAGCGGGCTGGTCGAGGCGGCTCTGGAGACGTGGATCTCCTCCGCCGCGCCGGGTGCGCGCCTGCCGTCGACGCGCGAACTGACGGCGCACCACGGCGTCAGTCCGGTTACGGTTCAAGCGGCTCTGCGATCGCTGGTGTGTCGTGGGCTCATCGAGACCCGCCCCGGCGCCGGGACGTTCGTCGTGCCCAGTGCACCCGTGAGCGCGACCGGTGGACCTCTCCTGGCAGACCGCCACCCTCGGGGCGGCAGGAGCACTCCCGCCGCCGCGTCGAGTGCTCTCCGCACGGTCCGCAGCGATGCGATCTCTCTGCACTCGGGTTATCCCGACCGCAGCCTGCTCCCCGAACGCCTCCTGCGGCCGGCAGTTGCCCGGGCGGGCCGCGGCGACGCGGCACTCGAACGCACCGGGTCGGCGGGGCTCGCGGGGCTCCGCGGCTGGTTCGCCGCCGAGATCGCCGCCGAGATCGCCGCCCAGACGCCCGCCGACGGCACCGGCCCCTCGGCGCGGGACGTGATCATCGTGCCCGGCAGCCAGCTCGGCCTCGCCGTCCTGTTCCGCAGCATCGCGGGACCGGGCGGCGCGATCCTCATCGATCGCCGACCTACTGGGGAGCGATCCTCGCCGCTGGTCAGGTCGGCGTCACTCTCGTGCCCGTTCCCGCGAGCACCGAGGGCCCCGACGTCACCGCTCTCGAGCGCGCCTTCACCGAGACCGGCGCGCGCGGCTTCTACGCGCAGCCCAACTTCGCCAATCCCACTGGTGCGCGATGGTCCGCCGCACGCGCCGCCCACGTCCTCGAGATCGTCCGCACGCACGGCGCGTTCCTCATCGAGGACGATTGGGCCCACGACTTCGGCATCACTGCTGACCCCGTACCGGTCGTCACGAGGGACGACTCCGGGCACGTCGTCTACCTGCGCTCCCTGACCAAGAGCGTCTCGCCGGCCATCCGCGTGGCCGCGCTCGTCGCCCGCGGCCCGCTCCACCATCGCCTCCTCACGGAGCTGCAGTCCCAGTCGATGTACGTGAGCGGACTGCTTCAGGCCGCCGCCTTCGACGTCGTGACGCAGCCCGCATGGCAATCACACCGCCGTGCCCTCCGCAAGCAGCTCCGCGCCCGACGGGACCTCCTCGTCGCCGCGCTCAGAGCGTGTTTGGAAATTCTAGTGGGTTGAGGGTGTCGTGTGTTTCTGCTGGCGGGTGGCGGGGTATCCACGGGCGATGCGGCGGGTGATGGTGTTGATCGCGGCCAGCGGATCATGGCTTCGGATGTGGTGGGGTGGCGTTCGTAGTCTCGGGCCAGGCGTCGGTGTGCGGTGAGCCAGGCCAGGGTCCGTTCGACCACCCACCTTCGTGGGAGGACGGTGAATCCGCGCTGCTCGGGTGGCTTGCGGATGATCTCGATCGTTGTCTGCAGGATCGTGGCGGCCCAGTCGAGCAGTCGCCCGGCGAAGCCGGCGTCGGCGTAGACGAACCGCACCCTGGTGCGCAGGTAGAGGTTGAGCAGGATCGGCTTGGCGCCGTCGCGGTCCTGTGCCGAGGCCGAGCACACCATCGTGGTCAGCAGCAGACCGAGGGTGTCGGTCACGATGAACCGTTTCCGTCCGCCTGTCTTCTTCCCGGCGTCGTAGCCGCGGGAGTCCTGGCCGACGGTGTCGGCGCCCTTGACCGACTGGGAATCGATGATCCCCGCACTCGGCTCCGGATCACGGCCCTCGGCGATACGTAACTGCCCCCGCACGACCGGGAGGATCTTCTCGGTGACCTTCTGCTGTTCCCACTGGTTGAAGTACCAGTAGACGGTCTGCCAGGGCGGGAAGTCCACCGGCAACGCCCGCCAGGCACACCCGGTCCGCACGACATACAAGATCGCGTCCAGCACGTCCCGACGAGCATGAGCAACAGGCCGCCCCCGCCGCGCGAGCGGCGGTAACAACGGCTCGATCACCACCCACTGGGCATCACTGGTGTCCGAGGGGTACCGGCGCGGTCGTTCCTGCATGCCGACCACGATGGAGCACCCCAGCCGTGTCGACCATCCCGACACACCCACCATTTCCAAACACGCTCTCAGAACGCACGCCTCCGACGCGACGATCGAGGGAATCCCTGCGGGCGGCCTCAACCTCTGGGTCCGTCTCCCGGACGGGACCGACCTCGCCCGCTTGACACAGGACGCGGAGCTGCGCGGCCTCGCCGTCGTCGCGGGGAACGAGTGGTTCCCCGCCGAGCCCACGGCCCCGTACGTACGCCTCAGCTTCGCAGGCCCGAACCCTGACGCATTCGACCAAGCGGCGATCATCCTCGGTGAGGTCCTCGCGGAGCAGCGCTGATGGGTCGAGAACGTCCTGACCAGCGGGGATCCGGCCGGGCACCGAGTGGGCAGACTCCTACCGGTCGCTCGCGCAGCAGTTCGGGCTCACCGTCGACGCGCTGGGCCCTACTTCGGCGACGAGGCACTCATGGACGCTCTGGCCGACTCCGCGGATCTGACGACCCTGGTCGGTACCGGTGACCGCTACCCCGGACCGGTTTGCCGCATGATCTGGCGGCTTCACGAGCGCCGAGGCAGCCGTGCGACCGGCGACGGCGATTCTCCTCGGCCACGACGCCTTGGCTACCTACGATGACGGAGGTGTCGAACAGTGACCAGGCCTCGGCGGTCGACGAGGGCGGCCGACCCCTCCCCACCGGCGGGCACGACGCCGTCCACCAACGTCTGTCCGTTGAACGAGGTGCTGGACCGGGTCAGCGGGAAGTGGGCGATCGGTGTGCTCACGCTCATCGGTGCGGAGGAGGTCGCGCGGTTCACCGAGCTCGAGCGAGGCATCCCGGGCATCAGCAGGCGGATGCTCACGTTGACGTTGCGGAACCTGGAGCGGGACGGGCTGCTGACCCGCACGGTGTACGCGACGGTGCCGCCCAGGACGGAGTATCGGCTGACCGAGGCCGCCCGGGAACTCGCGCAGACCCTGTCTCTCCTCACCGACTGGGCCGAACGTCACCGGACGCACGTCCAGGTGTCCCGGCTCGCCTACGACGAGGCCGACCGAGGCCGCAGGACCGTGATCGCCGCCGACGACGAACGCCGGGTCGGCTCACGACCCGAACGCCGCCACGAACTGCTCCACCGACGTCGCCCGGTAGACGGTGTTCGTCCGCTGCACGTCGGCCAGCGGGGCGTGCGACGCCGGGAGTAGCGGTGCCCCGGGTACACCGTCGGGTTGCCCTTCAGCCCCGCCAGCTGCTGCAGCGAGTGGTACATCTGCGCGGTGTCGCCGCCGGGAAGTCGGTGCGCCCGCAGCCCTGCAGGAACAGGGTGTCCCCGGCGACGAGCCGGTCGCCGTCCGGGTCCGGCACCAGGAAGCACTGCGAGCCCGGGGTGTGGCCGGGGGTGTGCAGCAGCCGGATCGCGACGTTCCCGACCTCGACGACGTCGTCGTGGTCGTGCGGGGTCAGGTCGGTCGCCGACAGCCCGGTCACCGGGTCACGTAGTCGGCCTCGGCGCGCTGCACGTGGATCGGCACCGGGTGCGACCCGATCAGCTGCGCGACGCCGACGAGGTCGAAGCCCATCATCGTGCCGCCGACGTGGTCGGGGTGGTGGTGGGTGGCGAGCACCCCGGTCAGGCGCATGCCGTCGGCGTCGAGGGTCGCGACCAGCTCGTCGGGGGAGTAGGCCGGGTCGACGACGACGGCCTCGCGGGTCTCGTCGTCGCCGATCAGGTACGAGAAGTTGACCATCTGGGTGGCCACCTGGTCACCCACGGCGTAGTCCTGGCCCGACAGCAGCTGGCGGAAGTAGAGACCCATGGCCGCGACCCTAGACATAGGGTTCGGGGCATGTCCCACCCCGCCCGGCGCGACACCCTCCGCGCCCTGCTCCCCGCCGCCGGACTGGACGCGCTGCTGGTCACCGACCTGCTCGACGTCCGGTACCTCACCGGGTTCACCGGCTCCAACGCCGCCGCGGTGATCGCCACCGACCCGGGGGAGGACCTGCTCTGCACCGACGGGCGCTACCGCGTCCAGGCCGCCGAGCAGTGCCCCGGCCTGGAGATCCTCGTCGAGCGGCCGAGCGCCCCGGCGGCCGCGGCCCGCGTCCGGGCCGGGCGGACCCTCGGCTACGACTCCGCCACGCTCACCGTCGACGGCCTGGCCGCCGTGCGCGACGCCGTCCCCGGCCGCCGGCTGCGCCGGGCACCCGGCCTGGTCGGGCGGCTGCGCGCGGTGAAGGACGCCGACGAGGTCGAGCGGATCGCCGCCGCCTGCGCGCTGGCCGACACCGCGCTGCGCGGCCTGCTCGACGGCGGCGGCCTGCGCCCGGGACGCACCGAGGCCGACGTCGCGCGCGAGCTCGACGACCGGATGCGCCGCCTGGGCGCCGACGGCCCCGCCTTCGACACCATCCTCGCCGCGGGCCCGCACTCCGCGGTGCCGCACCACCGCCCCACCGGCACCGAGCTGCGCCGCGGCGACCTCGTCAAGATCGACTTCGGGGCGGCGCTCGACGGCTACCACTCCGACACCACCCGGACGTTCTGCCTGGGCCCGGCCGCGGACTGGCAGCGTGAGCTGCACGCCCTGGTCGACGCCGCGGCGGCGGCCGGGCGGGCCGCCCTGGTCGACGGGGCCTCGGTGGCCGCCGTCGACGCGGCGGCCCGGGACGTCGTCACCGCCGCCGGCCACGGCGAGCGGTTCCCGCACGGGCTCGGGCACGGGGTCGGGCTCGCGGTGCACGAGCCGCCGTGGCTCGCGACCACCGCCACCGGCCGGATCGACGCCGGCACCGTCGTGACCGTCGAGCCGGGCGTCTACCTCGACGGGCGGGGCGGGGTGCGGATCGAGGACACCCTGCACGTGGCCGCGGGCGGCCCGGCCAGGGCACTGACCGGGCTGCCCCGCGAGCTCATCGAGATCTGAGCGCCTCCCGCCACGGCACCGTCGCCCCGATCCGCAGCACGGACCGCTCGTACACGCGGGCCCCGGCGCGGGCCAGCAACGCCACGGCGACGATCATGACCAGCGCCGAGCCGGCCACGTGCCAGGCCGAGACGGTGCCCTGGGCGACCATCAGCGGCATGAGCATCGCCGGGAACGGCGGGATCCACGACAGGATCTGCAGCGCCGTCGCGTCCGGCGAGCCGAGGTACCAGAACGAGGCGCCGTACATCGCGAACATCAGCATCATCAGCGGCCCGGTCGTCGAGTTGACGTCCTCCTGGCGCGACACCAGCGACCCGGCCGCGGCGTAGAGGACGGCGAAGAAGGCGTAGCCGAGCACGAACCAGGCCAGCGCCGCGCCGAACACCCCGACCGCGGTACCGGTGATCGTCAGCAGCCCGGTGGCGAGCCCGGTCGCGATCCCGACGACGCCGTAGAGCAGCAGCTGGACCAGCCCGACCGCACCGATTCCCACGACCTTGCCCCAGAGCAGGTCCAGCGGGCGGATCGTGGACAGCAACAGCTCCACCACCCGGCTGGACTTCTCCTCGACCACGCCCATCGCGACGGTCAGCCCGAAACCGACGATCTGCATGAACATCACGATCAGCACCGCGAACGACAGCGCCGACCGCTGCCCGGCCTCCGGGTCGGTGGGGTCGAGTGCGTCGACGGTCAGCCTGGCGGGCGGGGTCGCGGCGGCCAGCTGGGACGGGGTCACGCCCACCACGGCGAGCCCGACGCCGGTGGCCCGGTCGGCCAGCGCCGCGTCGAGGACGGCTCGGGTCGCCGGGTCGAGCTCGGAGTCGACGACGGCCGTCGCGCCCGGTCCCGATTCGTCGCCGAGCAGGGCGACGTCGAGGTCCCCGGCGGCGACGGCAGCCCGGCCGTCGCCGGCGGAGGCGATCTCCCGGACGTCGACGGGTGACCCGAGCCGCTCCGCGGCGGAGGTGACGGCCGCGGCCAGTGCCGGGTCACCGGCGACGCCGACCGAGGGCCGGTCGTCGCCCGTGCCGAACAGCGAGAAGGCGATCATGCTGCCCGCGATGAGCAGGAGCATGATCGCGTTGCTGACCCAGAAGCTGCGTTTGTGCACCTGCACGCGGAACTCGCGACGGGCGACCAGCGCGATGGCGCGCGCGCGCGGGCAGGGTGGTGGACGGGGCGCTCATGCGACGACCTCCCGGTACAGATCGGTCAGCGACGGGGTGGTGACGGTGAAGCCGTGCACCGGACCGGTGGCGAGCGCGGCGGCGAGAACCCGCTGGTCGTCGACGCCGTCGCCGAGTGCCAGGACGGTGCGGCCGCGCTCCTCGGCGAGCACGGTGACCCCGGCCAGCCCGTGCGCCCAGCCGGGCCGGGCGGCGGGGGCGCGCACCTCCAGCCGGGTGCCGCCACCGCGCCGGACCTCGCCGACGGTGCCGACGGTCCGCATCCGGCCGGCCACGAGGATCCCGACCCGGTCGCAGAGCCGCTGCACCAGGTCGAGCTGGTGGCTGGAGAACAGCACCGGCACCCCGGCGCGGGCCTTCTGTCGCAGCACCTCGCTCATCACGTCGACGGCGACCGGGTCCAGCCCGGAGAACGGTTCGTCGAGCACCAGCACGGCCGGGTCGTGCACGAGTGCCGCGGCCAGCTGGACGCGCTGCTGGTTGCCCAGGCTGAGCGCGTCGACGGTGTCGTCGAGCCGGTGGTCGACGCCGAGCTGCTCGGCCCAGCGCAGCACCGCCCGGCGCGCAGCGCCCCGGGCGACGCCGTGCAGCTCGGCCAGGTAGGCGAGCTGCTCACCGACCTTCATCTTCGGGTACAGCCCGCGCTCCTCGGGCATGTAGCCGATCGTGCGGCGGACGTCGAGGTCGATCGGGCGCCCACCGAGACGGACCTGCCCGGAGTCCGCCGCCAGCACGCCCAGGGCGATCCGCATCGTCGTCGTCTTCCCGGCGCCGTTGGAGCCGACGAAGCCGAAGATCTCGCCCGGGCGGACGTCGAAGGTCACCCCGTCCAGGGCGACGGTGCCGCCGTAGCGCTTGGTCAGCGCGTCGATCTCGAGTGTGGCGCCGGTGTCCGCCACCGGCCCGGCCCGGAGCTGCTGCTGCTGTGTGGTCATCGGTCCCTCCCCCGCTGTGGGGACCGACGCTACGAGCCGGGGGTGCCCTCGCGGATCGGCGCGAAGGACGAGATCGGTGCCGCGGCGGGGTCGTCCTCGCGGACGAGCGGGCTGCGGGGCAGCACCGCGCGGACCGTCCACCCCTGACCGTCACCGGGGCCGGTGTACAGCTCGCCGCCGACAGCGCGACCCGTTCCCGCATCCCGAGCAGGCCCAGGCGGGAGCCGGTGTCGTCGGGTCGGTGGCCGGGCACCGGGCCGTCGTCGTCGACCTCCACGACGAGCGGCTCGGCGGCGCCGCCGTGGACGACCCGCACCCGGGTGGGGGTGGGCCCGGCGTGGCGCAGGGTGTTGGTCAGTGCCTCGGTGACGATGCGCCGCGCGAACAGCTCGGCCTCGCCGGCGTCGCCGTGGGGGAGCCCTCGACGGTCACCGCGACCGGCAGCCCTGCCGCGCGTGACGGCGCGACCAGGCCTCCTGCGCGGCGGGGGACAGGTCTGCGCCGTCCGGGTCCGGGCCCCAGGTCGGCGAGGCGGGCAGCGCCTCGGCGACCCGGCGGACCGAGTCGCGATGTGCCCGAGCGCCTCGGCGCGGGCCGCCGGGTCGGCGGCGAGCCGCGCCGCCCCGGCCTGCACTGCCACCGCGGAGACGTGGTGGGCGACGACGTCGTGCAGGTCGCGGGCCACCCGCAGGCGTTCGCGGGTGAGCGCCTCGCGCACGCCCGGCCTCGGTGAGCGCGCGTCGCCGGGTCGCGGTGTCGAGCCGGTGGTGGCGGACCGCGACCCCGGCCGCCCACAGCGGCACCACGGCCAGGAAGCTGAGCACGACCACCGACGCCGGGGTCCCGAGCCGGTGCCACACCCCCGCGAGGGTGCCCCCGGTGAGGACGACCAGCGTCGACACCGCCACTGCCACCGCGGACGTCACGACCGGCGCCGTCGACGCCGCGCCCCACACCAGGAGTATCCAGGTGGCCTCGGCGAACGTGTTGGAGCCGTCGAGCATGGTCGCGACGAACGACGCGACTCCGGCGAGCAGCAGCGCCGGCACCGGCGCGGTCCGCCACCACGCGACGAGTGCGAACTGCACCGCCACGACCAGCGCTGCGGCCGGGTTCCCCCACGGCAGCTGCAGCAGGCGCAGGAACCCGTCGACGACCACCAGCCCGGTGTCCACGTCGCCCGCCGAGGAAACGAGCGCACCGATCAGCAGAGCCGGGACGACGAACGCGACGAGCGCCCACAGCCCGGCCCGGTCGGGCAGCGGCACCCGGCGACGCCGCGCGGACGCTGCCGGGGCCGGGACCGGGGCCGGCAGCGGGATGACGGGTCCCGGCTCGGCGGTGGCGGCGGGGGCGCGGAGCACGCCCAGGACCCGGCGCATCGCGGCCAGCACGGACCGGGCCCGTTCCCGCACCGCCCGCAGGTCGGCCTCGGTCGCGTCGGGCCCCAGCGCCCCGGCCTGGGCGACCAGGCGGCGCAGACCGCTGAGCACACCACCGCCGATCTCCTCGGCGATCCGGGACCGCTCGGCGTCCAACGCGGTGCCGTGCTGCAGCCGGTCGGTCTCGGCCCGTTCGCGGTCGGCGCGCAGCGCCGCGGACCGGCTCCAGCGCCCCGCGACGGTGGCGATCACCAGCATCGGCATGACCACCATCGCGCCGCCGACGATCAGCCCGGCGTCGGTCGCCACGTCCGGCGAGACCGGTAGGCGCAGCAGCCCGGCCAGTCCGAGCGAACCGAGCCAGGGCAGGGCCACCCACGCCGCAGCGTCGACCGGTCCGCGCTGCGGCGCCCGTGCGACGGAGAACGCGAGCAGCGGCCACACCAGCGCCGCGGCCCCGCCGAGGAACGCGATCCCCGGGGCGGAGATCACGGCCAGGGCCAGGTAGGCACGCCGCGGCCGCCGGCGGCGCAGCAGCATCGCCGCGGCCGCCGCCAGGCTCAGCCCGACCGCCAGGGCCACCTCCAGCGGCAGCGGCAGCCGGTGGACGTAGCCGTAGCTGTTCACGACCAGGGTCGTCACCATCTCCTGGGCGACGAGGATCAGCGCCAGCACCGCGAGCGCGACGTCCCCCGCGCGGCTCCCGGGCAGCGGTGCCGGGGGAGCATCCCCGCCGGGCTCAGCCGTCGGCACCGGCCGCCCCCACCAGCCCGTGCTCGTAGGCGAACACCACGAGCTGGACCCGGTCGCGCAGCCCCAGCTTGGTGAGCAGGTTCGACACGTGGGTCTTGACCGTCGTCCCGCCCAGCACCAGCCGGTCGGCGATCTCGGCGTTGGACAGCCCGGCGGCGACCAGCCCGAGCACCTCCCGCTCCCGCTCGGTCAGCGCGGCGGCGGGCCCGGCCTGCGCGGGCGGGTCGGTCGGGACGAACGAGCCGACGAGCCGCCGCGTGACCGACGGCGCGAACAGCTCGTGCCCTGCGTGCACGGTGCGCACCGCGACCTGCAGGTCCTCCGGCTCGACGTCCTTCAGCACGAAGCCGGACGCGCCGGCCCGCAGGGCGTCGTAGACGTGGCGGTCCAGGTCGAAGGTCGTCACCACCAGCACGCGGATGCCGGGGTCGCGCAACGCCCGGATCCGCCGGGTCCCCTCGATGCCGTCGGTGCCGGGCATCCGGACGTCCATCAGGACGACGTCCGGACGCAGGGTCTCGGCCAGCTCGGCGGCCTCCGCGCCGTCCCCTGCCTCCCCGACGACGTCGATGTCCGGTGCCGCCGCCAGCACCGTCCGCAGCCCCGCCCGCACCACGGCCTGGTCGTCGGCCACCACCACCCGCACCGTCATGGCGCCCATCCTGGCAGGTCGCCCGCCCCTCGGGCGGGCCGGTGAACCCGGTGGCGGTACCCTGACCGACGCACGAATCCGAGATCCGAGCAGGAGAGCGCGCACGTGGCGACCACGAACGACCTGAAGAACGGCCTGGTCCTGAACATCGAGGGCCAGCTGTGGACCGTGACGGCGTTCCAGCACGTCAAGCCCGGCAAGGGCGGTGCGTTCGTTCGCACCACGCTGAAGAACGTGATGTCCGGGAAGGTCGTGGACCGGACCTTCAACGCGGGCACCAAGGTCGACACCGCGACGGTGGACCGCCGCGACATGACCTACCTGTACCGCGAGGGCACCGACTTCGTCTTCATGGACGCCGACACCTTCGACCAGATCCCGATCCCGGAGAAGGCCGTCGGCGACGCCGCGCGCTACCTGCTGGAGAACGCCACCGCCCAGGTGTCGCTGCACGAGGGGGAGCCGCTGTTCGTCGAGCTCCCGACCTCGGTCGAGCTGGTCATCTCCCACACCGACCCGGGCCTGCAGGGCGACCGCTCCACCGGCGGCACCAAGCCCGCGACCCTGGAGACCGGCGCCGAGATCCAGGTGCCGCTGTTCCTGGAGAGCGGCACCAAGGTCAAGGTCGACACCCGGGACGGCCGTTACCTCGGCCGCGTGAGCTGAGGTGCGCGCACGCACCAAGGCCCGTAAGCGGGCACTGGACATCCTGTTCGAGGCCGAGGCCCGCGGTGAGGACGCGCTGTCCGTGCTCACCGCGCGCCGCGAGACCGACGACGCGCCGCCCGTCCAGGACTACGCGGCGCGGCTCGTCGAGGGCGTCGCCACCCACCAGGAGCGGATCGACCAGCTGATCGCCGAGCACGCCGAGGGCTGGGACGTCGACCGGATGCCCGCGGTCGACCGTGGCCTGCTGCGGCTCGGGATCTACGAGCTGCTGTGGGTCGACGACGTCGACGACCCGGTCGCGATCACCGAGGCCGTCGAGCTGGCCCGGACGCTGTCGACCGACGACTCCCCGCGCTACGTCAACGGGGTGCTGGGCCAGATCTCCGACATCGCCGAGCACCTGCGCGCCACCCTGTAGACCCCGGCCGCTCGGTGCCGGTGCCCGAGCGGTCCCGGGCGGACGGTGGCCGCGTCCCCTCCGCCCCGGGACCCGGGCGTGAGCCCGGTGCGTCCTCGGAGCCGACCGCGCCGCCCCCGACGAGCACCGTCGCGGCGACCGGCGCGGTCGGCCCTGCACGTGTGCGCCCGACCCCGTCCCTGGATTGCAGCCGACGCGAACGGTGACGTCGCGGTAGAGCGCGCCGGTCGTCGCCGACGTCCGACTCCGCGGCGCTGTTCGGTCGCGGCCCCCACCTGCTGGTCGCCCCCAGGACACGATCCCCCCCGGCCCCGGCGGTGTCCGCCGCCGGCCTGCCGATGCCCCTGCGCAGCCAGGCCCCGCAGCTGCCGCTCGACGGGCGACGCGTCGATCCCGCCACCTGGCGGCCCGTCGCCGTGTCGACGGCGGACGAGCCCCGGCGATGAGTACGCACGGCCGCTGCCCGCCGCCGGTCGTCCTGGGATCTGCCGTACCCGGTCGTCCCGACCGGGCCCCGAACCAGATCGAGAACGGCGGCAGGCGCGCGCTCGTCTGATCGATCGTTCAAAGTTGGTAACCTGACGGAAACAGCTCTGAGCTGCAATGAAGGGCGCCGTTGACGGCCATCGAACAGTTCTTTATCGTCCTGTTCAATGAATGAGAAGCGTGCTTCCGAGGTGGTGCGAGGCCCGGTGCGTGCGCGGGATCTCGGGGTCGCGGTCGGGACCGGAACGCCCGGCCCCGCCAACGCGATCACCGACGTCCCCGGTACCCGGGTCGGGCACTGCACGCTGACGGCGGGACCGGGGACGGACTCCGCGGAGGTGCACACCGGGGTCACCGTGGTCCTGCCGCACGACGACGGGATCTGGAGCCGGCCGGTCTTCGCGGGGAGCCACCGGCTCAACGGCAACGGCGAGCTCACGGGACTGCAGTGGGTGCGCGAGAGCGGAATGCTGACTTCGCCGATCGGGCTGACCAACTCACACAGCGTCGGGGTCGTGCGCGACGCGTTGGCGCGGGTCGAGGTCGCTCGGCGAGCCCCGGGGAGCTGTTCTGGGCCCTGCCGGTGGTGGGGGAGACCTGGGACGGCGTCCTGAACGACATCGACGGCTTCCATGTCCGAGCCGAGCATCTCGAGCGGGCCCTCGCATCCGCCGTGCGCAGCGGCGACGGCGCCGCCGTGGCCGAGGGAAACGTCGGAGCCGGTACCGGCACGATCTGCCACGGCTTCAAGGGCGGGATCGGGACGTCCTCCCGCGTCGTCGTCCTGGACGGGACCGCCGGCTACACGGTCGGGGTCCTGGTGCAGGCCAACCACGGCCGGCGTGACCGGCTCCTGGTCGACGGTGTCCCGGTCGGCCGTCTGATCGACGGGCGGGAGATCCCCGTTCCGATCCCGTCCGGGGCGACGGTGCCGGTGGAGGGCGGGGGCTCGATCATCGTCGTGGTGGCGACGGACGCGCCCCTGCTCCCGCACCAGTGCGACCGCCTCGCGCAGCGAGCCTCGCTGGGCGTCGCCCGCGCCGGGGGCGTGGGCGAACACTTCAGCGGCGACCTCGTCATCGCCTTCGCCACCGGCAACCGGCTGCGCAAGAGCGAGTACGGCGCAGCGGCACCGGTGACCCAGACGCTGACCATGCTGTCCGACGGCGGCATCGACGCGTTGTTCGCGGCCACGGTGGAGGCCACCGAGGAGTCGATCCTCAACGCACTCGTGGCCGCCAGGACCGTCACCGGACGCGCGGGCGTACGCGCCCACGCGCTCCCGCACTCCCGGCTCGTCGACGTGCTCGTCGAACACGGCCGGCCCCTCGCCCCCGTTGCCGTCCGTCCGGACCGCCCGCCACTGCCCGAGGAGATGTCATGAGCCCACCCGACCTACCGCCCGCCGGGGTCGGCATCGGCCGCCGGACCGTGCTCCGGACGCTGCTCCTCGGCGGTCTCGGCGTGGCCGCACCAGGAGCGCTGGCCGGCTGTGCACGGCGGATGGACGCCGTGGCCGGCGCAGGTCCGGTCACCGCGGTGCGCGGCGGCACGGTCGTCTGGGGCAAGCCCCTCGAGGCCCTCGCGCTCAACCCGACGACGTCGTCGGTCGGGGCCTCGTGGGAGCTGATCCAGGTGGTCTACGAGCCGCTGGTCGAGCTCGACGACGACCTGGGCGTGGTTCCGGCGCTCGCCCAGAGCTGGGAGAACCCGGCGCCCGGCGAGTGGGTGTTCACCCTCCGCAGCGGTGCCAGGTTCTCCAACGGCCGCCCCGTCGACGCCGACGACGTCGTGGGCACCTTCGCCCGCCATCTCGATCCGGCGAAGCCCACCGCGTTCGCCAGCTACATCGGGGGGACCGGCACCACGGTCAGCAGGGTCGACGACCGTCGGGTTCGGTTCGTCCTGGGTGCCCCGCGTGAGATGTTCCTGTCCGCGCTGAGCGCGGCCGTGGCCGTGATCCTGCCGATCCGGGAGATCGGTGCCGGCGAGGTCACCCCGGCCACCGAGATGCTCGGCACCGGCCCGTTCATGGTCGAGAGCCACCGCCAGGACCGGGACTGGGTCCTGGTCCGCAACCCGTTCTCGTGGCGTCCCCCCACGGCGGACCGCCTCGAGGTCCCCATCATCCTCGACACCAACGCGCGGATCGCGGCGCTGCGCAACGGCAGCATCGACATCGCCACCTTCGACGAGCCCGACGCGGCGCTGCTGCTCAGCGACGTCCCCGCGGTCGCCGTGCAGGTGCAGCCGCGCACCGACTTCTTCGTCCTCACCCTCAACGCGGTCGGCGACACACCCTTCACCGATCGCCGCGTCCGGCAGGCGGTTGCCCACGGCATCGACCGGGAACGGATCAGACAGGTCGCCCTCGCCGGCGTCGGTGCCGTCACGGGCCCGGTGTCGGCGACGTTCCCCGGAGCCCTACCGACGACGGTGCACCGGGACACCGCGAAGGCCAGGACGCTGCTCGCCGAGGCGGGCCGGACCGACCTGCACTTCGAGATCATCTACGGCGGCCCCGTCGCCGGCGGGATCGCCCAGATCATCCAGCAGGACCTGGCCGAGATCGGAGTGACGGTGCGGGCCACCCAGCTGGAGGCGGCGGTGCTGAACCAGCGCTCCTGGGTGAGTACGCCCGCCCGGATGGACGCCGCCGTCAGCTTCTACGCCGCCTTCGGCGGGCCGTTGATGGCGATGCGCAACTGGAGCCCGGAGCTCGCACCCTTCACCGCGGGCTTCCAGGAGGACGATCCCTCGGTCACCGACCTCGTCACCCGGGCGTGGTCGGCGTCCGGCCCGTCGGCGGACGCGGCGGTACGCCGGGCGTCGCCCGCTCTCGAGGAGCAGGCGAACACCATCCCGCTGGTCACCAAGCCCGGGATCGTCGCCTATCGGGCGGACCGGGTGGCACCGCGGATCAGCCGGCTCGACGGGAACCTGGACGTGATGCAGTACGCCGGTGCGCTGAGCCGGGTCCGGACCGGGGGTGCCTGAGATGCCCCGACTTCTCGGGTTCGTCCTCCGTCAGGTCGGCTCGGCGCTGCTGACCGTCCTCGTCTCGGCGGTCCTGGTCTTCTCGGCCCTGCACCTGGTGCCCGGCAACTACGTGGACGTCCTGCTCGGCCCCCAGGCCACGCCCGCCGAGCGGGCGGCGGCGGTGAGCGAGTACGGGCTCGACAGGTCGATCGTCGTGCAGTTCGCCACGTGGATGGGGAACCTGCTGCGCGGCGATCTCGGCACCTCCCTGCGCAGCGGCGAACCGGTACTCACCGAGATCCTCGACCGGGCACCGATCACCCTCGAGCTGGCGGCGCTGGGCTGCCTGTTCACCGTGCTCCCCGGCATCGCGCTGGGCGTGTGCGGCGGGATCGCCGCCCGCAGGCGCACCGCCGCCGCCACCCGCCTGGGGAACGCCCTGCTGCTCAGCCTGCCGGAGATCCTGGTCGGCGGTGTCCTCGTCGTCCTCATCACGACCTACGTCGTGCCGTTCACGGTGGGGGTGTGGCCGGACCCGTTCACCGACCCGGCCGGCAATCTGGCGGCCGCGGTGCCGCCGGCGATCGTGATCTCCCTCTTCGGCGCCGGGTTCCTGATGGCCACGACCCGGCGCGCCGTCGCCACGGTGCTGCGGGAGCCCTACGTTCGCGCCGACGAGATCCGTGGCGTCGGGGCCCGCACCGTCTACCGGCGGCACTTGTGGCGCAACATCTCCGCCCCGGTCGTCACCGTGGTCGGGGTCTACCTCGCCTCCGTGCTCACCGGCGCGGCGATCGCCGAGCAGATGTTCGCGCTCAACGGGATCGGCAGCTACCTGGTCAGTGCGGCCGACCAGCGCGACTACCCCGTGGTGCAGGGGATGGTGCTCGTGGTGACGGTGGTCTTCGTCCTCATCAACATGATCATCGACATTCTCTACGGGGTCATCGACCCGCGGATCGGACGGAGGGGGACGGCATGACCGGCTCCAGGGACCAGACCTCCACCGCGGTGCCGCCCCCGACCTCCGGTCCGGCGCCGACCGGCGTCGCCGGACCGGTGCCGTCGGCGCTGTCGGTGCTGTCGGCCCTGCGCGTGCCGTTCCGCGGTGATCCCCTCGGCCGGCTCGGCCTCGCCCTGCTGGTCCTCCTGCTGGCCCTGGGGATCCTGCATCCGCTGCTGCCCCTGGGCGACCCGTCGGCCTCCGTCGGCCCCCGGGTCGCGGGTCCCTCGGCGAGCTTCCTCCTGGGGACCGACGAGCTGGGCCGCTCGCTGCTGCCCCGCGTCGCCTCGGCGATCGGCGTGACGATCGTCCTGTCCACGGTCGCGGTGCTCGTCGCCACCGTCATCGGGGTCGCGCTGGGGTGTCTCGCCGCGTACTCGCCGCGGTGGGTCGACCAGCTGGTGAGCCGGTTCAGCGACGTGCTGTACAGCTTCCCGACCATCCTGATCGCCGTACTGATCTCGGTCGTCGTCGGTTCCGGCCGGACCACCGCCGTCGTCGCGATCGTGGTCGTCACGCTTCCGACGATCATCCGGGTCGCCCGGGTCGAGGCGCTGCGGATCGTCGAGCTCGACTTCGTCACCTCGGCCGAGGTCGCCGGCGCCCGGCTGGGCCGGGTCACCGTCTTCCACCTGCTGCCGAACATGCGGGAGGCGGTGATCGTGCAGGCCACGTACTCGATCTCGCTGGGAATGCTGGTCGAGGGCGGCATCAGCTTCCTCGGTCTCGGTGTCCAGCAACCCGACACCTCACTCGGTGCCCTGCTCGGCGCCGGTCGGACGTACCTCACGGTGACGCCGTCGTACGTGCTCATCCCCGGCCTCGTACTCGGGCTGGCCGTCCTCGCCTTCAACCTGGTGGGCGACTCCCTGCGAACGGAGAGGAGCACGTGATGCCGCGGTGCGCCCACACGATCCTGGAGGGCCGCGATCTCGTCGTGGAGTACCGGATCCGCGACGAACCGGTCCGTGCCCTCGACGACGCCTCGCTCACGGTGGCCCGCGCGGAGGTGCTCGGCATCGTCGGGGAGAGCGGCTCGGGCAAGAGCACGCTCGGTCTGGCCCTGTCCGGTGCACTGCCACGGGAGGCCCGGATCCACTCCGGCGAGGCGTACGTGGAGGACCACCCGGTCTCGGGGACGGGGGAGCGCGCGCTGCGGGAGCTGCGACGGCGGCGGCTCGGCTTCGTGTTCCAGGATCCGATCGGCACGCTCGACCCCACCGCCCGGGTGGGCCGCCAGGTGCGGTGGGCCCTCGAGCGCGGTGCCGCGGGTCGATCCCGGTCGACGACCTCCGACGACGTCCACGCCCTGCTGGCCCAGGTCCGGCTGCCGGAGCCGAGGGCCGTCGCCCGGTCCTACCCGCACCAGCTCTCCGGAGGGATGGCCCAGCGGGTGTCGATCGCGATCGCCCTCGCCAACCGACCTGCCGCGGTGATCGCCGACGAACCCACCGCGGCGCTCGACGCATCGATCCAGGCCGAGATCCTGGAGCTGCTCGTGGACCAGGCCCGTCGGCACGACACCGCGGTGGTGCTGATGAGCCACGACCTGCCCGCGGTACGCCGGTACTGCGACCGGGTCGCCGTGATGTACGGCGGTCGTGTGGTGGAGGAGGGGCCGACGGCCCGGCTGTTCGAGAACCCGGCCCATCCCTACACCCGCGCCCTGCTCGCCTCCGCCCTCGGCCGTGAGCAGCCCGGTTCGCGGGTGGAGGCGATTCCCGGTCAGCCGCCGGTGCTGCGGGCCGCCGCGGCGGGATGCGCCTTCGCTCCCCGCTGCGACTCGGTCCTGCCCGACTGCAGCGCGACCCGGCCCGAGGTGCACGACGTCGACGGGGTGCGGACGCTGTGCCATCTGCCCGCCGTGCCTGTCCACCGGAAGGACAGGTCCCATGCCTGACGTGCCGCCCGTCGTCGAGCTCGACGACGTCGACTTCGGTTACGCCGCGGGCCCACCGTGGGCGCGGGTGCACAAGCCGGTACTCGAGGGCTTCTCGCTCCGGATCGAGCCCGGTGAGACGGTCGGCCTGGTCGGTGAGTCCGGATCCGGGAAGAGCACCGTCGGCAAGCTGTGCCTGGGTCTGCTGAGACCCGCGTCCGGACAGGTCCGCTTCACGGGGGCCCCGATGCGGAGACTGGCACCGGGCACGCTCAGCGTGGTCCTGCAGCATCCGCAGACGGCGTTGAACCCGCGGCTGAGCGTCGAACGTTCGGTCGCGGAACCGCTGGTGCTCGCGGGGGTCGAGCGGGACCGGCGGCGGCACCGGGTACGGGAGATGCTCGAGCAGGTGGGGCTCGACCCGACGTTCGCCGGCCGGTACCCGGGTGAGCTCTCGGGCGGGCAGCGCCAGCGGGTGAGCATCGCGCGGGCACTGGTCACCGAGCCGCGGTTCGTGCTGTTCGACGAGGCGGTCAGCGCCCTGGACGTGTCGGTGCAGGCACAAATCCTCAACCTGGTCCGGTCGTTGCAGGACGCGCGGCGCTTCGGCGCCATCTTCATCTCCCACGACCTGCGGGCGACCCGCTACGTCGCCGACCGGATCCTCGTCATGCGTGCCGGGACGATCGTCGACCAGGGGAGCGCCGAGCGGTTCTACACGACCGCGGAGCACGACTACACGCGCAGACTCCAGCTGGCCAGCGACATCGGGGACAGAACATGATCGACGGAATCCGGATCGGTCACTGGACCGACCTCGACGCGGCGACCGGCCTCACCGCGTTCCTGCTCCCCGACGGCGCGGTCGCCGCCGCCGCCGTCCGCGGCCAGAGCACCGGCACCCTCAACACACCGGTCTTCGAGCCGGCCGGGGCGGCCGACCACGCCCGGGCGATCGTCCTGACCGGCGGCAGCTGCTACGGGCTGGCCGCGGCGGCGCACCTCACACAGCTCCTGGGAGGCCCGGTGCCGCGTCCCGAGCCGGTGCCCTTCGTCCTCGCAGCGGTGATCTACGACCTGCCGCTGGGGCAGGTCGCGTGGCCCACCCCCGCCGCCACCGAGCACGCGATGGCGGTCGCGGTCCCGGCGGGGACCGAGGACGTGGGCACCGTCGGAGCCGGCACGGGAGCGACCGCCGGATCTCTCGACGGTCCGGGCAACGCCATGAAGGGCGGCTTCGGCCGTGCCCACCGCAGCACCGCCGAGGGCGCCACGGTGGCGGCCTGGGCGGTGGCGAACCCGGTGGGCGACGTCCTGGACGAGGACGGCAGGGTGCTCGCCGGCCTGCGACGTGCGGGCCGCCAGGTCCGGGTGGTGGACGCACTGGCCGCGCAGGAACGGCCGACGCTGAGCTGGGGGCAGGCCACCACACTCGTCGTGGTCGCCACCGACGCCCGCCTGGACAAGCGGGCCGCCTGGCGGCTGGCCCACGCCGGGCACAGCGGCATCGCGCGCACGGTGTCACCCGCCGCCACCGGCGTCGACGGGGACACCGCCTTCGCCGTCGCGACCGGCAGGGTGCCGGTCACCAACGTCGCCCCGTTGGAGGCGGTGGCCGTCGAGGTCACCGCCGCGGCCGTCCGGGACGCGGTACGCGCCGCCACCACGTTGCCCGGCGTCCCGGCCGTCCGTGACGTCGTCGCCGACACCGGCACCGGCACCGGCACCGTTGCCGCAACGGTGTGAGGTGACCACGTGGAGGATCGGACGGATCCCGATCCTCCACGTGGGTCGGTGCGGAGTGCGTGGCCGTACACGAGCAGTGACCCCGGATCCCGGGGCCCGACGATGGGCGATACTTCATCGATGGCACGCCGCAAGAACCAGCAGGCCCGCCGGGACGAGTTCATGGCCGCGACCCGCAGGGTGATCGTCCGTGACGGCCTGAGCGCCGTCACGGTGCGCACCATCGCGGCCGAGGCAGGTCTGTCCACCGGGCTCGTCAGCTACTACTTCCCGGACATCGACGAGCTCTACCAGACCGTGTACGGCGACGCGGTCGACCGGTTCGCGACACGTCGGCGGCGGACGGTGGACGCCATCACGGATCCGCGGGAACGTCTGGTGGCGATGATCCGCTCGGGGCTGCCCGTCGACCCCGACGACGAGCTGTGCATCCTGCTCTACGAGTTCAGCGCCCTGGTGCGGCGCAACCCCATGGTGCAGGTGCTGCGTCGCTCGCTCTACGAACGACAGGTCTCGATCTACGAGTCGATCCTCGACGTCGGCCAGGGGCTCGGTGTCTTCACGCTGGCCCAGCCGTCGACGGCGACGGCCCGCAGCATGGTGTCGTTGGAGGACGCGTTCGGCTACCACGCGGTCGCCAGGGTCTCGGTGAGCCTGCAGGATGCGCAGGACCATCTCCTGGGCTACGCGACCATCGCCACGGGATGCCGGCTGGCGGCGGTCGCGGGCACCGGGCCCGGCTGAGGACCTCACGCCTCGGCGACGGGTCCGGAGGGTTCGCGGGCATCTGCTCGTCCGGTCAGCAGCCGCTGCCGGACCGACGGCGTGGTGGCGGCGTCGATCACGGTCGCGGCGAGCAGCAGCGCCCCGTCGAGCGCCACCCTGTCCCCGGGCGCGCCTCCGGCGAGCTCGGCGAACGGTTCGGTGTGCGAGCTGACGTCGTAGTCGCCCAGGCTGACCATGGGGTGGATGGCGGGTACGAGCTGGGAGACGTTGCCCATGTCTGTGGAGCCGCCCCGCGAGGCGTGCTCCTCCGGATTCCGGCCGATCGCGGCAGCGTTGTCCCGGTACAGGGCACGCAGGTCGAGATCCGACCGCATGTCCGCATAGGGATGACGCCCGACCGTGGCCCGCAGCTCGGCCCCCGCGGCGAGCGCGCCGGCCTCGGCGCACCGGGTGATGATCCCGACCGCGCGCCGCAGCGAGTCGAGATCGGCCCCACGGGCCATCCAGGTACCGGCGGCGCGGCCGGGGATGATGTTCGCGGCGACCCCGGCCTCACGGACGAAGCCGTGGATCTGCTGCTCGGGCTCGAGCTGCTGCCGGGCCAGGCCGATCGCGGTCAGCATCACGGTCATCGCGTCGAGCGCGTTCACCCCCATGTGCGGGGAGATCGAGGCGTGCGCCTCGCTCCCCTCGAACTCCACCCAGACCGCGTTCGAGGCGTAGGAGTTCATGCCCAGCAGCTCACGGGTGGACGGGTGGATCATCATCGCCGCGTGCGTCCCCTCGAACACGCCCGCGTCGATGAGGTGCTGCTTGCCGCCGCCGCTCTCCTCCGCCGGGGTGCCGAGCAACCGCACCTGCAGGCCGAGATCGTCGGCGATCGGGGCGAGGGCGGCGAACGCCCCCGCCGACGCCGCCGCGATGACGTTGTGCCCACAGGCGTGACCGATCCCCGGCAGCGCGTCGTACTCGGCGCAGAGGGTCACGGACAGGTCGCCGCTGCCGGCGGTGGCGGAGAGCGCGGTCGGGAGACCACCGACGCCGACGGTGGGATCGCACCCCGTCCACGCCTGCGCCGCCTCGGCCACCCAGGCCGCAGCCCGCGTCTCCTCGAAGGCGAGCTCCGGGCGGGAGTGGATGCGCCGGCTCAGCCCGACGACGTCCCGCTCGATCTCGCCGATGCGCTGGGTGGCCGCCTCCTTCGCCCGCGCGGCGGTCACGCCGTCACCGCCGTCGCTCGCCGCGTGACGGCAGCGGCGAACCACCGCACCGGTGCGGCCTGCACCTCGTCCTCACGACCGGTCGCCTCCGGATGCCACTGCACGGCGAGCACGTCGTGCTCGGCGTCGGAGAACGCCTCGACGACCCCGTCGTCGGCCACCGCGTCCACGGTGAGCCCCGCGCCGAGCCGGTCGACCGCCTGGTGGTGCCCGGAGGCGATCAGCAACCGGTGCGCACCGACCTCCTCGGCCAGCAGCGACCCCGCGCGGAGCGCGACCTCGTGCCACGCCCACCGGGGGCCGGCCGCGGTCGAGTCGCGGTGCAGCACCGTTCCCGGGGGCAGGTCGGGCACCAGCGTCCCGCCGCGGACGACGTTGAGCACCTGCAGCCCGCGGCAGATCCCGAGCACCGGAACGCCGGCGGACAGCGCGGCCTCGGCGAGCCCGCAGTCGAGTGCGTCCTGGTCGGGCTGCACGCCGTAGACCTCGGCGCACGGCTGTGCGCCGTAGCGCACGGGGTCGATGTCGTTCCCGCCGGGCAGCACCAGGCCGTCGAACCCGTCGAGGTCGGTCTCCCGGACGAGCACCGCCTCGAGCCCCCGGGCGGCGATCATCGCCACGACGTCGTGCAGCAGCCGGCGTGCGGAGGCGTCGCGGGGGTCGGTCGTCGACGAGTCGAGCCGGTCGGGGACGGCGATACGCAGGGGCCTTCGCATGGTGGGGCCTCTCAGGTGTTGGTGGGGAAGCCGAGGTTCAGCCCCGCGTGGCTGGGGTCGAGCCAACGGGTGGTGACGACCTTGGCGCGGGTGAAGAAGTGCACGCCCTCGGTGCCGTGGGCGTGGGTGTCGCCGAACAGGGAGTTCTTCCAGCCGCCGAAGCTGTAGTAGGCCATCGGGACGGGGACCGAGACGTTGACGCCGATCATGCCGACCTCGACCTCGTTCTGGAAGCGGCGGGCGGCGCCGCCGTCGTTGGTGAAGATCGCGGTGCCGTTGCCGTAGGGGTTGGCGTTGATCAGTTCCACGGCGTCGGTGTAGGTCGCGACGCGCACCACCGACAGGACCGGGCCGAAGATCTCGTCGGTGTAGACGCTCATGTCGGGGGTGACGTGGTCGAGCAGGGTGGGGCCGACGAAGAAGCCGGACCCGTCGGCGTCGAACTCGCCCTGCCTGCCGTCGACGACGACGGTGGCGCCCTCGGACTCGCCGGCGTCGATGTAGCCCGACACCCGTTCCTGGGCCGCCCGGGTCACGAGCGGTCCCATGTCGCAGGAGCGTCGGCCGTCGCCGGTGCGCAGGTTGCGGGCGCGGTCGGCGATCTTCGCGACGAGGGTGTCGGCGATGTCGCCGACGGCCACCAGCGCGGAGACGGCCATGCAGCGTTCGCCGGCGGAGCCGAACCCGGCGTTGACGGCCTGGTCGGCGGCGAGGTCGAGGTCGGCGTCGGGGAGGACGACCATGTGGTTCTTCGCCCCGCCGAGTGCCTGGACGCGCTTGCCGTGGGCGGTGGCGGTCTCGTAGACGTGGCGGGCGACCGGGGTGGAGCCGACGAAGCTGATCGACTTGACGTCCGGGCTGGTCAGCAGGGTGTCGACGGCGGTCCTGTCGCCGTGCAGGACGTTGAACACGCCGTCGGGCAGGCCGGCTTCCGACCAGAGCTCGGCGATCCAGAGGGCGGCGGAGGGCACCTTCTCCGACGGCTTGAGCACCACGGTGTTGCCGGTGGCGATCGCGATGGGGAAGAACCACATCGGGACCATCGCCGGGAAGTTGAACGGGCTGATGATCCCGACGACGCCGAGTGGCTGGCGGATCGAGTGGACGTCGACGCCGGTGGAGGCGTTCTCGGTCGCCGAGCCCTTGAGCAGGTGCGGCATGCCGCAGGCGAACTCGACGACCTCCTGGCCGCGGGCGACCTCGCCGGCGGCGTCGGAGAGGACCTTGCCGTGTTCGGCGGTGATGAGTGCGGCCAGCTCCGGGGCGCGGGCGTCGAGCAGCTCGCGGAAGCGGAACATGATCTGGGTGCGCTTGGCGAGGCTGGTGTCACGCCAGGCGGGGAACGCGGCCTTCGCCGCGGCGATCACCGTGGCGGCCTCGTCGGCGCTGGCGAGGGGCAGGTGCGCGGTGACCTCGCCGGTGGCGGGGTCGGTGACCTCGCAGGTCCGCCCGGAGGTGCCCTCGACCCGTGTGCCCGCGATCCAGTGGTGGAGCGTCTTCTGCAGCGTGCTCGTCATGATCCTCTTCCGTGTCGGGGCCGTGGTCGGACGACGGACGCGGCGTCGCCGGTCGTCCGCCGTCGGATCCGCTCCATGTCGTCGGACCCGGGTCTACCCGCAGACGAGCCGGAGAGCGACCTGCACGACGTCACCGCGGTCGTCGGGGCGAGTCGCTCGGCCCCGTTCGCTGTTGCCCACCGCGGCGGGCCGTACGGATCGTGGTGTCCGGACCGGTCGTGCCACGACCGTCACTGTGTCGGCAGATCGGCCGAGGAATGGTCACTGTGTCGGGGTCCGGCTAGGTTGGGGCGGTGCGGATGTCCCTCCGGGAGGTGCTGGAGCTCCCCTCGGTGCTCCGGGGCCGGCCGCGCGTGCGCGCCGGCTCGGCCGCTCTCGGGGCGGAGGTGCGCTGGGTGCACGTGAGCGAACTCCCCGACGTGGCGGGAACGTTGACCGGCGTCGAGCTGGTCCTGTCGATCGGGGTGGTGCTGTCCGAACCGGGCACCGACCTCGTCCGGTACCTCGACTCTTTGCGCGCCAGCGGGGCGGTCGGTCTGGTGGTGGAACTGGGCCGGCACGTGGAGCGGCTGCCCGAGGAGCTGGTGCAGTACGCCCGCTCCGTGGGGTTCCCCCTGGTCGAGCTGCGGTCGACGGTGCGTTTCGTGGAGATCACCGAAGCCGTGCACGGCCGCGTCATGCACGAGCAGTTCGCACGTCTGGACCTGACGCGCCGGGCACACCGGGTGCTCGGACCGCTGGGGGTCGAGGGCGCCCCCGTCGACGTGATCCTGGCCCGCTGCGCGGAGCTGGTCGACCGGGCGGTCGTGCTGGAGGACCTCTCCCACCGGGTCATCGGGTTCGCGGGCGCATCCGCACCGGAGGACATCCTGCGCGACTGGACGGCGCGCTCACGGCAGGTCCCGCCGGCGGCGGACACGATCCGGGGCGGGCCGGAACGGTGGATGGCCATCCCGGTCGGGCTCCGCCGCGCCCGGTGGGGACGTCTGGTGGTGCCCACCCGGGTCGACCAGTTCGAGGCCGAGGACGTGGCACTGGTCCTCGAACGGGCGGCCGAGGCGGTGACGATCACCCGTCTGGTGGGCGGGCCTGCCGAGGAGCTCGAGGTGATGGCCGTCGAGCGGCTGATCCGGGACGTCATCGGCGGTCACGGCGGCGACGAAGCGGCCGTCGGGGCCAGGGCACAGGCCCTCGGCTTCAGCCCGGCCGGGGAGATCGCGGTGCTGATGGCCCGCGGGCGTGGCGGGGACGGCGGGCCCGATGCCGAGCTCGTCGAGCAGTTCGGCGCGGCGGTGCACCGCATCCAACGAACGGCCCTGGTCGGACGGGTCCGCCGCAACCTGGTCGTGGCTCTGCTCGACGGGGGCGACGGGGTCGACGACCGGTTGGCGAGCGAGCTCGGAGCGGGTGCGGTGGCCGTCCTGGCGCTCGGGCCCCCGGTGCGACGATGGCGGGAGCTGGCCGAGGCCCTCACCGAGGCCGAGCAGATCGCCGGCATCGCCCGGCCCACGCGGCCCGGTGAGGCGGTCCGGGTGTCGCGCGGGCGGCACCTCGGTGTCCGCAGGCTGCTGTGGCAGCTGCGCGGCGAGGTACGACTGCACGCCTTCGTCGACGAACAGCTCGGACGGGTCCTCGCGCTTCCCCACGGACGACGTGAGGACACGCTGCGCATGCTCGAGTCCTACCTGGACTGCAACGGGGTGATGGCGGTGTTCGCCCGCTCGCTGCACCTGAGCCGGGCCGGGGCCTACGCGCGGCTCGACACGCTGCGTCGTGTGCTCGGCGCGGACCTCGGCGACGCGGAGGTCCGGACCGGACTGCACCTGGCGATGCTGGCGCACCGGGCCGCGACCGGTGACCAGCCGGAGCCGACCCCACCGTGAGGTGCGTCGCGCGGCACACCGGCCCCGCGCGCGGTGGCCGGGCACCGCGGGACGAGGACGGCGGCCGGGGGACTGTGCGAAAACCCCGGCCGCCGTCGTGCCGGTCGCGTCACCCTTCCCCTGGGACGCGGCCGGCGGGGCAGATCATCCCACGTGCTGTCCGGGGCGTGCCTCGGGAGGCAGGACACCCCAGTCGATCAGCTGGTCGGTCAGCTCGCCGGGGGACATGTCGTAGATGATCGCGAGCGACCGCAGGTCCTCGGCGCGGATCGAGAGCACCTTGCCGTTGTAGTCGCCGCGCTGGCTCTGGATGGCCGCGGCGTAGCGGGCCAGCGGACCCACCTTGTCCGCGGGCAGCTGCTGCAGCCGCTCCAGGTTGATCACGATCTTCGTGGCGGGCTCGCTGCCGGACGGGATGCGGCCCTCGGGGAGCAGCTCGGCCACCGGGACGCCGTAGAAGTCGGCCAGCTCGGCCAGCTTCTGCACGGTGACCGCACGGTCCCCGCGCTCGTAGGAGCCCACGACGACCGCCTTCCAGCGTCCCCCCGACTTCTGCTCGACGCCGTGCAGGGAGAGCCCCTGTTGCTGCCTGATCGCCCGGAGCTTGCCCCCGAGCGCCTTGGCGTAGTCGCCCATCGATCTCCTCGTTCCTGACGGTCCGTACCGGTGAGGACGGACCGGCGGTCACCGGCGGTGCACCGGTGGCGTGGTCGCGCCTGCCGCGTCATCGCCCCTGTGGGTGGTCCCGTTCGGGGCGGCAGCTCCGGCGGGGGGCCGGCCTCCCGGCCGTCCCGTGCGTCGCGGCGCTGCTGCACGCGTGCTGATTGATGCTGAGTGATTGCTGATTGATACGGAGAGTAATCCTCCGGGTCCGGTCCGGCGTGGTCAAGCTCGACCCCCTGCTCGGGGGGTTGACGAGCGGTTTCCCACACGAACGGGGCAGTCCACGTCCCTCGACAGCGGTAGCGCAGGGTGCGGGTGCCGACTCCGCCACCCGCCCCTGTGGGTGCGCCTGGGCGGAATCGGGTATCGCAAGTCCCGCCCGGACCGGCCGTTGACCATCGCGCATCGTGACAGGAACGTGACCTCCAACGAGTGATGCCGCTGTGGCGCGGCTCGCGGTGTGACGCGCTGCGGCCGTCCCGCGCGGCACCTGCCGGGTTGATAGGTTGACGCACAGCTCTTGCACGACCGTCCTTTAAGACCCGTCCGGTGAGGCGGGGAAGGAGACCACCTCGTGGCGCAGAACCGCCGCGGGGACGCCGACGCGCAGCAGCCCGCACGGGAACTGCTGTCCGCCGCCGACGTCACCCGCACCGTCGCGCGCATCGCGCACCAGATCATCGAGAAGACCGCGTTCAGCGCCGAGGACCCCGACGGGCTCGTGCTGATGGGCGTCCCCACCCGCGGCGTGCACCTGGCCCACCGGCTCGCCGCCGCGATCACCGACTTCGCCGGCGCCGTACCGGCGGTCGGCTCGGTCGACGCCACCCTCTACCGCGACGACCTGCGCCGCGGCCCGGCCCGCGCGCTGGAGTCCACCGCGGTGCCCGAGGGCGGTGTCGACGACCGGCTCGTCGTACTCGTCGACGACGTCCTCATGTCCGGGCGCACCACCCGCGCCGCGCTCGACGCCCTGCGCGACGAGGGCCGCCCGCGCGCGGTGCAGCTCGCCGTGCTGATCGACCGCGGCCACCGGGAGCTCCCGATCCGCGCCGACTACGTCGGCAAGAACGTCCCGACGTCGCGCTCGGAGCAGATCCTGGTCTCGCTGACCGAGATCGACGGCGGCGACGGCGTCTGGATCACCCAGGGAGAGGGGGACAGGTGAGGCACCTGCTCTCGGTCGCCGACCTCGACGCCGCCGAGGCCACCGCGCTGCTCGACACCTCCGACCGGCTGCGTCAGGCGCTGCTCGGCCGTGAGGTGCGCAAGCTGCCGACGCTGCGCGGCCGCACGGTCATCACGATGTTCTACGAGAACTCCACCCGCACCCGGGTGTCGTTCGAGATCGCCGGCAAGTGGATGAGCGCCGACACCGTGAACGTGTCGGCGTCGGGCTCGTCGGTCTCCAAGGGCGAGTCGCTGCGCGACACCGCGCTGACGCTGTCCTCGATGGGTGCGGACTGCGTGATCGTGCGCCACCCCGCGTCGGGGTCGGCGCACCGGCTGGCGCACTGGGTCGATGCCGATCGGGCCGTCACCGGCACGCCCACCGCGATCGTGAACGCCGGCGACGGCACCCACGAGCACCCCACCCAGGCGCTGCTCGACGCCGCGACCCTGCGCGACCGGCTCGGCGGCATCGCCGGGCGCCGGATCGGGATCGTCGGCGACGTCCTGCACTCGAGGGTGGCGCGGTCCAACGTGCTGCTGCTCGCGACCCTCGGCGCCGAGGTCGTGCTCGTCGCGCCGCCGACGCTGCTGCCCACCGGCGTCGAGTCCTGGCCGTGCCGGGTGGCGCACTCCCTCGACGCCGAGCTGCCCGCGCTCGACGCGGTCATGATGCTGCGCGTGCAGTCCGAGCGGATGCACGGCGGCTTCTTCCCCTCCGCGCGCGAGTACGCGGTGCGCTTCGGGCTGTCCGAGGATCGCGCGAAGCTCCTGCCCGACCACGCGGTCGTCCTGCACCCCGGCCCGATGATCCGCGGCATGGAGATCGCCCCCGCGGTCGCCGACGCCCCCAACGCCGCCGTCCTGGCCCAGGTCCGCAACGGCGTGCACGTGCGGATGGCCGTCCTCTACCACCTTCTCGCCGGAGCTCCCGAATGACCGACCTGCTGATCCGCAACACCCGGCCCTACGGCGGGGCCCCGGTCGACGTGCTCGTCACCGACGGCGTCGTCGCCACCATCGGAACCGGGCTGACCACGCCCGAGGTCGCCGAGGTCCTCGACGCCGACGGCGCCGTGCTCCTGCCCGGCTTCGTCGACCTCCACGTGCACCTGCGCGAGCCCGGCGGCGAGGAGTCCGAGACCATCGAGACCGGCAGCCGGGCCGCCGCCCTCGGCGGGTTCACCGCCGTGTTCGCGATGCCGAACACCACCCCGGTCGCCGACTCCGACGTCGTCGTCGAGCACGTGCGTCGGCGCGGCGAGGAGATCGGGCTGGTCGACGTGCACCCGGTCGGCGCGGTCACCGTCGGCCTCGGCGGCGAGAAGCTCGCCGAGCTCGGCACGATGGCCGCCTCCCGCGCCGCGGTGCGGATGTTCTCCGACGACGGCCGCTGCGTGAACGACCCGCTGATCATGCGCCGGGCGCTGGAGTACGCCTCCGCGCTCGACGTCGTCATCGCCCAGCACGCCGAGGACCACCGCCTCACCGGCGGCGCCCAGGCGCACGAGGGCGCCGTCGCGGCCCGGCTCGGGCTCGCCGGATGGCCCGCGACGGCGGAGGAGACGATCGTCGCCCGGGACTGCGCGCTGGCCCGCGAGGCCGGGGCGCGGCTGCACGTCTGCCACATCTCCACCGCCCGCACGATCGACGTGCTGCGCGCGGCCAAGGCCCAGGGCGTGCGGGTGTCGGCCGAGGTCACCCCGCACCACCTGCTGCTCACCGACTCCCGGCTGACCGGCTACGACCCGGTGAACAAGGTCAACCCGCCGCTGCGCACCGCCGACGACACCCGCGCGATGCGCGAGGCGCTGGCCGAGGGCGTGATCGACGTCGTCGCGACCGACCACGCCCCGCACGCCGCGCAGTACAAGGACACCGAGTGGCAGGCGGCGAAGCCGGGCATGCTCGGCCTGCAGACCGCGCTGTCGGTGCTGGTCGAGACGATGGTGGAGCCGGGCCTGCTGGACTGGCACGGCGTCGCGCGGGTGCTCTCGGAGCGCCCCGCGGAGATCGGGAACCTGCCCGACCAGGGCCGTCCGATCGCGGAGGGGGAGCCGGCGACGTTCGCGCTGGTCGACCCGGACGGGGTCTGGACGGTCCGCGGTGCGGAGCTGGCGAGCAAGGCGGCGAACACGCCGTACGAGGGAATGCGGCTGCCCGGAACGGTGGTCGCGACGGTGCTGCGGGGACGCATCACCGCGCAGGACGGGAAGGTTGTGCAGTGACCGCGCTTTTGGTTCTCGAGGACGGACGGATCTTCCGCGGTGAGGCCTACGGCGCCACCGGGCAGACCCTGGGTGAGGCCGTGTTCACCACGGCCATGACCGGCTACCAGGAGACCCTCACCGACCCGTCGTACCACCGACAGATCGTGCTGCAGACCGCACCGCAGATCGGCAACACCGGCTGGAACGACGAGGACGACGAGTCCTCCGGCATCCAGGTCGCCGGCTACGTCGTGCGCGACCCGGCCCGGCGGCCGTCGAACTGGCGGGCCACCGGCACCCTGGAGGACGCGCTGCGCACCCAGGGGGTCGTCGGTGTCGCCGGGATCGACACCCGCGCCGCGGTGCGCCACCTGCGTGAGCGCGGCGCCATGCGGGCCGGGATCTTCTCCGGCGACGCGATCGCCCCGGACGACGAGCTCGTCGAGCGGGTGCGGCAGTCCCCGCCGATGGAGGGCGCCGACCTCTACGGCGCCGTGACCACCGCCGAGACCTATGTGGTGCCCGCGGTGGGGGAGCGGCGCTTCGTCGTCGCCGCCCTCGACGTCGGCATCAAGTTCAACACCCCGCGGATGATGGCCGCCCGCGGCATCGAGGTGCACGTGCTGCCCGCCTCGAGCACCATCGAGACGGTCGAGTCGCTGCGCCCGGACGGCTTCTTCCTGGCCAACGGCCCCGGTGACCCGGCCACCGCCGACGGTCCGGTCGCGCTGGCCCGGCAGGTGCTGGAGCGCCGGATCCCGCTGTTCGGCATCTGCTTCGGCAACCAGATCCTGGGTCGCGCGCTGGGGCGCGAGACCTACAAGCTCCGCTACGGCCACCGCGGCGTGAACATCCCGGTCGTCGAGCACGCCACCGGGCGGATCGCGATCACCTCGCAGAACCACGGGTTCGCGGTCGCCGGGTCGCCGGGGGAGGAGTTCGACACCCCCTACGGTCGGGCGCAGATCAGCCACTACTGCCCGAACGACGACACCGTCGAGGGCATGACCGGGCTGGACTTCCCCGCCTTCTCCGTGCAGTACCACCCCGAGGCCGCCGCGGGCCCGCACGACGCCGCGGACCTGTTCGACCGGTTCGTCGCGCTCATGACCGAGCACCCGGTCGGCTACGCCGGCGTCGCCGGGCAGCGGCCCGAGGGCACCGCGCCCGCGCCGTACCCGCAGCCCGAGTCCGACCCCGTGTCCGTGTCCGAGCCGGAGCCCGCGCCCGCGCCGGGGATGACCGCCCAGCCCGACCCGGCCACGCCGCCGTCGGCGACCGCGGCCCCGTCGGTCGACCTGCGGCCCACCCCGCCCGCTCCGTCACCGGGCCCGGCCCCGGCCGCGGGCGGGTTCGAGCCGGGCAGCCCGGAGGCCCCGCACGGCGGGGGCCGGCCCGGCCCGGCGGCCGTCGAGCACCCTGCCGACGAGCACACCACCCGGCTGCCCGTCACCCCGCCGACCGGGACCCCGGTCTCCGGCCGCGACGAGATCGAGCCGCCCACCAGCCGGATGCCCGCCCTCGGTCGTCCCGCCACCCCGGACCCGCTGACGGCGCCGTTCTCCGACATCGAGGACGCGCTGCGCCGCGACGGCGGCACACCCGCCCACCCGGGCGCCACCGCGGACCCGGACGCGACGGACGTCCCGGCCGACCCGGCACCGGGCGCCGACCCGGTGTCCGGCCGCGCCCGGCCCGTCGACGACCGCCCGTGGCCGCCGCCCCACGCAGCCCCATCCACCCCGCAGCACCCGGACCGGCACGACCAGGCCCGGCAGGAGGACCACTGATGCCCCGCCGCGACGACATCGACCACGTCATGGTGATCGGCTCCGGGCCGATCGTGATCGGCCAGGCCTGCGAGTTCGACTACTCCGGCACCCAGGCGTGCCGGGTGCTGCAGGCCGAGGGCATCCGGGTCTCGCTGGTCAACTCCAACCCGGCGACGATCATGACCGACCCGGAGTTCGCCGACGCCACCTACGTCGAGCCGATCACCCCGGAGTTCGTCGAGAAGGTCATCGCCGCCGAGCGCGACAACGGCACCCCGGTCACCGCGATGCTCGCGACCCTGGGCGGACAGACCGCGCTCAACACCGCGATCGCGCTGCACGAGAACGGCGCCCTGGAGCGGCACGGCGTCGAGCTGATCGGCGCCGACGTCGACGCCATCGAGCGCGGCGAGGACCGGCTCAAGTTCAAGGACATCGTCATCGGGGTCGGCGGCGACGTCCCCCGCTCGCGGGTCTGCCACTCGATGGAGGAGGTCCGCGCCGCCGCCGACGAGCTGGGTCTGCCCGTGGTCATCCGGCCGTCGTTCACCATGGGCGGTCTCGGCTCGGGCATGGCGCACTCGGCGCAGGACCTGGAGCGTCTCGCCGGCGCCGGGCTCGACGCCTCCCCGGTCACCGAGGTCCTCATCGAGGAGTCCGTGCTCGGCTGGAAGGAGTACGAGCTCGAGCTCATGCGCGACCACCACGACAACGTGGTCGTCATCTGCTCGATCGAGAACATCGACCCGATGGGCGTGCACACCGGCGACTCGATCACCGTCGCCCCGGCGATGACGCTGACCGACCGCGAGTACCAGCACATGCGCGACGTCGGCATCGCCGTGCTGCGAGCCGTCGGCGTCGACACCGGTGGCTGCAACATCCAGTTCGCGATCCACCCCGAGACCGGGCGCCTGGTCGTGATCGAGATGAACCCGCGCGTCTCGCGGTCCTCCGCGCTGGCGTCGAAGGCCACCGGCTTCCCGATCGCCAAGATCGCGGCGAAGCTCGCCGTCGGCTACACCCTCGACGAGATCCGCAACGACATCACCGGCGAGACCATCGCCGCGTTCGAGCCGTCGCTGGACTACGTCGCGGTCAAGATCCCGCGGTTCGCCTTCGAGAAGTTCCCCGGGGCCGACCCCGAGCTGACCACGACCATGAAGTCGGTCGGCGAGGCGATGGCGCTGGGCCGCTCGTTCCCCGAGGCGCTGGGTAAGGCTCTGCGCTCGATGGAGCGGGACCGGGCCGGGTTCTGGACCGCCCCCGACCCCGAGGGCGAGCCGGAGTACACCGTCCCGGTCGACGGCCGCATCTACGAGGTCGAGCGCGCCCTGCGCCGCGGCCAGTCGGTCGACGACGTCGCCAAGGCCTCCGGCATCGACCCCTGGTTCGTCGACCAGATCGCGCTGCTGGGGGAGATCCGCGCCGAGCTCGAGGCCGCACCCGTCCTCGACGCCGACCTGCTGCGCCGGGCCAAGCGCCACGGCCTGTCCGACCGTCAGCTCGCCGCCGTGCGCCCCGAGTTCGCCGGCGAGGACGGCGTGCGCACCCTGCGCCACCGGCTCGGCATCCGGCCGGTCTACAAGACCGTCGACACCTGTGCCGCCGAGTTCGCGGCGAAGACGCCCTACCACTACTCGGCCTACGAGACCGACCCCGCGGCCGAGTCGGAGATCGCCCCGCAGACCGAGAAGCCGAAGGTGCTGATCCTCGGCTCCGGCCCGAACCGCATCGGGCAGGGCATCGAGTTCGACTACTCCTGTGTGCACGCGGTCATGGCGCTGCGTGCCGCCGGGTTCGAGACCGTCATGGTCAACTGCAACCCGGAGACGGTGTCCACCGACTACGACACCGCCGACCGCCTCTACTTCGAGCCGCTGACCTTCGAGGACGTCCTGGAGGTCGTGCACGCCGAGCAGGCCTCCGGCACCGTCGCCGGGGTCATCGTGCAGCTCGGCGGGCAGACCCCGCTGGGGCTCGCCCAGCGCCTCACCGACGCCGGGGTGCCGGTCGTCGGGACGTCCGCGGCCGCGATCGACCTGGCCGAGGACCGCGGCGCGTTCGGCGAGGTCCTGCACAAGGCCGGCCTGCCCGCCCCGGAGTTCGGCATGGCCACCTCCTTCGAGCAGGCCAGGGGGATCGCCTCGCGGATCGGCTACCCGGTGCTCGTGCGGCCGTCCTACGTGCTCGGTGGACGCGGCATGGAGATCGTCTACGACGAGGCGACCCTGGCCGGCTACATCGCCCGCGCCACCACCATCTCCCCGGACCGCCCGGTGCTGGTCGACAAGTTCCTCGACGACGCCATCGAGATCGACGTCGACGCCCTGTGCGACGGCGAGGAGATCTACCTCGGCGGGGTCATGGAGCACATCGAGGAGGCCGGGGTCCACTCCGGTGACTCCTCCTGCACGCTGCCGCCGATCACGCTGGGCTCCTCGGTCCTGGCGAAGGTCCGCGAGGCCACCGCCGCCATCGCGCACGGCGTCGGCGTGCGCGGGCTGCTCAACGTCCAGTACGCCCTGCACGGCGACGTGCTCTACGTGCTGGAGGCCAACCCGCGGGCGT
Organism: Pseudonocardia sp. ICBG601; assembly: GCF_020496245.1. Lineage (NCBI taxonomy): Bacteria > Bacillati > Actinomycetota > Actinomycetes > Pseudonocardiales > Pseudonocardiaceae > Pseudonocardia > Pseudonocardia sp. ICBG601. Next base: position 5,187 of record NZ_JAHLJA010000031.1, on the reverse strand, counting down.
CGCGGACGGTGCCGTTCGTGTCCAAGGCGACGTCGGTGCCGCTGGCCAAGGCCGCCGCCCGGATCATGCTCGGCGCCACCATCGCCGAGCTGCGCGCCGAGGGCCTGCTCCCGGCCACCGGCGACGGCGGAGCGCTGCCCGCCGACTCCCCGGTCGCGGTCAAGGAGGCGGTGCTGCCGTTCAACCGGTTCCGCAACACCGCGGGCCAGGGCGTCGACCCGCTGCTCGGCCCGGAGATGAAGTCCACCGGCGAGGTCATGGGCTTCGACTCCGCCTTCGGCCCGGCCTTCGCCAAGTCCCAGGCCGCCGCCTACGGCTCGCTGCCCACCTCGGGCACGGTGTTCGTGTCGATCGCCGACCGCGACAAGCGGGCGATGGTCTTCCCGATCCGCCGCCTGGCCGACATGGGCTTCCAGGTCCTGGCCACCGAGGGCACCGCGGAGATGCTGCGCCGCAACGGGATCGACGTCACCGTGGTGCGCAAGCACAGCGAGGGATCCGGCCCGGACACCCCCACGATCGTCGACACCATCCTCGCCGTGGACGTCGACCTGATCGTCAACACCCCGGTCGGGAACCCCGGCCCGCGGGTGGACGGCTACGAGATCCGCGCCGCCGCGGTGTCCCGCGGTGTCCCGTGCATCACCACGGTGCAGGGGACGCGCGGCAGCGGTGCAGGGCATCGAGGCGCTCGCCTCGGTGGGCTCGGTGTGCGGTCGCTGCAGCAGGCGCACGCGGCGCTGAAGGCCAAGGCGTGAGCGTCGCCGCCCGGCTCGGCGAGGCCGTCGCCGCCCACGGGCCGCTGTGCGTCGGGATCGACCCGCACCCGGCCCTGCTGGCGGCCTGGGACCTCACCGACGACGCCGACGGCCTCGCCGCGTTCGCCGACCGCTGCCACACCGCGTTCGCCGGGGCGGTGTCGGTGGTGAAGCCGCAGTCGGCGTTCTTCGAGCGGCACGGCTCGGCGGGTGTCGCGGTGCTGGAGCGGCTGCTCGCCGGGTACGCGGGCACGGGCACTCTGACCCTGCTCGACGCCAAGCGCGGGGACATCGGCTCCACCATGGACGGCTACGCCGACGCCTACCTGCGCGTCGGCGCGCCGCTCGGGGCGGACGCGCTCACGTTGTCGCCCTACCTGGGGTTCGGGTCGCTGGAACCGGCCCTGACCGCGGCCGACGAGGCCGGGCGCGGGGTGTTCGTGCTGGCCCGGACGTCCAACCCGGACGGCGCCGCGGTGCAGTGCGCCACGGCGCCGGGCGGGGTGTCCGTCGCCCAGCAGATGGTCGACGATGCCGCCGCGCGCAACGCCGACGCACGGCCCGGCGGGGCGGTGGGGGTCGTCGTCGGCGGCACCCACGACCACGGCCTGGACCTGAGCGCGCTGAACGGTCCGGTGCTGGTGCCCGGGCTCGGCGCCCAGGGCGCGAGCCCGGCCGACGTGGTGGCGCGGTTCGCGGGCACCACGGGCCCGGTGCTGCCGGTGTCGGCCCGCGGGGTGCTCCGGGCGGGCCCCGACCCGTCCGCGCTGCGTGACGCCGCGCACGCCCTGAGCGAGGAGCTGGCCTCGGCGACCGCCGGATCGCACTGAACCGGACCGGCCGACGTCGGTGTGCGGGGGACCGGTGCCACGTCCGGCACCGGTCCGCTCACCGACGGCGACCGTGGCCGTCGGCGACGCCGGACGCGCCGGGAGGGCGTCCGGCGGTCCGTCGTGCCGGTCGGGAGCCCCCCGGCGCACCGGGACGTCGATCGGGCGCGCCCGACCGTGTCGGTGAGGCGCGCCTCCGGCACGCCCACTGCGCCGACCCGCCGTCCGGCGGAGCCGGGTGGCGGTGGTGTGGCGGGACCGCCGGCGTGCCGTTGATCACCTCCGCACGGCCGAAACCGGAGGTGGGACCCCCATTGACGCTTCCGTGGAGGTCGTGGGTACGTTCGATCGCACCAGCCGGGACGTCCCCCGGACGGGTAGGTGCGACCCGCCGCCCGATCGCTGACGCGACACCCCGGCGCGAGCCGGGATCACGGCGGCGAGAACGACGAGAACGACACAGGAAAGTACGGAGGAACCAACCGTGGCCCTTCCCCAGCTGACCGAGGAACAGCGCGCCGCCGCGCTGGAGAAGGCTGCGGCCGCGCGCCGGGCCCGGGCCGAGCTGAAGGACCGCCTCAAGCGCGGCGGCACCCACCCTCGAGGAGGTGCTGAAGAAGGCCGAGACCGACGAGGTGCTCGGCAAGATGAAGGTCTCGGCGCTGCTCGAGGCGCTGCCGAACGTCGGCAAGGTCCGTGCCCAGCAGATCATGGAGGAGCTGGAGATCGCGACCAGCCGCCGCCTGCGTGGCCTGGGCGACCGTCAGCGCAAGGCGCTGCTCGAGCGCTACCCGAGCTGATCCGGGCGTCCCGTGACCGACACCTCCTCCGTCATGTCCTCCGGCCGGACCGGCCCCGCCCGCGGGCGGCTGCTCGTGCTGGCCGGGCCGTCCGGGGTGGGCAAGAGCAGCGTGGTCGCGGGACTGCGCGAGGCGCTGCCGGAGCTGCTGTTCAGCGTGTCCGCCACGACCCGGCCCCCGCGGCCGGGTGAGGTGGACGGCCGTGACTACCACTTCGTGTCCCGCGAGGAGTTCGACGCGCTCATCGAGCGCGGCGAGCTCCTCGAGTGGGCCGAGGTGCACGGCGGGCTGCAGCGCTCCGGCACGCCACGGGTACCCGTCCAGCAGGCCCTCGACCAGGGCCGTCCGGTCCTGGTCGAGGTCGACCTGCAGGGCGCCCGGTCCGTCAAACGGGTCGTGCCCGAGGCCGTCACCGTCTTCGTCGCGCCGCCGTCGATGGAGGAGCTGACCCGTCGGCTCACCGACCGCGGCACCGACACCCCCGAGCAGCGCGAGCGCCGGCTGCGGACCGCCATCGAGGAGATGGACGCCCAGGGGGAGTTCGACGAGGTGGTCGTCAACGACGACCTGCAGGCCGTGATCGGCCGGTTGGTAGCATTGGCGGTCGACCGCGGCGCCGTCTGAGTGCCCCAGGTCCCCCTCGTTCTTCAGGAGTCCACCACGTGAGCACGCCCACCGGCACCTCCACCGCCCCCGAGGGCATCACCTACCCGCCGATCGACGACCTGCTCGGCCAGGTCAGCTCGAAGTACGCGCTGGTCATCTACGCGGCCAAGCGCGCCCGCAGATCAACGACTACTACTCCCAGCTCGGTGAGGGCCTGCTCGAGTACGTCGGCCCGCTCGTCGAGCCGGGCCCGCGCGAGAAGCCGCTGTCGATCGCGATGCGCGAGATCCAGGCGGGGATGCTCGAGCACACCGAGGGCGAGTAAGACCTCTCGATGGCTCCTCCCGAGGTGCTCCTCGGCGTCTCCGGCGGCATCGCCGCCTACAAGAGCGCCGAGGTGCTGCGCCGTCTGACCGAGTCCGGCCACGCGGTGCGGGTGATCCCCACCGAGTCCGCGCTGCGGTTCGTCGGCGCCGCGACGTTCGAGGCTCTGTCCGGGCGGCCGGTGGCCACCGGGGTGTTCTCCGACGTCCACGAGGTGCCGCACGTGGCCCTGGGCAAGGGTGCGGACCTCGTCGTCGTCGCCCCCGGCGACCGCGGACCTCATGGCCCGCCTGGCACACGGCCGCTCCGACGACCTGCTCACCGCCGCGCTGCTGACCGCCCGCTGCCCGGTGGTGCTGGCGCCCGCGATGCACACCGAGATGTGGGAGCACCCCGCGACGGTCGACAACGTCGCGCTGCTGCGCGCCCGCGGCACCGTGGTGATCGAACCCGCAGCGGGCCGGCTGACCGGCGCGGACACCGGCAAGGGCCGGCTGCCCGACCCGGCCGAGATCGTCGATCTGGCCCGGCTGCTGCTGGAGCGCCCGGACGCGCTGCCGCGTGACCTGGAGGGCCGCCACGTGGTGGTCAGCGCCGGTGGGACCCGGGAGAACCTCGACCCGGTCCGGTTCCTCGGCAACCGCTCCTCCGGCGGCAGGGCTGGGCGCTGGCCCGGGTCGCCGCCCAGCGCGGCGCGCGGGTGACGCTCGTCGCCGGGCACACACGCGGACCTCGGCGCCCCGGCCGGGGTGGACGTCGTCGCGGCGGGGACCGCCGTCGCGATGGAGGCCGCCGTCCGCGGCGCCGCCGCCGACGCCGACGCGGTGGTCATGGCCGCCGCCGTCGCGGACTTCCGGCCGGTCGACACGGCTGTCGACAAGATCAAGCGCGGTGACGCCGAGCCGGCGCCGCTGCGGCTGACCCCAGAACCCCGACATCCTCGCCGGGCTCGTGGCCGACCCGCCACGGCCGGGTCAGGTGGTGGTCGGGTTCGCCGCCGAGACCGGCGACGCCGACGGCGACGTGCTCCACCACGGCCGCGCCAAGCTCGCCCGCAAGGGCTGCGACCTGCTCGTGGTGAACGCGGTCGGCGACGGCAAGGCCTTCGAGACCGCGGACAACGCCGGCTGGCTGCTCGCCCGCGACGGCGGCGAGGAGGAGCTGCCGTTCGGCTCCAAGGCGCTGCTCGCCTCCCGCATCTGGGATGCGGTCACCCCGCGCCTGCGCTGAGCCCCGCACACGACGACGTGCCCGCACCGAGAGCTTCCGGTGCGGGCACGTCGTCGTACGGCCCGGCTCAGTCCTCGTCGAAGAACGAGCTGCGGGTCGGTGTCGCCTCGGCGGAGGAGGAGTCGGACCCCTCGCCCGACCCCTCGTCCGACGACGGCGTGGCCGACGAGGTCGACCGCGGCGTGGAGGTGGACGGCGTCGCCGAGGAGGTCGACCGCGGGCTCGTGGTCGACGGCGACGAGGTCGACGGGGTCGACCGCTCGCTGCTGCTGCTCGGGGTCAGCGAGTCCTCCGAGGACCCGGAGCGCTCGGTGCCGGAGGTCGAGACGTACCGGGACATCGCCCAGCCGCCGTACTCGGGGAGCTCGACGAACCCGTCCTGGGTGTCCCCGGTCGAGGTGGTCTCCCCGCGCTCGCACACACCGACGATCGGGGCGTCGGTCTCGGGCTCGGAGCGGACGTTGACGCTCTGGGTGCAAGTGCCGGTACCGGCGGCCGACGCGGTGCCGGCAACGATCCCGATGGTAGTGACGCCGGCCACGGCCAGGGCGCCGAGGACGGCAGCGACGCGTCGCGAGTTCGGCTTCATCGTGGAACAACCTCCGTGCCGCCGGGGCCGGGGAGGCCACCGTGCGGATC
>NZ_JAHLJA010000030.1:17500-55405 GCF_020496245.1 Pseudonocardia sp. ICBG601 | reverse complement strand
GTTGCGGTTGAGGCTCTTGTTGAATGTTTTCTGCCAGTCGAGAAGTTCCCGGCCGGGTTGTTTTTGAACGGGGTGAGCATGCCGCGCCCGATGTAGCCTTTATCGCCGATCGGGGGTATGTGGCGAGGTGGTCGAGGGCGCCGGATTGGTCGAGGCAATGTAGGTCGTGTCGGGAGCCTGGGGTCGGGTCGGAGATGATCACGACAGCTGCCCTTCCAGGGTGGCTGCGACCTGGACGACGACGCCGGTGGTGCGATGCTTGCCCGACCACAGACCTGGTACGGCGGTCCATGACCAGCAGGGCAGCAGGGTTCCGTCGATGATGTACTGCCGATCGGCACGAAGCTCCTCCGCAGTCGGAACTACACTCCGCAGCGCCTGCGCCAGCAACGGTGTCACCCCCGCGATCGCTCGACTGACCGTCGACTGCGACACCCGTAGGTTTCCGCCAACTCCCACTGCACACGATTCCCGCGCAGATACGCCAACGTGATCACCACCGACCAGAACAATCCCAGAATCGGCGGCCAAGGCCGTCGCAGGCCAGTCGCGTTCCGCTGATCCTGCTCATGCACCAGAGCGGCAAGATCCTGAATCTCATCACGCCGAAAGCCAGTGGTATAGTACATACTGCGACAGCCCATTCATCTCGGATTGATTCGACAAACCAATCTTCGCGATGGACGGGCTGTCGCCCAACCCGACACGCCGGGCTAGATCGTTATTTCACGGGCCCTGAATAAGCCTCTAGTACTCCCTTGTGAATAAGCCCCCAGGGACTACCGCCGACCCTACGCCACATTTAAAACGACGATCTCGGCAGTCATCGGACTCATCTTCTACGCACTTACCTGACGGAGCCTGAATAAGCCTCCGAGTACGACTCGATGTTCGACATCAACTCCAAGGCCGCGTACTTCTTCATCAAGGAGGCGGGCCGCAGCGTCTCCGACAACGGCTCGATCATCACGATCGTCACGGCGCTGCTGGCCGCCTTCACCGACGGCTACTCCACCTACGCCGGTGGGAAGTCCCCGTCGAGCACTTCACCCGCGCCGCGTCCAAGGAGTTCGCCGACCGCGGCATCTAGGTGAACAGCATCGCGCCCGGTCCGATGGACACCCCGTTCTTCTACCCGCAGGAGACCCCGGAGCGGGTCGAGTTCCACAAGTCGCAGGCGATGGGCGGGCGGCTCACCAGGATCGAGGACATCGCCCCGATCGTGCGGTTCCTCGCCACCGAGGGGCACTGGATCACCGGTCAGACGATCTTCGCCAACGGCGGCTACACCACGCGGTGAGGACGTCGTCGTGAGCGCCGGGGCGCGACGGCGGCCGGGACGCCGCCGTCGCCGTCCCGTCGCCGCGCAGCCGCCCTACAGTGGGCCGGTGGAAGATCGACCGGCGGAGACCGGGACCCGGGACAGGCTCCTGCGGGCGGCCGCCGACCTCATCGCGGCATCGCCGGGGGAGAGCGTGCCGCTGCGGGCGATCTGCGACGCCGCCGGTGTGCGCCTCCCGACGCTGTACCACTTCTTCGGCAGCAAGGAAGGCCTGCTCGACGCCGTCGTCGAGCACGGGTTCGAGCAGTACCTGTCCGCGAAGCGGGCCCAGGAGTCCAGTGGGGACCCGATCCAGGACATCCGCGACGGATGGGACGCCCACGTCGCGTTCGGCATCACGAACCCCGGCTTCTACGCCCTCATGTACGGCCAGGTCACGCCCGGACGACGGCCCGCGGCCCAGGACGGGCCGTCCGCGGCCCTGCTCGGCCTGACCCGCGAGGCCGACCGCCGGGGACGACTGACCGTGACCCCGGAACGCGCCGCGGCGCACATCCTGGCCGCCAACGTCGGCGTCACCCTGCGCCAGATCATCACCGCACGCCCGGACCCCGGGCTGTCGGCCGACATGCGGGAGGCCACCCTCGCCGCGATCACCGGCGGACAGGGCGAGCGCGCGCCCGGAGAACCGGGCGCCGGCGCGGCAGCGGCGGCCCTGCTCACGCTGCCGGACGACAACGACGTCCTCGGGGTGCCCGAGACGGTGTTGCTCAAGAAGTGGCTGGCCGAGCTCGCGCGCCGGGGGTGAGCGTTCCGCGGAACGCGGCGCGCGGGTGTCGAGGCGGGGTCGGGAGGCCCTGGTGCCGGCGGTCCGCCTCGACGCCCGTCACCCTGCGCTGGTTCGTCGCGCTCGCGGCATGACGCGGCTGCCTTCGGGCCGGGCGAGGAGGAGCCACCGGCCGCTCTCTGTCGTTCTCGAACGAGAGCCTCCAGGTCGACTCTGAAGTGGACCTCGAACCGACAGGCCTAAGGGCGTGTTTGGAAATTCTAGTGGGTTGAGGGTGTCGTGTGTTTCTGCTGGCGGGTGGCGGGGTATCCACGGGCGATGCGGCGGGTGATGGTGTTGATCGCGGCCCAGCGGATCATGGCTTCGGATGTGGTGGGGTGGCGTTCGTAGTCTCGGGCCAGGCGTCGGTGTGCGGTGAGCCAGGCCAGGGTCCGTTCGACCACCCACCTTCGTGGGAGGACGGTGAATCCGCGCTGCTCGGGTGGCTTGCGGATGATCTCGATCGTTGTCTGCAGGATCGTGGCGGCCCAGTCGAGCAGTCGCCCGGCGAAGCCGGCGTCGGCGTAGACGAACCGCACCCTGGTGCGCAGGTAGAGGTTGAGCAGGATCGGCTTGGCGCCGTCGCGGTCCTGTACCGAGGCCGAGCACACCATCGTGGTCAGCAGCAGACCGAGGGTGTCGGTCACGATGAACCGTTTCCGTCCGCCTGTCTTCTTCCCGGCGTCGTAGCCGCGGGAGTCCTGGCCGACGGTGTCGGCGCCCTTGACCGACTGGGAATCGATGATCCCCGCACTCGGCTCCGGATCACGGCCCTCGGCGATACGTAACTGCCCCCGCACGACCGGGAGGATCTTCTCGGTGACCTTCTGCTGTTCCCACTGGTTGAAGTACCAGTAGACGGTCTGCCAGGGCGGGAAGTCCACCGGCAACGCCCGCCAGGCACACCCGGTCCGCACGACATACAAGATCGCGTCCAGCACGTCCCGACGAGCATGAGCAACAGGCCGCCCCCGCCGCGCGAGCGGCGGTAACAACGGCTCGATCACCACCCACTGGGCATCACTGGTGTCCGAGGGGTACCGGCGCGGTCGTTCCTGCATGCCGACCACGATGGAGCACCCCAGCCGTGTCGACCATCCCGACACACCCACCATTTCCAAACACGCTCTAAGAGCGTGTTTGGAAATTCTAGTGGGTTGAGGGTGTCGTGTGTTTCTGCTGGCGGGTGGCGGGGTATCCACGGGCGATGCGGCGGGTGATGGTGTTGATCGCGGCCCAGCGGATCATGGCTTCGGATGTGGTGGGGTGGCGTTCGTAGTCTCGGGCCAGGCGTCGGTGTGCGGTGAGCCAGGCCAGGGTCCGTTCGACCACCCACCTTCGTGGGAGGACGGTGAATCCGCGCTGCTCGGGTGGCTTGCGGATGATCTCGATCGTTGTCTGCAGGATCGTGGCGGCCCAGTCGAGCAGTCGCCCGGCGAAGCCGGCGTCGGCGTAGACGAACCGCACCCTGGTGCGCAGGTAGAGGTTGAGCAGGATCGGCTTGGCGCCGTCGCGGTCCTGTACCGAGGCCGAGCACACCATCGTGGTCAGCAGCAGACCGAGGGTGTCGGTCACGATGAACCGTTTCCGTCCGCCTGTCTTCTTCCCGGCGTCGTAGCCGCGGGAGTCCTGGCCGACGGTGTCGGCGCCCTTGACCGACTGGGAATCGATGATCCCCGCACTCGGCTCCGGATCACGGCCCTCGGCGATACGTAACTGCCCCCGCACGACCGGGAGGATCTTCTCGGTGACCTTCTGCTGTTCCCACTGGTTGAAGTACCAGTAGACGGTCTGCCAGGGCGGGAAGTCCACCGGCAACGCCCGCCAGGCACACCCGGTCCGCACGACATACAAGATCGCGTCCAGCACGTCCCGACGAGCATGAGCAACAGGCCGCCCCCGCCGCGCGAGCGGCGGTAACAACGGCTCGATCACCACCCACTGGGCATCACTGGTGTCCGAGGGGTACCGGCGCGGTCGTTCCTGCATGCCGACCACGATGGAGCACCCCAGCCGTGTCGACCATCCCGACACACCCACCATTTCCAAACACGCTCTAAGGGACGCGGATTGCGGCTGCCGCCCGTCGTACCTCGATCGACAGGTTCTCGACGTCGCTCTGGCTGACGTCTTCCACGGCCGCCCCGATGGTCACCGCGCCCACGGTCTCTCGGTCCTTCAGGCGGCGGACGGGGGCGGAGATCGACATGGACCCGATCTGTCGCTCGTTGCGTGCGACTTGGAAGCCCTGCTGACGGATGACCTCGAGGTCCGCGCGCAGCGCCTCGGGCTGAACGGGGTTGCCTGTGGCGTCGGACGACAGGTCGGCGGATGCGACGAAGGCGGCGAACTCCTCCGCGGACATGGAGGCGGCGAGCGTCTTACCCGCGCCGAGGTGTAGGGGGAGTCGCGCTCCGATCGGCAGCTGGTAGTGGATCGGGCGGGTGCCGTCGACGCGGGCGACGACGGCGCGGTGCCAACCGGTGCGCACGAAGAGCGAGGCCGTCAGGCCGGTGCGTTCGGCCAGCTCCTGCAGAACTGGTCGGGCGGCCGCCACCAGCGGACTGGTGGTCAAGTAGGCGTTGGCTCCGAAGATCAGGTTCACCCCGGCTCGGTAGCCGAACTCGTCCCGCTCGACGCGGTTGCGGGACTCCAGGACGCTCAGGATCCGCTGGGCCGTGGCGATGTGCAGGTCGGTGAGGGAAGCGACCTCCGCGAGGCGGAGTGGTCGCCCCGCGCTCTCCAGGACTTCCAGCACGTCGATCGACCGCTCCAGGGAGCGCATGGTCGACGGTGCCTTCTCTCCGGTCATCGTGTCCTCCCTCGTCGGTCGCTCCGCTGCGTTGTCGGCCGACGTCCTGCGACGGCGTTGACAAGCAGGCAGGGTCCGCCTAGCGTTCGACGCCTTCACAAGCTGATAGTAGCTCTCATAGTATGAGAGCGTCGACGAGGAGTCAAGGGTGACACCAGAACGATCAGGCGTGGTTGATCCCGTGCCTCCGGCGCCAGGGGCCGGGCCGGGCCCGAGGTGGGGGCGACTGCTGTTCCCGGGGGCTCTGATCGCCCTGTCGGTCGTCGTCGTGGTCGCCTCGCTGGGTCTCGGGCTGTGGGCGCCGTTGGGCCCCGGCCCGGGGTTCTTCCCGCTGCTCCTCGGGGGTCTGCTGGGGGCGCTGTCGGTGCTGTGGGCTCTCGAGGAGGTGCGGGCCGGGCGCACCCGGCCCGTGGCCACCTCCATGCCGGACGACGAGGTCGACGGACTCGATCCCGAACTCGACGAGCAGCCCCTGCGGATGCGTCAGGTGGCGACGATCGTCGGGAGCCTCGTCGTCCTGGCGATCCTGATGCCGCTGATCGGCTACCAGCTGAGCATGCTGCTGTTCCTTGTCTTCCACCTGCGCTTCGTCGGGCACCGTCGCTGGCTGCTGACCGCCGCCATCGCGGCGATCGGCAGCTTCGGGGTCTTCAGCCTCTTCACCCGCGTGCTGTCGGTGAACCTTCCGGCCGCGTCGCTGGACTTCCTCCGTGTGCTGGGCTTCTAGGGACTGAGGGATGACCACACTCGAGTTCCTGGGGCAGGGCTTGGCCGCTGCTGCCACCCCGGCCAACCTGCTGTACGCGCTGATCGGGTGCCTCATCGGCACCGCGCTGGGCATCCTGCCGGGCATCGGCGCGACCGCCGGCATCGCCATCCTGCTGCCGTTGACCTTCGGGATGGAGCCGGCTTCGGCGATCATCATGCTCGCCGCGATCTTCTACGGCACCGCGTACGGCGGCACCATCACGAGCGTCCTGCTGAACATTCCCGGCGAGGGTGAATCGGCCATCACCTGCATCGACGGGTATCAGATGACGAAGCAGGGACGAGCAGGCGTCGCGCTGAGCATCGCGGGGATCGGATCGTTCATCGGTGGCACCGCCGCCACCATCTGCCTGGTCGTCGCGGCGCAGCCACTCGCACAGCTCGGGCTGGCGATCGGGCCGCCGGAGTTCTTCTGTCTCATTCTCGTCGGCATCGCGCTGCTGGCGGGCCTGGTCGGACGGTCGTTGGTCAAGGGGCTGATCTCGGCGACGCTCGGCCTGCTGATCGCCATGATCGGCATCGACCCCGTCGCAGGCGCGCCGCGGTTCACGATGGGCAGCGAGCACCTGCTCGACGGGATCAGCATCGTCCCGGTGCTGGTGGGGATCTTCGGCCTCGGTGAGCTGCTCTACGTCGCCGGGGGCAACTCGGCGCGGCCGACCGCGCCTCGTCTGCGGAACCTGGTGCCCACGCGTACCGACGTGCGCCGTGCCGCGCCCGCCATCGGGCGAGGCACCGTGATCGGCGCGGTCGTCGGGCTGGTGCCCGGCGTGACGTCGGCGATCTCGTCGCTGTTGGCCTACAGCACCGGGCGGAAGGTCTCCAAGCACCGCGGCGAGCTGGGTACCGGCGCGATCGAGGGCGTCGCCGCACCGGAGACCGCCAACAACTCGCACTCGAACGCGGCCCTGGTCCCGCTGTTCACCCTCGGCATCCCGGCCTCACCGGCCATCGCCGTCCTGGCCGGCGCATTCCTCCAGAACGGCATCACCCCTGGGCCGCGGCTGTTCGTCGACGATCCCGTCCTGGTGTGGACCGTCATCGCCAGCCTGTTCATCGGCAACGCCCTGCTGCTGTTGTTGAACGTCCCTCTCGTCGGGCTGTGGACGCGGCTGCTCGCCATCCCGTACTCGGTACTCAGCGCCTTGATCTTCTCGTTCATCGTGATCGGCTCGTACGCGGTGAACAACAGCATCATCGACGTCTTCGTCATGATCTTCTTCGGTCTCGTCGGCCTGGCCTTCCGCCATCTCCACGTGCCGCTGGCTCCGCTGGTGTTGACGCTGGTGCTCGGGCCGCTGCTGGAGAGCGCGCTGCGGGAGTCGCTGCAGCTCTCCGGGGGCAGCCTGTCGATCTTCCTGACGCGCCCGCTCGCCCTGACCTTCCTGATCGTCGCCGTCGTCATCCTGGTCGGCTCCGTCGTCGGGGCCAACCTCAAGCGCAAGGCACACCTGCCGGTCGACTCCGCCGCATGACCCACACCAGGCCCACCGATCCATCGCCACCCGACTCATCTCGAGCGAGGAACACCATGAAGAAGATCTTTGCCACGACAGCAACGGTGCTCGTGGCAGCACTGGCCGCCGGGTGCGCGACCCCGCAGACCGGGAGCTCCGACGCCACCACCTACCCGAGCAAGCCGGTCAACCTGATCGTCAGCTTCAGCGCGGGGGGTTCCACCGACGTCGGCGCCCGGCTCGTCGCCGACGGGCTCGAGGACAAGCTGGGGCGCCCGGTGGTCGTGGAGAACAAGCCCGGTGCCAGTGGCCAGGTCGGCAACTCCGCCCTGGTGTCCTCCTCGCCGGACGGCTACACGATGAGCACGGTCAGTCTCGCCGGGACGATCCTGTCCTACCTGGACCCGGCGCGGGGTGCGTCCTACGACCACGACAGCTTCGACCCGGTCGCCATGTACGTGCAGGACCCCCAGGTCTTCGTCGTCGCCCCCGACAGCCCGTACCAGTCCCTGCAGGACCTCGTCGCCGCGGGCAAGGCCGAGCCGGGCAAGATCCGGATGGCCACCTCGGGTGTCGCCACCCAGGACCACGTCGCCATGGTGCTCTTCGAGCAGCTGAGCGGAGCACAGTTCAGCCCGGTGCACTTCAGCGACGGCGCCGCCCCCGCGGCGACCGCCTTCCTGGGCGGCAACGTCGAGGTCCTCGTGACCAACGTCGGTGACGTCCAGGAGGTCGTGGCCAACAACCAGGGCAAGGTCCTCGGGGTAGCGGCAGCCTCGCGCAACGAGTTCCTGCCAGAGGTCCCGACCTTCGCCGAGCAGGGCTTCGACTTCGAGCTCGCGTCGAGCCGGGGGTTCGTCGTGCCCGCAGGCACTCCCGACGAGGTCGTCGAGAAGCTCTCGAGCACCATCGCCGACGTCATGGACGACCCGGCGACGCTGGCCCGGCTCAAGGACCTAAACCTCACCCCCTCGTTCCTCGACCACACGGCCTCCCAGCAGCTGTGGGACCAGACCGAGAGCTCGTTCGCGTCGGTCCTCGACCAGGTCAAGGCGGATGTCTGAGCCATGTCCGACACCACCGAGCCACCCACCGAGTCGCAGCCGATCGTCGTGGGGTTCGTCCCCACCGCGCAGGGCCACGCGGCCGTCGACGCCGCCGTCGTCCACGCGCAGCGCTGGGGGACCGGCGTCGTCGTCGTGAACTCCGCGCACGGCGCTTACATGGACTCCCAGCTGGCCACCCGGTCCGACCTCGAGCAGGTACGGCGGCAGGTGGAGACCGCCGGGGTGAGCGTGGAGATCCACCAGCTCGCGGAGAGCCAGGACCCGGTGAGCGCAGTCATCGACCTCGTCGAGCAGGTCGACGCCCGAATGCTGGTGATCGGCCTGCGGCGCCGATCTCCGGTCGGGAAGTTCCTCATGGGGAGCACTGCCCAGTCCCTGCTCCAGCACAGTCCAGTGCCCGTTCTGGCCGTGAAGTCGACCAGTTGAGCCCGCCCCCTGCCACGCGCAGGTCCGACCCAGTTGAGGAACGCGCAATGACACAGACAACCGACGCACCCGGAACCGCGGACATCATCGCCGCCCTGCGCGGTTACCCCACCACGATCATCGGTGACTCCCAGGATCGCTTCGGCCTGCCGGTCGGCCTCAAGTCCATGTGGGACAGCGAGCCCTTCGCCGGTGAGGCTTACACGGTCCTGACCGCCCACGGGGACAACCTCGGCATCCACCAGGCTCTCGGACAGATCCGCCCCGGCCAGGTCCTCGTCGTCGACGGCGGCGGATACGACGGCCGGGCCCTCATCGGCGACCTCGTGACCGAGAAGGCCAGGGCCCTGCAGGTCGCCGCACTCGTCATCGACGGCGCGATCCGCGACGTCGTCGAACTCGCCGACCTCGGTGTGCCCGTCTACGCCCGCTCGGTCATTCCCGCAGGCCCGTGGAAGAACGGCCCGTTCCGGCTGCAGAGACCGGTCGTCGTCGGCAATGTCGTCGTCAACCCCGGGGACATCATCGTCGGCGACAGCGACGGACTCGCCGTCGTCCACCCCGACCGCGCCGCGGAGGTCCTCGCCACCTGCGAAGAACGCGTCGCGCGGGAGGAAGAGTCCCGCCGGCGCAGCCGGGAGCTCACGCCCAATGCCTGACGCACGGCCCGACCCGAGACCCCTCGTCTGGATCCCTTCCCCGATCCATCCGCTCGCGATCGAGAAACTCCGACAGCTGGCCGATGTGCGCTGCGGCTACGGTGATGCGGCCACGAGCTTCGCCGACGTCGCCGACGAGGTCGAGGCCATCCTGGTGCGCAGCGGACGCATCACCGCCGACCAGATCGCTGCGGCCCCTCGCCTGAAGATCATCGGTCGGCACGGCGTGGGAGTGGACACCGTCGACGTCTCGGCCGCGACAGCAGCCGGTGTCATCGTCACCAACACGCCGACCTCCAACCTCGTCTCGGTGGCCGAACACACCTTCGCGCTGTTGCTCGCACTCCGACGGAAACTGACCCTCGCGGACCGCTGCAACCAGGACGGGAGCGGGCACACCTCCCGCGCCCTGCTGGTCGGCAGAGAATTGGCGGGAAGCACCCTCGGACTCATCGGCTTCGGCCGGATCGCCGCCCAGGTCGCCGGCATCGCGCAGAACGGTTTCGGCATGAGAATACTCGCCTACGACCCGGGGTTGGGCGACGACGAGGTCCGACGCCGCGGCAGCACCCCCGCAACCCTCCCACACCTACTGGCCGACTCCGACGTGGTCAGCCTCCACATCCCCCTGCTCCCCGACACCCGGCACCTCATCGGCGCGACCGAACTCGCCACCATGCGGCCCGACGCGGTCATCATCAACACCTCTCGCGGCGGCACCATCGACGAACAGGCACTGCTCCAGGCACTCGACACCGGTCGACTGGGCGGGGCCGCCCTCGACGTCACCGAGGTCGAACCCCTCCCACCGGGCCACCCCCTGCTGAACCGACCCGACGTCATCATCACCCCGCACATCGCGGGCCAGACCGACGAATCACTGCGTCGGGTCGCCCTCGACGCCGCGGACGACGTCCTCGCTGCACTGACCGGACGCCCACCGGCAAACCCGGTCAACGAGCCGCCGGACCCACGAATCCTGGACCGAGACCGAACACGGAGTGCGTCGTGATCGCGCGCCGTCGACTCGTACGGCCAGGTCGTCGGATCTCAGACCCCGGGGTCGCGCGAGGTCCTCGGCCAGGGGCCAAGTCGGGGCGTGCTCACGTCTGATCGCCGGCGCCGGGCCTGACCACGGGCGGCTGGTCTGCCGCCCGGCGGGCGACTCGGTGGAGGTGGATCGGCAGGTTGGCCAGGGCGAGGGCGTCGCCCCCACCCCTTCCGGCACACCCCGCCGTCCTGCGTGAGCGACCTCCCGCTGTCCAACACGACCTCGATCGCGACCGACAGTTCTCGACGGGCCATCTCGGCGCCGAGGCAGAAGTGGATGCCGGAGCCGAAGGCCAGGTGCCGGTTGGGGCGGCCAGCAACAGGCCCGCGACTGCCACTACCGCCGCCGCGGCGAACGACCACCCAAGCCCTGAACTGCCGTTGCCGTACTAGCGGTGGGGCCGCACCACCGGCCGCGGCCGCATCGCCGGCGGGCAGCCGTCGTCGGTGTCGACCACCGAGTCGGCCACGGCCCCGTGGGCCGGTCCCGCCACCCCGAGGAACGGCCGCACGAAGCGCGCGGTTCGCTCCATCACCTCGTCGTGGACGTCGGTCCGCACCGTCGACGGCTGGGCCTGGACGATGATCTCGCCCGCCCACGGCAGCGCGGGGTCGGCCAGCAGCTCGTCGATGACCCGGCCGGTCGAGTGGCCCGCCGGAAGCGGCCGGGACAGCGCGACCCGGGGGACCCCGCGGGCGTAGGTCCAGTACCGGGCCAGGTCGGAGACGACGCCGCCGTGCGACGACGGCGGCCTGCCCGACAGCACTCCCACCCCGCGGACCGCGGCGGCGTCCACCGACGACGGTGTCCCCGTCGCCCACCACACCCGCTGCGTGGCGAGCGCCGTCGGCAGCGTCTCCAGCAGGACGTCGAGCGCGGCGACGGTGTCGCGGTGCCGGTCGTCGTGGTGACGCCCGAAGCGTCGCGCCGCGTCGGGGTCGGCCCCCCGCTCCGACGCCCAGCTCCAGCCGCCCACCGGACAGGGCGTCGAGCACTGCGGCGTCCTCCGCGAGCCGGCGCGGGTCCTCCAGCGGCAGCGCGACGACCGCCGTCCCGAGCCGGATCAGCCGGGTCCGCTCGGCCACCGCGGCCAGCAGGACCAGCGGCGACGGCAGCCGACCGCCGAGGTGACCGTCGTGGTGCTGGGCCAGCCAGAACGAGTCGTACCCGAGTTCCTCGGCCCGCTCCGCCAGCCGGATCGTCTCGCGGTAGGCGCGTGACGGATCGTCACCGGTGACGTGCGTGAGGTAACCGAGCCGCATGCCGAGGCACCCTATGCCGAGGGTGCTCCGGCCCTGCCGGAGGACCGGGGTGACGGCGGTTCGGAGTGTGCCGGTTCCGGTATCCTCCGGCTCGCCGCGGCGGTAGCTCAATTGGTCAGAGCAGCGGACTCATAACCCGTCAGGTTGCCGGTTCGAGCCCGGCCCGCCGCACTGCGTCGCAGCTCAGAGCGTTGCGGTACTGCCCATCGCATCTGTTCCAGGGGCTCGGTGCGCTGGGCGGCGCCGAGGTGGACGACCAGGTGGAGGCGGCGTCGAGCAGCATCGAGTACCCGGGTCGAGCAGGATCACGTTCTCCGGATGTCGGTCGCCTGGCGGCCATTCGGCGTCATCAGTAGGCGGTTGTCACGTGCCATGTCCCCGTCAGAGAGCCGGGACCAGCACGACGAGCGGAGCCGTAGCCGTTCCTGCTGTCGCAGTCGGTAGGGTCCGAGTACGGGTCACGGTGAACGTGCGGGTCGTCCCGTCGGCCAGGTTCAACCTCAGCTCGGTCCCGGGGCGGCGGCGGTCAGCGGGGTGGGTAGCCGCACGATCCACTGATCGGGCCCGGCCCAAGTACCTGGTGTGGACGGAATCCCCGCCGCATCACGGGCCACCTGTGGAGCTGGATGGCCTTACCTTCGGCGTCGGTCAGCGACACCGCGTCGACTGCCGGTGGCTGGGCCGGTGTCGTCGGCGGTACGACCGGTGTCGGGAGTGTCCGATCAACGGTGTAACCGGCGTTGATGGGGGTCAGGTGTTGCTGGGGACGATACGGCCTTCGAAGGTGATCGCGAACGCGTTCAGTGCCGGCTTCCAGCGCATCGACCACCGCGCCCGGCCTTTCCCGGTCGGGTCCAGGGAGCGGGTGACCAGGTAGAGGCACTTCAGCGCGGCCTGCTCGGTCGGGAAGTGGCCTCGGGTCGGATCGCGCGGCGGTAGCGGGCGTTGAGCGACTCGATCGCGTTCGTGGAGCAGATGACCCGGCGGCTCTCGACGTCGTAGTCGAGGAAGGGCACGAACTCCGACCACGCCCGCGACCACAAGGTCCCGATTGCCGGGTACTGGCCGACCCAACGTCCGGCGACTCGTCGTCGTAGCGGGGCCTTCGCCGCTTGCTCGGTCGCCGCGGTGTAGACCCGGTCGCAGATCCTTCGCCATGGTCTCCCAGTCCGGCGGGAGGCGTAGCGGAAGGTGTTACGGATCAGGTGCAGGATGCAGGTCTGCACCACGGTCTGGGGCCAGACGGTGGTGATCGCCTCGCCCAGGCCCGTGAGTCCGTCACAGACGGCGATGCACACATCGGCGGTGCCGCGGTTCTTGATCTCGGTGAGCACCGCCAGCCAGAACTTCGCTCCTTCGCCGCCGCTGCCGGCCCAGATCCCGAGGATGTCGCGGCGGCCGTCGACGGTCACACCGATCACGACGTAGAAGGGCCGGTTGGTGACCTGGCCGTCGCGGACCTTGGCGTGGATCGCGTCGACGAAGATCACCGGATAGACCGGGTCGAGTGGGCGGTTCTGCCACTCGGTCATCTCCTCGACGACCTTGTCGGTGATTCGCGAGATCGTGTCCTTGGAGACCTTGGCGCCATAGACCTCGTCGAAGTGCGCGGCGACCTCGCCGGTAGTCAGACCGCGCGCGGTCAGCGACAGCACGATCTCGTCGATCCCGTCGAGGCGGCGCTGACGTTTACGCACGATCGTCGGTGAGAAGCTCGCGTCCCGGTCGCGGGGGACCTCGATCTCGACGGGCCCGATCTCGGTCAGCACCGTCTTCGACCGGGTCCCGTTACGGGAGTTGGCACCGTCACGGCCTTCCGGGTCGTGGCGGTCATAGCCCAGGTGCTCGCTCATCTCGGCCTCGAGCGCGGTCTCCAGGACGGTCCTGGTCAATCCGGACAGCAGCCCGTCCGGCCCGACGAGCTCAACCCCTTCGGCGCGGGCCGCGTCGACGAGTTGCTGGGCAAGTTGTTGCTGATCAATCCGATCCGGCACAGGCTCGATCGTGTCGGTCATGACTGCTCCTCCCACCGAGCTGCGCTCGGCGTGTCGGACCAGTTACACCGAAGATCGGACAGTCCCAGACCACCCGCCAGGACACCACCGAGCAGAACTTCTCGGTCAAGTACGACACCGCCGACACCACCCAGATCCAGAACGTCAGCTCGCGGCCGGCCAGCGGCGGACAGGGCCAGGCCTACGACGTCAGCCAGACTGCGCTCGGCATCACCGCCAAGGCCGGCCTCCTCGGGCAGCGGCACTCAGTCAGCCGTGACCCGTCGGGAACTCCGGTGATGCAGCGCAACCCCGACCGGTCGCTGCACTACTTCGAATTCGACCGCCAGGGCAGTGTCACCGGCCATACCCGCGGCGACGGCCCCCGCACTGCGTCGTTCCGCTACCAGCCCTTCGGCGGCTACGAGCGCGTCACCGGTGCTGACTCCGGGCAGGCCGACAACTTCATCGGCTTCCAGGGCGGATTCTTCATTAACAGCCCCGCCCACACCCAGTTCGGACACCGCTGGTACGACTCCTGGATGGGGCGCTTCACCCAACCTGACCCCATCGGAACTCCGGGAGCTAGCGGGGACGGGCAGAGCAACCGCAGCGGAATCGGCGGACCTTACAGCGTCTACTCGTTCGTGTCCAGCAACCCGTGCAACTTCAGCGATCCGAGCGGGCTTCTGACCGAGACTGAATGCAATGCCCTGGACAGATTATCCTACTACGAGGCTTATTCAGGCCCCGTGAAATAACGATCTAGCCCGGCGTGTCAGGTTGGGCGACAGCCCGTCCATCGCGAATATTGGTTTGTCGAATCAATCCGAGATGAATGGGCTGTCGCAGTATGTACTATACCACTGGCTTTCGGCGTGATGAGATTCAGGATCTTGCCGCTCTGGTGCATGAGCAGGATCAGCGGAACGCGACTGGCCTGCGACGGCCTTGGCCGCCGATTCTGGGATTGTTCTGGTCGGTGGTGATCACGTTGGCGTATCTGCGCGGGAATCGTGTGCAGTGGGAGTTGGCGGAAACCTATGGGGTGTCGCAGTCGACGGTTAGTCGAGCGATCGCGGGGGTGACACCGTTGCTGGCGCAGGCGCTGCGGAGTGTCGTTCCGACTGCGGAGGAGCTTCGTGCCGATCGGCAGTACATCATCGATGGAACCTTGCTGCCCTGCTGGTCATGGACCGCCGTACCAGGTCTGTGGTCGGGCAAGCATCGCACCACCGGCGTCGTCGTCCAGGTCGCAGCCACCCTGGAAGGGCAGCTGTCGTGGATCTCCGACCCGACCCCAGGCTCCCGACACGACCTACATTGAGGTGTTCTCAGTAGGGCCGTCGTCGCTGGTCAGGGATGTGGTGTAGCGGCAGGCCTGTGGGGTGGGTGCAGGGCCTCGGTAGGGAAGATCGGTCCGTTCGAAGATCGCTACTTCCGTACCGAGGTCCTGCGTGTCTGATCCTGTCACCTACACCGGTGTGCTCCCCGTCGCGGCCTCGACCGTGGACTACCTGGCCCGGCTTCTCGCTGGTGAACGGGCCCGTCGCGGGACCCGTCGCGGACGACGAGTGCTGGAGGTGTCCGCGCAGGCGGTGATGGTGCTGCGCTGGTTCCTCGACGCCACCCGCGTCACCCGGTTAGCTCGCGACAGCGGGATCAGCCGCGCGACCGCCTACCGGTACCTGCACGAGGGCATCGACGTCCTCACCGCGGCCGCGCCCGGCCTGCACGGCGCTCTGCTGGCCGCCCGCGCGGCCGGGTACTCCCGGGTACATCTGGACGGCACCCTGATCACCACGACCCGCAGCAGAGCACTCGGCCCCACCCCAGGAGTGGACCTGTGGTGGTCGGGTAAACACCGCTGTCACGGTGGGAACATCCAGGTCATCACCGCCCCCGACGGGTGGCCACTGTGGAGCTCACCGGTCCGCCCAGGTCGGGAACACGACCTGACCTGCGCTCGTGCCCATCCCGGACTCCTCGACCGACTCGCCGAGTTCATCGATGACGACCACGCCGTGCTCGCTGACCTGGGCTATGAAGGCGAGTCCGACCGACTCACCGTCCCGATCAAGACCCGATCCGGGGCCGGGCTCTGCCCGGACCAGCGCACGGTCAACGTGCTGCACTCCGCGACCCGAGCGATCGCTGAACGAGGAAACGCCCTGCTCAAGAACACCTTCCGAGCGTTGAGACACCTCAGCCTCTGCCCACAACGGATCGGCGCGATCACCGCAGCAGCGCTGGTCCTACTCCACACCGAGCACAACCGAACAACATGATCAACAAGCTAGTGAGAACACCTCATTGCCTCGACCAATCCGGCGCCCTCGACCACCTCGCCACATACCCACCGATCGGCGATAAAGGCTACATCGGGCGCGGCATGCTCACCCCGTTCAAAAAACAACCCGGCCGGGAACTTCTCGACTGGCAGAAAACATTCAACAAGAGCCTCAACCGCACACGCGCCACCATCGAGCGAGTCATCGCCCATATCAAGTCGTGGAAAGTTCTCCACACAGACTACCGCCGACCCTACGCCACATTTAAAACGACGATCTCGGCAGTCATCGGACTCATCTTCTACGCACTTACCTGACGGAGCCTGAATAAGCCTCTACGGAACCATTGTGGTGACCGGCCTGGCTATTGGCGGATACCTCGCCGCCGGCACAGTGGTTGGCGCGCCGGTGGGAGCGTTGCTCCGCCTCGCAGCTTTTCAGCTCGGAGGCGCTACGATCCTGGCAGGTACCATCTACCGATTCGCCTGCTAGGAGGAGTCGTCCATGTCGAGGCCCAGTAAGCGCCAACTTAGATCACTCGCGGCCGTATCCCTGGTAACGGGGTCGGTGCTTCTAGTGGTCGCACTCATCGGATGGTTCGTCGGAGCTCCACTCCAGCTGCTCCTGCTTCTCGCGATCGTGGTGATCATGATTGGGGCCGCGGCAGTTTACCTGGAGAAGCAGCGCAACTGATTCCTTTGTTGCATCTCCGTCGAACGGTCTGGCCGTATCCACGTCCAATCTGGACGTGGATACGGCCGAGTTTCACGTTTCTTGATGCATAGCCGGGCGCAGCGCTGCTTCGCGAACAGTCCGCCGGGGCGGCCGTCCACTCGGCTGGCTCCGCTCATTATGTTGTGCGCGAGGTGTCATGGTCGAGGTCCGTATCGATCTGGCCAACGCTGCTCAGAGCGTGTTTGGAAATTCTAGTGGGTTGAGGGTGTCGTGTGTTTCTGCTGGCGGGTGGCGGGGTATCCACGGGCGATGCGGCGGGTGATGGTGTTGATCGCGGCCCAGCGGATCATGGCTTCGGATGTGGTGGGGTGGCGTTCGTAGTCTCGGGCCAGGCGTCGGTGTGCGGTGAGCCAGGCCAGGGTCCGTTCGACCACCCACCTTCGTGGGAGGACGGTGAATCCGCGCTGCTCGGGTGGCTTGCGGATGATCTCGATCGTTGTCTGCAGGATCGTGGCGGCCCAGTCGAGCAGTCGCCCGGCGAAGCCGGCGTCGGCGTAGACGAACCGCACCCTGGTGCGCAGGTAGAGGTTGAGCAGGATCGGCTTGGCGCCGTCGCGGTCCTGTACCGAGGCCGAGCACACCATCGTGGTCAGCAGCAGACCGAGGGTGTCGGTCACGATGAACCGTTTCCGTCCGCCTGTCTTCTTCCCGGCGTCGTAGCCGCGGGAGTCCTGGCCGACGGTGTCGGCGCCCTTGACCGACTGGGAATCGATGATCCCCGCACTCGGCTCCGGATCACGGCCCTCGGCGATACGTAACTGCCCCCGCACGACCGGGAGGATCTTCTCGGTGACCTTCTGCTGTTCCCACTGGTTGAAGTACCAGTAGACGGTCTGCCAGGGCGGGAAGTCCACCGGCAACGCCCGCCAGGCACACCCGGTCCGCACGACATACAAGATCGCGTCCAGCACGTCCCGACGAGCATGAGCAACAGGCCGCCCCCGCCGCGCGAGCGGCGGTAACAACGGCTCGATCACCACCCACTGGGCATCACTGGTGTCCGAGGGGTACCGGCGCGGTCGTTCCTGCATGCCGACCACGATGGAGCACCCCAGCCGTGTCGACCATCCCGACACACCCACCATTTCCAAACACGCTCTCAGAAGTAACTCATCATCGAGGCCGTTGAAGCGCCCGACGTCGTCATCGCCATGGGCACCGCGACCCCTGCGCCGTCTTCCCGGCAAGATCGGCCGCTACTAGCAGCTTGCCGATCCAGTAGATCGGGCTCGGTGCCGTTCGCCCGATTGGGTACGGGATCGACCGGCGGGCTCATGACCTGTTCGCCCAGTTTCAGTTCTCGCCAGGGCGGACGCCTGACCAGCGGCCCGGGTGCCCGACCCGGTGTCCGAGCCGCGCACCCGCAACGCCCGGATGATCTCCGGACGGTCGTTCGGTGCGGTTCCGTTCAGGGCCAGCCACCAGCGCAGCTCCTTCGCGACCGTCCGGACCGCGACCGTCAGTGCGGTCACCACCACACCCGCGGCAGCGGCATCGAGGAAGATCACCACGGCCGCAGCTCCTCACTCAGCTGACGGGGAACCACCAGACCGGAGCCTCGGCTCGTGAAACCGGACATCGGCGAGGACGCGTCCCCGCGCCCGGGCGGCACCCGCCCGCTTGCGCAGGCGGCGCGGCCGCTGCGCGATGGCGTCACCGTCACTCCGCGGTCGGCCGCACACCTCGGCTGCGGCCGACCAGCCGCAGCCGTGCGACGCCTTGACCATGGCCACGGCCTGGTCCTCCCGGGAGAGTCCGGCGAGCAGCGTGGCCGCGGGCCCGCACGGTCGTCTCGTACTCGGGGAGAGGGTGGACCCAGCGGCCCTTCCCGATCTGCCGCCCGACATCACCCCGAAGTTCCCGGTTCCACTTCCGCGCGCTGTCGCGGTACTGCGCCTTGACCAGGTCGACCAACTCCCAGCCGTCCTCCTCCGGGACCGCGGCGAGGTCGACGATCAGGAGCGCTTCGTGGAGCGCCTCGACGGCCTCCTGCGACGGCCGGACCTCCAGCCAGTCCTGCAGAAACTGCTCCAACGCACGGGTATCGCCGCGCTCCATCGCCCCGTACGCCCGGTACACGGCCCACCATGCGGCGCGCTGGCCGATGCGCAGCAAGTCCCGCCACGGCTCACCGATCAGCCCGAAACGGAACTGGTCGATCACGCTGTCGGTCAGCAGGGTCAGCCCGGTCATTCCCGGCCGGAGCCCGTCGAGCAGGGGACCGATTCGCAGCGCCGGGACCAGGTCCGGCGGTTCGAATATCGGGAACATGTCGTCCCATGCAGGGATGCGGCCGAGCAGGCTGGCGCCGAAGCTGTTCAGCATCGACTGGTGCTGCATCCCCAGCACGGAGGCCGTGGTCGGGGCCATGTCGAGGATCTTCGGGCGGATCGCCTCGGTCAGGCTGGCCCCGATCTGGTTCGCGAACAGCATCGGGTTGTGACCCACGAAGTGGTCCTTCGGGAAGAACGTTCCCAACGAGGCGCCCCGGGTGGCAGCGAGGAAGCCGGAGCCCGGGCTCTGCCGTGCGAGCTGCACCATGTCGCGGCGGACGGCGGCCTCGTCGTCGGACCGTCCCGGGGAACGGGAGATGTCGTCACCGGCCTCGTCGGCCATGATGACCTCCTTCGGAAGTTCACGGTACCGGCTCGGATCACCGGTCCCTCTACTTCCCAGGAACGGCGACGACGGGATTCCGTCAGAACCGCCCCGACTGTTGCCTAGATCACATTTCTGCCGAGGGGGGCGATCGGGTCCCCAGTGGCGGGTGCCGGGAGCGGTCCACGAGTCGGTCCACGAACTGCACGGCGCTCGTGCCGGTTGTGCCAGATCTGCTGCCATTGGAGCGAGCCAACACCTGGGAATCCAGCCCTGCGGGCTCGGTCGCGCCGACTACGGATCAGAAGGTCTGCGGCAGTCTCGGCGCTCCTCGCAGCGGCCTGCGGACCGCGATCGACCCCAACGCCTATCCCAACGGATACGACCGCCTACAGCGCCTGTCCGCTCAACACCGCTGTTGATCGATTCCGGCTCCGAACAGCGAGAGCGATCGCGGGTGGGCATGGCCGATGAACTGCGACGACGCCACTCAGGACCCGTCAGGTCGCCGGTTCGAGCCCGGCCCGCCGCACAAAAGCCCAGCTCACGGCCTTGTCGTCGACCTCTGTGTGAGGTGAGTTGATCGACTCACACGGTCTCCCCACGGAAGGTCTCGGGGACCTGCCGACGAGCGGAGCGAGGATGGCACGACCACCGCTGCGGATGGGGACGCACGGCGAGATCTGGACCGAGCGGCGGGCCGGCTCCGGCAGTGGCGGTTTCGCGGCCCGGTGTCGCTTCCGCGACTTCGACACCCGCCGGTGAACTGCTACGTCGTCGCGCCGGCCTCCGGGCGGCCGGACGCCGCGTGGTTTGCGGTGCCCTGCTGGTCGGAGGGCTCCGGAACGGCAGCGATGATCCGGCGCTCGCGCAGATGTCGGCGGATCGCGCGCGAGGAGTAGGCCTTGTCCGCGCGCACCCGTTCCGGCCGGGTCCGGGGTCGTCATCGGCCGCAGCGGGCGGTTGCTCGTACGTCCGCGGGAGTTCGCGCTCCCGCTGGAGCCCGACGGGCTCCTGGGTCGGCGTCACCGCAGTCCCCGCGGCAGTGCTCCAGCAGCAACCGCCGGCGCGGCCGACCCACGCGGCATATGGGCGGAGGGGGCCTTGTTCCTCGACACGCCCTGGTCTCGATGCCGAGCAGGGAGTAGATTACTTTACGTTCCGTTACGTAAATTATTTGAGGAGTGCGATCGTGCGATCACACCGCTTGGGAGACATCGAGGTCCCGGAGATGGGATTGGGCTGCATGGGGATGAGCGAGCACTACGGCCGGGCGGACTGGGACCGCTCGATCGCGACGATCCACGAGGCGATCGAGCAGGGCGTCTCGCTGCTCGACACCGCCGACATCTACGGCTCCGGGCACAACGAGGTCCTGGTCGGTCGGGCGATCCATGACCGGCGGGATCGGGTCCGGCTGGCGACCAAGTTCCGCATCGACCGCAGTGGCGGCGACGCCAACCGTCGCTTCCGCGGCGAAGCCGCCTACGTCCAGCGGTGCTGCGAGGCCTCGCTGCTGCGTCTGGGGGTCGATGTGATCGACCTGTACTACCTGCATCGCCCGCCGCAGGACGTCGCCATCGAGGAGACCGTCGCCGCGATGGCCGAGCTGGTCAGCCAGGGCAAAGTCCGTGCGCTCGGTCTCTCCGAGGTCAGTGCGGCGGAGCTTCGCCGAGCCCACGCGGTGCACCCCATCGCTGCGGTGCAGTCGGAGTACTCGTTGTGGACCCGCGATGTCGAGCAGGTCACCCCGGTGATGGCCGAGCTCGGTGTCGGTCTGGTCGCCTACGCCCCGCTGGGACGCGGGTTCCTGACCGGCACGATCGATCGCAGGAAGCTGGCCTCGACCGACTTCCGCAGCCGCAACCCCCGGTTCCAGGGCGAGGCGGGCGACGCGAACGAGGGCATCGCCGAGGTCGTGCGGGCCGTGGCGCAGCGACTGGGCGCCAAGCCTGCACAGGTCGCGCTCGCCTGGACCTACGCACAGGCCGAGCGGTTGGGCACCTCGGTGACCACCATCCCTGGTACCATCCGTCCCGAGCGGATCGGGGAGAACCTCGCCGCGCTCGACCTCGTCCGCGACGAGCAGGCGCTCTCGGAGCTGGCGCCGCTCGGAGAGAGGGTCAGCGGCGAACGCTACGGCCCCGGCAGCGTGGGCGGGCCTCGCCCCGCGGCGCCCTCGGTCCGTTGAGCCCGCAGGCGCACGACGGCGGGGCGGCGGCGGACGCCGCCCCGCCGCGCCGGCCCGGGCGCCCCCGCGACCCCCGCATCCAGGCCACCGTGCTCGCGACGACTGCTGACATCCTCCGCGACAAGGGCGTGCCTGCAGTGACCATCGAGGCGGTCAGCGCCGCGTCGGGAGTCAGCAAGCCCACCATCTACCGCTACTGGCCGCATCGTCTCGCCCTCGCGATCGACGCGTTCGCCGAAACCATGAGCCACGACGTCCCGGTGGCCGATACCGGCGACAGCCGGCGGGACCTGCTCGAGCAGGTCGGTCATGTCGCCGCCTACTACCGCAGCCCCGCCGGGGTTGTCCTGCGCCAGCTCATCGGAGCGTGCGCGAGCGATCCTCAGGCCGCCGAGCAGCTCCGTGACCGGTTCTTCGAGCATCGCCGGGCCCAGACGCGAGTGCTCTGGGAACGCGTCCGGGCTCGCGGCGAGGCACATCCCGACATCGACGCCGACACCGCGATCGACCTGCTCTTCTCTCCCCTCATCTTCCGGCTGCTCGTCGGCCACGGGGAGATCGATGCCGAAGCGGTGGGACGACTGGTCGAGGCGGCACTCGACGGTCTCCTGCGCCCCGACCGCGGCTCGACACCCGTCCGCAGTCCTTCGTCGACGCAGGATGCAGGCTGACCGAGACCCTCGAAGCACCGCGGGGCGACAGCGGCGAGCCGGGTCGAACGGCGGCCGGCTGAGCCGGCTCGGAAGCACGAACGGGCCGGCCCCCGGTCCGTGGCGCGCGACGGTGCGACCTCGCGGGTGTCTCCGCTCGTGACACGTGCGGCGACGGCGTTCAGGTGGAGAAGGTGCGCAGGACCAGGGACCGGGGGAGCAGCCGGATCGGTGCGCGAGCAGCGCCGGCAACCAGGAGCGAGTTCGGCAGTGCCGAGGCGAGGTCTCTCTGTTCGGTCTCGAGTGCGCCGCCGGG
Source organism: Pseudonocardia sp. ICBG601 (assembly GCF_020496245.1). Taxonomy (NCBI): domain Bacteria; kingdom Bacillati; phylum Actinomycetota; class Actinomycetes; order Pseudonocardiales; family Pseudonocardiaceae; genus Pseudonocardia; species Pseudonocardia sp. ICBG601. The sequence goes on along the minus strand of NZ_JAHLJA010000030.1, from coordinate 33,020 downwards.
TCGTCTCCGACCTGATGGAGCATCGCGGGATCGACGCCGGCCAGGCGTCCCGGGTGGACCACAGATCAGTGCAGTTCATCGGACCGGCCGGTGCTTCGATCCGGGTCAGGTCCGGCGGGGTGTGCTCTACGATCCGACGGTGGACCGACGGCCGAGCCACCCAGCGGACGTCGACCGCGGACCCGTCGGGTTCCTGGGACACCTCGTCGTCGGGTTCTGCGCGCTGATCCCGCTGGTCGAGCTCGGTCGCTCCGCGGTGGTGGAGCCCTATCGGGCGGGGCTGGTTCCGGTCGCGATCGGCGTCCTCCTCACGACACCCCTGCATCTGTACCTAGTGTGGTTCGCCGTGCGCGGGACCGTCGCACCGCGCGGCGGAGCGGTGTTCGCCGCGCTGCTGGTCACGTCCGGGGTGGCCGCCGTCGTCATCGGCGGCGCCTGGGCGATGATGCTGGTCTTCGTGGCGCTCGGCGCGTTCCTGGTCCGACCGCTGCGGACTGCGCTCGCGGTACTCGGGGGCTGCTGCGCCGTCGTCCTCCTCGTGGGTGTGGTCCGAGCCGACGGGTTGACCGCGAGCTACTACGTGTTCTCGCTGGTGTTCCGGGTCAGCGCGCTGTACGGGGTCATCTGGCTGGTGGCGGCGCGCCGGCGGCTGCGTGCCGCGCAGCACGAGCTGCGCGACCTCGCCGTGGTCACCGAGCGCTTCCGGATCGTCGGCTCGCTGCGGGAGGTCGTCGCCCCGGTGCTGGAGCGAGCGGCCACCGTGACGCCGAGCGCTCTGCCGGCCGTCGTCGACGACGCCCGCGACGCCCTGCTGCGGGCCCGCAGGGTCCTCGGCGGCCACCGGGCCCGGAGCCGGGCCCATGAGATCGACACCGCCCTTGCGCTGCTGACGGCCTCCGGCTCGCCCGTGGTGCTGCACGCCGCGGACGTCGACCTGAGCCGGCCCGCAACACCCGAGTTCCGGGCGGCGCTGCGCCGCGCCGTCGTCGATCTGCTGGCCCGCGACGTGCGGCACCGGGTCGTCCTGGTCGTCGAGCCCACCACCGGCGATCCGCGCGTCACCGTCGAGAACCGGGCGGCGGACCGTGGCTGAGCGCACGCCCCAGCAGCGCCAGGTACTGCTGGTCGGCATCGGTATGCACGCCGGCCTGCTGGGGTTCGTCGTCGTCCAGTCGCTCACCGACTTCGGCGGGGATCTCGGAGGATCACCGTGGGGTCTGCTCTCCCTGGTGGCGGCGGCGTGCCAGATCCACCACAGCCGGGCCGCCGTACGCGGCGAGCGGGCCGCGGCCTGGCCGGCGACCCTGACGTCGCTGGTGGGGACGGTCGTCGCGATGGGACTGCTCGGGGTTCCCGGCACCGTCGGATGGTTCCTGGTCGGTGCGTCCTCGGTCATGTTGCTCCCCGGCCGGTACCCGTTCGCGTGGCTCCTGCCCGCACTGGTGGTGCAGCTCGTGCTGGGTCTGGCGGAGACCGCGGACATGGGTGCCCTTCCTCGCGTGGTTCGCCGTCTACACGCCGACGGTGTTCCTGTTGGGTGCGGGTGGGCTGGTCGTGCACGCGCAGCTGGCCGTCGAGCTGGACAGGCTCGCGCGGGTCCGCGCCGAGCTGGCCGAGGTGGCGGTGCAGCGTGAGCGGCTGCGCGTGTCCCGTGACCTGCACGATCTGCTCGGACAGAGCCTGTCGGCGGTCGTGCTCAAAGGGGAGCTCGCCGGGCGGCTGCGGGACGTCGACCCGGAGCGGGCGACGCGCGAGACCGAGGATCTCGCGACCATCGCCCGCTCCGCGCTGGCCGACCTGCGCGCCACCACGGTCGACCTGCGGGCCGTGCGGCTGGACGCCGAGGTGGCCGGGGCCGTCCGGCTGCTCGACGCCGCCGGAGTCGTCGTGCACGTCACCGGCGACCCGGACGGGCTGCCCACCGACCAGGACGCACTGCTGGGCTGGGCAGTGCGGGAGGGAGTGACCAACGTGCTGCGGCACAGCGACGCGACGGCGTGCGCGATCGTGTTCGACCGATCACCGGGCAGGCTCACGATGACGATCGAGAACGACGCCCCGGCCGGCCCCGGTGGCGACGGCTCCGGACTGGACGGTCTCGCGAGCCGGGTCCGCGAGCTCGGTGGCACCCTGCGGGTCGAGCACGAGGCACGACGGTTCCGGCTGCACGTCGACGTGCCGGTGCCCTCGGCCCGGGTCGGGCACCCGTCGTGATCCGGGGTGCTCGTCGCCGAGGACCAGGACATGATCCGCGGCGCGCTGGTGGCGTTGCTCGGGCTGGAGCCCGACGTCGACGTCGTCGCCGAGCTGCGCCGCGGCGACGACGTCCTCCCGGTGGCCAGGGAGCTCGGTCCGGACGTCGCCGTCCTGGACATCGACATGCCCGGTGCCGACGGCCTGATGGTGGCCCGCTCCCTGCACGACGAGCTGCCGCACGTCCGCACACTGATTCTGACCGGGCTCGACCAGCCCGGCCACATGCTCGAGGCGCTGCAGTCGCACGTGCGGGGATTCGTGCTGAAGGCAGCGCCGGCGACGACGCTGGCGCACGCCGTGCGCCGGGTCGCCGCGGGCGAGCGGGTGCTCGATCCGGACCTGGTGGCCGCCGCGCTGGAGACCGGCGCGAACCCCCTGACCCCCCGCGAGACCGACGTCCTCGGCCTGGCCGCCACCGGCCTCACCACCGACGAGATCGGCAGGCAGCTCTACCTCTCGCCGACCACCGTGCGCAACTACCTGTCCAACGCCATCGCCAAGGTCGGCGGGCGGAACCGCATCGACGCCATCGAAACGGCCCGCCGCGCCGGGTGGCTACGGTCGCGCTGACCGCAGCCGATCAGCGCAGACCCGCGTAGAACGCGCGGACGTCGTCGACCAGCAGCTCCGGCGTCTCCATGGCGGGGAAGTGCCCGCCGACGTCGAACTCGGTCCAGCGTGCGATGTTCCCGGTGTCGATCTCGGAACGGATGGAGTTGTCCGCGGCGAACACCGCCACCGCGGTGGGGACGACCGGTCCCTCCCAGGACGCCGTGTCGTCCCCGGCCGGTGGCGTCCAGGGCATCGCGCCGTGCATCGACTCGTACAGGAACTGGGCCGATCCCGCCCCGGACCCCCACAGCCACGTCGCGGTGACGGTCGTCAGCAGCTGGTCACGGTCGACGGCCTCGTCGGGTAGCCGCCGGGCCGGGTCGGTCCACGCCTGGAACTTCTCCGTGATCCAGGCGAGTTGGGCGACCGGCGAGTCGTGCAGAGCGACACCGATGGTGGAGGGCTGGTGTGACTGCAGCTGCAGGTAGCCGGTACCCGTGGCGGCGAACTCGGCGGCCCGCCGTGCCCGCACCTTCCCGGCGTCGTCCAGGGTGGCCTCGTCCGCGGGCGGCCCGAAGCTCGACGGGCCGTTCAGGTGGATCCCGGCCACCTGGCCGCCGGCCATCGGCGCGAGGCCGGCGAGCATCGCGACGATCCCGGCGCCCGCATCCCCGCCCTGTGTGCCGTACCGGGAGTAGCCGAGCCGACGCATGAGCTCTGCGAAGGCCGCGGTGGTCCGCACCATGCCCCAGCCCGGTTCCGTGACCGGTGGGGAGAAGCCGAACCCGGGCAGCGACGGCAGCACGAGATGGAAGGCGTGCGCCGGGTCCCCGCCGTGCGCCCGGGGGTCGGTGAGCGGGCCGATGACGCGCTGGAACTCCACGACAGAGCTCGGCCAGCCGTGGCACATCAGCAGCGGCATGGCGTCGGGTTCGGGCGAGCGCACGTGCAGGAAGTGAATCTCCTGGCCGTCGATGACGGTGGTGAACTGCGGGAACGCGTTGAGGGCCGCCTCGTGCGCTCGCCAGTCGTAGGTCGTGCGCCAGTACTCGGCCAGCTCGCGCACGTGGCCGATCGCCACGCCGCGTTCCCAACCGACGCCCGGAAGCTCCGGGGCCCAGCGAGTGCGGGCGAGGCGGTCGGACAGGTCGTCGAGCGCGGCCTGCGGGACGTCGATGCGGAAGGGGCGCAGCTCGACGTCCTGGTCGGTGGCGGTGGTCATGGTCGGTCCTTCCCGGAGGGGTGGCTGCCGTCGGGGCAGTGAGACCAGCCTGGCCGCACGCCGAATCGACCGGCAGATGCCGTAGTCCCGGACCGGACGGTGACATCGGCATCTACCGGTGAGCGCGTGCGATGGTCTCCGATCAGCCGAGCTGCGGCGGAGTTCGGTCGGATCGCCCGGTGATCGCCGAGAGCACGATTCCCGCGGCGGCCATCACGGCGCCGACCGCCAACCACCCGATCTCGCCGGTGGCGAGGACGAGCGGTAGCACCAGCGCCGGTCCGATGATCCGCGCGAACGAGGCCGCCATCCCGAACACGGCCTGGTACTGGCCCTGGGCGCCCTCCGGGACGGAGCGAAACGCGACGAACCACGTCGCCGCGCCCGCCCCGATCTCGCCCGCGGTCAGAACCGTCACCCCGATCAGGACGAGCACGGTGGGCAGCACCGCCCCGCCTACGCTGCCCGCGAGTCCGATCAGGACACACGAGACGAGCAGTGCGGTCCCTGCCGTCACGGCCGAGCGCCGGGCGGCCGTGACGGAGCCGATCCTCGCAGCCCAGGCGGTCTGGAGAAGGAGGACCAGGATCGTGTTCAGCCCGAGCGCGACGGCAGCGACCCACTCCGGGGCACCGGTCCTGGTAGCCACCCAGAGCGGCAGGATCACGCTGAGCACCGGCATGGTGAGCTGCAGCAGCGCCGACAGGCCGGTCACCGTGACGAACCGGCCGTCACGCAGGGCGGCGAGCCCCGGGCGCCGTCCCGCCGCCATCCCGCCCCTCGTCGGGGCCGTCGCGGGCAGCCCGGCGAACAGGACGGTGCAGACCAGTGCCGCAGCGGCGCCCCCGACGAACGTCGCCCGGTAGAGCGCCGCCGAGTCGGCGGCCAGGACGACCGCGCCCCACACCGTGCCCAGTCCCATCCCGGCGTTGAGCAGTGCGTGCAGCGCCGCCCGGGCTCGTACGCGGTCCTCCGGTGCCACCGCCGCGGCGACGACGGCCTGGCGGACCGCGCCGATCCCCGCCTGCGCGACGACGAAGCAGATCGCCCCGGCCGCGTAGGAGACGAGCCCGCCGGCCAGGGCGTAGACCACGAGCGAGACCACGACCAGACCGCTCAGCGCCACGCCCGCCCGGCGCAGACCGACAGCGTCGGCCAGCACCCCGATGGGCACGGACAAACCCAGTGCGCACGCGGCCGCGACGGCGAGCACGAGCCCGACAGTCTCGGCCGCCAACCCGACCCGGGTGCTGAAGTACAGCACCGCCGTCGCGAGAACGGCGCCGTCGACGGTGGACCCGACGAGCTGGGTGATGCGGACCCGGCGGACCGTCCGGTCTCCGCTCTCGTCGATCACCGGTGCAGCGGCATCGCCGCGCCACGGCGGTCGGCGGCCGTCACAGGGGTTCGTCTCCACGAGCCGTGATACTGCCGCGACCCCGGTGCCGAGCGCGAGCGAATCCGGAGATGAGCAGGCCGGGTGCCGGTGCGGTCACTCAGCGGCCCGACCGGCGTCCAGCTCCCGCAGCAGTACCCGGGGCGCCCCGGTCACGGGGTCCGCGACGATCGAGCCGTCGACCCGGAAGTGCGCCGCGAGCAGCCCGGGGGTCAACACTTCGGTCGGTGCGCCCAGTGCCGCGATGCGGCCCGCGGACAGCACGGCGACCAGGTCGGCGTACTGGGCGGCGAGGTCGAGGGAGTGCAGCGCGGCGACGACGGTGATCCCGAGGTCCCTCGCCAGCCGCAGGACTCCGAGCTGGTGACGGGGGTCGAGGTGGTTGGTGGGCTCGTCGAGCACCAGGACCCGGGGCTGCTGGGCCAGCGCACGGGCGAGGAGCACCCGTTGGCGTTCCCCGCCGGACAGCTCCGACAGCGGGCGGGCGGAGAACGCGGTACAGCCGGTGCGCTCCAGCGCGTCGGCGACGACGGCGGCGTCGCCGGGGCCGGGACGCCCGAACGTGCCCAGGTGCGGGGAGCGACCGAGCATCACGGCCTCCCACGCGGTGAAGTCGAACCCGCCGGGGTCGTCCTGGGAGAGCACCCCGACCGCGCGGGCGTTGTCGCGGTGCGGCATCGCGACCAGGTCGTCGTCGCCGAGCAGCAGATGCCCGCGCACTGGCTTGAGCACCCGGTAGAGGCTCTTGAGCAGGGTGGACTTGCCCGATCCGTTGGGCCCGACGAGGGCGAGCACCGCGCCGTCGGGGACGGTCAGGGTGGCGTCGTGCACGACCGGGTCCCCGCCGTGGCCGACGCTGACGCCGTCGATCACGAGCCGGGAGCTCACACCCCCACCGCCCCGGCCGCGCTGCGGCGCAGCACGTACAGGAAGAAGGGCACGCCGATCGCGGCGGTGAGGATGCCGATCGGGAGCTCGGTCGGGGCGAGCACGAGACGGGCGGCGGTGTCGGACCAGACGACGACCAGCGCACCGAGCAGCACGCACACCGGCAGGGTGCGGCGGTGGTCGGCGCCGAACAGCAGCCGGGCCAGGTTCGGCACGACCAGTCCGACGAACCCGATGCTGCCCGACACCGCGACGACCGCCCCGGTGAGCAGCCCGGTGAGGACGAACAGCGCCGCTCGCAGCCGGGTCGGGTCGGTACCGAGAGCCGAGGCCGCGTCCTCGCCGAGTACGAGCAGGTTGACCCGGTTCGCCTGCCACCACAACGGCACCAGCAGCACCCCGACCACCGCTGCGGACAACCCGAGCAGGTCCCAGCGGGCCCCGGCGAGGCTTCCGAGCATCCAGAACAGGACCTGCTGCTGGGCATCGGTGTTGCGGGTGCGCAGCAGCAGGAACGAGGTGACACCACCGAGCAGCTGCCCGACCGCGACGCCGGCGAGCACCATCCGGGTCGCGTGCAGCCGTCCACGGACCCGGGACAGGACGAAGACGCCCACCCCGGTGAGCACCGCACCGGCGAACGCGGCGGCGGGCAGGGTGAACAGCCCGGCCGTCGCGGTCCCGATCGTGGTGATGACCAGGACGGCGCCGACCGAGGCACCCGACGACAGCCCCAGGATGTAGGGGTCGCCGATCGGGTTGCGGACCATCGCCTGCACCAGCAGCCCGGCGACGGCCAGCCCCGCCCCGACGACGACGCCGAGCAGCACCCGCGGGGTACGCAGCTCCCAGACGATGAAGTCCTCGGCCCGGTCGATCCCGGAGGAACCCCCGGCCAGGTGGGCCGTCACGGCGTCGAGCACCCTGCCGGGCGGGATCGACACGGGGCCGAGCCCGATCGCCACGACGACCGAGGCCAGCAGGGCGAGCAGCAGCCCGGTGAGCACCGCCGCCGGCGGGACCCGGCCGAGCAGGCCGCCGGTCGCGGGAGCCGGGGACGGCAGGGGTGAGCCCGGACCTCCGGAGGGCCTGCCGGTCCGCGCGGTCTCGTCGTGGGTGGTCATCCGGTGCCGTGGATGCCCTTGGCGATCGTGGCGACGGCCTGCCCGTTGAGCACGCTGGGGGACAGGGTGATCGACTGCGGAACGGTGACCAGTCGGTTCTCGCGCACCGCGGTCGTCGAGGCGAGGACGGGGCTGGACCGGATGGCCGCGGTCAGCTCGGCGTCGCTCTGCGGGGAGAACCCGGTGATCACGACGATCGCCTGCGGGTCGAGCGCGGCGACCTGCTCGGCGGACAGGCTCGCGAAGTCGGCGTCCTGGTCGGCGGCGATGTTCTGCCCGCCGGCGAGGGTGATGATGCCGTTGGCGAGGCCGGAGCCGCCCTGGGTCATCAGCGGCTGGGCGGTCTGCGGGGCAGAGGACAGCGCCAGCACCCGGACCGGCGCGGTGCCGGGGGCGGGTGCCGCCGCGGCGACCTGGGCTTTGATCCGGTCGACCAGCTGCGTGCCCCGTTCCTGCGCGCCGAAGACGGTCGCGACCTGCTGGATGAACGTGTAGGTCTCATCGATGTCCTGCACCGGCGAGGGTGCGTCCTCGCAGGCCACCAGACTGGCGGCGCCGGCCTGCTGCAGCCGCTCCACCGAGGGGGTGCCGTCGAAACCGCCGAAGCTGTAGCTGGAGATCCCGACGACGAGGTCGGGCTTCGCCGCGACGACCGACTCGGTGCTGCCCTGTCCGGGGTCCAGCACCGGGATCGAGTCGAGCTCGGTCCGCTCGGCGCCGGTGAAGGCGGCGAAGAAGTCCGGGGCGGCGGTGCCGACGATCCGGTCACGTTGGCCGAGCTCGGTCAGGATCGCGGCGGCGCCACCGTCCATGGTGACCACGCGCCGGGGCGGGGCCGCGAGCTGCGGCACCGGAGGGCAGGCGGGTGCGGCCGGGTGTCCGGCACCGCCCGCCGACGATCCGCCCCCGTCCATGCCCTCGTGACCGGCGTGGTCGCGGGCGGCCGGTGCGCCGCTGCCGCACCCGGCCAGCAGGAGGACCGTGGTGGCGAGGGCGGCCACTGCCGTCGTGATCGTCCGTCGGTGTCGTCGCACCCGCACACGTCCTTCATGCCGTACTCGTCCTGGACACCTCACCAGTCGGCGTCCGCGGTCGATCAGTTCCTCCGGTCGTCGTCACGACGTGTGACGTGGATCGCGCCGTTCGGCCGTATCGCCCGGGAACCCGACCACGTGTGGTGACGACTCGTCACTCGACGGTGTGGCGATCGGAGGTGGAGTGGTCGAGGACGGAACGGCGTCGGAGCCGGCCGGGCAGGTGCGTGACGACCGGGCCGCGGTCGCGGTGGCGGGCCTGCTGTCGTTCACGGCGATGTTCGACATGAACGTCGTCACCGTGGCCCTGCCGCGGATCGCGGAGGGATTCGGCGCCGATCCCCGGTCGGTCCAGTGGGTCGTGCTGGCGTATGCGATCCCGGCCGTGGCGCTGCTGCTGCCGGCGGGTCGGTGGCTGGACCGGGTCGCCGTGCGCCCCGCGCTGCTCACCGCCGTCGGCGTCTTCGCCGCCGCGAACCTCACGGCCGTGGTCGCGCCGTCGCTGCCGGTGCTGGTCGGGCTGCGCGTCCTGCAGGGTGCCGGCGGCGCGGTGCTGATGGTGCTCATGCCGGTGCTCGCGGTGGCCGCGGTCGCCCCGCAGCGTCGGGGCCGGGCGATGGCGGTGCCCGCGACGGCCGGCCCGATCGGCGGGGTGCTGGGTCCCGCGGTGGGCGGGCCGATGATCGAGCTGGCCGGCTGGCGCGTCGCGTTCGTCCCGGTGGTCGCGTTGTCGCTGGTCGCGGTCGTGCTGGTCCGCCGGTCCAGGATCCCGGCCGGGGTGCTGGCCGGGCCGGACCGGGCGGATCTGGTCGACGCCGCACTGCTCGTCGCCGGTCTCGGACTCGTGTGTGCCGTCGCCACCGGTGTTCTCGCCGGTCCGGCGGTGGTGGCCGCGGCGGTCGTGGTCGCGGTCGCCGCGCTCGTCACCTCGGCGTCGCGCCCCGGCGCTCGCGCGGTCGCCGCGGCGCTTCGGCCGCGTGGCGTCGCGCCCGCCGCCGCCGTGGCCCTGCTCGCCGGGGCGTTCGCGGCCGCCTCGTACCTGGTCGCCGTCGGGTTGCAGGCCGGGGGCTCCGGTCCCGCCGCCGCGGGGCTGGCGCTGCTGGCGTTCCCGCTGGGGATGGTCGTGGCCGGGCCGCCAGCTGGCCGGCTCGCCGACCGCTTCTCCCCGCGCGCGGTCGCGGTCGCGGGCGTCGCCCTCGCCGCGGTCGGCTTCACGCTGCTCGCCGCGCTGCCCGACGGGGGGTCCTGGACCCCGGTCGACGTCGCCTGGCGGGTGGCGCTGGCCGGACTGGGCACCGGGCTCTACGGCGGCCCCACCCAGGTGCTCGTCCTCGCCGGGGCCGCGCGGGACCGGATGGCGACCGCCGGCGCCGGCGTGCAGTGCGCCCGCGCCCTCGGTTTCGCGGTCGGCCCGGCCGCCGCCGCGCTCGCCTGGAACACCGACGGCACGGTGCTCGCCACCCGTCCCGCCCTCGTCGTCACGGCGCTCACGGCCGTCGTCGCCGCGTTGCTGCTGATCGGGCAGCGCGACCGTCCCACCACCGAGGAGATCCCCTGATGTGTGGCATCGCCGGCCTGGCCGAGCCCGCTCCCGTCGCCGACCCGGCGGCGCTCCGCGCGGTCGCCGAGGCCATGGCCGCGACCCAGGTTCTGCGCGGGCCCGACGCCGGTGGGGTGTGGCACGACGAACGCGCCGCGCTCGGGCACCGCCGCCTCGCGGTGATCGACCTCGACGGTGGCGTGCAGCCGATGCTCGCCGGCAGCGAGGGCACCCGCACCGTCCTGTCCTACTCCGGTGAGGTCTACAACCACCACGAGCTGCGCGCCGAGCTGCGCTCGCGCGGGCACCGGTTCGACACGCGCAGCGACACCGAGGTCGTGCTCGCCGGGTACCGGGAGTGGGGGCTCGCCGTGCTCGACCGGCTGGAGGGCATGTTCGCGTTCGCGGTGTGGGACCAGCCGACCGGCCGGCTCGTACTGGGCCGCGACCGGCTCGGCGTCAAACCTTTGTACTGGGCCCGCACCCCGACCGGTGGCGTCGCGTTCGGCTCCGAGCCCAAGGCCCTGTTCGCCCACCCCGGTATCGACCCGGTCGCCGACGTCGAGAGCTTGCGCGACGGCTACTCGCTGCTGTTCTCCACCTGGCCCGGCGTCTACGCCGGTGTCGCGGAGGTCGAGCCCGGCGGGTGGCTGCTGTTCGACGGCGACGGCGTGCGCACCGGCCGCTACTGGCAGCTGGAGCTGCGTGAGCACACCGACGGCCCCGAGGCGACCGCCGACCACGTCGCGGCGCTCGTCGAGCGGGCCGCCCGGTCCCGGCTGGAGGCCGACGTCGAGATCTGCAGCCTGCTCTCGGGCGGGCTCGACTCCTCGGTCGTGACCGCGTTCGCCGCGGCAGAACTCCGGGACCGCCACGGGCCCGACGCGGTGCTGCGCTCCTACGCCGTCGACTACACCGACCAGGCCCGCGAGTTCACCGGCGACGTCCTGCGCACCGGGCACGACACCCCCTACGCGGCCGAGGCCGGGGCGCACATCGGCACCGACCACTCGGTGACCGTGCTCGACCCGGCGGCGCTGCTCGACCTGGAGCACCGGCGCGCCGTCGTCGCGGCCCGGGACTCCCCGATCGGCGTCGGCGACATGGACACCTCGCTGTACCTGCTGTTCGGTCGGATCCGCGAGCACTCGACGGTCGCGCTGTCCGGGGAGGCCGCCGACGAGGTGTTCGGCGGCTACCCCTGGTTCCACGCCGAGCGTCCGCGGGCCGCGGCGACGTTCCCGTGGCTGCTGGTCACCGGCGACGACGCGGCGGTCCCGCTGCACCCCGACCTCGCGGCCGTCATGCGGCTCGCCGAGTTCCGCGCCGACACCTACGCCGACGCGCTCGCCGCCGTCCCGCACCACGACGACGAGTCACCCGAGCAGCACCGCTCGCGCGAGCTGCAGCACCTCTCGCTCACCCGCTGGGTGCGTCAGCTCCTGCACCGCAAGGACCGGCTGTCGATGGCGCACGGCCTGGAGGTCCGCGTGCCCTACTGCGACCACCGCCTCGTCGAGTACGCGTTCCCGGTCCCGTGGAGCGAGCAGACCCGCGACGGCCGGGAGAAGTCGCTGCTGCGCAGAGCGGGTGCGAAGCACCTGCCCGACTCGGTGCTGTGGCGGGCCAAGAACCACTACCCGGCCACCCACGACCCCGGCTACGCCACCGGGCTGCAGGAGCTGGCCCGCGACGCCCTGACCGTCGACGGCGTCACCGACGTCGTCGACCGCACCCGCATCGACCCGCTGCTCGACGCGCCCGCCGAGGGGCTCGACTGGGGCACCCGGCTTCGCCTGGAGCGGGTCGTCGACCTCGCCCTGTGGCTCGACGTCGCGCGGCCCGCGCTGCGGATCTGAGAGGACACCGATGATCTCCCACCACGAGACCGAGCCGGTCCCGCTCTACGGCCCGGACTACAAGCGCGACCCCTACCCGCTCTACGGGGAGCTGCGCCGCCGTTGCCCGATCCACCGGGTGGCGTTCCCCAGCGGTGTGCACGCCTGGCTGGTCACGGGCTACGACGCCGCCCACACCACCCTGAACGACCGGCGCCTGGGCAAGGACCACCGCCTGGGCAACGACCGCTGGCGGGCGCGGGCGTCGATCATGCCCGAACCGCAGCACTCCCAGCTGCAGGTCCACCTGCTGCACCAGGACCCGCCCACCCACACCGTGATGCGACGTCTGGTGACCGAGTCCTTCACCCCGCGGGCTGCCGAGGAGCTGCGCCCACGGCTGCAGGAGATCGCCGACCGGCTCCTGGACGACCTGACGTGCACCGACGGACCGGTGGACCTGGTCGCGGGGTTCGCCGCCCACTTCCCGTTCGCCGCGCTGGCCCTGGCGATCGGGCTGCCCGACGAGCTGGCGTCGGCGTTCCGGCGGGAGTGGGGCGGCGTCGTCGCCCCGGTCGGGCCCACCGACCCGCGCCGCGCCCACTACGAGGGGCTGCTGCACGGGCTGCAGGACTACATCGCGCGGGTCGTCGACGGCGTGCGGGACCTGCCCGGCGGCGGGCTGCTCACCCGTCTGGTCGCCGCCCGCGACGCCGACGAGCTCACCGCGGAGCAGCTCGACTCCATGGTCTTCCAGCTGCTCGTGGCCGGGCAGGAGCCGGTGACGAACCAGATCACCACCGCGCTGGTCGCGCTGCTGCACCGCCCCGACGAGCTCGACCGCCTCGCCGCCGACCCGGAGCTGCTCCCGCGTGCGGTGGAGGAGCTGCTGCGCTACGACAGCGCGTTCGAGCTCACCACCTGGCGGTTCCTCGCCGAGACCGACGAGCTGCACGGCCGCGAGGTCCCCGCCGGGGACTCGGTGATCGTGTCGCTGTGCGCGGCCAACCGCGACCCGCGCCGCTTCGACCGAGCCGACGAGCTGGTGCTCGACCGCAGCCCGAACCCGCACCTCGCGTTCGGACACGGCATCCACTTCTGTCCTGGCGCCGCGCTGGCCCGCGTCGAGCTGCAGATCGCGTTGGGCACCCTGCTCGCCCGGCTGCCCGGCATGCGGTTCGCCCCCGATCCCGCCGCGCTCGACTGGACCCCGGCCGTGCTGGGCCGCGGTGTCCGCGCACTCCGCGTGACCCACGACGCGTCGTCGCACGCCCGCTGACCCGACCGACACCCACCACGCCGTCGTCACCCGTGGCGACCCGCCGATCGGAGCATCGTTGATCGCCTGTGCCCCGGACCCGGTCACCGACCGGACCCGCACCGACGCCGTCGTCGAGGACGTCCTCGACATCCTGCTGCGCCACCGGCGCGCCCCGCGCGACGAGCCGGCGCCCGAGCCCTCCGCCTTCGACCCGCAGCGCGCCCAGATCCGGGCCGCCGTCACCGCCGGTACACCACTGCGGCTGGTGCTACCGGCGTTCCCCTGCAAGTCTCCGAACCCGGCCAAGGTGCTCGGCCGGCTGCCCGACGCGGGGGAGCGGCTGTCGCTGCACCACCTGGACCGCGTGCGGGCCGAGATCGCCGCCGTGCACGAACCGGGTGCGCGGGTGCTCGTCTGCTCCGACGGGCACGTCTTCGCCGACCTCATCGGAGTGCCCGACGGGCACGTCGACGACTACGGCGCCGCACTCCGCGAACTCGCCGCGGCGGAGCGGCTGCCGGGCTTCGAGTTCTTCGACCTGTCGGTCGCCTACCCCGATTGCAGCCACTCCGAACGCCGTGCGCTGCTCGACCGGCTGTGGGCGCCGTCGGTCGAGCAGTTGCGGGAGCGCTGCCGCGCCGACCCCTCCGAACGCGCGCTCTACCTGGGGATCGTGCGCTTCCTCGTCGAGGACGCCGGCGACCACGAGGGCAGCCGCGCCGCCCTGCAGCGCCGCTCCCGGGAGCGCGGCTACCGGGTCGTGGCCCGCAGCAACGCCTGGAGCGCGCTGGTCGCCGATCGGTTCCCCGACGGCGTGCGGCTGTCCATCCACCCGCATCCGGCCGGCTCGTCGAAGCTGGGTGTGCGCCTGGTCCCGGCCGACGACGCATGGATGACCCCGTGGCACTCGTGCGCGGTGCGGGGGCGGGACGGGACCTGGTCGCTCCAGCGGGCCGACCGGGCCCGGCGTTCGGGTGCTCTGGTCAGCCGCGCGGGGCGACCGGACCACGTCGCCTCCGGTCGGCCCGGTACCGGATGGTCGCCGTGATCACGCGAGCCGTACTTCGACGATTGCCCGTCCCACCGCCGGACACCGGCGGCGAGGCCTGTGCTACGAGCAGCCGACGGTTCACGTGAGTGGCACCCGTGCCCGACTAGCACTTCGGTCAGGTCTGCGCTACAAGGACGGAAGTCACGGGAGAGGGGGCACGTGGGTGAACGAGTCCACCGGTTCGGACAAGGGCAAGAAGGTGCCGAAGATCTACCCGGCCACAGGTGCAGTGGTTGCCGTACTGCTGGTCGCCACCGTGGTCCAGAGCTATTTCGGTGAGTACTCCCCACTTGTGCGTGCCGTGATCGGGGGAGTCGTTGCACTCGTGGTGATCGGGCTTGCCTTTGCGCTGGGAAAGTACGTGGGCACTGAGCCTTTTTCAACCTGACGTTTGTGCTGGTCAGGGGCGTGAAGGCCGGCCGGGGTGGGGCTCCTGGTAGACGGATGGGTGTCGAACCGTCGTCTGCCAGGAGCCCCGTGTGCTGTCCTACCCATCCGGGATGAACGTGTCCAGCCGTAGCGTCCGTGATCTTGCTGATCTTCTCCGGGGGCATCGGCGTCAGCGTGGAACACGCTGGCGCCGGCTCTCAGCCGGTCGGCAGGCCTTGCTGGTGCTCGCCTACCTGCGTAAGGGCGAGACCTACGCTGCCCTGGCCTGCGGGTTCGCGGTGAGCACCGCGACGGTGTACCGGTACCTGACCGAGGCGATCGGTCTGCTCGCCGCGCTCGCCCCGACCCTGGAACAGGCCATCACCGTCGCCGCTGGGAAGGCGTTCGTGATCCTGGACGGCACGCTGCTGCGTATCGACCGGGTCGGCATGACATCCGGCTACGACCGGGCGTTCTACTCCGGCAAACACAAGTGCCACGGCCTGAACGTGCAGGTCATCGCCGACCCCGTCGGCAGGCTGGTGTGGATCTCCCCACCGCTACCCGGAGCCCGGCACGACATGGGTGCCGCCCGCGCCCACGGGATCATCGACGCGGTCAACACCGCCGGGGTGCGGGCGATCGCTGACACCGCCTACCAAGGCGGCGGGCCCGCGATCACCGTCCCCCACCGACGCCGCCGCCGCGACCTCGACACCGGCCGGTACCGGCCCCTGTCAGCGAATCAGAAAGCGGTCAACGCCGCCCACGCCCGACGACGGGCACCCGGTGAACGGGTCAACGCCGAGCTGAAGAACTGGAAGATCCTCCGCAAGATCCGCTCCAGCCCCAACCAGGCCACCCAGCTCGTCGCCGCGGTCCAGACCCTCATGATCACAGCTACCTGACCAGCACAAACGTCAGGTTGAAAAAGGCTCACTGCACGTCGAGCGCTTCTCCGCGTCGTTGCGCGGGGGCGAGGCGGAGGG
>NZ_JAHLJA010000030.1:0-12500 GCF_020496245.1 Pseudonocardia sp. ICBG601 | reverse complement strand
GGTCCTGCGCCGACAATGTAGCGGGGCTCAAGCGCACCGCCGAAGCCGTGGCAATGACATCTTTAGGTGTTGTTGGGTAGGGGAGCGTCCTGCGTCTGGTGAAGCCCGGGAGTGATTTACGGGTGGAGGGTGTGGGAGTGAGAATGCAGGCATGAGTAGCGAATGCAGAGTGAGAATCTCTGCCGCCGGATGACCAAGGGTTCCTGGGCCAGGTTGTTCCGCCCAGGGTGAGCCGGGACCTAAGGCGAGGCCGTCAGGCGTAGTCGATGGACAACGGGTTGATATTCCCGTGCTCGTGATAGTGCGTCCATGCCAAGGCCGGTGATGCTAACCATCCGAACCCACCTCGGCTCCTTCGGGAGTTGTTGTTTGTGGGGGAGCGTGGGATCCGATCTGGTAGTAGGCAAGTGATGGGGTGACGCAGGAGGGTAGCTCCGCCACGCGGTGGTTGTCGTGGTGTAAGCCTGTAGCCCGAGTCCTAGGTAAATCCGGGGCTCATCAAAGGGTGAGAGGTGATGCGTAGCCGATTGAGGCGAAGAGGGTGATCCCATGCTGTCGAGAAAAGCCTCTAGCGAGTGCTGTTGCGGCCCGTACCCCAAACCGACACAGGTGGTCAGGTAGAGAATACCGAGGCGATCGAGCGAACTGTGGTTAAGGAATTCGGCAAAATACCTCCGTAACTTCGGGAGAAGGAGGGCCGGTTGTCTTGAGGCTCCTTGCGGGCTAGGGACGGCCGGTCGCAGAGACCAGGCCCAAGCGACTGTTTACTAAAAACACAGGTCCGTGCGAAGTCGCAAGACGATGTATACGGACTGACGCCTGCCCGGTGCTGGAACGTTAAGAGGACCTGTTAGCTCTTCGGGGGCGAAGCGGAGAATTTAAGCGCCAGTAAACGGCGGTGGTAACTATAACCATCCTAAGGTAGCGAAATTCCTTGTCGGGTAAGTTCCGACCTGCACGAATGGCGTAACGACTTGGGCGCTGTCTCGACCACAGACTCGGCGAAATTGCACTACGAGTAAAGATGCTCGTTACGCGCGGCAGGACGGAAAGACCCCGGGACCTTTACTATAGCTTGGTATTGGTGCTCGGTTCGGCTTGTGTAGGATAGGTGGGAGACTGTGAAGCTATCACGCCAGTGGTGGTGGAGTCGTTGTTGAAATACCACTCTGGTCGAATTGGGTGTCTTAACCTCGGGCCATGATCTGGTTCAGGGACAGTGCCTGGTGGGTAGTTTAACTGGGGCGGTTGCCTCCCAAAGAGTAACGGAGGCGCCCAAAGGTTCCCTCAGCCTGGTTGGCAATCAGGTGTTGAGTGTAAGTGCACAAGGGAGCTTGACTGTGAGACTGACGGGTCGAGCAGGGACGAAAGTCGGGACTAGTGATCCGGCACCACCTTGTGGAAGGGGTGTCGCTCAACGGATAAAAGGTACCCCGGGGATAACAGGCTGATCTTGCCCAAGAGTCCATATCGACGGCATGGTTTGGCACCTCGATGTCGGCTCGTCGCATCCTGGGGCTGGAGTAGGTCCCAAGGGTTGGGCTGTTCGCCCATTAAAGCGGTACGCGAGCTGGGTTTAGAACGTCGTGAGACAGTTCGGTCCCTATCCGCCGCGCGCGTTGGAGACTTGAGGAAGGCTGTCCCTAGTACGAGAGGACCGGGACGGACGAACCTCTGGTGTGCCAGTTGTCCCGCCAGGGGCACGGCTGGTTGGCTATGTTCGGGAGGGATAACCGCTGAAGGCATCTAAGCGGGAAGCCTGTTCCAAGATGAGGTCTCCCACCACCTTTGAGTGGGTAAGGCTCCCAGGAGATGACTGGGTTGATAGGCCGGAGATGGAAGCCCTGTGAGGGGTGGAGTTGACCGGTACTAATAGGCCGAGGGCTTGCCACAACGAGTTGTTCGCATCCACTGTGTGACCCTGAGCCCACAACCCTGTGCGGGTTGTGTGTTCGTAGGTCCCCCCATGTTTGTGTGGGGGTTTGTTGAATAGTGTTGTCGGTGGTCATTGCGGTAGGGGAACGCCCGGTCCCATTCCGAACCCGGTAGCTAAGCCTTCCAGCGCCGATGGTACTGTACTCGCCAGGGTGTGGGAGAGTAGGTCGCCGCCGACATTCAACATGAACTGGAAACGCCCCGGACTTCATTGTCCGGGGCGTTTCCTGTTTTCTGGGCTCTGTTCCGGTCGGCTCTTCGTAGGCTGCCAGGGCACGACAGCGCTGCCCACAGTGCGGCCGGCGGGGTGCGGGGCGTTGTGTGCCTGTGCTCGGGGCCCCGCTTTCGGTTGTGGAGTCGCACCCTCCCCGTCCCGCCCCCTCCCGTCCCGTTCTGTTCTGCGCCGGCTGTGAGCCGGGCGGGGCACGTTGCACAGGTTTCTGTGACCTCGCATCTGCTGCAGGGGCTGCGAGGTCGCAGGACGGTGTGCGAGGTCGAACACGCACCCGCGGCGATAGATGAGGCGCGGTAAGGCAGGGCGGGTGAGAGTAGGCGGGGACTCGGCCCGGGCCGGGGCCACGGTGACCCCCGGTCCACCGAGGATGCTGGCTCCACCGCCGACGCTGCCTCATCGACGACGCTGCTCCACCAGGCGACGCTGCTGTACCGGTGCGAGCGGCGGGAGCGGGGCGACGCACGCCGGTGGCGTCCTTCTGCTGCGCGCGGGAAGGGCAAGGGGCGGGTTCCCCGAGGGCCCGCGGGGCTGTCAGTGGGACGCCAGGTGCCGGTGCCACCGAGGAACGCGCCGTACGAACCGCGGAACACGGACGGGGGTCGGGTGGAACCGGACGGGCCTCGTGTACGACAGTGATGGTATGGACTGTCAGGGCTACCGCGAGGTGCTGTCCGCCCGGCTCGACGGCGAGGCGGCCGACGACGAGCGCGCGCTGGCCGAGGACCACCTCGCCGGCTGCGCGTCCTGCCGTGCCTTCACCGACGGTGCCGACCGGCTCGGCCGGCTCACGCGCGTCGGTCCGGCGGAACCGGTCCCCGATCTCACCGACCGGGTGCTCGCCGCGCTCGGCGTCGCCGCTCCGGCTCCGGCACCACCGCCCGCGGCCGTCCCCCGGCTGAGCTGCCTCGACGGCGGCTGCTGCGGCTGCTGCGGCGGCTCGGCGGCACCGGCCCCGGTGGGCGCGGCGACCTCGGCGTGCGGATGCGCGAGTACCTGTGGCTGCGGCTGCCAGCAGGGCGCGCCCTGCCGCTGCGCCGTCCGCGCCGCCTAGGCGAGCGGTGCCGACCGCGGCGGCCGGTCCGGTACCGCCGCGACCGCCGGGCGGTGCGCACGGCGGGCTCGCCGACCGGCCCCCGGAGCCACCCCGTCGGTGGCGCCGTGACCGCTACCGGCGTGGTGCAATAGCAGTGCCGACGTCCCGCTACCGCAGCGACTACACGCAGCGACGACACCGCAGTGACGACGAGGGAGCCGCATGAGTGCACCGCGCACGCCCGGCCCGGGCGCGCTGTCCCCGCAGGCGACACCCGAGCTCGCCGACGAGCTCACCCGCATCGCGTGGCGGGTCGACCGCTGGATCGACCCCGGTCCGGCGTCGGTCGTCGCGGGTGCGGGGGTCGCCGCCGTCGTCGCCGCCCTGCTCATGCCCTGGTCGACCCACGGCGCCGGGTGGGAGGTCCTCACCGGCCGGGCCGCCATGGGGCCGCTGCCGTGGCTGTTCACCGTGGTCGCCGTCGTCGCGGTGGGGGTGTCGGTGCTCGCCCTGCTGACCCGCTTCTGGCCGCTGGCCTGGACCGCGGCCACCGTCACCGGCGTCGGCGCGGTCACCGGGCTCTGGGCGGTGTGGTCGCGCCAGACCGCCGTCGCCGGCACCGACGACATCGGACCGGGTCTGGTCGTCACCGTGCTCGGGGTGCTCGTGCTGTTCGGCACCTGGGCACGCACCGTCGTCGCCTGCGGGCCCCGCGCCCCGCACGGCCCGCCCGCCTGACCCCTGCGGCTCAGGCCGCCAGCACGGCTACCCGGCGCGCGGCCAGGTCCTCCAGGACACCGACGGCGTCCTCCACCGGCGGCAGCGCCAGCATTGCGCGCTGGGCCGAGCGGATCCGCGCGCGGACGTCGTCGTCGGTCAGGAGACGCGTGCAGGTCGCGGCGATCTCGGCGGCGTCGGGACCGCAGTGCGCGCCCAGCCCGAGCTCGGCGACCCGCCCGGCGTTGTGCTCCTGGTCCCCGAACTGCGGCAGCACCGCCAGCGGGACGCCGTGCCGCACGGCCTCGCGGATGCCGTTGTAGCCGCCGTGGGTGAGGAACAGGTCCGCGACCTGGAGCAGCAGCGGCTGCGGAACCCACGAAGCAGGATGCACGTGCGGGGGCAGGTCCAGGTCGTCGACCGGCAGGCCACCGGTGGACAGCACTACCTCGGCGTCGAGCCGGGACGCCGCCTCCGCCACGGTGCGCAGCGCCGCGTGCGGGTCGACGGGCGCACTGCGCTCGGCGCGCCCGGCCAACGTCGGCACCACCGTCCCCAGCCCCGCGAGCACGAGCGGCCGGTTCCCGGGCAGCGCGGCGACCCAGCCGGGCACCGTCTCGCCGCGGGTGACCTGGTCGTCCTGGCGGAACGCCCGCGCCGGCACCATCTGGTGTCCGGCCAGCGAGAACTGCTGCGGCATGCAGTCCAGCCGCCCCCACCGGTGCAGCGCAGCCGGGTCGTCCGGGACGGCGAAGCCGAGCTCCTCGCGACGCTCGGTCAGCGCGTCGGCGACGAGGTGCGGGTCGAGGACGTTGCCCGCGCCCGACGGTGCCCTCACACACGGCACCCCCAGGTGCTCGGCCACCAGGAACCCCGCGGTCTCGCCGCCGTCGCGCAGCACCAGGTCCGGGACCCCGTGGGTCCGCACGAGTGCGAGCAGCGCCCGCGCCGAGCCCGTCACCTGCGGACCCGCGAACAGGGTCGGCAGCAGCGCCGTCGTCACCTCGGCCGCGGTCAGCGTCGCCAGTGCGGCGGGCCCGCCGAGCCGGGCGAGGACCGGGCCGAGGTGTCCGGCGGCGGCGGCCATCGTCGGGAGTACCGGCTCGACGACGACAGACGCACCGTCGAACACCCCCGCGACGTCGGGCGGGCACGCCACCACGACCCGGTGGCCGGCATCGCCCAGCGCCCGGACGAAGGGGAGCACGGCCCGGCCGTGCGAGGGCGAACCGGTGACACTGCAGAGAACGAGCACCCGATCATGATCGGTCGGATCGTTGCGATAAGCAACTGATCACGTGCGGGTCCAGCGCCCCAGCACCATCAGCGTCCGGGTCCCGGTGACCGTGCCGTTGCGCCGCAGCCGGTCGATGACCTCCTGCAGGTGCGCGAGATCGCGCACCCGGACCTGCACCAGGGCGTCGAGGTCACCGGCGAGGGTGTAGACCGCCTGCACCTCCGGCTGGCGCGACGCCGTGTCGACGATCTCCGAGACGCTGGCGGTGCCGGCGTAGCGGATCTCACTGAACGCCTCGACCGGCCAGCCCAGCTTGGCGTGGTCGATCTGCACGGTGAAGCCGGTGATCACCCCGGACTCGCGCAGCCGGTCGACCCGGCGCTTGGTCGCGGCGGTGGACAGCCCGACCCGTGCGGCCATGTCGGCGTAGGTGCGGCGCGCGTCCTCGTGCAGCAGCCGCAGGATCGCGTGGTCCAGCTCGTCGACCTCGGTCTCGGGCACGGCACCTCCGGCGCAACGGATTCACGTCTGTGTGGTCGTCGCACGGTATCCGTTGCGTTCTCTCGGTCAGAGTTCCCTCGGCTGTTGCGTCGTGGCGCTCGTCACGCTGTCCTGAGCGGACCGCGCCGCCCACCCGACGAGGAGCTGTCACCGATGACCGTGCTGGACGACAAGTACCTCGCCACCCACGGGCGGGCTCCGATGACCGGGATCCAGGCGCTGGTGCGGCTCGTGCTCGAACAGGCCCGCCTCGACACCGCGCGCGGCTTCGACACGGCCTCGTTCGTCTCGGGCTACCAGGGTTCCCCGCTCGGCACCTTCGACGCCGAGCTCGGCCGCGCCCGGACCCACCTCGACGCCGAGCGCGTGGTCTTCCGGCCCGGGCTCAACGAGGAGCTCGCCGCCACCGCCGTCGCCGGCACCCAGCTGCTCGACGCCGTCCCCGGTCGCCGCCACGACGGCGTCGTCGGCTGGTGGTACGGCAAGAACCCCGGCCTCGACCGGGCCGCCGACGCGATCCGGCACGGCAGCCTGGCCGGCACCGCCCGGCTCGGCGGCGCCGTCGCGATCATCGGCGACGACCCGTCCTGCAAGTCCTCCACCGTGCCCAGCTCCTGCGAGCCGATGGCGCAGTCCCTGACGATGCCGCTGCTCGCGCCGGGCTCGGTGTCCGAGGTGATCGAGTTCGGGCTGCACGCGGTCGCCTTGTCCCGGGCCACCGGTCTCTGGACCGGTCTGAAGATCATCGCCGACGTCGCCGACGCCTCCTGCACCGTCGACCTCGGCGCGCTGCGCCCGGAGCTGGTCGGCGTCCCGGCCCCGCCCGCCACCGACCGCGCGCAGGCCGGCCCGCTCGTCGGGCCCGCCGCCGTCGAGGCCGAGCACGACCAGCTCACCCGCAGGCTCGACCTCGCCCGCCAGTACGCCCGCGAGACCGGGCTCAACCGCGTCACCTTCACCTCCCGCGACCCGCACCTCGCCGTGCTCGCCTCCGGCACCGGGTACGCCACCGTGCTGCGGGCGTGCGAGGACCTGGGCCTGGGTGAGGCCGAGCTCGACGCACTGGGCGTGCGCCTGATCCGCCTCGCCATGCCGTTCCCGGTCGACGCCGACGCGCTCGCCGGACTCGTCGAGGGCTGCGCCGAGGTGCTCGTGGTCGAGGACAAGGTGCCGTTCCTGGAGGGCCACCTGCGCGACGCGCTCTACGGGCGCGACCACCGGCCCACGGTCACCGGCCGCCGCGACGACCGCGGCCGCCCGCTGCTGTCCGCCCGCGGCCAGCTCGGCGCCGAGGACGTCGCCCGCGCCCTGGCCGCCCGGCTCACCGCCGCCGGACGGACGCTGCCCGCCGCGGCGAGCGCGCACCTGGAGCGCCTCGCCCCGCCGAAGCCGTCGCGGATCGGTCTGGACCTGCTCGGGAACCGGACGCCGTACTTCTGCTCCGGCTGCCCGCACAACACCTCCACCCGCACCGGCGACGACACGCTCGTCGGCGTGGGGATCGGCTGCCACGCGATGATCGCCCTCGACGGCGAGCACCGCGGCCGCCAGATCGGGCTGACCCAGATGGGCGGCGAGGGCGCCCAGTGGATCGGCCTGGCGCCGTTCACCGACGACCGCACCCTCGTGCAGAACCTCGGCGACGGCACCTTCCACCACTCCGGCTCGCTCGCGATCCGCGCCGCCGTCGCCGCCGGGGTCACCATGACCTACAAGCTGCTCTACAACGACGCCGTCGCCATGACCGGCGGGCAGCGTGCCGAGGGGCGGATGAACGTCCCCGACATCACCCGCTCGCTCGCCCTGGAGGGCGTGCGCCGCATCGTCGTCACCACCGACGACCCGCGCGACTACCGCGGCGTCGCCCTCGACCCGATCGCGAGCGTCCGCCACCGCGACGAGCTGGCCGCGGTCGAGCAGGAGCTCGCGGCCCTCGACGGCGTCACCGTCCTGATCCACGACGACCGTTGCGCCGCCGAGGAGCGCCGGCTGCGCAAGCGCGGGAAGCTGCCCGCCCCGGCGGAGAAGGTGCTGATCAACGAGCGGGTCTGCGAGGGCTGCGGCGACTGCGGTGACCAGTCGACCTGCCTGTCGGTGCTCCCGGTGGAGACCGAGTTCGGCCGCAAGACCACCATCCACCAGTCGTCCTGCAACACCGACTACTCCTGCCTCAAGGGCGACTGCCCGTCGTTCCTGACGGTGGTGCCCGGCACCCGGCCGCGCCGGGAGATCCCGCCGCTGCCGGTCACGCTCGTCGCCCCTGAGCCGCGGGTCGACCCGGACGCGACCCTGATCCGGATGCCCGGCATCGGCGGCACCGGCGTGGTCACCGCCTCGGCGATCCTGCAGATGGCCGCTCACCTCGACGGGCTGTTCGCCGCCGGGCTGGAGCAGGTCGGGCTCGCGCAGAAGGGCGGCCCGGTCGTCTCCGACGTCCGGATCGCCAAGCAGCCCCACCACGGGATCCTGCGCGCCTCCCGCGGCACCGCGGACGTGCTGATCGGGATGGACCTCGTCGGCACCGCCTCCGCCGCGACGCTCGCGGTCGCCCGGCCCGGGCACACCGTCGCCGTCGTCAACACCTCGCTCGTGCCGACCGCGGCCATGGTCACCGGACGCGTCGTGCTGCCCGGCTCCACCGACGACGCCGTCGAGCGGATCGGCGCGGTCACCCGCGACCTGCTCGCCGTCGACGCCCAGACGCTGTCCGAGGCGCTGTTCGACGACCACCTGCCCACCAACATGCTGCTGCTCGGTGCCGCCTACCAGCACGGGGTGCTCCCGGTGTCGGTCGAGGCGCTGGAGGAGGCGATCCGGGTCAACGGCGCGGCCGTGGAGACCACGCTGACCGCGTTCCGCTGGGGCCGGGCCGCCGCGATCGATGCCGCCGCCGTGCGCCGGGCGCTCCTCGCGCCGCAGCCGGCCCCGGTCGCCGTCGACGAGGTGTCCGCGGCGCTGGCCCGCTCGGTCGCCACGGGCCCCGAGCTCACCGAGGCGCTGGCCACCCGCATCGCCGACCTCACCGGCTACCAGGACGCCGCCTACGCGCACCGCTACGCCGAGGAGGTCCGCCGGGTGGCGGCCATCGCCGCCGCGCGGGCCGGTGACGCGGCCGGCGAGCGCGTCGGCGCCGCCTACGCCCGCGGCCTGCACCGGCTCATGGCCTACAAGGACGAGTACGAGGTCGCCCGCCTGCACCTGGACCCGGTCGAGACCGCCCGCCGCGACGCCGCGTTCGGTCCCGACGCCCGGGTCTCGGTGATGCTGCACCCGCCGGTGCTGCGCGCGCTGGGGATGAACCGCAAGATCGCCCTCGACAGCCGGCTGGCCGGCCCCGCGTTCCGCGCGCTGCGCGCGGCCCGGCGGCTGCGCGGCACCCCGCTGGACGTGTTCGGCCGCGCCGGGGTCCGCCGGGTGGAGCGCGAGCTGGTGGGGGAGTACCAGACGCTGGTCCGCGCCGCGCTGGACCGGCTCACGCACGACACCGTCGACGGTGTGGTCGCCGTCGCCGAGACCGCGGACCTGGTGCGCGGCTACGAGGACGTCAAGCTCGGCAACGTCGAGCGGTTCCGGGAGCAGGCCCGGACCGCGCTCGCCGCCCTGACCGGCTGACTCTCAGCGACTCGCGCGGGCGCGCCTCAGGCATCCCTCAGCGTTGCGGCGCACAATCGCCCGCGTGGGGGAACGCCTGATCGCACAGCACTGGAACGACCGTCTCCGGGAGACCCGCACCGGGCGACGGTGGCGCCGCCCGGACCCGTCGGTGCTGCGGCGGCTCGGGGTCGGGATCCTGGCCGGCGGGCTCGTCCTCGCCGGGTGCGCGGCCCCCGCCGCGTCCGGCGTCGCCGCCGTCGCCTCGGTCGTGCCGCCGGGGACGACCGGCGACCTGCCGAACGCGGCGGCGCTGCCCGCGGCGACGGTTCTCACCGACCGCGACGGCACCCCGATCGCCTACCTCGACGAGCAGTACCGGATCCCCGTCCCCTACGACCGGATCTCCCCGTCGATGGTCGCCGCGATCGTCGACGTCGAGGACCGCCGGTTCTTCGACGAGTCCGGGGTGGACCCCGTCGGCACCCTGCGCGCACTGGTCACCGACGCCGCGGGCGGCGCCGTGCAGGGCGGCTCCACCATCACCCAGCAGTACGTGAAGAACTGGCTGATCGACGTCGTCGACCGCGACGACCCCGCCGCCCAGCGGGCCGACCACGCCGACACCCCGACCCGCAAGATCCGCGAGGCGGTGCTCGCCCAGCGCCTGGCGCACAGCACGTCCAAGCAGGACGTGCTCGCCGGGTACCTCAACACCGTCGAGTTCACCGGCAACGTCTACGGCGTCGAGGCCGCCGCGCGTGCCTGGTTCGGCACCGACGCCGCGCACCTGACGGTCCCGCAGGCCGCGCTGCTCGCGGGTGCGGTCAACAACCCCACGCTGTTCGACCCGTTCCGCCACCCGCAGGCCGCGACCGACCGGCGCAACACCGTGATCGCGGCGATGCGCGACGCCGGGTCGCTCACCCCGGCCCAGGCCGCCGAGGCCACGGCCGCGCCGCTCGGGGTGCGCCCCGGCTGGCCGCAGGTCCCCGGGCACAACTGTTACGGCGCCACCGACGGCGCCGGGTTCCTCTGCGAGTACGCGGTGTCCGAGCTGGAGAAGGCGGGGTTCACCGAGCAGCAGCTCGACACCGGCGGCTACACGATCCGCACCACCCTCGACCCGGCCGCGACGGCGTCGGCGCAGCAGGCGGTCGACGCGAATGTGCCGCGCACCCAGGACGGCGTCGCCAACACCCTGGCGCTGATCCGGCCCGGCCACGGCGACGCCGCCACCGGCGACCACCAGATCCTCGCCATGGTCGCCAACCGGCGGCCCGGCACCGACGCCGCGGCCGGCGACACCACGCGCGACCTCGTCGCCGCGCCGTCGAACGTCTTCGGTGCCGGTTCCACCTTCAAGATCTTCACCACCGCCGCGGCACTGGAGGCGGGCACCGTCGGCTACGACAGCACGCTGCCCGACCCGGCCTCGGCGTGCTTCCCCGGCGCGGGGAGCAGCTGCTACCCCGTCAGCAACGACACCCCGAACTACCCGGACCCGATCCCGCTGCCCGTCGCGCTCGCGACCTCGCCGAACACCGCGTTCGTCGACCTCGAGGAACGCACCGGTATCCCCCGGGTGGTGGACATGGCGCGCCGGCTCGGGCTGGGCGACACCCTCGCGTCGAACGCGGCGGGCGGGACGCCGGACCCCTCGTCGCCGGACGCGCGGATCTCCCAGCCGCAGTCGCAGTTCTTCGCGAACCTCCCGTCGTTCACCCTCGGGGTCAGCCCGGTGTCCACACTGGAGGAGGCGAACGTCGCGGCGACGATCCAGAGCGACGGCGTCTGGTGCGCCCCGGACGCGGTGCTGTCGGTGACCGGCCGCGACGGTGCGGCGGTGCCGGTGAACCGGCCCGCCTGCGAGCAGGCCGTCGCCCCCGGCGTCGCGCACACCCTGGCCGCCGGGCTCGGTGGCGACACCGTGACCGGCACCTCGGCGGCCGCGGCGCGGGCCGCGGGCTGGACGCGCCCCACGATCGGCAAGACCGGCACGACGAACTCCTCGGAGTCGGTCGCGTTCGTCGGGGCCACCGGCGGGATCGACGGCGTGGCGGGGTCCTCGATGGTGTTCGCCGACGGCCCGAACCCGTCGGAGATCTGCCCCGGCGACCCCGTGCACCTGGGCGACTGCGGGCACGGCGCGTTCGGCGGGACCGTCGCGGCGCCGCTGTCGACCCGCTGGTCGCCGGGCGGGCCGACGTGCCGCTGCCCGACCCGGACCCGGCCTACCTGCAGCCCCGCACCGGGTGACCGGGCCTACTTCAGCAGTGTCTGGACCTCGCGGAAGCGCGGATGCGCGGCGTCGCGCAGCCACTCGAACAGCACCATCTCCGAGGTGACGACCTCCGCCCCGGCCGCGCGCGCCCGCTCCAGCGCCAGCTGCTCGTCCTGCGGGAACCGGGACCCGACGGCGTCGGCGACGACCACCACCCGGCGGTCCTCGGCGCGCAGCTCCAGCACGGTCTGCAGCACGCAGACGTGCGCCTCCACCCCGGCGACGACGATCTCGGTGCGGCCGGGTGGGAACAGCACGCCGTCGTCGGCGGCGAAGCGGGTCTTGGGCATCACCAGGTGCGGCAGGCCGGCGAGCCGCTCGACGGTCGGGCCGAGCTTCTCCGGGACCTGCTCGGTGGCCAGCACCGGGACCTCCAGCAGGGTCGCGGCCTCGGCGAGCCGGGCGGCGCGCTCGACGACGCGATCGCCGTCGTGCATCGCGGGGACCAGGCGCTCCTGCAGGTCGACCAGGAGCAGGACGGCCTTGCCTGCGGTCATCAGCACGGCGGAGACGGTACGGCCGGCGACCGGTCCCGCACCACCGCCCCGGTCAGCCGCGCGACGCGGCGATCACCCGGTCCAGCACCGTCCGCAGCTCCTCCAGCTCCGGCAGCGGCATCCCGAGCCGGTCCACGATCGCCCACCCGGGATCGCCTCGGCCCGCGCCCGCGCAGCGCCCACCCGGCGTCGGTGAGCGACACCGCCATCGTCCGCTCGTCAACCCGGGACCCGGCGCCGGTCGACCAGACCCGCGGCCTCGAGCCGCTTGAGCAGCGGCGACAGCGTGCCGGGCCCGAGCGCGAGCTCCCGGGCCAGGTCGCCGAGCGAGCGCGGGGAGCGCTCCCACAGCGCGAGCAGCACCAGGTACTGCGGGTGGGTCAGCCAGCCATCGGCTCCAGCAGCGGCCGGTACAGCGCGATGACGTTGCGGGCCGCGACGGCGAGGGCGAAGCAGACCTGACGGTCGAG
>NZ_JAHLJA010000029.1:0-33157 GCF_020496245.1 Pseudonocardia sp. ICBG601 | reverse complement strand
TCGTGCGCCGAGAGCCAGTCGCCGAACTCGCCCAGCACGTTCATGAGCGGCCGTAACGCGACCATCGCGGCACCAAACGCGACGCCGAGCCCTACCATGATGCCCCGGAACACCGGAAGCGCGCCCTGGACGAGTCGCGCGACCGCTGACCGGAAGTCCTCGATCGCAGCCGTGACACCCCAGTCGTCAGCGGTCCTCTTGATCTCCCGGAACGTGCCGGGGATTTGCCGGAGCCCGTCACTGACTCTCGCGCCGAGCTGTGCGATCTGTGGCGCCCACCGGTCGGTCATGGGCTCCAGCATCTCGCCGAGCGTTATGCGCACGTTGTCAGTGGCGATCTTCCACTGGTTCTTCATCGATGTACTGGCGCTCTCGGAGCCAGCAATCGTCATCTGGAATGCTTTACTGCTTCCGCTGCCGATCGTGGTCAGCACGTCGTCGATCTTCACGACGCCTTCGGTGACCATCTTCTTGAGCTGTTCGGTCGTGACGCCCATGTGCTCGGCAAGCGAGGCATAGATCGGGACGCCGGTCTAGGACAGCTGCTGAAGGTCCGAGGCGTACACGCGGCCGGAGTTGACCATCCGCAGCAGCGCGTCGTTGGCGCGTTCCATCGCGGACGAGTCGCCGCCAGCATTCGTGATCGAGGCGCCCACATTGCGGAGGACATCTTCGGCCTGCTGGCCCTTGACGCCCATGTAGGCGAGCTGCTGGCTCGCTTTCGCGTAGGCCTGGTACTCGATCGGTGAGTTCGACGAGAGCCGCTTCAACCGCTCCATCATGTCCCCGGCGTCCTGCGCGGACCCGTAGAGTCCCGTCAGCGTCAGCCGCGTGTTCTAGATGTCCTGTGCGGCCTGTAGTGCGCTGGAGCCGAGGCTTCCGAGTCCCACGGCGGCTGCGAGCCCACCGGCCCTCCGTGCGACACCTCGCAGTGGAGTGTCGATGCCGTTCTGGATCGATGCACCAATCGACTGGGCCGTTGCACGGATAGAGGTTCCCACGCGGGCGAACGTGGAGCCGAGTCCGCCAATCGCGCGGCGACTGACACCGCCGAGTGTGCCCATGCGCCCGGAGAACGCCGATGACGCCGCGCCGAGCTGTGTGAACCCGGCATGGAAGTTCCGCAACGGTTGCGCTGCGGCCTCGAACGCGCGGCGACTGAGCCCGCCCAACGAGCCCATGCGACCGGTCAACGCCGATGCGGCACCATCGGCGCTACGGAAGCCCGCGTGGAAGTTCCGTAGCGGTGCCGACGTGCTGTCGAGTGCCCGGCGCGTCGTCGCACCGAACTGGTGCATGCGCGCCGCGACACCGTTCGCCGTCGACTCCACGCGTTGAAAGCCCGCCGCGAACTGCGCTACGGCTGCCGACGCACGTGGCATCTGCGCTGCGAACGCCTGCGCCACGCGCACGGACGCACGCGCCGCATGGCTCTGCACGCTGTCGAACGCGCGACGCATGCCGACGACCATGCGATCGGTCGCGACCCGCATGGGTACACGCACCGGCTGGAGCTTCGCAGCGGTCAGATCACGGCGGACCTGACGTTGGAAGCCGCGCACATCGGGTACCACGCGGACACTGACCTGGGCGGTCGTGAGCGCCACTGTCGTTCACCTTCCTGGTGTAAGCACTGCTGAGAGCGCATCGAGCTGTTGACGTGACCGACGACGCTCAAGCCGGTCGAACGCGGTCTCCGGTCTCGGCATGAATCGGGTCGACGGCGCCCGACCGCTCTCGGAGTTCACCGCGACCACCGTCGTGCGCAGCGACAGCAACAGGTCCGCGATGTCGGTCAACCGCGCAAGCACCGGGTCATAGCCCCGGTAGCTCGGCGCCACGCGATCAGCGTCGGCGTCGCCCTGAACGCCCATGCGTTCGGCGTACTCGTCGTCATCGAGCATCGCGGCTTTGAACGAGCCGTGCTCCGGCAGCCGCGCGCTGAGCCGCACGAGTTTGCTCCACCGGTGTTCGCCACGGAACCAGTCCAGAAGATCGAGCCCCAGCTCATGGTGCAGGTCGTATTCCAGCTCGGGTCCGTAGCGGTCGATGAGCTCCCAGCAGCGGATCAGTTTCCCATGTCGTCGAGACCCAGATCGCGCATCACGTCGGTGACGAGAGCTTGTAGCGCGGTGATCGGCTCATCCCCGGCGACCCGGCGCAGCTTCGCACCGTTCTCGTCGCCGAAGAGCACGTCGATCTGGGACCACTGGTCGTTCGCGTCCAGCGTCGACAACCGCTCCATCGCCGTCGACGACGGCACATACACGCGCACGACGCCCTCAGCGCCGAGATCGACCTCGGAGTACTTCTCGCGGGACTCGCGGACATAGGCGTCCCATGACCTGCGCTCAGACCTGCTGCTCATCACTTCGTCGGCCCGGGCTTGGCGGCGTCATCATCGGAACCGGAACCGGAACCGTTGCCACCTCGCGGCGGCTTCGGCGCAGGCTCAGGCGACGGCGACGGCGACGGCGAGTCTCCGCTGAAGTCCATGTCGGCGGCCCTCGACTCAAAGCCGGGCCCCGCGAGCACCTGCCGGAAGCTGTACTTGAGGTCCTGGTCCACGGTGGCAGACCACGTCAGTGGATACGTCAGCGCGTCCTCATCCGACCAGGTCAGCTCGCCGTACTCGGAGATCGTCGCGCGCGGCAGCACGTTGATCACGTAGAACGCGTCGCTCCCGGAGCCGTCGATGCCGATCGCGATCAGGCGCCAGTAACGCGTCGACGGCGCGACCTGACGCGTGTAGCTCAGCTCCCCGTCGACAAGTCGGGCCTCCGACAGGTCCACGTTGTTCGACAGCTCCAGCGTCAGCCGCGAGGTCTCCTGCGCGGTCATCGCGAGCCCGGTGACGTCCTTGGTGATGTCACGGCGCGTGGGCTCCACCGAGCCGTGGGACTCGATGTCGCTGCTGTCGGTGTCACGGGACCACTTGTAGCCGTCCTTCTTCGACACCCAGCCGATCGTGCGGTACTCCGGCGGCAGCTCCTGCAGCGCGCCAGCCACGGTGAACGTCTCCGGCACCGGTGCGCTCATCGGCGCCACCGCGACCACCGCGTCGAGAACCTTGCGAATGTTGCCTGCCTTCGCACGCTTGAGCGTGAGAAGGTCCGTGTCAGCCATGTGAGCTGTCCTCCATGTAGGGACTGCGTCTGCGCAGTCCGAATCGGTAGCTGGAACTCACCGCGCGGATGTCCAGCCGTGGGTCCGAGAGCTGCTGAGCGGGCGTGACGGTCGACGCGGTGTCGATCAACACCGTGTCGACGACGGTCGCGGCACACGCGAGTACCCGCTGCCGTACGAGACCGTCGAGCGCCCATGACTCCGCGCGCGTGGCGCCGTAGCACGTGGTCTCCACGATCGGTGAATCGGTGAGGCCATCGTCGGAGCCGCCGGTCCGGCTCACGCGCACCATCGGCGGTGTGAATCCCTCCGGTGCCTCGGTCACCGTCGGCGCGATGTCGGCGAACAGTGTCACGAGCACCTGTTCGATGTCCGGGAACGGCTCCATGTCGCTCATGCCGACTGCGCTGTACGCCGGAGCCAGAACGAGCCGCGCATACGGCTCGTGCCGAACTCGACTGATGCCGCGTACGGCGCGCTCACCGTGACGTGTGCGACCACGCGGTCGCGCGTGGTGCCGCTGTTGCGTTCGGTGGAGACGTCTACAGAGCCCGCGAGAGCTCCGGTGCGTCGCGGTGCGCTGGCTTGCGCCGATCGCGCGATTCGCCGAGCGACCGCAGCAAGCTCCCGTTCGAGCCTGTCGCTGTTGAGCACCTGCGACAGGTCCACGGAACCTTCATAACGCACGACCTGTCACCCTTCGTATCGTTTTAGCTGCACTACGTAACCGCCGAGTCGTGACGTGAACGGGGACTCCGCACGGGCCGGAACACCGTCCACGTCGAACCAGCTGCCGTCGATGTTGACTTGATCGCCTGCACGGGCCTCCGTGCTCTGTGCGGGCACATAGCACTCGATCCGAGTGCTCGTGCGGTTCTGGCGGCCGTCGGAGTCGTCATGGCTCGACGCGATCCCGATCACCCACGGACTCGTGTCCCAGAACTCGGCGGCCTCCGCGCGGTCGCCGAACGCATCCGGTGGACCCGGTCGACGAAGTTTCACCCGGCGCCTCATGCGAAGTCCCACCACCAGTCAGGTTTCGAGCCACGGCGAACACCGTCGTCGGCTGCACTGATCACCGGCCGGATCGTGAACGCCCCGGTCGCGAGCCCCAGCAGCGCCCACTCGTCTGCGGTGAGCCAGTCGCCGGAGCCCGTCGACGACTGGTCCCGGATCGAGAACGGCCCGATGACCTCGAAACTGCTGGTACCGCCGGTCGGATTACTGATCCGCCGCGCGACGACACTCGCGATCACGTAGTTGACTCGGTCGGCGAAACCGGCCTCACGCGCCACGCGGTCATCGAGGTCCGGTATCCGCGCCCGCAAGCGTGCTTCGGTCATGGCGATCATGCGCGCGGCGAACTCGCGCTCGGTGTCGGCGAGCTCCCGCATGAGCAGCGTCTCGACGTCAGCGACCGTCGCGTGCATTCCGTCGGCCTCCCGCAGGTCGATGACCCCAGATGGAATCCGGTGGTCGTACCGGTCGCGACTCCGGTGGAGTCGGCTCCGCTGGTTCCGGTGTCGGCTCCACCGGGACCGCGATCAGCTCCGGTGCTTAGGCCTGCTCCGGGTCCTTGGCGGGCTTACGACCGCCGCTGGCAGCAGCAGGCTTTGCCTTGTCGCCGCTGGTCGCGAGTTCCCACGCGACGAACGCGGTCGGGTCGTTGACGTACCAGCCGAAGGTGCACTCGGCGAGCACCGCGACCTGGTTCGTCTCCCACATCGAGACTCCACGCACGACCGCCTGGTCCGAGACCTTGATCCGGATCGCGTCGGCGAACCCGTAGGCGAACTGGGAGAAGTCCCCGCCGATCAGCTTCACGTCGGTACCGGCGTTGTTCCCGATACGACCGGAGACCGCCTTGCCGAACGCCACCGGCAGGCCCAGGAAGCTTCCGACCTGCGCGGTCAGGTTCACCGGGCCCTTGGACTCGACCCCGGTGGCATATGCCAGGTTCCCGAGCCGGTCGCGTGCTGTGGCGAGCTTCGCACGGAACTGCGGGTGCGCGGCAAAGCCGGTGAAGTCGAAATTCTTCTGCTCCGCCGACACGATCAGGTCGTAGCCGGTGAGAATCTGCTCCACGAGACTGTCGGTCGCGTTGACCTGCAGCTTATGGTCGTCGGGGATCGAGCCGATCACGGAGCCGTTGGCGTCGGTGCCCTGGATCGGCTCACCGGTCAGCGAGTTACGGTTGTGGAACGCCGCGAGCTCCACCGCGCGGGAGATCGCGCCGGACAGCTTACCTGCAAGCTCGCTGTAGAGCCCGTCCGGATTCGCCCGCAGGAACTCCTCCGACACGGGCACGATCGTCGCGAACTTCACCGGCGAGAACGTACGCTCCTCACCGTAGGCGAAACCCGACAGCGGCTTGAGGTGACCCTCACGCTCGACGAGCTTCGTGCCGACGCCGACCTGACCGGCCTCGGGATTCGTCGACGCCCGCCGGATCACGTTCTCTCGGATCGACACCGGGATCTGCTATCCCAGGGACAGCAGCGACGAGTTCTCCGCGACCTTGGTGAAGATGTCGCCCGAGACCTCCTTCGGCAGTAGATGCTCTGGCGTGTCCGGGCGCCCGAGGCGTCCCTGACCGTGCGCGATGTCGTCGGTGAACCGGGGATCGATGGGCGCGCCAGAGGCGACATTCACCGGGGCCATAGTCTTCGTCCTTCGTGTAGTGGTCAGTCCCGCCCTAGCTGCGCCTGAATCAAGTCGCGGAGCTGGTTCGCGGGATCAAGTGGTGCAGCATCGCGACGGTTACCGCGACCCTGCGAGTGGTCGACACCGTGCGCGGTGGACCCAGTCGGCGCCGGACGTGTCTGCGTGAACATCCGTGCGAGTTCCACCGCGTCGGCCGTGATCTCGGCGGCATCGGTGCCGCGCAGTCTCGACGCGAAGTCCTCCACGTTCTCCAGCGGCACGCCTGCGTTCACCGTGGCCCGGTAGCGCAGATGCTCCAGTTGGGCCGTGTTCAGCGCCTCCACGTGCTGCGCGTTCTGCTCGGTGAGCTGCTGGTTCTACGCGGTCAGCGCGTTCTCGGAGCTTCGCCGTCGGGCACACTCGTCGCGCACCGCGCGGAGCTCCTTACGCCAGTGCTCGGGAAGTTCCTCGAACTTGAGCTCGGCCGTGGCGCCAGTGTCGGTGTCTGTCATGGGTCCTCCTGGGGCCTCATGCGGCTCGCCGGGAGCCGTCGGTAGCCAGTGAGCGCCGGAACGCGGTCACTGCTGAGGCACCCGTGGTGCCTCGAGGCTTATTCAGGCTCCGTCAGGTAAGTGCGTAGAAGATGAGTCCGATGACTGCCGAGATCGTCGTTTTAAATGTGGCGTAGGGTCGGCGGTAGTCTGTGTGGAGAACTTTCCACGTTTTGATATGGGCGATGACTCGCTCGATGGTGGCGCGTGTGCGGTTGAGGCTCTTGTTGAATGTTTTCTGCCAGTCGAGAAGTTCCCGGCCGGGTTGTTTTTTGAACGGGGTGAGCATGCCGCGCCCGATGTAGCCTTTATCGCCGATCGGTGGGTATGTGGCGAGGTGGTCGAGGGCGCCGGATTGGTCGAGGCAATGTAGGTCGTGTCGGGAGCCTGGGGTCGGGTCGGAGATCCACGACAGCTGCCCTTCCAGGGTGGCTGCGACCTGGACGACGACGCCGGTGGTGCGATGCTTGCCCGACCACAGACCTGGTACGGCGGTCCATGACCAGCAGGGCAGTAGGGTTCCGTCGATGATGTACTGCCGATCGGCACGAAGCTCCTCCGCCGTCGGAACGACACTCCGCAGTGCCTGCGCCAGCAACGGTGTCACCCCCGCGATCGCTCGACTGACCGTCGACTGCGACACCCCGTAGGTTTCCGCCAACTCCCACTGCACACGATTCCCGCGCAGATACGCCAACGTGATCACCACCGACCAGAACAATCCCAGAATCGGCGGCCAAGGCCGTCGCAGGCCAGTCGCGTTCCGCTGATCCTGCTCATGCACCAGAGCGGCAAGATCCTGAATCTCATCACGCCGAAAGCCAGTGGTATAGTACATACTGCGACAACCCGTTCATCTTGGATTGATTCGGCAAATTAATCTTCGCGATGGACGGGCTGTCGCCCAACCCGACACGCCGGGCTAGATCGTTATTTCACGGGCCCTGAATAAGCCTCCTCGTGTGGAATCGATCCACTGCTGCTCTGCGCGCATGAACTCTGCGCGACCTGGAAATGAATGTTTCGTGAACACCGGTACGACGACGCAATCACAGTGATTGTGGAAACTCGTCATGGCTCCCGCGCTGACAGCCGACCGGTACACGGGCCCACGGCTGATCAACATCAGGCAAAACGCACACGACGACGTGCCGCCGCTGGTGCGCGCGAAGCCGAGCGCGGCCCGATCTGTGTGCGTCAGGTCCATGACTCGCAACCGTGGCGCAGCACGTGTGTGTCGAGTCACGGTCGCTACCGCGTGTGGCAACGACGTGAACCGGTGCCCCGGCCGCAGACCCACACGCGCGAGACCCGACGCGAGCGCCGAAGAGCCATAGCGCCGCTACGGTAAGCTGACATGCGACCGCGCGCCGACGTGAACGTCACGTTGACTCTGGTAGAACTCGTCCGCCAGGTGCTCCAGCACCCGACGGGCGCCGAGCACCGTGGACTCCAACGCGCCCGCGACCGCGACGACATCAGACTCGACCGGCTCCGCATCCAACAGCGGCGTCAACACCGACGCTGCTGCCACACTCACACGAGCCGCGACGACGTTCTGGGACCGCTTGAACTCACTCAACCGCACCGCGTGGAGCTTCCTCGCGCGGTGGCGGCACCAACGACTCAAGTACCTGCTGCAACGGATCACCCGACATCAGCGACCGGTACAAGGCCCGCTTGTCCGCGTCATAGCCGAGTTCCAGCCACGCGCCTTCCACCGGCAGAATCCGCGACTGCACGAGCTTCACGACCGCATCAGCTTTCGCCGCCACCGTGGGCGTCGACGCATCCGACCACGTCGTCGACACCGGTAACTGTGCACCCGCGACCAGCCGCAACGCGATGTCACTGACCTGCGACCACGCGGAGCCGAACCCAGACTGCTTACGTTCAGCACGCTTGACATGCCGCGACTCGCCCGAGCGGATCGCATCGGCAGAACTCGGATTCCCGTTCGGCGAAATCCCCAGATAGTGCACCGGTAGGCCCGTCAACGACGACACGACCTTGCCGTACAGCTCAATCGTCTTCGTGAAGTTCTCAAGGCTTGCCCCGTCGAGCTGCACCACGCGGGCCTCAGCGTTGCTCAGCGCGTTCAACCGGCCGAGATAGCCCTCCCACACCGGGATCGGCTCGCCGGTTTCCGCGTCCACGAAGTCATCGCGCGATGCACCGATCACGTACCTCGACGGCACCGCCAGTGTCTCCGACGCCGCCGACAGATTAGTCGCCGTCCGACACACCGCGTCCACGATGGTCATCACGTCTTTCATCTCGGTCTCACCGAACCAGTCGGTGACCCGAGACCTGTTGACCACCGGCACGACCGGCACGACACCCAACCGGTGTTCGTCCTCGTCCACGAGATGCCAGCGCGCATGACGCTGCTGGTAGCTTCTCGTGACGTTCGGCCCATACAACGTCACGAACAGCTCGCCGGTCTCCGGCTCAATGTAACGGCGCAGAGCCGCCCGCAAGTGACGCCCGAACTGGTCGAACTCCACCGTAAGCGCCTCGGAAGACTCCACCGTATAACGCGGCACCGACGGCTCGTCCGGATCACGGCCGACGACCACAAACGCGATGCCTTGCACGAGAGCTTCCGTGTGCGCCGCATCGGAGGCAACCACCATGTCGTTGCGCTTCCACCACGACCACAGCAGCTCATCGGCGCCCGGATCACCCGTGCGGAAACCGCTGACATCGAGTCGTTCGGCTAACGCGTCCACCGTGGTCCGGCACCAGTTCACCACCGTCTGAAGCGACTGCATTTCCGGCGGCGTCGCAAGACCCAGCATCGCCAGGCGCTACGAGCCTCGATAATAGCGGTCCCGCGTCCGCCGCTTCCACTAGAGGCTGCTGCCCGTCGCGAGCAACCGCTCGATCAGCTCCACATCCGGCATCACCGAAACACCACTACCTTTGAGCCCTGAGATCGCCGTGTGTACGCGTCGGACTCCAACACCGATCGGCGCATGAGTCGTGCGAGTACCAACGACACCGCACCATCGATCTTACGGTCCCGGTGACCGCGCCCCAGCGACACGTATTCTCGATACGGGCGGCGCTGAGCGTTGACCACATGCGTCGTCAACAGCGGGTCCCCGACATGCGGGCACGACTTGTTCGCGATGTCGTCTGCGACGAGTTCTGCGGCCCGCGCGACATCGAGCTTCAACGCGCGCATGTCGAAACCAATCAGGTGCTTCGCCGACGCATCAAGCCACAGCCGATCGCCGTACGCGGTCGGCCAGTCCACCAACACGCGACCTTCCAACGGATGTACGTCCGCAGCGAACGCGCGGACCTGAAACCGATCGAATGCGTCCGCGACAGCCGCGTCGAGCGCCGCCACGTCCAGGTCCCGATGCATCGTCGCTGGGTCCCACGTGAATAGCGGCTGTGCGAGCCCGTCCGACAGTCGACAGCCGATAAGGACCGTGGCGTCTTCGGTGAGCGCCGGGTCTAGAGCCAGCACGATCTCGTCGCCATCGACGATTCGATCGTCACACGCGTTGGCGTCCCAGTCCTGTTTCGAAACCCATGAACTCAGGTCCGACACGATCAGATTCCCGAATTCGCGCATGGAGCTCGCCACGGGTTTCATCGGCGCCATGATCTTTGACAGAACCTACGACTGGTTCACCCACGGACACTCATCGTAAATGTATGCCAGTGTCCGTTCGATCGACGCCGGGTCCGACCAATCGGTGTCTGCGGATGCCTCCCGCGACCAATACAACAGCGGACGCTCGTTCACTGTAGCACCAGTGCGTTCGTTAAGCCAGCTATCGTAGATGTCTTCCGCGACGGAGCCCGAGCCCGGTGACCATGTGTTCATGAGTGCGAGCACCCGGGAACCGTCGACCTTCGTCGCGTTGTCGTCAATGGTCTCCCACAAGCGTCGACCACCGTTGGACACCGTCCACTCGGAACACTCGTCCGCGATGACCAATGTCGGGCGAGAGCCGCGAATCGTGGCAGCCCGCGAGGAGACCACGGTGATTTTGCCACCGGCTACGTTACGGGCCCCCGGCGAGAAGATGTGCTTCTTGCCGGGGTCCAGATCGTAGTTCTTGACGAGTTCTGTGCCGCGCGCGTTCCAGCCCGCAACATAGTTGAACGTGTTCTAAGTCTGGCTCTCCGAGACCGCCGCGATCTGAATCAGTGGCATCGACTGCCGTCGACCCAGGAGCTCACCGCAGCGGTTCCGAGACTGGAACCCATTGAATCGCACGGGCCCCGTGAGTTCCACGGTCGCGAGCCAGGCTCCCAGCGGAGACTTCAGCGAGCCGCGCGCGAGCCTAATCGCGCCGCCACGGTAGTAGAACTCTCCGTCGTCGCGTAGCCGGTACCAGTGGCAAATGAACGCGTACTACGACCGCGTGGGTACGAACAAAGCGCCCGCAGACTTGCCGTCGAGGACCCGGAGACCGTTCTCCAGGGACCACCTCACGATCGCGGGACCCAGTGTCGCAAACATGTCAGGTTCGTACGGTGGCAGCGTGTCGGTTCCGACGAGGGGCTCGATCATCAGGGGTCTCTCCGGTGCGGTAGGGTGCTCTGACCTGGGACTTTGGCAGACGTGTGTGATGACCATCATGATTCGGGAACACCAGTGCGGCGACGACCCCGTAGAGGAGGAAGTCGTACCACTCGACGACGGCGCCGACGAACGAGCCGGCAGCGGCACGCCGTGCTCCGGCCGGTGCGCCCGGCAGCTGGGCTGATGACACCTGTGTCATGACCTTCTCCTGTACGCGTCCTTGCGTTGTGCGCTGTGCGCACACTCGTGTGCCGTGCGCACAACCGTACGGCGCGCCGAGCACTGGTCGCAAGACCGGGGCGCTTCCGGCCCGCCGGTAGGGTCGGGCGTCCGACGGGAGAGGGGTCCGATGACGGCGGAGCCGGCCGGCCAGGAACGCCACTTCGTGCGGGCGGTGGAGCGGGCGTTCCGGGTGGTCCGCGCGTTCGGGCCGGACACGCCGTCGATGACGCTGAGCGAGGTCGCGTCCCGCACCGACCTGGACCGGGCGACGGCCCGGCGACTGCTGCTGACGCTCGTCGACCTCGGCTACGCGCGCCGCTCCGGGCGGGACCGCTTCGAGCTGACGCCGCGGGTGCTGGAGCTCGGCTACGCCTACCTGTCCGGGCTGTCGCTGGTCGACGTCGCGCTGCCGCACCTGCAGGCGATGTCCTACGAGCTGCGGGAGACCGCGTCGCTCACCGAGCTCGACGGACCGGACGTCGTGTACCTGGCCCTGGCGCAGAGCTCCCGGCTGAGCAGGCTGCGCATCACCGTCGGCACCCGGTACGAGGCGTGGGCGACGTCGATGGGCCGGGTGCTGCTGGCCGGCCTGCCCGACGACGAGCTCGACGCGCACCTGGCGTCGGTGACGGTGCAGCGGCGCACCGACCACACGGTGCGCGACGTGGCGGCCCTGCGCGAGGCGGTCGTCGCCGCGCGGGAGCAGGGCTGGGCGCTGGTGGAACAGGAGCTCGAGGACGGCCTGCGGGGGATCGCCGCGCCGGTGCGGAACCGGTCGGGGCGGGTGATCGCCGCGGTCAACGTGTCCACCCACGTCGGCGTGGCCTCACGGGAGGAGCTGACCGGGCGGCACCTGCCGCGCCTGCTGGAGGCCGCCGCGGGGATCGAGGCGGACCTGGTGGCCTCGGACCTCTGAGGCCGTTCCGCCTGCTCAGCGCTCGTACGGGCCGGCGAGCGAGGGGGCCACGGGACCGCGGCGGTCGGTGACGCGCGTCCCGGTGAGACCGGGCAGCCGCATGCCGGGGACGGCGTCCTCCGCCCGGGTCGCGTCGCGCGCGGCCTCGTCGGCCAGCCGGCCCACCTCGCGCCCGACGAGGTCGAGCCGGGCCGTCACCGCCTCGCCGGCCGGGTCGTCCCACGCGGCGGCGACGGCGGCGCGGATCCCGGCGAGCAGACCGGCGGTGTCGTCGAGCCGGTCCACCAGCGCCCGCAGGGCTGTCGCCTGGTCCGCGGCGCCGGCGTCCGGGCCGCCGGTCAGCACGGTCCCGCCCCGCCGGGGCCGGGCCGGGGGTCGGGAACGTCCCGGAACGCGGTGGCCGCGGCGGTGTCCACCACCCGGGCGGTGGCCGCGGCGCGCCGGGCCGCGTCGGCCAGCGACGCCAGCTCGTCCGCGACCCGCCGCAGCCGGACCGCGCGGTCCCCGTCACCGGGGCCGGTCGCGGGGGCCTCGGTCAGCCCGGCAGCCAGGTCCGCCAGCCCGCGGGCCGCGCGGTCCAGCGCATCGGGGTCCCGCCGCACGTCCGGTCGCATCGCCCCAGCATGGCGACGGGCCCGCGCCGGCAGGCCCGGACGCGCGGATCCGGTTCGCCATCGCGAACCGGTGTCGCGGCAGGCCGCACGGACGACGTCGGGGCCGCCACCCGGTGTGGGTGACGGCCCCGATCGGCGTGCGTCGGTCAGCGCGCGGCGGCGACGATCTCGGCCAGCCGGCCCGCGACGGCATCGGCCTCGTCCTCGCTGGGCGCCTCGACCATCACGCGGACGAGCTGCTCGGTGCCCGACGGGCGCAGCAGCACCCGGCCGGTGTCGCCCAGCTCCGCCTCGGCCTTCGCGACGGCCTCGGCCACGTCCGCCGACGCGGCGACCGCGTCCTTGTCCGCGACGGGCACGTTGCGCAGCACCTGCGGCAGCACCGTGACCACCGAGGCCAGCTCGGCCAGCGGGGTGCCGGTCTGCGCGACCCGCGACATCAGCCGCAGGGCGGTGAGCAGACCGTCGCCGGTCGTGGCGTGGCCCGGCAGCACCACGTGCCCGGACTGCTCGCCGCCGAGGGTGAACCCGCCCTCGCGCAGCCGTTCCAGCACGTAGCGGTCGCCGACCTTGGTGGTGTCCAGGGTGATCCCGGCCTCGCGCATGGCGATGTGCAGGCCCAGGTTGCTCATCACCGTGGCGACGAGCGTGTCGTGCGCGAGCTCGCCGGCCTCGCGCATGGCGAGTGCCAGCACCGCCATGATCCGGTCACCGTCGACGACCGCACCG
Organism: Pseudonocardia sp. ICBG601; assembly: GCF_020496245.1. Taxonomy (NCBI): domain Bacteria; kingdom Bacillati; phylum Actinomycetota; class Actinomycetes; order Pseudonocardiales; family Pseudonocardiaceae; genus Pseudonocardia; species Pseudonocardia sp. ICBG601. The sequence goes on along the minus strand of NZ_JAHLJA010000029.1, from coordinate 19,807 downwards.
GTCGCGTCCACGGCCAGGCAGCGGTCGGCGTCACCGTCGTGGGCGATGCCGAGATCGGCGCCGTGCTCCAGGACCGCGGACCGCAGCAGGTCCAGGTGGGTGGACCCGACGCCGTCGTTGATGTTGAGACCGTCCGGCTCGGCGTGCAGCGCGATCACGTCGGCGCCCGCCTGCCGGTAGGCCTCCGGCGCGGCCAGCGCCGCGGCGCCGTGCGCGCAGTCGACGACCACGCGCAGCCCGGACAGCGAGCCCGGTGCGGCGGACAGCAGGTGCGCGACGTAGACGTCGGTGGCGTCCGGCGCGTCCCAGACCCGGCCGATGCCGTCACCGGTCGGTCGGGCACCGAGACCCTCGGCGAACTGCTGCTCGATCGCGTCCTCGACGTCGTCGGGCAGCTTGTGACCGCCCGCGGCGAAGAGCTTGATGCCGTTGTCGGGCATCGGGTTGTGCGACGCGGAGATCATCACGCCGAGGTCGGCGCCGGTCTCGGCGACCAGGTGCGCGACGCCCGGGGTCGGCAGCACGCCGACCCGGATCGCGTCCGCACCGGCCGAGGTGAGCCCGGCGACGACCGCGGCCTCGAGCATCTCGCCGCTCGCGCGGGGGTCGCGTCCGACGACCGCGAGGGGCCGGCGGCCGGAGCCGTTCGAGAGCGTGCGGGCGGCCGAGGCACAGACACCAACGGCGAACTCCGGAGTGAGGAGTTCGCCGTTGGCCAGGCCCCGGACGCCGTCGGTTCCGAAGAGACGAGGCATCCGGTGTGCGATCAGCGCTTGGAGTACTGGGGCGCCTTACGGGCCTTCTTGAGGCCGTACTTCTTGCGCTCGACGGCGCGGGCGTCACGGGTCAGCCAGCCGGCCTTCTTCAGGGGCGGGCGGTCCTCGGAGTCCAGCTCGACCAGCGCACGGGCGATCGCCAGACGCAGAGCGCCGGCCTGACCCGCGGTGCCGCCACCCTTGAGGTTGGCGAAGATGTCGAAGCGCTCGGTCTTCTCGACGAGGACCAGCGGCTCCTTCACGATCTGCTGGTGCAGCTTGTTCGGGAAGTACACCTCGAGCGGCTTGCCGTTCAGGGTGAACCCGCCGGTGCCCGGCAGCAGCCGGACGCGGACGACGGCCTCCTTGCGGCGGCCGACGGTCTGGACCGGGCGGTCGCCCAGCACGGGGGCCTCGGCGGCGAACTCGTCGGCGTCGAAGTCGGCGGCGTCACCGATGGTGTAGTCGACGTCGGCGACCTCGGTGTCGGCGGCCTCGGTCTCGGTCGCCTCGGCGGCCGCACCCTCGGTCTCGACCGCGTCGACGACCTCGTCGGGTCCGTTCTCGGGGCTGGTCACGGGCTGTCCCTCTTCGTTGCTCGGGGTGGTCACTGGCTGACCTGCTTGATCTCGAACGGCTGCGGCTTCTGGGCCTCGTGCGGGTGCGCCGGGCCGGCGTAGACCTTCAGCTTCTTGGCCATGGCGCGGCCGAGGCGGTTCTTCGGCAGCATGCCCTTGATCGCCTTCTCGACGAGGCGGTCGGGCTGGCTGTCGATCATCTCGCCGACGGAGCGCTGGCGGAGGCCACCCGGGAAGCCGGAGTGGCGGTAGACGAACTTGTCGGCCCGCTTGTTGCCGGACACCGAGATCTTCTCCGCGTTCACGATGACCACGAAGTCGCCGTTGTCGACGTGCGGGGCGTAGGTCGGCTTGTGCTTCCCGCGCAGCAGCGTGGCAGCGTGGGTGGCGAGCCGACCGAGGCGCACGTCCTCGGCGTCGATCACGTGCCAGGCGTGCTGGATGTCGCCGGGCTTGGGGCTGTACGTGGGCACGGATCTACCTCGTCGTCGTTCTCGGCTGGTGGGCCGTCCGCACGGGTTCCGGCCCACTCTCTAGTCTCTGGTTCCTCAGCGTGCTGCTGGTGGACGCCGGAGGGACGCTCGATCCCGCCGCTGTCGCCGGAGGACGGCGCCCGCGGGTCTCCACCGCTGCACAACGAGAGCCAAGCGTACCCGCCGGTTCCGGGGGCGGACGCAAGGGGGTCGTCCGGGCCCCCGGACCGGGGGGCAGGCGAACCGGGCCCGGTTCGCCTGCTCGGTGGCGCGGTAGTTCTGACCGGCCTGGCCGACCAGCTTCCCGATGGTGCCCAGCGTGGTGGTCAGCTCGGCCGCCGAGGTGTCCCACTTCTGCTGCGACGCCTGGTAGGTGCTGGCCGCGTCGCCGGTCCAGGCCCCGACCATCGGCGCCAGGTAGCGCCGCAGGTCCTCGAGCTGGGAGTTGATGCGCGCGGTCGTCGCGACGGTGTCGACCGACGCCCGCTCGAGCGCGCTGAAGGTGACCTTGATCTCGGATCCCACGGTGTAGCTCCCCCTCACCCGAGCACCGACGTGATGGCGGTGCGGTTCTGGTCCTCCTGCTGCTGGTACGTCGTCGCCGTGCCGCTGAGCTGCTCACCGATCGCGCCCAGCGCCTCGTTCAGCCGCCGCGCCTCGGTGTCCCACTTGGCCATCAGCTGGGCGAACGCCGTCGCCGCGCTGCCGGACCACTGGCCCTGCAGCGGCCCCAGCTGGCTGCGCAGGCGGGCGAGCTCGCCGTTGACGGCGTCGCTCACCGCCCGCACCTGGCCCGCCGCGCGCACCATCTCCTCGGTCGTCGTACCGAACCCGTCGGCCATGGACCCCACCTCGTCCCCGTCCCGTCGCCCGGCCGGTCGGGTGTCCGGCGACCGGGCCCGGGGACGCGGTGTCCCCGGCCCGCGCACAGTGGCAGGGCGGCCGGGCCGCCGTGGCCGAACGGCGCGGACCGTTCGCGACCGGGAACGCCGCCCGGGTCACCGCACCCGGTGCAGCGAGGCGACGACCTCGACGCAGGCGGGCGCGACCGGGGCGGCGGCGGGCCTGCGGCACCCGGCGACGAGCTGGTCGGAGCCGTCGAACACGACGTGCCAGTCGACGACGGTCCCGTCGCCGGGGTCCTCGCTCCACCGCAGGACCGGCCGCCCGCCGACCGTCGCGCTCGCCGGGCCCTCCCCGTCGACCAGCGCGGCGAGCTCGCGACGGGCACGGTCGGGCTCGCGTCCGGCGTCGTAGCCGAGCGGGCTGCGCTCCAGCACGAGCAGGTCGGCACCGTCGGGGCCGCCGACCGGGGTGAGCAGCACCCGTCGACGCTGCGGGTCGCCGCCGGTGTGCTCCCAGCCGGTGGGCAGGGTGGCGGCGTAGCCGTACTGGACGACCGTCGCCCCGGCCGGTGGCGCCGGGTGCGGGCCCGCCAGGAGCAGCCCGGCGCCGAGCAGGACCGCGCCCAGCGCCCCGGCGACGACGATCGCCGCCCGGGCCCGGTCCGGGCCGTCCGCGAGCGGGGTGGCGGGGACGGGTGCCCCGGCCGGTCCCGGCTCCGCCGGGCCCGCTCCCGCGCCGGGGTCACCGGGCCAGGGGGCGGTACGCCCGGCGCCCGGGCCAGGACCGGGGCCGCCGCCGGGGGCCGGTCCGGGCTCGGTGCCCGGCCCGAGGCCCGGCTCGGTGACCGGCCGTGAGCCCGGCCAGGTGTCCGGCCCGGTGTCGGTGGACACACCGGCCCCGAGCACGGCCGCCCCGACCACCGCCGCCACCTCCGGACCCCAGGGCTCGCCGCCGGCGGGACGCAGCCCGGCGACACGCACCGGGCAGGGCAGCACCGGGCGGGGCAGCCGGGATCCGGCACGATCCGCGGGCCGCGCCGGGTCCCGGCCGTCCGCGCACCCGGCCGTCCCGGGGCCCGGCCCACGGTCGTCCCCCCGACGGTCCGGGCAGGCACCGGACCCGGCGCGCCGATCCGGGGCGTCCGCCACGAGGAGCGGGCCGACCGTCCCCGCGACCACGACCAGCTCCGCACCGGTCGCCCGCACGAGCGCCGCGAGACCCCCGGGGTCAGCGAGGTCCGAGAGGTCAGCGAGGTCCGAGAGGTCGGTGCCCGGCTCCCCCACCGGCTCCGGCACCCCGTCGCGCACGAGGGTCGCGCCGTCGTCGTCGACGACCAGGACCGGCCCGTCCGGCAGCTCCGGTTCGGCCGCGAGCACCGCGACCGAGGCCGGGACCACCAGCACCCGCGGACCTCCGGGGAAGGCACCGCCCGCCGTCGTCCCGACCCGGACGACTACGCCGGGCGGATCGTCGCCGAAGAAGTCCGCGACGGCCGTCGCCGGGGGTGTGCCGGGTGGAGCCGCGGCGACCAGGCGCAGCCCGCCGGCGTCGGCGGCGGCGAGCAGCACCGCGTCGCGGCAGTCGTGCACGGCGACCGCGACGCCGCTCACCCCGGCTCGGTCCAGGCCAGCTGCACCCGGCGCGCCCCGGCCCGCCGGTCGACCAGCACGGCCCGTCCGGGCGGCATCGGCCCGGGGCGGACCTTCTCCAGCAGCGCACCTTCGTCGGGGCCGCCGGAGCCGACCAGGCCGGGGGCGCCGAGCTCGCGCAGCCGCCCGAGGACCGGGTCGAAGAGCGCCCGCCCGGCGCCGCCGGTGCGCCGCGCGAGGACGACGTGCAGCCCGACGTCGCGGGCCTGCGGCAGGTACTCGGCGAGCGCGAGCAGCGGGTGCGTCCCGGTCGACCCGGCCGCGGGGACGACGAGGTCGTAGTCGTCGACGAGCAGCCACACGTCCGGTCCGCTCCACCAGGACCGTTCCCGCAGCTGGGCCGGGGTGACGTCCGGACCGGGCAGCCGCCGTCCGAGGGAGCCCGCGATCTCGGCGCAGGCGTCGGTGGTGGCCTGCGCGGTGGAGGTGTGCGCGAGCAGGTGGCTCTGCGGGATCCCGCCGAGCAGCGTCCGCCGGTGGTCGACGACGACGATCCGCGCCCGGTCGGGCGTCCACCGCGCGGCGATGCCCTGGGCGAGGATCCGCAGCAGCGTCGTCTTGCCGCCACCGGAGTCGGCGAAGCAGAGCAGGTGCGGCTCGTCCGGGTCGAGCTCGACGGTGGCGAGCCGGTCCTCGTCGACGCCGAGCGCGGGCCCGCGGCCCGGTCCGGGCGGGAGCTCGGCGACCTCGATCCGGGCGGGCAGCAGCCGCACCGGGCCGACCGACGGGCCGTCCCAGGCGTCGTCGATCGCCCGGGCGGGGTCGGTGCCGGGTACCAGGCAGGGCGCGGCGAGGACGGTGGCCTCGCCGTCGGCGGACAGGCCCTGCCCGGGCAGCGCCGGCACGGCCGCGGCACGACGCCGGTCCACCTCGGAGTCCGACGGGTCACCCAGCCGCAGCTCGACGCGGCTGCCGAGCTGGTCCTTGAGCGCCGGCCGGATCTCGGCCCAGCGGGCCGCGGACAGCGCGAGGTGCACGCCGTAGGCGAGCCCGCGGGCGGCGAGCGCGGTCAGCTTCTCGTCCAGGTCCTCGAACCCGGCGCGCAGCGCCGCGTAGCCGTCGACGACCAGCAACAGGTCGGTGGCGGGCACCTCGGCGAAGCCGCCCGCGGCGCGACGGGCCCGGAACTCCTCGATCCCGGCGACGCCGTGCGCGGCGAACAGCTGCTCGCGCTCGTCGACGGCGGAGACGGTCTCGGCCACCACCCGACGCACCAGGTCGGTGCCGCGACGGTCGGCGACGGTCCCGACGTGCGGCAGCCCGGCCAGCGGTGCCAGGGTCCCGCCACCCAGGTCGAGCACGTGCACGCCCAGCTCGGCCGGGGTGTGGGTGAGCGCGAGCGCGGTGACGACGGTGCGCAGCGCGGTCGACTTCCCCGACCGCGGCCCCCCGACGACGGCGAGGTGCCCGGCCGCGCCGGACAGGTCCAGCACCAGCGGGTCGCGCCGCTGGGCGTAGGGCCGGTCGACCAGACCGATCGGCGCGGCGAGCCGTCCCACCGGCCCCGGCGCGCACAGCCCCCGCCCGGTCCGGACCAGCGGGTCGCCCAGCACCACCGGCAGCGGCGGCGGCTCCGCGAGCGGCGGCAGCCACACCCGGTGCGCGCGCGGGCCGGGCCCGGACACCGCCTCGGCGATGCGGTCGAGAACGGTGCCGGTGGGGGCCGGCGCGGGGTCCGGCGCCGGGAGCTGCACCGAGGCGGGCAGCGCCACCGGGCCCGCGCGGAACGGCAGCGCGACCCGCGGCGCCCCCGGGGCCCGCCGGCGCGCGGGGCGCGGGGTGTCCGGGCCGGAGACGTAGGCGGCCCGGAAGCGCACGAGCTCGTCGGTGCCCGCGGACAGGTACGCGGCGCCGGGCGTCGGCGGGAGCAGGTGCGCGTCGGGCACGCCCAGCACCGCGCGGGACTCCGCGGCGGAAAACGTGCGCAGCGCGATCCGGTAGGACAGGTGCGACTCCAGGCCGCGCAGCCGGCCCTCCTCCAGGCGCTGCGAGGCCAGCAGCAGGTGGATCCCGAGGGAACGGCCGAGCCGGCCGATCGTCACCATCAGGTCGATCATCTCCGGCCGCTGGGCGAGCAGCTCGGAGAACTCGTCGACGACGACCAGCAGCGACGGCAGCGGGTCCAGCGGCGCCCCGTCCCGACGCAGCGCGTCGTGCTCGGCCAGCGACGACAGGTTCCCCGCGGCGCGCAGTACCTCCTGGCGACGGGTGATCTCCCCGGCGAGCGCGTCGGCCATCCGGTCGACCAGGGTCAGCTCCTCGGCCAGGTTGGTGATCACCGCGGAGGTGTGCGGCAGCCCGGCGAGCCCGAGGAACGTCGCGCCGCCCTTGAAGTCGACGAGCACCAGGTTGAGCTCCTCGGCGGTGTGCGTCGCGACCAGCCCGAGGACCAGCGTGCGCAGCAGCTCGCTCTTGCCGGAGCCGGTCGCGCCGATGCACAGCCCGTGCGGCCCCGCACCGCCCTGTGCGGACTCCTTGAGGTCGAGCAGCACCGGTCGGCCGCCGCCGTCGGTGCCCAGCGGGACCCGCAGCCGCTCCGCGGGGCCCCGTCGCGACCGCAGCACCGCGACGCCGCCGGGGTCCGTCGTGGACAGACTGAGCAGCGACGGCAGCCCGGCCGCCGAACTATCCACACCGGACGCGACGACGTCGGCGGTACCGTCCGGGCGGTAGCGCGCGAGCCGCCGCGCCAGCGCCAGTGCCTCGGCGACGACGAGCCCGTCGGGGACACCGACCTCCCGGCCGCCCGGCCCGCCGCGGCGCAGCGTGCGCACGCCGTCGGGCCCGGTGCCGGCGGCCAGACGCAGCACCGACGCCGCGGGTCTGCGCCCGCCCGCGGGCCCCAGCCGCAGCACCGTGACGCCGGGCAGCCCGGCCCAGGCACCGGGGGTGTCGGCCGCCCCGTCCAGCACGACGAGCAGGTGCTGCTGGGCCGCGGACGGCTCGTCCACCCACCAGCGCCGCACCCGGTCCGGGTCGTCGGTGATCATCCGGACCGGCCCGACGGCGTCGGTGCGCCGCGGATGCGCCACGTGCGGCAGCCACTTCGCCCACTCCCAGCGCGCAGCCGCACCCCCCGGTGCGACGACGGCGAGCCGCGCGTCGTCGGGACCGTGCCAGGTGACGTACTGGGCGACCAGCGCCCTGGCGAGGTCGAGCACCGGTGCGGCGTCCGGGTCCGGCTCGAGCCAGATCGTCGCCGACGCGCGGGTGTCGACGGCCACCGGGAGATCGTCCACCGTGGACCAACGGCGCAGGAACCGGCGCAGCGCCAGTGCGGACAGCGGTTCGAGTGTCTCCATCGGACCGGTGTGCGGCGCGGTGAGCCGGGTGGCGAGCCGCTGCGTGCCGCGCCCGGCCCGCAGGCGGCCGAAGTCGTCGTCGCCGGGGCGGCGCTCCCACAGCCGATCCGCGGCGAGCACGTCCGGCCAGGCTGCCGGGTCGGGGTGCACGGTCTCCAGCGCGTGCCGCTGCTCGGCGGCGATCGCGCGGGCCCGCCCGCCGAGGACGTCGAGGTAGCGCAGGTAGTCGCGGCGGTCCTCGTCCATCGTCGCGGTGCGTGCTCCGGCGCCGCGGCCACCGCCGGCCAGCATGCCCAGCGCGGACAACGCGAACATCCCGCCGAACAGCCACGTGCTCGTGTCCCCGCGCCCCAGCACGACGAACAGCAGCGCGCCGCCGACCATCGCCAGCGGCAGCAGCCGTTGCACGAGGCCGCCGGGGACCGGGCGCTCCGGCTCGGGCGGCGGTTCGAGCACCAGCTCGCCGCCGGGCAGCTCGGGCACCGAGCGCCGCGGACGTCGCATCCCGACGGTTCCCGCCATCGCCTGCCTCCCGTTCACGGTTCTCCCGAACGCCCACGGCGGCACCGCGGCCGTCGGATACTCGCAGCCGCCCCGGGCCCGCCGGGGCCGTTCGGAGAGATCCGTCAGGGAGCCGCTCGTGACCTCCGTCCTGCCCGTACCGGCCGCGACCGACCCCGGCGACGCGACGTCCGCCGACACGGCCGGGCCCGTGCCCGGCCGTTGGACCCGGGTCGGGGTGCACACCCCACGCGGGCGCCTCGACGTGGCGCTGCCCGCCGACGTCGCCGTCGCCGAGCTGGTCCCGATGGTGCGTGAGCTGCTGGGCCGCGCCACCGCGGACATCCCGCAGGCGTGGCGGTTTCACCGGGCCCGCGGGCGGACCGCTGCCCGCGGCCGCCACCCTCGACGAGCTCGGCGTCCGCGAGGGCGAGCTGCTGCACCTGGGCCCGCCGCGCCCGGCACCCGCGCCGCCCGTCCTCGACGACGCCGCCGAGACCGTCGCCGGCGCGGTGCGCGAGGCGGCCGACGCCGCCGGGACGGCGCGCTGGTCCGGCACCGCCGCGGCGGCCCTGGCGACGGCCGCCGCGGGCGCCGTGCTGTCCACCGTGGACGGACCGTGGCGGCCGTGGGCGTGCGCACTCGCCGCCGCGGGCGCCGTCGGTGCGCTGATGGTCGCCCACCGCGGCCGCTACGACGACCGGCTCACGACCGCCGCCGCACTCTGCGCGGTTCCCGCCGCGGCGACGGCCGGGCTCACCGCGCTGCCCGGACCGGCCGGGGCGGGAGCGCTGCTGCTCGCCGCGGCCGGGGCCGGACTGGCCGCCGCCGCGGGCCAGGCGATCGCCCGGGCGGTGTCCCCGGTCCTGCTCGCGGTGGCCCTGGCCGCGTCCGGGACCGCCGTGGCGGCGCTGGCCCGGCTCCTGCTGGAGGCCCCGGTGACGGCCGTCGCCGCCGGTCTCGCGGCCCCGGCACTCGCCGCCGGACCGCTGCTGCCGCGGCTGGCGCTGCGTCTGGCCGGGATCCCGGCCCCGGCCGTCCCGACCGACGCCGACTCCGTCGCGGGCGCCGAGCAGGTGCTGCCCGGCGCGGAGCTGACCGCCCGGGCCGGGCTGGCCCGCGGGCTGCACACCGGGACGCTGGCCGGCACCGCGGTCGTCGCCGCCGGGGCGGGCGCCGTCGCCGCGACGGGGGCTGGACCGGTGGCCTGCTGCTGGTGGTGACGGCGGCGGTGCTGCTCCTGCGGGCCCGTGCGCTCGTCGAGCCCGCGCCGGCCCGCATCCTGACCGGGTCCGCGGTGGTCGCGGTCGCCACCGCCGCCGTCCCGGCGGCGCTCGCGCTGGACCCCGCGCCGCGGCTCGCCGTGGCGGCCGGGCTGCTGCTCGCCGTCGGGCTGGGGGCCGCGGCGGCACGGGCAACGCCGTCGCCGCCGGGCCCGCCGGGCGCTCGACGTGTGCGAGCTCGTCCTCACCGCCGCCGCCGTGCCCGCCGCGCTGGCCGCGATGGGCCTGTTCTCCCTGGTCCGCACCCTGTGACCGGACCGGCCCGGCACCCCACTGCCGCCCCACCGACGGCAGCACCGCGGATCGCGCCGCTGCTGGCGGTGCCGCTGCTGGCCGCGTCGGTCCTCGCGCTGCCCACCCCGCCCCCGACGCCCGGTCCCGTCGCCCCCGCCATGTCCTGCGCCGTCCACACCCCTGTGGGGTCGCCACACCCCGCGCAGCAGGTGTGGGAGCAGGCGGAGGGGTGTGGACGCGGCCGGCCGTCGCGGCGGCCGATCCCGGGCCGCCGGGACCGGCCGACGGGTTGCGGCAGACCCGCGCCTGCACCCCGCCCGGCGACGACGGCCCGGGCGCCGCCCGCGGTGCGGTCCCGCAGCCGCCACCGGGGCTCGCGACCGGCGCGGGGCAGCTCGTCGCCGTCGTCGACACCGGGGTCGCACCGCTGCCCCGGCTGGCCGGACGGCTCGTCGGCGGCGGGGACTACCTCACCGGCGGCGACGGTCTCACCGACTGCGACGGCCACGGCTCCGACGTCGCGCTGCTCCTCGCCGGGGCCGCCGACCCGGTCACCGGGCTCGGCGCGGGCATGGCACCCGGCGCGCGGATCCTGTCGCTGCGCCAGTCCTCTGGGCGGTTCGCCGTGCGCGGCACCGACGGCGCCGAGCGACCCGCCGGCGAGATCCGCACCCTGGCCGCGGCGATCGACCGGGCCGTCGCACTCGGTGCGAGCGTCGTCAACGTGTCCGAGGTGGTGTGCGTGCCGTCCGCGCAGGTCGACTCCGCGGGGGGCGCACTGCGCGAGGCCGTCGACGACGCCGAGCGGGCCGGGGTGCTGGTCGTCGCCGCCGCCGGGAACATCGACGAGGCGGGCACCTGCACCGGCGACCCGGACCTGCGGCCGCTGCCCGCGTCCTACGACTCGGTCCTCGCCGTCGGGGCGGTCGACGGCGACGACGTCCCCGGCGACTTCTCCGTGCCCGGTCCCTGGGTGGACCTCGCCGCCCCGGGCCAGGACCTGCCCCGCCCGTCCGGACCGGACGGCGCGGTGGTCCGCGGGACGTCGTACTCGGCACCGCTGGTCGCGGGGACCGCGGCGCTGCTGCGCGAGCGGTTCCCGATGCTCACCCCGCGCCAGGTCGCCGACCGGTTGCGTGCCACGGCCCGCCCCACCGCGGGCGACGGCCGCACCGGCCACGGCGTGCTCGACCCCGGGGCCGCGCTGACCGCCGAGCCGCTGCTCCTGACCCGGACGGTCCCGCCGGTCCCGGCGACCGCGCCGGCTCACCCGGGGCGGGACGGGCGCCGCTGCCGCTCGCGACGACCCCGCCGCCGGACCTGCCGGCGGTGGCCGGGGTCGGGGCGGTCGCGGCGGTCGGCGGGGCGCTCTTCGCGGCGCTGGCGGGGCTGCGGCGCCGCCCCCGGCGCCCCTGACCTCCGGCCTCCGACACTCCTTGCCCTGCACAGCCGCTCGCCCAGCAGCCGCCCGCAGCCCGCCGGTGTCGCCGCCGCCCCCGTGCGCGGCCGCCCCCCTGTGGGGCCGACCCGTGTGGGGGCCGATCCGTGTGGGGGCCGACCTGTATGGGGGCCGATCCGTGCGCGGCGGCGCACGGTCAGCCCGGCAGGTCCGCCACCTCCCTCGCGGCCGCGACGCTCAGCACGCCCGCCCGCGGCAGCAGCCGCACCATCTCCGCCGGAGCGTCCCCCGCCACCCCGATCCCCAGCGCCCGCCCGGTCTCGGCGGCCGCGACGCCGTGCACCGCGCCGGAGGCGGCGAGCAGCAGGCGCGTCCCGCCGTCGCCGTCGCCGGTGTCGGCAGGCCCGGTCCGCAGCGGCCCCGGACCGGTCACCGGCAGCACCACGGTGTCGAGGGCGGGCCCAGCGTCGTCGGCACCGGCCAGGCGCACCCGGACCGCGCCGGGCGCGACCGGCTCCTCGGTCCCCGCGACGAGTGCGCGCCGCCCCTCCCGCCAGGTCCCGCACAACACCGGCGGCACCTCGGTCACGGCGGACACCTCGGCCCGGGCGGCGGGCCACGCCTCGGCACCGGGCACCCGGGTCTGCGGGACGTCGTCGACCAGGCCGGGCGGCAGCGTCGCCGGCTCGGCCTGCCCGGTCCGGGAGCGGACTGCGTCGGCGAGGGTGACCGGGATCCGGGCGAGCCCGCCGTCGACCACCAGGAAGTACGTCGACCCGGCGCCGAGCGACTGGCTGCGCACGACCTCCCCGCTCCGCCCCAGCCCCGCGACGGGAGTCGGCTCCGGCGTGGGCACCTGCAGCGGCGCGCCCTCCGGGATCGCGGAGAGCAGGCCGTCGCCGACCCGGCGGACGGGCGCGCCGAGCAGGCCGAGGCCGTCGAGGGCGTTCCGGTCGGCTGGGTCGAGCCGGTGCCGGGCGCCGTCGTGGACGAGGTAGGTGGCGCTGCCCTCGGCGGTCAGCAGGACGACCGGTTCCGGACCGGCCGGCGCGGGGCCGAGCGACCCCGCCAGCACCGTCGTGGTGCCGGTGCCGGTGCCCTCACCGCGGGTGTCGCAGACCGCCCACGCGGGCGGGACCGGGACCCCGTCGAGCGGGACGCCGACGGTGCCGGGCACCGCGGCGGGTGCGGTGCGCGGCGCCGCGGCCAGCGCGTCGTCGGGCACCGGGACGGGCACGGCGGTGGCGCCGTCGTCGCGTCCGTGCGCGGCCAGGACCAGCCGCCCGGCGACCGGGTCGGGCACCGGCACGAGCAGCTCGGACCGGTCGGGGGCACGGACCACGGCGTAGAGCACACCGCTGCGCTCCCCCTGCACCAGCGCCCGGGAACGCCAGTCGGTGGCCGGGTCGACCCGGGCCAGCAACGCCGCCACCCCGAGCGCGAGCAGCCCGACCAGCACCCCGGCGAACACCGCGCGATGCTGGGACCGGATCTGTTCGTGCCGCGGCACCGGGTCCGCGCGCACCAGGGCGGCCTCCATCCGGCGCACACCGAAGCGGTGGGCGTCGACCTGGTCGCGGGTCGCCGGGGCGCGCTGCACGCGCGCGGGGGCGGAATCGGTGCGCACCGCACGGACGGTAGGACCGCCGCGGCCCGACCGGACCCTATCCGCGGACGCTGCGTAGAAGTACGCCACCTGACCGCTGCGCGCGGCCCGGGCCGGTGCCGCGGCCGTGGGGCCGGGTCAGGCCTCGCGGAGGGGACGGCGCAACTGCTCGGCCAGGGCGCCGTCCTCGCCGAAGAGGGCGTCGCGCCAGCGCTGCTCCAGCTCACGGGTGTCGTGCCGGTCGGGGTGGAAGCGCGGGCGCCCGAAGACGGGCATCCGGCCCAGCACGCGGCGCAGGAACTGGCCACGGCCGAACAACAGGCGGTAGCCCTCGCGCAGGTCCCGCGGCCGTCGCCAGACGCCCTGCTGCACGAGCAGGTACACCCACCCGAACACGACCGCGGGCAGCACGGTGGCGACGACCAGCGGTGCGGCCCGGCCGCGCTCGGGGCCGTCGGTGCCGATGAGCTCGTAGACGTCCCAGGTCACGGACTTGTGCTCGAGCTCCTCGAGCGCATGCCAGTGCCACAGCTCGCGGATGTCGGCGTGCACCCGCTCGGCGAACTCGTCGCTGCCGAGGATGTCCTCGGCCATCACCGCGGTGAAGTGCTCCATCAGCGCGGTGCAGGCGAGCTGCTGACGCGGGGAGGTGCGGTCGAGGACCTTCAGGGCGAGCGCGACCGCGGCCTCCGGCACGTGCACCGGGAAACCGCGGGAGCGGAACGCCTCGTTGAGCCGGTCGTGCTCGCGGCTGTGGATGACCTCCTGCGCGGTGAACCCGGCGACCCTGGCGCGCAGCTCGGGCTCGGTCACCCGGTCCCGGAAGTGGATCACCGAGCGGACGAAGAAGTCCTCCCCCGGCGGGAAGATCGCCGAGAGCATCGCGAGGAACAGCGTCGCGGTCGCGTTGTCGGCGTAGGCCCAGCGGGCCATCTGCTCGGGCAGCCGGAAGTCCAGGTGGCGCGGCGGGATGCCGACGTCGCCGCCGGTCAGCCTGCGCGGACGTGCGCCGGTTCCGTCATTGGTCGCCGTCTCGGTCACGTCGGTCCTCCGGTCGTCGTCGACGAGCGGGTCGCATCTGGCACAGAAAGTATCCCGTACATCGCGTACCCCTTACTGGCCGATCATGGGTGGCGCCGGGCGCGGTGTCAACCAGGAGCGGGATGATGGCCGGGTGAACGGATCCGTGACCCCCGGCGACGGCCGCGCCCGCCGCTGGGCCGGGCAGCGGGCGGCCCGGCGGGCCGAGGTCGTCGAGGCCGCGATGGCCGCGATCGCCGAGCACGGACCGGAGGCCACGACCGAGCAGATCGCCGGTCGTGCCGGGGTCCCCCGGCCCGCGCTGTACCGGCACTTCGACGGCCTGGAGGACCTGCAGGGCGCGATCGCCGAGGCCGCGCTGGGCCTCTACTCCGAGGCGCTCGCACCGGTGTGGAGCCCGCGCGGGACGCCGCGGGAGATGCTCGTCGCCGCCATCGCGGCGCACGTGCGGTGGCTGGCCGCGCACACCGAGCTCTACCGCTACGTGCTGCGCGCCGCCGGGGTCACGACGGCCGTCACCGACATCCGGCACCGCATCGCCGACCGGATGACCGGTCTGCTGACCGGGGGCTACCCCGGGCTGCCCGCGACCGTCGCGGCGCCGCTGGCCGCGGGCGCGGTCGGACTGGTCGACGGGGCGACCGAGCGCTGGCTCTCCTCGACGGACCCGCTGCCGCTCGACGAGCTCGCCGAGCACCTCGCCCGGTGGGTCTGGTCGGTGCTCGACGCGGCGTTGCGCGAGGTCGCGATCGAGCTCGACCCGGACGTCCCGCTCACGGCGGGCTGAGCACTACTCCGCGACGCCGATGTCCTCGTTCCACAGGTCGGGGCGCTCGGCGACGAACGCGGTCATCATGTCCACGCAACGCGCGTCGTCGAGCACCTGCACGCGCACCCCGTGCTCGGCCAGCCAGTCGTGGCCGCCGTGGAAGGTCCGGGCCTCCCCCACGAGCACCGCGCCGATCCCGAACTGCCGGATCAGCCCCGAGCAGTACCAGCAGGGCGAGAGCGTGGTGACCATCGTCGTGGACCGGTAGTCGCGACGGCGGCCCGCGTCGCGGAACGCCGCGGTCTCGCCGTGCACCGTCGGGTCGCCGTCCTGCACGCGACGGTTGTGGCCGCGCCCGAGCACCTCCCCGTCCGGTCCGACGAGTGCGGCGCCGATCGGGATGCCCCCCGAGGCCAGCCCGGCCATGGCCTGTTCCACCGCGACGTCCAGCCAGCTCGGATCCATGCGCGCGAACCTATACCGAGATCGCGTCGAGGCGTTCGCGCAGGAACGGCGCGGACACCACCGGCTCCAGCGCCGTGCGCCCGAGCGGCGGCGCCAGCGGCGTGACGACGGCGTCGTGGTCCAGCTCGAAGAAGAACACCAACGACACCAGGTCCTCGGTCGGCGCGTGGGTCTGCGGCGGCAGCACCCGGTGCCGCCCGGCCCGCCAGCGGTGCCCGGTCCAGTGCGCGAGCAGGTCGCCGACGTTCACCGTCAGCGCACCCGGGGTGTACGGCGCGTCGGTCCAACCGTGCCCCTCGACGTCGACCTGCAGCCCACCCGCCCCGGGCTCCCGGTCGAGCAGGGTGACGGTGCCGAAGTCGGTGTGCGGGCCGATCCGGAACTGACCGGGCAGCGGTGTCCCGGTCTCGGTCATCGGCGGGTAGCGGTTGATGTTGAACGTCCACGTCGGGTGGGTCGCGAGGTCGCGCAGCGTCGACGGCTCCTGCCCGAGCGCTCCCGCACACAGCTCCAGCAGCGCGCCGGCGACGCGGGTCATCGCCGTGCAGTAGGCGGTCACCGCCTCCCGCAGCGCCGGGACCTGCTCCGGCCAGACGTTCGGCGGGAACCACACCGCGTCGACGTCCGGGTCACCGGTCGGCGCGAAGGGCCCCACCGCGAAGGACTCCTTGAGGTCGGGCGGGGAGTCGCCGCCCTCGACGCGGTCGTTGGCCTCGACACCGGGGGGCAGCCATCCCCGTCCGCCGACGCCGACCGCGTAGCCGTGCTTGACCGGCTCGGGCAGCGCGAAGAACTCGCGCGCCGCGGCCCGCACCGCCTGCGCCGCGGCGTCCGGCACACCGTGCCCGACGACCTGCAGGAACCCGGCCCGTTGCAACGCGATGTCCACCGCGGCCGGGGCCGGCGCGGCCAGGTCCACGGTCGGGATGAGCGCGGTCACCGCGTCCCCCCGTGCGTCGCGACGGCGGTGCGGCGCACCAGCAGCGCGTAGAGCCCGGCCGAGAGCACCAGCCCGACCAGGAAGGTCACGTCGCCGATCCCGGGCAGCAATCGCGGCACCAGCCCGGTGAACAGCTCCTGGTTGGCGAACAGCAGCACCGACACGACGACGCCGACGCCGAGCGCGATCGGGCCCGCGTGGTTGCGGTACGTGCGGTCGTAGAGCAGATCGAGGTCGGTCGGGCGCAGCCACTGGTCGGTGAGCACCACGCCGAGCCACGGCCCGACCCAGTACACGACGACCAGCAGGAACGCCTCGTACCCGGCCGCGGCGTCGCCGAGCGCGACCAGCGCGATCACGAACCCGACCGCCCCGAACGCCAGCGCGACGACGGCACGCGCCCGCGCCAGCGGCACGTCGATGCCGAGGGCTAGGAACGCCATCGCCCCCGAGTAGACGTTGAGGACGTTCGCCGCGACCGCCCCGACCGCGATGGCGACCAGGGTCAGCACGGCCAGCCAGCCGGGCAGCAGGCCGGTGTAGTTCGCGACGGGGTTGTCCGAGTCGAGCCCGGCCGCGGCCGCCGCCCCGACCGACGCCGCGCCGACGGACATGAACACCGTGGTGGACAGGAACAGGCCGCCGCCCGCGGCGAGACCGGTGGCGCGCGCCGACACCGAGCGGGGCAGGTAGCGGGAGTAGTCGGCGGCGTACGGGCTCCAGCCCGCCGAGTACCCGACCACGGCGCCGACGGTCAGCAGGAACCCGCCGACCCCGCCCACCCCGTCCGGCGACGCGGCCGCCCCCGGGTCCGACCCGAGGAGCACCAGCACCGCCCCGACCCCGAGCACGAGCGCGAGCAGCGGGAACGCGAGCCGCTCGAAGGCCTGCACCAGGTTGTGCCCGAAGAACGCGACGGCGACCTGGACGACGACCACCGCCACCAGCCACGCGACCGTCCCGCCGCCGGTGATCGCCGACAGCGCGAACGCGGCGCTGACGCTGTTCACCGCGAACCAGCCGAAGCCCGAGGTGATCGTCATCAGGGCGGCGGGCAGCGCGTTGCCGCGGTGACCGAAGGCGAGCCGCCCCAGCACCATCTGCGGCACCCCGGCGGCCGGTCCGCGGGCGGACAGGATCCCGTGGGCGATCGCGGCGAGCAGGTTCCCGACGACGATCGCCGCGATCGCCGCGATCGCCGTCTGCCCGAACGCCGTCACCGACAGCACGCCGACGAAGATCGTCGCGAACTCCAGGTTCGGCGAGGTCCACGTCCAGAACAGCTGGCGCGGCCTGCCGTGCCGCTCGGAGTCCGGTACGGGCTCGGTGGAGCCCGGTTCGACGGCGACGATGCGGTCGCCGTACCCGCGGTCCGCGGCCACGCCGACGGTGTTCTCGGTGGTCATCGGGTCACTCTGACTCCCGGGACACCCGGGACGGAACCTCGGTAACCGACTGTTGACACGGGTTGGGCCGTCCGGTCGGTAGTCCTGCGGATTCCGCCGGCGGGCCCGGTCCGCCACGATCGTCGGCATGCGGACGTACCTGAACGTGGCCCTGCAGGCCAGCGCCCTCCTGGCCTTCGTGGCCCTGCGGTTCACCGCACCGGGCTGGTTCCTCATCATCCTGATCATGACCCTGGTGGGTCCGGCCCTGCTGACGGTGCCGACGGTCCTGTCGCTGACCGTGATCCGACGCCGCGTCCTCACCCCGGCGGTGACCGCCCCGTTCCTCGCCTGCGCCGGCTTCCTGCTCGCCGGCGGGCTGCTGATGCCCGACTTCGGCGACAGCGAGGACTCCGAGCGCGCCCCGCTGTCGGTGCTGCTCGAGTCCGCCGGGCTGTCCGCCGGGCCGACCGAGCCGCTGTACGTCCTCGGCTCGCTGGCCCTGCTCGGCTGGTCGGTGTCGCTGGTGTGGCTGGGCGTGGCCCTGGCGCTCGACGCCCGCCGGACCCACCGCGTCGCCGGGCCGCCGCACCCGGCGTGGGTGCGGCCGATCGGCTGAGGCCGCTCGCCCCCGTCCGCGCATCCGGGCCGGTCGCGACGGGGCCTGCTCAGCCCTCGCCCGGCACCCGGATCCGCCGGGTCCGCTCGGCGCGGGCGGCGAGCTCGTCGTCGGCGGGGTAGTCGACGCCGGTCAGCGACAGGCCGTGCGGCGGCGCGACGGTCACCTCGGAGGCGCGCACCTCGCGGCGCAGCAGCCCCGCGGGCCAGTCGACGGGCCTGCGACCACGGCCGACCTCGAACACCGCGCCGACCAGGCTGCGGACCATCGAGTGGCAGAACGCGTCCGCCGAGACCGCCGCGACGAGCACACCCGGCTCACCCGGCGCGGGCGACCAGTCGAAGCGCTGCAGCGCGCGCACGGTCGTCGCGCCCTCGCGGCGCTTGCAGAACGCGGCGAAGTCGTGCTCGCCCAGCAGCAGCGCCGAGGCGGCGTTCATCGGCTCCGGGTCCAGTGGGTACGGCCAGGCGACGGTCTCCCCGCGCCCGCAGCGGCTCGGCACCGAACGGGGCCGTGGTGACCCGGTAGCGGTAGTGGCGGCGCAGCGCGGAGAAGCGGGCGTCGAAGTGTCGGGCACCTGCCCGAGGTCGTGCACCCGCACGTCCGGCGGCAGCAGCCGGTTCAACCGCCGCAGCAGACCGTCGATCTGCGGGCGAGGGTCGCCGGGAGGTCGACGTGACAGACCTGCCCTGAGGCGTGCAACCCGGCGTCGGTACGTCCGGCGACGGTGAGCCGCAGCGGGGTGCGCAGCACGGTCGACAGTGCCTCGGTGAGCACGCCCTGCACGGTGCGCCGGGTCGGCTGCTGCGCCCACCCGGAGAAGTCGGCGCCGTCGTAGGCGACGTCGAGTCGCAGCCGCACGGTGCCCGACCCGGAACCCGGAAACGCCGATGAGCCCGCCGTCGGTGACGGCGGGCTCATCGGAGTGGTGCGGACCGATCAGGAGTCGGACCCCTGCTGGGACGCCGGCTTCGCGAAGCCGGCCGCCTCGGCGGCCTCCTCGGTGCGAAACCAGACTCGGCCACGGTGCGGTCGTAGAAACGCCGATCCGGGGACGTGGTAGAGCTTCGAGTCCTCGTTGCCCTTGATCTCGAAGCCCTCGGGGGGCCTCGGCCGGGTCCTCCAGCGGGGCGTGCGAGCCCTCGCCGTAGGGCGGCCTCGGGACGGTGACGGTCGGACGCCCTTCAGCTCCTCGGCGGCCGCGGTCGAGTCGCCTGCGCCTGCTCGATCTTGGCCTCGGTCACCTCGGCCGCGGCCGGGGCCTTCCTGCGAGGCGGCCGCGCGACGGGCACGGTTGGCCTCGTCGGTGACCGTCTTCTGCTGGACCAGCTCGATGACCGCCATCGGGGCGTTGTCGCCCTTGCGCGGCATCGTCTTGGTGATCCGGGTGTAGCCACCGTTGCGGTCCGCGAAGAACGGGCCGATCTCGGTGACGAGGCGGTGCACGACCGCTTGTCGCGGATCACCTTCATGATCTCGCGCCGGTTGTGCAGGTCGCCGGCCTTGGCCTTGGTGATCAGCCGCTCCGCGTACGGACGCAGCCGCCGGGCCTTGCCTCGGTGGTGGTGATCCGGCCGTGTTCGAACAGCGAGGTCGCCAGGTTGGCCAGGATCAGCCGCTGGTGCGCGGGTGACCCGCCGAGGCGGGCACCCTTGGTGGGCTGGGGCATGGCTACAACTGCTCCGTTTCTGCGTAGTCCTGACCGTCGTCACCGAAGGTGTCCGGGTCGAACCCGCTCCCACCGTCGACGCCGTAGTCGCTCGCCGCCGCCGACGGGGCGACCCGGGCGGGCTGTCCTTGAGGGCCAGGCCGAGGCCGACGAGCTTCATCTTGACCTCGTCGATCGACTTGGCCGCCGAAGTTGCGGATGTCGAGCAGGTCCGCCTCGCTGCGGCCGACGAGCTCGCCGACCGTGTGGATGCCCTCGCGCTTGAGGCAGTTGTAGGACCGGACCGTGAGGTC
>NZ_JAHLJA010000028.1:0-81957 GCF_020496245.1 Pseudonocardia sp. ICBG601 | reverse complement strand
GACGGAGCGCGTCGAGGAGGGCCTGTTTGTCGGCGGGGACGGCGGGCGGGAAGGTCTGCTGGGTGCCGTTGATGGCGATGGTGGCCGAGCGCAGTGGTCGGAGCTGGCGGACGACGTTGCGGATGGTGAGCCCGGTGCGGTTCTGGATCTCGCGGGCGACTGCGAGGGCGGTGAACACGATGGTCAGGTGCGCTTCGATGGACTGGCGTTGGTGGTGGAACATCGGGCGGGCGCGTAGGTCGGTTTTGCTCATCCGGAAGGACTGCTCGACGTGCCAGAGGTCGTGGTAGTCGCCGATGATCTCCCCGGCCGCTGCGCCGCCGGCCGGGATGTTGGTCACGTAGCCCTTCAACCCGACCAACCGGTATGCCCGAGCCAAGGAGGCCTCGTCCAGGGCGCGGGAGCCGTTGGTGACCTTGACGAACCGCGGGTGCGCGCGGGCTTCTCGCCGGCGATGACCTCGCGGGCCCGGTTCTCCTGCAGGGTCAACGTGCGCCGGTCCCGGACGGCCCGCTTCGTGGAGTAGGCCCAGACCGCCCGCCAGGATCCCGGATGCTGGTTGGGGTTCCAGACGGGCTCGGCCTTGACCTTCGGGCTGTTCTCGCTGCGCCCGGTGCGGCGGTCGCGTGGTGTGAGGGTGTCGATGATCTGGCGCCGTCGACGAAGGCGTCGCCGTGCCAGTGGAAGTGCGACTCCAGGTCAACCGGGGCCTTGGTGAGTCGGGAGCCGACGATGAACCGCAGGCCGGCCTCGTCGAGGTCGCGCAGGTTCGCGGGCCGAGAGCATCCCTGCGTCGGCGACCACGACCATCCCGCCCGGCTCGACCGGCAGCTGGTGTCGGGCCCGGAAGGCCTCGATGATCGGCAGGATCGTCGCGGTCTCGGTCTTGTTGCCCTCGAAACAGCCGATCTCGAGGGGGAACCCTGCGCGATCGACCAGCAGCCCGACGACGACCTGCGGGTCGACCCGGCGTTCCTTGGAGAACCCGACCTTGCGCAGGTCGTCCTCCTTCTCCGCCTCGAAGTAGAGGGTGGTGACGTCGTAGAGACACAACGACACATCCCCACTGCCACGGGCGTGGGTGAAGCAGGCCCTCGCGATCTCGTCGCGGTAGCTGCGCCCGGTGCAGCGCAGCAGGGTGCGGCGCATCGTCTTTTCGCTCGCCGCGGTGACGCCCAGACCGGCCAGCACCCGACCGGTGTCCAGGATGGACGTGGGCTCGACGATCCGGGCGATCACCAGGTCGCGGAACGTGTCATCAGCGACCTCTGCGAACCCGAGGCCCGCGTAGACCTCGGCGAGGATGTCGAACAGCACCCGCGACCCGGTCGTGATCACCTGCGGCGCACCCACCCGCCGGGTTGTGGTGCTCGGGGCGCGCCGCGGCATCTGGCCGAACAGCCCCTCCTGCGTGGCACCGCCGGCCGCGGTGGGCGCGATCAGCTCGGCGCCGCGGCCCGCCGGGGTGACGGCGCGACGCCCAGATCCAGGGCCTGCTGTGCAGCGTCGTCGATCAGCCCACGGGCCTGCTCGACCAGCAGGCCCAGCTCGGCCTCGTGTGCGCTGACCGCATGGCCACGATCCGTCGATGCCCTGCACGGACTCGGCGATCTGGACGCGCGCGTGCACGGAGCGGATCGGACGCCTCACCGCCACCGTACCCGCCTCACCCACGCCACCTGACCGAGCGTAGAGCACCGAATTAGTGCCTCACACCGCTCCCGCGCAAACACATCACCGCAGCTCAGCGCAGTACAAGCTGCGAAACCAGGCTCGGGTGACCAAAGTCAGGTCGAGGTGACCTGACCCCGGTCAGGTCAGGCGGCCGTAGACGTCGGTGACGCAGGACCGCGAACAGCAGCGACGAGATCCCCAGGATCGCGTTGGACAGCCACCGCGAGCGCGCCTCGCGGGCCACCATCGTCGTGTTCAGCAGCAGGAGCAGCGTGACCGCCAGGAACGGCATGAAGAACGAGCCAGCACGCCGTAGACCAGCGTCAGCGCGAACGGCCGCCCGATGAGCAGCAGCGCCATCGGCGGGAACGTCAGCCACAGCAGGTACCCGCGGAAGGGCAGCGAGCGCTCGGCGCGGGCCGCCTCGTAGGCCCCGGCCGCCCGGGGCCGTCGCCGCGCTCGGCGGTCGCCTCCTCGCCGGGCACGACGGCGTTGACCTCGTCCGGCCCGATCGCGGCTTTCTTCCCGTGCGGGAGCCGGATCGCCCGCACCCAGTCGGTGAACAGCAGCGACACGCCGTTCCAGACGCCGAGCAGTGAGGTGAAGGTGACCGACAGGAAGCCGACAAGGAACAGGATCCGCACCGGCTCGCCGTAGAGGGCCCCGAGCCGGTCGGCGAGGGTGAGCAGGCCACTGTCGGACTCGGTGAGGTTCTCCCCGAGCAGGATCGTCGACCCGACGACGAGCATCGAGACGACGAAGATGCCGGTCATGATGTAGCCGGTCGCGTTGTCGAGCCGCATCATCGACAGCCACTTCGGGCCCTTCCAGCCCTTCGCGAACAGCAGTAGCCGTAGGCGGCCATGGTGATCGTGCCGCCGACGCCGCCGATCAGCCCGAGCACGTAGACCGTGGACCCCTCCGGCAGCCGCGGCACCAGGCCGTTCAGCAGCGCGGGGACGTCCGGGCCGACCAGGATCGCGACGAACACGACCGTCGCGAACTTGATCAGCACGAGCACCGTCATGAACTTCTCGAAGGCGTGGTAGCGCTGCACCCACACCAGCACCAGCCCGACGACGCCCGCGATCGCCGCCCACCCGCCGACCGGCAGTCCGCCGAACAGCGCGTTGAGGGGCAGACCGACGCCGACATCGCGGTGGCGCCGTAGACGAAGCCCACACCACGATGTAGACGCCGAAGAAGCCGGTGGCCCAGTAGCCCAGCCGCCGCCAGCCGTCGAGCATGGTGGCACCGGAGCCGAGGTGCCAGCGGCCGACGGCCTCGCCGAGCGCGAGCTTGACCAGCGTCCCGACGACGGCGGCCCACAGCAGCACCGTCCCGGAACGACGCTCCCGCCACCATCGTCGCGACGAGGTCGCCCGCCCCGACGCCGGTCGCCGCGGCGAGCAGCCCCGGCCCGATCGAGCGGATCTTCCGTGCACCGTGGGAGGTTCCAGGAAGTCCGTCTGCGGAGCGGGGGAGGCCATCGTCACAGTCTCCGATCACGGCGTCGTGGGTGGTGTGCCGTGCACGCTAGGCGAGCGCGCCGGGCGGTTCCAGCGCGGGAGGGTCACGAACGGACGAACCGGACCCTCGAACGCGGGCCGGGGTGGGGTGGCCGGCGCACCCGGCGTTGCAGCGGCCACAGGTGCGGCGCACCATGAACGGGTACCGGGACCGGCCGATAGATTGGCCGCGGCGTCGGCCGGGTCACGGTCGTCGCACGCGCACGCACGGAGGGTGGGCATGGCGAACATCGACGAGATCCGGGCCGGGATCGGGCGGGCCAACCAGCAGGCCACCGAGAGCCTCGGCGCACTGCGGCACGCCCGCCAGGCCATCGAGGAGGCCGGCGCCGCGTTCTCGCAGAACATCTACGGCACCGCCCAGAACGACGCCGACGACGCCCGCGCCCGCTTCGCCGCCGCGTCGGAGAAGATCGACGAGGTCGAGCAGGCCCTGCACATCGCCATGCAGTCCGCCGACGACGTCGCCTCGCGGCTCTGACCGCGCCCGCCCGCCCCTGATGGCCCGTCGTCCGAACCGCCGCGAGCGGATCCGGTTCGCCTTCGACGGGTTCCACCGGGCGGCGTCGCGGGCACTGGGCGCGGCGGAGGGACGCCGCGACCGGGCCGCGACCCGGCACGCCGAGGTCATGGCGGAGCTGTGGCTGCGCGAGACCGGCTACGACGCCGCGCGCCGCGACCCGGGGCTCTCCCGGTTGTTCGACAACCCACGGCTCGACGGCGTCCTCGCCCGGGTCGCCGAGGACCGGGCGCACGTGTTCGACCGCTGGCAGGGCGACTCCCCGCAGACGCTGTCGGAGATCGTCGCCGACGCCACCCCGGGTGCCGCCGGTGACGACCCGACCGACTGGAAGCCGGTCGCGGGCGCCGTGGAGCCGACCGGTCCGGTGCCGGAGATGTGGGTGCTCGGCACCGGCTCGGTGGAGGGCGGCGCCCCGTTCCGGGTCGCGGTCCCGCTGCTCGACGGCGCGCACCTGCAGGTGGTGTCGACGCCGCGCTCCCGCGACCGGGCCGAGGCGATGGTCGAGCAGCTGGTCCTGCGCACCGTGCGGTACTTCCGGCCCGGCGCGGTGAACGTGCACGTCTGGGACGTCGGCCAGCTCGCCGGCGCGCTGCCCGGGCTGTACCCGCTGACCCGCACCGGGCTGCTGACCGTGCACGACCCGACCCGGCTGGGGCGGCTGCTGGACCAGCTCGCCGACCGGATCCGCCGGGTGCAGACCCGGGTGCTCGCCGACGGCGCCACCTCGCTGCGCGAGCTCGCCGACCGCACGGGGGAGCGCCCGGAGGCGTGGCTGGTGGCGGTGCTCGTCGGCAACGGCCGCGAGCTGCCCGAGGCCGAGCTGCGCCAGCTGCAGCGGGTCGCGCGCGGCGGGGTCGCGGCGGGGGTGCAGCTGGTGCTGCTCGACGTCCCGGCGGCGCTGCCGCGTCCGGTGGAGACCGTCGACTTCGGGACCCGCCGGGCGTCGACCCCGCCGACGACCGGCAGCCGGTCCCGGTGCGGACGTCGGTGACCGGGCCGCACGTGCTCGTCGAGCCGGACCCACCGGTGCCTGCCGACGACGTCACCGCGGTGTGCGAGGCGATCGCCGCCGGGCACGAGCAGTGGCGCGGACGGCTGGGCGCGTTCAAGGACATGCTGCCCCGGCGGCGTGGCGAGGGCCGCTCGCACGACGGGCTGAAGGTCGTCGTCGGGCACGAGGACGGCATCCCCGCCGAACTGAGCCTCGACGACCACTCCCCGCACGCACTCGTCGGCGGGCCGAGCGGGTCGGGCAAGACGAACCTGCTGCTGGCCTGGATCGCCGGCCTCGCCGCGCACTACGGCCCCGACGAGGTCGAGCTGTACCTGCTCGACTTCAAGGAGGGGGTGTCGTTCACCCCGTTCGCCCCGGACCCCGACGGGCACCGCGCCGACAGGCTCCCGCAGGCCCGCCTGATCGGCGTCAACATCAACACCGACCGGGAGTTCGGGCTCGCGCTGCTGCGCCACCTCTCCGAGGTCATGCGCAGCCGCGCCGAGGCCGCCCGCCGGCACGGCGCGACCAAGCTGGCCGAGCTGCGGGCCGAGCGTCCGGACCTGCGGCTGCCGCGGATCGTCGCGGTCATCGACGAGTTCCAGTTCCTGTTCACCGGCCGGGACGCGGTCAGCGCCGAGGCGACCGCGCTGCTGGAGGACGTCGCCCGGCGCGGCCGCTCGCAGGGCGTGCACCTGGTTCTGGCCAGCCAGGACGTCTCCGGCATCGACGCGCTGTGGGGCCGTTCGGCGATCTTCGAGCAGTTCGTGCTGCGGATCGCGCTGCCCCGCGCGCGGCGGATCCTTGCCCAGGACAACGAGGCGGCGCTGGCGCTCCCGCGCTGGCACGCGATCGTCAATCACGACTCGGGCGTCGCGCACGGCAACCGGGTGGTCCGGCTGCCCGAGGCGGGCGGCCCGGTGGTCCGCGACGTCCAGGTGACCGCGTTCGCCGACTTCCCGGACACCCAGGAGCCGGTCGTCTTCGACGGTGCCCGCGCCCCCGGGTACGACGCGCTGGCCGCCCGGCTGCCCGCCGACGGTGTGCCCCGCGCGCTGGTCGGGCAGTTCGTCGACGTGCACGGCAGCCCCGCGGCCGCCGAGCTGTCCGACGGTCCCGGCCGCAACCTCGGGGTGATCGGGCCCGACGCCCGCGTCGCCGTCCCGCTGCTGTGCTCGGCCGTCCGCTCGGTGGCTGCGTCGCTGCCCGACCCGGCCAGCGCACAGGTCGTGCTCGTGCCGCTGGCCCCGGACGCGGCGGCCGCCGCGTCCGGGCTCGCCCCGGACCTGCCCGGCACGGTGGAGAAGGTCTCCGCCGACGGGTTCGCCGCCCGCGTGGCCGAGCTGGCCGCGACGGTCCGCGCCCGGGCGGCGACGGGCGGCGGAGGGCATGCACCCCTGCTGGTCGTGATGTTCGGCGCCGATGCCGCGGAGTCGATGCTGGACCGCGTCGGCACCGAGGACCTGCGGGCGCTGCTGCGTCACGGCCCGGGTGTCGGGGTGCACGTGCTGGGCTGGTGGCAGGGCGCGCAACGGTTGAAGACGCTGCTGGCCCCGCCGGGTGCGGCGATCGACGACCTGGGTGCCTGGGTGGCGACCGGCGTGCAGGGCACCGACCTGGTGGCGCTGCTGGGCGGGCAGCCGCTCGACTGGACGCCGACGCCGGGGCGCGCGCTGTTCCTCGACCGCTCCCGGCACGGACGCCCACAGCTGGTCATCCTGACCGACGCCGGTGGCGGCGGCTCGGACACCTTCTCCGGTGGCGGCAGCTCGGACACCCTCGCCGGACGCGGTGGCTCGGGCACTCTCGCGGGTGGCGGCGGCTCGGGGACTCTCGCCGGAGGTGGGGCGTGAGTGCGGTGGAGCGTTACCGGGCGGTGGTGTCCGAGCTGGCCGGCGCCGTCGTCGACCTGCGGGAACACGACGCCCGGCGGGCCGAGGAGCTGCGCCGCGAGCTGCGTGGCACCGAGCGGGAGCTGCGCGAGGCCGCGGACCGGCTCACCCTGGCCCGCGGCATGTTCGAGCTGCGCTGGGAGGCCGCGTTGCAGCTGATGTGGGCGGCCGAGGAGCCGGGGCGGCCCCGGCCACGACCCGACCTGCGGGCCGACCCGGACGAGCACGCCGCGCTGGAGGAGGCCGCCGACGAGGCTCTGCGCGAGCTGCGCTCCTCGGGCGACCGGCGGCTGTTCCGCCTGCGCCGCGACGACGACTGACCCCGTCCCGCGCCTCGCACCGGGCCCGCGCCGCACCGGGCGGTCAGCCCAGCGGGACGACGCCCAGCAGCAGCGCGACCCCCAGCATCACCAGCGAGCAGACCGCGGCCCGCCAGATCACCTTGCGGTGGTGGTCGGCCAGGTTGACCTTCGCCAGCGAGACGAGCAGCAGCAGCGCCGGGACCAGCGGGCTGGTCATGTGCACCGGCTGGCCGATGATCGAGGCGCGGGCCATCTCCACCGGGGCGATGCCGTAGTGGCCTGCGGCCTCGGTGAGGATCGGCAGGATGCCGAAGTAGAACGCGTCGTTGGTGATGAAGAACGTCAGCGGCATGCTCAGCACCCCGGTGATCACCGCGAACCAGGAGCCGACCGACGGCGGCACGGCCGAGACGATCCCGTTCGCCATCGCCGTCACCATGCCGGTGCCCGACAGCACCCCGACCAGGACCGCGGCGGCGAACACCATGGACACGACGCCGACGATGGACTTGGCGTGCGAGGTCACCGCACGGAGCTGGTCCTCGGGCTTCGGGAAGTTCACGACCAGGGCGATCGCGGCGGCCGCGACGAACACCAGCGACAGCGGCAGGACGTCCATGCCCAGCAGCACCAGCAGCGCGACCGTGAGCCCCAGGTTGAACCAGATCAGCTTCGGCCGCAGGGTCGGGCGGTTCGGGTCGAGGGTGCCCCCGAGGTCGTCGGAGGCGCCACCGGCGGAGCCCGACGCCGGGCGGTCGGCACCGTGCGTGCCGTCGGTGCCGGTGCCCCCGCCGACCAGGGTGGGCTCGCGCACCGCCACCATCTCGTCGGCGACGACCGACAGCGTGCGGCCCGAGGCGAGCAGCCGCTTGCGCTCGGAACGACCGAGCTGCCAGGCCAGCAGCAGCACCGTGGCGATGCCGGCCACCATGCCCGGGACCATCGGGTTGAACAGCTCCGAGGGGGACACGTTCAGCACCGTCGCGGCGCGGATCGTCGGGCCGCCCCAGGGCAGGATGTTGAGCACGCCGTTCGCGAGGTTGGCGACGACGGTCAGCACCACCGGGCTCAGCCCGAGCCGCAGGTAGATCGGCAGCAGCGCGGACACCGTGATGATGAAGGTGGTCGAGCCGTCGCCGTCGAGGGAGACGACCCCGGCCAGCACCGCGGTCAGCACGACCAGGCGCACCGGGTCGTTCTTCACCGTGCGCAGCACGAAGCGGATCAGCGGGTCGAACAGCCCGACGTCGATCATCGTGCCGAAGAAGATGATCGCGAAGAACAGCAGCACGGCCGTCGGCGCGAAGTCCTTGAAGGCGGACGAGATCGAGTCGACGACGCCGTCCTCACCCGGTTCGGACAGGCCGGTGCCGGTCACCACGAGGGCGAAGGTCAGCGGGACGAGGACCAGCGCCAGTGTCGGCGCGAGCCGCTTCGACAGGATCAGGTACATGAAGACCGCGATCATCGCGGACCCGAGAACGATGAGCATCGGTGCTCCTCTTCGACGGACGTGTCGAGGAGCAACGCTAGGTCCGGACCCCGGCCCCGGTCCCGCTTGCGGACACAGCCCACGTAGTGGTCGCTGTGTGCCCTGTGGTCGTTGTGGTCACGGGGTCACTCGTCGTCGGCGTCGTCCCGGGCGAGAAAGCTCGACAGCCGCTCGACGGCCGTCTCGAACTGCGGGTTCGCGTCGACGAAGGCGCGGAGCCGGTCGGCCAGCCACTCGACGCTGACCTGCTCGTCGCCGCGCCGGTCGACGAGCTCCTCGATGCCGCGGTCGGTGAAGTACATGCCGGCGAGGATACGGCGGGCACTGCTTGACCCGGACGCGACGGCATCGTTTCCGATGGGTCTCCCACCGCCTCGTGAGGAGACCCCATGTCCACCGCGCCACCCGCGGCGACCGTCGCGCCGACCCCGGTCGGCGACCGTGCGCTCGCCCCCGACCTCGCCCGGGGGGCGATGCTGCTGCTGATCGCACTGGCCCACGCCCCATGGTTCGCCTACACCTCGGAGCTGGGGGCCACGCTGCTGCACGCCGCGGACGGCGGGCCGGCCGACCGGATCGCCCAGATCGTGACGATCACCGCCGTCGACGGCTGTGCCTGGACGCTGTTCGGGTTCCTGTTCGCCTACGGCATCGGGCAGCTCTACGCCCGCCGCATCGCCGGTGGCGGCACCGATGCGCAGGCACGACGGCTGCTGCGCACCCGGCACTGGTGGATGCTCGCGTTCGGCCTGCTCCACGCGGCACTGCTGTGGCAGGGCGACATCCTCGGCACCTACGGCCTCCTCGGCCTGGTGCTGGTCCCGCTGTTCCTGCACCGCAGCGACCGCACCCTGCGGACCGTGGCCGGCGTGCTGGTCGGACTGGCCGTCGTCGTCCCCACGGTGACCGGCGTGCTCGCACAGTTCGCCGGCGTCGGCACGCCCACGGCCGTCGCGCAGCAGGTGGCCCTGTCCACGCCGGGCTGGCTCGCCACCCTGCCGTTGCGGCTCGGACTGTGGGTCGCGGCGCTCCCCGGGGCGTTCCTGACCCTGGTGATGCCCGCCGCGGTGCTGCTCGGGCTGCTCGCCGCGCGGCACCGCGTCCTGGAGGAGCCGGGCCGGTACCTGCCCCTGCTCCGCCGCACCGCCGTCGTGGGCATCGCCGTCGGCTGGTCGGCGGGGCTCGTCCAGGCGCTCGTGCACGTCGGCGTCGTCGTCCTGCCGGACCCGGGCGCGTTCGCCGGTCTGCACATCGCCACCGGGATCTTCGCCGCCCTCGGCTACGTCGCGGTGTTCGGCCTCGTCGCGCACCGGCTCGGCACCCGTCCGGTGGCGCCGCTGCCGGTCCGGGCCCTCGTCGCGCTCGGCCGCCGGTCGCTGAGCGGCTACCTGGCGCAGTCGCTGCTGTTCGTGCCGCTGCTCGCCGCCTGGGGCCTCGGGCTGGGTGCCCACCTCTCGGGCTGGTCGGCGTCGCTGGTCGCGGTGGGGGTGTG
Organism: Pseudonocardia sp. ICBG601; assembly: GCF_020496245.1. Taxonomy (NCBI): domain Bacteria; kingdom Bacillati; phylum Actinomycetota; class Actinomycetes; order Pseudonocardiales; family Pseudonocardiaceae; genus Pseudonocardia; species Pseudonocardia sp. ICBG601. The sequence continues at coordinate 72,059 of NZ_JAHLJA010000028.1, read as the reverse complement.
GCTGCTCACCGTCGTCGTCGCGTACCGGCTCGACCGGGCCGGTGTCCGGGGGCCCGCCGAGACCCTGCTGCGACGGCTGACCTACCGCTCGGCCGCCCGTCGGTGACCCCGCTCCGGGGGTGGCGGCGCGGTGGCCGCGCCGTGACCGTCGGCGTGCGGTGGCACCGCGGACGGAGGATCCCACCGGCCCGCGGGAACCCCACCGAGGGGCCGCACTAGCGTCCGGTGCGGCCGCACCCGTGGCCCGCCGCCCCCGACGCACCGGAGTACCGATGTCCCGTACCGAGCCCCTCGCCCGCACCCTGCACGATGTCGGACTGGCCGCCTGGTTCGGCGGGTCGCTGATGGGCGTCACCGGACTGAACGGCACGCTCGACGCCGTCGGCGACCCGGCCGAGCGCGAGCGGCTCGCCGGGGCCGGCTGGGGCCGGTGGGGCCGGATCGGCAGTGCCGCGATGGCCACCCACCTGCTGGGGGGCGCGGGCCTGCTGGTGCGCGACGTGGCCCGTGCCCGGCGCGAACCCGCCGCCGCCACCGCCGCGGTCTCCCGGGCCGCGCTCACCGGCGCCGCGCTCGCCGCGACCGCCTACGCGGGTGCCCTGGGACGGCGTGCCGGGTCGGACGCCCCGGCCGGTGCCGGTCCGGCCGCGCCGGAGCCTGCCCTGGCGCGCCGGATCCGGGCGGTCGAGTGGGCCGTGCCCGCGTTGACCGGCGCCGCGGTCGTCGTCGGTGCCGTGCGCGGACGCTGACCCCGCACAGCACGACGGCCGGGCGGGGGGAGTCCCCGGCCCGGCCGTCGTCGTCGCGTGTGCCCTAGCGGGCGAACGCCTTCTCGATCAGCTCGGCCTGCTCGACCTCGTGCACCTTCGACGAGCCGGCGGCCGGGGCCGCCATCCGCCGCCGGGACACCCGGGTGAAGTTGCCCTGCAGCTGCGGGAGCTTCTGCGGCAGCTCCAGGCCGTAGTACGGCCACGAGCCCTGGTTGGCCGGCTCCTCCTGGACCCAGCGGATGTCACCGGCGGCCTCGGGGTAGCGCTCGAGGACGGCGGCGATTTCCTCGGCCGGCATCGGGTAGAGCCGCTCGACCCGGACCAGCGCGGCCTCGTCGACCGACTCGTCGCCGTTCTTGCGGCGCTTGTCGCGTGCCGCGGCCAGCTCCCAGTAGATCTTGCCGGAGCAGAAGAGCACCCGCTTCACGCCGGAGACGCGCTCGCCCTTGCCGGCGTGCTCGGGGTCGTCGATGACCGGGCGGAACCGGCCCTCGGTGAAGTCCGACAGCGGGCTGACGACCTGCTTGGCGCGCAGCATCCACTTCGGCGTGAACACCACCAGCGGCCGGCGCACCCCGTCCAGGGTGTGCTGGCGCAGCAAGTGGAAGTAGTTCGCCGGCTCCGAGGGCAGCGCGACGGTCATCGAGCCCTCGGCGCACAGCTGCAGGAAGCGCTCGATGCGCCCGGAGCTGTGGTCGGGGCCCTGGCCCTCCAGGCCGTGCGGCAGCAGCAGCGCGACGTCGGAGAGCTGGCCCCACTTGGCCTCACCGGAGGAGATGAACTCGTCGATGATCGACTGGGCGCCGTTGACGAAGTCGCCGAACTGGCCCTCCCACATCACGAGCGCGTCCGGGTTGGCGACCGAGTAGCCGTACTCGAAGCCGACCGCGGCGAACTCCGACAGCGCCGAGTCGTAGGGCAGGAACCGGCCCTGACCCTCGGCCAGGTTGCGCAGCGGGAAGTACTCGGCGCCGGTGTGCCGGTCGATCAGGACCGAGTGCCGCTGCACGAAGGTGCCGCGACGGGAGTCCTGACCGGACAGCCGGACCAGCCGGCCGTCCATCGCCAGCGAGCCGAGGGCGAGCAGCTCGGCGAAGGCCCAGTCGACGTCGCCCTCGCGGGACATCTTCTCGCGCTTGCGCAGCACGGGCTCGACCCGCTTGTGCACCGCGAACCCCTCGGGGAGGTTGGTGTGCACGTCGCCGATCCGGTGGACGACCTCGAGCGGGACCGAGGTGTCGAGGTCGGACGGGACGAGCTGCTCCGACTCGATCGACGGCGAGATCACCGGCGGGGTCTTCTCGAGCTCGCGCACCTCGTTGAAGACGTGCTCGAGCTGGTTGGAGAAGTCCTTGAGCGCCTGCTCGGCCTCCTCCATGGTGATGTCACCACGGCCGATCAGCGACTCGGTGTAGATCTTCCGGACGCTGCGCTTGGCGTCGATGATGTCGTACATCGACGGCTGGGTCATCGAGGGGTCGTCGCCCTCGTTGTGGCCCCGGCGCCGGTAGCAGATCATGTCGATCACGACGTCGTTGTTCCAGCGCTGGCGGTACTCGACGGCCAGCTTGGCGACCCAGACGCAGGCCTCCGGGTCGTCGCCGTTCACGTGGAACACCGGCGCGCCGATCATCTTCGCCACGTCGGTGCAGTACTGCGAGGAGCGCGAGTGCTCCGGCGCGGTGGTGAACCCGACCTGGTTGTTGACCACGACGTGCACGGTGCCGCCGGTGCGGTACCCGCGCAGCAGCGCGAGGTTCAGCGTCTCGGCGACGACACCCTGGCCGGCGAACGCCGCGTCGCCGTGCATGAGCACCGGCAGCACGGTGAAGCCGCCGTCGCCCTTGTCGAGCAGGTCCTGCTTGGCGCGGACGATGCCCTCCAGCACCGGGTCCACGGCCTCCAGGTGCGACGGGTTCGCGGTCAGCGAGACGGCGGTCTCGCCGTCGCCGAACATCCGGAAGTACTTGCCCTCGGCGCCGAGGTGGTACTTCACGTCGCCGGAACCGTGCGCCTGGCCCGGGTCGAGGTTGCCCTCGAACTCGCGGAAGATCTGGCTGATCGGCTTGCCGACGATGTTGGCCAGCACGTTGAGCCGGCCGCGGTGCGGCATGCCGATGACGACCTCGTCGAGCTCGCGCTCGGCGGCCTTGTCCAGCACGGCGTCGAGCAGCGGGATGACGGTCTCGCCGCCCTCCAGCGAGAACCGCTTCTGCCCGACGTACTTGGTCTGCAGGAAGGTCTCGAAGGCCTCGGCCGCGTTCAGCCGGGACAGGATGTACTTCTGCTCCGAGGAGTCCGGCTTGACGTGCGGGACCTCGATGCGCTCCTCGAGCCACTTGCGCTGCTCGGGGTCGGCGATGTGCATGTACTCCGTGCCGATGGTGCGGCAGTAGGAGTTGCGCAGCAGGCCGAGCACGTCGCGCAGCTTCATGTGGCTCTGCCCGCCGAACCCGCCGACCGCGAAGTCGCGGTCGAGGTCCCACAGGGTCAGGCCGTGGCTGAGGACGTCGAGGTCGGGGTGGCGGCGCTGGCGGTAGTTCAGCGGGTCCGTGTCGGCCATCAGGTGGCCGCGGGTCCGGTAGGACTCGATCAGCTCCAGCACGCGGGCGGTCTTGTCGACCTCGCCCTCGGGGAAGTCCTGCACCCAGCGGACCGGCTCGTACGGCACCCGCAGCGAGGCGAAGACGTCGTCGTAGAAGCCGTCCTCGCCGAGGAGCAGCTGGTGGATCCGGCGCAGGAAGTCGCCGGACTCGGCGCCCTGGATGATCCGGTGGTCGTAGGTCGAGGTCAGGGTGATGATCTTGGAGATGCCGAGCTCGACGAGCCGCTCCTCCGACGCACCCTGGAACGCGGCCGGGTACTCCATCGCGCCGACGCCGATGATCGCGCCCTGGCCCACGGTCAGCCGCGGCACCGAGTGGTTGGTGCCCAGCGTGCCCGGGTTGGTGAGGCTGATCGTGGTGCCGGAGAAGTCCTCGGCGGTCAGCTTGCCCTCGCGGGCCTTGCGGACCATGCCCTCGTAGGCCTGCCAGAACTGCGCGAACGACAAGTTCTCGCAGCCCTTGATGGACACGACGATCAGCGTGCGGCTGCCGTCCTTGCCCGCCATGTCCATGGCCAGGCCGAGGTTCACGTGCTCCGGCGTCGCGACCGAGGCCTTGCCGTCGGTCTCGACGAAGTGCCGGTTCATGTTCGGGAAGTCGGCCAGGGCCCGGACCAGCGCGTAGCCGATCAGGTGCGTGAACGACAGCTTCCCGCCGCGGGTGCGCTTGAGGTGGTTGTTGATGACGATGCGGTTGTCGGCCAGCAGCTTGGCCGGGACCGCACGGACGCTGGTCGCGGTCGGCAGCGTGAGGGACGACGTCATGTTCTTGGCGATGGCGTTCGCGGCACCGCGCAGCGGGGTGGTGGTCGCGCCACCCCCGTCCTGCGCCGGCTTCGCGGCCTTGGAGCCGCTGCCCGCGGCCGGCTTGGCCGACGACCCGTTCGACGACGCCGGTGCCGGGGCGCTCGCGGTGCGCAGGCGCTCCTCGGCGGGCGGCGGCTCGGCCTTCGGGGTGACCGGCGACGGGACGTCGCGAGAGGTGGCGGTGCCGTTGCCCCCGGCCTTCCCGCCGTTCGTCACGGCCTTCTGGGCCGGAGCGTCGCCGGAGCCGGCCGCGCCGGTCCCCTTGCTGCTCACGGTGCCGTTCCCGGTGCCGTGCCCACTGCCCTGGTCGTCCTCGGTGCCCGCGCCGCGGGTGACACCACCCGAGGAGGTCGGGGCGGAGCCGTTGCCGGAGGAGGTGTCGTCGGACTCCTCGGTCCCGACGGACGACGAGGAGGAGGCCTTCTCACCGCCCTTGCCGTAGTCGGCGAAGAACTCGTGCCAGGCCGGGTCCACGGCCGACGGGTCCTCCTGGAAGCGCTGGTACATCTCCTCGACGAGCCACTCGTTCGGACCGAAGTCGCTCGCCTGATGGGAGGTACTGCTCGATGACACTCTGCGTCAACCGCCTTGATAGCTGCTCGATTTTTCGCGACCGGCTACCAGGTTAGTCCCCTTGGCGCGAGACCGGGCAGTGTGCCGGGTCCCACTTCGTGATCGTTTCGTGATCGACCGCCCGCGGACGGCGAGCGGCACGATTCAGAAGCCGGGCGGGGAGCCGAGCACGTCGACCACGGAGGTCTGCGTGGTCGTCTCGGCGACGACGGTGCCGACCGGCGGGCCCACGCGGGCCGGGCGCCGGACGGTGTCGCGCTCGCCGGCGTACTGCCCGTCGACGGGGGAGATCAGCAGCTCGGTGCGGACCGGACCGTCGTCGTGGACGAGGGTGGGGTGCCGCTCGCCGTCGAGGTTGTCGGTCTCGCCGAGGGAGACGGCGGGCATCCGGCGCAGCGCGGCGTAGAGCACCGCGCGCAGCTCGGCGGGGACCCGACAGGTCCGCAGCGCGCTCACGGCGCTCGGGAACGGGCCGGTGTAGCCGCGGCCGGGCGGGCTGTCGGCGATCAGCCGGTCCAGCATCGCCGCCGGGTCGCGGGGCAGGCCGGCGAGGAACGCCTCGGTCGGGTTGGCCCACGAGCCGACCTTCGCGGCGGGCCGGTGGCCGTGGAGCTCGGCGTAGAAGTCGCCGTGCGGGGCGCGGAAGCGGCCGGTGGGCCACTGGTCGGCGATGTCGAAGCCGTCCTCGATCGCCGCCGCGCCGTCACCGCACAACCAGTGCACGCGGCCGGTCAGCTCGCGGTCGAGCAGCCAGTCCTGGGCCGGGTCGAGCGGGGTCCACTGCTGGAGCAGGTGCTCGCTGTAGTGGACACAGAGCTCGTCGCGGGCGAAGCAGGTCCCCATCCACCAGGCGTGCGTCGCCGTGTGCCGGTACTGACCGGGGGAGATCGGCTCGTCGGAGGTCCGGATGGCGAGCTCCAGCAAGTCGGTCTCCTCGTCATGTCGCGAGTCCTGTCGCGGGTGCCCCGCCGGGGGTTGCCCGGAGCACCGTGAACCGTGGATGACGTCACACATTCTCTACGCCCCGCCTACGAGCCGTGACAGGACCCCCCGGTACTGGGCCGAACGGCGCAATGTCGCAGGTCCCTCCGTCGGGGGGCGGCGTGGCGCTCACGCGGCCGCGCCGCGGCCGGACGGCCGGAGCCCGCGGTGGCGTCCGGCGCGACGGGGGACGGGCCCTGGCCCGCGCAGGCGGTGCGGCCCGGAGGGCCCGGCGAACCGGGCTCCGGCCACGACCGCGTCGCGCTCGTCGGGGGTGAGGTCCTGACCAACGGTGCTGTCGACCACGTCACCCAGATGAGCACGCCCGCGCGGGCCCGGCAAGCCGGGACCCGGGACGTCGACCCAGGACATCGACCCAGGACGTCGACCTACGACATCCAGGTCTTGAGCTTCTCGAACGTGTGGTTCACGTCGTTGGTCATCGGGTTCACGTGCAGGTGGTGATCCCGTTCTCGCGCAGGGCGGCGATCCGCTCGCGGACGTGCCCCTCGGGGCCGATCAGGGTGACCTTGTCGATGAAGTCGGCGGGGAGGGCGGCCATGGCCTCCTCCTTCTTCCCGTCCAGGTAGAGGTCCTGCACGGTCTTCGCCTCGTCGACGTAGCCCTGCTTGGCGAACACGGTGTTGTAGAAGTTCTTCCCGCGGGCCCCCATGCCGCCGATGTAGAGCGCGTAGAGGCCGCGGGCGGCCTGGCGGGCGGGCTCGAAGAACTCCTCCTCGAGCGCGACGATCCCGCCGCCGGTGATCTGCAGCGGACCCAGCTCGGGGGCGCGCTTGGCGTAGCCGGCCTGCAGCGCGGGCCCGAAGACCTCCTGGATCTTCTCCGGTAGCACGACGTGCGGGAGCCAGCCGTTCGCCAGCTCCGCGGTCATCTCCAGGTTCTTCTCGCCCAGTGCGGCCACCCAGACCGGGATGTCGGCGCGCTTCGGGTGGTTGATGATCTTCAGCGGCTTGCCGAGGCCGGTGCCGCCGGGCAGCGGGATCGGGTAGAGCCCGTCGTTGGTGAGCTTCTCCTCCCGCTTCCAGACCTTGCGGCAGATCTCGATGATCTCGCGCGTGCGCCCGACCGGCTTGTCGTAGGCGACCCCGTGGAATCCCTCGATGACCTGCGGGCCGGATGCGCCGAGGCCCAGGTTGAACCGACCGTCGGACAGGGCGTCGAGGCCGGCCGCGGTCATCGCGGTCAGGGTGGGGGTGCGCGAGTAGATCGGCAGGATCGCCGACCCGATCTCGAGACGCTCGGTGCGGGCGGCGAGGTAACCGAGCAGGGAGACGGCGTCGAACGAGTACGCCTCGGCGGCCCAGACGACATCGAGGCCGGCGCGTTCCATGTCGGTGACGGCGTCCGCGTTGCGGATCGGGTCGTCGCCGTAGGGGAGGACGGTGGAGAGCTTCACTCCCCGTTCAGTACTCACAAGTTACTCGTCGGTCAAGTCCGGACCGGGGCGGAACCCGAATCCGAACAGGGGGGTTAACCGCACTGCCCGCGGGGTAGGGGTGCCGCGACAGTGGGACGCATGACGCTCGAGGCCGCACCACCCCGCAGCACGTCCGAGAAGCGGACACCCGCGCCGATCGTGGACGGGCAGCGCCCGCCCGGCGCGATGTTCCTGGTCGGACTGTTCGTGATCCTCCCGACGCTCGCGCTGTTCGCCGCCGTCCCGCTCGCCTGGGGCTGGGGTCTCGGGTGGGTCGACGTCGCGCTGTTCGTCGTCTTCTACGCCGTCAGCGGCCTGGGTGTGACCGTCGGTTTCCACCGCTACTTCACCCACGGCTCGTTCAAGGCGAACCGTCCGCTGCGGATCGCCCTGGCGATCGCCGGCAGCATCTCGCTGCAGGGCAGCGTGCTCGACTGGGTCGGCGACCACCGCCGCCACCACGCGTTCTCCGACAAGGAGGGCGACCCGCACTCGCCGTGGCTCTACGGCACCGGCGCCTCGGCGCTGGTCAAGGGCTTCTGGCACTCGCACCTGGGCTGGCTGTTCAACCGCGACCTCACCAACATGAAGCGGTTCGCCCCGGACCTGCTCGCCGACCGCGACATGATGCGCGTCGAGAAGGCGTTCCCGCTGATCGTCGTCTTCAGCCTGGCGGGCCCGGCGCTCATCGGCGGTCTGGTGACCATGTCCTGGTGGGGCGCGTTCACCGCGTTCTTCTGGGCCGGTCTGGTCCGCGTCGCGGTGCTGCACCACGTCACCTGGTCGATCAACTCGATCTGCCACATCTGGGGCGAGCGCCCCTTCGCCTCCCGTGACAAGTCCGCCAACGTCTGGTGGCTGGCGGTCCTGTCCTTCGGCGAGTCCTGGCACAACCTGCACCACGCCGACCCGACCTGCGCCCGGCACGGTGTGAAGAAGGGCCAGATCGACATCTCGGCCGCCGTCATCCGCGGCTTCGAGAAGCTCGGCTGGGCGACCGCCGTCCGCTGGCCCACCACGCGCCGCCTCGAGAAGCTCTCGCAGAAGCCGGTGCCCGCTGCGGCCTGACCCGTCCGCGTCATACGCCCGACGCCCCCCGGTGCCCCGTGCACCGGGGGGCGTCGTCGTGTCCGGGGGGCTAGCGGCGACGCCGGGCCGGTCGCCGCTTCGCCGCCGTCGACGCGGGGCGGCGCGCCGGTGCGGCCGGGGGCTCGCTGCGCCGGGTCCGGGTGCTGTGTGCCGAGCGGCCGCGCACGATCCCGATGAACTCCTCCATCAGATCGCTGTTCTCGGCGTCCGGCCAGGTCAGCGCGACGCCGGAGCCCGGCGCGTCGACCAGCGGCCGGTAGGTGAGGTCCCGGCGGTGGTGCAGCCGGGCCAGCGACTGCGGGACGATCAGCAGCCCGACCCCCGCCGCGACGATCTCGACCGCCTCGGCCGTCGTCGGCGGGGTGTACTCCGCGGCCCGGCCGGGCGGCCCGTCGGGCCAGTCGAGGGTGTCGTCGCCGGTGCGCAGGACGATCTCGTCGGTCAGGTCGGCGACGGTCACCTCGTCGGCCGCGGTCACCACGTGCTCCTTCGGGACCACCACCACGGTCGTCTCGGTGTAGAGCGGGATCGCGTGCAGTCCGGTCCGGTCGATCGGCAGCCGGGCGACGGCCGCGTCCACCGTGCCCGCGCGGACCAGGTCCGCGGCCTCGGCCGGGCTCACCGTGTGCAGCTCCAGGGGGACCCCGGGGCGGCGCTCGGCCCACATCCGGGTCCACTTGCCGGGGGTGACGCCCGGGACGTAGCCGAGGTGGAAGGACGTGGCGGTCACCGGTCGAGGCTAGCCGCATAGCCTGGTGACATGACGCGCCAGAGGTCCGCCCAGACGATGAAGCCCGCGACCGCGGCGAAGAAGCTCGGTGTGCTCCTCGACGCCACCCCCGCCGAGTTCCGCGAGGGCGTCGTCTCCCGTGACGAGCTCGACGCGCTGCAGGCCGACCCGCCGGAGTGGCTGCGCGAGCTGCGCGCCACCGGGCCGCACCCGCGCCCGGTCGTCGCCGACCGGCTCGGGGTGTCGATCTCGGGGCTGGCCCGCGCCGGGATCACCGAGCCGCTGACCACCGAGCAGATCGCCGCGATCAAGGCCGAGGAGCCCGAGTGGCTGGCCCGTGAGCGCGCCACCCGCGCCGAGAGCCAGCGCGAGGCCGCCCGGCTGAAGGCCGAGCAGCAGAAGAACTAGCACGAGGACCGGAACCGTCCTCGTCCGCCGCCAGGCTCGGGGCATGACGAGCTACCTGCTGGTTCCCGGGTTCTGGATCGACGCGACGGCATGGAGCGCGGTCGCGGACGACCTGCGCGCCCGCGGGCACGACGTCACCGCGCTCGACCTCGGTCACGAGCCCGGGGCCACCGCCCGGACCCGCGTCGACGACGTGCTCGCCGCGCTGGGCGGCGCGGGCGAGCCGGTCGTGCTCGTCGGTCACAGCGGCGCGGGCCCGGTCTGCGCGGCGGCGGCCGAGCGGGCCCGGGTCCGGGTCGCGCACCTGGTGTTCGTCGACACCGGACCGCTGCCCGACGGGGTCGCGCAGATCGACTTCACCCCGCCCGACGCGCAGGCCGCGACCCGGGCGACCCTCGCCGAGCACGGTGCACTGCCGATGCCGTCCCGCGCCGAGCTCGACGCCGCGGGCAGCAGCACCGCAGGCATCCCCGACACCGTCTTCGACGACGTCCGTGCCCGCTCGACGGCCGAGCCGCCCGGGGTGGTGCTCACCGGCGCCCGTCGCGGAACGCCCGACCCCTCGCTGCCGAAGACCGTCGTGGCCTGCAGCTTCACCCCCGCCGACGCCCGCGAGCTGATCGACGCCGGGGTGCCCGGGTTCGCGGAGATGGACGGTCCGGAGTGGACGTTCACGGCGCTGCCGACGGGGCACTGGCCGATGCTCTCCGCGCCGTCGGGGCTCGCGGGGGTGCTCGACGGGCTGGGGTGATCCCGCCCGTCGCGCATTCCGGGCGCGCCCCCGCTCTGCCGTCCCGTCCTGGCCCGCCGCCCGGCTCGCCGGTCGGCCCATCGCCCGGCCCATCGCCCGGCCCATCGCCCGGCCCGCCGCCCGCCCCGCTGCCCGGCCCGCCGGTCGCCGAGATGCAGCTCAGCGGGCCGTGGAGATCGACAGCTCCCGCTGAGATGCATCTCGACGACCCTCTGATGCCGCGATGCAGGTCAGGGCTGTGCGCACGTGCGCCGGGGCAGCCCTCGGCTGCATCGCGGCGCGGTCGAGTCGTATCAACACTCCTTGCTCAAAGTATCTTGATAAAGGTATGTTGACTTCCGTGCCGAAGGAGCCCTACACCCTCACCGACCCCGCGCGGCTGCGCGCGCTGTCCCATCCGCTGCGGGTGGAGCTGCTGGAGGTGGTCGGGCTCGAACGGACCGCGACGGCCACCCGGTGCGCCGAGCTCACCGGCGAGAGCGTGGCCAGCTGCGCGTACCACCTGGGGATCCTCGCCAAGTACGGCTTCGTCGAGCCGGCCGAGGGCGGCCGCGGCCGGGAGAAGCCCTGGAAGCTCGTCCGCTACGGCCAGTCCTGGGGTGTCGAGGACGGCATGGAGCCGGAGACCGCGATGGCGGCGGAGACGCTGTCGGAGGTCTACGTCGACCGGGTCGCCGAGAAGATGAAGCGGTGGTTCCGGCGCGCCGGGGCCGAGGCGCCCGAGTGGCGCGAGGGTGCCGGGTTCTCGGCGGGCTCCACCTGGATGACCGCTGAGGAGCTCGGCGCGCTGCACGACGAGCTGATCGCCGTCTCGCGACGGTTCGAGCAGCGGCAGCACGACCCGTCGGCCCGTCCGCCGGGGGCACGTCCGGTCGAGTTCTTCTTCGGCACGTGGCTCCCGCGACCGCCGCACGAGATCACCCCGTCCGAACCGCCGGGAGGCGGGTCGTGATCGAGGACCACTGGGCCCGGCTCGCGCGGGCGCGGATGGCGGACCTGCACCGCGAGGCCGATGCTCACCGTCTCGGTCGCGGCCGCCCCCGTCCGCGGGTGCGGGACTCCCTGCACTCCGCCTACGCCCGCCTGTGGTGGGCCGTCCGCCCGCGTGCCGGGACCTGGGCCCCACGGCTGCTGCAGCACTGACGCCCGGTCCACGGGACGCCCGTCGACCGGCACCGCCGGCGCCGACCCGCCGAGATGCAGCTCAGCGGGAGTTGTGGATCTCCCCAGCCCGCTGAGCTGCATCTCGGTGTCCGGAATGCGTCGAGATGCAGCGCAGGGTCCGTGCGGGGGCGCGCACCGCAGCCCTCAGCCGCATCTCGACGGAGGTGTCCGGCCCGGGGCCCGGACATGGCGACGCCCGGGCCGGTGACCCGGCCCGGGCGTCGTGACGTGCTGCTACGCGACGATCAGACGTCGTAGCGGTCGGCCATCATGACCTTGTCCCAGGCGGCGACGAAGTCGCGGACGAACTTCTCCTTCGCGTCGTCGGAGGCGTAGACCTCGGCGACGGCGCGCAGCTCGGAGTTCGACCCGAAGACCAGGTCGGCGCGGGTGCCGGTCCACTTGACGTTCCCGGAGGCGTCGACGGCCTCGAAGGAGTCGTCGTCGCCGGCCACCGAGCGCCACTGGACGTCGCCGGCCAGCAGGTTGGTGAAGAAGTCGTTGGACAGCGTGCCGACCCGGTCGGTGAACACGCCGGCCGTCGACCCGCCGGTGTTGGCGCCCAGCACGCGCAGGCCGCCGACCAGCACGGTCATCTCCGGGGCGGAGACGCCGAGCAGGTTCGCGCGGTCGACGAGCAGGAACTCGCCGGGCAGGGTGTGGCCCTTGCCGCGGTAGTTGCGGAAGCCGTCGGCGGTGGGCTCCAGGTAGGAGAACGACTCGACGTCGGTCTTCTCCTGGGTGGCGTCGGTCCGGCCCGGGACGAACGGCACGGTGATGTCGTGCCCGCCGTCCTTGGCGGCCTTCTCCAGGGCGGCGGCACCGGCCAGCACGACGAGGTCGGCGAAGGAGATCTTCTTGCCGCCGGTCAGGGAGCCGTTGATCTCGGACTGGAGCGACTCCAGCGCCGAGACGACCTGGCGCAGCGTGTCGGGGTCGTTGACCTCCCACTGCAGCTGCGGCTCCAGGCGGATGCGGCCGCCGTTGGCGCCACCGCGCTTGTCGGACTGGCGGAACGACGAGGCCGCGGCCCAGGCGGTCTTGATCAGGTCGGTGACCGACAGGCCGGACTCGAGGACCTTCGCCTTGATCGACGCGACGTCGTCGGCGTCCACCAGCGGGTGGTCGACGGCCGGGACCGGGTCCTGCCACAGGAGCTCCTCCTGCGGCACCCAGGCGCCGATGTAGCGCTCCTTCGGGCCCATGTCGCGGTGGGTCAGCTTGTACCAGGCGCGACGGTAGGTGTCCTCGAACTCGGACGGGTTGTCCAGCCAGCGACGGGTGATCTCGCCGTAGACCGGGTCCACGCGCAGTGCGACGTCGGTGACCAGCATCCGCGGCTTGCGGTTCGGGTAGCCGGGCTCGGGGTCCGGGATGACCTCCGGGCCGTCCTTGGCGACGAACTGCTTGGCGCCGGCCGGCGACTCCTCCAGCTCCCACTCGTAGGCGTAGAGGTGCTTGAGGTAGTCGTGGCTCCACCGGTTCGGGGTGCGGGTCCAGATGACCTCGAGCCCGGAGGTGATGGCGTCGCGGCCCTTGCCCTTGCCGTAGTTCTGCTTCCAGCCCAGGCCCTGCTCGGTGATGTCGGCGGCCTCCGGCTCGGGGCCGACGTTGCCGTTCTCGTCCGGGTTCGCGGCGCCGTGGGTCTTGCCGAGGCTGTGCCCGCCGATGATGAGCGCGGCGGTCTCCTCGTCGTTCATCGCCATCCGGCCGAAGGTCTCGCGGATGTCGCGCGCGGCGGCGATCGGGTCACCGCTGGCGTCCGGGCCCTCCGGGTTGACGTAGATCAGGCCCATGTGCGACGCGCCGAGCGGCTTCTCCAGCTCTCGGTGCGCGATGTCCTTGTTGCCGCCGTAGCGCGCCTCGTTGCCCAGCCAGACGTTCTCCGAGCCCCAGTAGACGTCCTCCTCGGGCTCCCACACGTCGGCGCGGCCACCGGCGAAGCCGAACATCGGGAAGCCGGAGATCTCGTGGGCGCGGTTGCCCGCGAAGACCATGAGGTCGGCCCAGGAGACCTTGCGGCCCCACTTCTGCTTGACCGGCCAGAGCAGCCGGCGGGCCTTGTCCAGGTTGGCGTTGTCCGGCCAGCTGTTCAGCGGGGCGAAGCGCTGCATGCCGGCGCCCGCGCCGCCGCGGCCGTCGTAGGTCCGGTAGGTGCCCGCGGAGTGCCAGGCCATCCGGATGAAGAACCCGGCGTAGCTGCCGTGGTCGGCCGGCCACCAGTCCTGCGAGGTGGTGATGACGGCGTCGACGTCGCGCGCGAGCTCGTCGAGGTCGACGGTCGCGAACTCCTTCGCGTAGTCGAAGTCCGGCTCCATCGGGTCCGACGCGGGGGCGTGCTTGCGGAGGATCTTCAGGTTGAGCTGGTTGGGCCACCAGCTCTGGTTGCCGCCACCCTCGGTGGGGTGCGCGATGCGACCGGCGGCGACGGGGCAACCGCCGTCCTGCTCGCGGTTCATCTCGCTCTCGACGGTGGGGTGCTCGTCAGACACGGGACATCCTCTCGGGATCAGTGGATGAGCAGTCGGGGCACCGTCCCCAGTAGACGACCTCGGCCTCGTCGATCACGAAGCCGCTGTCGTCGGAGGCGGTGAGACAGGGTGCGGAGCCGACGGCGCAGTCGACGTCGGCGATGGCGCCACAGGATCGGCAGACCACGTGGTGGTGGTTGTCGCCGACCCGCGCCTCGTACCGCGCGACGGAGCCGGTGGGCTGGATCCGACGAACCAGCCCTGAGGAGTGCAGCGCACGCAGCACGTCGTAGACGGCCTGGTGCGACACCTCCCCGAGGTCCTCCCGCACGACACGGATGATCGACTCCGTGTCCGCGTGCTGGTGGGAGTGGACCGCCTGCAGCACGGCCAGGCGAGGACGCGTCACGCGCAGCGACGCTCCACGCAACATGCCCTCGTAGTCCGATGCGTTCGACACGGCGGCGAGCCTGCCCGCTTTTCTTGAGTCAGTCAAGTTTCGGCGTGTCTCAGTATGAGACCGGCGCCATATCACCTGGAGCGGTGGCCGGAGGTCCTTCTCGACGATCTTGCCGGTCGGGCTGCGGGGGAGCCCCGACAGGGCGTCGACGGTCGTCGGACATGTGAACGACGCGCGGTGGGCGCGCGCATGAACCGGCAGGTCCTCGGGGTCGATGCGGGCGCCGGGGGAGGGTGCGACGCAGGCCTTCGGCACCTCGCCCCGGCGGTCGTCGGGCACCCCGATGACGGCGACGTCGCCGACGCCGGCCGGGCGTCCGTGTCGTCACGATCCGCGCGCCCCGGGCCGGCGCGACGAACGCGTCGCTGGTCCCGTCGACGTGGAACAGCGGCATCGCGCCCTGTGTGACGTCGGACGGGGCCCGCCGTGGGCTCGGGCGTCAGTGGCGGGCGGCGGGGAAGGCGGGCCGCAGGTCGAGGGGGTTGATGTAGTCGCGGTAGCGCGCGACCAGATCGCCGTCGAAGGTGACCACTGCGACGTAGGAGATCGCGGCCGGGGTCCCGTCGGCGAAGTGGCCGGTCGAGGACCACTCGGCGGTCAGGGTGTCGCCGCCCTCGTGGATCCGCAGGTCGTGCATGCCGCCGTCGAGGGTCAGGAGATCGGGCACGGTGCGCATCCAGGCCTCGATGGCCTCCCGGCCCTCGACGCGTGTGGGCATCCCCTCCGGGGCGAACGGGAACTCGTGCACGGCGTCCTCGCGGTACATGGCCATGAACGTCTCGACGTCCTCCCGGTGGAAGGCCTCGAGGCCGGTGGTCAGCAGTCGGACCCGGTCGCTGGTGGAGGTGGACATCGCATCTCTCCGTTCCTTCAACGGAACGGTGCCGTTCCGTTTTGGTGTCCGAGGCTAGGTCGACGATCGACGGAACGCAAGCGTTCCGTCGGCGGCTAGGATGTCGGCGTGACGCTCCGACGAACCACCGGCGGCGGATCGGTGCTCCGCCCCCGTGTCACCGAGGCGATCGTGTCCGCGGCCTTCGCCGAGCTGGCCGCGTCCGGGTACGCCCGCCTGTCGATGGAGGCGGTCGCCCGGCGTGCGGGTGTGGGCAAGGCGGCGCTGTACCGCCGCTGGTCGTCGAAGGAGCAGATGCTGGCCGACCTGGTCCGCCAGGCCGTCGCCGACACCTTGCCGCCCGCCCCGGCGACCGGGGCGTTCCGCAGCGACCTGCGTGAGCTGCTCGGTGCCCTGCGCGACCAGGTGGCCACCCCGGTGGTGGCAGCGGTGGTCCCGACGCTGCTCGCCGAGCTCCGCCACACCCCGGCGCTGGCCGAGGTGCTGCAGACGGACGTGGCCGGTCCGCGGCGGGAGGTCGGCGTGCAGATGCTCCGCGCGGCGATCGCGCGGGGGGACCTGCCGCCGTCGGCGGACGTCGATCTCGCGGTCGACCTCCTGATCGCCCCGCTGCTGTTCCGGGTGCTGGTCACGGGGGCGGCGTGCGACGACCCGTACCTGGACACGCTCGCCGCGGCGGTCGAGGCGGCGGTCCGCGCCACCGTGTAGCGGTCGGGGCCCCGACGGGCACGGTCCGGCCGGTCCCGCGCCGCCCGGAACGGTGCGGGGCCCGCCTCCCGCCGCGATCCCGGGCTGGGCGAGGATTGGCGCAGGCGATGCCCCGGTGCGAACCCCGGGGCGCGACGCGAGACGGACGGAGACCGGAGTGCAGGAGACCGCGTCCACGGACCCGGCGACGGCGGCCGGGAGCGGGCGGATCGTCGTCGAGGGGCTCGGCAAGAGGTTCGGCCCGGTCGAGGCCGTGCACGACCTGTCGTTCACCGTCGAGCCCGGCTCGGTGACCGGGTTCCTCGGGCCCAACGGCTCCGGCAAGACGACGACGCTGCGGATGATCCTCGGCCTGGTCGTGCCCAGCACCGGGCGCGCGCTCGTCGACGGGGTCCCGTTCTCCGCGCTGGTCTCGCCCGGCCGCGTCGTCGGCGCGGTGCTGGAGGTGCAGGGGGTGCATCCGCGACGCACCGCCCGCGCACACCTGCGCGCCGCGGCCGCCGCGATCGGCGTGCCCGACACCCGGGTCGACGAGGTGCTCACCCTGGTGGGCCTGGCCGCCGCCGCGGACCGCTCGGCGGGTGGATTCTCGCTCGGCATGAACCAGCGGCTGGCACTGGCGGTGGCACTGCTCGGCGACCCGCGCATCCTCGTGCTCGACGAGCCGGGCAACGGCCTGGACCCCGACGGCATCGCCTGGCTGCGCTCGTTCCTGCAGGCCTTCGCCGCGTCGGGGCGCAGCGTGCTCGTCTCCTCCCACCAGCTGGCCGAGATGGAGCTGACCGCGCAGCGGCTGGTCGTCATCGACCGTGGTGCCTGCCGCTTCGACGGCACCGTCGCCGAGCTGCGCGCCGGCCACGGCTCGCGCGTGCTCGTGCGCGCCGCGGACCCGGCCCGGCTGGCCGAGGCGCTCGCGACGGACGGGATCACCGAGATCGACCGCGTCGACGACGGCGTGCTGGCCGTCGGCGGGGCCGACGCGGTCCGCGTCGGGGACCTGGCGCTCGCCGCGGGCGTCGCCGTGTACGGGATGAGCGAGGAGCGGGCCGGGCTGGAACAGATGTTCCTGCGCCTGCTCGCCGGTGAGGAGCAGCGCTGATGGCGACCGTGAGCCTCGACCGCTTCCGCGCGGTGCTGACCGCGGAGGTCCGCAAGACCCTGTCCACCCGGGTGTGGTGGCTGCTGTTCCTCCCGGTGCTGCTGCTCGCGCTCGCCCAGAGCCTGCTCGGCAGCATCCTGCAGCTGCTCGTGCCGCAGGCCACCGAGACCTCCTCGATCCTGATGCTCGCGGGGCTGGCGTCGGCCCTGACCATGACCGCGATCGTCGGCGCCGCCTTCGGGACCCTGCTGGGCACCGGCGACTTCCGGCACCGCACGGTCACGCTGGCCTACCTGACCGGGTCCCGGGGCCAGGTGCTCGCGGCCAAGGCGGTGATCGCCGCCGTCGTCGCCGGGCTGTACGCACTGGCCCTCGTCGTGGTCGGCCCGCTGCTCGGCGGTGCGACGCTCGGCGGCCAGCAGCTCCCCGACCTCGGCCGGCTCGCCGGGCTGGGCGCGATCGGGATCCTGGTGTGCGCGCTGTGGGGGGTGCTCGGCGTCGCCGTCGGAACCCTGGTCACCAACCAGGCAGGGGCGATCGCGCTCACCGTCGGCTACCTGCTGATCGGGGAGAACCTGATCGCCGGGGCGCTGCGCGCGGGCGACGGGTCCTCGCTCGGCGACCCGTCGGTGTTCGCCCGGCTGACCCCGTTCCTGCCCGGCAACGCCGGTGACCTCGCGGTCTGGGAGCCGGTCGTGAGCTCGGCCGGGCTGGGCGCGCAGTCCCGGTTCGTCCTGGAGTTCCTGGCCGGGGTCAGCGCCCCGCCGCCCGGCTGGGTCGGGCTGCTGGTCCTGGCGGCCTGGACGGCCGCGGGGATCGCGCTGGCCGCCGTCGTCGGGGCACGGCGGGACATCACCTGAGACCTGCCGGCGGCCCCCGGTCCGACGCCGCCGCAGGCGCGGGACGCCGGTCCTGAGCCGCCTCCCGCCGTGAGTACCGCCGGGTACCTCGTCGATCAGTGCATGACCGTTGTCCGCCCGGCCTCCGGCAGCGCTCATGCACTGATCGACAGCGGAGCGCCGGGTCCGTGGTGGGTGGTGCGGAGGAGCTGCCGTCGCCGACGGCGGGGACCCCGTGTCGGGCGGCGTCGACGGGCCGGTTGTCGGGGGTCGGGCATAGCCTGGCGACGTGCCCACTCCCCACCCCTCCGCAGGCCCCGGCTGGATCCGCAGACTGGCCGCGGCCTGCATGCGGCACCGCCGCGTCACGGTCGGTGCGCTGGTCGCGTCCATGCTCGGCGTCGGGCTGGAGGCGATCGGCCCGCTGCTGATCCGCGAGGGCGTGAACGGCGCGATCGGCGGGGACACCGGCGTGCTCGCGCCGGTCGTCGGTGGGCTCCTGGTGCTGGGCGTGCTGAAGTTCGTCGGCGCGTTCGTGCGCCGCTATCTCGGCGGCAAGATGGCGCTGAACGTGCAGCACGACCTGCGGCGCGCGGTGTTCGGCGCGGTGCAGCGGATGGACGGGGTCCGCCAGGACCGGCTGCGCACCGGCCAGGTCGCCTCGCGGGCCATCTCCGACCTGCAGCTGGTGCAGGGCTTCCTGTCGATGGTTCCGCTGTCGGCGGGCACCGTCGTGCTGGTGGTCGTCGCGGTCGTCGCGATGCTGTACCTGTCTCCGCTGCTCACGGTGGTCGCGCTGGTCCTGCTGCCACTGGCGTTCCTGGCCACCAACAGCATCCGGCGCAGGCTGTTCCGGCCACCTGGTCCGCGCAGCAGCGGGCCGCCGAGATCGCCCAGCAGGTCGAGGAGACCGTCACCGGCGTGCGCGTGGTGAAGGGCTTCGGGCAGGAGGCCCGCGAGACCGCCACGTTGGAGGGCCGGGCCCGCCGGCTCTACGGCGAGCGGCTGCGGGCCGCCGGGCTGACCGCGCGGCTCAACCCGATGCTGCTGGCGCTGCCCGGCCTGGGGCAGGTCGCGGTGATCGGCATCGGTGGCTGGATGGCCGCCCGGGGCACGATCGACCTCGGCACGTTCCTGGCGTTCACCACCTACGTCGGCATGCTCGTCGGGCCCGCCCGGCTGATCGGCGCGCTCGTGGTCACCGCGCAGCTGACCCGGGCCGGCGCCGAGCGCGTCTTCGAGATCGTCGACTCCGCACCGGGGATCGTGGACCCGGAACGTCCGGCCTCGCTCCCCGAGGGCCCCCTGACCGTCGAGCTGGAGGACGTCCGGTTCGGCTACGAGCCCGCGGGCTCCGGCCCGGACGGCCACGCCGCCCCCGACCCGGTCCTGGACGGGCTCTCCCTGCGCGTCGAGCCCGGTGAGACCCTCGCCCTGGTCGGCCCGCCCGGCTCGGGCAAGTCGACGGTGGCGCTGCTGCTGCCCCGGTTCTACGACCCGCAGGCCGGGCGTCTCGCCATCGGCGGGGTGGACCTGCGCGACCTGCGGCTGCACGACCTGCGCGCCGAGCCGGGGGTGGTGTTCGAGGAGGCGTTCCTGTTCTCCGACACCATCCGCAACAACATCGCCTACGGCCGACCCGACGCCGACGAGGACGAGATCCGCGCCGCCGCCGAGGCGGCGCAGGTCGCGTCGTTCGTCGAGGACCTGCCCGACGGCTACGACACCGAGGTCGGCGAGCGCGGCCTGACCCTGTCCGGTGGCCAGCGACAGCGGATCGCACTGGCCCGGGCGATGCTCACCCGGCCGCGGGTGCTCGTGCTCGACGACGCGACCTCCGCGGTCGACACCGCCACCGAGGCCGCGATCCACGAGACCCTGCACGAGCTGACCGCCGAGCGGACCACGCTGCTGGTCGCGCACCGGCGGTCCACCCTGGCGCTGGCCGACCGGATCGCGGTGCTGGACAAGGGGCGGTGGTCGACACCGGCACCGAGGACGAGCTGCGCAGCCGGTGCGCGCTGTTCCGGGAGCTGCTGGCCACCGGCCCGCCGACGAGCTGGGCGGTGGCACCCGCGCGGCCACCGTCGCCCCGGTCGGCGACGAGCCCGCGGACGACACCGGCGGGGCGGGCCCCGGCGACACGGTGGCGGCGTCCGTGGCCGCCGGCCCGGCCGTCACCCCGGAGCTGTGGCCGCGGGTCAGCATCGAGCAGGACCCGGACCGCGCCCTGACCCGCGACGGCGGAGGCGGCGCGGCCGGCTGGGCGGGCGGGATCAGCGCGACCCCGAGCTGCTCGAGTCCGTCGCGAAGCTGCCCCCGGCGACCGAGACGCCCCGGCTGCACGGCGACGACGACCCGACGGCCCCCGACCCCGCGTTCCGGCTGTCCTCGCTGCTGCGGCCGGTGCGCTGGCTGCTGGTGCTCGGCGTCGCGCTGATGACCGCGGACGCGCTGGCGACCCTGGCCCTGCCGAGCATCGCCCGGATCGCCGTCGACGACGGCATCGCCGACGGCGCCACCCGGGTCCTGCTGCTGGCGGCGCTGGCCGGGCTGCTGATCGTCGTGCTGGACGCGGTGGTCGTCGGGTTCCAGACGCTGGTCACCGCCGGGCCGGGGAGAGCCTGCTCTACCTGCTGCGGCTGCGCAGCTACGCGCACCTGCAGCGGCTCGGCCTCGACTTCTACGAGCGGGAGCTGTCCGGCCGGATCATGACCCGGATGACCACCGACGTGGACGCGTTGTCCACGTTCCTGCAGACCGGGCTGGCGCAGGCCGTCGTCAGCCTCCTGACGATCGGCGGGGTCGCGACCGCCCTGGTGCTCACCGACCCGGAGCTCGCGCTGTACGCGCTGGGCTGGCTGCTGCCGCTGCTCGCGGTCGGCACCGTGGTGTTCCGCCGGTTCTCCTCCCGCGCCTACGCCGAGGCCCGCGAGCGGGTCAGCGTGGTCAACGCCGACCTGCAGGAGAACGTGTCCGGGGTCCGCATCGCGCAGGCCTACGTCCGCGAGGAGCTGAGCTACGACCGCTTCGGCGAGCGTTCCGACGCCTACCGCCGGTCGCGGCTGCGCGCGCAGCGCTACATCGCCACCTACTTCCCGTTCGTGGGGTTGCTGTCCGACATCGCGACGGCGGTGGTGCTGTTCGTCGGCGGCACCCGGATCGTCGGCGGGGACATCACCCCGGGTGTGCTCACCGCGTTTCCTGCTGTACCTGACCCTGTTCTTCGGCCCGGTGCAGCAGCTGTCGCAGGTGTTTCGACGGCTACCAGCAGGCCCGGGTCGGTCTGAACCGGATCTCGGAGCTGCTGCGCACGCCCACCTCGGTCCGGACGAGCCGCAGCGGCCGGTGCCGGTGCCGTCGCGGCTGCGCGGCGAGGTCGAGCTCGACCACGTGACGTTCCGCTACCCGGGGTCGACGCCCCCGCCCTCGACGACGACGTGTCGCTGCGCGTCGGCGCGGGTGAGACCGTCGCGCCGGTGGGGCGCAACCGGCGCCGGGAAGTCGACGCTGATCAAGCTGATCGCCCGGTTCTACGACACCGGCGAGGCCAGGTCCGCGTCGACGGCGTCGACGTGCGCCGCTTCCCGCTGGCCGGGTACCGGTCCCGGCTCGGGGTGGTCCCGCAGGAGGCGCACCTGTTCACCGGTGACGTCGCTCCAACATCGCCTACGGCCGCCGACCGCACCCCCCGCCGGAGGCGGATCGAGGCCGCGGCCCGCGCGGTCGGGGCGCTGGGCCTGGTGCGGTCACTGCCCCAGGGGTTCCACACCCCCGTCGGCGAGCGGGGGCAGGGCCTGTCGGCGGGACCAGCGGCAGCTCGTCGCGTTGGCGAGGGCCGAGCTGGTCGACCCGGGACGTGCTGATCTTCGACGAGGGCGACCGCGGCGCGCTGGACCCGGCCACCGAGGGCACCGTGCTGGCGGCGGTGGGGGAGCGAGAGTGGCGTCGCGGCGGACCGCGTTCGTCGTCGCCCACCGGCTGCAGACCGCCCGGCGGTCGGACCGGATCGTGGTGCTGTCCGGCGGGGCCGGATCGCCGAGGAGGGCACCCACGACGAGCTGGTCCGCGCGGGCGGTCGGTACGCGGCCCTGTGGCGCGCGGGGGCTGGAGCTGGAGCCGGACAGACCCGCTGGCCGCACGGACCTGACCCGGGGCGCGCAGGCCACAGGGTCGACCGGGCCGGGTCAGTCCCGCAGGTGCTCGGCCCCCGCGCGGCGACGGCGGCGCGGCGCGGGTCGTCCCGGTCGAGCAGGTCCAGCAGCAGCTCGTGCGCCTCCAGGTCGTCGGTCCCCAGCGGGTGCACGACGAAGCGGTGCAGGAGCGCGACGTCGTCCGAGGCGAGCACCGCGTGCCGCAGCGCCGACCAGGAGCTCGTCACGCAGCTCGCGCACGGCGGGCGCGTCGGAACGGGGCAGCAGCTCGCCGTGGCAGGAGTCGAGCGCCTCGGACACCCGGCCGTCCCGCAGCGCGTCCCGGACCCGCAGGAAGTCGGCCTGGGGCCCGGTCGCGAGCCGGTACGGACGGGTGAGCAGCAGCTCCGCCCCCAGCGACGACCGCAGGCGGTGGATCTCGCCGCGCAGGGTGGTCGGATTGCCGTCCTCGCCGTAGAGCATCAGGGTCAGCTGCTCGCCGGAGAGCCCGTCGGGGTGCAGCGCCAGCGCCGTGAGGATCTCGGCCGGGCGCAGGGTGGCCGCGAACTCCTCGCCGTCGAGGGTGACGCGCGGCCCGCCCCCGCCGGTGAAACGCAGCTCCAGCGGGCGTGCCGTCTCGGGCGGCACCGCCGCGACACACACCCCGCGCCGCGCGACGGGGCGGCACCAGCAGGTAGCCCTCGGCCAGCTTCTCGACGGCCATCTCCCGGCCGTCGCCGAGCTGCACCCGGTCGACGCCGTCGTCGAGCCGGATCCGCTCGGGGAACAGGCCGTAGGGCTCGCTGGCGATGACCCGGCCGCTCGGGGACAGCAGGGCGCCCTCGGAGCCGCGCAACGCCGTCAGGTGGGGCATGTTCTTGACCCGCAGCCGCTCGTCGGCGATCGCCAGCCGCACCCGCAGCTGGTTCTCCGCGAGGTGCGCGGTCGCCGTCACCAGCTGCACCAGCGCGGGATGCACGGTGTGCAGCGGGCCGGAGATGTCGATGGCGCCGATGGTGTCGCCGGTGTCCGGGTCGTGCACGGGGGCCGCGACGCAGGTCCAGTCGTGGTAGGTCCGGACGAGGTGCTCGGCGGAGTGGATCCGGACCGGCTGGTCGACGGCCAGCGCGGTCCCCATCGCGTTGGTGCCGATGGTCTCCTCGGCCCAGCGGGTGCCCTCGACGAGCCCGACGTCGTCGGCGGAGCGCAGCAGGCCGTGTGCGCCGTCGCGCCACAGGACGGTGCCGTCGGCCGTCGGTCACGAGCATCACGTGCATCGCCTCGTCGGCGATGCTCACGAGCGTGGAGCGGAGCAGCGGCATCACCGCGTGCAGCGGGTGGCCGGTCCGGACCTCCTTCAGCTCGTCGGCGAGGTAGACGAGCGGGGGGAGCCTGCCCTCCGGGTCGACGTGCGCAGCCAGGCTCCGCTGCCAGGAGTCGGACACGACCGGTCGCGGTGCGCCGGCCGAGCCGCCGGCGCCGAGCCCGTCGTCGTAGATGCGCCGCAGGCGGTTCGCGTCGGCCACCAGCTCGTCGGGGGAGGTGCCGCCCTCGGCTCCGCTCACGTCGCCTCCCGCCACGGCCGGGGCACACCCGGTGCCCTGCTCCCACGTGATGCCCCGCGCCGACGCGGGTCGATCCGTCCCGGCGTTCGTCCCCCGGGGTGGCGAGCATACCCGCTGTTCGGGGGCCCGACCTCCACACGACCGGGCCGGGATGCGACGTCGCCGGATCGCGCGCAACGTGGGGGCAACGTGGCGCTCCTTACGGTTTGCCGCATCGGGACGCCGGGTGGTGCCCGGCGATGACGCAACAGACCCACCGGAGGACAGCGATGACGCTCGAAGCCGTTCGTGAGGCCACCGATCTGCGTGCCGGCCGCGGGGCCGACGGCGTGGATGTGATCCGTCGCGCGGCCCGGGTACTCGTCGTCGACTCCGAGCCGATCGTCCGGCACGGGCTGCGGGCACTGCTGACCGCCGAACCCGACCTGGCCCCGGCCGGCGAGGCAGCCTCCCCGCGCGACGCCCTGATGGCCGCCGAGCGGACCCGCCCCGACGTGATCGTCGTCGACATCGAGTTCGCCCGCGACGAGCGGCCCGGCCTGGACCTGGTGCGTGCGCTGATGGAGCGCTGCCGCGGGGTGAGGATCCTCGTGCTGACCGGCTGCCGGGACCGCGACGCGATGATGCGCACCGTGCGACTGGGGGTGCACGGCTACCTGCGCAAGGGTGCCGACACCGCCGAGATCGTGCGGGCGCTGCGCACGGTCCTGCGCGGCGAGGGCGTCTTCGACCCGGGCACCGCGAGCGCCGGCCCGCTGCAGGTGCTGCGGGACAACGACCCGGCGCCGTCGCCCGCGCCGGACCTCTGCAAGACCTCGCTGCTGACCGACCGCGAGAACCAGGTGCTGCGGCTGCTCGCCGTCGGCCTGTCCAACCGCGAGATCGGGACCCGGCTGCGGATCTCCGAGGCCACCGTGAAGTTCCACGTGCGGAACCTGCGCGACAAGCTCGAGGTCCGGCGCCGCACCGAGATCGTCTACACCGCCGCCCGCCAGGGCATCGTCTGATCCCGCCGGGCCGGGGCGGAGGACACGTACCCGCCCCGGCCCGTGCCCCTGCTCCACGGAGTGACACGACCGGCGCGGTCACCATCGGGTGGCCGCGCCGGTCGCGTCGCGTGGTCGACGTCATCCCATCCGGGGATGCGTTCACCCGGCGGCCACCTTCTCCTCACCTCACGGGAGAACAGGGGTGTTGGGATGCGGAGGAAAGGGACGGTTCCGAACGGACCGGACCGCACCGCGCCATCCCACCACGACCCCAGGATGCCGACCGTGGCTCACACCTGCCCCGGAGACGCCCCCAGGCCGGCCCCCGCCGTGCCCTCCCGCTCCTCGACCGCATGCGGCACGACCGCCAGGGACTCACCTGCCGCTACCGGTGCGGCGACGCCTGCTCCCGGCCCGAGCCCAACCCGTCGTCGAACGCCTACTTCGGCGACGTCATGCAGGCCGTGCTCGACAGGCGCGGGATGCTCCGCGCCGGTGCGGTGATCGGCCTGGGCGCCGGGGCCGGTGTGGCGCTGGCCGGCACGGCCTCCGCGGCGGAGCCCGCCCCGGCCGCGCCTGCCCATCCGCTCGGTGCCGACGTGGCCGCGCCGCAGCAGGCCCGGCCCCCGCGCGGTCTGCAGTACGAGACCGTCGCGCCGAACCTCGACGACGCGATCCGCGTGCCGACCGACTACGCGAGCAACGTCGTGATCCGCTGGGGCGACCCGATGTTCCCGGACGCGCCGGAGTTCGACTTCGAGAAGCAGACCGCCGCGGCGCAGGCCCGCCAGTTCGGCTACAACAACGACTTCTGCGGCATCCTGCCGATCGACGGCCCGGGTCGCCGCTACGTCATGTTCTCCAACCACGAGTACACCCTCGAGCCGCTGATGTTCCGCGGGTACGACGAGGACGCCCCCACCCCCGAGCAGATCCGGATCGGTATCGCCGCGCACGGCGGCGGCGTCGTCGAGGTGACCCGCGACCTGCGCACCGGCGAGCTGCGCTACGACCGCAACGGGAAGCTCAACCGGCGGATCACCGCCGACACCGAGATGGTGCTCGACGGCCCGGCCGCCGGTGCCGAGGTGCTGCGCACCAAGGCCGACCCGACCGGACGCAGCGTCAAGGGCATGATCGGCAACTGCGCCGGCGGCACCACCCCGTGGGGCACCTTCCTGTCCGGCGAGGAGAACTTCGACGGCTACTTCGCCTCCGGCCCGGTCACCGACGAGCGTGCGAAGCGCTACGGGATCTCCGAGGGCAGCTCGTCGCGCAAGTGGGAGCGCGTCGACCCGCGCTGGGACCTCGCGCAGGAGCCGAACGAGGCCAACCGGTTCGGCTACATCGTCGAGATCGATCCGCACGACCCGCGTTCGAAGCCGGTCAAGCACACCGCGCTCGGCCGCTTCAAGCACGAGGGCGCCACCGTCGCCCTCACCCGCGACGGCCGCCCCGTCGTCTACATGGGCGACGACGAGCGCTTCGACTACGTCTACAAGTTCGTGTCGGACAAGCGGATGCGTCGCGGCAACAGCCGGGCCGCCCGCGAGCACAACGCCACCCTGCTGTCCTCGGGCACGCTCTACGTCGCGACCTTCACCGGGGACAGCCCGGCCGCGGAGATCACCGGCACCGGGGCGCTGCCGCGCGACGGCCGCTTCGACGGCTCCGGGCAGTGGAAGCCGCTGGCGTCGACCACGAAGTCCTACGTGGACGGCATGAGCGTCGCCGACGTCTTCGTGTTCACCCGGCTCGCCGCGGACAAGGTCGGCGCGACGAAGATGGACCGTCCGGAGGACGTGGAGCCCAACCCGCGCACCGGGAAGGTCTACATCGCCTGCACCAACAACTCCGACCGCGGCAAGGCGGGTGCCAAGGCCGGTCCGGACGAGGCGAACCCGCGCAACGCCAACAAGCACGGCCACGTCATCGAGCTGACCGAGACGCGCGACGACCCGGCGGCGACGACGTTCGCCTGGAACATCCTGCTGGTCTGCGGGGACCCCGACGACCCGTCGACCTACTTCGGCGGGTTCGACAAGTCCCAGGTCAGCCCGATCACCTCGCCGGACAACGTGGCGTTCGACCCCTACGGCAACCTGTGGGTCTCGACCGACTCCACCCAGGCGCTGAAGATCAACGACGGCCTCTACGGCGTCGTGCTGGAGGGGCCGCAGCGCGGCTCGACCCGGCTGTTCGCCAGCGTCCCGGTCGGCTCGGAGTGCTGCGGGCCGGTCGTCACCGAGAACTTCGTGCTCGTGTCGGTGCAGCACCCGGGCGACCTCGACGGTGCCTCCCCGGAGAAGCCCGCCTCGCACTGGCCCGACGGCGGTGCCGCGCAGCCCCGCCCGGCCGTCGCCGCGATCCGGCACCTGAAGGGCGGCCGCCCGGCGAAGATCGGCGTCTGACACCCAGTGCCACCCGGTCCGTGCTCCGCGCGGACCGGGTGGCGCGGGGTCAGGCGCAGCGGCCGAGGTCCGGCTCGCCGGACCCGGCGCGCTCGTCGAACGAGATGTGCACGTGGTCGTAGTGGTTCGCGGTGTCGTCGCCGCGGTCCTCCATCGTCGACCACCCGGAGCCGTCGTTCATGCGCTGCTCCCAGATGACGTACTTCACGCCGAGCTCGTCGGCGTTGGCCAGCGCGCAGTCGGCGATGCGGTCGCCCTTCTGCCCGCGCACCATGATGTCCAGCGCGTGCCCGGTGGGGTGGTCGGAGGCGTTCGCCCGCTGCGCGACGCCGATCAGGTCGGTCTCGCCGTAGGCGCAGCCGAGGAACTCCGCGGCGTCGGAGACCCGCTCCTTCACCCGGCCCAGATCGCCGAGGTCGAGCCCGCACGACGGGTCGTTCAGCCCGCGCGCGGCGAGCTCCGCAGCGGCCCTGGCCCGTTCGGCGGCCTCCTGCACCAGGCCCTGGGCCTTGCGGGCCGCGGCGAGGCTCGCGTCGGCGGCCGGGTCGAGCAGGCCCGCGTCGCGGACGATCTCGGCGCCGAGGACCGGGGTGTCCCGCGCGGCGGCCGCGGCCTCGGCGAACGGTGCGCCGGGGCCGTCGGACACCTCCTGCGCGGCCAGGCGCAGGTCGGCCCGGGTCGGCCCGAGGTCGAGCCCGGTCACGGGCGTGACGACGGCGAGCGTGCCGCTCGCGACGGCGGCCGCGGTGGCGACGTGACGCAGGCCGGGCCGTGGCCCGGCCTGCGCCCGATGTCGGTGTCGGGGCACTTCCTGGTGCGGCGGCACGGTCTCTCCTCCGGCACGCGGCCCGGCCGGGCTGCGGGGGAGCGTCGGGATCGGGGGATCCCGGCCCGTCGGGGGATACCGGACCGCGTGTTCAGTGACCGGACGGTAGCGAATGTCCCGCGATGTCCGATCTTCACGGTCCGTTCGTGGCGGCGACCGCACCCGGCCGTGCGGCGAGCGGCACGCACCGGATGCACCGGACGTCTTTACCCGACCGGACGTTCGGTGCAAAAGTAGCGCGTCCGGGACACCGCCGTCCCGGGGCAGGGGAGGACGCATGACCGAGCAGCAGGCCGCGCCCGGCACGGGCCCGACGAGTGCCGCCGACACGACCGGCTCCGCGCCCGCGCAGGTGCGCCGGGTCGCCGCGACGAGCGCGATCGGCACGACGATCGAGTGGTACGACTTCTTCATCTACGCCACGGCCGCGGCCCTGGTGTTCAACAGCCAGTTCTTCAGCACGATGTCCGCGGCCTCGGGCACCCTGGCCGCGTTCGCGACCCTCGGCGTCGGCCTGGTGGCACGTCCGCTCGGCGGCATCGTGTGGGGGCACTTCGGTGACCGTCTCGGCCGCAAGAAGATGCTGGTCCTCTCGCTGCTGCTGATGGGCGTGGCCACCGTCGGGGTCGGCCTGCTGCCCACCTACGGCCAGATCGGCGTCGCGGCGCCGGTGCTGCTCGTCGTGCTGCGGCTGCTGCAGGGTCTCTCGGCAGGCGGTGAGTGGGGCGTCGCCGCGCTCATGGCGGTCGAGCACGCCCCGCCCGGCCGGCGCGGGCGCTACGGCTCGTTCCCGCAGATCGGGGTGCCCGCCGGGCTGATCCTGGCCCAGCTGGTGTTCCTCGTCGTGTCCAACCTGACCACCGCCGAGCAGTTCGCCGCGTGGGGCTGGCGGATCCCGTTCCTGCTGTCGATCCTGCTGGTCGTCGTCGGGCTCGTGATCCGGATGCGGGTCGAGGAGAGCCCGGTGTTCGCACTGCTGCGGACCCACCGCGGCCGCAGCCGGGCCCCGATCCTGGAGGTGTTCCGGCAGCGTCCGCGCGAGCTGGTGCTGGCCTCGGTCAGCTTCGTCGCCAACAACGCGATCGGCTACATCTTCCTGGCCTACCTGCTCTCCTACGGCACCCAGGTGCTGGAGGTCCCGCGGAACACCATGATCGTCGTCGTGATCATCGGCTCGCTGAGCTGGCTGGTCAGCATCGTCGCCGGCGCGGTCTGGTCGGACCGGGTCGGCCGCAAGCGTGCCTACCTGGCGGGCTCGGTGCTGCTCGTGGTGTGGCCGGTGCCGTTCTTCCTGCTGCTCGACACCACCGGGTTCGCCGCGATGGTCGTCGCGGTCGTCGTCCTCACGGTGGGCCTGGGCCTGTCCTACGGCCCGCAGTCCGCGTTGTTCGCGGAGATGTTCGAGGCCCGCTTCCGCTACAGCGGCGCGTCCTTCTCCTACGCCGTCGGTGCGGTGCTGGGCGGCGGGTTCGCGCCGCTGATCGCCGCCGCGCTGCAGCAGGGCTACGGGACGTCGATGGCGGTCGCGGCCTACATGGTCGTCGTCGCGGTCGTCTCGCTGGTCGCGGTGCTGCTCATCCGCGAGACGCACCGCCCGGACGCACCCGCCCGGCTCTCCTGACGACGACGGCGCCCCGGACGCGGTGTCCGGGGCGCCGGAGGGGCCTAGAGCGAACGGTGCCGGCCGTTGCCGAGCGGGGCCGGGGCGCCGGCCGAGGACGAGAGGTCCCTGGCCCGGCGACGCCCGGCCACGGTGCCCTCGACCGCCCGCTCGTCGACGGCGCTGGTTGCGGGGCCGGTGCTGGTTCCGGTGCCGGGGGAGGACATCGAGCGGGCCTGCTCGGCCAGCTCGCGGGTCACGCAGGGCCAGGTGGCACTGACCCCCGTCGCGTCCCGGCACTCACGGCAGAAGCCCTGCGTGTCGGGGGTGTGTTCCGCCAGGGTCCGCTCCAGCAGATCCGGCATCTCGGACAGGATGTTCGCGAGTGCCACGACTCACCTCCAGGTCGAATGCGAGCGACAGTAGTGGTCGGGTTCACCCGGGCCCGGCGGGGCGGGGAGCCGCCCACCGCGGACCGGCGATCCACTCAGGACCGTCCGTCACCGCTGCTCGCACCGGGTGCCGGCGGACGGGGCGGAGCGGCTCGGTCGCCCGGTCGCCGGGTGCGACGCCGTCCCGTCGGCACAGTGGAGGCCCGTCCGCTCGGTGAACCGTGTCACCGATCGGCAGTCGGTGCCGACGACACGACGACACGCACCACCGCTGCGCCGGACGCGCACTCGGAGCACTCGTCGTCACCGCG
Organism: Pseudonocardia sp. ICBG601; assembly: GCF_020496245.1. NCBI lineage: Bacteria > Bacillati > Actinomycetota > Actinomycetes > Pseudonocardiales > Pseudonocardiaceae > Pseudonocardia > Pseudonocardia sp. ICBG601. The sequence goes on along the minus strand of NZ_JAHLJA010000028.1, from coordinate 42,086 downwards.
TCCGGACCAGTGGACCGCCCCCGTCCGTACCCGTCACGTTGGGACGTCCGCATTGCGCACCGATACGGTCGGGCGCCTCCGAACGGTTCGGGAGCGCAAGGGGGACAGCACGATGCACGACGACGCGACGGCCGGGTCGCCGCTCCGCCGGGACCTCGCCCACCGCCACATCCAGCTCATCGCCATCGGCGGCGCGATCGGCACCGGGTTGTTCCTGGGGGCGGGCAAGACGATCTCGCTCGCGGGGCCGTCGGTGATCCTGGTCTACGCGATCATCGGCTTCTTCCTGTTCTTCGTGCTGCGCGCGATGGGCGAGGTGCTGCTGTCGGACCTGCGCTACAAGTCCTTCAGCGACGTCGCCGCCGACCTGCTCGGCCCGTGGGCCGGGTTCTTCACCGGCTGGACCTACTGGTTCTGCTGGGTGGTCACCGGCATCGCCGACGTCGTCGCGATCTCCGGCTACGTCGCCTACTGGTGGGCCGACGTCCCGCTCTGGATCCCCGCGCTGGCCTGCATCCTGGTGCTCTTCGCGCTGAACCTGCCGACGGTGCGCGCCTTCGGCGAGGCCGAGTTCTGGTTCGCTCTGGTCAAGATCGTCGCGATCCTCGCGCTCGTCGTCGTCGGGCTGGCGATGGTCCTCGGCGGGTTCCGCGCCCCGGACGGCACGACCGCGGCGTTCGCCAACCTCTGGAACGACGGCGGCTTCTTCCCGACCGGTGTGACGGGCTTCGTGGCCGGCTTCCAGATCGCCGTGTTCGCCTTCGTCGGGGTCGAGCTCGTCGGCACCACCGCCGCCGAGGCGCGTGACCCGGAGCGCACGCTGCCGCGGGCGATCAACACGATCCCGGTGCGGATCCTGCTGTTCTACGTCGGCGCCCTCGTCGTCATCTGCGCGGTCACCCCGTGGAGCCGGATCGCTGCCGACGAGAGCCCGTTCGTCGCGATGTTCGGCCTCGCCGGGCTCGCCGCGGCGGCAGGCGTCGTCAACTTCGTGGTGCTCACCAGCGCCCTGTCCAGCGCCAACTCCGGCATCTACTCGACGTCGCGGATGGTCTACGGCCTCGCCGGTGACGGCGCCGCGCCCCCGCGGTTCGCCCGGCTGTCCGCGCGCCGGGTCCCGGTGAACGCGCTCGCGTTCTCGTGCGCGTTCCTGCTGGTGGGGGTGGCGCTGCTGTACTCGGGGCAGTCCGTGGTGGGGGCGTTCACCGTCGTCACGACGATCTCGTCGGTCTGCTTCGTGTTCGTGTGGACGATGATCCTGGTGAGCTACCTGGAGCACCGCAGGCGCCGCCCGCAGCGCCACGCGGCGTCGAGGTTCCCGATGCCGGGTGGGGTGCCGATGGTCGTCGCGGTGCTGGCGTTCTTCGTGTTCGTGCTGTGGGCGCTGACCCAGCAGGACGACACCCTGGTCGCCCTGCTGGTGACGCCGATCTGGTTCGCCGTGCTCGCCGTCGCCTACCTGGTGCTGCGCCGCAGCCCGGCGCACGCCCGGGCCAGGGCCGCGCACCGGGAGAAGGTGGCCGCCGAGCTCGCCGAGCGGGACCGGATCGCCGCCTAGCCCTCCGGGACCTCGCGCTCGATCTCGTCCAACCAGATCGTCGCCGACAGGTCCGAGGGCGCCCGCCAGTCACCGCGCGGCGACAGCGCACCCCCGGCGGACACCTTGGGGCCGTTCGGCAGCGCCGAGCGCTTGAACTGGGCGAACTGGAAGAAGCGCCGGGCGAACACCTGCAGCCACCGGCGGATCTCCGCCGGGGAGTACTCGGGCCGCTCGTCGTCGGGGAAGCCGGGCGGCCAGGCGCCCGCGGTCGCGTCGGACCAGGCGTGCCCGGCCAGGAACGCGATCTTCGACGGCCGGTAGCCGTGGCGCAGCGTGTACCAGAGCGTGAAGTCCTGCAGCGCGTACGGCCCGACGGTGGCCTGGCTGGACTGCACCTCGGTGGTCCCGTCCGACGGCACCAGCTCCGGGGTGATCTCGGTGTCGAGCACCGACTGCAGCACGGTGGAGACCTCGGCCGGGAACTGCTCGGAGGAGATCACCCAGCGGATGAGGTGCTGCATCAGCGTCTTCGGGACGCCGCCGTTGACGTTGTAGTGCGACATCTGGTCGCCGACGCCGTAGGTGGACCAGCCGAGCGCGATCTCCGACAGGTCCCCGGTGCCGAGCACGATCCCGCCGCGCTGGTTCGCCAGCCGGAACAGGTAGTCGGTGCGCAGCCCGGCCTGGACGTTCTCGAACGTGACGTCGTAGACCGGCTCGCCGCGACCGAAGGGATGGTCGATCTCCGACAGCATCGTCCGCGCGGTGCCGGTGATGTCGATCGTGTCGAAGGTGACGCCGAGGGCCTCGGACAGCGCGACGGCGTTGCTGCGGGTGTGGTCCGAGGTCGCGAAGCCGGGCATGGTGAAGGCCAGGATGTCGGTGCGCGGGCGCCCGAGGCGGTCCATCGCCCGGGCCGCGACGATCAGCGCGTGGGTGGAGTCGAGCCCGCCGGACACCCCGATCACGACCTTCGGCTGGCCGATCGCGCGCAGCCGCTGCTCCAGCCCGGCGACCTGGATCGAGTACGCCTCGAAGCAGTCCTGCTCCAGCCGTGCCGGGTCCGCTGGCACGAACGGAAGCGCTCCACGGTGCGGCGCAGCCCGATGTCGTGACCGGGCGGGTCCAGCCGGAACCCGATGGTGCGGAAGACGTCGGTGCGGGCGGCGTGGGTGCGGCGGTTGTCGTCGAACGTGCCCTGGCGGCGCCGCTCGGCGGCGATCAGGTCGAGGTCGACGTCGGCGACGGCGTGCCGCGCCCCCTGCGGGAAGCGCCCGGACTCCGCGAGGAGCACGCCGTTCTCGTAGATCATGGTCTGGCCGTCCCACGAGACGTCCGTGGTGGACTCGCCCTCGCCCGCTGCGGCGTAGACGTAGGCGGCCAGGCAGCGCGCCGACGCCGAGCGCGACAGCAGGTGCCGGGTGTCGGCCCGGCCGACGGTGATCGGCGAGCCGGACAGGTTCGCCAGCACCGTCGCCCCGGCCAGCGCCGCCTCCGACGACGGCGGGATCGGCACCCAGTAGTCCTCGCAGATCTCGGCGTGCAGCACCAGGCCGGGCAGGTCCTCGGCGGCGAAGAGCAGGTCCGTGCCGAACGGCACGTCGACACCGGACGCGCCGCCCAGCCGGATCGTCGCGCCGCGGACGTCGTCGCCGGCGGCGGTCTGGCGGCGCTCGTAGAACTCGCGGTAGGTCGGCAGGTAGGACTTGGGGGCGACGCCGAGGATCCGGCCCCGGTGGATCACGACGGCGCAGTTGTAGAGGCGGTGGCGGTACCGCAACGGTGCCCCGACCACGAGGACCGGCAGCAGGTCCGCCGTCGCCGCGACGAGCGAGACCAGCTCGGTCTCGACGGTGTCCAGCAGGGTGTCCTGCATCAGGACGTCCTCGATGGAGTAGCCCGAGAGCGTCAGCTCGGGGAACACCACCAGGCCGACGCCGTCGTCGGCGCAGGTCCGGGCGGTCTCCAGCACGGTGGCGACGTTCGCGGCCGGGTCGGCCATCGTGGTGTGCAGGGTCGCCGCGGCGGTGCGCAGGAAGCGGTGGCGGTAGACGGAGCGGAAGTCCACGTCGTCATTCTGACCGGTGGGTGGTCAGCCCCGTCGACCCGCCAGCATCCGCGCCGCCCCGCAGGCGATCCCGGTGGCGACGAGCAGCCCCAGCAGCACCGCCCAGCCGGCCCCGACCGAGCCGCCGGCCAGCACGACCCCGAGCGACCCCAGCCACGCCAGCGGCACCAGCAACCACAGCGCCAGGCCGTGCAGCACCGCCGGGATCTCCCCGACGCCGGCCGCGATCACGATCCACACCACCCCGGCGAGCAGCCCACCGACCAGCAGCAGGGTGCCGACTCCCTCCCAGACCACGCGTGTCTCCTTCCTAGGGGTCGGGGACCGGCAGCACGCGCTGCGGCACACCGGGCCCGTCGTCGATCGTGACACCCGCCGGCGTCGCGGGCGGGGTGAGCGGCCCCAGCAGGTGCGCACCCAGCCAGTCCACCAGGTCCGGCAGCTGGGCGCGGACGGCGTTCTGGTTGTGTCCGCCGCCCGGGTACACCCGGGTGTCGACGGTCACCGGCGGCGCCGCGGCGGCCCGGATCCGGTCCGCCGCCGCCCGTTCCTCGGGCTCGTCGGAACCCGCGGTGACCAGCATCGCCAGTGGTGCGGGCCGCTCGCGCAGCAGTGCGACGACGTCGTTCGCGGCCGCCAGGTCGGGCCGGCCGGCGAACAGCTCCCCGGTGACGACGTCGTCGGGGGTGCGGTCGTAGCCGCTCTGGCTGACCGCGAGCGCGTAGGTGCGCGGGTGGCGCAGCGCCAGGTTCATCGCGCAGTACCCACCCGAGGACCAGCCGGCCAGCGCCCAGGCGCCGCGGTCGGTGCGCACCCGCAGGTGCCGGGTGGTCCAGCCGACGAGGTCGGTGGTCAGGTAGGTGTCGTCGGCCGCGCCGTGCTGGGCGTCGACGCACTCCTGGTCGTGGCCGAACCGGGGTTCGCCGTTGATGTCGGGGATCAACAGTACGACCGGCGGGATGCGGTGCGCGGCGATCGCGGCGTCGAGGACCTCGGGGACCCGGAACAGCGCGGCGACCTCGCGGGGCTCGCCGGGGAACCCGGGCAGCCACTCGACGACCGGGAAGCGGGCCTGCGGGTGCTCGGTGTAGCCGGGCGGGAGGTAGACGTCGGCGTCGCGGTCGATGCCGGAGGCGTCCCCGTGCAGGGTCATGTGCAGCGTGGAGCCCAGTCCCTGCGCGGACCGGGCGGCGACCAACGGCATCGCCGCGTCGAGGCCGGCACCGTCCGGGCCGATGTCGGCGACCGACCCCTCGCCCGGGTCGGGGGAGGACCCGATCAGCGAGCCGACGGTGGGGAAGAAGCCGCCGAGCAGGTTCGCCCCGGCCCCGGCGGCCGCGAGCACGGCCACGGCCGAGACGATCACGAGCAGCGTCCGCGCGACCCGGCGCAGCCGGTGCCACAGCCCTCCGGTGAGGACGAGCGCCAGTAGCGCCGTGACGGCCGGCACCACCGCCGCGGCGACGACGTCGAGGCGCAGCTCGGAGGCGTGGATCACGACACCGTCCCCACGTGGTCCCGGCTCACCGGCGCAGCAGCCGCAGCAGCGTCGGCGGGCGGCCGCCGAAGCCCTCGGCCTCGAGCACGACGAACAGCACCCGCGGCAGGTCGCGGACGGCGGGGAACAGCACGTAGCGCGGGTACCAGGTGGGACGGAACTTCGCGTTGAACCGGTAGAGCGAGTCGATCTGCCACCAGCGCGAGGCGATCCGCAGCACCCGGGCCCAGCCGCGGGCGACCGGTCCGGCGCCGATCCGCTCGCCGCGCTCCAGGGCGGAGCGGAACATCGCGAAGTTCAGCGACACCCGCTTCACACCGTGGTCCTTCGCGGCCGCCATCAGCTCGGCGATCATCAGCTCGTTGACGCCGTTGTCGGCGTCGGCGGAGCGGATCATGAGGTCCAGCGAGAGCCCGTCGCGGCCCCAGGGGACCAGCTGCAGCATCCCGGTCGGCTCGCCGTCGCGGAACGCGGTGACGATCACCGCGTCCGGGTCGGAGGGGTCCGCGACCCGCGAGGACGCCATCGAGAAGCCACGCTCGTCCTCCGCGCCGCGCCAGCGGTGCGCGCGCTCGGCGATCCGGGTCCGCTCGGCCTCGTCGACGTCGCGCAGCCGCGTCACCTCGACGGTGTGCCCGCTGCGCTGCATCCGGTTGACGGTCTGGCGGACCCCGCGCATGGGGCGCCCGTCGAGGCTGAACGTCGCCGTCTCCAGCACCGCCTCGTCGCCCAGCTCCAGGGCGTCGAGACCGGCCTTGGCCCAGGCGGTCGCGCCGCGCTCGGAACAGCCCAGCACCGCGGGCGACCAGCCGTACCGGGTGCAGATGTCGAGGAAGGCCTCGATGGCGCCGGGCCACGCGCCGACGTCGCCGACGGGGTCGCCCGAGGCCAGCGCGACCCCGGCGAGCACCCGGTAGGACACCGCGGACTTCCCGCCGTGGGCGAACACCGCGGCCTTGTCACGGCGCAGGGCGAAGTAGCCCAGCGAGTCGCCGTCGCGCTGGTCGAGCAGGGCGCGCAGACGCTCCTCGTCCTCGGGGGCGAGCGACGGGCGCGGCTCCGGTGAGCGCAGCAGGTGGTACCCGGCGACGACGAGCGCCACCACCCCGAAGGTCAGCCCGATCGCCGAGGTCAGGTCGTCGAGCCACACGGCACGCTGCTCGAACTGGACCGGGCCGGTCACCCCGATCAGCGACAGCGCCGCGTGCGCGGCCTGCGCGGCGATCGACGGGTCGCCGACGAGCCGGCGCGGGTTGAGCGCGAGCAGCACCCAGACGATGAGGAAGCCGGACAGCCCGAACTGCAGCAGCGACCGGACCGACCGGCCCAGCCCGCCCGGGTCCTGCCGGGCGACGAAGTAGCGGCGCGTGGCGATCAGCGCCGCCAGCAGCGCGACGACGAGCACCGCGGGCCCGATGCCGCGCCGCTGGTCCAGCACGTGCAGCAGGTTGACCACGACGAGGAACGTCGTCGTCGCGGTCGCCACCCACCACGCGCGCTGCTTGCGCCGGCGCAGCCCGGTGGCCAGCAGCAGCAGGCCGACCCCGGCGAGTGCGGTCACGACCAGCGACGCCAGCCCCAGCCCCGCGGGCAGTCCCAGGGTGCTGCGCAGCTCGCCGCCGAGGATGCGCCGCGGCGCGGGCAGTACCGCCGCGACGACGGTCAGCGCACCGACGATCCGTGCCGCCCACACCACGGCGCGCACGACGGCGGCCTCGGACAGCCGTCGTCTGCGGGCCTCCGGGTCCGGCGTCGGGGCCGCTCCGCGGGTGGAGCGGACGTCCCCGCGCTCGTCCGTGGTGTCGCCGGGCGGACCGGAGCCCTCAGAGCCCGTCACGCGTTCCTCCTGTCGATCCCGTCCCCGGTGGCGATCCACCGGCGGCGTCCGAGCGGGCCACCGGACCCGGCAGCCGGGCGCCGAGCGCGTCCAGCTCCGCGGCGACGACGTCGGCCGCCGGGGTCCCCGGCGCCGCGGTCACCGACCCCGACGCTAGCGCCGGGCCCGGCGGCGGCGCGCCCGGCACCGGGTCATCCTGCGTCGCCGCGGTACGCACGACGACCAGGTCCAACGGATCGGGCGAACCGGACGCGGGGTCCGGGCAGCCGTCGCCGCCGGGAGGCCCGGCCGCTGTCGCGACGTCGGCACGCTCGGCGAGCGCCCGGCCCAGTGGGCACCCCGGCGCGTCGGGCGGTCCGGCGAGGGCCCACGCGGCCCGGTCGGTCCGCAGCGCCGGGGAGCCGGCCGCGACCGCGGAGGCACGCAGCCGGGCCGCCGGCACCCGGTCGGTCCACAGCACCACCACGGCCGGCATCAGTCCCGCGGTGACCGCGGCGTCGACGGCGGCGTCGACCGCGGCCGACCCGTCACGGGGCCCGGTCCACACCAGGACGGGGTGGGCGAGGTGGTCGTCGTAGCCGGGCGGGAGGTGCACGGGCACCTCGACGCCGTCGACGGTCAGCACGGTGTCCCGGCCGGGGCCGGTCACCGGCGGGGCGGGCGGCGCCGGCAGGCCGCCGCGGTCCGGTCCGGCGGCCAGTGAGGCGGGCGTCGGGTAGAAGCCGAACCAGGCGTTCGTCGCGACCGCGAGGGCGAGCACGATGAGCGCGACCACGGCCGGCAGGGCGGCTGCCCGCACCGCGGGTCGCCACCGGCCCCACCGGAGCACGAGCAGGACGAGGGCGAGCACGGCCGCGCCCGCGACGGCAGTGACGGTGACGGCCGACCCGAGCGGGAGCAGTGCGGTCCCGGCGAGCACCTCACCACGATTCCACGGCGGTCCCGGGGCCCCGGCGGCGGGACGATCCGTCCCCGTCGTCGGGAACGTCCTAGATCAAGTCCAGAACAGACTGTCCCAAACATGCCGTCCGGGGTCGCCCGTGACGGGAACGTGATGCACCCAGCGTTGTCCCGCAGACGATCCCGTGGGGCCAGCTGGATGACGGACGTCACACGGACGACGGGGAACGGGGTCCCCGCCGCATGCCGGGGCCGTTTCGGGCCGACCCCACCGGTGTTCGACAGCAATCGCACCGAGCCACGGAGGACAGCAGCATGATCACGAAGGACATGACCCGGGAGCTCATCGGTCGCCAGGTCGTCGACAACCACGGCGAGAAGGTCGGCAAGATCGGCCAGATCTACCTGGACGAGCGGAGCGGGGAGCCGACCTGGGCCACGGTCAACACCGGGCTGTTCGGCACCAAGGAGAGCTTCGTGCCGCTGCAGAACGCCGACGTGCACGACCGCGACGTCGCGCTGGGTGTGGAGAAGCAGGCCGTCAAGGACTGCCCGCACGTGGGCCGCTCCGACGAGCGCCTGACCGGGTCGGAGGAGGACGAGCTCTACCGTCACTACGGCATCGGCCAGGGCCGCGCCGACGCCCGCCACGCCACCGGTGAGCGCACCGACCGCACCGGCCGCGACCGCACCGCCCGCACCGGTGACGACGCGATGGTCCGGCACGAGGAGAACCTGCGCGTCGGCACCGAGACCGAGGAGACCGGTCGCGTCGCGCTGCGCAAGTACGTGGTGACCGAGGACCAGACCGTCACCGTCCCGGTGTCGCACGAGGAGGTCCGCCTCGAGCGCGAGCCGATCGACGGCACCGAGGCGACGGCCCGTCCGGGCGCCATGGGCGAGGCCGAGCACGAGGTGACCCTGCACCGCGAGCGCCCGGTCGTCGACAAGACCACCGAGGCCGTCGAGAAGGTCCGCCTGGGCACCCGCACCGTCACCGAGGACGAGAAGGTCTCCGACACCGTGCGCAAGGAGCGCATCGAGGTCGACGACCCGCAGCACGCCCTGCCCCGCGACGAGCGCCGCAGCTGAGCGACGCACCGCGCCACCGGCGCGTCACCGGAGCCCGCACCCGGGCCCGGTGACGCGCCGGACCCATGTCCGGGCCGCGCGGGTACGGCACCGACGGTGCCCCGCGGGCATCAGGACGGGGTGCTGCTCCTGCTCGGATCCGGTGCGGGCGCCGGGACCGGGGAGGCGAGCAGCGCGAAAGCCGTCCGGAGCGCGCCGGACGCCTCGGCGACCGCCTGCCGGGGCCGCGTCCCGATCCCGAGCGAGGTCGCGAAGCCGTGCACCAGGTCCGGGTGGCGGCGCAGCGTGGCCGGGACGCCCGCCTCCCGCATCCGGGCGACCAGGTGCTCGCCCTCGTCGCGCAGCGGGTCGACCCCGGCGGTCGCGACGTAGGCCGGTGGCATCCCGGTCAGGTCGCCCTCGGCGATCCGCAGCCGTGGGTCGTCGCGCAGCGCCTCGGGGACGTACCAGCCGGCCATCGCCTCGATCGCCTCGCCGGTGAGCAGGAACCCGTCGCCGAACAGCTCGCGCGAGCGGGTGTGCCCCTCGAGTTCGGTGACGGGGAAGAACGCCAGGCAGAACACCGGACGCCCGGCCGGGTCGGCGCCGTCGCGGCTGGTCTCGCGGGCCACCGTGAGCGCCAGGCTCGCCCCGGCGGAGTCCCCGCCGACCGCGATCCGGCCCGGGGCCGCCCCGAACTCCTCCGGATGGGCCGCGACGTGCGCGAAGGCGGCCAGACAGTCGTCGACGGCGGCCGGGAAGGGGTGCTCGGGCGCCAACCGGTAGTCCACCGAGAGCACCCGGGCGCCGGACTCGGCGGCCAGCGTCGCGCACAGCTCGTCGTGGGTGTCCAGGTCGCCCGCGACGAAGCCGCCGCCGTGCACGTAGACGAGCAGTGCGCCGTCGAGCACGTCCGGTCCGGGCGGGGGCACGTACAGCCGCGCCCGCAGGTCGGCGACCGCGCCGGGGACCGTCCGGTCCTCGCGTCGCACCCCCGGCTCGGCGGGCCCGGCGACGACGCGGTCGACGAACGACTGGCCCGCCCGCATCTGCTCCGGCGGCGGGACGGGCTGCGGCCGGCGGGGGGTGAGCAGCCGCAGCAGCAGCTGGATGTCGAGGTCGAGCTGCTGGCCGTCGCGGCGGACGGGCGGGCCCGCGATCACCCGCTTCACCGGCTTCGGCAGGGCCAGTACACCGCGCAGGGCTCCCCGTGCCACCCGCACCCGACGATCCACGGCGACCTCCCGCATCCACTCGATCTCTGCCCTCGATTGTGGCACCGGGTGCCGTTGCGTGCCGCTGTGCGCGGCACGCATCACCCGCCGGTCGTCGCCGGATCGCAACCTCCGCCGTCCGTTCCTCCGCCGCCGGATGCTCGTTCAGTCCAGTGGAGATCATCTACGGAGGGGACGTGCATGAGGACGAGGCTGCGTGCGACGGTCGTGGCGGGGGTGGTGGCGGTCGTCGCGGCGGTGGTCGCGGTGCCGCAGGCGATGGCCTCGCCGGACGGACCGGGAGCCGACGGGGAACCGGGTGACGTCGTGTCCGCGGAGCGGGTCCTCACCCCGACGGTGCCCGCCGCGACGGCGACCCGGATCCTCTACCGCAGCCTCGACACCGACGACCGCCCGGTCACGGTGAGCGGCATCGTCCTCACCCCGCTCGTCCCGGCGCCCGGGCCGACCCGGGTCATCGGCTTCGCCGCGGGGACCCAGGGGCTCGCCGACCGCTGCGCGCCGTCGCGGCAGCTGCAGGCCGGCGCCGAGTACGAGGCCACGGCGATCGGTGCGCTGCTGAGCAGCGGCTACACCGTGGCCGTCACCGACTACGAGGGCCTGGGCACGCCCGGCGAGCACACCTACGTCAACCGGGCCGCCCAGGCGCACGCCCTGCTCGACGTCGCGCGGGCGGCCCAGCGTGCCGGCGTCGGCGTGCCGGAGGACGCCCCGACCGCGCTCTACGGCTACTCCCAGGGTGGCGGGGCGTCGGCGGCCGCGGTCGAGCTGGCCCCGGAGTACGCCCCCGAGCTGAACCTCGTCGGCGCCTACGCGGGCGCGCCCCCGGCGGACCTGCGCGCCACCGGCCGCCTGCTCGACGGCGGCCCCTTCGTCTCGCTGCTCGGCTACGCCGTCTCCGGGTTCGACGCCGCCTACCCCGACCTCGGGGTGCAGGACCTGCTCAACGACCGCGGCCGTCAGGTCATCGCCGAGCTGCGTGAGCAGTGCACCCAGGACTCCGTGCTGCGCTACCCGGGCCTGCGCTCGGAGAGCCTGTCCGTCGACGGCCGGCCGATCTCGGCGTTCCTCGACGAGGAGCCCTTCGCGAGCCGGGTGGACGAGCAGCTGATCGGGCGCCGTACGCCCGAGGCCCCGGTGCTCATCGTGCACAGCCTCACCGACGACATCGTGCCGTTCGAGCAGTCCCGCGAGCTGGCGCAGCGGTGGTGCGCACAGGGCGCCGACGTCGAGTTCCAGCCGACGCCGGCCCCCGGGCACGTCGGCGGCTACCCCGCCGGGTCGCCCAGCGCGCTGGCGTTCCTGAAGGCCCGCTTCGACGGGCAGCCGACGCACTCCACCTGCGACTGACCTGTTCGGACGGTCCACGAGCGACCCACCCGGGCGTGCGGCCACCCGGGCCTGACGCGACCATTGCGTCGTGAACTGGTCCGGGTGGTACCTCGTCCTCGTGCTCGTGGCGGCGATCGTCGTGCTGATCGTCCTGATCAACTCGCGGGTCCGGTTCAGCCCGTTCGTGGCCCTGCTGGTGGTGGCGCTCGGCGTCGGGCTCGCGGGCGGCGAGGACCCGGCCACGATCGCCGACTCGATCACGACGGGGGCCGGGGACATCCTCGGCGACGTCGGCCTCACCCTCGCCCTGGGCACGATGTTGGGGCGGCTGCTCGCCGAGTCCGGCGCGACCGGACGGATCGCCGACGCCGTGGTGTCGCGCTCCACTCCGCGCAGCCTGCCGTGGCTGGTGTGCGCGGCCGCCTTCGTCATCGGCGTGCCGATGTTCTTCGAGGTCGGGCTGATCGTGCTGCTGCCGTTGCTGTTCAGCGTCGCGCGCCGCCTGGAGCTGGAGGGGGCCGCGCCGTCGCCGTACGCGAGTGTGGCGATCCCCGCGATCGCGACGCTCGCGACCCTGCACGGAATGGTGCCGCCGCACCCCGGGCCGCTGATCGCCGTCGACGGGCTGGGTGCCGACCTCGGGCGCACCATCGTCGTCGGGCTGCTGTGTGCGGTCCCGGCGATCGTGGTGGGCGGGCCGCTCTACGCACGTCTCATGGCTCCGCGGTTGCCGGTCCGTCCCGACGCCGAGCTGGTCGCGCAGTTCACCGAGACCGGCACCGAGACCAAGACCCCGGCCGGGGTCGGGCCGGACGGCCGCCGCGGGGAGGAGCCCGCCCCGGTTCCGCTGCCGATCGCGCTCGTCGCCGTCGCGGTGCCGGTGGTGCTGATGCTGGCCCGCACGGTGGCCGAGGTCGCCCTGCCGGACGGTGCCTCGTTCCGCCAGGTCACGACCCTGCTCGGCCAGCCGATCGTCGCGATGCTGGCCGGGTTCCTCTACGCGTTGTTCGCGCTCGGACTGCTGCGGGGTCGCCCGGCCGAAGAGCTGCGGACCTCGCTCGCCGACGCGGTGAAGTCGGTGACCGGAATCCTGCTCATCATCGGCGGTGGCGGGGCGATCAACCAGGTCCTCAAGGACTCCGGCATCAGCGACGCCGTCGGTGCCGCCGCGTCCGGGCTGCCGGTCAGCCCGCTGGTGCTGGCGTGGCTGCTCGCGTTGCTGCTGTCCACCTCCACCGGCTCGGCGACCGTCGGCATCGTCGCGGCCACCGGTGTGGTCGCGCCGCTGCTCGCCGGGGCGGGCCCCTGGTACGTGGCGTTGGCCGTGGTCGCCGTCGCCGTCGGCGCCGGGTCGGTCGGCCTGAACTACGTCAACCACGCCGGGTTCTGGCTGGTCAAGGAGTCGTTCGGGATGACGGTGGGGCAGGCGACGCGCTCGCACACCGCCGTGCAGACCGTGGTGAGCGTGCTCGGGCTGGTGATGGTGCTGCTGCTGTCGCTGGTGCTGCCCGCCGGGGCATGACCGTGGCGGGAGCTCCTCCCGCCACGGTCAACGTATAACGCACCCGGGGACTTGCGGCAAGACCCCCGGGCCGCGCCAGACTCTGCGCCTGGCGCCGTGACCTGCGGCGTCGTGGCGACACGGGGGTGGCCGTGCACGGGGTGCTGCAGTGGGACGAGGTCGGCCGGGAACTGGTGGACCTCGTCGGGGGGGAAGGCCGCGCATCTGGGGGAGCTGACCCGGACGGCGGGGGTCGCGGTCCCGAGCGGCTGGTGCGTGACCACCGATGCCTACCGGGCCGTCGTGGGGAGTGCGCCCGGGTTCGACGCGTTGCTGGACCGCTTGGCCGGTCTCCCCGCCGGTGACGACGACGGACTCGCCGCGGTCGCCGCCGAGATCCGCGGCCTGGTGGCCTCCCGGCCGGTCCCCGACGACGTCGCCGCGGCGGTCACCGCGGCCGTCGACCGGGCCCCGGCGGGGACGGCGTGGGCGGTGCGCTCCAGCGCGACCGCCGAGGACCTGCCGACGGCGTCGTTCGCCGGGCAGCAGGACTCCTACCTCAACGTGGTGGGCGCCGACGCCGTGCTCGACCGGGTGCGGGACTGCTGGGCGTCGCCGTTCACCGACCGGGCGGTGGCCTACCGCCGTAGCCGGGGACTGGACCACCGGGCCGTCGCGATGGCGGTGGTGGTGCAGGAGATGGTGGTCCCGGACGTCTCCGGGGTGCTGTTCACCGCCGACCCGGTGACCTCGGACCGGACCGTGAGCGTCGTCGAGGCGGTGCCCGGGCTGGGGGAGGCGCTGGTGTCCGGCCTGGTCGCGGCGGACTCGTGGACGGTCCGCGACACCGGCGGGACCGCCGAGGTCGTCGACGCACGGACGGCACCGCGGACGGTCGCGGTGCGGCCGGCGCCGGGCGGCGGTACCCGTACCGAGCAGCTCGACCCCGACGGCGGGCCGCTGCTCACCGAGGACCAGGTGCTGGCCCTGGTCCGGCTCGGCCGGACCATCGAGGCCGGGTTCGGGAGCCCGCAGGACGTCGAGTGGTGCCTGTCCGGCGGCCGGTTCCAGGTCGTCCAGAGCCGCCCGATCACCACGTTGTTCCCGGTGCCCGACACCGACGACGACCGCTTCCACGTCTACCTGTCGGTCGGCTACCAGCAGATGATGACCGATGCGATGCGCCCGCTCGGGCTGTCGGTGTGGCAGATGACGACGCCGCGCCCGATGGCCGAGGCGGGCGGGCGGGCGGCTGTTCGTCGACGTCACCGACGCCCTGGGCACCCCCTCCGGACGTGCCGGCCTGCTCGCGGTGATGGGCCGGTCGGACCCGCTGATGGCCGACGCGCTGCGCACCGTGCTCGACCGCGGCGTGGTCGAGCTCGGTGCGGACCCGGCGGTGCCCGCGCCGGTGCACGGTGCGCCGACCACGGAGCCGCTCGACCCGGACCCCGCACCGGTCGCCGAGCTGGTGGCCGAGGGCAGGGCCTCGGTGGCGGAGGCGGCCCGCCGGATCCGGGGCCGCGTCGGGCCGGAGCTGTTCACCGCGATCCGCGAGGACATCCCCGAGCTGCGGGCGCGGCTGAGCAACCCGCGCAGCACCCGGGTGTTCATGACCGCGATGGACGCGGCGTACTGGATCGACGAGCACGTCGGCGAGTGGCTGGGGGAGCGGCCGTCGGACGTGCTGACCCGGTCGGTGCCCGACAACGTGACCTCGCAGATGGGGCTCGCGCTGCTCGGCGTCGCCGACGCGATCCGCCCGTACCCGGAGGCGGTGGCGCTGCTGCGCCGGGCCGACGACGACGTGCTGGAGCGGCTGCCGTCGGTCGAGGGCGGCACGGTGGCCCGGGACGCGATCCTCGGCTGGCTCGACGCCTACGGGGCCCGCTGTGTCGGCGAGATCGACATCACCCGGCCGCGGTGGCACGAGCGGCCGGCCGCGCTCGTGCCGTTGATCCTCGGTCACGTCGACGGCGAGGAGCCCGGTGCCGGGCGCCGCCGGTTCGACGAGGGCCGCCGCGAGGCCGAGGCGACCCGCGACGACCTGCTGGCCCGGCTGCGCGCAGGCGTCGACGGCGAAGCCCGCGCCGCGGCGACGGCGCTGATGATCGAACGGTTGCGGACCTTCATCGGCTACCGCGAGTTCCCGAAGTTCGGCATGGTCTCCCGCTACGCGATCTACCGGGCCGCGCTGCTCGCCGAGGCCGACCGGCTCGTCGCCGCGGGGGTGCTCGACGACCGCACCGACGCCTACTACCTGCGGTTCGACGAGCTGGAGCAGGTCTCGCGGACCGGGCACGCCGACCTCGCGCTGGTGCGCACCCGGCGGGCGGAGTTCGCCGTGCACGAGACGCTGGCCCCGCCGCGGGTGCTCACCTCGGACGGCGAGTGCCTCCAGGGTTCCTACCACCGCGACGACGTGCCGCCCGGAGCGCTCGCCGGGCTCGCGGTGTCGGCCGGGACGGTCGAGGGCCGCGCCCGCGTCGTCGCCGACCTGTCCGGCGCCGCACTCGAACCCGGGGACGTGCTGGTCACCGCCTACACCGATCCCAGCTGGTCACCGGCGTTCGTGACGATCGCCGGGCTGGTCACCGAGGTCGGTGGGCGGATGACCCACGGTGCCGTCGTCGCCCGCGAGTACGGTCTGCCCGCGGTGGTCGGGGTGGAGCACGCGACCCGGCTGATCCCGGACGGCCGGCGGGTCCTGGTGGACGGCGGAAGCGGGCTGGTCGAGATCCTCGACTGAGGCATGTCGAGAACGGGGCCGGGGGCATCCGCGTCGCGCTGACCGGTCGCCCCCGGTCCCTTGACAGCGGCCGCCCCGCCCAGCACCCTCGTGCATCGTGAACCTGTCAGACAGCCGGACAGTCGGACAGCACGGTCCCCGTCGCGTCAGCGCGATGGAGGCCGTGCTGTCCCACCTGCGCGCCACCATCGAGCGGGGCGAGTACCAGGTCGGCGACAAGCTGCCCGCCGAGGCGGCGCTGAGCGCGGAGTTCGAGGTCAGCCGGTCGGTGGTCCGCGAGGCGCTCCGGGGTCTGCAGGCGCTCGGGCTGACCGAGTCGCGGACCGGGCGGGGCACCTTCGTCGCCGCGACCGGTCCGACCGACGACCCGACCTTCGGTGCCTACAGCGCCCGTGACCTCGTCGAGGTCCGCCGGCACGTCGAGATCCCGGTCGCGGGCTACGCCGCCCTGCGGCACGAGGACGCCGACCTCGACGAGCTGTGGCACCTGGTCGGGCGGATGGACGCCGAGACCGACGACGCCACCTGGGTCGCGCTGGACTCGCTGTTCCACATCACGATCGCGCGGGCCTCGCGGAACCCGGCGTTCACCAAGGTCATCGAGGAGATCCGGGAGGCGCTGGCCGCGCAGTCGTCGTTCCTCAACAAGCTGGGCGACCGGCGCGAGCAGTCCAACGTCGAGCACCGGCGGATCGTCGCCGCGATCGCGGAGCGCTCCCAGGAGCGCGCCGCCGCCGAGATGACCGCGCACCTGGGCCACGTCGAACGGACGCTGGCCGGGATCGTCCGCGAGGGCGGCGCGACCCGATGAGCGGGGCCACCCGGACCACGGGCCACGGCACCCCGGCCGGAGAGGACGACACGGAATGACCCAGCTGGCCGTCCCACCCAGGATCGGGGTACCGGCCCACGAGCCGCTGGTGCACCTGCTGCGTGACGGCATGGTCGAGGGGGTGCACCACGGCTCGGTCGTGGTCCTCGCCCCGGACGGCTCGACGCTGTTCGCCGCGGGGGACCCGGACGTCGCGTTCTACCCTCGCTCGACGGCGAAGCCGCTGCAGGCGGCGGCGATGGCCCGGCTCGGGCTGCGGCCGGGCCCGCCGGGTTCGCGATCGCCGCCGCGAGCCACTCCGGCGAGCAGGCCCACCTCGGCGCCGTCCGGGCGCTGCTCGGCCCGATCGGCGTCGACGCGCTGCGCAACCCCGCCGACCTGCCCTACGACCCCGAGGAGCGGGACGCCTGGCTCGCCGCGGGCCGGTCCGCGTCGCAGCTGGCGCAGAACTGCTCCGGCAAGCACGCCGCGATGCTGCGGACCTGTGTGCTGCGCGACTGGCCGACCGAGGGCTACCTGGACCCGCGGCACCCGTTGCAGACGGCGATCCGGGAGACCGTCGAGGACCTCACCGGCGCTGCGGTCGCCAGGACCGCCGTCGACGGCTGCGGCGCACCGCTGTTCGCCATCTCGCTGCGGGGGCTGGCCGGCGCGCTGGCCCGGCTCGTGACGGCCGACCCGGAGACCCCGGACGGCCTGGTCGCGGCCGGGATGCGTCGGCACCCCGAGCTCGTCGGCGGGTCCCGGCGTCCGGTCACCGCGCTGATGCGTGCCGTACCGGGGCTGCTCGCCAAGGACGGCTTCGAGGCCGTCACCGTCGCCGCGCTGCCCGACGGCACCTCGGTCGCCGTGAAGATCGCCGACGGCGGGCTGCGTGCGCTGCGCCCCGTCGTCACCGCCGCGCTCGCCCGGTGCGGCGTCCACCTCCCGCCGGGGCGGACCGATCTGCGGGTCACCGGCCCCCTGGCGGCCCTGGGTCGTGACGACGCCGGGCGGCATGCACAGGAGTAGTGCGGTCACCGAAATCGATTGCGGTCAGCGCAACCGGTGGCGCACGCTGGAGCGGTGAACAGACGGGACCGAACCGACGACATCATCGACATCATCCTTCCGGTCCCTCCGGCCGCCCCGCCGGACGCGGACGATCCGGCACGAGCAGGGCAGGAGGCCGTGCGCGAGGAGGTCGTCCGGCAGCGGGAGGTCCTCCAGCGCTACCTCCGCGTCGCCGACGGCGGCGGCGAGCCTCCGCACGGGGACGTCCTGCTGAACGAGATCGATCGTGCGCGCACCGAGATGCGGGAGGCCGAGGACCGGATGCGGATGCTCATCGCCTACGGCCGCGAGTTCGTCACGCCACGGCCCTACCCGCTCAAGACGCTCGCGGCGGCGGCCGGGATGTCGATCTCCGGCACCCGCGGCGCGTACACCTCCGACGAGACCGTCGCCGTCGCGGAACGGATCGGGCGTCGCCCGGCCGGCGACGGTCACGACCCTGCGCCGCACCCTCCCGCGTGAGCACGACGCGGACGTGGCCCCGGCGAGCACGTCGCTGCGGGGCCGTCCGCACCACCGGATTGCCGATTCGCAAGATTTCTTGCAGCTCGGGTAGGTGGGCGCCGATGCTGCGGAGGTGAACCTCCTCCGAGCAGTCCTCCGCGGCAGGGGCGGTGGGCAGGGCCCACGACGTCATGGCGTGGTCGTCGCCCTCACCGTGCTGGTCCTCGCGGCCGGCTGCGGGACCGGCGGCGTCCCGGACACCGGCCCGGCACCGGTGCCGCCCGGTGCGACCGGGTTCGACGCCGCCACCCGGGACGACCCCGAGTTCGACGGCACGTTCCGGCACGGGTTCGCCGACGTCGACGGGGTGCGGATGCACTACGTCGCCGGCGGGACCGGCCCGCCCGTGGTGCTCCTGCACGGATGGCCGCAGTCCTGGTACGCGTGGTGGCCGATCATGCCCGCCCTCGCCGAGCACCACACCGTCTACGCGGTCGACCTGCCGGGACTCGGGGACAGCGAGGGTGTCCCCACCGGCTACGACAAGGCCACCCTCGCCCGGTACGTGCACGGACTGGTCGCCGATCACCTGGGTGTGCGCGAGGTCCGCCTCGTCGGGCACGACCTGGGTGCCGGGGTCGGGTTCCGGTACGCGGCCCAGTACCCGGACGAGGTCCTGCGCTACGCCCACCTCGACTACCCACTGCCGGGGCCCGCGCTCAGCGCCGCGAGGTACCGCACGTTCAGCTGGCACATCGCCTTCCACGCCAAGCGGGTCGTGCCCGAGGCCGTCGTCGCCGACGACGTGCGCGAGTACCTGAGCCTGTTCTACGCCCAGGTCGCGCTCGACGGGGAGAGCTTCGGCGGCAGCCGCACGGCGCCGCCGTTCGACGAGCGGGAGATCGACGAGTTCACCCGGACCTACAGCCGACCCCAGGTCCTGAGCGGCGGCTTCGAGCTCTACCGGGCGCTCGACCGGGACGAGCGTGACAACACCGCGGCCGCCCCCGTCCCGACGCCGACGATGCTGATGACCGCCCAGGGGCTGCTGGAGTCGACGAGACCGTCCGTCGAGTTGTGCCTGC
Organism: Pseudonocardia sp. ICBG601; assembly: GCF_020496245.1. NCBI lineage: Bacteria > Bacillati > Actinomycetota > Actinomycetes > Pseudonocardiales > Pseudonocardiaceae > Pseudonocardia > Pseudonocardia sp. ICBG601. The sequence goes on along the minus strand of NZ_JAHLJA010000028.1, from coordinate 22,941 downwards.
CGAACCTGGTCCGCGCGGTGGAGGTGCCCGGCAGCGGGCACTGGCTGCCCGAGGAGAACCCGGGGTTCGTCCTCGCTGAGCTGCTCACCTTCCTGTCGTGACGGCCACCCGTCCGACCTCATGCCCACACCTTCCGGAGGAACGACCGATGGACCCCATGCCGACCGCGTCCGATCCCGAGACCTTCTGGGACGAGCTGTACCGCCGCCACGACGGGGCAGAGGCCCGCGTCAACCCCCTGCTCGCCGAGGTCGCCGGCCCGCTGGCACCGGGAACGGCGCTCGACCTCGGATGCGGCGCCGGGGGCGACACGATCTGGCTCGCCCGACGCGGCTGGCACGTCACGGCGGTGGACATCTCCGCCACCGCCGTCGACGGGCTCGGGCGCCGCGCCCGAGCCCACGGGCTCGCCGAGCGGATCCGCGCCGAGCGCCACGACCTCGCGACGACGTTCCCGGACGGGACGTTCGACCTGGTCTCGGCCCAGTACCTGCACACCCCGTTCACGCTGGACCGCGATGCGGTGCTGCGGACCGCCGCCCACGCACTGCGCCCGGACGGGCTGCTCCTCGTCGTCGACCACGGGTCCGTCGCACCCTGGTCGTGGAACCAGGACCCCGGCACCCACCACCCCAGCGCCGCGGAGATCGCCGCCGGGATCGGTCTCGACGCCGACGGGTGGACCGTCGAGCGCGCCGACGAGCCCACGCGCCTCGCGAGCGGCCCCGACGGCCGCACCGCCACGGTCGTCGACACCGTCCTGGTCCTGCGCCGCGCCGGCGACGCCCGCACCCACCGGAGCTGACCGTGCCCCGCCACCACGACACCGCCCTCCCGCGCGACGCCGCGGACGAGAAGAGCGTCCTGACCGGGTTCCTGGGACACCTCCGCGGCGCGGCCGCCGCCAAGGCCGACGGGGTCGGGGACCCCGCCGCCCGCGAGCCCGGCGTCCCCTCGGGGACCAGCCTGCTCGGCCTGCTCACGCACCTGACGCACGTCGAACGCCACTACTTCCTCGGCGAGGCCGTCCGCGACTGGCCCGCGACCTTCCGGCCGCGCGACGAGGACACCGCCGAGCAGGTCGTGGCCGCCTACCGGGAGGCCGTCGCCCGCGCCGACGCGGTCATCGACACCTGGTCCGACCTGGACCGGGCGGCGCCGGTGCCCGCGGGACGGAGGTCGGCCCCGTCGCGGCGCTGGCTGCTCGTGCACATGATCGAGGAGACCGGACGCCACGCCGGGCACGCCGACATCCTCCGCGAACGCATCGACGGCCGTACCGGGCGCTGAGGCCCGCTGCGCACGTCAGACGGTCGGTTGTGACGGCGTGGTGCCGCCCGTCAGCGGACGGTCGCGGTGTGGTCCGTCGCGAGGATCGCGTGGGTGAGGCCGGGGAACCGCTCGTCGAGCATGGTGTGCCGGAGGGCGGGGAACCGGGCGGTGCCTTCGCTGCGGCACTCGGTGACCCCGGCGGTGAAGAGCTGCTTGAGGTGGTACGAGCAGGTCGACGCAGGCAGGCCCACCTGATCGGCGATCTGGCCGGTCATCCGGCGCTGTCCGTCGGCGATGAGTCGCACGATCTCCAGGCGCACCGGGTCGCCCAGGGCTCGCAGCACGGACGCGAGCTCGACGTCGTCGGCAGGTACGGGGCGCAGATCGCGCTCGATGGCGGCCACCTCGACATGCTAGCTTCTGCAGTGTTTCCAAGTTCTTGGAAATATCGAAGAAGAGTCGACCGGGTGGTCTGTGCGTCGCTGCCGGCCCCGTCGAGAGGTGGCGTCGCAGTGAAGGCGATCGGCATGTGCGAGTTCGGTGGGCCCGAGGTCCTGCAGCTCATGGACCTGCCCGAGCCGCACGCCGGCGCCGGCGAGGTACGCATCCGCGTCCACGCCGCCGCGGTCAGTCCTACGGACGTCCTGCTGCGCACCGGTGGCCATGCCGTGCGCATGCCCGGTCGTCGACCGCCGTTCGTACCCGGGATGGACGTCGCCGGTGTGATCGACCAGGTCGGCCCGCAGCTCGACGGGCGGCTCTCTGTCGGGCAACGGGTCGTCGCGATGCCCCTGTTCACCGGCCCGCGCGGCGGAGGCTACGCCGAACACGTCGTCGTCTCGGCCGAGTCGGTCGTGGCAGCGCCTGCGGGAGTCGACTTCGCGGCTGCCTCCACGCTGCTGATGAACGCGATGACCGCCCGCATCGCCCTCGACGCACTCGAATCGCAGCCGGGAGACTCCGTCGCCGTGACCGGCGCCGCCGGGGCAGTGGGGGGATACGCGGTCGAGCTGGCCAAGGCCGACGGCTTGGTCGTGATCGCGGACGCGTCGAGCGTCGACACGGAACTCGTGCGCGGGTTCGGCGCCGATCACGTCGTGCAACGCGGCAACGATGTCGCAGCCCGCATCCGCGAACTCGTTCCCGGTGGGGTCCCCGGCCTCGTGGACGGCTCCGTGCAGACCACCGAGATCACGCCCGCCCTCGCCGACGGCGGAACCCTCGTCGAGCTCCAGGGCTGGAGCGGGCCCGTCGAACGCGACATCACGGTCCGCCCGATCATGGTTGCGCCCGGGGGCATCACCGACACCGTCGGGCTCGACCGGCTCGCACGCCAGGCCGAGGACGGCGTCCTCTCACTGCGGGTGGCGGAGGTCCTGCCGGCGGCGCAGGCGCACCGGGCGCACCGCATGCTCGAGGCCGGTGGCGTCCGCGGCCGGCTGGTCCTCGACTTCTCCTGAGGCTCGATCGCGACCTGCGGCTCTACGTGGCCGGACTGTTCCTCGGTGCTCTCGGCTGATCGGACGTTCCCCGGCATCGGACGTGGTGTCGGCCGCTCCCGCGGTCGCCGCCTCGGAGCCTCGACGGCGGACGCCCCGCCGCCACCCTCTCGGAGGTAGCGCCGGCCAGCCGGTCGCTGTTGGTCTGACTCTGTCCCCGCAGGACAAGCTCACTGGTCAGTTTTGTCCACGGGTTCCATCGGAGTGGTGAGTGATTGACGGCACTGTGACCCGCACAACGTCGAGGTGCCGGGACCGGCAGACCCGCGAGTTGCGACAGTCATCCGAGTTCAAGGAGGAACTTCCATGGCCGACGTCCTGGCCGAGGGCTTCAACGTCTTCGACACCGGCAAGTCCCCGAGCGGAACCGTCAAGTACCTGCAGTCCCCGGCGGACGTCATCTCCCTCATCCAGTCCGGGAAGCTCGCCGAGCACATCCTGCTCGTGCAGGGTGGGACGACCACGTTCCTCGCACCGGCGCTCAGCATGGGCGCGATCGGCGTGATCACCATGTCCGGCGCCCCGGAGTCGCACCTGGGGATCCTGTCGCGCGAGTTCCAGACGCCCTGCGTGATGACCGCCCACCTCACCGACAGCGAGTCGCGCTACGTCGTCGGCAGCACCGACCCCTCGCACTTCGACGAGATCGCCACGGCCCTCGACGGGCGCAAGGTCCGGCTCGACTGCACCGACAACGAGGTCGGCCGGGTCGTCGCCGACGACTGACCGCAGCCACCCCTTCCACGACGCCGGCGAACCGCGACAGAGGAGCACAGCGCAGTGACCACGACCGAGGGCAAGAAGGCGACCTACAAGCACCGGTACGAGGAGGGCGACGACGGCCTCCGGTTCCAGGACCTCACCTACACCGGCAACTTCGTCGGCCTTGATCCCGTCACCGACGGGATCAAGGGCGACAAGATGCTCAAGGCCCGGGCGAAGAGCAAGGTCCTGGAGAAGGTCTCCAAGGACGACGTGCTCCATCCGCAGTTCAGCATCGACGAGCTGAACGACCTCAACAACTACCTCGCGTGGAACATCTGGGACGTCCTCGTCATGCGCGCCACCGAGGGCGTGAGCGGCATGATCCCCCGCCAGGAGTACGAGATCCTGGCCTTCATGCACGAGTTCTACCGCTGGCCGGAGATCCTCCGCATGACCACCGACGAGGTCGGCGCGCAGGGCATCCTGGACATCGGCGCCTCGGCCCGCCGCGAGATCGGTACCAAGGTCAACTCGGTGCACGACTGGTGCATCGGCGCCGTCGGGTTCGGCATGGGCCGCTGCGGGCTACTCGCGCTCGAGGCGATCGGACCGGACGACTACGTGGCCGAGTCCAACGAGATCCTCAAGTTCATGCAGCGCGTGCTGTGGGGCAAGCGGCAGGACGGCTTCATCCTCAACAGCCAGGACCGCTACCGCTGCCGCATCCACGAGCAGGATTTCCTCGACCAGCTGGTCGGGCAGATCGAGACGCTGGAGCCCGGCAGCCCCAAGCACGGGTCGTTCACACAGTTCAACGCCGCCACCGAGTTGCTGGCCTTCCTGCACCACTACGACAACCGGCTCGGCCTGGGCGACACCGGTCCCTACGAGCTGCCCGACGGCAATCTGCTCATCCTGCGTGACCTGTTCGTGAACGAGGAGATCTACCACTGGTCCGACGTCAGCGAGGACGCCGGTCTGCCCTACTCCTACACGCTCGCGATGATCATCGACCCGGAGAAGATGGGCCTGGAGGAGATCCGGGTCAACGACATCTCCACGACGTTCACCCGCCCGAAGAACTACATCGAGGCCATCATCGGCGGCGCGGTCTTCTCACGGCAGAAGTGGGACACCCCGATGGGCGAGGTGAACCCGGTCGCCATCGACGACCTCGCCGAGCACCTCGGCCGGGTCCAGCAGGCGACGCTGAAGCTCTACACCAAGACGTCGAAGATGTGCCGCCGCGACCTGATCTGGAACGGGCAGTACGTCTACTACATCGACATGATCCTGCCGCACCTGCGCAAGGCGGGCACCTACGAGAAGGCCGTGCGCGACTACGACCTGTGGGAGATCGACCAGCGGGTGTCGAACTACTACTACGACATCACCAAGCGCGGTTTCGCGCAGGAGACCGTGCCGTCGAAGATCTTCTCGGGCGCCGGGTACCTGCCCTTCTCCGACAAGGCGAACCTGCGCAGCTCCAAGGGCCGCTGGCTGTAGTCGCGCGGACCACAGGTCGGACGAGTCGAACAGACCGGGCGGCGCGGCGCTCCCCGCCGCGTCGCCCGGCCACGTGAAGGGACACCCATGTCCGCAGCCGTGCTGGACAAGACGGACTACGACGTCCTCGACGTCGTCGCGCTGAAGAAGATGGCGACCACCTCGGTGATCGCCGCGGCGTCCGGCGTCGCCGCCGACCGGGTCGACGCGGTACTGGAGGACCTGGTCGGGCGGGGGCTGGTCGTCGTCGCCGGTGGTTCGGCGCTGCCGACCGACGAGGCGGAGCCTGCCCTCGCGGCGGCCGCCGCGGAGCACTACGCGCAGCTGCGTGCCGACGATGAGGTCCTCGGCCTCGTCGATCGCTTCGAGACGACCAACGCGCAGTTCCTCGTCGCGATGTCGTCGTGGCAGCAGATCGACGTCGGGGGGAGGAAGGTCACCAACGACCACACCGACCCCGACTACGACGACAAGGTCATCGCCCGCCTGGAGAAGCTGATCGCCAAGCTCACCGGCCTGCTCGACGCGCTCGCCGGGCACGACCCCCGCTTCGGGCTCTACCCGCAGCGGTTCGAGGCGGCGATCGGCTTCGTCGACCAGGGCCGCCACGAGTACGTCTCCTCGCCCACCATCGACTCGGTGCACAACATCTGGTTCGAGTTCCACGAGGACCTGCTGCGGACCCTCGGCCGGGAGCGGACGGAGTGACGGTGACCGGATCCCCCACCGTCACGCGGTTCACGCGCACCTTCGCCGAAGCCGATCCGGCCGACGTCGACTGGCTCGGGGGCAAGGGCAGCGGCCTCGCCCGGATGAGCCAGCAGGGGCTGCGCGTCCCGCCGGGCTACGTCATCGGGACCAGCGCCTGCCGCAGCTACCTCACCGAGGGCGCGCTCCCGACCGGTCTCGCGGACGAGATCGGCGTCCGGCTCACCGAGCTGGAACGGTCCTCGGGCAAGACGTTCGGCGCCGGGCCGACCCCGCTGCTGCTGTCCGTACGGTCCGGCGCACCGATCTCCATGCCCGGCATGATGGACACGATCCTCAACCTCGGCATCGGTCGGGACGCCGCCGTCGCGCTCGGTGCGGCCACCGGCGACAGCCGGTTCGTCGCGGACCTGACCGCCCGGTTCCACTCCATGTACGCCGAGACCGTGCTCGGCGCGCTCGACCCGGGCGAGGGCATCGACGATCTCGTCGCCGCCGTCGACCCCCGCGAGGACCCCGGCGGGGCGTACGACCGGATCTGGGCGGCGTGCGAGGCCGCGCTGGAGGAGTCCGACGGCGAGTCCGTCCCGACCGACCCGCGGGCCCAGCTGTTCGGTGCCGTCGAGGCGGTGTTCCGGTCCTGGAACACCCGGCGCGCCCGCACCTACCGCGACTTCCACAAGATCCCGCACGACCTCGGGACCGCCGTGGTCGTGCAGTCGATGGTGTTCGGCAACCTCTCCGACGACTCCGGCTCCGGCGTGGTGTTCACCCGCAACCCGGTGTCGGGTGAACCCGGGCTGTTCGGCGAGTACCTCGCCCACGCCCAGGGCGAGGACGTCGTGGCCGGGACCCGCACTCCCGACCCCGTCGACCGGGCGCTGGCGCCCGACCTGCTCGACGAGCTGCGCACCACCTGCGCCGATCTCGAACGTTCCCAGGGCGACGTGCTCGACATCGAGTTCACGGTCGAGCGGTCCAGCCTCTACTTCCTGCAGGTACGCAGCGCCAAGCGCACCCCCGAGGCCGCGGTGCGCATCGCCGCGGACCTCCTCGCCGAAGGAGTGGTGGGTCCGGCCGCGGCGCTGCGCAACCTGAGCCCCGAGCAGGTCCGCCAGGTGCAGCGGCCCGGTTTCGACGACGACGACCTCGCCAGGGCCCGGGACGGGGGCCGTCTACTGACCACCGGCATCGGGGCCTGCCCCGGCCAGGTCGGCGGCGTCCTGGTCCTGGACCCGGACCGGGCCAAGGAGCGCGCCGACGCCGGCGAGGACGTGATCCTCGCCCGCGCGGTGACCAGCCCCGCGGACCTGCACGGGATGATCGCGGCGAACGGCATCGTGACCGCCACCGGCGGTTCGACCAGCCATGCCGCCGTCGTCGCGCGGGCCCTGGGCACCGCGTGCGTGGTGGGCGCCGGGGCGATCGTCATCGACGACGCCGCGCGCACCCTGACCGTCGGCGGCCGGACCGTCGCCGAGGGCGACGAGGTGTCCCTCGACGGGACCGGGGGCGAGCTGTTCCTCGGCAGGATCGGCGTGGCGACCCCGGCGGCCGCGACCGGCGCGCTCGGCGCCGTCCTCGCCACCGCCAGGGAGGCGTCGGGCTGCGAGGTGTCGGTACGGGTGACGCTGCCGGCCGATGTGGGGCGGGCCCGGGCGGCGGGGGCGACCGGTGTGGTCACCGCGGTCGACGACGTCCTCGCCGCCACCGGTCACCTCGACGGGCTGGTCGCCGAGCTCTTGTCCGACGCGGGCCCGGAGGATCGGTTCGGCCGCGTCGCGCAGCTCGTGGAGCAGGAGTTCACACCGCTGCTCGCCGAGGCGTGCGACCTCCCGGTCGGGGTCCGCGCGATCGACCTCGTCGCCGACGAGGCCCGGGAGCTGCTGCAGCAGGCCGCGGTCACCACCCGGCACCCGGAGCTCGCGCTGCCCCTCGGGCGTCCGGCGCTGGTGGAGGCGCAGCTGCGCGGGCTCACCCGGGCCGCAGCCGCGGCGGGCCGCACCACCGGCGTCCACCTGGCGGTGCGGCACCTGTCCGACCCGGCCGAGGCGGCGGCGCTGCGCGCGCTGGCGGCCGAGGTGCCCGACCCGGTCGCGCTGGGTGCGTACCTGACCAGCCCCCGGGCCGCCGCCGGTGCACCGGCGATCGCCGCCGACGTCGACGTCCTGTGGGTCGAGGTGCGGGCGCTGCAGTCCGCCGTGTTCGGGATCCCCGCGCGCCAGCTGCTGACGGCGGACCCGTTGGACGAGTACCTGCGTCGCGGTCTCCTGTCGGTCGACCCGCGTACCGCGCTGGACCCGGTGGTGCGGTCGCTGCTCGCGACGGTCGCGACCGCCGCCCGGGCGGACCTGCCGATCGGGATGCGGGTCTCGGGCGAGGTGCCGGAGGAGGCCGCGGCCCAGCTGTACGGGCTCGGGTTCCGCCGCTTCGCCGTCGACCTCGACGGGGCCCGTCCGCTGATCCTGGCCCTGGGCAAGGCGGCCCTGTCCGGCTGACCGGCATCCTCCCGAGACCCGGTGTCCGGGCCCGGTACCTCGCCGGGCCGGGCTCGGACACCGACCTCTCACCACTGCTGCACCGCGGCCACCGGCTCGCACCGACGGATCGGTGCTCGCTCACGCCGTCGGAGCCCGGTTCCCCTCGAGCCGGAGGCTCCCGGCGACGCACAGGCCCTCCCCGGCATCCGGAGAGGGCCTGTGCAGGTCGTGCCGCACGGGTCACCTGTCGATGCGCACCAGCAGGCCCTCCCGGAGCCGACGGAGCTCCGGCTCACCGATCTCGCGGCGCTCGGCCCGGCCGGACGCGCCGCCGTGCTCGTCGTCCTCGACGCCCAGCAGCCGCAGCAGCAGCAGGATCGGACGTCCGGCGAGCGCCGACACCATCCGGACCACGGTCGTCAACGGTGATGCCGACGACGACAGGTGCTCCCGGCAGAACGACAGCGAGTGCTCGTGCGGCGGGTGGGGACGGGCCGTCATCCGCGCATCACCCTCCGGACGGCGTCGAGCATCTCTCTTCGCGATGCCGCACCACGTGGTTCGGGAGAAGCCCCGGCCTCGGCGGGATCGAGAGCGGCGGGGTCGAGAGCGGTGGGGTCGATCCGGGTGAGGGCGGCGGCCGCCGCGCGACGGCGCTCCCGCCGGATCCCGGCGGCCTTCCGCGCGGGGTCCCCGCCGCAGCCGCACCCGCAGTCGTCCCCGGCCGGGACGTCCGGGACCGCGCACGCGGGCGTCGTCCCGTCCGGGGGCACCGCGCAGGCCCCGCTCGGTGGCGCCGAGGCGGCGTCACCGAGCAGGTGGGCGGTGATCTCCTGCGGCCACAGCGCCACGAATTCCGCACCGGCGGAGAGCAGTTCCTCGGGGGTGTGCATGCCCCAGGCCACGCCGACCGCGCGGATGCCGACCTCGACGGCGTCGCGGACGTCGCCCGCGGTGTCGGTGACCAGCACGGTGCTCGCCAGGTCGGGCGCCTGGCGGTGCCCGACCTCGTCGTAGTCGGCGGCGCAGCGGCGACCGTAGGAGTTCGCGGAGTCGGCGAGGAACGTGCGCATCGCCGTCCGCTTGTCCGGGGTGACGTCGCCGCCGAACACGTGGGCGAAGCAGTAGGCAAGGTCGTTGCCGGTGAGCACCCGCCGCATGACCTGCATCGCGTTCGACGACATGACGGCGAGGGTGCAGTGTCCGGCCAGCCGACGGACGACGTCGGCCACGCCCGGCACCAGCGGCGGGTCGTACTCCTCGCGCAGCAGGGTCAGGAACGCGTCCTTCACCGCCGTGGCGTGCGCGTCGTCCCGGCAGAGCCGGGCGATCGAGTCGTAGACGTTGCCCCGGAACAGGTCGAAGTACTGCTCCGGGCTGTCGACGCCGAGCGAGAACCGGTCGTTGATCGCCGAGAAGACGGTCCAGGACGCGATGCGTGTCTGGACCAGGGTCCCGTCGAGGTCGAACAGCACGGCCTCGACGGGACGTGACGGGCGGGTGGAGCTCACGGCCGAGCCCTCACTTCCGGTTGTGGACCTTGTCGTAGACCGCGCCCAGCTCGCCCATCCCGACGAAGTCCATGCACTCGCCGTAGGCGGTCCGGCCGTCGAGGTCCCAGCGCAGCAGCGCGTTGTGCCCGACGACACCGGGCTGGGACTGCCACGGGAAGGTGGTGAGCGCGTGCCCCTCGGCGTTCCACACCTTGTCGGCGGTGTCGGTGACGCTGATCGAGATCTGCTCGGGGTAGAGGTGCGACCGCGTGGTCACCCCGCTGCCCGCCGTCAGGCCGCGCAGCTCGCCGTCAGGCCGCGCAGCTCGCCGTTCTCGACGACGTAGCCGTGGGTCAGCCGCAGCGGGGACCCGCCGTCGGGTCCGTTCTCGGTCGAGAAGTCGAACAACCCGTGCACGACCAGGTCCGGGCCGGCGTGGGCGTGCATCCAGCTCAGTCGCGAGGTCTGGCGCTCGGCGCGCACCCCCCAGCTGTGGTCCATCGTGGACACGCAGTCGATCGGGGTGGTGACCCCGCGCAGCCGGATCTCGCCCTCGTAGTGCCCGGACTGGTCGAAGTGTCCGGCGTAGGCGTGGCCCCAGGTCTTGGCCATGTCCTTGCCTGCGGCGAGCGGGTCCATGTCCGGGTCGTTGATGTCGTAGGCGTCGTGCAGGGCGGTGTAGCGGAACCGGATCTCCAGGTCCGCGGCCGGGTCGGAGTAGGAGACGTCCCAGATTCGGTTCGGGTCGGTCGCGACGACCTTCAGCCCGTTCGCCAGCTCGTAGTCGAGCAGGTTCGACGGCTGCGGGACGACCAGGTGCTCCCAGGCGTCCCAGTAGTCGGCCTCCCAGGGCGCCCGCACCCGCCGGCTGTTCACCGACACGGTGGATCCGACGACGCCCAGTGGTTCCCGGAACAGACCATAGATGCCGATGTTCATGGGCCGGTCGGTGTCCTGGCCTGCGTAGAGACCGAAGTAGTTGGTCTCGGCCCAGAGCGGGTCGTCGCTGGTCGGGGGGTGGAACTGTGCGTCCTCGGGGCGGATCACCGATGAACCTCCTGGCGCGCGGGCCCCGGCGGACCGGGGAGTGGTCTGGCTCATGCACGCTCCCGTGCCGTCCCGTCCCCGGCCACGGCGTCGAAGGACAACGACCGGCGGGGACGTTGTCCGGAGCGGATAAGGCCGTGTGGATCCTGCCGGTCCTACTGTCCCCGTCAACGGTGGTCCGGCTCACGTCGAGGTCACCGACTTCTACCGACGGAGGTGGCCCGGGCATGCAGCTCGCCAAGGTGCTGGGCCAGGTCGTCTCGACGATCAAGGGCCCCGGGCTCGAGCGGTTCACCCTCCTGCTCGTGCAGGACGCGGCGGCCGACGACCCGGAACGCGACGGCGGGCCGGTCCACGTCGCGGTCGACACCGTCGGGGCGGGCGTCGGGGAGATCGTCATCGTCTGCTCCGGCGGCGCCGCCCGGGTCGCGGCCGGCCCCGACGTCCCCACCGACCGCGCGGTCGTCGGCATCGCCGACACCGTCGTCCACGTGGGCAGCGTGACCTACCAGAAGACATGACGGCGGCCGCCGTACCGGCACCGCCCGCAGCACATCGGCATCAGGAGGAAGACATGGCTCCGACGACGGGAACCCCGGCCGCCCCCGCCCTGCGCGGCGCACTGGGACTCATCGAGACCAAGGGACTGGTCGGCGCGATCGAGGCGGCCGACGCGATGGTCAAGGCCGCCAACGTGCAGGTCCTCGGGCACCGCGAGATCGGCGGCGGCCTCGTCACGATCATGGTCCGCGGCGACGTCGGCGCCGTGAAGGCCGCCACCGACGCCGGTGCCGTGGCCGCGGGCAAGGCAGGCGAGGTCGTCTCGGTGCACGTCATCCCGCGCCCGCACGACGAGACCGAGTCCATCCTCGCCGTCCTCACCCGTCCCAAGGGCTGATCGACCACCTCGGCCGGGTGTGCCCGCACCGCCGCGCATGACGCGCGGCGGGAGACGGGCGTGTCCGCCCACGGAGAAACGGAGGTGTGGAGATGACCGCGACAGTGCCTGCCGACCGGCTCGACGCCGACCTGGCCGGGCTCGCCGACGTCCGGGCCAAGGCCCGGGCCGCCCGGGCCGCGTTCGACGCGCTGGAGGGCGCCGACCAGGAGACCCTCGACCACTACGTCCGCGCGATGGCCCGTGCCGGGACGAGGGCCGCCGAGGAGCTGGCCCGGCTCGCCGTGGACGAGACCGGCTACGGCGTCTACGAGCACAAGATCTACAAGAACCGCTACAACACCGGTTTCGTCGCCAAGTGGATGCTGGAGCGCCGCGCGGTCGGCGTGCTCTGGGTCGACGACGAGGCCCGGGTCACCGCGGTCGGCTCCCCGATGGGTGTCATCGCCGGGATCATCCCGGTCACCAACCCCACCTCGACCGCGCTGTTCAAGTGCCTGGCCGCGGTGAAGTCCGGCAACGCGATCGTGCACGCACCGCATCCGCGGGCCGCGCGGTGCACGCTGCGCGCGGTGCAGATCATGGCCGAGGCCGCCGTCGAGGCCGGCGCACCGGAGGGCCTGGTCTCCTGCATCGAGAACCCCACCCTGCCCGCGACCGCGGAGCTCATGCGGCGTGAGGAGATCGCGCTGGTCATGGCGACCGGCGGGCCGGGCATGGTGCGCGCGGCCTATTCCAGCGGCAAACCGACGATCGCCGTCGGCGCGGGCAACGTGCCCGCCTATGTCGGGGCGAGCGTCGCCGACCCGGCCGAGGCCGCCGAGATGATCATCACCTCGAAGTCGTTCGACAACGGGACGGCCTGCGTGGCCGAGCAGTCCGTGGTCGTCGTCGACGCCGTCGCCCCGGCCTTCCTGACGGCGTTCGAGGAGCGCGGTGCCTACTGGATGAACGCCCCCCAGCAGGCGGCGCTGGCGAGGGTGCTGTTCGACGAGCGCGGGGCGATGCGGCCGGCCTCGGTCGGGCAGACCGCGGCGAAGCTGGCCGAGCTGTCCGGGTTCACCGTGCCGTCGTCCACCCGGGTGCTGGCCTGCGAGCTGACCTCGGTCGGCGTGGACACCCCGCTCTCGCGGGAGATCCTCGGTCCGGTCCTGTCGGTCTACCGCGCCGCCGACCGCGACGCCGGGTGGCGGCGCTGCCGCGAGATCCTGGCGCTCGACGGCGAGGGCCACACCGCGGCCGTGCACGCCTCGGACCCGGAGGAGATCGCCCCGTTCGGGGCCCTGCCCGCGGGCCGGATCGTGATCAACACACCGGCGCTGTTCGGCGGGATGGGCTACTCCACCGACGTCGACCCGTCCTTCCAGCTCGGCACCGGCAGCTGGAGCGGCTCGATCTGCTCGGACAACGTGACGCCGCTGCACCTGATCAACATCAAGCGGATCGCCCACGAGGTGCGTCCGTGGCGGACCGTCTACGACCCGGTGGAGCTGTAGCAGATGCCGACCGCGACCGCACCCCGCCGCACGGGACGCCGGCGTCCGGCGCGCACCGCCGAGGCGCGCCGGACGCCGGAGGAACTGCTCGCCTCGGCGGCCGCCACCGCCGAGACGGTGGCCTGCGACGGCGCCCCGGACGACTCCGCGATCGCCGCGCTGGCCGCGGCGGTGTCGGTGCGGGCCGGGGTCGACCTCGGAACGGCCAGCTGTGTGCTCGTCGTCCTCGCGGTCGCCCCGGACGGCACCGAACGCCCGGTCTGGGTCGACGCGTACCCGTCGGGCGCGCTGGCCGACGGCGTCGTCGTCGACTTCGCCCGTGCCACCGCGACCGTCCGCCGGCTGCGCGAACGGGCCGAGGTGGGCCTCGGCGTGGAGCTGGGTGCCGGGGTGCCGGTCGCCACGGCCCACCCGCCGTGCGTCCCGGCCGCGGAGGCGAAGGCGTGCAGCTACGTCTGCGAGACCGCCGGGTTCGACCGGGTCGACCTCGTCGACGAGGTCGCGGCCGCGCAGCGCACGCTCGGGATCGGTGACGGCGTCGTCGTCGACGTGGGCGGCGGCTCGACCGGGGTCGGGGTCTACCGCGACGGCGCACTCGTCGCGCTCGACGACCGCCCCGGCGGGGGACACCACCTCGACCTGATGCTGGCCGGGGGCCTGGGCATCGCCGTCGAGGAGGCCGAACCGTACAAGCGGGCCCACCCGGACGAAGCCTTCCCCCTGCTGGTCCCCGGGCTGCAGCGCATCGCGGAGAACGTCCGCGCGCTGACCGTGGGGGCCGAGGACCTGCCGCTGCACATCGCAGGCGGCGCACTCATGATCGCCGGCGCGCGCGACGTGCTGGCCACGTACCTGGAGCGAACCGTCGTGACCTACCCGCACGCCCTGCTCATCACCCCGGTCGGCATCGCACTGGCGGGGGACCTGGCATGAACGCCACCCCGACCCTGCGCACCTACGCCTTCGTCGACCGGATGCAGCCGCAGTGCGCCGCACACATCGCCGCGACCAGTCCCGGTGACGTCCCGCTGGCCGGCATGGCCGAGCTCTACATCGAGATGGCCCCCGGCAACGAGGTGTTCCGGGCCGCCGACATCGCGCTCAAGGCCGCCGGGGTCCGGCCCGCCCTGCAGATCATCGAGCGCGAGTTCGGGCTGCTGGAGATCCACTCCGAGGAGCAGGCCGAGGTGCTCGCCTCCGGCCAGGCCATCCTCGACGAGCTCGGGATGACCGAGGCCGACCGGATCAAGCCGACCATCGCCTCCACCCAGTTCATCACCAATGTGCACCCCTACCAGGCACAGCTGCTCAACAAGTGGCGCAAGGGCTCGATGCTGATGCCGGGCCAGAGCTTGTTCGTGATGGAGGTGGCGCCCGCCGCCTACATCTCGGTCGCGGCGAACGAGGCGGAGAAGGCCGCCGACATCACCGTCATCGAGCTGCGCGCGGTCGGCCGGTTCGGCCGGATGTTCCTGTCCGGCACCGAGAGTGCCGTGCAGGCGGCCCGCGACGCCGCCGTCGCCGCGCTGGAGGACATCCACGGTCGGGAGGACCGGCGATGAGCGTCATCGGGGCCGCGCAGGTCGACGCCGCCGTGGGCGGGGTGCTGCGGGTCACGGCCCGTGACATCGTCACCCCGCTCGCCCGGGAACGTGCGCGCGAGCTCGGGGTGGAGATCGTGTCCGGCCCCGCCCCCACGGCCGCGCCCGGACCTGCACCCGCGGACGCCGCCCGTTTCTCCGCCACCACGACGTCCCCGGCGGCCGCACGCGGCGGGGGCGCGCCCCCGCCACCCCGGCCGATCGCCTCGGTGCCGCCGCCCGCGCCGCACCCCGTGACCCCGGCGCCGTCGGCGGTCGGGGCGGTCCCGTCGGCGGCCGCCGTCGCCCAGCTCACCGGATCCGCGCCGCCCCCGGTGCGCCCGCCCTCGGGTGCGCTCCACCGGCGGGGTGCGCCGCTGCCCGCCGCCGTCCGGCCGGGTGCCGCCGCGAGCCGGGACGCCACCCGTACCGGACGGGTGGCCGTGGTCGGGGCGGGCAACGTCGGCATGATCGCCGCGATGCGTCTCGCCGCCGCCGACGTCTTCGCCGAGGTCGTGCTGGTCGACATCGACGCGGGCCGGGCGGCGGGCGTCGCGCTCGACCTCACCCACACCGCCGCGCTCTCCGGATTCGACACCCGGATCCGCGGCGTCGGCACGGTGGAGGAGGCCGGGACGGCCGACTATGTGATCATCACCGCGGGGCGCCCCCGTACGCCCGGGATGAGCCGGTCGGACCTGATCAGCACCAACGCCGCGATCGTTGGCGACGTCGCGAAGCGGGTCGCCGCCACCTCCCCGCAGGCGGTGGTCGTCGTCGTCACCAACCCGCTCGACGAGATGACCCAGCACGCCTGGACGGCGTCGGGGTTCCCCTCCGACCGGGTCCTCGGCATGGCCGGGGTGCTCGACACGGCCCGGTTCCAGGCGCTCGCCGCGCTCACCGGGGTCGCCCGCGCCGACCGGATCGACGCGCTCGCGCTGGGCAGCCACGGCGAGGAGATGGTGATCCCGCTGTCCCGGGCCACTGCGGACGGACGGGCGCTGACCTCGGCGATCCCGCCCGCCGAGCTCGACGCGATCGTGAACCGCGCCCGCGGGTCCGGTGGTGAGGTCGTCGGGCTGCTGAAGAAGGGCAGCGCGTTCATGGCCCCCGGGATGTCCGCGGCCCGGATGGTGCTCGCCATGGCCGCCGACTCGGGGGAGATCATGCCCGCGGCGGTGCTCGCCGACGGCAGCTACGGCATCCGGGGCGTCTACGTCGGGCTCCCCGCACGGCTGGGCCGCGGCGGGTTGCGCGAGATCGTCACGGTCGACCTGCGGCCCGCCGAGCTGGAGGCGCTGGCCGAGGCCGCGGCCCGGATCCGGGAGCGTCTCGCCGATCTCGCCGAAGCCGCGTGACGTCGTGCGCGCGGTGACCTATGCCGGGGACGGCGCGGTCCGCGTCACCGGGGTCCCGGATCCCCGGATCGAGGCGCCGACCGACGCGATCGTCGAGGTCGTACGGGCCGCGGTCTGCGGAACCGATCTGCACCTCGTCGCCCACGACGACGGCCTGCCCGCCGGGACCGTGCTCGGCCACGAGTTCGTCGGCCGGATCGTCGAGACCGGCCCGTCGGTGCACGCCCACCGGGTCGGGGACCTCGTCGTCGGCGCCGATTTCACCGCCTGCGGTGCCTGCTGGTGGTGCCGGCGCGGGGACCACTGGGAGTGCACACAGCGCCGGTTCTTCGGCACCGGCAGCGCGTTCGGGCCCCCGCTCGTCGGTACCCAGGCGGAGCTGGTCCGGGTCCCGTACGCCGACACCGTGCTGTGCACCGTGCCCGACGGCGTCCCCGTCGACGCCGCGGTGTTCCTCGGCGACACCCTCGCCACCGGGTACGCCGCGGTGCGGCGGGCCGAGCCGCTGCCCGGCGACACGGTCGCGGTGATCGGCGGCGGACCGGTCGGGCAGCTGACGGCGCTGGCGGCCCAGGCGGCCGGTGCCGGAGCGGTGCTGCTCGTCGAGCCGGTCGACGCCCGGCGTGCGGTCGCGACCCGGGAGGGGTCGGTCGCGGTGGCACCCGAGGACGCCGCCGCCACCGCGGCGCGGCTGACCGACGGCCGGGGTGCCGACGTCGTCGTGGACGCGATCGGCGGCCCGCGCGGCCTCGACGCGGCGTTCGATCTGGTGCGCCGCCGCGGCACGGTGGTCTCGGTCGGGGTGCACGCCGGAGCCTGGGAGCTGCCCGCGGCCGGGCGTTCGCCGACGAGCTGACAATGCGGTTCGCGATCGGTGACCTGATGCGTGACGGTGACCAGCTGCTGGCGCTCGTCCGTTGTGGCGCAGTCGATCCCGCCGTCCTGGTGGGGAGACGGTGGCACTGGCCGAGGCCCCGGACGCCTATCAGCGGATGGGCGAGCGACGTACGCTGAAGTCGCTGATCACGTTCTGACCGGTGGGGGTGGCGATGACGACACTCGACCGGTCCGGGACGTCCACCGGGGCCGACGTGGGTCCCGACCCGCTGGCCCGGCTCCTCGGCACGCTGCCTGCCTCCCCGGAGGTGGCGGCCGAGCAGCTCGCCGACGCCGCGACCCTGCGCACCGGGACCGCCGTGACCGTCGCCGCCTGGCGCGACGGCCGCTGGCAGGTCCTCGCCGGGTCCGGGGTCGGGGTGGCGGGGCTGCCGCGGGGAGGGCCGTCCGACACCGGCCCGCAGCCGGGCCGGGTCGTCGGCGCGGACGGGACCGCCGGGCTGTGCTGGGACCCCGAGCTGCGGCTGGGGCCGGAGCCGGTCGAACGGCTCCGGCAGGCGCGGGTCTGGATGTCGCTGCTGCTGGCCGGGGCCCGGGCCGACGACGAGGTGTCCGCCGCGACGGTCGAGGCCGATGCGGTCCGTGAGGTGTCGCGGCGGCTGCTGTCGGTCCGCGACCTCGACCAGGTCCTGCTCACGATCGCGGAGCAGACGCTGCGCCTGCTCGACTCCGACATCTGCGGGGTCATGCTCCGTGAGGACGACGTGGTCCGCATGCGGGCCTGCGTCGGCAACCGGGCCAGCCGGACCGCACGGCTGGAGATGCGTCGAGGGCAGGGCGTCGCCGGACTGGTGTTCCTCACCGGGGAGCCGGCCAAGATCGACTCTTACCTCGACGACGAGACGATCAGCGACGACTTCAACTCCCTCGCCGAGAGGGAGGAGACCCGGTCCGCCCTGGCCGTCCCGCTGCAGCTGCAGGGCGAGTTCCTCGGGGTCCTCGAGGTGTGGCGGCGGCGGCGGTCGGTGTTCACCGACCGCGACATGCGCCGAATGGTCACATTGGCCGACTTCGCCACGATCGCGATCGACAACGCCCGCCTGCACGACGAGCAGGTGGCCGCCACGGCCGAGCTGACCCGGGCGCACGACGCCCTGCAGAACCAGCACGCGCTGCTCGACCGGGCGTCCGGCCTGCAACAGGAGCTGCTGCGTCTCGTCGTCGGCGGGGGTGGCCTGCCGGCCGTCACCCGGACCGTCGCGACCGAACTGGCGTGCGAGGTCGCGGTGTACGGACCCGACGGTGTCCGCGTGGCCGGGCACCGTGCCCGTGACCTCGTGTCCCAGCTCCCCGATGTCCTCGCCGCCCGCCCGGGGGACGGCGGGCCGGCGCCCGTGCGGGACCCGCGGCTCTTGTCACGTCCCGTGTACGCCGACGGTGACCAGGTCGGGCAGGTCGTGCTCGCCCGCTGCGGGCCGTCGCAGGATCTGGTGGCGGCCGTCGCCGGGCAGGTGGCGATGGCCTGCTCGCTGGCGCTGATGCGGGAGCGGGCCGTCGGTCGGGCCCGTGCCGAGGCCACGGAGCAGGTGCTGTGGGACCTGCTCCAGGGGTCGGTCGAGCACCGGCTGGCGGCCCGGACCCGTGCCCAGCACCTCGGCATCAGCCTGTCCGGCGGGTTGCGGGTGCTGCACGGCCGGATCGAGAACATCGAGCACCTCGCCGCCCAGCACGGCTGGGACACCTCGGAGGTCGACCGCGTCCGCCGGAAGGTGCTGCGGATCGTCCGCACCCTGCACGGCCGCGGTCTGGCGTTGGCCAGCCTGCGCGGCGACCTGCTGGTGGCCGTGGCCGCGGACCTGGACCGCCCGGGGGCGAAGAACCTGGTCACCGATTTCTCGGGTGCCGTGCACTCCGAGCTCCCGGAGCTGCGCCTGCGTTGGGGTGTCAGCCGCGAGTACCACGAGGCCGTCGACCTGCCGAGCGCGCTGAACGAGGCGCGCACCGCGTTGTCGGTGGCCAAGCGCTTCGGCGGGCAGGACGTGTTCCTGTACGAGGAGCTGGGCATCGTGCGGCTGCTGCTCGGCTCCGGTGACGACCCGGACCTGCAGACCTTCGTCGACGAGGTGACCGGGCCGCTGCTCGCCTACGACCGGGACAACGACGGGTCGCTGATCCGCACGCTGCGCGCGTTCTTCGACGCGGACTGCTCGCAGAAGCTGGCCGCGGACCGGTTGTTCGTCCACCACAAGACCCTGCGTTACCGGTTGGAGCGGATCCGGACGCTGACCGGGCTGGATCTGGGACGGCACGAGGACCGGATGCGGGCGGACTTCGCGCTGCGGCTGCTGCAGGTGACCCGCAACGACGACGGGGCGGACGAGCCCGGTACCCGTCGCTGAAGGCCCGGGTCACCGAGGGCCCGGAGCGACGAGCACCCGACCTCGGACCGGGCCCGCGGCCGGGGAGCGGTCAGGCAGAGCGGGTGGTCTGCACCGACTCGCCGATGATCCCCTCGGTCTCGCCGTGCGGGCGAGGGATGACGTGGCTGCTGTAGAGCTCGCCGACCCGGGAGGCTGCGGCCGTCCCGGCGGCGATCGCCGCGTTCACGGCACCTACGTCGCCCCGGACGAGGACCGACACCTGCCCGTTGCGCAGGGTGCGGTAGCCCTCCACCTCCACGTTGGCCGCCTTCACCATCGCGTCTGCGGCCTCGATCGCGCCGACCAGTCCCTTGGTCTCGATCATCCCGAGGGCCCCACCGGGCCGTCGTGCGTCCGACATGGAGCCGTCTCCTCTCAAGCGGGTCGCCGACGCCGGCGTCGGCACGACCCACGGTAGGGCCGGGCCCCGCCTCGGCACGCTGTCCCGGCCGGACAACGGGAGCGGCGGGTGTTGTCCGCGACGGAGATGGGTGCGAACGCCGCCTAACTGACGGGGGTGTTCTGACCCGTCCGAATTCGCCACCCCGTGTCCGTCCGCGCCATGACGAGGGTGAACACCGCTTCCATCGGGTCGTCGCTGAGGATTTCCCCGTTCGGAGTCATGGTGCGTTGGCGCGCGTGTACCACTGCGTGATCAGCACCGAGCAACGTCGCATGCTCCGGGCTGTAGGTGACCTCGATCGACTCCAGTGGGCCTCCCGCCGCGAAGACCTGGGATTGCGCCCGATGCAGGTCGCGGCGGCCCAGTACCACGGCCCCACCGAAGCTCACGAACGTGCAGTCCTCCGTGAACAGCGAGGCCATGGTGTCGGGATCGTTCGCGTTGAAGGCAGTCTCGTAGCGGGACAGAAGGTCGAGAACCGCCTGAGGTGCAGGTTCACGGTGGACTGCAGAGTCTGACCTCGGCATATCTGCCTCTCACGTCCTGGGTTCTGGTCGGACCGACCGTGACACCTCGACGTGACGTGAGGTCAACAGCCGCCGGCAGGTCGGGTGAAGCCGGCGTCATGCGTTCCGCCGTCGGTAGCAGCGATCTCAGGGGCCTCGCAGCGGGGTTCTTCAGAGGATGAAGAGGACGGCGGTCGCGATCGACGCCAAGCCGAAGAACGCCGCCGGGGCGACCTTCGCGGCGGGGTCACCGGCCCGGACGTGGGCGATGATCGCGCCGACCATCATGAGGGCGAATCCGATCGCCGCGGCGACGGCCAGCGGTTCCCAGAAGACGCCGATCGCGAGCGCCACCGCGCCCACGACCTGCACCACGCCCACTAGCCGGAAGCTGTTCGGGGAGAAGCCGAGGTGGCGGCCCTGCTCGACCGACGACGGACGGGCGGTGGCCATCGGCAGGCCGGTGAACAGGAAGGTCACCGCGAGGATGATGGCGAAGGTCTTGTCCATGTGCGCCGTGGCCTCTCGCAGGATCGGTGCCGACCGCGGAGCCGACACCATGGGCGGCGTCCGGTGGGCAGAGACCGCGTCCCGGTCACGTGCTCCACACCCTAGAAGTCCCGGGCCGCCCCGACACGCTCTTTCCGGACGCTCACTGTGAGGCCCGACGTAGGGCGGCAGGTACAAGTCGTCCGCAGCCGGTCGGACCGCATTGCTCTCTGCCCACGAGGAGCTGAGGCGCCGACTGCACTGATGGCAGGCGCCCTGCACATGGTCCAGTTGGCAGACGACCTAGTACGTGACACGATCTATGTATGGACTCACCGGGGCTGCCGACGGACTGGACGCGGGCCGTCCTGCCGATCGTGGTCCTCGCGGCGCTGGCTCGGGGTGAAGCCCACGGCTACGCCTTACGTCAGATCCTTCACGAGGAGGGTCTCGAGAACGTCACGGGGAGCACTCTTTACCCGCTTCTGGCGCGCCAGCAGGAACTCGGCAGATTGGGGTTCCGATGGGAGCACGACGGAAGCGGTCCTGCGCGGAAAGTGTTCTTCCTGAGAGCGTGTTTGGAAATGGTGGGTGTGTCGGGATGGTCGACACGGCTGGGGTGCTCCATCGTGGTCGGCATGCAGGAACGACCGCGCCGGTACCCCTCGGACACCAGTGATGCCCAGTGGGTGGTGATCGAGCCGTTGTTACCGCCGCTCGCGCGGCGGGGGCGGCCTGTTGCTCATGCTCGTCGGGACGTGCTGGACGCGATCTTGTATGTCGTGCGGACCGGGTGTGCCTGGCGGGCGTTGCCGGTGGACTTCCCGCCCTGGCAGACCGTCTACTGGTACTTCAACCAGTGGGAACAGCAGAAGGTCACCGAGAAGATCCTCCCGGTCGTGCGGGGGCAGTTACGTATCGCCGAGGGCCGTGATCCGGAGCCGAGTGCGGGGATCATCGATTCCCAGTCGGTCAAGGGCGCCGACACCGTCGGCCAGGACTCCCGCGGCTACGACGCCGGGAAGAAGACAGGCGGACGGAAACGGTTCATCGTGACCGACACCCTCGGTCTGCTGCTGACCACGATGGTGTGCTCGGCCTCGGTACAGGACCGCGACGGCGCCAAGCCGATCCTGCTCAACCTCTACCTGCGCACCAGGGTGCGGTTCGTCTACGCCGACGCCGGCTCCGCCGGGCGACTGCTCGACTGGGCCGCCACGATCCTGCAGACAACGATCGAGATCATCCGCAAGCCACCCGAGCAGCGCGGATTCACCGTCCTCCCACGAAGGTGGGTGGTCGAACGGACCCTGGCCTGGCTCACCGCACACCGACGCCTGGCCCGAGACTACGAACGCCACCCCACCACATCCGAAGCCATGATCCGCTGGGCCGCGATCAACACCATCACCCGCCGCATCGCCCGTGGATACCCCGCCACCCGCCAGCAGAAACACACGACACCCTCAACCCACTAGAATTTCCAAACACGCTCTGACAGAGGAAGGGAGAGACTCCCTAGGTCGACTCAAGGTCGAGTGGGGTCGGCTGGCTGCCGTCGTCGAGAATTCCCTTGCGTCTGATCCGACCGAGGTGGAGACATGGAGGCTTATTCAGGGCCCGTGAAATAACGATCTAGCCCGGCGTGTCGGGTTGGGCGACAGCCCGTCCATCGCGAAGATTGGTTTGTCGAATCAATCCGAGATGAATGGGCTGTCGCAGTATGTACTATACCACTGGCTTTCGGCGTGATGAGATTCAGGATCTTGCCGCTCTGGTGCATGAGCAGGATCAGCGGAACGCGACTGGCCTGCGACGGCCTTGGCCGCCGATTCTGGGATTGTTCTGGTCGGTGGTGATCACGTTGGCGTATCTGCGCGGGAATCGTGTGCAGTGGGAGTTGGCGGAAACCTACGGGGTGTCGCAGTCGACGGTCAGTCGAGCGATCGCGGGGGTGACACCGTTGCTGGCGCAGGCGCTGCGGAGTGTAGTTCCGACTGCGGAGGAGCTTCGTGCCGATCGGCAGTACATCATCGACGGAACCCTGCTGCCCTGCTGGTCATGGACCGCCGTACCAGGTCTGTGGTCGGGCAAGCATCGCACCACCGGCGTCGTCGTCCAGGTCGCAGCCACCCTGGAAGGGCAGCTGTCGTGGATCTCCGACCCGACCCCAGGCTCCCGACACGACCTACATTGCCTCGACCAATCCGGCGCCCTCGACCACCTCGCCACATACCCACC
>NZ_JAHLJA010000027.1:0-103340 GCF_020496245.1 Pseudonocardia sp. ICBG601 | reverse complement strand
GCGTGGGCGAGCACCCGGGTGCCCGCGGTCGCACCGAGCACCGACAGCTTGCGGGTGACGTCCCCGGAACCCCGGACGACGACCAGCGGCACCAGGTCGGGCAGCCCGACCAGTGCCTCGGCGCCGGCGTGGCCGGGCAGCGGGACGAGCTGGACGGCGGCCTCGGGGAGCCCGGCGTCGGCCAGTGCGGGGCGCAGCACCTGCTCGACGAGTGCGGTGGCGCTGCCGAGCGCGGCCGACCCGGTGCGCAGGACGGCGGCGCTGCGGGCCTTGAGGGACCTGCGAGGGCGACGTCCACCGTCACGTTCGGTCGGGCCTCGAACACCGCGCCGATGACGCCGACCGGGATGCGTCGCTCGAACACCCGCTCGCCGGTCTCCAGCGTGCGGACCGGCCACTCGGTGGGCGGCTCGGGGGTCGCGGCGAGCACCTCGAGCTGGGTGGCGATGCCGGCGAGCCGCTCGGGGTCCAGGCGCAGCCGGTTCGAGCAGACCCGCGGCCATGCCGTTCCGCTCGGCCGTCGCGACGTCGGCGGCGTTGTGACCTCGAGCAGCTCGTGCGCCCGGTCCCGGGATCAGCGACGCGGCGGCGCGCAGGGCGTCGTCGATCCGGCCCTCGCCCGCCGCGCGGACGGCCGGGGCGGCGGCCCGGGCGCGCTGCGCGGCCTCACGGACGGCGGCGTACTCCGGGGCCTCGGTCGTCTCCTGCGGGGCGGTCACGGTGCTGCTCACGCAGGTCAGGGTAGGCGGTCGCCGGCGAGGGGCCGACCGGGTATCCGGTGAGGCCGCTCTGCTCACCGTGACGCAGCAGGGCCGGCGACGGATCAGGGCCCGGGACGGCGTAGACGACGATGTTCGACTCGTAGCTCCGTGCGGCCGGGTCGAACACCCCGCCACAGGTGATCAGGACGAGCTGCGGGTCGCCGTCGCGGCGGAACACCTCGCGGGGCAGGTCGTGCTTGCCGTACTCGCGACGCGCGACGACCCGGTAGCCGGCGGTGCGGCCGTCGGCACCACGCACGACGACCGGCTCGCCCACGACGAGCTGCGGCAGCACCGACAGGAACCCGATGCCCTGGGTGCGGGAGTCGACGTGGCCGGCGATCACGGCGCTCCCGGTCGTGCCGCCCGGCAGGACGCCGGGTGCCCACCAGCCGACCGTGCGCACCTGCTCGGGGACGACCATCCCGCCGTCCGGGGCGGTGCCGACCGCGTCGACGGGTGCGGCCAGGCCGCGCGCGGGGAGCTCCAGGACGGCCGGGACGACCGGCGGCGCCGCGGCGCCGGGCCCGGCCGCGGGGCGCGGGAAGACCGCCGAGACGGTCCACGGCTCGCGCGGCGCGATCGGGGCCGGGGCCCCGGGCACCGCGACCGGGTCGGGCGGCGCCAGGACCGGCAGTACCCGGGCCGCCGGCACCGCGCGCGTCGCGGCGGTGGGTTCCGCGGGGACCGCGCCGAGGTCGCTCGCCTCCAGGCGGGAGTCACCGCCGAGCGCGAGACCGGCGCCGGAGCCCAGCAGGACGACGCCGAGGAGCAGCAGCGCGGCCGCTCCCCGGACGCCCCCGGCCGGGCGCCGGCGCCGACGGGTCACGCGCGGGCGCGACGCAGCCGGATGGCGCCGGCGACGAGCAGCAGCAGCCCGGCACCGCCGAGCGCGACCGGCAGCGCGACGTCGGAGGCCGACGCCGCCTGGCCGCCGGTACCGGCGTCGACGGCGGGCGAGCCGGAACCGGAGGCAGTCCCGTCGCCGGAGCCGTTGCCGGAGCCGTTGCCGGGCGCGGTCCCGTTTCCGGCGGCGTTCCCGTCGGCGCCGTTCCCGTCAGCATTGCCCGAGCCCGAGCCCGAGCCCGGGGTCGTGGCGCCGGCCTCGGCCGCGGCCTGGTCCAGCTTGGTCTTCAGCTCACCCAGGTTCGTCAGCTGCGCCCGGGCCTGGTCGAGCTGCTCCGGCGGCAGGCCGGGCACGTTCAGCAGCTGCTGGGCCTGGTCGCTGAGCGCTCCGACCTGGGCCTGCGCGGCCTGCAGCCAGCCCTGGTCGAACTGCTCACCGGTGCGGGCCTTCAGGTCGTCGACCTGGGCCTGGATCTCCGGGGAGACCTGGTCGGGCAGCGAGACGCCGATCGCCGACGCCAGCCCCCGCAGCTTGTCGTTGAGCTGCTGGCCCTCGCCCTGCACCTGCGGCGCGAGCTCCTTGACCGTGTTCCCGACACCCTGCTCCAGGCCGATGCCGCCGAGCGCGGCGAGCCCGAGGGCCTTCTGGTGGGCGTCGCCGAACGCCTGGCGCGGGTCACCGACGCCCGGGACCTGCGGCAGGTTGTCCGGCAGGTTCGGCACCTGCGGAGTCTCGCCACCACAGGCGGTCAGTCCGACGAGCGCGGCCGCGGCGACGGCGGCACCGACGGTGCGGCTGATCCGGCGCGGGCTGGTCATGGTCCTACGCGTCATGCGAGTCATCCCCCGGGAGTCACTGCTAGGCCTTATGGGCTATCGCCCTACCCCATGTGGCGCAGCTCCAACCGCGCGGCGGACCTGGCGGGCGGCGAGTGGCTATCGCCGACGGCTGAGCGGCGCCGGGGCCGACGGCGGCGGGACGACCGGCCCGACGTCGCCGTCGGGGGCTTCGTCCAGGTCCAGGACGACCGGGGCGTGGTCGCTGGGCAGCTTCCCCTTGCGTGCCTTGCGGTCCACCCACACAGCGGCGCGCCGGTCGGCCGGGCCCGATCCGGCCAGCACGAGGTCGATCCGCATCCCCTGGTCCTGGTGGAAGCGGCCGGCCCGGTAGTCCCAGTAGCTGAAGACCCGCTCGTCGGGCCAGCGCTCGCGCAGGACGTCGCGCAGCCCGGTCCCGAGCAGCGCAGCGAGCGCGGCCCGCTCGGCGGGGGTGACGTGGGTGGCGCCGTCGAACAGGGACCGGTCCCAGACGTCGTCGTCGGTGGGGGCGATGTTGACGTCCCCGGCGACGACCGTCGAGTCCGGGTCGCCCGCCGCCACCTGGTCGTGCAGCGCGGCGAGCCAGCGCAGCTTGTAGGCGTAGTGCGGGTCCTCCGGGCTGCGGCCGTTCGGCACGTACACCGAGGTGACCCGCAGTCCGCCGCAGGTGGCGGTGACGGCGCGCGCGTCCGGCTCGGCGAGCCCGCCCTCGGTGAAGACGGGCTCGTCGGGCAGGCCGCGGACGACGTCGTCGAGCCCCACCCGCGACAGCAGGGCGACACCGTTCCACCGGCCCTGGCCGTGGTGCGCCCACGCGTAGCCGCGCTCGGCCAGTGCCTCGTCGAAGCTCGCGGCGAAGTCGTCGTCGGAGAGCTTGGTCTCCTGCAGGCAGACGACGTCGGGTTCCCGTTCGTCGAGCCACGGCAGCAGCCGGGGCAGCCGGGACTTCGCGGAGTTCACGTTCCAGGTGGCCAGACGCACGGCCCCGACCCTACGAGAGGAAGCGCGTCACCGATCGCCGGATGCCCGCGACGTCCAGGCCGTGGGCGGCGTCGTGGTCGTCCGGGCTGCCGTAGCGGCGCAGCTCGGCCGCGCCGACCCCGAGTCCGAGCACCCGGTGCCGCACGTCGCGCAGAGCCTCGGCCACCGGCCGCACCGAGGTCCCGGCCAGGTACGGCTCGACGAGCACGACGTCCGGCTCGGACAGGGTGGCGCGCACCGTCGCCGTGTCGAACGGGCGCACCGTGGGCGCGTAGAGCACGGTCACGTCGAGCCCCTCGACGGCGGCGAGCGTCCGGTCCGCCAGCGGCCCGACGGCGACGACCGTCCCCGGCTCCCGCGGCGCAGCACCGTCATCGACGGCCCGGTGCCGTACGGCCGCGCGTTGGACGCGCCCGACAGCCGGAGGTAGACCCGGTCGTCGCCGGGCAGGGCGGCGCGCAGCTGCGCCTCGGCCTCGTCGGCGTGCCCGGGCACGTGCACGGTCCAGCCTTCGAGGGTGTCGAGCAGCGGCACGTCGCGCGGGCCGAAGTGGGTCTCCCCCGCGCCCGCCATGTCGTAGGACCCGCCGGCCGACACCAGCACCGCACCGACCCCCTGGTGGCCGAGGTCGAGCTTGAGCTGCTCGTAGGGCCGTTCGACGAGGAACGGCGCGAAGGTGTGGACGACCGGGCGCATCCCGGCCAGCGCGAGCCCACCGGCGGCGGAGACCAGCAGCTGCTCGCGGATGCCGAGGTTGATCACCCGGTCGGCGACGGCGGCCGGTGCCTCGATGTAGCCGGCGCCGATGTCGGCCAGCAGCGCGACGGCCCGCGGGTCGGACGCGAGCAGCTCCGGCAGCAGGCCGTAGAAGCGTTCCCGCAGGTCGGGCGGGTCGTGGGCTCGGAGGTGGTGGCGTGCTGCGTATCGGTGAGCAGAGCAAAGCCGGTCATCGGACACTCCCCTTCGGCTCGACGTGGGCGACGACCGCGAGCGGCCGGTCGGCGTGGTCGGTGCGGAACGCCCGCTCCAGCGCGTCGTGGTCGCGGCCGTCGGCGTCGACGGTCGCCCACCCCTCGACCGCGAAGCGCGCGGCGATCCCGCCGGGCCAGCCGTGCGAGGCCGAGCTGTTGTCGACGACGACCGCGGTCAGCCCGGCGAGGCCGGCCCGGCCGGCGTACTGGACGGCCTCGGCGTTGGACCCCTCGTCGAACTCGGCGTCGCCGAGCAGTACGACGGTGCGTGCGTCGCGCCCGGCCAGCCGCAGCCCGAGCGCGGTGCCGACGGCCAGGCCGAGCCCGTGCCCGAGCGAGCCGGAGGAGATCTCGACGCCGGACACGAGGGTGCGGTCGGGGTGGTGGCCGAGGTTCGAGTCGAACGCGGCGAACCGGTCGAAGGTCGCGGGGTCGAGGAAGCCGCGGGCGGCGAGGACGGCGTAGAGCGCCATCGGCCGTGCCCCTTGGAGATCAGGAGCCGGTCGCGGTCGGGGTCGTCCGGGTGCTGCGGGTCGACGCGCAGGATGCGGTCGTAGAGGACCCAGAGGACGTCGAGGGTGGAGGTCGCGGCGGCCTCGTGCTTCTCGTCGCCGGTCAACCGGGTCATCAGCCCGGGGAGGTCGGTGTAGCCGGTCGGTGATCGCATGGTCACCACCGTGCGACCTGAAGTCCGATTCAGGTCAAGGGGCCGATTCAGGCCGAGAGGTCTACTCCTCGTCCGGCGGGGTCGCCTTGCGGACGTAGAGCAGCTGGTCGCCGCGCTCGAGCGCGTCGACGGCGGCGGAGTCCACCCGGTGGAGCTGCTCGCCGCGCACCACGCCGAGCACGATGTCGGGCAGGTGCCGCGGCGAGCCGCCGACCTCGGTCGGCTCGACCTGGCGCTGGGAGATCGCGAAGCCGGCGTCCGGGGTGAGCAGGTCCTCCACCACCTCGACGACCGCGGGCGAGCGGGTCGCGACGCCCAGCAGCCGGCCGGCCGTCTCGTCGGACACGATGACCGAGCTGGCACCGGACTGGCGGAGCAGGTGCACGTTCTCCGCCTCGCGCACCGCGGCGACGATCGAGATGGACTTGGACAGCTCGCGGGCGGTCAGGGTGACCAGCACCGCGGTGTCGTCGCGGTCCAGGGCGACGACCAGCGTCGTCGCCAGCTGCACCCCGGCGATGCGCAGCACCGCGGACCGGGTCGCGTTGCCGGACACGGTGACCAGCCCCAGCCCCGACGCCACGTCCAGCCGCGCCCGGTCGGTTGTCGACGACGACGATCTTCCCGGGGTCCACGTCGTCGCCCAGCAGCGTCTCCACCGCCGCACGACCCTTGGTTCCGTAGCCGACGACGACGATGTGCTCGCGCACGCGCGACCTCCAGCGCTGGATCCGGAACGACTGCCGAGACCGCTCGGTGAGCAGCTCGACGGTCGTGCCGACGAGGACGATCAGGAACAGCACCCGCAACGGGGTGATCACCGCGATGTTGATGCCGCGGGCCATCGGGCTGACCGGGACGATGTCGCCGTAGCCGGTCGTCTTCGACAGCGACACCGTCGCGTAGTAGAGGGCGTCGAGCAGCGAGATCTCGCCCGCACCGTTGTTGTCGAGGTAGCCGTCGCGCCCGAAGAAGACGATCAACGTCGTCGCGCCGAGCGCGAACACCGCGATCACCAGGCGGGTCATCAGCGAGCGCACCGGACCCGACCGCGTGTCCGGCATCCGCAGCGCACCCTCGACATGCGGGTCGAGTGCGCTGAGCCGGGTGGAGCCGATCACCTGCGCAGGCTAGCGCCCAGGTCGCGCCGCACCGACCGCGCGGGCCCTATCCTCACTCAGGTGTCGGCCGACGGGGACCACGAACGTGCGACGCCGACCGCGCGCACGTCGCTGCGGCCGCGGCTGAGCGCACGCCGGTTCCGCGGTGCCGCCGCACCGGGTCCGGACCCGACCGAGACGCTCGAGACGGGCGTCGCCGTGGCCGCGGGCCTGCGCGAACCGGCCGGGTCCCCTGCCGCGACCGAGGCGTTGCGCAGGCTCGCCGGGCTCTGCGGTGCCGACGCCGCGGGCCTGGTCCGGCCCGGCCTGCCCGACTCCTGGTGGGGCCCCGGCCGCTCGGACGGCCTCGCGCTCGCCGGGCGGACCCGCGGGCGGCGGCTCACCGAGGCCGGCCGCACCGCACTGCCCGTCGGCGACGGGCCGGTGCTCGTCCTGGCCGGTGAGGTCGGGTCCGCCGCGCCCGCCGGGCCGCCGCCTTCGTCGCCGACGCCCTCGAACGCGCCCGCCGCGCCGACGGCGAGGCCGAGGCCGAGGCCGCCCGGCTGCGCGCGCTGCGGGCCCAGATCTCGCCGCACTTCGTCTACAACGCGCTCACCACGATCGCCTCGTTCGTCCGCTCGGACCCGGCGCGCGCCCGCGACCTGCTGGAGACCTTCGCCGAGTTCATCCGGCACTCGCTGGCCGCACGCGGCGACTACGTGCCGCTGGCCGGGGAGTTCCGGTCGGTCGAGGCCTACCTGACCCTCGCCCGCGCGGTGCTGGGCGAGCGGCTGCGGGTGCAGGTACGGGTGGCGCCCGAGGTGTTGCCGGTGCCGGTCCCGGTGCTGGCGCTGCAGCCGCTGGTGGAGAACGCGGTGCAGCACGGCGTCGAGCGCTCCGCCGACGGCGGGCTGGTGCAGGTCAGCGGCGAGGCCGAGGGGGACGTCTGCGTCATCACCGTCGACGACGACGGTCCGGGCATGAGCCCCGAGCACGCCCGCGACGTGCTGGCCGGGACCGCCGAGGGGGCCGGGCTGGCGCTGGTGAACGTCGACCGCAGGCTGCGCGCGGTCTACGGCCCCGACCACGGCCTGGTCATCGAGACCGCGCCCGGCGCGGGCACCCGGATCGTGCTGCGGATCCCGCGATTCCAGCCCGGGGTGGTGATCTGAGGTGGTCCCCTCCGCCGCACCGCTGCGGGTGCTCGCCGTCGACGACGTCGCCCCCGCCCTCGACGAGATCTGCGCGCTGCTGGCCGACGCGCCCGACGTCGGCGAGGTCGCCCGGGCCGGTGGCGCGGTCGAGGCGCTGCGCGCGATCCCCACCGGCCGGTTCGACGCCGTCTTCCTCGACATCACCATGCCCGGGATGGACGGCCTGGAGCTCGGTGGCGTGCTGGCCGCGATGGCCACCCCGCCGGAGATCGTCTTCGTGACGGCGTTCGAGGAGCACGCCGTCGCCGCGTACGGCCTCGGCGCCGTCGACTACCTGCTCAAGCCGGTCGGTGCGGACCGGCTCGCGGACGCGCTCGGCCGGGTGCACCGGGCCCGGGCGGGCCGCTCGGCCGCCCGGCCGGGCGCGCCCCCGGTGCGCGCTCTCCGGAGCCGCCGGGGCCCGCGCTGCCCCGTGTCGACGAGCTCGCGGTGCTGCCGGTGGAGGCCGCCGGGCGCAGCCGCTACGTCCGCCGCGAGGACGTCCGCTTCGTCGAGGCCCACGGCGACTACGTGCGACTGCACCTGCCCGAGGGCTCGCACCTGGTGCGGATCCCGCTGTCGCGGCTGGAGGAGCACTGGGACCCGCACAGCTTCGTGCGGGTGCACCGCAGCTTCCTGCTGCACCTGCCCGCGGTCCGCGAGCTGCGCAGTGACGCCGGCGGCGGTCTCCTCGCCCCCACCGACGCCGGTGACGTGCCGGTCAGCCGTCGCCACGCCCGGGACCTGCGCGACCAGCTGCTCGCCGCGGCCACCGCCGGGGCGCTCGACGGCCACCGCGGCCCCCGACGGCGACGGCGGCGGCCAGGGAAGCGGGGGCCAGGGAAGCGGGGGCCAGGGAAGCGGCCGGGGGCTGCCGTGAGCTCCCGCCCGCGCCGGGTCGCGGTCAGCGCACCGCCCGAGCGGGCCACGGCCGTACCGCGCCCG
The DNA here is from genome assembly GCF_020496245.1 of Pseudonocardia sp. ICBG601. NCBI lineage: Bacteria > Bacillati > Actinomycetota > Actinomycetes > Pseudonocardiales > Pseudonocardiaceae > Pseudonocardia > Pseudonocardia sp. ICBG601. The sequence continues at coordinate 95,057 of NZ_JAHLJA010000027.1, read as the reverse complement.
CAGCCGGCCGCGGCGCTCGACCCGGGGCTGGCCGAGCGGGCCCGCGGCCTGCGCCGGGCCCAGCTGCGCCGGGCCGTGGTCACCCTGGCCTGCGCCGCGGTGCTGTTGTTCGGGCTGCCGGTGCTGCTGCGGCTCGCGCCGGACCTGGCCCGGTGGCGGGTCGGCGGGCTCCCGCTGGGCTGGATCGCGGTCGCCTGGCTGCCGTACCCGCTGCTCGGTCTGCTGGCGTGGTGGCACCTGCGCCGGGCCGAACGCGCGGAACGCCGTGACGGCCGCCGCAGTCGTCACCCTGCTGCTGGTCACGGTGCTGATCGGGCACGGGGCGTCGCGGCGATGCGGACCACCTCGGACTTCCTCGTCGCGTCCCGGCGGACCTCGCCGATGCTCAACGCGGCCGCGGTCTCCGGGGAGTACCTGTCGGCGGCCTCGTTCCTCGGCGTCGCCGGGCTGGTGATCAAGGAGGGCACCGGGGCGCTCTGGTACCCGGTCGGGTTCGCGGCGGGCTATCTGCTGATGCTCGCGCTGGTCGCCGCGCCGATGCGCCGCTCCGGCGCGCTGACCGTGCCCGGGTTCGCCGAGGCCCGCCTCGGGGTCGCGGTCGCTGCGCCGGTTCTGCGCGGTAGTCGTCGTGGTGATCGCGGTCCTCTACCTGGTGCCGCAGATCGTCGCGGCCGGGCAGCTGCTGACGCTGGTGTCCGGCGTCGACTACTGGGTCGGGTCGTGGTGTCCGGGCTCGCCGTCGGGCTGACCCTGGCGCTGGGCGGGATGCGCGCGGCCACCTACGTGCAGGCGTTCCAGTTCGCGCTCAAGCTGCTGCTGTTCGCCGGGCCCGCGATCTGGCTGCTGCTGCTCGCGGGCCCGGCGCTGCGGGCCGACATGGCCGCACCGCCGGAGTTCACCCGGTTCACCGCCGCGACCCCGGTCGACTTCCGGCTCGACACCGAGCTGGTGCTGACCGAGCCGACCGTCGTGGTCGTCGACGGGGCGCCGGTCCCGCTCGCCCCCGGCCCGCACCACCACGCCGCCGCCGACTCCGTCTGGGTCTTCCCCGACGGCGCCGCTGTGCCCGAGCTGGGTGGCGACCACGCGTCGCTGCCGGTGCCCGGCGGCGCCGAGTGGGCGCTGCCGCTGCTCGGCGCCGCCGACACGCGCCGCTGCTGACGACCTGGTCGGTGCTGGTCGCGACGGGCTGGGGACGATGGGGCTGCCGCACATCATCGTGCGGTTCCACACCAGCCCGGACGGGCGCGGGGCCCGGCGGACCGCGGCGATCACCGTCGCGATGCTCGGCGCGTTCTACCTGTTCCCGATCGTCCTACGGGCTCCTCGGCACGGTGCTCACCCCCGAGCTGTACCTCTCGCAGGGCACGACACCGCGATCGTCACGCTGCCCGGGCGGGTCACCGGCGGCGGCACCGCGGCGGCACTGACCGCGATGCTCACCGCGGGTGCCTTCGCCGCGTTCCTGGCCACCTCGCTCGGGCTGCTCCTCGCACTGTCCGGCGCGCTCGCGCACGACCTCATGCCCTCGGACTGCGCCGGCTGCGGCTGACCGCGCTGGCCGCGTCGGCTGCCGTGGTCCCGGCGGCCCTGCTGATGGTGCGCGTCGACGTCAGCGCGGCGGTGACCTCGGCGTTCACCGTCGCGGCGTCGACGTTCTGCCCGCTGCTGGTGCTGGGCCTGTGGTGGAAGGGGCTCACCGCGCGGGGCGCCTACGCCGGGATGGTCACCGGGCTCCTCGCGACGCTCGGCTCGATGGCACTGGGTGCCGCGCTCGGGCTCGGCGGGACCGCGGGGATGCTGCTCGCCCAGCGGCGCTGTGGTCGGTGCCCTGCGCGTTCCTCGTCATGATCGCAGTGTCACTGGGCGATTCACGCTCCGTCGGACGCGGAAGCTACGATGCTACGGCTCCATCTGGCCGATCGAGAGTGAGCGCTTTAGCGTAGCGGCGACATCGTCGTCAAGACCGCTCGTCGTCCGGTGCCGCGCTCGATCGTCCGGTCGTCTCGGCCGCTTGCATCTTGGGTCGCCCGGAGCGTGCGTGTGGGGTTCCGCACACGGCCGAAGGCCCTTTCCTGGGTCCGGTCCCGTGGCCGTGCGTGGCTTGTGCAAGGAGGCATACGTGAGTACGACCGAGTCCGACGAGCAGCCCGGCGATCCGACGCCGGGCGCCTCCCGACTGGGCCGCCGCACAGGCGAGCCCCGACTTCCAGGAGGCGCAGCCGGCTGCGCGGGTTCGTGTTCCCGGTGACCGCAGGGTTCCTGGCCTGGTACCTGCTGTACGTGCTGCTCGCGAGCTTCGCGACGGACTTCATGGCCACCCCGGTGCTCGGCAACATCAACCTGGGGGCTGATCCTCGGGCTGCTGCAGTTCGTGTCGACCTTCGCGATCACCGTGGTCTACATCCGCTACGCCGACCGCGTGCTCGACCCACTGTCGTCGAAGCTCCGCGGCGAGATCGAGGGGACCCGATGAGCACGACAGTCCTGGCGGCGACGGCGGACAGCAACCCCGCCCTCAACATCTCGATCTTCCTGGCGTTCGTCGTCGTGACGCTGGGGATCGTGTTCTACGTCAACACCGGCACGCGAAGAAGACCGCGGCCGACTTCTACACCGCGGGCGGCGGCTTCTCCGGCACCCAGAACGGGTTCGCGATCGCCGGTGACTACCTGTCGGCGGCGTCGTTCCTGGGGATCGCGGGTGCCATCGCGATCAACGGCTACGACGGCTTCCTCTACTCGATCGGGTTCCTGGTCGCGTGGCTGGTCGCGCTGCTGCTGGTGGCGGAGCTGATGCGCAACACCGGCCGCTTCACCATGGGCGACGTCCTGGCGTTCCGGATGAAGCAGCGCCCGATCCGCGCCGCGGCGGCCACCTCGACGCTCGCGGTGTCGTTCTTCTACCTGCTCGCGCAGATGGCCGGCGCCGGTGCGCTGGTTCGCTGCTGCTCGGCATCTCCGGCGCCTTCGCCCAGGGTGTCGTGATCGCCGTCGTCGGCGTCGTGATGATCGCCTACGTGCTCATCGGCGGCATGCGCGGCACCACCTGGGTGCAGATGATCAAGGCGGTGCTGCTGATCACGGGCGCGCTGGTCATGACGATCTGGGCGCTGTCGCTGTTCGGCTTCAACTTCTCGGCGATCATGCAGGCCGCCGCGGACGGCTCGCCCAAGGGCGAGGGCCTGTTCGCCCCCGGCCAGCAGTACGGCAAGTCGCTGACCTCGAAGATCGACTTCATCTCGCTCGGCATCGCGCTGGTGCTCGGCACCGCGGGCCTGCCGCACGTGCTGATGCGCTTCTACACCGTGCCCACGGCCAAGGAGGCCCGCCGCTCGGTCGAGGTCGCGATCTGGCTGATCGGCCTGTTCTACCTGTTCACGCTGGTCATCGGCTTCGCGGCCGGTGCGCTGGTCGGGCCGGAGGCGATCAACAACGCGCCGGGCAAGGTGAACTCGGCGGCGCCGCTGCTGGCCGCCGCGCTGGGCGGCCCGGTGCTGCTGGGGATCATCGCCGCGATCGCGTTCGCGACGATCCTGGCGGTCGTCGCCGGTCTGACGATCACCGCGTCGGCGTCGTTCGCGCACGACGTCTACATCAACGTGATCAAGCGCGGGAACGTCGAGGACACCGAGGCCACCCAGGTCCGGGTCGCCCGCCGCACCGCGATCGTGATCGGCATCGTGGCGATCGTCGGCGGCATCCTGGCCAAGGACCAGAACGTGGCGTTCCTCGTCGCGCTGGCCTTCGCCGTCGCGGCGTCGGCGAACCTGCCGACGATCCTGTACTCGCTGTTCTGGAAGCGGTTCAACACGACCGGCGGCCTGTACTCGATCTACGGCGGACTGATCAGCACCCTGGTGCTGATCGTGTTCTCGCCGGTCGTCTCGGGGTCCGAGACCTCGATCTTCCCGGACGTGAACTTCGCCTGGTTCCCGCTGGCGAACCCCGGTCTGGTCTCGATCCCGCTGTCGTTCCTGCTCGGTGTGGTCGGTACCTACATCGGGCAGAAGCGCCACGACGGCAGCAAGTACGCCGAGATGGAGGTCCGGTCCCTGACCGGTGCCGGCATCGCCAAGGCCGAGGCACACTGACAGGCCACACCGACAGCCACACCGACCCGAACCACCCCACGCGCCGAGCCCGCGTCCCCGTCACCGGGGGCGCGGGCTCTCCGCTGTCCGGAGCCCGGGCGCCACGGCCGGATCTCAGCCGCGCACGATCCCGGCCTGCTGCCGGAACGTCAGGTTGTCCTCCAGGTGCCAGTCCTCGACGATCCGACCCGACGGGCCGATGTGCTGGATGTCGATCGCACCGAAGTCGATCGCCTGCCCGCGACCGCGCGCACCCTGGTACTCGCCGGTGAAGCGGCCGCGGAACACCAGTCGCGCGGTGACCGTGTCGCCGGTGACGTACAGGTCGACGAGCTCGCAGCGGAGGTCGGGCACCGCCGCCCGGAACCCGGCCGAGGCGGCCACCGGCCCGTCCGGCCCCTGGGGCCGTCCGGCGGGCATCGTCCGGTCGACGAACGACGGGTCGACGGCCCGGTCCAGGTGGGACCGGTCGCCGGTGTCCCAGAACGTGTAGAGCTCCTGTGCGACGTCGACGGCGTGTCGGGCCGCGTCGGTGTCGAGTGACCGGTCCACGTGCACCGTGCCGGGCTCGACCAGACCGTGGCTGCGGTCGACCAGGTCGGCGTCGTCGGCCGGGCGCGGTGCCGTGCCCACCGCCACCGCCGGCCCGGCACCGGCCGCCGCCGGGCCGGCCGGGGTCCCGGGTTCGGTCCCCGCCGCACCGCAGCCGGCGAGAACGGCCGTCGCCGTCCCCGCGGCCACCACGGTCCCGATCGCCCTGTGCGCCTGCATCGCCTGTACTCCTTCCGGGACCGGTGTCTCCGTGCCCGTCCGGTACAGCGCGCCCCGACAGCGGAGCCATCCCGTCGCGCCGTCGATGCTCCGACGGTCTGCGATCGACGGAATCTATGCCTCGACGGCCGCCGTCGGCACTCCCGCGACGAGGTCGTGCAGCGCGCGGGCGTCGAGCAGGTCCGCCGGGCGCAGGGTGACGCCCTCGCGGACGTAGTGGAACGCCGCCCGCACCCGGTCGGGCTCGACGTCCTGCAGCGCCGCCCACGCCAGCCGGTACGCGGCCAGCTGCACCCCGACCGCCTGCCTGCGGTCCTCGGCGGGCAGGCCGCCGGTCTTCCAGTCCACGACCGTCCAGCCCCCGTCGGGGTCGGCGAACACCGCGTCCATCCGGCCCCGCACAGCGACCCCGGCCAGCACCGTCTCGAACGACACCTCGACCTCGACCGGCCGGCGGCCCGCCCACTCCGACGCCTCGAACGCCGCCTGCAGCTCGGCGAGCTCGGTCGCGTCGGCCTCCGAGGACACCGACTCGTCGGCGGCGCCGGGCAGCTCGTCGATGTCCAGCAGGCGTTCCGCCCCGAAGCGCTGCTCCAGCCAGGCGTGGAAGGCGGTGCCGCGGCGGGCGTGCGGATTGGGCGGCATCGGCACCGGACGACGCAGGCGGACGGCGAGCGCGTCCGGGTCGTCGGCGAGCTCGACGAGCCGGCTCACCGACAGCCGCCCGGGCAGCGACACCGTGGGCCGCTGGGCGGCCGCGGCCCGCTCCGCGAGCAGGACGTCGACGTCGGCGGCCCAGCCCTCGGGATCCCCCTCCGCGTCGACCACGCCGGCCCCGGACTCCGGGTCGGGGGCCGGGGGCAGCTCGAGTGCGAGCTGGTCGGTCTGCGCGGCGCGGCGCGGCCGCTTCGGCCGCCGGGCGCGCAGCACGGCGCGAACCATCTCGGCCCCGGAGCGCACGTCGTCGGCGCGGTCGTCGAACGGGTCCGGCGGCCACTGAGCGGTCCGTTCGACGCCGAGCGCCGGGTTCCCGGCGTCGATCTCGGGCGGGGGCGCCCAGTGCTCCAGCACGCCGACCTCGGAGCCGCCGGGCCCCTCCAGGATCTCGGCGAGCTCGGTCAGGAACGCCGACGGCTCCTTCGGCCGCTCCCCCGTCGCGGGCCAGCGGTGCCCGGACACCAGCAGCACCCGTTCGGACCGGGTGAGCGCGACGTAGAACAGCCGGCGCTCCTCGGCGAGGCGGCGCTCGTCGAGGGCGTCGTCGTGGTCGTCGAGCGCGGTCTCGACCTGCTTGCGGTCGGCGCCCGGGGGCGGCAGGTGCAGGCCGGAAGGTCGTCGGCGTCGCCGCGCAACGGCACCGGCAGCGCTGGCCGGGTCCTTCAGCCAGGACCCGGACATCTTGCGACCGGGGAAGACCTGGGAGACCAGGTGCGGGACGGCGACGACCTCCCACTCCAGCCCCTTCGCCGCGTGCACGGTCAGGATCTGCACCCGGTCCGGGGCGACCTCCACCTCGCCGGGGGTCAGCCCCTCCTCCGCCTGCTCGGCGGTCTCCAGGTAGTCGAGCAGGCCCGGGAGCGACGGCACGTCCGCGCCGGCGGCGAAGTCGGCGACGACGTCGGCGAACACGTCGAGGTGCGCCCGGCCGGTGGGGGGGCGGGACGGGCCGCCGTCTCGACGTCGAGGAGCAGGGTCCGCTCCACGTCGGCGACCAGGTCGGTCAGCGGGGCCGCGGTGCGGGCGCGCAGCTGGGCGAGCTCGCGGCCGATGCGCCGGATCCGGTCGAACCGGCCGGGGAGTAGCGCTCCGGGCCGCCCGGGTCGTCGAGGGCGTCGACGAGACCGGCCTGCTCGGCCTGCTCCCCGGGCAGCGCCCCAGCGCCAGGTCGGCGGCCGACAGCGGCCCGGGCGGCCGCCGGGCGGGGCGGGACGAGCTCGCGGGCGCGCTGCCACAGCGCGGCCAGGTCGGCGATCCCGAGCCGCCACCGGGGCCCGGTCAGCAGCCGTACGGCGGCCGGTCCGGCGAGCGGGTCGGACACCACCCGCAGCGCGGAGACGAGGTCGCGGACCTCGGGGGTGGACAACAGCCCACCGAGCCCGACGACCTCCACCGGGACCCGCCGGTCGCGCAGCGCGGCGGCGAGCGCGTCCATGTCGGAGCGGCGCCGGACCAGCACCGCGGCGGTGGGCGGGGTGCCGTCGGCGTGGCCGGCGTGCCAGAGCTCGGCGATGCCGTCGGCGGTCCAGGCGACCTCGGCCGCGACGTCGGGCAGCAGGGCGGCCCGCACGTCGCCGGGCCCGCACCGTCGAGCGGGCGCAGCTCCCCCACCCGGACGGTGCCGGGCGCGGTCCGCAGCGGCTCGGAGACCCGGTTGGCCAGCACGAGCACCTCGGCCGGGTTCCGGAAGCTGGTGAGCAGGCCGTGCACGGGGGCGGGGTCGCCGCCCGCGGCGGGGAAGTCGGTGCGGAAGCGCGCCAGGTTCCCGGCACTCGCGCCGCGCCAGCCGTAGATCGACTGGCAGGGGTCGCCGACCGCGGTGACCGAGCGGTACTCCGGGTCGTCGCCGGGCTCCGGGGCGAGCCCCGGCGGCACGCCGAACAGCGCGCGGAGCAGCACCCGCTGGGCGTGCCCGGTGTCTTGGTACTCGTCGAGCAGCACGGCCCGGTACTGGGCACGCTCGATCCGCCCGACCTCCGGGTCGGCCTCGGCGATGCGGGCCGCGAGTGCCATCTGGTCGGCGAAGTCCATGGCCTGTTCGGCCTGCTTGCGCCGGGCGAACTCCTCGACCAGCGGCAGCAGCTCGCAGCGCATCCGCTGCGCGGCGATGCGGGCCTTGTACCCGGCCGAGGGTTCGGCGCGCTGCCGCTTGCCGGGCGGGGCGTGCTGCAGCACCGGCAGCATCCGCTCGGCGAGGCGCCGCACCTGGTCCGGCTCGACGAGATGCTCCCCCAGCTCCCCGGCCAGGGAGAGCAGGTAGCCGGTGACGGTCGCGGGCACCCGGTCGATCTCCAGGTCCGCGGCCCAGGTGGAGACGACGCGGTGGGCCAGCTGCCAGGCCGCGGTCGGGCCGAGCAGCCGGGCGGCGGGCTCGGCGGGCAGCCGCAGCGCGTGCTCGCCGACCAGGCGCCCGGCGTAGGCGTGGTAGGTGGCGACGGTCGGCTCGCCCGCCAGCAGCGCGGCGCGCCGGGCGCCCGACGGGTCCAGGTCGTCGAGCAGCCGGGCCCCGGCGAGGCGGCGCAGCCGGGACCGGACGCGAGTGCCCAGCTGCTGCGCGGCCTTGCGCGTGAAGGTCAGCCCGAGGACCTGCTCGGGCAGCACCCGGCCGGTCGCGACGAGCCAGACGACGCGGGCCGCCATCGTCTCGGTCTTGCCGGCCCCCGCCCCGGCGACGACGAGCGCGGGCCCGGCGGGCGCGGCGATGACCGCGGCCTGCTCCTCGGTCGGCGGGTGCAGACCGAGCGCGCGTGCCAGCTCGGCGGGGGTGGGGTCCACGGGGACCGTTCTACCCGGCCCCACCGACAGCGGTGCCCGGCCCCCGCCGTCGTCCCGGTTCGGTCTCGGGCGCTATCCGGCGTCGTCGACGGGTGCGAACACGCGGGCCCAGTCGACCTGCAGCCGCACCTCGTCGGGGTGGACGCGTCCGGAGCGGGGATCCACCCGGAGGCCGGGCCCTGGTCGAGCTGGATGGCCAGGTGCATCGGAGTGGTGGGGATCGCGCGGCGGTCGGTGACCTCCCACCTCTTCACCCCGTCGACGTACCAGGTGATCCGGTCGGGCAGCCAGTCCAGCGCGAAGGTGTGCCACTGGGTGAAGTCGCCGGGGCTGGCGGTCGACAGGATGTGGTTCTGCGCACCGTAGTGGACGAAGGCGGTGGCCGCGTGCCGGTCGCCGAACGGGATCTCCATCATGTCGAGCTCCCCGTCGTCGGGGAACCGCTCGGAGTCCGGCCAGAGCAGGATCGCCGGGCTGTACCCGGTGCCGACGTCGGTGCGGGCGCGGAACTCCCAGCGGCCGTAGAGCTGTCCGTCGTGCATCGCGACGCCGCCGGAGACACCGCCGCCCGCGGCCCGGGGGCGAGCGGTGACGGTGAGCAGGCCGTCGCCGACGCCGACGGCGGACGGGCGGCGCAGGCCGTTGCCGAACCCGCCGGGCGAGTTGTAGACGGTCCAGGTGGAGCGGTCGACGCGGGAGCCGTCGAACTCGTCGCCGCCGACCTGACGCCACTGCTGTGGCGGAGGTGGGGGCGGCGGGGGCGGCAGCTGGTTGTCCAGCGCGGACGTCGCCGGGTCGGCACCGGCCGTGCCGTCCGGCGGGACGAGCACGGTCCAGGTCAGCCCGGCGGCGGCGACGAGCACCAGCGCCATCGCCCCGGCGCCGTGCGCGATCCGCCGGCGCAGGCCGGTGACGGCGCGGTCCGGGCGTACGGCTCGGTCCGGGTGCCCGGCTCGGTCCGGGCGTCCGGCCCGGGCGCCCGTGGCCCGGGCTCCGCGTTCGGTGGGGCGGAGGCGGGACGTGGTGGTGATCGACCCCGGGGCTGCGGGAACCCGTGCCGTCGAGGTCCGCAGCACGGGGGGCGACGCCGGCGGAGTCGGCGCCGGCGCTGTGGGGATCTGCGCTGTCGGGATCTGCGCTGTGGGGATCTGCGCTGTGGGGATCTGCGCTGTGGGGATCTGCGCTGTCGGGATCTGCGCGGTGGGGGTCGGCTCGGCCGAGGTCCGCGGCGGGACCGGCCTGGCCGCGGTGCCACCGACCTCCGCTGTCGCTGCGGTGGGCGGCCGGGGCCCGCAGCGCGGACCGGGCACGGCGTCCGGGGCGAGGTGCCTGCCCGTCGACCGGTGCGCGACGACGGCGCGGGTCTCCACGGTGCGTTCCGCTCCGTCCCCGACGCTCGCGGCCGCGACGGTGCCGTCGGCGCGGACGGGCCCGCGGGCCCGCGGCACCGGGGACACGGGCCCCGGTACGGCGTCCCGGGCGGCGGCGGACGGCCCGCGGGTCGCCTCGGCGATCTCGGCGCCGGAGGTCACGCCCGCGCGGCGCGCCCGGGCCCGTCGTCCGGTCGGCCACGGCTCGGGAGACGGCACGGGAGACGGCACGGCGGACGGCCGACGGGCGTCGGGCCCGAGGGGGCGCCCACCACCGACGGCGGTGTGCTGCGACGTGTCCGGGCGTTCCCCGCCCCGCGACACGCCACTCCCCGGTTTCTCCACGCAAGCAGGACGCACGGGACCCCGTTCGGTTGCTCCGTCAGGAGGTCGCGCGCGTCACCCCGTCTGCGGTAGAGCGATCAGGCCGGCGGGGTGCCGACCGTCGCGGGGGCGCCGTGGGCCCGCAGCACCTCCGGCACGGTGACCGTCCCGTTCGCGTCCTGGAAGTTCTCCATGATCGCGAGCATGGCGCGGGCGGTGGCACCGGTCCCGTTGAGCGTGTGCACGTTCTCGGTCGGCGCACCGGCCTCGCGGCGGAACCGGACGTTCAGGCGTCGCGCCTGGTAGTCGGTGGTGTTCGAGCACGAGGTGATCTCGCGGTAGCGCTCCTGGACCGGGAACCAGGCCTCGATGTCGTACTTCTTCGCGGCCGGGTTGCCGAGGTCGCCGACGGCGATGTTCTGCACCCGGTACGGCAGCCCCAGCTCCTGCACGATCGACTCCTCGTGGGCGAGCAGCTCCTCGTGCACGTCCCGGGAGTTCTCCGGAAGGCAGTAGACGAACATCTCGACCTTGTCGAACTGGTGCACCCGGAACATGCCCTTGGTGTCCTTGCCCGCGGCGCCCGCCTCGCGGCGGAAGTTCGTCGAGAACGCGACGTAGCGCGCGGGGAGCGTGTCGAGGTCGACGATCTCGTCCATGTGGATCCCGGCGAGCGCGACCTCGGAGGTGCCCGTGAGGTAGAGGCCGTCCTTCTCCAGCTCGTAGAGGTTCGACGCCTCGGTGGGCAGGAAGCCGGTGCCGTACATCGCCCGCTCGTTCGCCAGGACCGGGCCGAGCACCGGGACGAACCCCTCGCCGGCGAGCTTGTCCATGACGTAGCGGAACAGGGCCATCTCGAGCCGCGCGACGTCCCCGAACCGGTAGGCGAACCGCGAGCCCGACAGCCGCGCACCGCGTGCCATGTCGACCCGGCCGGTCGACGAGGCCAGGTCCAGGTGGTCGCGCGGGGTGAAGTCGAAGACCGGCGGCTCACCCCAGGTGCGGACGGTGACCGCGTCCTCCTCCGCCATGCCGTCGGCGGCGGTCGGGTCGGGCAGGTTCGGGATGCGGGCGAGCAGCTCGGACCGTTCGGTGTCGGCGACGGCGAGGGCGTCCTCGGCGGCGCGCAGCTCCTCCTTCTCCAGCTTGAACTGCTCGACCTGCTCCGGGGTCGGCTTCCCCTTGGGCCGCTGCTTGGCCGCGGCACGCAGGCTGCCGACGCGGTCGGTGGCCTCGCGCCAGCGCGCGTCGACCTCCAGCAGCGCGTCGAAGTCCGCGGACGCGCCGCGACGGGACAGCGCCGTGCGGAAGGTGTCCGGGTCCTGTCGGGCCGCCTTGAGGTCGATCACTGCTGTTCCAGCCTCTCGCGTAGTGGAGGGGCCATCGTAGGACCGGGAATGATCGGACCCTCGCGGTGGTAGTCACCACCATGAGTGTTTCCCTCGGCCGGTACGGCGTGTGGCGGCACGAGAGCGGGTTGTCCCCCGATCTCGCCGCCGAGATCGAGAAGCTCGGGTTCGGTGCGGTGTGGGTCGGCGGCTCCCCGCCCGGGGACCTGACACTGACCGAGTCGTTGCTCGACGCGACGACCTCGTTGGCCGTGGCCACCGGCATCGTGAACATCTGGGCCACCCCGGCCGACGAGGTCGCGGAGTCCTTCCACCGCATCGAGGCGCGGCACCCGGGGCGGTTCCTGCTGGGGATCGGCGTCGGGCACCCCGAGGCCACCAGCGACTACACCCGCCCCTACGCCGCGCTCGTCGCCTACCTCGACCGGCTCGACGAGCTCGGGGTCCCCCGCGACGGCCGCGCGGTCGCCGCGCTCGGCCCGAAGATGCTCGACCTGGCCCGCGAGCGGTCCGCCGGGACGCACCCGTACCTGACCACACCCGAGCACACCCGCTCGACCCGCGAGCGCTACGGCGCCGGACCGCTGATCGCACCGGAGCACAAGGTGGTGCTCGACGACGACCCCGCCACCGCGCGTGCCCTGGGCCGCCCGGCCGTCGAGAAGCCCTACCTGAGCCTGGTCAACTACCGGAGCAACCTGAAGCGGCTCGGCTGGGCCGAGTCCGATCTCGACGACGGCGGCAGCGACGCCCTGATCGACGCGCTCGTCGCGCACGGCACCCCGGAGCAGGTCGCGGCCCGGCTCGACGAGCACCTCGACGCCGGCGCCGACCACGTCTGCGCCCAGGTCATCACGCCCGGGATGGCGGAGCCGGAGGGCGACCTGCGACGGCTGGCGAGCGCCCTGGGGCTCGCCAGCGCGGGCTAACCTGGGCCAGGTGCGCCCCACTCCCGACGACCCGTCCCTGCTGGGACCGTTGCGACGGCCGGCGCCACTGATCGTGGCGGCGGCCGTCGCCGTCTTCGCGGTCCTGGCCTGGGCCTACCGCGGCGACGCGACCGCCGGGCGGATCGACCGCGACGCCGACGCCGTGGTGGACGCGCTGGGACACCGGTCGGGCTCGCTGCTCGCGGACGCGGTCACCTTCGGCTCCCCGCCGACGGTCGTGCTGTTCGCGCTGCTGCTCGCCGGGCTAACCCTGTACCTGCGACGACCGCGGCTGGCCGTGCTGGCCGTCGTCGGCCCCGGCCTGACCGGCATCGCGACGACGGTGCTCAAACCACTGATCGGGCGCACCATCGGCACCGCCACCGCGGACGGCTACGCGTTCCCCTCCGGCCACACCGGCGGTGCGGTCTCGATCGGGCTCGTCGTCGCCCTGCTGCTGGTGGGGCTGCTGCCGGTGGCCCGCACCGGACCTGCCGTCGCCACCCTGGCCGCGACGGCGCTGCTGGCCGGAGGCACCGTCGGCGCGGGCATGGTGCGACTCGGGGCGCACTACGCCACCGACACCGTCGGCGGGTTCTGCGCCGCGGTCGCGCTCGGGCTGGGTGCGGCGCTGGTCATCGACCGCGTCGCCGACCGCCGGGCCCGACCGGCGCGCGTGACCTGACCACCGGCCCTGACCGACGGGGCGTCCGCTCGGTGGGGCCGGGCCCGCTCACCCGTCCACCACCGTGCGGCCCGTCTCGACCGCGGGGCAGCTCGTACGGACCGGGCAGCGGTCGCAGTCCGGCCCGGCGCGGGCGACGAACACCGCCCCGGCCGAGTCCTCGGCACAGGTCATCAGCACGTCCCGCCAGTGCCCCATCTCCTCCGGGCGCAGCGCCGCCTGCTGCGGCTCCTTGGCCTCGCCGCTCGCCTTGCGGTCGGCCAGGAACAGCAGCCGCGCCCCGCCCGGCTCCACCCCTGCCCCGACGAGCTGGTCGAACGCGCCGAGCGAGGCCGCGAGCTGGTAGACGGCCAGCTGGTGGTGCTCGGCGGTGGCCTTCGCCGAGGTGGCCGTCTTCCCCGTCTTGACGTCGACGACGACCGGACGCCCCTGGTCGTCGCGTTCGAGCCGGTCGACCCGACCGCGCAGCCGGACCCGGCGCGCCGCCCGCGCGGCACCGCCGCCGCGCCCCGGACCGCCGTCGGTGTCGACCGGCAGCAGCGCGGGGCCGTCCGGCGCCCCCGGGTCGTCACCCTCGCTGTCGTCCCCGGCGTCCAGGTCCAGCTGCACCGGTTGCTCGACGGCCACCAGCTCCAGCCCCTCGGCACGGCTGCGGCGCACCCAGTCGTCGAAGGCGGCGAGCATCTCGCGCACCCGGACCAGCTCGCGACGCCCGAACCACGGGGCCCCGGTGTCGAGTCGCCGCCACGCCGACCGCAGTGCCTCCTCCAGCTCCGCCGGGTCGGCCCCGGCGGCACGGGCCTGGACCAGTGCGTGCACCAGGGACCCGGTGACCGCCGACAGCGCGCCGGTCTCGTCGCCGCCGTGCCGGGACAGCACCCACCGCAGGGGGCAGCCGGCGATCGTCTCGACGTCGGAGGGGGAGATCGGGACGAGCTCGCCCTCGGCGCGCAGCGGGGCGCCGTCGGACAGCTCGGCGACGCCGTACCAGTCGTCGGGATGGGCCCCGGGGACGCCGTCCGCGGCGAGCCGGGCCAGCTGGGCCGCCGCCCGGCGACGACGCGCGGCGCGCCCCGGGTCGCCGTGGTCGGGCTCGGTGACGGCGCGACGCAGCTCCCCGACCAGCTCGGCCATCACCAGGGACCGCTCGGGCCGGTGCACCGGGCGGGCCTCGGCGGCGTCGGCGGGGCGGGGGTCGAGCTCGTCGAGGAACCGGGAGGGCTGCTCGTCCTCCCCCTGCACGGCGCTGACCAGCAGCGTCGTCCGGGCACGGGTGCAGGCGACGTAGAACAGCCGGCGCTCCTCGGCGAGCAGTGGCGCCGTGCGGGAGACCGCGTCGTCGGGGGCGGCGACCCCGCCGACGAGGTCGACGAGCCGTTCGTGGCCGAGCAGGCTGCCGCGCAGCCGTACGTCGGGCCACAGACCCTCCTGCACCCCGGGCACCGCGACGACCGTCCACTCCCGGCCCCGGGCGCCGTGGGCGGTGAGCAGCTCGACCGCGCCGCCCCGGGGGGCCTGCGGGGCCAGGGTCTCCCCCGGCAGCTGCTGGTCGAGCAGGTACTCCAGGAACCCGCCGACGTCGGCACCGGGCAGCCGGTCGGTGTAGCGGGCGGCCGCGTCGAACAGGGCCAGCACCGCGTCGAGGTCCCGGTCGGCGGCCGCGCCGCCCGGGCCCCCACGGGCGCTCGCCTCGCTCCAGCGCTTCGCCAGACCGGTGCGCCGCCACACCTTCCACAGCGTCTCCTCGACCTGGTCACCCGCACCGATCGAGCGGGCGGCGGTGTCGAGCAGGCGGCCCACGTCGCGCATCGGTGCCGCCTCGGCGGGCGAGAGCATCGGCAGCGGGTCGGGCCGGCCCGCGACCGCGTCGCGCAGCATCTCGACCAACAGCGGATCGCTGCTCGGCGCGGCTGGGTCGACCTCACCCGCCTCGACGCGGTCGTCGTCGGCGAAGGTCCGGACGTCGTGCCCCGCGGCGGCGTGCATCCGCAGCAGGCCGCGGCGCAGCCGTCGCATCCGCATGGGGTCACCGCCGCCCAGCGGTGAGGTGAGCAGGGCGGTCGCGAGGTCGGCGTCGATCGCGGACGGCCGCCAGGCCGCGCGCAGCACCAGCAGCAGCGGCACGACGGCGGGCTGGCGCGGCAGCGGCACCTCGTCCGGTGGTGCGGCCAGCGGGACCCCGGCCGCGGCCAGCGCTCGGCGCAGCGCGGGCAGGGTGCGCCGCGCGGACCGCGACAGCACCGCCATGTCCGCCCACGGCACCCCGTCGACGAGGTGCGCGCGCCGCAGCCGGTCGGCGATCCAGCCGGCCTCCGCGGACGGCGACCCGAACACCCGGACCTGCAGGGCCTCACCCACCCCGGCCGCGTCCGGGCCGTCCGGGGCCTCGGGGGCCCCGTCGTCCTGCTCCGGGCCGCGCCGGGTCCGGGTCACCCCGGCGCCCGGCAGCTTCTCCGCCACCCGCAGGCCCGCCGCCCGCACCCCGGGCCGCTGGCGGTGGGCGACGGTGAGGACCTCGGTGGGCGCGTCGAGCACGGTCAGGCCCTGCGGGTCGGCGCCGCGGAAGGTCAGGACCGCCTGGTCGGGGTCGCCCGCGAGCAGCGTGGAACCGGCGTGCTCGGCCAGCGCCGCGACGAGCTCCATCTGCTGCGGGTCGAGGTCCTGCGCGTCGTCCACCAGGAGGTGGCGCACCCGGCGCCGCTCCTGCTCACGCAGGTCCGGGTCCGCGGCCAGGGTGTCCAGCGACGCGGCGACGAGCTCGGCCGAGTCCAGCGCCGGCGCCGTGGCCTGCGGGGCGCCCCGCCCGGCCGCCCCGCGCAGCAACGTGACCTCCTCGTAGGTGCGGAAGAACCGGGCCGCGGCGACCCACTCCTCGCGCCCGTGCTCGCGCCCCAGCTCGGCCAGCTCCCGCGGGCCCAGCCCGCGCTCGGCCGCCCGCAGCAGCAGCTCCCGCAGCTCCGCGGCGAACCCGGGCAGTCCGAGGGCCGGGTCGAGCCGCTCCGGCCAGCCCGAGCCGGGGACGGTGCCGTTCCAGCCGTCGATCTCCCCGGCGAGCAGCTCGCGGACCACCACGTCCTGTTCCGCCGAGGCGAGCAGCCGCGGCGGCGGGTCCTCGTGGCGCGCGGCGTGCAGCCGCAGCACCCCGAACGCGTAGGAGTGCACGGTCCGCACCAGCAGCTCACGGGTGGTGCGCACCCCGAAGTCCCCGGCGAGCTCGCCGCCGAACGCGGTGAGCAGCGACGTCAGCCGGCCCCGCAGCTCCTCCGCGGCGCGGCGGCTGCCGACCAGCAGGAGCACAGACCCGGGCGGCTCACCGGCCCGGATGCGCCGGACCACCGCGTCGAGCAGCAGGCTCGTCTTGCCCGTGCCCGGCCCGCCCAGCACCCGCAGCGCGCCGCGCTCGTGCGCGAGCACCCGCGCGGCGGCACCGGTCCACTCCCGCGCGGGAGCGGGCCGGGGGTCCGCACGCACCAGGCGCGGCGACGCCTGCTCGGTGGCTGTTCGGCTCATGGGGCGATGAGACCACGGGGCACCGACAGCGTCAGACTGCAGGCGTGGACTCCGAGATCCTGGAGCGGGTGCGCGAGGTCGTCCGGTCGATCCCGCCCGGACAGACCCTCAGCTACGGCGAGGTGGCCGAGCTCGCCGGGATCCGCTCGGCGCGTCTGGTCGGCCGGATCCTCGCCGAGGACGGCCACGACCTGCCGTGGCACCGGGTGCTGCGCTCCGACGGGCGCTCGGCCCCGCACCTCGCCGCCGAGCAGGCGGCCCGGCTGCGGGCCGAGGGGATCCTGATGGTCGACGGCCGGCTGCCCCGTGAGCACCGCAGGCGCTGACCGGCCTCACCCGCCACGGCGCGCGCCGATCCCGGCGACGATCGCCTCCACCCCCCAGGTGAAGGCCTCCTCCGGCAGTGCGACGACCTCGTCGCTCAGGGCGTGGCTGAGCGGCTGCGCGTCCGGGTCGAGCCGGGCCCGGCGGTGCTCGGCGGTGTACGCGGCGCCGCGGACCGGGTCCCGGCGCTCCTGCTCCTCGATCACGAACCCGACGACGTAGGCGTTCACCGTGGCCAGCGCGCGCTGGGCGTCGAGCGGGGCGAACCCCGCGGCGACGAGCGCGGCCAGCGGCACCTCCAGGGAGCGCAGCGCCTCGTCGTCGAGCAGGCGGGTGCCGGCGACGAGCATCGCCCCGTCCCGGTAGCCCAGCAGCGTGTCCCGGGTGCCGGCCGCCGCGGTCCGCAACAGTGTCGCCCAGTCCGACCCGGCCGCCTCCCCGACGCGCTGCAGCACCCGCCGCACGACACGCGTCGCCATCTCGTCGCGCAGCGCCGCCATGTCCGGCAGGTGGTAGTAGAGCGCGCCCGCACGCACCCCGAGCCGAGCCGCCAGCGCGCGGGCGGTGATCGCGTCGAGCCCGCCGTCGGCGAGCAGCTCGAACGCCGCGTCGACGATGGCCTCGCGGTGCAGCGCCACCGGACCCCCCTTGACGTTGAACAGTGTTCAGAGGAGTGTAGGCCACCTGGATTTGAACAATGTTCAACGGAGGTGCCCCATGAAGGCCGCTGTCGTCACGTCGTTCACCACCCCGCCCGCGTACGCCGACTTCCCGGATCCCGATCCGGTCGCCGGGACGGTCGAGGTGCGCATGCTCGCCGCCGGGGTGCACCAGCTGGTGCGCTCGGTCGCCGCGGGCAGCCACTACTCCGCGGGGGACCGGCTGCCGTTCGTCGCCGGCGTCGACGGGATCGCCGAGTTCGACGACGGCCGCCGCGTCTACACCGGTGGCTGCCCGGACCCGTACGGGACGATCGCCGAACGCACACTGGTCCCGGCCGGCTGGGCCGTGCCCGTCCCGGACGCGCTGCCGACCGAGCTCGCCGCGGCCGTGGTCAACCCGGCGATGTCGTCGTGGATGCCGCTGGCCGACCGCGGTGTCCCGACCGGCGGGACGGTCCTGGTCCTGGGTGCGACCGGCGCCTCCGGCTCGCTGGCGGTGCGGATCGCGCTACACCACGGCGCGGGCCGGGTGGTCGCGGCCGGGCGCGACCCCGCCGCGCTGGAGCGGGTCTGCGCCGACGACCGCGTCGTCGGCGTCCGGATCGGCGAGGACCCCGCCGCGACGACCGCCGCTCTCGTGGCCGCGCTCGACGGCGGTCCCGACGTCGTCCTCGACTACCTGTGGGGCCCGGTCGCGGTCGCGGCGTTCGACGCGCTGCGCTCGGGCAGCCTGCAGCACGGCGGGCGGGCGGTGCGCTACGTGCAGATCGGCTCGCTCGCCGGGCGGACCGTCGAGCTGGACGCGGCGATCCTGCGCGCCCGCCGGATCGAGGTCACCGGCAGCGGCGGCGGGAGCATCGACCCGGCGCTGCTGTTCGCCGAGCTGCCGCGGCTGCTGGACGCCGTCGTCACCGAGGGTCTCGACGTGCCGGTCCGGACCGCGGAGCTGGCCGACGTCGAGCGGGCCTGGACCGCCGACGGGCCCGGGCGCCTGGTGATCACCACCGGGTGACCCGTCGTCGCCGACCGAGACACCCCGGTCAGCGGGGAGCGCGGCCCTGCACCCAGGTCGCGCCGCGGTCGTCGTCGGTGCCGATCCGGGCGGTGAGCCCGTGCGCGGTGAACACCTCCGCCAGCACCGGCGCCTGTGCGGTGCCGGTCTCGATGAGCAGCGTCCCGCCGGGAGCGAGCCACTCCCCCGCCCCGGCGGCGACGCGGCGGGCCGGGCCGAGGCCGTCGGCGCCGCCGTCGAGCGCGGCGCGGGGCTCGTGGTCGCGGGCCTCCGGGGGCATCGACGCGATCGCGCCGCTGGGTACGTAGGGGGTGTTCGCGACGAGCACGTCGACCCGGCCCCGCAGCCGGCCGGGGAGCGCGGCGAACAGGTCGCCCGTGTGCACCGTCCCGATCCCGGCCAGGTTCGCCGCGGCACAGGCGGTGGCGACCGGGTCGGCGTCGGCCGCGTGGAGATCGACGGCGCGGGAGTCGGCGGCGCGACTGTCGGCGACATGACGGTCGGCGCCGTGACGGTCGGCGGCGGCCCGGCGGGCGACGGCGAGGCCCAGCGCACCGCAGCCGCAGCAGAGGTCGACCACCAGCGGTCGGTGCCCGGGAGCGAGGGCCGGCAGGGCGGCGACGGCCGCGTGCACCAGTGCCTCGCTGCGACGGCGCGGCACGAACACCCCGGGGGTGATCCGCACCCTCAGCCCGTCGAAGTCCACCCGGCCCAGGACGTGTTCCAGCGGTTCACCGGCGATACGACGCCGTACGAGTGCCTCCCGCTCCGGGCCGTCGGCCGCGGTCGCGAGCAGCGCCGCCTCGTCCTCGGCGAACACGCAGCCCGCCGCCCGCAGCCGGGCGACCAGGTCCGGGTCGGGCCGGGGCACGGTCAGGCGGCGAGCACCGCGGCGGCCCCGGCGGCGTAGCGCTTGAGGACGGCGGCGACCACGTCGTCGTGCACGCCCAGCGGGTCGGCGACGACGTCGGCGCCCGAGCCGAGCAGCCGTGTCTGGAAGACACCGGGTGCCAGCAGCCAGGACGCGACCGCGACCCGCTGTTCCCCGGCGTCGGGCAGCCGGGCGACCAGCTCGGCCACCGACGGGCTGCCGGTGGCGGCGAACCCGACCGGGACGGGACGGCCGACCCGGCGGGCGAGCATCCCGGCGCTCGCGTGCACCTGGGCGACCGCGGACGGGTCCGACGAGCCGGCCGCGGCGAGGACGACGGCGTCGCCGTCGCGGTAGCCGGCCGTGCGCAGCCGGTCCAGGGCCGCTGCGGCGAGCAGCGGGTCGGGCCCCATGGAGCGGGTCACCGCGAACCGGGCCGGGTCGGCGCCGGCCTCGGCGAGCTGGGCGGGCAGGTCGGTGCGCACGTGGTAGCCGGCGGCGAGGAACGCGGGGACGACGACGGCGCCGTCGTGGCCGCGGTCCCGCAGCCCGATCACGGCGTCGACGACCTTCGGACCGCGGACGTCGACGTAGCAGATCTCGACCTGCGGGCCGCGTGCGGCGACGGCCTCGGCGAGCGACCGGATCACCGCGTCGGCGGCGTCGGAGCGCGACCCGTGCGCGACGAGCAGCAGCGGGAGTCCGGTCACCGGGTCACCTCCGGGTCCTCGGCGCAGTGCGCGCCGTGCTCGGGTTCCAGTGCGAGCCGGTAGCCGCGGCGCACCACGGTCTGCACCAGGCCGGGGACACCGAGTGCGGCGCGGAGCCGGGCGATGGCGTTCTCGACGGCGTGCTCGTCGCCCGCACCACCGGGCTGCGCGGCGAGCAGCTCGGCACGGGACACGACCCGGCCGGGCCGCCTGGCGAGCAGCCGCAGCAGCGCCATCGGCGTCGGCGGGAGCGGGCAGAACCTGCCGTCGACGAGCACCGCGTGTCCGCGCAGCTCCAGCTGGTGGCCGCCGACCGGGAGCCTGCGGGCACGGGCCGGGGCGACGGACTCGCAGGTCCGCACCATCGCGCCGAGCCGGGAACGCTGCGGCTGCACGGTCGGCACGTCGAGCGCCTCCAGCGGCGCCGCGGTGACCGGGCCGACGCACAGCGCCAGCACGGGGCCGCGCAGCGCGGTGAGGAGCTCCTCGCGCAGACCCCGCTCCCCGGCACGGGCGAGGATCCCGGCCGCGGCGGGGGCGCTGGTGAACGCCAGGACGTCGATCCCGCCGGCCAGGGTGGTGTCGATCAGCCGGTCCAGCGGGGCGAGGTCCAGCGGCGGCGCCCACCGGTAGACCGGCACCGTCACGACCTCGGCGCCCGCCATCTCCAGCGCGTCGACGACGTCGGGCAGCGGCTCGCCGTGCAGCTGCACAGCGATCCGGGTCCCCTCGACGCCGCGGTCGAGCAGGTGCTCCAGCACCTCGGCGGTGGACTCCGACTCCGGGGACCAGGCGTCGACCAGGCCCGACGCGCGGATCGCGCCGCGCGCCTTGGGCCCGCGGGCCAGCATCTCCGACCGGCCGAGCGCGGCGAGCAGCTCCTCGCCCAGCCCCCAGCCGTCGGCGGCCTCGATCCAGCCGCGGTAGCCGATCCCGGTGGTCGCGACGGTGATGTCCGGTGGTGCCGCGACGAGCTCGCGGGTGCGGCTCTCCAGGTCGGCGTCGTCGGCGAGGGCCACGATGCGCAGCGCGGGCCCGTGCTGGACGGTGGCGCCGCGGCGCTCCAGCATCGTGGCCAGCTCCTCGGCGCGCCGGGCCGCGGTGATCCCGACGGTGAACCCGGCCAGCGGTGGCACCGCCGCCGCGTCGGGCGCGGCGGCGACGTCTCGTGCGGCGGATCGGGTCACCGGTTCTCCGTTCCTCCGATGTCCCGGCCGGCCGGCGCTGAGGACGCGCGGAGATGGCCGGGAGCGTCGCGGGTGGTGGTGGGCACGACGGTACGGGAAGGGGCGTTCACCGTAGCCCGACCTGCAGCTCCTCGCCCATCACCCGGACCACGAACGCGGGCAGGCTCACAGCGTCGCCCTCGTCGGCACCCGCCAGGCAGCGGCCGTCGCGCAGGGCGAAGACCTGCTTGTACAGCGGCGAGGCGACGGTCGGCTCGCCGCCGCGGTCGCCGACGATGCCGCGGGAGACGACCGCGGCCCCGGTGAACGGGTCGATGTTGCCCAGTGCGTACACCGAGCCGTCGGCGAGACGGAACAACGCGACCTGGGTGTCGCCGACGAGTGCGGCGACCCCCCGGCCGGGCTGCAGCCGCTCGACCGGGCAGACCGTGAGCCAGCCGGTGGGCTCGGTCCCGGCCGGGGCGGGCGCGGCGGTCGTGGTCGCTCCGGTGCTGGTGGCGGTGGTGGTGCTGGTGCTGGTGGACGCGTCGAGCTGGGTGCTCATCGGGAGGACACCTCCGGGAGGCCGATCAGGACGGGCTCGTCGGGACGGCCGGGGGCGGGGACGTTCTGTCCCCGCTCCTCGACGAAGCGGACGGTGGGGTCGGGGGTGTCGGGCGCGTTGACGAAGGACACGAACCGCTCCAGCTTCTGCGGGTCGGCCAGGACGCCGGCCCACTCGTCGGCGTAGGAGTCGACGTGGCGGGCCATCGCGGCGTCGAGCTCGGCACAGATGCCGAGCGAGTCGTCGACGATCACCGCGCGCAGGTGGTCCAGCCCGCCCTCCATCGCCTCGATCCACGGCGCGGTGCGCTGCAGCCGCTCGGCGGTGCGGACGTAGAACATCAGGAACCGGTCGATGGTGCGCACGAGCGTCTCGGTGTCGACGTCGGAGACGAGCAGCTCGGCGTGACGCGGGGTGAAGCCGCCGTTGCCGCCGACGTAGAGGTTCCAGCCGTGCTCGGTGGCGATCACGCCGAAGTCCTTGGAGCGGGCCTCGACGCACTCGCGCGCACAGCCGGAGACGCCGGACTTGAGCTTGTGCGGGCTGCGCAGCCCGCGGTAGCGCAGCTCCAGCTCGACGGCGAGGCCCACCGAGTCCTGCACGCCGTAGCGGCACCACGTCGTGCCGACGCAGGACTTCACGGTGCGCAGCGACTTGCCGTAGGCGTGTCCGGACTCGAACCCGGCGTCGACCAGGCGTCGCCAGATCGCGGGGAGGTCCTCGACGCGGGCGCCGAACATGTCGATCCGCTGCCCGCCGGTGATCTTGGTGTAGAGCCCGAAGTCGCGGGCGACCTCGCCGATCACGATCAGGCCCTCGGGGGTCACCTCGCCACCGGCGATCCGCGGGACCACCGAGTAGGTGCCGTTGCGCTGCATGTTGGCGAGGAAGTGGTCGTTGGTGTCCTGCAGCGTCGCGCGCTCACCGTCGAGGACGTGCTCGTTGTAGAGCGACGCGAGGATGGACCCGACCACCGGCTTGCAGATGTCGCAGCCCGAGCCGCGGCCGAAGCGGGCGACCAGGTCGGAGAACGACCGGATGCCGGCCCCGGCGACGATCTCGAACAGCTCCGCGCGGGAGTGGTCGAAGTGCTCGCACAGGGCCTTCGAGACCTCGACACCCTGCTGCTCCAGGATCCGGGCCAGCGCCGGGACGCACGAGCCGCAGGTGGTGCCCGCGCGGGTGCACGCCTTCAGCTCCGGCACGGTGTGCGCGCCGTCGGCGATCGCCGCACACAGAGTGCCCTTGGTGACGGCGTTGCACGAGCAGATCTGCGCGGAGTCGGGCAGCGCCGACGCGTCGGGCTCGGCCCCGCCCTTCGAGATGAGGGTGACCGGGTCGTCCGGCAGCCGGGACCCGACCAGCGGGCGCAGCGAGCCGTAGCGCGAGGCGTCGCCGACCAGGACCCCGCCGAGCAGCGTGGACGCGTCGTCGGACACGACCAGCTTGGAGTAGGTGCCCTCGACCGGGTCGTTGACGACGATCTCCAGCGCGCCCTCGGTCGTGGCGTGCGCGTCGCCGAAGCTCGCGACGTCGACGCCGAGCAGCTTGAGCTGGGTGGACATGTCCAGCTCCTCGGGCGTCATCCGGGCCTGCCCGCCGAGCAGCCGGTCCGCGACGACCTCGGCCATCGCGTAGCCGGGCGCGACCAGGCCGTAGGTGCGGCCCTCCAGGGCGGCGCACTCGCCGATCGCCCACACGGCGTCGTCGGAGGTGCGGCAGCGGTCGTCGACCCAGACCCCGCCGCGTTCGCCGACCGGCAGGCCGCAGTCGCGGGCGAGCTGGTCGGAGGCGCGGATGCCCGCGGAGAAGACGACGAGGTCGGCGTCGAGCTCGACGCCGTCGGAGAGCGTCCCGACGAGCCGACCGCGGTCGGCGGACACCGCGGACAGCGACACCCCGGTCCGCACGGCGATGCCCTGGGCGGTGACCAGCCGCTTGAGCAGCGCGCCGCCGCCCTCGTCGACCTGGACCGGCATCAGCCGTGGCGCGATCTCGACGACCTGCGGCGACAGCCCGAGCAGCCGCATCGCGCGGGCCGCCTCCAGGCCGAGCAGCCCGCCGCCGACGACGATCGCCGACGGCCGCCCCTTGCGAGCCGGGTCGTCGGCTGCCGCCGCGGCGGCCGCCTTGATCGCGTCGAGGTCGTCGGGGGTGCGGTAGACGAAGCAGCCGGGCAGATCCTTGCCGGGCACCGGCGGGACGAACGGGTACGAGCCGGTGGCGAGCACCAGCGCGTCGTAGGCCAGGGTGCGGCCGGACGCGGTGGTGACGCGGCGGACGTCGCGGTCGATCGAGGCCACGGCGTCGCCGAGGTGGTAGGTGACGAGCGGATCGCTGCGCAGGTCGTCGTCGTCGAGGCGCAGCTCCTCCTCCGACTTGCCGTCCACGTAGGAGGACAGGGCGACCCGGTCGTAGGCGCGGCGGGTCTCCTCGCCGAGGACGGTGATCTCCCAGTCCCCCGCGGTGTCACGGTCCCGGACGGCGGCGACCAGGCGGTGGCCGACCATGCCGTTCCCGACGACCACCAGGTGGCGGCTCATGTGCATCTCCTCCGTCACGATCGCTCGGGAACGACGGTAGGAACGCGGGATTACACGGGGACTGTGCGCGATTGCAGCGCCGTTACGAGGTCCTCATTCCGGGTGGCGTCCCGGTGTGAGATGCGGGCTCGTCATCAGCGGACGCCGAGGTGCTCAGCGGCTGTCGACAGGTAGGGCATCGCCGACCAGGCCTGGCGGTCCCCGATGACACAGAAGCAACGCTGCGCCCGGGTCACGGCGACGTTGACCAGGTTCGGCGCCGAGGTGACCCACCTGCGGGCGCCATCGGAGCCGCCGCCGAGCACGAGGACCACGGCTTCGGCCTCGATACCCTGCACCGAGTGGAGGGTGCCGACCTTCACCAGATCGTCCTCCGTCGGCTCCTTCAGCCGCTTCGCGTCACGGCGGAGCCGACCGGCTGCAGCCCACCGGACGTCAGTGAACGGCGTGACGACGCGGATTCCGGAGACCGGCAGCTCCCTCCGGAGCTTCGTGACCACATCGGCGAGCATCTCGATCTCCTCCTCGACGACATGTCCCCGCGCCTGGCCGCGGACGTCGAACCACACGCTCGGCAAGGGGAACTCGCCGATCCGTTGCGGGGTGCCGAACACCATCGGGGTGTGGCCATAGGCGATCGTGTTGGCGATGTCGAACATCGGCCGGTCGCACCGCCGGTGAACGCGTAGCGGGGCGCCGATCCAGTCGTCGGTCGCCCGGGCTGCCGTCGGGTCGCGCGGGGGCACCCGCCGGCCGAACCGGTTGAGCCGGTCGGCGGCGGTCTGCGCGGAGCGCGCATCGGGGAGCCACTGCTCGTCGACGGCGAAGTGGCGGGCCAGAGCACGTTGAGCCGGACGGGGAGTGGTCACGATCGGTTCCAGCTGCATCGGATCGCCGATGATCACCGCGCGCCGACAGCGTGACAGCCCCCCGACCACCGACTCGCGGTCGCCTGGCCGGCCTCGTCGACCACCAGCCAGCCGAGCGCATCGACCTCGACGCGATCGAACAGGCGCGGCAACGACGCGAAGGTCGTGGAGACGACGGGGACGGTGAGGAACAGGCCTTGCCACGCCGCAAGAACCGCTGCGGGTGGCATCCCGCCCGGATCCGCGAGTACCCGGCCGGCGGTGATGAGCATGCGCCGGAACCGGGTCGGCGCACCCAGGACGAATGCCTTGTGCAGGGTCAGCGCCGCGAGGAACAGCTCCGACCGCGCCCGGTCCAGCTCCGGATCCGCCCAGGGGGCGGTCAGCTCGAAATCCGCGTCGTCGGCGTCGGCGACGGGTGGCAGCGTCGGCGCCGTACGCACGATCTCCTCGGCGCGCGCGAGATCGCCCCGCATCGTCGCGTGCTTCCGGTCGAGCCCGGTCAGCTGCTCTTCGGCCTGCGCGGTCGCGGCCCGGGCCGCGTCGAGCTCGGTCTCCGCGGCTTCCCACTGCTCTCGCGCGGTCCGCTGCCGTCCACGCAGCTCGACGCCGTCGGCGTACCAGCTGCGTCGGACCGCCCACATGCTGAACAGAGAGTCCCAGAAACCAGGCTTGCCCGCGACGTGACGATCGAGATCGGCCGTGGCGTCGTCGAGCCGGGCTCGCAGCCGGGATGCCCGGTCGGCCGCCGTCCGTTCCTCCCCGCGGCGCGCCGCGACGATCTCACCCTGGGCTCGCAGCTCCCGTTCGGCCGAGGTCGTCGCGTCGCGCAGCTCCGGCAGAGCGGAGACGGCGGCCGCGACCGCTGTCTGGGCTGCCGTACGTCGCGCGACCTCGTCGCATGCCGCCCGGAACCGTCGACGGGCCTCGGACCAGGACGGTCCCGACGCCGAGCCCGTCGTCAACCGGTTGAGAAGGCCGACCCGCCGGGGCGCCGGTGCGCCTCCCTTGGGGCGGGGCGCTCCATCACCGTGCAGGACTCTGCTGGTGAAGGCACGGTTGTTGCTCCGGTTGCCCAGCGCCGCGGCGACGAGTCCCCAGGACGGGCCTTCGAGCAGATCGTCGGTGAGCTCGGGAAAGTAGTCGCACCGGTCACGCGCATCGAACTCCGCGGCCACCGCCTTCGCCCCCGGGATCTCGTGGGTGATGTTCTTCGCCGCGTCGTTGCCGTTCGTCGCGACGACCACCTCGAAACCGGTCAGCTCGGGCCGCAGCAGATCGATCTCGCGAAGCTTCTCCCCGTCGTCGTAGGTCAGCACGCCGCCGAATCCGTCGGAGGGCCGCTCGAGGGTGGCGAGGACCTTCGCCCGGTCGACCACGAGCGCGGCGATGAGGTCGCGGATCAGCGTGGTCTTGCCCGTTCCGGGTGGGCCGTTGACCGCGAACAGCCCTGACGAGCTGGACAGCTCGGCATGGATCGCGTCGACGGCGAACTGCTGTGCCATCGCCAGGGGGCGGTCGCTCTCCGTCGGCCACCGGCCCGCGGGCTTGCACTCAGGGCCGACCAGCTTCAGGACCTCGTCGCGGTGGTCCTGCACGTCGCGGCGCCGCTCGTCATCGATGTCGGCGTCGGCCGTGAGGTAGTCCCGCAACGCGCGGCCTGCCCCGCCGTCGCGCAGCAACGCCGCGATCCGGTCCAGGTCGTCGGCGATCATGCTGTTGAGCAGGGGCGCCTCCAGCGGCCGCGGCGGGCGGTCGGGACGCCGTCGCCGCTGCCAGCACTCGACCCGGATCCCGGCCGGCTGCAGGACGTCCGCGATGCCGAGCGCGGCGGAGAGTTCCCCCACGAACTCGGTCAGTTCCGTCGCGGTCAGGTCGTGCATGGTGACCCGGTGGACGGGCGTCGGTACGGCCGAGCCGCCGGCGGGCTCGGTGTCCCCGCGCGGCCCGGCTGCCCGGCGTGCGGTGAGCACCTTCTCCACGAACTTCCCGGCCACTCCTCCGGCGATGGTGCCGATCAGAGGACCCGCGATCGTCCCGACCACGGGTCCCACGAGCGCCCCCATCGCCGCGGTGACGATCCCGTCGACCCCGGTGCCGGCGGACTTGGCCCCCTCATCGAGCGCATCGCGAGCCGCGGAGGTGACCTGTGTGCGGACCGCGGCACCCGCACGCGAGACGACCGACCGGTCGGTTCGCCCGCTGTCCCGCGCCGGCGGGACGGCGGACGGGGGTGACACGACGGGAGGGTCGCTCAACCCGGTCAACGCCCGCCGGAGCGCGCTCTGCTCCCGTGCCAGACCGTCGAGCCATTGCGCTGAACCCGGCCCTGGGGAACGGAGCCTGCCGGTGGCCCACGCGGCGCTGGACAGCACCGGGGTATCCGGCCCGATGACCCCGTCCGGGCCGACGACGAAAGCGATGACCGCGGACGTGACGCCCTGCGCCCGGGTGCCGGCGGTGTAGGGCGACTCGGGGCCGAACGCCGAACAGAGCTGGTCCACCACTCGGGCGGCCTCGTACAGACCGAGGTAGACCGTGTAGCACCATTCGTAGTCGGACCGGATCGGCCGTCGTTGTACCGGGTGCTCGGGTTGCCACGGCAACAGTCCGTCCGAGGCGACGTCGACGACCACCCGCGGCTGCTCCTGCACCGGATCGGGCACCTTCTGCACGTCGAACAGCTCGACGGCCCGCCAGAACCCCACGATGTCCGACGCCCGTCCGCTCGAGCCCACGCTGTACCTCCCGGTGACCGTCCACCCGGGATCGTAGATCGGTCAGGGCACTCACCGGAACGGAACGACTACATTCGGTGCCCGGCGGACGGGGCGTCAGGCGACCTGGACCTCCGGCGGGTCGATGTCGGCCAGCCAGTCCCGGATCCCGCAGACGACGTCGCGGCAGCTCCCGCAGCCGGTGGCGGCCCGGGTGCGCCGCGAGAGCGCGTCGACGTCGTGGGCGCCCGCGCGCCAGGCGCTGACCAGGGTGTTCTTGGTGACGCTGTTGCAGCGGCAGACCACGGCGGTGCCCGGCATCCGGACGGGGTCGGTGGCGGAGGACGCCTCCCCCGGCAAGGCCCGGCCGAGCAGCAGCGCGAGCCGGTCCTCGGGGGCCGGGGCGCCGGAGTCGTACAGCTCGGTGATCATGGCCGCGGCGTCGGGGAGTCCCATGAGGACGGCCCCGACGACGCGGTCGTCACGCAGCGCGAGCACGCCGTAGCGGCCGCGGCGTGGGTCGGAGACGCGCAGCTCCTCCTCGCCCGCGGTGGGGTCGCCGAGGGCGGCGAGGTCGATGCCGCGGGCCTTGAGCCGGGTGACCGGGCGGGTGCCGCGGTAGCGCGCGGCGGGGTCGGTGCCGGTCAGCAGGTCGGCGAGGACGGCGGCCTGCTCCCAACCGGACTGCACGAGCCCGCCCGGGGCACCGGCGTGCTGGGCACAGTCGCCGACGGCGTGCACCCGGCCGTCGTCGGTGGCGAGGCGGTCGTCGACGAGGATCCCGCGGTCGACCGCGAGCCCGGCGTCGGCGGCCAGCCCGGTGTTCGCGCGCACCCCGGCGGCGACGACGACGTGGTCCGCGGCGACCCGGGAGCCGTCGTCGCAGTCCAGGCCGGTGTCGGGATCCCAGGCCTTGGCCCCGACGCCGCAGCGGACGTCGACGCCGAGCCCACGCAGCGCGGTCGCGAGCACGTCTCCGGCGCCCGGGTCGAGCTGGCGCTCCATCAGGTGGGTGCGCGGGTGCACCAGGGTGACGGCGACGCCGCGTCCGGCGAGCCCGCGGGCGGCCTCGACCCCGAGCAGCCCGCCCCCGACGACGGCGATCCGCGCGCCCGGCACCGCCACGTCGAGGATGCGCTCGCAGTCGTCGAGATCGCGGAACAGGCTCACACCGCGGGTGGGCACGTCGCGGTCGCCCGCGTCGGCGAGGCCGTCGACCGGCGGGAGCCAGGCCCGGCAGCCGGTGGCGAGGACCAGTTCGTCGTAGGGGTGGGTGGTGCCGTCGGCGGCGTGGACGACGCGCGCGGCCCGGTCGAGCTTCGTCGCCGCGACACCGGTGTGCAGGTCGACGCCGTCGACGACGGGGAGCGCGACCATGGCGGGTCGCAGCCCGCCGGCGAGCACGGTGGACAGCAGCACCCGGTTGTACGCAGGGCGGGACTCCGCGCCGAGGACGGTGAGCGACACCCGCTCGCCGTCGGGGTCGCGCCGGCGGACCTCCTCCACGAAACGGGCACCCACCATGCCGTGCCCGATCACCACCACGCGCCTGCTCATGCCATCGACGGTAGGAATGGGGGGTTACGAGGGGAACGCCCGCCATTGCACGGGCGTTACGAGGTCCTCATTCTCGGCGGGCGCAGACCGTGAGCCGGGACCCACCCACCTCGGCGCCCGTGCCGGGACCGACGAGGCGGGCCGAGGGCGTGCGAGGTGCGGCGGAGCCCGTGCCGGGTGCCGCGGCCACCAGGGGATCGACCACCGCAGGGTCCTCCCGCCGTGCGGGACTCGGCAGCCCGCGCGAGGTGGGCGGGGGCAGCGGGGCGAACGCGGACGGGGCTCAGCGGTCGAGGACGGCGGAGACGCGGCCCGCCCAGCGTTCGTGCGCCGATTGGCGGGTGATCCCGGCGGCGCGGCCGATCGTCTCCCAGCTGGTCCCGAGGCGCCGCAGCCCGACCAGCTGCGGCAGCGGGTCGAGGCCGGCGGCCAGGGCGATCCGGAACGCGGCCACCTGCCAGGCGGTCTCGCGACGGGCCGGACCGTCGGTGCCCTGCTCGGCGTCCCACTCCGGCGTGCCGGGCAGCGGCGGGGGCCCCGCGACGGCGTCGGCGCGGCGGTCCAGCTCGGCGACCGCCGCAGCGGTGACGGCCCGGGCGGCCTCGGTGACGTCGACGACGAGGGCGTGGTCGAGGGTCGTGCGGTGCTCGGATGCGGGCATGCTCGTCAGGGTAACCCTGACGAGACACGGTGTCCGCCGGATTCCCGGCGCCGGCCGACGCGGTGCTCCACGGCCCGCGCGATGATCCGTTGTTCGCGCGATGATCCACGGTCCGCGCGCGTCCGGACGCGCGCGAACGACGGATCAGCGCGCGGACCGGCTCGCTCGGGCGGCGGCCCCGGCGCCCACCGGGAGCGCCGGGGCCAGGCCGTCGGTCGCGACTCCGGCGGCGTCAGCGGCTCCGGCGGTGTCAGCGGCTCCGGCGGTGGTGTCCCGCCCGGTCCCGGCGGGTTCCAGCCGCACCGCGGCCACCTTGAACTCCGGCATCCGGCTCACCGGGTCCAGGGCCGGGTTGGTGACGTTGTTCGCCGACCCCACGCCGCCGAAGTGGAAGGGCAGGAACACCGTGTCCGGGCGCAGCGTGGCGACGCAGCGGACGCGCGCCGTCGTCGTCCCGCGGCGGGACACGACGTCGGCCAGGTCGCCGTCGCCGAGACCGTGCCGGGCGGCGGTGTCCGGGTGCACCTCCACGAACACCTCCGGCGACACCTCCGCCAGCTCGGCAACCCGGCGGGTCTGCGCGCCGGACTGGTAGTGCACCAGCACCCGGCCGGTCGTCACGGTCAGCGGGAATCCCTCGTCGACACCCTCGTCCGGTTCGACGTGGTCGACCGGCAGCATCCGGGCACGTCCGTCGGGGTGGCCGAAACGCTCGGTGAACAGCCGCGGGGTGCCGGGATGGTCGTCGGCGGGGACCGGCCAGTGCAGCGCCTCGCCCGCGTCGAGCCGGTCGTAGGACACGCCCGCGTAGTCGGCGATCCCACCGGCCGAGGCGCGCCGCAGCTCGTCGAACACGGCCCGCGGGTCGGCGGGGAACTCCCCCGGCGCGTCGAGCGCCGCGGCCAGCCCCGCGATCACCTCCAGGTCGGTGCGCACCCCGGGCGGCGGGGCGAGCGCGCGACGGCGACGCAGCACCCGTCCCTCCAGGTTGGTCATGGTCCCCTCCTCCTCGGCCCACTGGGCGACCGGGAGCAGGACGTCGGCGCGCATCGCGGTCTCACCGGGCAGCACGTCGGCGACGACGAGCAGGTCCAGCGCGTCGAGCCGCTCGGCGACGGCGCGGGCGTCGGGCGCGGAGACGAGCACGTTCGAGCCGAACACCAGCAGCGCACGCGGACCGCCGGGGCGGCCGAGGGCGTCGAGGAGCTCGACGGCGCTGCGGCCGGGCCCGGGGATCGAGGTCTCCGGCACCCCCCACACCCGTGCGACGTGCGCGCGGGCGGCCGGGTCGGTGATGTGCCGGTAGCCGGGCAGCTGGTCGGACTTCTGGCCGTGCTCGCGCCCGCCCTGGCCGTTGCCCTGCCCGGTGATCGTCCCGAACCCGGAGCCGGGGCGGCCGGGCAGGCCGAGCGCCAGCGACAGGTTGATCCACGCCGCGACGGTGTCGACGCCGTGCGCGTGCTGCTCGGCACCACGCGCGGTGAGCACGTAGCGCCGGGTGGACTCCGCGAGCCACCGCACGACGGTGCGCATGTCGGCGGCGGCGACCCCGCAGACCCGCTCCGCGCGCTCGGGCCACCACTGCGAGGCGATCGCCCAGACGTCGTCGAAGCCGGTCGTGCGTTCGTCCACGTAGGACAGATCGAGGTGTCCGTCGACGACAGCGGCGTGCAGCATCCCCAGCGCCAGGACCAGATCGGTGCCCGGGCGCGGCGCCAGGTGCAGCCCCCCGGAGGCGAGCGCGCGCTCCGCGGTCGGGGTGCGCCGCGGGTCGACGACGACCAGTCGCGCCGCGGTCAGGTGCGACATCAGCGGCGGCATGGTCTCGGCGACGTTCGCCCCGGCGAGGACGACCAGCTCGGCGTCGTCGAGGTCGGTGACCGGGAACGGCAGCCCACGGTCGACGCCGAGGGCCGGTTGCCCGCGGCGGCGGCCGAGGACATGCAGAACCGGCCGTTGTAGTCGATCTGACTGGTGCCCAGCGCGACCCGGGCGAACTTGCCGAGCAGGTAGGCCTTCTCGTTGGTCAGCCCGCCCGCGCCGAACACCGCGACCGAGTCCGGCCCGTGCTCGGCACGCAGCGCGGCGAGCCTCGCGGCGACGCCGGCCAGGGCGTCGTCCCAGCCGGTCTCGACGAAACCGGTGTCGCGCGAGGCTCTGACCAGCGGCGACGTCAGGCGTTGCGGATGGGTGAGCAGAGCGCCGGAGGTCCAGCCCTTCTGGCACATGCCCCCGGCGTTGGTCGGGAACTCACGGGCGTCGACCTCGCCGGACGGGCCGACCCACTGCCCGCACTGCAGGGCGCAGTACGGGCAGTGGGTGGCGGTCCGGTCGTCCGGACCCACGGTTCAGACCCGGGCCATCGCGGCGGCGTCGGTGCTCCCGACCAGGGCCGGGCGCGGCCGCAGGTAGACGGCCCAGGTGACGCCGATGCACAGGACGTAGAAGACCAGGAAGCTCCAGAACGCGGGCGTGCCGGACTGGACCGTCATGAACGACTGACGGAAGGCGAGGTTGATGAACAGCCCGCCCAGAGCGCCGACCGCGCCGGCGATGCCGATGACGGCGCCGGACAGCCGTCGCGCGGTGTTGAAGGAGGTCTCCCGGTCCGCGCCCCCGGCGATCGCGACGCGGGCCCGGCCGGTGAAGATCGCCGGGATCATCTTGTAGGTCGACCCGTTGCCGACACCGGACAGCGTGAACAGGGCGATGAAGCCGATGGTGAACAGCGTCAGCGACTCGATCCCCGAGGCGAAGATGATCACCAGGGTGGCGACGGCCATGCCGACGAAGTTCCACAGGGTGACCACGGCGCCGCCGAACCGGTCGGCGAGCTTGCCGCCGTAGGGCCGGATCAGCGACCCGATGAGCGGGCCGATGAAGGTGACCGCGGCGGCCTGCAGCGGGGTCCGGTCGAACTGGTTCTGCAGGACCAGGCCGAAGGCGAACGAGTAGCCGATGAACGACCCGAACGTCCCGATGTAGAGGAACGACATGATCCAGGTCTGGCGGTCGCGGCAGGCCTCGGTGAAGGCGCCGGTGTCGTTGGACATCGCGGCGATGTTGTCCATCCGCTTCCAGGCGAGGAACGCCGAGATGACGATGAACGGCAGGTAGATCGCGAGCAGCACCCGCGGGTAGCCCGCACCGAGGGTGGCGATGACGAGCAGGCCGAGCAGCTGCGCGACCGGCACGCCGAGGTTTCCGCCGCCCGCGTTGAGGCCCAGCGCCCAGCCCTTCTCCTTCTCCGGGAAGAACGCGTTGATGTTCGCCATCGAGGACGCGAAGTTCCCACCGCCGACACCGGCGGCCGCGGCGACGACCAGCAGCGTCGTGTACGACACGCCCGGCTCCAGCACCACCATCGCCAGGATCGTGGGCACGATCAGCAGCGACGCCGCGAAGATCGTCCAGTTGCGGCCGCCGAAGCGGGCGACGGCGAAAGTGTAGGGCAGCCGCAGGATCGACCCGACCAGCGTCGGCACCGCGACCAGGAAGAACTTCTGCGCCGCGGTGAACCCGTACTCCGGCCCCATGAACAGCACGAGGACCGACCAGATCGTCCAGATCGAGAAGCCGATGTGCTCGGAGAAGATCGACTGCCAGAGGTTGCGACGGGCGATGGCCGAGCCGGTCCGCTGCCAGAACCCCTCGTCCTCGGGGTCCCAGTGGTCGATCCAACGGCCGCCGATGCGGCGCCCCGGGGTGGAGGTGGTGGTCACGGATCGGTCTCCTGATCGCCGGCGGTCACGTCGTCGACGACGCTAGGGAGCCCCAGTTTCCGACGGGTGGCCCCACGTGACACCCCCGAAACGCTTATCTCACACGGGAGCCGCGACGGCTGTGAGCCGCCTCAGCGCATCGGGACGCCGAGCGGGGCGTCGCAGAACGCGCCGCCCACCCGGTGGTGCACCGGGTCGGCCGGGTCCGGCGGGGGGCCGTCGAGCAGGTCCGCGGCGTGGACCTCGGCGTCGTCGCGCGGGTGGTAGCCGATCGCGGCGCCCTCCTCGAGCGACCACCAGCGACGGGTGTTGGCCGACACTCCCCACACGACGTGGTGCCCTCGGGTGCTCGGGTCGACCGCCGCCTCGACCAGGCGGGCGGCGTCGTCCGGGGACAGCCAGGTCGCGAGCATCCGGGCGTTCGACGGCCGCGGGAAGCAGCTGCCGATCCGCGCGGAGACCACGGTCAGGCCGAACCGCTCGTGGTAGAGCCTGCCCAGCCCCTCCATCGCGTGCTTGGACCAGCCGTAGTAGGTGTCCGGGGCGTGCCCGACGGTCGCCGCCAGCGGGACGCCGTCGTCGCGGGTGCGGAAGCCCACGGCGTGGTTGCTGGACGCGAGCACGACGGTCCGCACCCCCGCGGCGACCGCCGCGTCGAGCACGGCGCGGGTCCCCTCGACGTTGACGGCCAGGATGTCGTCCCAGCCCGCCTCACCGCTGATCCCGGCGAGATGGACGACGGCGTCGGCCCCGTCGGTCGCGGCCGCGACCGCGTCCCGGTCGGTCACCGAGCCGGTGCGGACCTGCTCGCCGGGGCCGGCCTGCAGCTCCGCGGTGTCGAACAGGCGCAGGGTCCGGCCGTCGCGGGCCAGCCAGGGACGCAGTAGCGTCCCCATGTTCCCCGCGGCTCCGGTGAGCAGCAGCGTGCCGGGAGCGGACACCTCAGAGCCGGCGGCTGACCAGGCTCGCGACCCGCTCGATCCCGGCCAGCGACTCGGCCGTCGCGTCCGGGTGCTGGGCGTGCAGGGCCAGCCGGTAGAGCACCGCGCGCAGCAGCGACTGCGGCCACTCGGGCAGCTCCGACCAGCGCTCGACCAGCTCCTCGTCGGCGCCGCCCCAGGCCACCGCGTCGACGACGACGACCGCCGCCGCCCACTCCGCGGGCCGCCAGAACGGCACGAGGTCGAGTACCGCGGGCCGCCCCGTCGGGTCGAACAGCATGGCTCCGAACAGCTCGCCGTGCACGACCTGCGGGGTCAGCCGGATCGTGCGGCGGTGCGCGGCGAGCTCGGCGAACAGCCGACCGCCGGTCTCGGGGTGCAGATCCAGCCGGCGCTCGCCGAACGCGGCGGCGGCGGACCGGGACAACAGGTCGTCGCGGTCGTCGAGCAGGCGCGGGCGCAGCACGGTCGCGGTGGCGGCGTGCAGGCGCAGCGAGGCGGCGACGACCTCGTCGTGCCGGGGCTCGGGGACGCCGGGCACGTGCCGGGACGCGGCCCAGCCGCCCACGACCCACCGGCCGTCCGAGCTGCGGACGGGGCGGGCGAGGCGGACACCGTCGACCTCGAGGTTCTCCAGGACCGTCGCCGACCAGGCGGCGACGACGTGGTCGGACACCGGCCGCAGCAGCACCTCCCCGCACTGCCAGGCCCGCTGGCCCGCCCACACGACGGGACGGGGGGACGTCTCACGCACCCCGAAGGCGGTGCGGACGTGCTCGGGCAGGACGCTCGCGGCCGGCGCGGTGGCGAGCGTGCGGGCAGCGGTCACAGCGGGGACGGTACCCGCGCCACCGGCTCACGTTCGTCACGCCACGCCCGAACCGCGCGTCGCGCCACGACCGATCGGGTGAACGGCGGGCCGATCGGGGCTCCCGCACGCACGACCAGCGTGGCCGGCTCCGCACGGAGCCGGCCACGGGAGACACCCCACTACCAGGAGCTGCCGCCGCCGGAACCCGATCCGGAGTCCGAGCCGGAGTCCGAGTCCGAGCTGGATCCCGAGTCCGAGCCCGACGACCGCGACCCCGAGTCCGAGGAGGACGACGAGGAGGAGCGGGAGTCGTCCGAGCCGCTGCTCCGCGAGGACTCCCCACGCGACGAACCCGAATCCGTCGAACCCGAATCCGACGACGAGTCCCACGACCCCGAGTCCGACGAGGACGAGCCGGACGACCGCGACCCCGAGGACCCGGAGTCCGACGACCGGGATCCCGACGAGCCGGAGTCCGACGACCGCGACCCCGACGAGCCCGAGTCCGACGACCGGGACGACCGCGAGCCCGAGGACCCCTGGTCGGAACCCCGATCGGAGGACTGCGAGGCGGACGACCGCGAGCCGGAACCGTCCGAGGAGCTGCCAGACGAGCTGCCCGAGGAGCTGCGCGAGGACTGGCTGGAGCCGGACCCCTCCGAGCCGCCGCCGGAGCGCGAACCGGAGGACCCGGTGCGCTCGG
Organism: Pseudonocardia sp. ICBG601; assembly: GCF_020496245.1. Lineage (NCBI taxonomy): Bacteria > Bacillati > Actinomycetota > Actinomycetes > Pseudonocardiales > Pseudonocardiaceae > Pseudonocardia > Pseudonocardia sp. ICBG601. The sequence goes on along the minus strand of NZ_JAHLJA010000027.1, from coordinate 58,700 downwards.
CCATCTGCTCGGCCGCCTGCCGGTCGGCCTCCGCCAGCACCGGCGCGGCCGCCTCCGGTCCCAGGGCGGACTCGACGTAGGGCCCGGCCACGGCGGTGACGATGCCGCCGGAGCCGCCGGAGCCGCCGGAGCCGCCGGAGCCGCCGGCCCCCTGCGCCCCCGAGCCGGAACGCTCCGTGCCGACCCCCTCCGACGGCGCGACCGACGAGGGCGCGCTGAGCACGGGCGCGCTGGGCGCGCGCAGGGTGGTCTCCGGCGAGGCGGCCGCGGGCGCGGCGGGCTCCTCCCGCGGAGCGGGGGTGGACGGGCGGGGGGCATCGTCGGAGGAGCCGGAAGCGGAGTCGCCGCCGGAGCGGGCGCCGGCCCCGGGGCCGCCGGGATTCTTCCCGGTCAGCCCGCTCGCGACGTCGTCGACGCCCTTGCCCACCGACTCGGCGGCGTCCCCGACACCCCGTGCGGCGGCGCCGACGCCGTCGCCGAGCTTCTTCACCGGCCCGTCGGACGACGCCGGTGCGACCTCGGCCCGGTTCGCCTTCTTCCCCGCGTCGGAACCGGCACCGGAACCAGCGCCCGAACCAGCGCCCTCCCCGGGGCTCGGCGCGCCGCCGGCCAGGTTGGCGACGCCGTCGGCGGCACGGGACACGGCACCGCCCAGCTTCTCCCCCGGCCCCGCGTCCCGGCCGGCTGCGCTGCCCGGGCCACGGGCCGAGGCACCCTCCGGCCCCTCGGCGCGCGGCCGGGTCTCGTCCAAAGGGCCCCGCGGGTCGGGCGGCCCGGCGGTACCGACGTCGGCGCGCTCGCGGTCCCCGCCGGTCTCCCGGCCACCGGCCAGGACCTCGGGGTTGCGGCGCACGCCGGACGGCTCCGGGGGCGCGGGGTCCTCGCCGCGGGCGAGGGCCAGCACGTCGTCGGAGACCTTCTCGGTCTCGTCGCCGTCACCGGGCAGGGGGCGGTGCGGGCCCGGTCGATGCCGTCGTCGATGGCGGCCAGCCGCTCCGCACAGGCGTCGCGGTTGCGGGCACGCAGGTCGCGCTGCTCCTCGAGCGACGCGGCCGCGGCCATCTGGTCGGGGGTCCGACGGGTGGCGGGCGGCAGGGCGGCGACGATCCGGTCCATCTCGGCGAGCTGCTGCTCGGCGGCGGCCAGCGCGTCCACGGCGTCCTGCCGGGAGCTGTAGACCTGCAGCTGGGACTGCAGGGCGGCACGCTGCTGGAGCAGGGTGTCGCGCTGCTGCTGCAGCTTGGCGACCGCGACCGGGGTGCGCTCCGTCTCGTGCGCGGACGCCTGCCAGGTCCGTTCGCTCGCGTTGAGGGTCCCGAGCTTGTCGTCGAGGGCCGCCAGCGCGATCCGGGCCTGCCCGGCCCACTGGTCGGCGGTGCGGTCCTGCGGCGCCGGGGTCCCGGTCACCGACGGCGAGGTCGCCAGCGCGTATCCGCCGAGGAGCACGGCCGTCGCGCCGATCAGGGCCAGCGTGCGCCGGTGCCGCAGCGGGCTGCGCGGGACCCGCAACGGTCCGGGGCGGTCCGGGCCCGACGACGCGGCCGGGCGCGCCGCGACGAGCCGGGTCGCCGTCCGCTGGGCGGGCACCGCGGGCTCGTCGACCTCGACGGCCTCGGGCTCGCGCAGCCACGGCAGCGTCTCGGCGAGCTGCTGGTCCCCCGCCGCCTGCGCCGCGGCCCGGCGGGCCTGGCGGGCCGCCAGCCGGTGGGCGGCCGAGCAGTAGCGCCGCTGTGGGCGGTCTCCGGACACGTCTCCGGTGGGCTCCAACGGTGCGTCGCACCCCTGTAGGGCGCATGTGCGCAACGAGTGGTCCACCGAGCGTCCTCCCGATCCTGGCGATCGCGTGCATCCCCATGTCGCGGCGATCGGCGGGAATGTTTCGCCCAACGGGCGAACAGCAGGGTCGAACGGGCCATGTTCACTCGGACGGTCGCGTGCGATCGATGAGCGGTCACCCTGTGCCACATCGGGAACCGCGACGGCCGCCGTCCCGGGTGTACCGGTGACGGCGGCCGTCGGTGTAGTGCGGAGCGGGTCGGACCGTGGTCAGTAGGTGGGCTGCGACGGGTCGATCTGCTTGACCCAGGACAGCACCCCGCCGCCGACGTGGACGGCGTCGCGGAACCCGGCCTTGTGCAGCGCGGCGAGGGCCTCGGCGGACCGGCCGCCGGACTTGCAGTGCAGCACGACCGGCTTGTCCTGGGCGATCTCCGAGAGCGCGGCGCCGGACAGGAACCGGTCCTTCGGGATCAGGACCGAGCCCGGGATCCGCACGATCTCGTACTCGTGCGGCTCGCGGACGTCGATGAGCTGGAAGTCCTTGCCCGCGTCGATCATCTGCTTGAGCTCGCCGACGGTGATCGTGCTGCCGGCGGCCGCGTCCTGGGCCTCCTGCGTCACGGTGCCGCAGAACGCGTCGTAGTCGATCAGCTCGGTGATCTTCGGCGTCTCCGGGTCCTTGCGGATCTTCACCTGACGCCAGGTGGTCTCCAGCGCGTCGTAGATCACCAGGCGGCCGAGCAGCGGCTCACCGATGCCGGTGAGCAGCTTGATCGCCTCGTTGACCATGATCGAGCCGATCGAGGCGCAGAGCACGCCCAGCACGCCGCCCTCGGCGCAGGACGGGACCATCCCGGGCGGCGGCGGCTCGGGGTAGAGGTCGCGGTAGTTCAGGCCCTGCCCGTTCGGGGCGTCCTCCCAGAAGACCGAGGCCTGGCCCTCGAAACGGAAGATCGAGCCCCAGACGTAGGGCTTGCCGAGCAGTACCGCGGCGTCGTTGACCAGGTACCGGGTGGCGAAGTTGTCGGTGCCGTCCAGGATCAGGTCGTAGTCCCGGAAGACGTCCAGCACGTTCTCGCTGGTGAGGCGCTCGTTGTGCAGGCGGACGTCGACGAAGGGGTTGACCTCGCGGATCGAGTCGCGGGCCGACTCGGCCTTCGGGCGGCCCACGTCGGACTGCCCGTGGATGACCTGACGCTGCAGGTTCGGCTCGTCGACGACGTCGAACTCGACGATGCCGAGGGTCCCGACACCGGCGGCGGCCAGGTACAGCAGGGCGGGCGAGCCGAGGCCGCCCGCCCCGACGACCAGCACCTTCGCGTTCTTCAGGCGCTTCTGCCCGTCCATCCCGACGTCGGGAATGATGAGGTGGCGGCTGTACCGCTCCACCTCCTCCTTGGTGAGCTCGGCTGCCGGCTCCACCAGTGGCGGTAGCGCCATCTCGTCCACTCCTCGCGGGTTGCGTGCGGGTCTCAGGGCGTCTCAACGCGCCACGTGCGCGTCATCTTCCCGCACCCGCTCCGACCGGCACCGCGTCCCACAGCGCGGCGACGGCGTCGGCCACCGCCGCGGGCCGCTCGATCTGCGCGACGTGCCCGGCGCGGGGCAGCACCAGCAGCCGCGCCCCGGGCAGCGTGGCGGCCGTCCGCGCGGCCAGCCGCGGGGACACGATGCGGTCCTGCTCCCCCCACACCACCAGCGACGGCACCCGCACCCGGGCCATCCGGCGCCAGATCTCGCGCCCGGCCCACAGCCCGAGGAGGCCGCGGGTGGCGCCGTCGGTCGCCGCGCCGGCCCAGGGCAGCGTCGCGCGGTGCTCGTGCTCGGAGATCAGCTCCTCGAGCCGGCGGGTGGAGCCGCGCTGCGGGTCGGCGAAGCAGACCTTCACGATCCGCTCGGCCCTGGCACGCAGCGGCTCCTGCGCCAGCGCACGGCGCGCGCCGCGCCCGAGCAGCGGCACCATGGCCAGCGCCATCCGCGGGTCCGACAGCCGTCGCGGGTCGGGGCGCCGGTCCGGCACCGCGGGCGAGACCAGGGTGAGGCTGCGGACGAGTTCGGGACGGCGGGCCGCCACCGTCGTCGCGATCACGCCGCCGAGGGAGTTGCCGACCAGGTGCACCGGGCGGTCGCGCCCGGCCAGCCAGCACAGGAGCGCGTCCGCCATGCCGTCCGGCCCGAAGTCGGCGACGGCGGTCGGCTCGGACAGCCCGAACCCGGGCAGGTCGACCGACAGGCCGGTGGCCCGCGGCGCGAGGAGCCCGGCGAGGTCGGTCCAGTTCGTGGCCGACCCGGCGAGGCCGTGGACGTAGACGGCGTCGGCGTCGGCGGAGCCGGGGGTCTCGCGCACGTGCAGGGTGACCCCGCCGGAGGTGACCGCGCGGCCCGGCCACGGCGGGCGTTCCGCCGAGGCACCCGGGGACGTCTCGACACCCGGCGTCGGCACCGGGGCGGGCACGGTGACGGGCGGGTGAACGGACATCGACGGGGCGGCGACCATTCGACCAGCATGACGTGTCGCGCACGTCACTCGCCGTGCCGGGTGACGCCCGTCTCGCTGTGATCACCGTCCGCGTCCGGCGCTCCACGGAGCGCAACGTGACGGCCCCCCGGACGTTGTACCCCGTGGACGACGCGACGGAGGAGGTGGGCATGGGGCGGATCGGCGGATCGGCCGCGGCCCGGCTCGCCGGGTTCGGCGCCGCGTCGGTGCTGGTGTTCACCGCGGCCTGGACGGCGGGCGGCGCGGTGGGCAGCAGTGCGGTGGGCAGCGGGGTGGGCGGCGCTCCGGAGACCCCGACCGCCGGTGCACCGGGCGACGCCGACCCCGGTGACGTGCGCGGCGACGGCGGTGTCCTCGCCGCCGGTCTGGCCACCGGGGACGCGACGACCGGCGCGGGGGGTGTGCTCACCACCGCGGCCGGCTACACCCTGACCCCGGTCGGGATCGTCTACCCGTGGCGCGAGCCGACCGAGGTCGCCTTCACCGTGACCGGCTCCGACGGCGCCCCGGTGACCCGGTTCGACACCCCCTCCGACGGCTCGGGGGTCATGGACGTCGCCGTGCTGCGCCGCGACGTCGCCGGCTACCAGCGGCTGCGGGCCACCCAGGGCCCCGACGGCGTGTGGCGGGCACCCGTGCGGTTCCCCGGCCAGGGCGTCTGGCGGCTCTACGCCGGGTTCACCCCGACCGGCGGCCCGCACCTCGACCTCGGGGCCGACCTGCACGTCCCCGGCACCTACGGCGCCTTCACCTTCCCGGCCGAGAACCGGGCGGGGCTCTGCGGGGGCAGCGACCAGCAGGTCCGCCTCGACGGCGCCCTGGTCCCCGGCGGGGAGTCCCGGCTGTTCGCGACCGTCGGGCGCGACGGCACCCCGGTCACCGACCTCGAGCCCGTCGACGGCGGCGCGTTCGGCCGGATGACCGCGGTCCGCCAGGGCGACCTGGCCCGGTTCCCCGTCCGCCCCGAGATCACCGGCGCGGCCGCCGCCGACCGCTCCGGGCCCGGGGTGGCGTTCGCGGTGTCGGTCCCCGCTCCGGGCAGCTACCGGCTGTTCCTCGACTACCGCTCCGGCGGTGTGCTGCGGTCGTGCGAGTTCACGCTCCCGACCGCGCCGGGGAGCTGACGGCGGTTGCGTCCGGTCCTGCGGGACGCCGCGCGGGCGGTGGCGGCCCTGCTCGCCCTGCTGCTGCCGCTCGCCGGTCCCGCCCTGGCCGGCGCGACGTGGGCCCCGCACTGCGCGGCGGTGGCCCTGCTGGTCGCCCTCGCCGTCGTCGCGACGACGGGGGGCCCTGGCCTGCGCGTCGCCGCCCGCGGCCTGTGGGAGGGCACGGTGACCGCCGAGACCGGCGTCGCGGCGGCCGTGCTCGCCGCGCTGGGGTGGTCGGCGGCGGTGCAGGCCGTCGCGGCGGTCTCGCCCGCGGGTCCGGTCCCGGTCCCGACCGACCCGCTCGCCGGGCCCGTCCTGCTGCCCGGGGTCGCCGCGGTGCTGACCGTCGTCGCGGCGGCGGTGCAGCGCACCGGGCGCCCACCCGGCCCGCACGGCGGGGACACCCGGGCGGACGCCGACGAGGTCCGCGCGGGCCTGCGCGCCGTCGCCGACCGGTGGAGCGCCCTGCTCACCCCGCCCGCGGCGCTGATCGCGGTCGCGGTGACCGCGTTCGCGGCGGGCACCGGCACCCCGTGGCCCGCCGCGGTCCCGGCCGGGATCGCGGTCCTGGTCGGGGCCTGCCCGCTGCCGCTGCTGGCCGCGCTGCCGGCGGCGCTGCGGGCCGCGGACCGGGCGGGCGGCGACGCGGTGCGGCTGCCGGTGCCGTGGCCCGGCCGTCGCGATCCGGTGGGCTGGACCGGGTCCGCCGGCGGACCGGGGCTCGCGGGCCGGGTGGACACCGTCGCGCTGGCCGGGCCGGACGTGCTGACCGGCACCGCCCCCGGGACGGTCACCGTGCACGCGGGCCGCGGCGAGGATCCGGCGCTGGTGCTGCGGCTGGCCGCGTCGGTCGCCGCGGGTGCGCGGCCCGGGTCGGACCTGCGCACCGCGGCGCGGGCGCTGGCCGCGGCCGTCGACGGCCCGGTGCCCGACGTCGCCGAGGCCGACGAGCAGCCCGGCCTCGGGGTGTCCGGCCTGGTGGCCGAGCTGCGGGACCCCGGCCCGGACGGCGGCGGCACGACCGCGACCGTCGTCGCGCACGCGGTGCTGCTCGGCAGCCCGGACTGGCTGGCCGAGCACGGGATCCGGGTGCCACCGCCGTTGTCGGTGGAGCGGGAGCGGGCGGTCGCCGAGGGCCGGGCGGTCCTGGTCGTCGCCTGGGACGGGTGCGCCCGCGCCGTGCTCGCGCTGCCCCGGGCGCCGCACCCCGAGGCCCGCCCGGGGATGTCGGAGCTGGTGGCGGCCGGGGTCACGCCGGTCCTGCTCACCCCCGACGACGACGGCGCCGCCCGCGCCCTCGCCGCGGCGACCGGTCTCGACCCGGCCGACCCCGACGCCGTCCGCCCGGGGCTGGACCCGGCGGCACGGGCCGCGGCCGTCGCCGGGCTGCGGGTGCGGGGCCGCACGGTCGCGGTGGCGGGCGACCCGACCACCGACCTGACTTCGGTCACTTGTCTTAGTGCTTCGCCGCGGGCTGACGGAGCGCGTCGAGGAGGGCCTGTTTGTCGGCGGGGACGGCGGGCGGGAAGGTCTGCTGGGTGCCGTTGATGGCGATGGTGGCCGAGCGCAGTGGTCGGAGCTGGCGGACGACGTTGCGGATGGTGAGCCCGGTGCGGTTCTGGATCTCGCGGGCGACTGCGAGGGCGGTGAACACGATGGTCAGGTGCGCTTCGATGGACTGGCGTTGGTGGTGGAACATCGGGCGGGCGCGTAGGTCGGTTTTGCTCATCCGGAAGGACTGCTCGACGTGCCAGAGGTCGTGGTAGTCGCCGATGATCTCCCCGGCCGCTGCGCCGCCGGCCGGGATGTTGGTCACGTAGCCCTTCAACCCGACCAACCGGTATGCCCGAGCCAAGGAGGCCTCGTCCAGGGCGCGGGAGCCGTTGGTGACCTTGACGAACCGCGGTGTGCGCGCGGGCTTCTCGCCGGCGATGACCTCGCGGGCCCGGTTCTCCTGCAGGGTCAACGTGCGCCGGTCCCGGACGGCCCGCTTCGTGGAGTAGGCCCAGACCGCCCGCCAGGATCCCGGATGCTGGTTGGGGTTCCAGACGGGCTCGGCCTTGACCTTCGGGCTGTTCTCGCTGCGCCCGGTGCGGCGGTCGCGTGGTGTGAGGGTGTCGATGATCTGCCCGTCGACGAAGGCGTCGCCGTGCCAGTGGAAGTGCGACTCCAGGTCAACCGGGGCCTTGGTGAGTCGGGAGCCGACGATGAACCGCAGGCCGGCCTCGTCGAGGTCGCGCAGGTTCGCGGCCGAGAGCATCCCTGCGTCGGCGACCACGACCATCCCGCCCGGCTCGACCGGCAGCTGGTGTCGGGCCCGGAAGGCCTCGATGATCGGCAGGATCGTCGCGGTCTCGGTCTTGTTGCCCTCGAAACAGCCGATCTCGAGGGGGAACCCTGCGCGATCGACCAGCAGCCCGACGACGACCTGCGGGTCGACCCGGCGTTCCTTGGAGAACCCGACCTTGCGCAGGTCGTCCTCCTTCTCCGCCTCGAAGTAGAGGGTGGTGACGTCGTAGAGACACAACGACACATCCCCACTGCCACGGGCGTGGGTGAAGCAGGCCCTCGCGATCTCGTCGCGGTAGCTGCGCCCGGTGCAGCGCAGCAGGGTGCGGCGCATCGTCTTTTCGCTCGCCGCGGTGACGCCCAGACCGGCCAGCACCCGACCGGTGTCCAGGATGGACGTGGGCTCGACGATCCGGGCGATCACCAGGTCGCGGAACGTGTCATCAGCGACCTCTGCGAACCCGAGGCCCGCGTAGACCTCGGCGAGGATGTCGAACAGCACCCGCGACCCGGTCGTGATCACCTGCGGCGCACCCACCCGCCGGGTTGTGGTGCTCGGGGCGCGCCGCGGCATCTGGCCGAACAGCCCCTCCTGCGTGGCACCGCCGGCCGCGGTGGGCGCGATCAGCTCGGCCCGCCGGGGTGACGGCGCGACGCCCAGATCCAGGGCCTGCTGTGCAGCGTCGTCGATCAGCCCACGGGCCTGCTCGACCAGCAGGCCCAGCTCGGCCTCGGTGTGCGCTGACCCGACATGGGCCACGATCCGTCGATGGCCCTGCACGGACTCGGCGATCTGGACCGCGGTCGCCCCGGAGGCCGTCCGTACCCGCCTCACCCACGCCACCTGACCGAGCGTAGAGCACCGAATTAGTGCCTCACACCGCTCCCGCGCAAACACATCACCGCAGCTCAGCGCAGTACAAGCTGCGAAACCAGGCTCGGGTGACCAAAGTCAGGTCTGACACTTATGGACACCCGAGTGGATGTCTGTCGGTGTGAGTGATCGGTAGTCACACGGGTGTTTCGGCAGGTCAGGGTGACTTGCTTCTTCTGGTCCGTGCCCCGCGGCGACGCTTCAGCGCGGGTGATCGTCGGCGTTGTGGCTGGTGTAGTGCGGCGAACTCTGCGGTGTCGCCGTCGCTTGGGAGTGGGAGTTGTTTTATCCCGGAGGCTTATTCATAAGCCGCAAAGAAGTAGAGGCCTACGATTGCCGCAACTGTGAGGCTTATTCAGGCTCCGTCAGGTAAGTGCGTAGAAGATGAGTCCGATGACTGCCGAGATCGTCGTTTTAAATGTGGCGTAGGGTCGGCGGTAGTCTGTGTGGAGAACTTTCCACGACTTGATATGGGCGATGACTCGCTCGATGGTGGCGCGTGTGCGGTTGAGGCTCTTGTTGAATGTTTTCTGCCAGTCGAGAAGTTCCCGGCCGGGTTGTTTTTTGAACGGGGTGAGCATGCCGCGCCCGATGTAGCCTTTATCGCCGATCGGTGGGTATGTGGCGAGGTGGTCGAGGGCGCCGGATTGGTCGAGGCAATGTAGGTCGTGTCGGGAGCCTGGGGTCGGGTCGGAGATCCACGACAGCTGCCCTTCCAGGGTGGCTGCGACCTGGACGACGACGCCGGTGGTGCGATGCTTGCCCGACCACAGACCTGGTACGGCGGTCCATGACCAGCAGGGCAGCAGGGTTCCGTCGATGATGTACTGCCGATCGGCACGAAGCTCCTCCGCAGTCGGAACTACACTCCGCAGCGCCTGCGCCAGCAACGGTGTCACCCCCGCGATCGCTCGACTGACCGTCGACTGCGACACCCCGTAGGTTTCCGCCAACTCCCACTGCACACGATTCCCGCGCAGATACGCCAACGTGATCACCACCGACCAGAACAATCCCAGAATCGGCGGCCAAGGCCGTCGCAGGCCAGTCGCGTTCCGCTGATCCTGCTCATGCACCAGAGCGGCAAGATCCTGAATCTCATCACGCCGAAAGCCAGTGGTATAGTACATACTGCGACAGCCCATTCATCTCGGATTGATTCGACAAACCAATCTTCGCGATGGACGGGCTGTCGCCCAACCCGACACGCCGGGCTAGATCGTTATTTCACGGGCCCTGAATAAGCCTCTGTGCTTTCGTATTTGCTGATGGGGTAGCGGTATCGGCCACCTTCTTCGCTGAGCATGCGCCATGTTTTGAGGTGCGCGATGGCGTGTTCGACGGCTGCGCGGATTCTGCCGAGGGCGGTGTTGAACTCGACTTGGCTGGGGTCGAGGTCGATACCGGGGGATCGCTTGTGCGGGACCGTGTTGATGCCCTCGACGCCGATGTAGCCGAGGTCGGCGACGGACGGGAGATCGCGCAGACGCTCCGCCAGCCCGGATGCGGCGTAGGCATGTGCGTCGTGGCGGGCGCCGTGAATCGGGACTTCGCCGACCGCGACGAGGACTCCGTCGAGGGTGGCGGCGATCTGCAGGTTCATGCCCGAGTAGCCGGCCTTGACCGAGAACAGGTCGGACACTGCGTTCCAGTCCCACGTCGGGCACACGGTGCCATCGACCAGCACTGTTCCGCCTCCGAGGACCTCCCGCGGGTCGGGCACGACGTCGGCGAGGACCTCGCCGATCACCGGGCGCAGCAGGTCCCAGCGGCGACTGACCGTGGACTGGCTGACCCCGAAGATCGCGCCCGCGAAGTCCTGGGTCACGTTCTTGCGCATCAGCGTCACCACCATGGCCACTGACCGGAACAAGCCCAACGCAACAGGCCTACCTGCAGAAACGAACTTGCCGCCGCATCGGGCGTGTACTCTCACCACCAGATCGGTGAGTTGTCTATCGTCCAACCCTGTCATAGCTTTGAATCGCAACAGCTCTTCGCCGATCCTCGTTCGATGCCTGGGAACACCGAACAAACCGGCAAGGGCTGTTGCACTTCAAGCGCGACACACCGCCGTGCCGGTATCGAGACAAAATCGCCGGTGACGGCTTCCGCAGATCAACAGAATTACTCCCTTGTGAATAAGCCCCCCGGCACCGGATGACTGGCCTGTGTTGTTGCCGGGTTACCCGTTGACGCTGAGATCCTCGGCGCCGCGTAACCCGCTCGGCAGCTAATGCGCGTTTCGCAGTGTTCACCGCGCCGACGTCATCTCGATTGACCGTAAACATGCACGTGGCGCATGCTGCGCTGTGGTATCCCCCTGGTCGACTGACGAGGTTATCACATGTTGGGCAATTTGCCGATGTTCCTCGGGGTGGGACATCCACGACAGTGAGACCATCGCGGGTCGCGATGTGTTCGATCGCGTTTGCGGCGACGCGACGCGCTGATTGAGCTACTGTGTTGTTGACATCTTTACCCAACCCTCGGGCCTCTAGAGTGGCAAGATCTTCCAGTGCAATGATCGATGCACCGGAGGCTCGGGCGATTACCGTGACATACTGCGCGGCCAGATAAGCTAAATCTCGATTGATGCGTGCCCGTTTCTGCCCACAGGAGAGCATTTCTGCCTGCAGCGCAGACATCTTCCCCTCAAGGCGCTGTCGCGTGGGTATCGAGGCTTGAGGAATAAGCTGTTCAAGACGAGCGATTTTACGGCGGAGGAACTGTCCTTGTCGCTGAAGTCGAGCTAACTTGACGGAGAGTCCATGGTCATCGAAACGGCGCCCGCGAAAATCGCTGTACATGGCGTTGCTCTGAGTGTCACGAACTACAGTCGCCGCAACGACCATATCCTTAGGTGACCAATCAACCCCGACTGCAGACGCTGCGTCCGCAACGGTCGGTGGCCGAGGCACTGTTTCAGCGAAAGCGAAACGGAATAGTGCCCCGCGCCGATCAAGGGTCACCTCGGGGAGATGCCATCCGGTGATTGACCGATGATGTAAATGTTGAGGAATCGGGATATCGAGTTGAACCCAACGCCAATCGGTCCGAGAATCTGGATGTTGACGTACAGGAAGTTTGATCCGCAGTGTCAGCTCGGTGGCCGTACTGGTAACAAGCGTCGCCAGCTGGGCGTCAACGGCTCCGAGACGGACCCGGCGAGCGACAGATGGAACGGGTTGGAGCGTCGTGATCCGCAAGCCTGCCGGATCGACCCCGGGATGCAAGCGCACCCACCGAGCGATCTGCCTATGCACATTCCTCGCGAACGCACCCCCGAGGCCCGCAGTGCCGTCTGACGCACCACCAGACACCTCTGCTGCAATGGCGGCATCCCGAGAAGCCAAGGTTCGCAACGTTGATATCACCTGTGCCGTCACGATCCGCATCACACGAGATGGAACGTACATATCCTGCGGAAACTGAGGTCGCCATCCGCAACGCTGCCCCACTACCGCTGCAGCCGCAGGCAATCGACGGCCGCCCTCATCCACACCGGAATGTATACGGTCAAAAGTTTCCGGAACCCACAACTCGGAGAGCAGATCGCGTTCGGCGCCCTCCACAATGTCGAGCAGCCAACGCACCCGCTCCGTCAAGTCATCTCGCGACACGACAGCACCAGACACTTCACACACTGCTCGTGAAGCTCGAGATGTCGTTGAAGACGTCAATACATTGGATTTCTGCCAACCCGTCACGTCGGAGGCCCCGACCAGAAAAGGACGCAAGTAACGCCATGAAGTCATCCATCAGCTCTTCAAGCAGCGACTTGTCCGCATGAGCATGAACAGTCTCAACTGCAACTCCGACCTGCGCCAGATACCGCTCAATATAGGCGACACCAAACCGAGCCAGTCGGTCACGCCACACTACGCGAACTACCGTGAACCGCCCAGCAGCGGCGTCATCAAGTAGCCGAGTCAACCCCTTCCGATTTTCTCGCAAACCGGACGCGCGATCACGATACACTCGGAATACTGTCCCCCTGGACGTCTCCCGCAACACCGATTCCTGGTTCGCCAACGACGACTCCTGACCCGTCGAACCAGAAACACGGCAATACAACGCCTCAACCCGGGGGCTTATTCACAAGGGAGTAATTCTGTTGATCTGCGGAAGCCGTCACCGGCGATTTTGTCTCGATACCGGCACGGCGGTGTGTCGCGCTTGAAGTGCAACAGCCCTTGCCGGTTTGTTCGGTGTTCCCAGGCATCGAACGAGGATCGGCGAAGAGCTGTTGCGATTCAAAGCTATGACAGGGTTGGACGATAGACAACTCACCGATCTGGTGGTGAGAGTACACGCCCGATGCGGCGGCAAGTTCGTTTCTGCAGGTAGGCCTGTTGCGTTGGGCTTGTTCCGGTCAGTGGCCATGGTGGTGACGCTGATGCGCAAGAACGTGACCCAGGACTTCGCGGGCGCGATCTTCGGGGTCAGCCAGTCCACGGTCAGTCGCCGCTGGGACCTGCTGCGCCCGGTGATCGGCGAGGTCCTCGCCGACGTCGTGCCCGACCCGCGGGAGGTCCTCGGAGGCGGAACAGTGCTGGTCGATGGCACCGTGTGCCCGACGTGGGACTGGAACGCAGTGTCCGACCTGTTCTCGGTCAAGGCCGGCTACTCGGGCATGAACCTGCAGATCGCCGCCACCCTCGACGGAGTCCTCGTCGCGGTCGGCGAAGTCCCGATTCACGGCGCCCGCCACGACGCACATGCCTACGCCGCATCCGGGCTGGCGGAGCGTCTGCGCGATCTCCCGTCCGTCGCCGACCTCGGCTACATCGGCGTCGAGGGCATCAACACGGTCCCGCACAAGCGATCCCCCGGTATCGACCTCGACCCCAGCCAAGTCGAGTTCAACACCGCCCTCGGCAGAATCCGCGCAGCCGTCGAACACGCCATCGCGCACCTCAAAACATGGCGCATGCTCAGCGAAGAAGGTGGCCGATACCGCTACCCCATCAGCAAATACGAAAGCACAGTTGCGGCAATCGTAGGCCTCTACTTCTTTGCGGCTTATGAATAAGCCTCCCGCTCCGCCGCTTCCGGCTGAATCGGTTCGCGCCCAAGGAAGACATCAAGATCAGCACGATCAAACAAACGCTGACCAGAGGCTGAAACTCGGCACGGCAGCCGACCCTCTCGGGCAGCCTTCCGAACACCCACCACCGACATGCCCATGTACTCGGCAGCTCGCGCTATACGCATCTAAAGCAGTATGAGCTAGTACCGGATACTTTGTCAACAGTCGATGAGCCCGGCCGCTGGGGGTGCAGGTGGGGCGATCGTGACCGAGTCGTCGAGCGAGGTCCTGTGGAACGTCCTGATCGAGGCCTACCGTCGCCTCGGCTTCGACCAGCTCGCAGACGAGGCGTTCCGGGCACTCGTGCTCGCGCGAATCGTCGAGCCCACCAGCAAGTCCGCCGCAGTAGGGGTCCTCGACGAGCTCGGCGTGGCCGCGCCGCACCGCAACACCTTCACCGCGGCGTTGCGCCGCTGCGTGGACAAGGACTACCGAGCCGCCCTCGCCGCCGCCTGTGCTGCGGCCTCGCGCCGGTCGGGTCCCAGGGCCCCGGCAAAGTCGTGATGGGTGGGTCCTGAGCTGCGGTGATGTGGGGGGTGGGGGTGGGTGCGGACACAGGCTTGGCGTGATCATGAGGGTGTCGAATCCTTGCTCACGTCAGGAAGCCTGTGTCCGCAGTGTCAGTGTCTCCGATCGTTGCTGCTCTGGAAGGCCTGGAGGTCGGTCCTGACGCGGGGAGAGCCGCGCCGGTCGGTGAGGCGGCGGGGTTGTCGCTGGTGGAGGCCCTGTCGCGAGTGCCGGACCCGCGGAAACCACGCGGTGTCCGCCACGGTGTCCTCGCGGTGTTGCTACTGGGGGCGTGCGCGGTGTTGGCGGGGGCCCGGTCGTTCACCGCGATCGCCGAGTACGCCCATGACGTCGGCCGCGCCGTGCTGGACGTGCTCGGGGTGGGCGCGGTCGCTCCGCACGAGTCGACCATCCGCCGGGTCCTGCAACGGGTCGACGCCTCGGCGCTGGAGGCGGCGTTGCAGTCCTGGGTGTTGCCCCAGCTCAGCGCCCAGCCGGCCCCGGAGGGCACACCCCGGCGAGAACAGCGCCGCGTGCTGGCCTTGGACGGCAAGACCCTGCGCGGCGCCCGCGTCCGTGCCGCCGACGGCAGGGTCTGGCTCCCGCATCTGGTGTCGGTGCTCGACCAGACCAGCGGTGGCGTGCTCGGCCAGGTTCAGGTCGCAGAGAAAGGCAGCGAGATCACCGCGTTCACCGCGCTGCTCGACCCCCTCGACCTCGACGATGTACTGGTCACCGCGGACGCTCTGCACACCCAGCGAGCCCACGCCGACTACCTACACCGCCGCGGCGGGCACTACCTGATGACGATCAAAGCGAACCAGCCCACGCTGCTGGCACGGGTACGGGCGCTGCCCTGGACCCAGATCGGCGTCGCTGATCGTCAACGCGGGCGTGGGCACGGCCGCGTCGAGACCCGCACGATCAGCGTGGTCAGCCTGCACCCCTGTCCCGACCTGGGCGCAGAGTTCTTCCCCCACGCATCCCAGGCGATCAAGCTGGTGCGCCGGCGTCGCCCACTGCGGCCTGGCGGGAAGTGGAGAACCGAGACCGCCTACGCGATCACCAGCCTGACCAGCACCGACGCCGATCCAGGACTGCTCGCCCGCTGGATCCGTGGGCACTGGTCGATCGAGAATCGCCTGCACTGGGTCCGTGATGTCTGCTTCGACGAAGACCGCGCCACCGCCCACACCGGTCACGCCCCGCAGGTCATGTCGGCGTTGCGGAACCTCGCGATCACCGCGCTACGCCTGCACGGCGTCAGCAACATCGCCGCAGCACTCCGCCACCACGCCCGCGACCCCCATCGACCACTGACCACCTACAAGATCATCTAGCGACTTTGCCGGGGCCCTGGGTCGGGTCCGGTGTCGCTGGTGCTCTACGACGTGACCACGCTGCACTTCGAGGTCGAGAACGAGGACAAGCTGCGCAAGGTCGGGATGAGCAAGGAACGCCGGGTCGACCCGCAGATCCAGGTCGGGCTGCTCGTGGACCCGTCCGGGTTTCCACTCGAGGTCCGCTGCTTCGAAGGGAACAAGGCCGAGACCACCACCCTGCTCCCGGTGCTCGACGAGTTCCGTAAGCGGCACCAGGTCAGGGACATGGTCGTCGTCGCGGACGCCGGGATGTTGTCCGCGAGCAACCTAAACGCGTTGGAGGACAACGAGTTCTCGTTCATCGTTGGGTCGAGGATCAGCAAGGCGCCCTACGACCTGGCCATGCACTTCGAACGCCACGGCAACGCCTTCGACGATGGCCAGATCCTCGAGTCACGCCGCGACATAGGGACGGGTAAGGCGAAACGCTCGCGCCGGACCGTCTACCAGTACCGGTTCGCCCGGCACAAACACGACGACCGGGCGATCAACGCCATGGTCGACCGCGCCGAGAAGGTCGCCGCCGGCACCCGGCCGTTGAAGAAGGACCGCTTCGTGCGCATCGCCAACAGCGGAACCGAGGTCGACTGGGCCCTGGTCGAACGCGCCCGCCAGCTCGCGGGTTTGAAGGGCTACGTCACCAACCTGCCAGAGGCCACCATGGGTGGACTCGCGATCGTGGCCGCCTACCACGACCTGTGGCAGGTCGAGGCCAGCTTCCGCATGACCAAATCCGACCTACGCGCCCGGCCGGTCTTCCACCGCGAACGCGACACCATCGAAGCCCACCTCACCGTCGTCTTCGCCGCCCTCGCGGTCTCGCGGCACCTGCAGGACGCCACCGGAGTGACCATCAAGACACTGATCAGGACCCTGCGTCCGCTACGCACCATCCGCGTCGACGTCGGCGGTCACCCGATCACTGCAGCGCCGCAGATCACCGACCAGGCCCGCGCCATCCTCAACCGGCTACCCGCCATCAACGCCCCGGGGCACTAAACCTGTGCAACTCGGGTCCGGCGTCGCCCGATCGGCCCCCGCCCGCCCGCGGTGCGGCCCGACGGGTACGGCATCCGGGCCACCCCCGGCCGGCTCCGATGCCCCGTCCGGCCCTGGCCCCGCGAGGCCGGCCCGGGCGAGCAGCGCGGGGCGGTGCAGCGGGAGCAGCCCGTGTGCGAGCGCGTCCGCGGCCACCGCGTCCAGCGCCGCGACGACGCCCGCCCGGTCCCGCCCCGCCACCCCGGCGGCGACCGCCCGGACCAGACGGCTCTTGAGCACGTGCCGTGCGGACCCGAGCGCCAGCGCCCCGGCCAGTGCCTCGTCGGCGGCGGCGAGCGCCGCGGCCGGGTCCCCCGCGACCAGCGCGGTCTCCGCCCGCACCCATCCGTACCGGACCCGGGTGCGGTGACCCTGCGGGCCGCACCACGGTCCGGCCCGGCGCAGCAGCGCGGCGGCGGTCGCGACGTCGAGGCGACCGAGCGCGTCGGCGGCGAGACCGGTCAGCGCGTCGGCGACGGCCGCGGCGCGGTCGAGGCCCCACGGCCCGGGGTCACGCGGGGTCCCCGCGTCCGGCAGCACGAGTCGCAGCGCGGCGCCGTCGAGCGCGGCCGCGGCGCGGTGCCCGCCGAGCTGCCGCAGGTGGGAGGCCCGGGTGACGGTCGCGTGTGCCCGCGGCACCACCCCGGCCGCCGGGTCACGGCGCACCCCGTCGAGCAGCGCGGCCGCGGCCGCGTAGTGCCCGGAGCCGCCCCGGGCGACCGCGGCCGCCCACCGCAGCTCCGGTGCCCCGTCCGGGCGCGCCGCCCCGGCCACCTCCCGGTCCGTCGCCGCCCCGGTGAGCAGGGCCCGGATCCCGGCCGACGACGCTCGGTCTGCACCACCCTGTCGGACGTGCACCATCGTTCACCTCGAATCAGGTTTGCGGCCGCCGTGGCCAGGGAATCTGAGCGTCGTCAGGTTCGATAGCGAAGGCAGGTGACGAACATGGCGGACATCCGGAGGCTTCCCGGCCCGGTCGCCGACATCTACGACTGGCAGATGGAGGGAGCCTGCCGGGGGATGGACAGCGCGTTCTTCTTCCACCCCGAGGGTGAGCGCGGTCCCGCCAGGGCCCGTCGCGAGACCCGAGCGAAGCAGGTCTGCTCCGAGTGCCCCGTGGTGCAGCAGTGCCGCGAGCACGCACTCAAGGTGCACGAGCCCTACGGCATCTGGGGCGGCCTGTCGGAGTCCGAGCGGGACGCGATCATCCGCGGTCCGCGCCGCACGCTCAAGGTCGCCGCCGAGGCGGCCGTCCAGCCGGTGGACGTTCCCGTCCACACCGCCTGAGAGCCCCGACCGACGGGGGCTCCCATCTCCCGACGGACGGCACATCCACTTCCTGCCCCGCAACGCACAACGGCGGGCGACCCTCGGGTCGCCCGCCGTCGTCGTGCTCGGGGTGGAGCTGAGCCAGGGCTCAGTGCCCGTGACCGTGCCCGTGGCCACCGGCCGGGGCCGGATCGGCCTCCTCCGGCTTGTCCACCACGGCGCTCTCGGTGGTCAGCACCATGCGCGCGATGGACGCGGCGTTCTCCACGGCCGACCGGGTCACCTTGACCGGGTCGATGACGCCGTCGGCGAGCAGGTCCCCGAAGGTGCGGGACGCCGAGTTGTACCCGGTCCCCCAGCCGCCCTCGGCCACCTTCGACACCACGATCGCGCCCTCGTCGCCACCGTTCTCGGCGATCCAGAACAGCGGGGCCGACAGGGCCTTGCGGACGATCGCGACACCGGTCGCGGCGTCCCCGGTCAGGCCCAGGCCGCCGTCGAGCTCGGCCGCGGCGTGCACCAGCGCCGAACCGCCGCCGGGCACGATGCCCTCCTCGACCGCCGCACGGGTCGCCGCGACGGCGTCCTCGATGCGGTGCTTGCGCTCCTTGAGCGCGGTCTCGGTGGCGGCACCGGCCTTGATGACCGCGACACCGCCGGAGAGCTTGGCCAGGCGCTCCTGGAGCTTCTCCTTGTCCCAGTCGGAGTCGGACTCCTCGATCTCGCGCTTGAGCTGCGCGACACGGCCCTCGACGTCGGCCTTGGCGCCGGCGCCCTCGACGATCGTGGTGGCGTCCTTGGTGACGACGACGCGGCGGGCGCGGCCCAGCAGCTCGAGCCCGGCCTCGTTCAGCTTCAGGCCGACCTCGGGGTTGATGACCTGACCGCCGGTGGCGACCGCGAGGTCGTCCATGAACGCCTTGCGGCGGTCGCCGAAGAACGGCGACTTGACCGCGGCGACCTTGACGGTCTTGCGGATCGAGTTGACGACCAGCGTGGACAGGGCCTCGCCCTCGACGTCCTCGGCGATGATCAGCAGCGGCTTGCCCTCGCCGAGCACCTTCTCCAGCAGCGGGAGCAGGTCCTGGATGGAGCTGATCTTGTCGCGGTGCAGCAGGATGTACGGGTCGTCGAGCGCCGCCTCCATGGACTCGGAGTCGGTGACGAAGTACGGCGACAGGTAGCCCTTGTCGAACTGCAGGCCCTCGGTGATCTCCAGCTCGGTGGAGAGCGTGGAGCCCTCCTCGACGGTGATCACGCCGTCCTTGCCGACGGTGTTGATCGCCTGGGCGATCAGGTCGCCGATCTCCTGCTCGCGCGAGGCGATGGCGCCGACCTGCGCGATGTGGCTCTTGGCGTCGACCGGGGTGGCCTTGGACAGCAGCACCTCGGAGACCTTCGCCGACGCGGCGGCGATGCCCTGGCCGAGGGCGAACGGCGCGGCACCGGCGGCCACGTTGCGCAGGCCCTCCTTCACCAGGGCCTGGGCCAGCACGGTGGCGGTGGTGGTGCCGTCACCGGCGACGTCGTTGGTCTTGGTCGCGACGGTCTTCGCCAGCTGGGCGCCGAGGTTCTCGAACGGGTCCTCGAGGTCGACCTCACGGGCGATGGTCACGCCGTCGTTGGTGACGGTCGGACCGCCGAACTTCTTGTCGATGACGACGTGTCGGCCACGCGGGCCGAGCGTCACCTTGACGGCATCGGCGAGCTGGTTCACGCCACGCTCGAGCGCGCGACGGGTGTCCTCGTCGAAGCTGATCTGCTTCGCCATGTCTTGTTCTCGCTACCTCTCGGAGTTTCGCTCTGGTTCTCGGGGGAGAAACGCGACCGCCCCGGTGCGGACCACCGTGGGGTGGACCACCCGGGGCGGTACGTCAGGCGATGGCTCGCGTCAGTTGACGACGGCCAGCACGTCGCGCGCGGAGAGGATCAGGTACTCCTCGCCGTTGTACTTGACCTCGGTGCCGCCGTACTTCGAGTAGATGACGACGTCGCCGACGGCCACGTCGAGCGGGACGCGGTTGCCGTTGTCGTCCACCCGGCCCGGGCCGACGGCCAGGACCTTGCCCTCCTGGGGCTTCTCCTTGGCGGTGTCCGGGATGACGATGCCGGAGGCGGTGGTGGTCTCCGCCTCGCTGGCCTGGACGACGAGCTTGTCCTCGAGCGGCTTGATGTTCGCCACGACGATGACCTCCCCTTCCTGGGGTGAATCCGGTGTCACGGGTTCTCTAGCGGTGTCAGCAGCGCGCACGTGACGACTCCCGCCCCGCCGTCGCGGGTGTCGGGGCGGAGGTCGTCCGCCGCGCGCATTGGCACTCTATCCATGAGAGTGCCAGAAGCCGAGCGGGGGCTCAACCGCACCGTCCGGGAGTGTCCGGAGTTCCCGGTCGTCGCCCGTTGTTCACGTCCTCGTCGCCGGGCCGCCGGGTGTCACTCGATCGGGAACGTTGCACTGCACATCGTGGTCACCTCCCGCCGTTCGCTGCTGCGCGCCGGACTCACCGCCGCCGCCGTCACCGCCGCCGCACCCCTGCTGCCGGGCGCCGCCGCCGCGGCGCCCGGGCCCGCACCGGCCCGGCCGCCCGGCGACCCGTTCGGTCTCGGCGTCGCCTCCGGGGAACCCGACGCGACCTCGGTCGTGCTGTGGACCCGGCTCGCCACCGACCCCCTCGCCGACGACGGCCTGGGCGGTGTCGGGAACCGCGCCACCGACGTCGAGTGGGAGGTCGCCGACGACGAGCGCTTCACCCGCGTCGTGCGTCGCGGCCGGGTCCGCACCGGGCCGGAGGCGGGCCACAGCGTGCACGTCGAGGTGCCGGGGCTGCGACCGGGCCGCGACTACCACTACCGCTTCCGCGTGGGCCGCACCGTCTCCGACGCGGGCCGCACCCGCACCGCGCCACCGCCGGCGTCGATGACGCCGGTGCACATGGCCTTCACCTCCTGCTCCCAGTTCGAGCACGGCTGGTTCACCGCGTACCGGCGGATGGCCGAGGAGCGCCCGGACGTCCTGCTGCACCTGGGCGACTACATCTACGAGTACCCGGCGAAGGACTACGTCGCGCCCGGCGGGAACGTGCGCGACCACGCCGGCCCGGAGACGACGACGCTGGCCGGCTACCGGCAGCGCCTGGCCCAGTACCACGCCGACGCCGACCTGCAGGCCGCGCACGCGGCCGCGCCCTGGCTGGTCGTGTTCGACGACCACGAGGTCGAGAACAACTGGGCCGGCGACGTCCGGGAGCTGCCGATCGACCCGCCCGGCGACTTCACCGCCCGCAAGGCCGCCGCGTTCCGCGCGTACTGGGAGAACATGCCGCTGCGCGCCGCCCAGCGCCCCCGCGGCGCGGCCATGCGGCTGTACCGGCGCGTCGGCTACGGCGGGCTGGTCACCTTCCACATGCTCGACACCCGTCAGTACCGCGGCGACCAGCCCTGCGGCGACGAGTTCCGCAGCGACTGCGCGGAGCGGACCGATCCGGCCCGCTCGCTGCCCGGCTCGGCGCAGGAACGCTGGATCGCCGACGGCTTCGCCCGCTCCCGCGCCCGCTGGGACGTGCTCGGCCAGCAGGTGTTCTTCTCCCAGGTCGACTACACCCCGGGCGCCGGGCGCGGCTTCAACCCCGACGCGTGGGACGGCTACCCCGGCTCGCGCGACCGCGTCGTCGACTCCTGGGTCGCGGCCACGCAGCGCGGGCGGGCCCGCAACCTCGTGGTGCTCACCGGTGACGTGCACGCGCACTGGGGCGCCGACGTCAAGCGCCGCTTCGACGACCCCGCCTCGCCGGCAGGGCCCCGGCAAAGTCGTGATAGACGGTGGGAACCGTCCCCCGCGGCCTTCTGATTGCCGCACTGCACCTGTCTGTGACCAGCTATAGCGCCGCGCGGCGCCGCAACGGTGCCGCGTGTCACGGCCCACCACAAGATCATCTAGCGACTTTGCCGGGGCCCTGGCCTCGCCGGTGGTCGGCACCGAGCTGGTGTCCAGCTCGATCACCTCGGGCGGTGACGGCTCGGAAAAGCAGAACGGTTCCGACACCGTCCTCGCCGAGAACCCGCACATCCGGTTCCACAACAACCGCCGCGGCTACGTCAGCACCCGGTTCACCGCGGACCGGATGGAGGCCGAGTTCAAGGTGGTGCCGTTCGTGAAGCAGCCGGGCGCCCCGGTGCAGACGCGCGGACGGTTCGTGACCGAGGACCGGCGGCCCGGCCTGCGGCCCGTCTGAGGAGTAGGTTCGGCGACGTGGCTGACCTGGTTCTCGGCGCGAACGTGTTCGGCTGGACGGCGGACAGGGAGACCTCCTTCGCCGTCCTCGACGCCTTCGTCGACGCCGGCGGACGGATGATCGACACCGCGGACTCCTACATGTGGCGCGCACCGGGGAACTCCGGCGGCGAGTCCGAGACGATCCTCGGCGAGTGGATGGCGGCCCGCGGCAACCGCGACGCGCTGCACCTCGCGACGAAGGTCGGCGCGTTGCCCGGCCGGGAGGGTCTGTCGCCGGAGAACATCGCGGCGGCGGCGCGGGACTCGCTGCGCCGCCTGGGCACCGACCGGATCGACCTGTACTACGCCCACCGCGACGACGAGGCGACCGCGCAGGAGGAGACCCTCGACGCGTTCGACGCACTGGTCCGCGAGGGGCTGGTCCGCGAGATCGGCGCGTCGAACTTCAGCCCGGAGCGGCTGCGGTCGGCGCTGGAGATCTCCGCGCGCGACGGGCTGACCGCGTTCAGCGCCATCCAGCCGCACTACAACCTCATGGAGCGCGACGACTTCGAGGCGGGCCTGGCCCCGCTCGCCGAGTCGGAGAAGCTGGCCGTGCACCCCTACTTCGGGCTGGCCAAGGGCTTTCTCACCGGCAAGTACCGGCCGGACTCCCCCGCGCCGGAGGGCCCGCGGGCCGAGGGCGCGGCGGCGTACCTGGACTCCCGCGGCCGCGCCGTGCTGGCCGGGCTCGACGAGATCTCCGCCGGCTACGGCGTGCCGGTCCCGGCGATCGCGCTGACCTGGCTGGCCGCACAGCCCGCGGTGACCGCGCCGATCGCGAGCGCGCGGAACCCCGAGCAGCTGGAGCAGCTGCTGCCGATGCTCACCCTGGAGCTGACCGAGGACGAGCTGCGCCTGCTGTCCTACCTGTCCGCGACGTCCTGAGCGGGCGTGCGCACGCGGTCGCGGCGCATCGTGTAGGCGTCGGCCATCGACGGCCGGTAGTAGCGCTTGCGCACCCCGACGACGGTGAACCCGGCGCTCTCGTAGAGGGCCCGGGCTGGCTCGTTGTCGGTGCGGACCTCCAGGAACACCGTGGCCGCCAGCTCGTCGGCGACGGCGAGCAGCCCGTTCAGCAGGGCACGGCCGATCCCGTGGCCCTGCCAGGCCGGGTCGACGCCGATGGTGTGCACCTCCGCCTCGGCCATCGGCGGCCCGGCGACGACGGCGAGCCCGGCGTAGCCGACCAGCTCGTCCCCGGCCCGGGCGGCGAGGTAGAGCTGCCCGGAGGTCACGGCGTCGCGGAAGGCCTGCGCGCTCCACGGGTCGTCCCCGGGGAACAGGATCTGCTCCAGCTCCGCGCAGCGCGGGCGTCGGACCGGTACAGCGGGCCCAGCGCGACGGTGGCGTTCATGCGGTGACGCGCTTGCGCCCGGTCGGTTCGACGGCGTCCGGGCGGCGCAGGTAGAGGGGCTCGACCGGGGCGGGGGCCCGGCCGGCGAGCAGGTCCGCCGCGGCGACGCCGACCAGCCCGTCGACGGTCGGGGCGCCGGGGCCGCCGATGTCGCGGCCGAGCCGGTCGGCGAACGCCGGATCGCCGATCACGGTGCCGATCGCCAGCTCGTCCAGGCGCGCGGCCAGCGCCTCCGGGGCCTCGACCGCGGGACCGGACAGCCTGCGGACCGAGTGGGAGTCGGCGGGGTCGGAGCCGTCGTAGGCGGCCCAGTACACCTCCCGGCGCCGGGCGTCGGTGACGACCAGGAGGTTCCCGCCGGTGTGCAGTCCCCAGGCGAGCGCGTCGTGGGTGACGACGCCGTGCACGGGCACGTCGAGGGCGTGGCCGAGCGCGGCGGCCGAGGCGATCCCGACCCGCAGCCCGGTGAACGGGCCCGGGCCGACGCCGACGACCACGGCCCCGACCTCGGCGAGCGCACGGCCCGCCTCGGCGCACAGCGCCCGGACCGCGGGCATCAGCAGCTCGCCGTGCCGGCGGCCGTCGTGCGCGCGGGCGGCGACGGTCACCGGCGCGCCGTCGGGGCGGAGGTCGACGAGACCGGCGGTGACGACGGTCGTCGCGGTGTCGAGGGCCAGTACCAGCACGTCCGCGAGCCTACGGACGCGCGGTACGGCGCAGCGTCGCGACCCGGGTGTCGTCGTCGCGGCGCTCCAGGGCGATCGTCACCGCGGACCCGGCGAGCCGCTCCGCGACCCCGACGCCCCACTCGACGGCGACGACCGCGCGGTCCAGCTCGGTGTCGAGGTCGAGGTCGTCCAGCTCGGCCGCCACGTCCACGTCCCCGTCGGGACCGCCCAGCCGGTAGGCGTCGACGTGCACCAGGGCCGGGCCGTCGCCCGCGGAGGGGTGCTCGCGAGCGATCACGAACGTCGGCGAGGCCACCGTGCCGGTCACCCCGAGCCCGCGGGCCAGGCCGCGGACCAGGGCGGTCTTGCCCGCACCGAGTGGACCGGCCAGGAGCACCACGTCGCCGGCGACCAGCTCGCGGCCGACCGTCTCGCCGAAGGACTCGGTGTCGGCGACGGTCGGCAGCTCCGCGACGACGGCGTCCGCCCCGGGAGCGGGGATCACGGCCGGTCCTTCTTCCGGGACCGCCCGGCCCTGGCCGGGACGCGGCTGCCCCGGCGGACCCGGCCCGCGCTGCGCAGCAGCCCCTGCAGGGCGCCGCCGCCCGCCGCGGCCTGGTCGTCCTCGCTCGCGTCGGTGACCTGCGGCGGCCGCTTGGCCCGCAGTTCGCCGCCCGCGGTGCGCTCGGTGGTGCGGGCGATCAGCCCGTCCAGCTCGGCGTCGACGACCTCGGGCTGCTCCAGCATCGGCATGTGCCCGACCCCGGGCAGCCGCACCAGCCGTGCGGTCGGGATCGCCTCGGCGATGACCTCGCTGTGCCGCCACGGGATGATCCGGTCGCCGTCGCCCGCCAGGACGAGCACCTCGCAGCCGGACAGGCCGGGCAGCGCCGCGAGCCGGTCGTGGGTGCCGAGGGTGTCGACGAAGTCGGTGAGCGCGCCGACGGCGTTCGAGTCGATCATCGTGTCGACGAGGTCGACCATCCGCGGGTCGACCTGGCGGTCGCCGTAGGCGAAGCGCTTGGTGAACATCCAGATGATGTCGCCCAGCGCGCGCCGGCCCGTCTCGACCAGGCCGGGCTGCCACGCGGCGAGCCCACCGAGGGTCCGGATGATCGGGTTGCGCCGGGACAGGAACGTCCCCGGCAGCCCCGAGGACGCCATCTCCCCCGCCGAGGTCGACACCAGCGCCACCCCGGCGACGCGCTCGTGGAACAGCTCCGGGTGCTGCTCGGCCAGCGCCATCACGGTCATGCCGCCCATCGAGTGCGACACCAGCACCAGTGGCCCCTCGGGGGCCAGCGAGCGGATCACGGCGTCGAGGTCGCGGCCGAGCTGGTCGATCGTGCAGGAGTCCGCGGGCGCCCGCTCGGAGCGGCCGTGGCTGCGCTGGTCGTAGAGCACCATCCGCACCGACGGGGCGGTCAGCCCGGCCAGGTGCGGCCGCTGCTCCTGCCAGGTGCGCCGGTCGAGGGCGAACCCGTGCACGAGCACGACGGTCAGCGCGGGCTCCGAGCCGTCGGCCGGCGCGACCACCTCGCAGGCGATGCGGATGCCGTCGTCGGCCATCACCGACATCTCCTCGCCGACGGTGCCCGGCGGCGTCTCGGCGTGCGCGGACATCTCGGTGGCCAGGCTGCGGCGGGTGGCGGCGATCTTGCGTCGCTGCGCGGCGACACCGACCCCGGCCGCGGCGCCCGCCGCGCCGACCACACCGCCCGCGATCCCGGCGACGGTCCATCCCCTGCGGCTCATGCGACTCCCCCGCGCCCGTCGGTCACCGTGCGGCGGACCCGCCCCCGGACGCCCGTGACGATCTCGTAGTGGATGGTGCCCAGCTCGTCGGCCCACTCGCGGGCGGTCGGGCCGCCCGCGGTGCCGGTGCCGAACAGCTCGACCGGGTCGCCGATCGCGACCGGCAGCGTCCCCCGGCCGGCCGCAGTCGACGACGAACTGGTCCATGCAGACCCGCCCGGCGACCGGCCGGACGGTGCCGCCGATGCGCACGCGCATCCGACCGCCGTCGTTGAGGCGGCGCGGGACGCCGTCGGCGTAGCCCAGCGGCACCAGCGCCAGCGTGCGGGGCTCGCGGGCGACCCACTCGTGGCCGTAGGACACGCCCTCGCCCGGCTCGACGGTCTTGGTGAGCGCGACCCGGCCGCGCAGCGTCATCGCCGGGCGCAGCGGGCTGTCGGCGGGGTCGGCGATCGGGTCGAGGCCGTAGACGGCGATCCCCGGCCGGACGACGTCGAGGTGCAGGTCGGGGCGGGTCATCAGGCCCGCGGAGTTGCACAGGTGCAGCTGCGGTGCGAACCCGCGGTCCCGGGCGAGCGCGGCGGCGGCGTGCAGCCGCGCGGCCTGGCTGTCGACGGCGGGCTGGCCCGGCTCGTCGGCGGCGGCGAGGTGCGACCAGACGGCCGCGACCTCGCAGGTGCCGTCGGCGACCCCGTCAGCGACGGCGTCGAGCAGGGCGGGCCACTCGCCGGGCGGGCAGCCGTTGCGCGACAGCCCGGTGTCGGCCTTGAGGTGCAGCCGGGCCCTGCGGCCCGCGGCGCGGGCACCGGCCAGCACCGCGGCGAGGTGCTCACGGCCGGACACCGACAGCTCCACCCCGGCGGCGACGGCGGCGGCGAAGTTCTCGTCGGGCAGGTGCAGCCAGGACAGCAGCGGCGCCTCGACGCCATCGGCACGCAGCGCGAGCGCCTCGTCCAGGGTGGCGACGCCGAGCCGGGTCGCCCCTGCCGAGAGCGCCGCCCGGGCGACGGCGGCGGCGCCGTGGCCGTAGCCGTCGGCCTTGACCACGACCATCGTCTCGGCGCCCGAGGCGAGACCGGACAGGTACCGGGTGTTGTGCCGGACGGCGTCGAGGTCGACCACCGCCTCGGCCGCCGGTGCGCCGGGGACGCGACCGTGGCCGGGCCCGTACGTGCGTCCGGGTCCCGGGCCGGGAGCGTGGTCGGTCGTGGGTGACACGGCCCCGATCATCGCATCCCGGCCCGACGGGGCCCGGTCCTGCGCCCGGCTCAGTCGTTTCCCGGCCTCCATCGCCGCCCGGTCGAGGGACTCCTCCGCCTGCTCGGCGTCGGGGTCCGACGGCGTCGCGGTGATCTCCGCCGCACGCCCGGCCTCGACCTCGCCGACGAAGGTGCCGAACTCGCCGCCGAGCATCCCGGTGGCCGAGTACTGCTCCAGCTTGGCGCGCGAGTCGGCCAGGTCCAGGTTGCGCAGGGTGAGCTGGCCGATACGGTCGCCCGGGGTGAACGGGGCGTCCTCGACACGCTCCATCGACAGCCGGTCCTCGGCGTAGGCCAGGGCGGGGCCGCGGGTGTCGAGCACCGACCAGTCGTTGCCGCGGCGCAGCCGCAGGGTGACCGAGCCGGTCACAGCGTTGCCGACCCAGCGGGTCAGGGACTCGCGCAGCATCAGCGACTGCGGCTCCAGCCAGCGGCCCTCGTAGAGCAGCCGGCCCAGGCGACGGCCCTGCTCCTCGTAGGCCGACAGCGAGTCGTGGTTGTGGATCGCGGAGACCAGGCGCTCGTAGGTGACGAACAGCAGCGCCATCGCCGGAGCCTCGTAGATGCCCCGGCTCTTGGCCTCGATGATCCGGTTCTCGATCTGGTCGGTCATGCCCAGGCCGTGCCGGCCACCGATCCGGTTGGCCTCGGCGACCAGCGCGACCGGGTCGTCGTAGCGGACACCGTTGATCGCGACGGGGCGCCCGGACTCCCACTCGACGGTGACGTCCTCGGTCTCGACCGTGACGGCCGGGTCCCAGAACCGGACGCCCATGATCGGCTCGACGATCTCGATCGAGGTGTCGAGGTGCTCGAGCTTCTTGGCCTCGTGGGTGGCGCCCCAGATGTTGGCGTCGGTCGAGTACGCCTTCTCCGCGGAGTCCCGGTAGGGCAGCTCGCGCTCGCCGAGCCAGGCGCTCATCTCCGCGCGGCCACCGAGCTGGTCGACGAACGCCTCGTCCAGCCACGGCTTGTAGATCCGCAGGGCCGGGTTGGCGAGCAGGCCGTAGCGGTAGAACCGCTCGATGTCGTTGCCCTTGAAGGTCGAGCCGTCGCCCCAGATGGAGACGCCGTCGTCGGCCATGGCGCGGACCAGCAGCGTGCCGGTGACGGCGCGGCCGATCGGGGTGGTGTTGAAGTAGGGCATCCCGCCGGCGCGGATGTGGAAGGCACCGCAGGCGATCGCGGCGATGCCCTCGTCGACCAGCGCACGGCGGCAGTCGACGACGCGGGCGGCCTCGGCGCCGTACTCCAGCGCGCGCTCGCGGACGGCGACGAGGTCGGGCTCGTCGGGCTGTCCGAGGTCGGCGGTGTAGGCGTAGGGGACCGCGCCGTTCTCGCGCATCCAGGCGACCGCGACGGAGGTGTCGAGGCCACCGGAGAAGGCGATGCCGACGCGCTCGCCGACGGGGAGGCTGGTCAGGATCTTCGGCACGCGCGGAACGCTAACAACCCGCTCCCGGCGCAGGTCCGCCGGTGTGCCGCTTCAGTACGGGCCTGCGGCCGCCCGCACCGCCCGCAGCGCGACCGGGATCGCCGCCTGCATCGCCGACGCCGGAGGCCGGGACCGGCGGCAGCCGTGCTCGCGGGCGGCCGCCGTCGCGGCGCGGGCGTGCACCAGCGTCGCGCAGCCCGCCGCCCACCACGGGTCGAGCCCGGCGGCGAGCAACGCGCCGATCATGCCGGTGAGCACGTCGCCGGAGCCCGCGGTCGCGGCCCAAGAGTCCGCGGCGGGGTCGACCAGCACCCGTCCGTCCGGTGCGGCGACGACGGTCGCGTTCCCCTTCAGCAGCACCGTCACCCCGAGGTCGGCGGCGGCGCGGCGGGCGGCGCCGAATCCGGTCGGGCCCGACCTCACCCGCGATCCGGGCGAACTCCCCCGCGTGCGGGGTGAGCACGACGGGCTCGCCGTGGATCCGCTCCCGCAGGTGCGCGTGCTGTGCGAGCAGGGTGATCGCGTCGGCGTCGAGGCAGAGCGGCACCTCGCGGCCGAGTGCCTCCTCCAGCACGGCCAGGCCCTGCCCGCCGGTGCCGAGCCCCGGCCCGACCGCCCAGGCCTGGGTGCGTCCGGCGTCGGTGATGTCCCCGGTGGCGACGATCTCCGGCCAGTGCCTGCGGACCTCGTCGGCGGCGGACCCGGCGAAGCGCACCATCCCGGAGGTGGCCAGGGCCGCGGCGCCCGCGGCGAGGACGGCGGCGCCGGGGTAGGTGGCCGAGCCGGCGGCGATCCCGACGACGCCCTGGCTGTACTTGTCGTCGTCGGGGCCGGGCACCGGCCAGCGGGCGCCGACGTCGCCGTCGGACAGCACCCACGCGTGCGGCTCGGTCCCCTCCAGGAACGGCCCGAGCCCGAAGTCCACCAGCCGCACCGGCCCGCACAGCGGGGCGGCGAGGGCGTGCACCGGCTTGCGGCAGCCGAAGGTGACCGTCAGCGCGGCACGGACGTGCGGCCCGTCGGTCGCCCCGGTGTCGCAGTCGACCCCCGAGGGCAGGTCGCAGGCCACGATCGGTACGCCGGCCCCGTCGGCGGCGGCGACCAGGTCCGGGGCCGGGTCGCGCAGCGCACCGCGCCCGGAGATCCCGACGATCCCGTCGACGACGACGTCCGCCCCCGCGACCAGCGCCCGGGCCGGGTCGAGGGCACCGGCCGCGGCGGGGCCGGGATCGGAGACCGGCGGGGTGTGCAGGGCCAGCACCCGCCCGCGCGCGGCACGCAGCGCGGCGAGCCCGGCCGGGTGCGCGCGGTCCGGCGCCAGCAGCACCGCGGTGACGTGCGCGCCCCGGCGGCGCAGCTCGGCGCCGGCCCACAGCGCGTCGCCGCCGTTGTCACCCGCCCCGACCAGCAGCACCACCCGGCGGCCGTAGGTCGCGCCGAGGAACGCGCGCACGTGGTGCGCGAGCCCCGCCGCGGCCCGGCGCATCAGCACCCCGTCGCCGACGGTGCGCATCATGGCCGCCTCGGCCGCCCGTACCTGGTCCGCGGTGTGGAGCCCGTGCATGGCCGCGAGGCTAGCCCGGGCGGCCGGGTTCGGCGGTCGTGGAGCGGGGCGCCCGCTCACTCGACGGTGACCGACTTCGCCAGGTTGCGGGGCTTGTCGACGTCGTAGCCGCGGGCGCGGGCGATCTCGGCCGCGATCACCTGCAGCGGGATCGTCGCGACCAGCGGCTGCAGCAGCGTCGGCACCGCGGGGAGCTCGAAGAGGTGGTCGGCGAACGGGCGCACCGTCTCGTCGCCGGTCTCGGCGAGGACGACGGTGCGCGCCCCGCGCGCCTTGATCTCCTGGATGTTGGACAGCAGCTTGGAGTGCAGCACCGCGCGCCCCTTCGGCGACGGCATCACCACGACCACCGGCAGCCCGTCCTCGATCAGCGCGATCGGACCGTGCTTGAGCTCGCCGGCGGCGAACGCCTCGGCGTGCATGTAGGCGAGCTCCTTGAGCTTGAGCGCGCCCTCCAGCGCCACCGGGTAGCCGACGTGCCGACCCAGGAACAGCACCGCCTTCGACGGCGCCAGCTCCTGCCCGAGCGCACGGGCCTCGCCGAGGGACTCCAGCACCTGGGCGACGGCCGCCGGGATGGCCTCCAGCTCCTCGAACTCGCGGACCACCTCGTCCGGGTACTTGGTGCCGCGCGCCTGCGCCAGGGCCAGGCCGACCAGGTAGTTCGCCGCGACCTGGGCGGTGAACGTCTTCGTCGCGGCGACGCCGATCTCCGGGCCCGCGTGGGTGTAGATCACCGCGTCGGACTCGCGCGGGATCTGTGCCCCGTTGGTGTTGCAGATGGCCAGCACCCTGGCCTTCTGCTCCTTGGCGTGGCGCAGCGCCTCCAGGGTGTCCGCGGTCTCACCGGACTGGGAGATCGCGACGACCAGCGTCGAGCGGTCCAGCACCGGGTCGCGGTAGCGGAACTCGCTGGCCAGCTCGATCTCGACCGGGATCCGGGTCCAGTGCTCGATCGCGTACTTCGCGAGCAGACCGGAGTGGTAGGCGGTGCCGCAGGCGACGACGAAGACCTTGTCGACGTCGCGCAGCTCCTGGTCGGTGAGCCGCTGCTCGTCGAGCACGATGCGCCCGTCGACCAGGTGGCCGCGCAGGGTGTCGGCGATCGCGGTCGGCTGCTCCTCGATCTCCTTGAGCATGAAGTAGTCGTGGCCGCCCTTCTCGGCGGCGGCGAGGTCCCAGGTCACCTCGAACGGGTTGACCGCCACGGGCTCCCCGATGAAGTCGGTGACCTCGTAGCCGTCCCGGGTGATCGTGACGACCTGGTCCTGGCCGAGCTCGACCGCGGAGCGGGTGAACTCGATGAACGCCGCGACGTCGGAGGCCAGGAACGTCTCGCCGTCGCCGATGCCGAGCACCAGCGGGGAGTTGCGGCGGGCGGCGACGATCCGGTCCGGCTCGTCGGCGTGGGTCACGACGAGGGTGAACGCACCCTCCAGCCGCCGGGCGACGGCGCGCACCGAGGCCGGGAGGTCCCCGGCGGTGTCACCGTGGGCGTAGGCGAGCGCGACCAGGTGCGCGGCGGTCTCGGTGTCGGTGTCGGACTCCGCCCAGATGTCCTGCGCCTCCAGCTCGGCCCGCAGCTCCAGGAAGTTCTCGATGATGCCGTTGTGGACGACCGCGAGCCGGCCGTCGCTGCTGCGGTGCGGGTGGGCGTTGCGGTCGGTGGGCGGGCCGTGCGTCGCCCACCGCGTGTGCCCGATGCCCGAGGTCCCGGTGAACCGGTCCCGCCCGATCTCGTCGAGGCGTGCCTCCAGGTTGGCCAGGGCGCCCGCCTTGCGCTCGACCAGCAGCTCACCGCCGTCCGGCAGCGCGACGCCGGCGGAGTCGTAACCGCGGTACTCCAGTCGTCGCAGGCCGCCGAGGACGACGCCGAGTGCGGACCGATGACCGACGTAACCGACGATGCCACACATAAGGCTGAGCGTATCGACGCCCGGTTGCCGATCTTCGGGCGACGGGTGCGACCGGCGCCACGCCGGGCGCCCGTGCGAGGCGGGCACGCGGTGACCTGCACCGGTACGGTGCCGTCCGTGGCCCGGACCAGCGTGACCCGCCCCCCGTCGACGAAGGGGGCCAAGGACGCCCTCGGTGTGCTGTCACGTCCGGGGCCGAACCCGGTGAAGTACGGCGACCTGGGGCTCATCGGCCTGCCGGGCATCGTCTACACCCCCGCGGAGGGCTACCAGCTGCCCGCCGTGGTCGTCGGGCACGCGTGGCTGCAGCCCGCGCACCGCTACCACGAGCTGCTGCGACACCTCGCGACCTGGGGTTTCGTCGCCGCCGCGCCGAACACCCAGCGCGGCCCGGTCCCGAGCATCGCCCAGTTCGCCTCGGACCTGAACACCGTCCTGGACGTGTGCGTCGGCGTCCGGCTCGGCGACGGCCACGTCAGCGTCGACGCCCGCAAGACCGCCCTGGTCGGGCACGGCACCGGGGGCGGCGCGGCCGTCCTCGCCGCGGCCCGGCGCGAGCGCCTCGGCGCGCTGGTGACCCTCGCCGCGTCGGAGGTGAAGCCGTCCGCGATCGAGGCGGCCGCCGCGGTGACCGTCCCGACGCTGCACCTCGCCGCCGCGGTCGACTCGCTGGCCCCGATGGAGGGACACGCGCAGCGGATCGCCACCGCCCAGCACGAGGCCGGCACCGACGTGACGCTGCGCGAGATCGAGAAGGCCGGGCACCTCGGGTTCTGCGAGGGCAGGCACTGGACGAGCTTCCTGCTGCAGAACCGCCCGCAGCACCGGACCCGGAAGATCACCCGGGCGCTGATGACCGCGTTCCTCATGCAGGAGCTGCAGAACGAGAAGCGGGTGTCCTCCCTGACCTCGGGGAACGTGCCCGGGGCCCCGCTGGTGGACCTCACCTCGCAGCCCGACGACGAGCAGGACCAGCAGCCGACCGGGCTCCTCGGCATCGGCCGCTGACCCCTCCGCCCCGCGCCCGCACAGGTCCGCCGACACAGGGATCCGCCGCCCGCGCGCTGATCCGCCGCCCGCGCGGAGATCCGCACCTCGCGCGGTGATCCGTCGCCCGCGCGCGTCCGGACGCGCGCGGGGCGCGGATCAGCGCGCGGACACGTCCCGGCGGTGGCTCAGGGCGCCAGCCAGACCTTCCGGTCGGCGGTGGCGACGGCGTCGAACGCGGCGGCGGCCCGGTCCGGCGCGAACGGCTCGGGCTCCATGAGCCCCACCAGGGCGTCGGCGACGGCGGGCAGGTCCGCGAGCGCACCGGCGAAGTCGCCGGGGTGGTCGTAGATCAGCGACCCGGTGACGGTCACCTGCCGCTGCACCAGGTCGTGGGTGTTCACCGGTGACTCGCCGTCGTGCTGCCCGATGAGCAGCAACGTCCCGGCCCGGTCGACCGCGGCGACGGCCGTCGGCCAGGCGGCGGGGGCGCCGGAGGTCTCGAACACCGTCCCGAACACCTCGCCGGGGACGAGCTCCTCGGCGCCGAGATCCACCGCGCGCCGTCGGCGCCCGTCGTGCGGCTCGGCGACGACCGGGACGTGCCCGGCCGCGAGCAGGGTCAGGCACAGCAGGGTGCCCTGGCTGCCCGCCCCGACGACCAGGCAGCGCGATCCCGGTTCCGGGGCGGCCCGGCGGAGCGCGGCCCGGGTCACCACCCACGGCTCCACGCAGGCGACGACCCGTTCGGCCGTCGCCGGGTCGAGCCCGGCCAGCAGGGCGTGGGCGTACCCGGCCGGGACGGCGACGAGTCCGGCGAGCAGGCCCGGCGCGTTCACCCCGAGGCTGCGCCGGTCCAGGCAGGCCGACGTGCGGCCCGCGACGCAGAACCGGCAGCGGCCGCAGGCGAGGTTCGGCTCGACCACGACGACCTCGCCGACCCGGCCCGGGTCGACGCCCGCGCCGACGGCGACCACCCGTCCGCCGCCCTCGTGCCCGACCGTCCACGGCAGCTCCGGGACCGGCCGGGCGCCGCTGCGGACGGCCAGGTCGGTGCCGCACAGCCCGACCGCCGTGACCCGCACGAGGACCTCGCCCGGCCCGGGCTCCGGCGCCGCGACCGGAACGACGTCGAGACGGCCGGGAGCGGTGTCGAGGCCACCGGAGCCGGTATCGGTACGGCCGGTGTCGACGCGGCCGGTGTCGGTGCGGGCGAGGCCGGTGAGCCGCACGGCCACGGTGGTGGCGGGGGCGGCGGAGGTGGTCGACATGAGAGGTCTCCCGGGTCGTCGGGTGCGGTCAGGAACGCGAGGCCACCGGGGTGGCCGGTGCCTCCTCGCTCTCGGCGTGCGGTGCGTAGCTCATGAAGGACGCGACGAGCAGCGAGATCAGGCAGCCGCCGCAGAGGTAGGCCGCGACCAGGTACCAGCTGCCGCCGCCGACCGCGACCAGCGCCGTCGCGATGAACGGGGTGAACCCACCGCCGACCACGCTGGCGAGCTGGTAGCCCAGGCCCGCGCCGCTGTTGCGGTGCCGGGCGCCGAACATCTCGGTGAACAGCGGCTGCTGCACGCTGACAATCGCGTCGTGGCCGATGTTGACCAGCAGCACGGCGCACAGCACCAGCAGCACCGCCGAGCCCTGCTCCATCGCGACGAAGAACGGCACCGACGCGAGCACCGCGACGACCGCGCCGACCAGGTAGACGGGGCGGCGGCCGTAGCGGTCGGACAGCCAGCCGAACAGCGGGATGGTGATGATCCCGAGCCCGCCGACGAGCAGCCCGACGCCGAGCATGAAGCCGCGGGTGAAGCCGTACTGCTCGGTGGCGTAGGCCAGCGCGAACGTCACGACGATGTACATGGTCAGCAGCTCGGCCAGACGCAGCGCGACGATCTTGACGAAGGCGCCGGGGTGGCGGCGCAGTGCCTCCAGCACCGGCAGCTTCTGCTTCTCGACGGGCTCGGCGGCCTGCGCGGCGGCAGCCTTCTTGAACGTCTCGGACTCGTCGACGCCGGACCGGATCCACAGCCCGACCAGCGTCAGCAGCAGGCCGAAGAAGAACGGGATGCGCCATCCCCAGGTCTCGAACGCGGTCTCGCTCATGACCGCGACCAGGATCGCGACGAAGCCGTTCACCATCAGCAGCGCGACCGAGTAGCCGACCTGCACTCCGCTGGAGTACAGCGCCTTCCACCGCTTCGGGGCGTGCTCGACGGCGAGCAGCGCGGCGCTGGCCCACTCCCCGCCGACGGCGAGGCCCTGCACGCAGCGCAGCGCGACGAGCAGGACCGGGGCCAGGTAGCCCACCTGGTCGAAGGTCGGCAGCAGGCCGATCGCCGCCGTCGTCATGCCCATGATCGCGATCGTCCAGACCAGGGTGCGCTTGCGGCCGATCCGGTCGCCGAGGTGGCCGAACACGATCCCGCCGAGCGGGCGGAACAGGAACCCGATGCCGAAGGTCGCGAACGCGGCCAGCGCGCCGGCGGTGGGGCTCTCGCTCGGGAAGAACAGCGGGCCGAAGACGAGGGTGATCGCCGGTTATGATGGTTCTATGGTCACAGCGATCTACTGCCGGGCGTCCAGCGCAAAACAGCAGGTCAGAGAAGATGGCGTCAAAGGTTCTATAGACCAACAGCTGGCCCTGTGCTTTGAGAGAGCCGAGGCGCTCGGCATCTCTGACGAGGTGCTGGTGCTCGCCGAAGTCAAGAGCGCCACCAAGAAGGACAAGAAGACCGGGCGCGTCCACCGAGCCAAGTTCGACGAACTGTGCGCAGGCATCACCTCCGGCGCCATCACCCACGTCATCGCGTACGACTCTGACCGGATCATGCGCGACCCACACGACGGTGAAACCTTCATCGACGCCTGCGACGGTCGCAACGTCCACATCGATACGTTGCAGTCCGGCAAATACAAGATCGCGACACCCGACGACCGGCTCATGACCCGCATGGTCGTAGCCATGAACGCCCGCGAGATTGAAAAACTTAGAGAACGCACCAAACGGGGGCTCGCAGCCCGCGCAGACGCAGGGCTACCCCACGGCGGCCCACGCAGCTTCGGATTCCAAGCTGGGAACATCCACCACGACGCCGTCGAAGCCGACGCAATCCGGAGCGCGACTCGACAGGTCCTCGCGGGTAGCTCACTGAGATCGATAACGATCGAGTGGAACAAGGCCGGTCTCAGAACCGCTGGAGCCGCGCCTGGGAGCTGGACGCCGGGCACCCTTAGGGGGATGCTGCTGAACCCCCGCAATGCAGGGCTCATGACCCGCGACGGCTCAATTAGCGCAGTCAAGCCTCAATGGGAGCCAATCATCACTTACGAGGACTGGAGCTCCATGCACGCGATCCTTAACGAGCCCAGCCGAAGAACCAACGTGGGCGCACCGCCCCGATGGCTTCTAAGTAATATTGCGCACTGCGCGTGTGGGGGTCGACTCAGAGTCAAAGGTTCCGGCTGCAACAGGTCCAAAACAACTTGCCCTCGGTATGAGTGCCGCCGATACACCCACGAATACCCGGCAGACGGTCACAGGGCCCCGGGCCCCCATTCAAGCACGCGAGCAGAAGCTCTCGACGAGTTCGTCTCCGACAAGCTTGTTCGGGCGTACCACGAAGCAGGCGTGGGTTTCCCGCAACCTCGGGCTGTGTTCAACGCGGAGTCGCTCACCGAGCGCCGCGCAGAAATCCAGAACAAGCGTGAAGAGCTTAAGAGTCTTTGGAGGACTAGCGTCATCACGGCCGATGAACTCACA
The DNA here is from genome assembly GCF_020496245.1 of Pseudonocardia sp. ICBG601. Taxonomy (NCBI): domain Bacteria; kingdom Bacillati; phylum Actinomycetota; class Actinomycetes; order Pseudonocardiales; family Pseudonocardiaceae; genus Pseudonocardia; species Pseudonocardia sp. ICBG601. The sequence goes on along the minus strand of NZ_JAHLJA010000027.1, from coordinate 21,848 downwards.
GTGGAACTGGCGATGCTCGACCGCCGCCTGGAGCAGGAACCCGCGACCATGATCCAGGAGACTCCCGAACGGAACGCGACACTCGATGAACTCTTCACGGAGTGGTCCGAACTCCCGCTTGATCAGCGGCGACAAATCGTCAAGGACTCCGCGTCTGTGAAGGTACTCGCAACAGGTCGCGGCCGACGAGTAGCCCTGGAGGACCGAGTCATCCTTGAGATTCAGATCCCACAGTGATCTCAGCCGCCGGAGACCTGCGCATGCTGATGTGACAACTCAGCAATAGCTGCGTCCACTTCGCTCGTGTCGTCAGCGTCGTCGCGTTGGAGTTCCAGCTTCACGCGACGGCGCGCGCCTTCGGACATCGCGAGATCGTTCATCGCGGACATGACCGAGTGGAACAACTGACCGGAGAACCGGTTATCTCGCAGAGACCGCGTCAACGCGTCGCACACGTAGCAGAGGATCGCGATGTCGGACTGCTCGTAGAATCGGGCCTGACCGGATTCACGTGCGGCTCGATACAGTTCGCGCGCACGCGGGTGCCACGCGGGGTCCGGCTTGTGCCACACGGGCTCAGCACCGGCGGGAGCCTTCTGCACGAGCTTGTCTTCGGCGGTGTGATGGCCGTGCTTCTGTTCGGTGCGCTTGGGCACGGGAGCCATGATGGTAAAGACCTCTCGTCAGCGTGGTTCGAACTCGATCGCGACTGAGCCGTTGCGGCCCTTGAGATCGATGTCGATGTCAAGAAACTCGGTGCCGTCGGGGATTTCACGCCACACGCGGCTTGCATTGCGGAACACGGTGGGACCCCAGATAGGGCCTGTGCCCGGCGGCGGTCCGTCGTTGGGTGCGTTCTTTTGGAACGCGACCTGCATGGTTCCACCGAGTTCACCGGTGATCGACACGAATGCTCGCTTGAACAGCGCTGACGTGGAGCCGACCATCGCAGGCACCCGCAGATAATTCTTGCCGTGTGTCAGTTCTCGTTCGATCATCACGGGTTTGACCTTCTTTGACGTCGGTGTCGATGCTGCCGAGGCATCAGCGCCCCGCATCAGTGCGAGCACATCGGCGCGCATGCGGGCCATGTCGTAGCTTCTACCGGGTCCGCAACCGGGGTCCCATTTGCCGGTGATACTGGATTCCAGGTGGCCCCGGCACCACTCGGCGTTCGGCCGGTGAAGCAGTTGCGAGATGACGGCGCCGAGTTCAATCGCGGACCTATATTGCGCGTCGGACATCGGCGTGTTGCCGGGGTACACGATTTCGTGGCCCCACACGAACTTGTTGAACGCGCGCGTCACCGGCAGCGGGCCCATGGCTCTACCGCCGGAGGCACCTGCGTGGTTCGCCGGGTGCGCCGCGATCACGGTGATGGAGCCGTCAGCGTTGCCGGACGTGTTGCACAAGGGCCCCGGGAGTCCCGGTCGGCCGTTCCAGAGCACCTGAGGCGGTGTCACGGATGCTGGCGTCGCCGTGTGGTGCCAGATGAGTCCCTGGTAGTCGCTCGTCTGGCCGTTGCCACGGTGCTCGTAGCCCGGCTACACGTGCACCGTGACGGCTCGCGCACGGAGGGCCGCTATGACGCGGTTGGCGAAGTCGACGCTCATGCGTCGTACCCACGCGGCGAACCGCTGACGGCGCCGATGACCATGACGCCGTCGTCGTGCTCGTCGTGATGAATGTGGACGTGCGCGTCATCGTCGCCGACGCAGTCGCGCAAGTGTTCGCGGACGTGGGCCTCGGTCGCCTCAAGCGCAGTGTCGAGATCGTCGACGTCATCGGGCACGAAGCGCTCGTAGCGGATCACGAGCAATCAGCTCCTCATCGTGGGCTGGAGTGCCAGGATTCGAACCTGGACTATCCGTTTTAGAGACGGAGGAGCTGCCGGTTACTCAACACTCCACCAGTATACTACGCACAGTAATAATCGGTAACAGTAAGCGACTTTTCACATGGGTGCGAAATGAGAGCCTATGCACACCGTTTTATGTTTATACTTAAAGGGGTTAACCCCCCAGTCACTAGTAAATAGGAATACAACTAAACACGCGCGCGGGCGCGTAATTTACTATGGAGCACGCGACGGATGCGCAACAGAATCGCGATACTTGCGGCGTTGACGGCCCGCGAAAGCCTCACGTTGCGTCTTCTCCGTATGGCACGTATCACAGATCGCGCCGAGGTTCGACGGCGCATCGGTGCCGCCGGAACGCCGGTTGACGATGTGGTCCACGGAGCGCACGCGGCGTGTCGTCGCGCACACATAGCACGTGTACGCGTCGCGACGAAGTATCTACGCGCGCACACGCTACGGAAGCGGAGCGCCGTATCTGCGACGTGCGTCGAGCCAGGTCATAAGCTGAAAGGGGCCGAAGTGTGAGACATAGAACGTGGTGCGCGCCCGTCATTGAGACCATCAATCAGTCGGGAGCAAGAAGGCTCGACCGGAAACTGATTGCCCTGAACATGGTCCCGGAGCCGCGAGCGCGCACCACGTAAGTTCATTTTAGGGGGCTCGAATCGACATGGTCGAATCACCCCCTCACTTAAGTATTCCTTGAATAAGAGAAGTCACCGGGCTCCACGGAAAGCAGCTCACGCAAGTACTTCCGAGCCGTGCGCCACAAAGTATGAATACGATTCCGATTAACACCGTACAAGTCTGCGATTGCTTGTTCCGACAATTGTGCACGGAATAAAAGGTCCACGACAGCCGCACACGGTTCGCCACAATCGGCCGCCACCGACGCGACAAGCTGACGCCAACGATCGGAACGCGTCACGACAGACTCCGGACACACGAGGTCCACCCGAGACCACATCGGCAGCCAGTCATCGTGGCCCGAGAGCTCTGTCGGCTCACCGCGATCGGCGACGAGTGCACGCACATCGGCCAACGCCAGCTTCGCAGCCCGCCGTGAGGCCTAGCCAACAGACACATTGTGCACGTCCGGATCGTACCAACGCGACATGCGTTCCAACGTCCGCGACAACACGTCCGGCTCGTCCATCGGCGCAAAGCGGCACACGTGGCGCACCGTCTTACGTATCGCACCGAACTCGTCGTGGCCAATATCCCGCCAGTACATGACGATGGGTTCCGCGTTCAGGCAGCAGTTCAGGTAACGACGGGCTTTAAGTGAAGACTACCACAGCGCGGCGCAAGGATCGAGCCCCGGACTCAAGCTACTAAGTAGATCTGACAGATCTACTTAGCCGGTTCGTCAGTATAACTCCGACCACCGGTGAGCTGGCCGGGAACATGCGGCTTCAAACCGAATCGGCTGGCCACGGTCGCCCGGTGGTGCCCACTCGAAACAGAACGCCCGCTCGATCTCCGCACACACGTCGGCAACGTCGGCTTCCGGTATTTCCCAGACGGCTTCATCGTGCACGAGCGCTCGTGTCATCCGTTGAATGTCCAACGGCATCCGGATCGCGGCGGCCTCGAACAGTACGTCCCGCGCGGTGCCTTGGCCATACAGCGCAGGTGCCTGTGTATGCGACCGGTCGACAACCGGTCGCATCCGACGACCGAAACCGTTGTCGAGTAGATTACCGGACTCGGCCTCTTCACGCACCTCGCGCTTCCATTGGGCAAGTCTCGGGAACTGAGTCGCGATCGTGTCCACGACACGTTGGGCTTCGTTTCTGCGAACACCCGCGCTGTCGGCGAGCTTCAGAACACCCATCGAGTAGTTGACGCCGTGAGAGATGATCTTCGCGGTCTTGCGATACCGCGCGGGGTCAGTGTCATAGGTGGCGTCGCCGTAGGCCATGCGGGCCACGACCTCGTGCGCGTCGACGCCGGGTTCAAACAGCTTCGCATACTCACGATCGCCACCGTGAGCTGCGACACATCGAGCATCTACTTGCGACAGGTCCGCAGACACCAACACGTGACCCGGTGACGCAACAAACACGTCCCGCTCGTGTTTGCCGAGCACCGTGAGCCCTGGGCGCGTCACCGACGTACGACCGGACGCCTGGAACAACGTGATCCGTGGATGCACGCGACCGTCATCGTGCACGTACGTGTCCACCGTGTCATAGACACTGCGCACGCCGACAAGCGCACCGATCGCCTCACACAGGCCCGAAGACTGCGGATACTGCGACGCGATGTCGGCCAACGCGTCAGCTGAGAACGACGGCTCTCCGGTCGGCGTCAGCGGTAAATACTGCTCATGGACGCCCAGATTCTCGAACGCCGCGACCAGTGCGCGCTTACCGGCCGCCGTCGCGTGGGGCGCCGCCGCAGGCTCGCCGGTGCTCGTCACCGTGGGCACATCGTGCTCACGGATGAGCCAGTTCACCAGTTGCGTGCGACGATGAGCGGCCTCTGCGACACGGTGACGCAAACGGTCCTGGTCCACGAGCAGACCCACGGACTGCACCTGCGAACACACGGCATGCACCCGGTGCTCCCGCCACAGATACTCGTCGTCGGGCACCAGCGGGACGAGTTTCCGATACAACGACTCCACGGCCAACACGTCGCCGCGCAGGTACTCCAGATACTCCGGATCATCGACCGGTATGCCGCCGAAACCACCGTGTAAAAGCGACAGCTCCAGCAAGTCACCGGTTTTACCTGCGAGCCCGTGCGCGCGTGTCGCCGCAGCCAGCGAATAGCGACTACGTGACGCGTGAGCGGCATCGGACGGGTCCACCAGGGACGCCGCGATCATCGTGTCAAAAACACGCCGGTCACGGGTCCATGACAGCACGTCGAAGCCGAGCGCTGGCACATCGAACGACACCACATTATGGCCAACGAGCAGCGACGACGTCGACACGAGACGCCGGAACGACTCGTACGAGTTCGACACCGTGTACTGATGATCACGTGAGAGGCCGCCGAGTCGAAAGAACACGTCCGGCGACATCGTGAACCGGCTGCGAGCGTCGTGACTCTCGATGTCCACGAACACGGGCGAACAGGTTCCGCTCACGTGTGAACCTTAGCACACGTGGCGGCCGACACGAAGTCTGAAGCAATGTCAGGACCAACTCGGCACAGGATGGTGGCGGCCATGAGCCGGGACCTCGCGGAGGTCATGACGGGTGTCGACGCAGACCGAACTGCCGCTGAACCGTACGTGTGGCGGACCCACGTGACATCGCGCGGGTCCGCCACATGTGTTCACAGTTCGATGGTCTCCGTGTGCGTGAACGAGTGGTCACGCCAGGCACCTGCGAGCCTCATGCGTCGCTCGTACTCGTTGTACGTGACGCGTTCGGTACCGCGCTCGTCGTGCTGTGGCGTCACGCGGTAGTCCGGGTTCACGCGACCGTCGGCGAGCAAACCGATCGACACGGTCCTGTCGTCGGTGTCGACGTCGTGCGCATGGGCCGCGAGCACCTGAGCGCGCCACCGGCGCCCATACACGTACCGGGTGCCGGTCCGCTTGTGCTCACGTGCGCCGATCGCGCGTGCGAACGACTTGTAGGCGCCCGTGCGCTGCCGTCGACCGTCCGCGTGGCACCACGTCAGCCACGCGGACCACACGTCGCGTGCGTGCACGTACACGTCGTCGTCGTCGACGCGCGTCAGCGTGTCGGCGGCGAACTCGGTGATCGCGTGCGCGATGGTGCCAGGTTTCGGCTTCACGTCGCTGTGTGTGACGACCGACCGTATCGGTTCCACGGCTGGCTGCGTGGGCGGTTGCGGTGGTTGCGGAGGTTCGCTGCCATTATCAGCGCTATAGCTGTTCTGTATAGCGTCGGTACTATACAACTCCTCTCTCTCCACGTTCTTGCTGATGCCGTTTTCAACCTCCTCAACTTCCGCAACCTCCGCAATAGCTAGGTGACCAGCAGTTTTGTCTGCGGAGGTTGACTCCGTGGGAGACCCGCCAACCTCCGCACCAACCTCCGCACTCGGCTTGAATCGGCAGCCTCGGAGCAGCGAGACCTTGCTCTGCGCGCCGTGGCGTCCCAGAGCAAGCTCAAGTGCGGAGGTTGAACCTCCGCGTGCTGCAGTCGCCGCACGGAGCTCCCGGCTGAATCTGGCGTACTTCGGGGACCGGATAATGTCACTCTGTGTAGCCAACCAGAGCTGCCACCGGTCCCAGACGAGCTTCGTCGGAAGCTCGTCGTTCGGGTCGCCGGTGATCTCCAGCGACTCGTCGGCGAACCGCAGCAGCGGCTCCGAGTCCTCGCGGGACTCACGTGTCGCCTCGCGCACGGCGTCCGGCGTACCAAGGCCCGTTCGCAGGTACTCGTGGAGCCCGCGCACGAGCCAGGCGAGCACTCCGGATGATTCCGTGTCGATGATCCGCTGAGCCAGCAGCGGGTCCTCGCGACCTTCAAACGACTGTTCGAACGGCACCTGATCGCATCGAGACCAGAACGCGTGCTCCCCGGAGCCCACGTTGGGCGCGTGGTTACTCGTCATCACCAATGTGTGCGACGGCTCGAAGTTCCACTCGTCTTCTCGCATGCGTCGCGCGGTGAGCCGGTCGCCGCCGGTGAGCTCCTTGACGCGCGACACGTCCCATCGAGCGTCTCGGTCGAGTTCCTGGGCCACCGCGAGCCGACGACCGTACAGCGATGCGACCGCCGTGAGATGGCCCTCGTGGCGGCTCAAGGTCAGCAGTTCCTTGTTGACGCCGGTGGCGTACTCGCCGAACACCGCACTGATGATCTTCACGAGCACCGATTTGCCGTTGCGTCCGGTGCCGGTGAGCACCGCGAACTTGTGCTCGCGCACGTCGCCGAGCAGCGCGCAACCGAACAGCCGCGCCAAGTACGACCTGATGTCGGCATCGGGTTGTACCTCACGCAGGAACCGGTCGAACTGCGGACACGTGGCGTCCGGTCGATACTCCACGGGACTCTGTTGCGTGATCAGGTCCGCCGGATCGTGTGCGCGTAGCTGACCCGTGGTCAGCTCGATCGTGCCGTTGGCGACGTTGAACAAGTTGCTGTCGCTGTTGAACTCGCCGCCGTGGACCTGCGTTGCGTCGGTGCGCCGCACGTGATCCAGCGCGCTGGACACACGCGAGGCCGCGTGGAGCCATGACGTGGCATCGGTCTTCGTGCCGTCGGCACGCTGTTGATACGCGGTCACGTCACGGATCGTCTGTTGCGTGAGCTTCTGGGCAATATCGTGTCCGCCCACGGAGTCCCATCGGCCGTCGGCGTAGCTGAACCAGCGCTGCTGATCAATCGCGTACCGGAGCCGGTCGCCGTGTCTACGGATGACTTCGTCGCAAAGCTCCAGATCAGTTGCGCGCAACTGAACGTGGTCGCTGTCGCGTTCGGTGCTGATTTTCGCCCGTGCGCCCGCGAGTGCTCTGTCGAACTCGTCGCAACCAGTGTCGCGGTCGATCACCGTCGCGTACGTGCGCTTGAGCTTCCGCAACGAGTCCGTCGACGCGTTGAGCGCGCACAGTCGCATCACCGACGAGACCATGGCGTCGTAGTGCGAACGTCCGTTCGTGTTGTGCTGTTCGCTGATCGCGTCCGCGAGGGCCTTGTCAGCCTTCGACGTGTGGTCCCCGGCCAGTCGCAGGAGCCACCGTGGCGGCAGCATCGGCAGCTCACACGTCGCAGGCGCCATGTCGCACGCGTTCGAGTGCGCGTCGTACCAGCGGTACTGGGACCCGCTCGGATGGGTGCTGGGCTCCGCGACCAGGTACCGGTGCTGGGGCCTGATCACGTCGATGGACGTGCAGAGCGCACCGGACACGTGGGACCAGTCGAACTGGTCGGGCACGCGGTACACGCGAATGCCACTGCGTGTGGGCTCCGATCGAGAACTACTGATCCACGTGGGCGGCAGCTCGCCGAGCTCTGCTTGAAGCTTCTCCAGTTCGTCGGCGCCGCGCTTGTCGCCGTAGTCGTCGACGTCGATGCCGACCACGTTCGACGGGAGTCCCAGTGCGATGTTGTGCCAAGCCTCATCGCGGGACCACGCGTCGACGTCGGCCTCAGTGACGGCCTTGCGCTGGTATCCGGTGAAGCCTTTCGGTGGCGGGAACTTCTTGTGCGGTGGCAGCGGCATCGGGTACCAGCCGCGCTTCAGGTACTCGTACGCGTACGAGCCCATGTCGGTGTCCACGGTATCGACTCCGTTAATGATAATAGTGTTCGATAACAGAAGACCCCGGGGACCTCAAGTGGTCCACGGGGTCTCGACGCACGTGTGGGCAGCATTCATCGCCGCTGCACGTGAGCTGCGTAGATACAGCTCTCGTCTACGGGCCAGTGTGCCACAGATTCGCGGCTACCACAGGGGGCTAGACACGACGCAGGCACCTGGTTACAGTCGTCGTCATGGCGCGTGCTACGGGGCGCGCCTAGCCCTGACAGTGTCTTTGCCGACGGGCTTTCCCGTGTGTGTAACGCTTATATGGAGCCGCTGATATGTCGTTGCTTGCTGCCATGGACGACGGACCGGATGAGCCGGAGTTCACGTCGTTTCGACCCGAACAGCCCGGCGAATCGGTGGAAGGCACCGTCGTCACCGTGTCGTCGACGACGAGCGACTACACGTCGACGCCGGTGCCCGTGGTGACCGTGCGGACCGACGACGGTGAACTCCGTCAGATTCGCGGCTATCACTCGCATCTGAACGCGGAGCTATCGCGGCTGTCGCTGCTGACCGGCGACCGGCTCGCAGTGCGGTTCGACGGTCGCAAGAAGACCCGCGACGGTGCGCACAAGTTCTGCATGTACACGGTGCGGCACCGGTCGTCGACCGCTAGCTGAATCCTTCCGATACGAGCCGGGACCATACACGCGTATGGTCCCGGCTTTTGTTTATTCATACTGAGGTATCCATCGATATGGACACGCAACGTGCCATGACGGTCACAGACAGTGATGGCCTCCGCATCTATGTGCATCCCACGACCGGCGAGCGGTTCCGATCGGTGACGTCGGTGCTCGCTGCCGCCGCGAAACCGGCACTCGAACGGTGGAAGACCCGCACGATCGCCCAGTACGCAGCCGACAACAGGTCTATGCTGGCCACGAAGTCCGCAGTCGACGCGTTCGAACTCATACGATCGAGCCAGTACACGACGACCGGCGGCGCTGCTGCGACCGGCACCATGGTCCACACGCGCGTGGAATCGCTGCTGCGCGGTGACCCGGTGCCCGACGATCCGTCGCTGTCGTACGTCGACCGCGCGTACCAGGAACTCACCGACGAGTTCGACGTCGAGCCGCTGTTGATCGAGTCGACCTTGGTCAACCGCACGGTCGGTTACGCGGGCTCAGCGGACCTCGTCGCACGTATAAGACCCCGTGCGACACGCGCACGCGAGTGGTCCACGGCGGTCATCGATCTCAAGACCGGCAAATCGGTGTACGGATCCATGGCGCTCCAGCTCACCGCGTACGCCGACGCAGAGCACGTGTTGACCGTCGACGGCGCCGAACGCGAGATGCCCCGCGTCGACGCGTGCTATGTGTGGCACCTGCGACCGCGTTCGTGGTCGCTGCGACCGATGCGCTACGACGCGCACACACGCCGCAGCTTCACAGCACTCGTCGACGTCGACCGGTGGCTGCGCACCGAACGCGACGCCGTCGGCGCACCAGTGAACGCTGCGGCCATCGCACGACAGCGTGTGAGCGCGTGAGCGTCGCGGGCATCGATCCATCGCTGACGAGCACCGGTGTCGCGGTGATCTCGGGCTTGACTACACCGGTGTCAACAACGGTGTAGTCAAGCCCGTCAGCGTGGCTCTCGGTGGAACCACCGTTGCGGGACCTCGCGCGAATCCGCGACATCGTGGACCGCGTCGATGCTCTCGTCGACGGCTGCGAGAGGGCCTGTATCGAGTCACTGCCTTTTGCTCGCAAGACAGGTAAATACGTGGAACGGGCCCACTTGTTCTACGCGCTCATCGACAGGCTCACTGTTCGCGGTCTCCGCGTGGAGACCGCGACACCGTCCGAGCTGAAACGTTTTGCCACGGGTCGAGGTACCGCGTCGAAAAGCGACGTCATCAACGCGGTGCGTAAGCAATTCGGTGACGATGTGTAGCCATCACGCGACGACGATCGAGCCGACGCGTTGGCACTCGCGTGGCTCTCCACAGTCCGACATGGACAGAGAGTGTCCACAGTGCACACTGAGTGACCTGCAGTAACCCAAACGTGCGATGCCCTTAAGGTTGCAAACCCCCCCCCTGGGTCCGGTTACAGTGATACTGTTCACAAGCGAGCATTGAAGGGATCAGAGCAGTGAAGACCTCGCTGTGTAGCGCGATTAGCAAGCTTGTTTCTCTGAGCTCTTACCGGGACGGCGCTATCTGCGAGTTACTGTGTTCAACAGGTTTTAAGGGTGCCACGCCACTGGATGACTGGCTCACGTATGAAACCGGTGCGATCCGCGTGCACGCCGACTTTTGGTCCATTGACGCCACGACTATTAACGGCACCGATTCTGAACTGACACCTGCGGTGATTGCCGCGTATCTTGACCGATTTCATCACGGCGCGTATCCGGAGCTGACGTCCTGATGTCCACGACTTATGCTGAAAACGATCGCAACACCGATATTGACTGGCGGGCCCTTGACGAACTGACGCGTCAAGTCTTCGCTGACCTGTCCGCTATGGGTCGTGCGCCGAACTACCGCAACGGTCGCCGTGGCAACCGAGGTTTCGAGACTCCGCTGAACCTGAGGGCCCTTGAGCTCCACGAGCAGCTCAAGGACCATGTGCAGTCCGCTACCGGTGGTTCACGTGTGCCGCTGTCTATCGCGGCGTCTCGGCAGTCGGAGCACTGGCTCCTGCGGCTGCGACAGCTGATCCACCGTGCGCAGGTGCTCTGCGGCACCGCCGATGTGATGCCGCGCCGCAACGCGTTGTGCCCCCGGTGCCTCGACACGGGTCATCTGCTGGAGCACGTGGCCGACGGCGCCGTGGAGTGTCCGCGCACGTCGACCGTGTGGACCCGCGACGTGTACATCTCGTGGGTGCTGCAAGGTTGTCTTGAGTCGGATGCGGTGTACTTGCGTCGTGTGACGCGTCGACCGAAGTCCCTGCGTGCGTGGCTTCTGGGTCTCGCGCGACTGGTGCCTGATCGCATGCGCACGGAGCCGCCCGCGCACACGGTGCCTCAGCACGTCGACGACTGTGTGACCCATGTACCGGGTGCCGGTGCACGGGCGGTCGACGACACGATCGACGGCTGCGGTGACATGTTCGACGGCGACACCGTCGTGCACGCGCGCCGCGACACTGGCACTGACACGGTGATCATGACCGCGTCGGACTACGTGGACGCCGACAGCGTCATGGTCGACGGCGTCGAACTGCTGATCCCGATCGTGGAACCGGAACCGGAACCGGATTTCAACACCGACATCGAGTCGCCCGACACGATCCCGTTTGATCCGGACGCCGGTGAGACCGCGCGACCGGCAACAATCGAGGACGCCACGCGGGGACACACACACGTCGAGACCGACGACGGCGTCGAATTGTGGGTGCCCGACACGTATGTGCCGGTCATGGACCGCACCTATACGCCGATAAATCCAACGGTCGACGCGCAACGTGAATCGTTGCTGAGATCATTTTTCAACCGACGAAAGAGGTGACAATGGCGCGAACCATCAGTGTCGACGATTTACCGCCGGTTACAATGCTTTGGGACGGCACAACATTGTGGTGCCACGGACCCCAATTGTGCAAGTGGTTAGGCCTGGAGCCTGACACTGTTATCGATTTCCTGGATGGCTCTGGTATCGAGATCAGCACAAGCCATGGCCGCGACAGGTTCCGCGTTGATCAGCAGTGTGTACGGACGCTCCAAGATTTGCAAGCGCTCTACGCTCGATAAGTCTTAAACTTCTTACCTGAGGGAGTATTTTTCGCATGGCTACTGTTGTTTCCGCGCCCGTGGAGCCCGTGAAGATTCGCACGGAGCTCGTCGCGGGCACACCGGTGAGGTTCGGCGTCCGGTCCGTGGGCACACCGTTCGCGGTGACCCGTGATCTGGCGCCGCTCACGAGTGCTTCGTTCGCGCGCATCGAGCCGCAGCACAAGCGCTACTGTGTCGTCGGAGGCCGCGTGGTCTCGGTGCTGCTCGAATCCGGCCTTGATCAGCTGTTCGCACCGAACAGTCTGCTGCACCAGCGGCTCGTGACACTGATGCGCTCGCAGACATCGCGCGGCCGTCAGCGTGCGAGCGTCGACGTCACCACGCATCGGTACCAGCATTTTCCGCTGCGCTCGGTGCAGCTCGACGGCGCACCGTGGTTCCTGACCGCCGATGTCACACGGGTGCTCGGCTTCTCGCGCACGGCGCTGCACCGGTCGCCGCACACGAGGTTGTGGCACCATTCGGGCTTCACGGGGGCCCGTTCGCTCGTGCACGCCGACGGAGTCCGGGAGCTCGTCGGCAAGCGGATGCCGCTGTCGCACCAGTTCGCGATCTGGTTTGAGGCCGACGTGATGTCGTGCTACGACGACACTGCGGTCCACGCGGCTTAACTACACGGGCGGCTTGCCTGTTTCAATAGCTCGGCGAGCTCGGAAACGTCAACGATGTGTCGGGTTGCCACTGCGACCGTGAGCTCGACCGCAGTGGCGACCGGCATGTCGAGTCTGTAGCCGTTGAGCGCGAGCATCCCGAAGGCCGCCCCGAGCGCGGTCCGCTTGTTCCCGTCCATGAGCGCATGGTTGGTGGCGAGCGACTGCAGCAACGCTGCGGTCTTCTGCCAGAGGTCCGGGTACGCGTCGGCGCCGAACGCAGAACTCTGGGGCTCGACCGGTCGCGCACTCCGCGAGCCTCAGTAACTCATCGCGTGTCAAGTACCGGGTCACAGCTCGGCGAGCTCCGCAAAGGCTTCCGAGTAGCGCGCCGTCATATCCGCGAGAATCTCGGCGAAGTCCACATCGTTGTCGAGCATTTCGTGGACCGCCGCCACGACAAGTTCGTGCTGCGAGCACCCGTCACGTTCGGCTCGGACCCGGAGTCGGCGCGCGTCGGCCTCGCTCAGTCGTAGTGTCATCGCCATGAACCGATGATACCCGCCGGTATCAGGTCCACGGCGTGTTGATGCCACGGGCCCGCGCGAAGTGATCTTGAACGCGGAGTTTCCGCAGGTCGCCAAGCTTACGGGCGCCCCGAAGCTAGACGCCGTGTGCACGTGCCCGGTTACGCCATCCGACCCTGGACAAGGAGCTTATTGATCGTGTCTTCTGAACTGTCCGATGCGCCCTCAGCGGTGAGCCTGTTCAACGTGCTCAGCTCGGAGCTTCGCTTCGGGACCACGTCGGATGGCACTCCGTTCGTGGTCGCGTCAGACTTCGCGAAGCTCATGGGTTATCGGGACGCAGAGCACGCGACCCGACTGCTCGATCGTGCCGAGCTAGGTGCCCAGCTCGTGGGTACTTCCCAGGTCAGACGCCATATGACCGTGATCTATGAGGACGGCATCTGGGAGTTGATCTTCCGGTCGACGAAGCCCGAAGCTCTCCAGCTCAAGAAACGAGTCAAGCAGGTCCTCGCTGAGCTACGTCGCACGGGACGCTACGAGTCCGACGAGCAGTTCCAGCTACCACGCACGTACCTGGATGCACTCCGGGCACTCGTGGGCGCTGAGGAGCGGCTTGAAGTCGCACGACCCAAGGTCGACTTCTACGACCGGTTCATCGACTCCGACGGCTTCTATCCGATGTCGGAAGTGGCGAAGATGCTCGGCTTCGGACGTAACCGGCTGTATCGGCGGCTACGGGAGCTCAAGATCATCCAGCCGGACTCCACGGAGCCGTACCAGCGGTACATGCAGCATTTCGTGCTGGTGCCGGAGACGAAGAACCACCGCGTGTTCAAGGTCACGAAGCTGACACCGTCAGGGCTCACGTGGCTGTCGCGACGGCTCGACGTGTGCGTGCCGCCGTCCAGCGGTCTTCGACTGGTGACCGCGTGAACGACCTGTCGAGAGCTCGTGGGCCGCCGCACACGTGCACGGCTGACCTGACCTCACCCTGAACAAGGAGCCTGTTGATCATGTCTTCTGAACTGTCGACACCGGTCACGGTGTTCGATGCGCTACGACGTGTCGATGACGACGCGACCGAGTGGTGGTCCGCGCGGGACCTGATGCCACTGCTGGGTTACAACAGGTGGGAGGACTTCTCCCACGCGATCGACCGCGCAAAGCTGTCCGCTGAGAACGCTGGCGAGCCTGTGACCAGGCTTTTTCGGGGCGCCCCGAAAAAGTCCGAGGGTGGTCGACCTAGCGTCGACTACCGGCTCACGCGACGTGCGTGCTACTTCGTCGCGATGAACGGTGACCCGCGTAAGCCCGAGATCGCGGCCGCACAGTCGTACTTCGTGTCCAAGACCCGTGAGGCGGAGCTCGGCACGCAGTTCTCGATCCCAGCGCCGCGTACGTACACCGAGGCCGTGTCCTCGCTGGCAACGGCGTACACCGAGTTCGCAGGGCGCATGCTAGAGCTTGCCGCGACCTCCGAGCGTTGCGAGCAGCTGGAAGCCGCCGCCGTCGTCAACGAGCCCAAGGTCGACTTCTACGACCGGTTCATCGACTCCGACGGCTTCTATCCGATGTCGGAAGTGGCGAAGATGCTCGGCTTCGGACGTAACCGGCTGTATCGGCGGCTACGGGAGCTCAAGATCATCCAGCCGGACTCCACGGAGCCGTACCAGCGGTACATGCAGTATTTCGTGCTGGTGCCGGAGACGAAGAACCACCGCGTGTTCAAGGTCACGAAGCTGACACCGTCAGGGCTCACGTGGCTGTCGCGACGGCTCGACGTGTGCGTGCCGCCGTCCAGCGGTCTTCGACTGGTGACCGCGTGAACGACCTGTCGAGAGCTCGTGGGCCGCCGCACACGTGCACGGCTGACCTGACCTCACCCTGAACAAGGAGCCTGTTGATCATGTCTTCTGAACTGTCGACACCGGTCACGGTGTTCGATGCGCTACGACGTGTCGATGACGACGCGACCGAGTGGTGGTCCGCGCGGGACCTGATGCCACTGCTGGGCTACGACAGCTGGCGACGCTTCGAGCAGGCCATCGAGCGCGCGAAGCTGTCCGCTGAGAACGCTGGTGAGCCTGTGACCAGGCTTTTTGACGGCACCGGCAAAAAGTCCGAGGGCGGTCGACCTGGCGTCGACTACCGGCTCACGCGACGTGCGTGCTACTTCGTCGCGATGAACGGCGACCCGCGTAAGCCCGAGATCGCGGCCGCACAGTCGTACTTCGTGTCCAAGACCCGTGAGGCAGAACTCGGCGCCCGGTCGCCGTCGCTGCCCCGTGATTACTGCGAGGCGCTTCGGGCTCTGCTGCATCAGGCCGAGCACAACAAGCAGCTCTCCGCGCAGCTCGACGACGCTCAATCGTCCGTGGACTACTGCGACCGGTACCTGGCCTCAGACGACGTGGTCACGGTGAAGAGCTGGGGCGCCGGTTTTGGTCTCACGGGTCCGGCGGCCCGCAAGCTGTTAATGACGCATGGACTGATTTACAAGTTCCAGATCGGTACTCGGTGGTCGCGTTCACAAGCGCGACCGGTCACCGAGTACGAGTACCGACCGTATGCGAACAGTCGATCGTTCGGCTGGTTCGAACTCAAGCCGCAGCACACAGCGCCCCGGTATCACAACGGTCAGCTGCGGCACACGCTGTACGTGCGGCAGGCCCACGCGCTGTCGGTTGCCGCCGCGTGTGACCTGAGCCGTCCTCACCTGAACAAGGAGCCTGTTGATCATGTCTTCTGAACTGTCGACACCGGTCACGGTGTTCGATGCGCTACGACGTGTCGATGACGACGCGACCGAGTGGTGGTCCGCGCGGGACCTGATGCCACTGCTGGGCTATGTCAAGTGGCAGAAGTTTGAGGACGCAATCGAGCGTGCGAAGTTGACCTTGAACGCGGAGTTTCCGCAGGTCGCCAAGCTTACTGGACCCGGTAAGCTTGAGGCCGAGAGCCCCTGCATCACGGCGTTCACCGCGACCGTCGACGCCGGTAACCTTGGTGCTCAGCAGCGCTCGGATTACCGGCTCTCACGGCATGGCTGCTATCTCGTGGCCATGAACGGCGATCCGCGTAAGGCCGAGATCGCGGCCGCACAGTCGTACTTCGCGGTCAAGACCCGTGAAGCAGAGCTCCACGCACGGTTCCAGTTGCCCCGGACGCACGCTGAAGCGCTCAGAGCACTCGCCGATTCGCTCGACGACAACGACCAGTTGCGCGGTCAGATCGAGCGCAACGAGCCCAAGGTCGACTTCTACGACCGGTTCATTGACTCCGACGGCTTCTATCCGATGTCGGAAGTGGCGAAGATTCTCGGCTTCGGACGTAACCGGCTGTATCGGCGGCTACGGGAGCTCAAGATCATCCAGCCGGACTCCACGGAGCCGTACCAGCGGTACATGCAGCATTTCGTGCTGGTGCCGGAGACGAAGAACCACCGCGTGTTCAAGGTCACGAAGCTGACACCGTCAGGGCTCACGTGGCTATCGCGACGGCTCGACGTGTGCGTGCCGCCGTCCAGCGGTCTTCGACTGGTGACCGCGTGAACGTCTCATCGAGAGCTCGTGGACCACCGTGTGCACGTGCACGGTGTACCGATCCGACCCTGAGCAAGGAGCCTGTTGATCATGTCTTCTGAACTGTCGACACCGGTCACGGTGTTCGATGCGCTACGACGTGTCGATGACGACGCGACCGAGTGGTGGTCCGCGCGGGACCTGATGCCACTGCTGGGTTACAACAAGTGGGAGAGGTTTGAGGACGCAATCGAGCGTGCGAAGTTGACCTTGGACTCGGAGTTTCCGCAGGTCGCCCAGCTCCCCGGACCCGGGAAGCTGGCCTCCGAGAGCCCCCACATCGCGGCGTTCACCGCGACCGTCGACGCCGGTAACCTTGGTGCTCAGCAGCGCTCGGATTACCGGCTCTCACGGCATGGCTGCTATCTCGTGGCCATGAACGGCGATCCGCGTAAGCCCGAGATCGCGGCCGCACAGACGTACTTCGCGGTCAAGACCCGTGAGGCAGAGCTCGGCGACCGGTCGCCGTCGGCGTCTCAGGTGCCGTCTACGTACCGGGACGCGCTGGCCGAGATCATCCGGCAGCTCGACCGTAATGCGGAGCTGTCGGCGCAACTCGGCGAGGCCCTACCGGCGATCGAGTTCCACCGAGAATACGTCAACACCGATGATGTGGTCACCGTGGGCGTCTGGGGCTCGCATTTCGGGCTCTCGGCTCCGAAGGCCCGGCAGCTGTTGCTCGACCGCTCGTTGA
Organism: Pseudonocardia sp. ICBG601; assembly: GCF_020496245.1. Taxonomy (NCBI): domain Bacteria; kingdom Bacillati; phylum Actinomycetota; class Actinomycetes; order Pseudonocardiales; family Pseudonocardiaceae; genus Pseudonocardia; species Pseudonocardia sp. ICBG601. Next base: position 4,596 of record NZ_JAHLJA010000027.1, on the reverse strand, counting down.
TCTACCGGCTACCGGTGGGTTCCCGGTGGTCGACATCACGTGCTCAGCGGGTCACCGAGTACGAGTACCGAGCCTACGCGGGTCGCACAGCGGCCTGGTTCGAACTCAAGCCTCAGTACGACGTCCGACGGCACCACAACGGTCAACTGCGGCACACGCTGTACGTGCGGCACACACACGCGCTGTCGGTTGCCGCCGCGTGTGGTCTTACTACGAGTATCGAAACGGAGTTGTGTACGCGATGAGTGTTTTCAACGTGGGCGACCTGGTGGCGTCCACGGTGTCCGAAGACGCCGGTCACGTCGGTGAGATCACCGACCGATCCGACACCGACGACGAACTGTTCACGGTCAACTTTGACCTCGATCGCTTCGTGCTCCGGCACGCGCGGGACCTCGTGTGGCTGCCGCAGCTGCACACGCGCTGGTGGGACCGCGTGTCTCTCCGCACGGTGACGGTGGCAGGTCTCTCAAGCCGCTTCGTGGCTCTGGACGCCGACGATGGGACACGCCTGGAGCTCGCCGTGGACCGGTTCGAGGACCACTGTGAGCCCGTGGAGTCCGACCAGTACGTGTTGGACCCGGATGATCCGTTTGAGTCCGCGCTGTTGACGATGGCGGCCATGAATCGCCGTAAGCGTGCGGACTACGCGCTCGATTCCAATCTGTGGAGTAACTTCACCGAGGTCGCGACCGCTATCGGTGTGGAACCGCTCGACGTGGTGAATATGAACATGGAGCAGAAGTCCTCGCGGCTGCGGGCGCTCAAGTCCAACGACCGCGAGCCCGCGAACGAGTCGGTGATCGATTCGTACCTGGACCGCGCGGTGTATGCTTGCATCGCGTATGCGATGGCACGCGATGATGTCGCGTGATGTCGCGATCAGACACATATTGGATGCGTATTCGCTAATTTTCGCCCGTACTATGAATAATGCCAGTGCTGCTACACTTAGTGCCGAAGTGTACGACTCGCTGGAAGCCCTCGGAGTGCACGCGGCAGAAATCGCTGCAGTGCTTCACCGCTAATGCTGATTAATACGAGGTGTATTGTGAGTTATCTCAAGAAAGCGGCCGTAATTGCTGCCTTATTTGCCCTGGTCGCGGCGCCGTCGCTCGTCGTGACACCGGCTGCGACCGCGAAGCCGTTTGCCGCCCGTGCGATCATTGCGTGCGAGTCCGGCGGCGATCCACGGGCCCAGAACAAGTACTCGTCCGCCAGCGGCCTGTATCAGTTCATCGACTCGACGTGGCGGGCCTACCGTGGTGATTCCACGGCGTCTCGGGCTGCGTACGCGTCGGTGCGCGAGCAGCACGCAGCCGCGTATCGACTGTTTGCCGATCAGGGCTATAAGCCGTGGTCGGCGTCAAAGTCCTGCTGGTCACAGCTCATCTGAAACTGATATAGCATAAAAGGAACCCCGCTCACATGCCCTGTGAGCGGGGTTCCCTTGTGTCTGTACATTTTGTACATTTGTCAGCCGAGGTCCGCGACGAGTTTCTCCAATTCGGCCCGGATCATGTCCGCATGCAGGCACATGGTCGAATCTCCGTCGAGATCACCCGGTTGCACGCGGTCTCGATGAGATGTGCCACGGCGACCGCGTCATCGAGCGTCGCGTCGAGGTCAGCTCTGTCGGCGCTCGCGCTGCTCGTCAATACGAGCCCCAGTGTCGCGATGGCCGCAAGGGTGCCGGTGACGATCGTGGGCACCGGATCGCGCCGACGGTCGCTGTCGCCGGTGCGCTATGATCGTGTCGGCCACGGCTCACGGATCACGTTCGGGTCCTTCCGTGTCGACACCGCGTTGTGCGCAGAGCCGCTAGAGTTCAAACAGCTTCCGGTCGGCCGCGATCAACTCACGGCGCAACGCCACGTGTTCTTCGGCGTACCGGTCACGGTCGGCCTCGATGTGGGCCGTACGTCGCGACAACAGCGTCGTGAGCCCTGTCAGTACACCGGTCGCGGCCAGCATCAGGCCGCCTACGAGCTCCGGTGCGATCATCTGCGCTCCAGCCGCTCCAGCCGACGGTCGATCGACGCAAGACGTTCCCGGAAGTCCTTCCGTGGATAACCCAACGTGACGCTGATCTTCTCGTCGTCGTTCTCGTCGATGTCGACCTTGAGCTGTTGCACGCGTAACTGTGACTGCACGTCGAGCCGACCGGACTTGACCACGAGGGTCACGGTGTCGCCGAGCCAGAAATGCTGTGGACCCGACCAGAAGCCCGGCGCTAGCTCCACGGTGTACGACGGCCGGACCACGGTGCTCTGTGCGAGTGTCCAGTCCGCGCGTTGTTCCAGCGCGTCGAGCTGCACGATGTCTTCGGAGTATGATCTGTCCCAGCGTCCTTCTGCGGCGACGGTTGCCATACGTTCCACGACGTTCGCGCTGTCGCCGGTGGCTTCTGGGTCGCGACCCGTGAGCCGTACCGCGTTCGCGTAGTCCGCCGAGTCGACTTGACGCGATATGCTCTGCACCGTGGCGGCCGTGTCGGTGTACAGCAACACGGTCTCGACCTTCGTGGCGCCGCGCTACGGATGCCAGACGTCGAGCTGTAGCCCGAGGCTGTCGGTGTCGGTCGCGGTGATATCCCAGTCGAACCCGTTGATGACCTCGGAGAGTTCCTGAATCTTTTCGCCGATCGACGAGCCGAGCTCGTAGCTGCGGTCACGTCGGACACCGGTCGCCACGTGACCGGCGCGGATGCCCATGTCGCCGCCGGTGCGCTGTTGGGCCTGCTGTATCAGGTCCCACGCGATGTGTGCCTGATCGGTGTTGTCCCAGCGCTGTCGTGCGCCGTGCATCAGCAGCCGTCGACGAAGTAGACACCGGTAGTCCACCGAAGGCACCGTGACGCTGTGTCCGTCGGCGTCGAGTACATCGGAACTCTTGCCGATGCGGCCCCGATACAGCAGCGAGCCGCGCAGGTCCGCTCGCTGGCGCCAGTACACGTAGAGATCGGTGCTCAGTTCCACGATGTCGCGACACGACGGGTCCCGGCCGTCTATCGTGAACGAGGCCTCCGAGTTGTCCGTCAGATTGAACGTCACCGTGCGCGAGTGGGCCGCGTTGACGTCGCAGACGATCGCTGCCGGATTCCACGGACCCACCGCAAACGTCCACTGGGCTGCCGACGACATCAGTAGGCTTTCGCGCGATAGCAGATGCCGTCAAAGCTGAACCAGCTCGGATACTCGTCCGCGCGGAGTGTCGTGTCCCAGAGGAACCGCCACCAGATGGCGCCGGATGTCTAAATCGCGACGTGGTAGTCGCCGTTGCTGCTGAGCCCACACACGTCGCGGATGCCGGTCGGCCGGATTTCCGGCGGCAGCACCGGTCGTGCACGTTGGCCGCGACCGTCGAACGAGTAGAAGACGCCGTTTTTCAGCTCCGCCGATGTGCCGACGCGCCGCAGCCAACCCCCGAGCGTCACCCAGCCTTCGCGGTTCTTTGACCACGTGAGCGGTCGACTGGCGTCCGGCCTGACTTCGGTCACTTGTCTTAGTGCTTCGCCGCGGCTGACGGAGCGCGTCGAGGAGGGCCTGTTTTGTCGGCGGGGACGGCGGGCGGGAAGGTCTGCTGGGTGCCGTTGATGGCGATGGTGGCCGAGCGCAGTGGTCGGAGCTGGCGGACGACGTTGCGGATGGTGAGCCCGGTGCGGTTCTGGATCTCGCGGGCGACTGCGAGGGCGTGTGAACACGATGGTCAGGTGCGCTTCGATGGACTGGCGTTGGTGGTGGAACATCGGGCGGGCGCGTAGGTCGGTTTTGCTCATCCGGAAGGACTGCTCGACGTGCCAGAGGTCGTGGTAGTCGCCGATGATCTCCCCGGCCGCTGCGCCGCCGGCCGGGATGTTGGTCACGTAGCCCTTCAACCCGACCAACCGGTATGCCCGAGCCAAGGAGGCCTCGTCCAGGGCGCGGGAGCCGTTGGTGACCTTGACGAACCGCGGTGTGCGCGCGGGCTTCTCGCCGGCGATGACCTCGCGGGCCCGGTTCTCCTGCAGGGTCAACGTGCGCCGGTCCCGGACGGCCCGCTTCGTGGAGTAGGCCCAGACCGCCCGCCAGGATCCCGGATGCTGGTTGGGTTCCAGACGGGCTCGGCCTTGACCTTCGGGCTGTTCTCGCTGCGCCCGGTGCGGCGGTCGCGTGGTGTGAGGGTGTCGATGATCTGCCCGTCGACGAAGGCGTCGCCGTGCCAGTGGAAGTGCGACTCCAGGTCAACCGGGGCCTTGGTGAGTCGGGACCGACGATGAACCGCAGGCCGGCCTCGTCGAGGTCGCGCAGGTTCGCGGCCGAGAGCATCCCTGCGTCGGCGACCACGACCATCCCGCCCGGCTCGACCGGCAGCTGGTGTCGGGCCCGGAAGGCCTCGATGATCGGCAGGATCGTCGCGCGGTCTCGGTCTTGTTGCCCTCGAAACAGCCGATCTCGAGGGGGAACCGCTGCGCGATCGACCAGCAGCCCGACGACGACCTGCGGGTCGACCCGGCGTTCCTTGGAGAACCGACTTGCGCAGGTCGTCCTCCTTCTCCGCCTCGAAGTAGAGGGTGGTGACGTCGTAGAGACACAACGACACATCCCCCCACTGCCA
>NZ_JAHLJA010000026.1:0-112569 GCF_020496245.1 Pseudonocardia sp. ICBG601 | reverse complement strand
AGCTCGCCCACGAAGATCATGGTTCCTCCACTGTTGCCTATCGCGAAACTCGCCATGCCATGCGCAACCGTATGGTGAGGCCGCAGGTCGCAGCCGTCAACGAGGGATTTTCTCGGCCGGCCGCGAGGGGCATCGGCGTCACGACGTGGAAATGTGAGCGGCTGTCCCCAGTGACCGAAAGGGCCCGGAAACCGGCACCGGCACATTCCGGGCCGCCCGTCGACGAAAGATATATCACTCGTGGACACGTGACACCATGGCCGCGAGAATGATGGTGTGGCGATACTGCATCGCCACGTCGGCGTGGCTGCCGCGACGCGGCCGATCGATCCGAGGGGGGACCATGACCGAGGGACCGCGCAGGCCCCGACGTCGCGGTCCGGTCGCGGTCGAGGAGGAGCGCACTGTCCGCCGGGCGGCTGCGGCGGCATCGGTCGGAAACATCGCCGAGTGGTACGACTTCGGCCTCTTCTCCTTCCTCTCCGCGGTGGTGCTGAACCGGGTCTTCTACCCGGAGGCCGGCGAATGGTCGCTGACACTGACGCTGGCGACGTTCGCGGTCGCGTTCGTCGTCCGGCCGCTCGGCGGGTTCGTGTTCGGCCCGCTCGGGGACCGGATCGGCCGCACCCGGGTGCTCGCGTTCACGGTCCTGCTGATGACCGTCGCGACGCTCGCGCTGGGCCTCGTGCCCTCCTACGAGACGGCGGGGGTCGCCGCGCCGCTGCTGGTGCTGCTCATCCGGATGCTGCAGGGCTTCTCCGCGGGCGGGGAGTACACCGGTGCGCTGACCCTGGTCGCGGAGTACGCGCCCGACCGCCGTCGCGGGTTCTTCGGCAGCTGGCTCGAGTTCGGCACGATCACCGGCTACATGCTCGGCGCGGGTGTCTGCGGCGCGCTCGTCGCGGTGCTGCCCGAGCAGGACCTGCTCGACTGGGGCTGGCGGATCCCGTTCCTGCTCGCCCTCCCCCTCGGGATAGCCGGCATCTACCTGCGGATGCGCCTGGAGGACACCCCGGCGTTCCGGCAGCTGATGGAACGCTCCCCCGCGCTCGCGACGATGCCCTACCGGCGGGCGATGCAGATCCTGGTCCGCCGCTACCGGGTGCCGGCCCTGGTGACCGCGGCGCTGGCCGTCGCCTGGAACGTCACCAACTACGTGCTGACCAACTACATGCCCACCTACCTGACCGGAACGCTCCCCCGGCACGGCCAGCACGGTGCCTCCGGGGCCGCCACCGGCGCCATGCTCGTCGCGGTCATGCTGCTCATGCTGTGCGTGATCACCGGGGTGGGCAGGCTCAGCGACCGGATCGGCCGCAAACCGGTCCTGATGGTCACGAGCCTGACCCTCGTGGCCGTCGGACTGCCCGCGGTCTGGCTGATGCGCGACGGCATGGTCGGCCAGTTCGTCGGACTGCTGCTGATGGCCGTGGTCCTGGTCGGCTTCGCCGCGGTGCTGCCCTCGACACTGCCCGCGCAGTTCCCGACCATGGTCCGCTACGGCGGCCTGGGCGTGGTGTTCAACCTGTCGGTGTCGCTGTTCGCGGGCACCGCACCGACGCTGATCGAGACCGCCGTGACCGCCACCGGCAACCTCGACTGGCCGGGGTACTTCCTCGTCGCCGCAGGTCTGGTCGGCGTCGTCGCCGTGGTGTTCCTGCCCGAGTCCGCGGGCCGACCGCTGGCCGGCGCGGCACCGCTGACCTCCAGCGCGGACCTGCCCCCGCCGCCGATGTCGGCCGACGGCATCCCGCTCGAGCAGCCGTACGATCACACGCACTGACCCACCCGCGGCACCGGTGCGGGCCGACCCGCGCCCCCTCTTGGCACGATTGATATATCAGTCTAACATCGTCGGCATGACCAGAGCCCGGCGTGGATCGGAGCGACCGTGAGCATCTCCGTGTTCGACATGTTCAAGGTCGGCATCGGCCCGTCCAGCTCGCACACCGTGGGGCCGATGCGGGCCGCGTCCCGCTTCGTCGGGCGGCTGCGGGCCTCGGGCGACCTGACCCGGACGGCGTCGGTGCGGGTGGAGCTCTTCGGTTCGCTCGGCGCGACCGGGCACGGCCACGGCAGTGTGAAGGCGGTCGTGCTGGGCCTGGCCGGGCACGAGCCGCACCTGGTCGATCCGGTCGCCGCCGACCCGATGGTCGAGCGGGTGCGCGCCGAGGGCCGGATCCGCCTCGGCGGCGAGCACGAGATCGTCTTCGCCGCCGACGACGACGTCGTCCTGCACCGGCGCCGTCGGCTCGACTTCCACTCCAACGGCATGCTCTTGCAGGCCTTCGACGCCGACGGCGCCGTCCTCGACAAGCGCGAGTACTACTCGGTCGGCGGCGGCTTCGTCCTCGACTCCGACGAGGCGGGCCGCCCCGTCCTGGTGGAGGACGCGACCCCGGTCGCGTACCCCTTCACCACCGGCGACGAGCTGCTCGGCCTCACCCGCACCCACGGGCTGTCGATCTCCGACATCATGCTGGCCAACGAGCTGTCCCGGCGCTCCGAGGACGTGGTGCGCAGCGAGCTGCTGCACATCTGGTCGGTGATGCAGGAGTGCGTCGATCGCGGCGCCCGCACCGGCGGCACGCTGCCCGGCGGGCTCAGGGTCCGGCGCCGGGCGATGGCGCTGCGCGAGCGTCTGGAGGCGGCGACCGGCGAGCCGGACGCGCTGCACGCGATGGAGTGGGTAACCCTCTACGCCCTCGCCGTGAACGAGGAGAACGCGGCGGGCGGGCGCGTGGTCACCGCCCCCACCAACGGCGCCGCCGGGATCGTCCCGGCCGTGCTGCACTACGCGGAGCGCTTCCTGCCCGGCTTCGACGACGACTCCGTCGTCCGGTTCCTGCTCACCGCGGGAGCGGTCGGGCTGCTGTTCAAGGAGAACGCCTCGATCTCCGGCGCCGAGGTCGGCTGCCAGGGCGAGGTCGGGTCGGCCTGCGCGATGGCGGCCGCCGGGCTCGCGGAGATCATGGGCGCCACCCCCGAGCAGGTCGAGAACGCCGCCGAGATCGGCATCGAGCACAACCTGGGTCTGACCTGCGACCCGGTCGGCGGACTGGTGCAGATCCCGTGCATCGAACGGAACGCGGTCGCCTCGATCAAGGCCATCACCGCGGCACGGATGTCGGCGCACGGGGACGGGATGCACCACGTCTCGCTGGACAAGGCCATCAAGACGATGCGGGAGACGGGTGCGGACATGAAGGACAAGTACAAGGAGACCGCCCGCGGTGGTCTCGCACTGAACATCGTCGAGTGCTGAGCCGTGTTCTCCGATCAGGACGACCTGGAGCGGTTCCTGCTGTCGCGGCCGGCGACCGGGCGCCGCAACGGCACCGCGCCCGACGCGCCCCGGGAGCGCACCCGCGAGGTGCTGGCCGGGCTGGGTGACCCGCAGGAGGCCGTGCGGACCGTGCACGTCGCGGGGACGGCGGGCAAGGGGTCGGTGTGCGCGTTCGTCGCGTCGCTGCTGACCCGGCACGGGTTCCGGGTCGGGGTGCAGGCCTCGCCGCACGTCTACGGCATCCGCGAGCGGTTCCGCCTCGGTGACCTCCCGGGCCGCGCGGACGTGCTCGACGACCGGCTCGCCGCCGTCGCGGGCTCGGTGGCCGCGGTCGAGGCGCGCCGGGGTGAGCGCTGCTCGTTCTTCGAGGTGGTGACCGCACTCGGGTTCGCCGCCGTCGCCGGGCGAGCCGACTACGCCGTCGTCGAGACCGGCATCGGGGGCCGGCTGGACCCGACGAACGTCGTCGCCCGCACGGACAAGCTGGCCGTGCTCACCGCGATCGGCATGGACCACGTCGACATGCTCGGCAGCACGCTCGGCGAGATCGCGACGCAGAAGGCCGGGATCCTGCCGGTCGGCGGCCGCGCGGTGCTGGCCCGTGGGGGCCCCGAGACCGACGCGGCGGTGGCCAGGGAGGCGGCGCGGCGCGACACCCTGGTCGACGTCGTGGACGTCGCCGCCGCGGCCGCGCTGGCCCGGATCGGTCCGGGCGGGACCACCGTGGACCTGGCCGGCTGGTCGGACGTGCCGCTGGGCCTGCACGGCAGGCACCAGGCCGGGAACGCGGTGCTGGCCCTGCACGCGGTGTCGGTGCTGGCCCGACGCGACGGCTGGCGGCTCGATCCGCTCGCCGTCCGCCAGGGGCTGGCGCTGACCTCGCTGCCGGGGCGGTTCGAGCGGCGCACCGTCGCCGGGACCCCGGTGGTGCTCGACTGTGCGCACGACGCTCTGAAGCTGTCCGCGCTGGCCACCACGGTGGCCGAGACCCACCCGGGCGCCCCGGTGACCTGGGTGCTGGCGCTGGCCAGGGACAAGGACCTGGGCGAGGCCGTCCGGGCGGTTGCCGGGGCCGGGGCGCGGGTCGTCGCGACCGGGCTGCCGGGCGGGGAGCACCCGTCGCGGCACTGGAGCCCGTCCGAGATCGCCGCGGCGGCGACGGCGGCCGGGGTGTCCGCCGTCGCCGTCGCGGACCCGGCCGACGCCGTCGACCACGCGCTGGCCACCGGCGGGGGCGACCCCGTGGTGGTGACCGGGTCGTTCCGGCTGCCCGGCGCGGTCGCGTCGCGGCTGGACCGCGCGGCCGTCCCCGAGGGGCAGCCGGCATGACGATCACCGAGGACGTGTTCGTGGACTTCGACAGCCCGCGGTCGCTGGCCGACCGGGCCTACGTGGCCATCCGGGACCAGCTGATCATGCTGGAGATCCCGCCGCTGGCCCCGATCGACGACGAGGCCCTCTCGACCCGGCTCGGCCTGGGCCGCACCCCGGTGCGCGAGGCGCTCAAGCGGCTGGAGACCGAGCGGCTCGTCGTGTCCTATCCGCGACGCGGGACGTTCGCGACCGCCGTCGACATCTCCGACCTGCGCGACGTCGGCGAGGTACGGACGGTGCTGGAGCCGACCGCTGCCCGGCGGGCCGCCACCGTCGCCCCGGCGTGGCGGCGCGAGGAGCTGCGTGAGCTGGCCGGGCGGGTCGCCGCCCTCGAGGCGCCGCGGATGAGCCGGATCGAGCTCATGCGGTGGGACGTGACGGTGCACCGGTCGGTCTACCGGGCCGCCGGGAACCCGTACCTGGAGGACACGCTCACCCGCTATTACCACCTGGCCACCCGGATCCACTGCCTGTTCGTCGACCGGATGGACCAGGTCGGCCACCACGTGCACGAGCACATCGCGCTGCTGGAGGCGATCGCCGACGGCGACGCCGACCGCGCCGAGGCCGTCAGCCGCGAGCACGTCCTCGGCTTCGAGACCGCCGTCCGCGCGGTCCTCTGAACCCGCTCCCCTACGGAAAGGAACCCACTGTGCCGCAGCGTGTCCAGGGCGTCGTCGCCCTCGAGAAGGGCAAGCCGGTCTCGGTCGAGACGATCATCGTCCCGGATCCCGGCCCCGGTGAGGCCGTGGTGAAGATCCAGGCCTGCGGGGTCTGCCACACCGACCTGCACTACAAACTCGGCGGCATCAACGACGAGTTCCCTTTCCTCCTCGGCCACGAAGCCGCCGGCATCGTCGAAACCGTCGGCGACGGCGTCACCGACATCGCCCCCGGCGACTACGTCGTCCTCAACTGGCGCGCCGTCTGCGGACAGTGCCGCGCCTGCAACAAGGGCAAGCCCCAGTACTGCTTCGACACCCACAACGCCACCCAGAAGATGACCCTCGACGACGGCACCGAACTGTCCCCCGCCCTCGGCATCGGCGCCTTCATCGAGAAGACCCTCGTCCACTCCGGACAATGCACCAAGGTCAACCCCGACGCCGACCCGAAAGCCGCCGGCCTCCTCGGCTGCGGCGTCATGGCCGGCCTCGGCGCCGCCATCAACACCGGCGGCGTCGGGCGCGGTGACTCCATCGCCGTCATCGGCTGCGGCGGCGTCGGCGACGCCGCCATCGCCGGCGCCAAGCTCTCCGGCGCCACCACGATCATCGCCGTCGACACCGACCCGCGGAAACTCAAGTGGGCCGAAGAGTTCGGCGCCACCCACACCGTCAACGCCACCGAACAGGATCCGGTCGAGTTCATCCAGTCCGTGACCGACGGCAACGGCGCCGACGTCGTCATCGACGCCGTCGGACGACCCGAAACCTACAAGCAGGCCTTCTACGCCCGCGACCTCGCCGGCACCGTCGTCCTCGTCGGCGTCCCCACCCCCGACCTGCACGCCCCCCAGATCCCGCTCATCGACTACTTCGGCCGCGGCGGCGCCCTCAAATCCTCCTGGTACGGCGACTGCCTCCCCTCACGCGACTTCCCCACCTACATCGACCTCTACCTCCAAGGCCGCTTCCCCCTCGACAAGTTCGTCACCGAAACCATCGGCATCGACGACATCGAAACCGCCTTCGACAAAATGCACGCCGGCGAGGTCCTGCGCTCGGTCGTGATCCTCTGATGGCCCCGACCGAGACCCCGATCGACCACGTCGTGACCTCCGGCACGTTCAACCTCGACGGCGGATCCTTCGACGTCGACAACAACGTCTGGATCATCGGCGACGACCGCGAAGTGTTCGTCATCGACGCCGCCCACGACGCCGACGCCATCACCCACGCCGTCGGCGACCGCACCGTGAAGGCGATCGTGTGCACCCACGCCCACGACGACCACATCAACCAAGCACCCACCCTCGCCGACCGCTTCGACGCACCGATCCTGCTCAACCCCGCCGAACACGTCCTGTGGGACATGACCTGGCCCGACCGCACACCCGACCAGGAACTGTCCGACGGGCAGACCCTGACCGCGGGCGGGATCGACCTACGCGTCCTGCAGACCCCCGGCCACTCACCCGGCTCGTCCTGCCTCTACGCACCCGAACTCGGCATCGTGTTCACCGGCGACACCCTGTTCCACGGCGGACCCGGCGCCACCGGACGCTCCTACTCATCGTTCGACACCATCATCGAATCCATCCGCACCACCCTGCTCACCCTCCCCGCCGACACCCGCGTCCGCACCGGACACGGCGACCCCACCACCATCGGCGACGAAGCACCCCACCTCGACGAATGGATCCGCAACCGATCCTGACCCGACACCCCCACCGCGGCCCGGCCCCTCACACCCAGGGGCCGGGCCGCAGCGGTTCCTACACCGAAATGCAGCTCAGCGGGCTCGGACGAGCCACGGACCCCGCTGAGCTGCATCTCGGTGCGGGTCGGCATCGACGGTTCGGACCCACCCGGCCGACGCACCCCGCCCCAGCGGCCGTCAACTCCGCGGCCTGACCATCGTCGACGCCGAGATGCAGCGCAGCGGGGCACGGAGATCCACAACTCCCCCTGAGCTGCATCTCGGCGACCGACCACCGGCACCGGAGCAGGCCCGACAGGGACACGCCGGACGAAGCGGCGGACCGGGTACTCCACGAACATCGGCTGGCCACCCACGACCTGCGACGATGACGCCAGCCGTGCCGCGCACAGCGCTACGCCCGCCGGTCCGCCCGCAGCACTGAACCGCGTCGTGACCGCGGCCGGGAGCCGGACGGGCTGAGCACGCCGTACGGCGCGACGGCCCGGGCACGGTGACCAGAGAGTGAGCCGGTCCGGGCGCGCAGCCGCCGGGGCGGGACCCCGCACCCAGCCGGAGAGCGGGACGAGCCGAGGCGGGCGCGCGGACGCCCCGGGTCTGCACTCGCAGGGAAGACCTGCGTCGAGATGCAGCTCAGCGGGCTCGCGCGAGCCACGGACCCCGCTGAGCTGCATCTCGACGAGCGGCCGAGCAGACAGCGCGGAACGAGCGGCAGCGCCGAACGAGCGGCAGCGCCGAACGAGCGGCAGCGCCGAACGAGCGGCAGCGCCGAACGAGCGGCAGCGCCGAACGAGCGGCAGCGCCGAACGAGCGGCAGCGCCGAACGAGCGGCAGCGCCGAACGAGCGGCAGCGCCGAACGAGCGGCAGCGCCGAACGAGCGGCAGCGCCGAACGAGCGGCAGCGCCGAACGAGCGGCAGCGCCGAACGAGGGGCGGCGCCGAACGAGGGGCGGCGCGGAACGAGGGGCGGCCGAGGGCGAGGGGCGGGGGCCGTGACGGCGCACGGCCCCCGGCGGGCTCAGCCCCGGAAGCGGAACGGGGCGAGCTTCTCGGCCAGCTCGACCGGGTCGCCGTCCTCGCCCGGGGCGTGGTGGAAGCCCTCGGCCTCGGCGAGACCGATCAGCCGGCGCTCGTCGAACAGGCCGCAGACGTAGCGGACGGTGTCCTCGCCGATGTCGGTGACCGCGACGCGGAGCTGGTAGATGCCCGGGTAGTAGACCTCCTCGAGGTACTGCACCGACAGCGACGACGGGGACAGCCCGTCGAGCGGGCCGCCCGCCGGGTAGCCGAGCACGTCGGAGTGCAGCTCGGCGAGGCCGTCGAGGTACCAGGCGGCCAGCGCGACGTTGTTGACGTGGCGGTTGGTGTCCAGGTCGGTGAAGCGGGTCCGCACGTCCCAGCGGAACGGGTAGTTCTCACGGACCGCGCGGGCCTCACCGCGGTCGGGACGGCTCGGGGCCGGGGCGTCGATGCGCAGCGTCGTCAGGGCGCCGCGGACCTCGTCGGTCAGCGGGGCCGGGGCGGTGCCGTCGGTGTGCACCGAGGTGGACTCGCCGGTGGCGACGCACTCGTCGCCGGCGAAGACCGCGTAGCGGTAGGAGAACGACGTGGTGCCGATGTGGCTGACGCCGACGCCGATCCGGTAGGAGCCGGCGACCCGCAGCGGGGCCAGCACGTCCACTCGGATGGCGGCGAGCAGCAGTCGTACGCGGGACTGCAGGCGGGCGACGAGGTCGGCGCCGAAGGTGTCGCGCTCGACGGCGACGCGGGCGTCCTCGAACCAGCGCACCAGGGCGTCGCGGCCGATCCGGCGGCTCGGGTCGAGGTCGGCGTACCGGGCCTCGTGCTCGATCAGCACCGGGAACATCCCGGGCTCGGGCACGGTCGGCGTGGTGATGGTTGCTGTCACCCCTCCATCGTGACGCTGTGTCGCCGCTCACCGGTAACCGGCCGTCGGATATCACACCTGGTGAGCTGTCCGGATACACCGGGTGCGCGGTCCCGGGTGCCGGGCGGCCCGGTCACGGCCGGGCCTGTCGGAGGTGCTCGGTAACCTGCCGGACGTGCCTCCCCCCTCGACGGCCCCCGTGCGTACCCAGGACCTGCCCGGTGTGCACGAGCTGCTCGAGGTGGCCGTCACCTCGGTCGGCGGTGCGCGCCGCGAGGGTCAGGACCGGATGGCCGACGCGGTGCGCCGCTCGCTGTCGTCCGGGGAGCACCTGGCCGTGCAGGCGGGCACCGGCACCGGGAAGTCGCTGGCCTACCTCGTGCCCGCCATCCGGCACGCGATCGCCCGTGACACCACGGTCGTGGTCTCGACGGCGACGATCGCGCTCCAGCGCCAGCTCGTGGACCGGGACCTGCCGCGCGTCGCGAAGAGCCTGAAGCAGGTGCTGGGGCGCGAGCCCACGTTCGCCATCCTCAAGGGGCGGCGCAACTACCTGTGCATGAACAAGCTGCACGGGGACATGGGAGACACCGCCGACGAGGCGGACCAGCTGTTCGACGCGTTCGCCATCTCGGCGCTCGGGCGGCAGGTGAAGCGGCTGCACGAGTGGTCCTCGGACACCGAGACCGGGGACCGCGACGAGCTGGTCCCCGGCGTCCCGGACTCCGCGTGGCGGCAGGTGTCGGTGACGGCGCGGGAGTGCCTGGGCGCGAGCCGCTGCCCGGTCGGTGAGGACTGCTTCGCGGAGAAGGCGAAGGCCGAGGCGGGTCGGGCGGACATCGTCGTCACCAACCACGCGCTGCTCGCGATCGACGCGATGGGCGAGGCGCAGGTGCTGCCCGAGCACGACGTCGTGATCGTCGACGAGGCGCACGAGCTGGTGGACCGGGTGACCGGCGCGGCGACTGCCGAGCTCACCGCGGGCACGGTCGCGACCGCGGCCCGGCGCTGCGGCAAGCTCGTCGACCAGGACACCGCGGACCGGCTCGCGGAGGCCGGTGAGGGCCTGGCGGCGGTGCTGGAGGACATGCCCCCCGGGCGCTGGGAGTCGCTGTCCACCGCCGCCGCGGGCGCGCTGAACGCCATCCTGTCGGCCGGGGCGGGCTGCCGGCAGGCGATGGGCGCGAACAAGCGCAGTGACGACTCCGACCCGGAGGGCGCGGCCGCCCGCAAGCTCGCCCAGGCCGTGCTCGACGAGGTCGTCGACACCGCCGCGCGGCTGCTGGAGACGTTCAAGGAGACAGACGCGGCCAAGCGCCGTGACGTCGTCTGGCTGGGGGAACAGGGGCCGGACGGGTCCCGGCACAAGGTGCTGCGGGTCGCACCGCTGTCGGTGGGCGGGCTGCTGCGCGAGCGGCTGTTCAACACCCGCACCACCGTGCTGACCTCGGCGACGCTGGCCCTGGGCGGGTCGTTCGACGCGCTGGCCCGGCAGTGGGGCCTGCCCGCCGCGCAGCCCAAGGGGGCCGGCTCCACCCCGCCGTCGAGCGTCGACGAGGGGCACGGCCCCGTCCAGGACCCGGAGGCGCCGCGCTGGCAGGGCCTCGACGTCGGCTCGCCGTTCGCGCACGCCAAGTCCGGGATCCTCTACCTGGCGCGCCGGCTGCCCAACCCGGGCCGCGACGGGCTGGCGCCGGAGACCCTCGAGGAGATCGAGGGACTCGTGCGCGCCGCCGGGGGCCGCACGCTGGGTCTGTTCTCCTCCACCCGCGCGGCGAAGCAGGCCACCGAGGCCCTGCGCGGAAAGCTCGACACGCCCCTGCTGTGCCAGGGCGACGACTCCACGATGCTGCTGGTCAAGCGGTTCGCCGAGGACCCGGAGACCTCGCTGTTCGGCACGCTGTCGCTGTGGCAGGGCGTCGACGTGCCCGGCCCGTCGCTGTCCTGCGTGATCATCGACCGGATCCCGTTCCCCCGCCCGGACGACCCGCTGGTCGCGGCGCGGCAGAAGGCCACCGACGCCCGGGGCGGCAACGGTTTCCTGTCGGTGTCGGCGACGCACGCGGCGCTCCTGCTCGCCCAGGGCGCCGGACGGCTGCTGCGCGCCACCGACGACCGCGGCGTCGTCGCCATCCTGGACCCGCGGATCGCGACCGCGCGCTACGGCGGGTTCCTGCGGGCGAGCCTGCCCCCGTTCTGGGAGACCAGCGACCGCGAGAAGGTGCACGGCGCGCTGCGCCGGCTGCGCGGGTCCTCGTGACCGGCTCCATACGGCGGACGACCCTCCTCCCGAGATAGGTTGTGCACAATCAATGAAATCGGAGGAGTACCCATGGCGAACTACACGGCCGAGGCCACCTCGACCGGCGGCGGCCGCGACGGCCACATCCGCAGCGAGGACGGCTTCATCGACCAGGACCTGAAGATGCCGCCGGAGCTGGGCGGCCCCGGCGGCGCCACCAACCCCGAGCAGCTCTTCGCCGCCGCCTACGCGGCCTGCTTCCACGGCGCGCTGCGGCTGGCGGCCCGGAAGGCGAAGGCCGCCGTCCCGGACGACGCACAGGTCACCGCGACCATCCAGCTGCAGCCCGACGACGTGAGCTTCCACGTCGCCGCCGACATCACCGCCCACCTGCCGGGCCTGGAGCAGTCGGCCGCCGACGAGCTGGTCGAGGCGGCGCACCAGGTGTGCCCCTACTCCAAGGCGACCCGCGGCAACATCGAGGTCACCCTCACCGCCACGGTCTGATCAGGGACCGTCCGGCGCCGGGATCTCGAAGGCGTTGAGCAGCGCCGACACCGACAGGTACATGCCGGTCAGGTGGACGGCGTCGAGCACCCCGTCGCGGCCGAGCGCGGCCTCGGCCGCGGCGTAGGTGTCGTCGGTGACCCGGTGGGTGCGGACCAGCTCGTCGACGAACCGGTGCACGACGAGCTCGTCGCCGGTCAGCACCTGGGCCGCGGTGCCGTCGAGCAGGGCCTGCACCGCGTTCTCGTCCAGCCCCACCGAGCGGGCGACGGCGGTGTGCGCGTACAGCTCGTAGGCGGCGCCCCAGGCCGCGCCGACGGTGAGGATGACGACCTCGCGCACGGTCGCCGGCAGGGACGACTCCTGCTGGTCGGTCGCGACCCATCGGTTGAACGCCGCACCCGGGCGCGGGCGCAGCACGAACGCGTTGAACGGGCCGATGAGGCCGCCCTCGTCGTCGGTCGCGGCGAAACCGGACTCCTCGGCCCAGCGGGCCGTGCCGGAGCGGATCCGGTCGACGGCGGCACGCTGCTCGTCGTCGAGGTCGAGGGTCTCGTTGCGGGGCAGCCGGCCGCCCCAGTTCCGGGCTCCGGCAGGCGGGTGTGTGGTCACACCCGGTGGATCACCGCCGGGGTCCGATCGCAAACGCGGCGTGAGCCACTGCCAGGCACGTCATGGTGCCCGGGTCGACCTCGGTGAAACCCGCGTCGCGCACCCCGACGACGCCGTCGGTGCCGTCGTCGGCGGCCGGGGCCAGGCGTGCCCAGGTGGCCGGGTCCGCGGTGCGCACCGCGCACACCGGTGCCGCGCCGACCGGCCACCCGGCGGCCGCACCGAGCAGCATGGTGGCGTGCCCGACCTGCGCGGCGGCCTTGCCAACGGTCATCTCGGCGTGCGGTGACAGCAGCACCAGCGGAGCGTCCGGGTCCGGCGGGCCGGGCTCGTCGGCGGGCAGCTCGGTGCCGCCGATCTGCAGCCGTGCGACGACCTTCGGCACGTCGTCGACCGGGCCGGGCAGCAGGGCGCGGGCCTCGGCGTCACCGACCCGCACCGTCACGCCGGGGAGTTCCGCCACGGCGCGCCAGTGCGCGCCACGGGCCCGCCGCGCGATCTTGCGGATGCGTCCGTCCACCCACGGGGCGACGGCATCGTGCCAGTCGCCACCGGGCTGGGCCCGCGGGTCGGTGCAGACGGCGAGCGCCGCGGTGGCCGCCGCCTCCAGCAGCGCGGTGCGCACGGGCAGCGGGTCGCGCTCGATGCGCAGCACGACCGGCATCGCCCGCACGACGCCGTCGGCCTCCGGCGCGATGTCCCGGCCGCGGGCCCCGGCCCCGTAGCGGCCCGCGAGCAGCGCCAGCACCGGTGCGGGAGCGGTCACGCCAGCGGGACCCGGCGCAGCACGCCCTCGGCGGCGTCGGCAGCCTCGACCTCGGTACGGGTGATGCCCAGGACGAACAGCACGACGTCGAGGTATGGCACCGACACCGAGGTGTCGGCGACCTCGCGCAGCGCCGGCTTGGCGTTGAACGCGACGCCGAGCCCGGCGGTGGAGAGCATGTCGATGTCGTTCGCGCCGTCGCCGACCGCGACCGACTGCTCCAGCGGGATGTCGTGGGCCGCGGCGAACCGGCGCAGCGCGACGGCCTTCCCGGCCCGGTCGACGACCTCGCCGACCACCCGTCCGGTCAGCTTCCCCCCGGAGATCTCCAGCTCGTTCGCGGCGACGAAGTCGAGCTTGAGCTCGCGCGCGAGCCCGGCGATGACCTGCGTGAACCCACCCGAGACGACGCCGCAGCGGTAGCCGAGGCGGCGCAGCGTGCGGATCGTGGTGCGGGCACCGGGGGTCAGCTCGATCTCGGCGGCCACCTCGTCGACGACGGAGGCTGGCAGCCCCTCCAGGGCCGCGACGCGCCGGGTCAGCGACTCGGTGAAGTCGAGGCGGCCGGCCATGGCCTCCTCGGTGACCCGGCGGACCTCGGCCTCGACGTCGGCCCCGGCACGGGCGGCGAGCATCTCGATGACCTCGCCCTGGATCAGGGTGGAGTCCACGTCGAACACGATGAGCCGCTTGCTGCGCCGGGACAGCCCGGCCCGGGACACCGCGACGTCGACGCCCGCCTGCCGCGCCACCCGGACCAGCCGCTTGCGCAGCGTGCCGGGCGGGTAGGCGTCGGCGTCACCCTGGGGGACCGGGGAGACGAGCAGCTCCAGCCCGGTCACCGGGTAGTCGGCGACCCGGCGGATGGAGTCGATGTTGGCGCCGACCGCGGCGAGCTCCGCGGCGATCGCGCCGAACGCGCGGGCCGTGATCGGCCGGCCCAGCACCGTGACGACGTGCGTCGACGGCGTCCGGGTCGCCCGGCGGCCGTCGCGCTGGATCTCGATGTGCACGCTCATGGCGATGGAGTCCATCGCCGCGCCGACCGTGTCCTGCAGATCCTCCGGGTCCCCCTCGGGCACGACCAGCGCGCCCAGGGTGAGCCGGCCGTTGACCACGACCTGTTCCAGGTCGAGCAGCTCGACACCGGCCGCGGTCAGCGCGGTGAACAGCACGGAGCTGACACCAGGACGGTCCGGCCCGGTCACCGTGACGAGCACGGTGGGCCGGGCCGGACCGGGAAGTACTGGGGTCACTACTTCGACTTGGGGTCGCTGTCCGGCATGGACTCCTTGCCGACCTCCTGCGCGAGCACCTCGCTCGGGTGCGCCCGGTTGCCGACGTGCGCCTCGGCG
Organism: Pseudonocardia sp. ICBG601; assembly: GCF_020496245.1. Classification (NCBI taxonomy): domain Bacteria; kingdom Bacillati; phylum Actinomycetota; class Actinomycetes; order Pseudonocardiales; family Pseudonocardiaceae; genus Pseudonocardia; species Pseudonocardia sp. ICBG601. The sequence continues at coordinate 98,157 of NZ_JAHLJA010000026.1, read as the reverse complement.
CGCGCCTTCTCGACCAGGTGCGGGTAGTGCAGGTCGAACGCCGGGCGCTCGGAGCGGATCCGGGGCAGCTCGGTGAAGTTGTGCCGCGGCGGCGGCGACGAGGTGGCCCACTCCAGCGAGTTGCCGAAGCCCCACGGGTCGTCGACGGTGCAGACCCGGCCGAACCGGTAGCTCTTGAAGACGTTGTAGAAGAACGGCAGCGTCGAGGCGCCGAGGATGAACGCGCCGATCGAGGAGATCGTGTTCAGCGTCGTGAAGCCGTCCGAGGGCAGGTAGTCCGCGTAGCGACGCGGGTAGCCCTCGTTGCCCAGCCAGTGCTGCACCAGGAACGTCAGGTGGAACCCGACGAAGGTCAGCCAGAAGTGGATCTTGCCGAGCTTCTCGTCGAGGAAGCGGCCGGTCATCTTCGGGAACCAGAAGTAGATCCCGCCGAAGGTCGCGAACACGATCGTGCCGTAGAGCACGTAGTGGAAGTGCGCGACCACGAAGTAGGTGTCCGACACGTGGAAGTCCACCGGCGGCATCGCGAGCAGGATGCCGGTCAGGCCGCCGAAGAGGAACGTGACGAGGAAGCCGACCGAGAACAGCATCGGCGTCTCGTAGGTGATCTTGCCCTTCCACAAGGTGCCGATCCAGTTGACGAACTTGACGCCCGTCGGGATGGCGATGAGGAACGTGGTGAAGGCGAAGAACGAGAGCATGATCGCGCCGGTGGCGTACATGTGGTGCGCCCACACCGCGACCGACAGCGCCGCGATGGCGATGGTCGCGAAGACCAGGCCCTTGTAACCGAAGATCGGCTTGCGGGCGAACACCGGGAAGATCTCGGACACGATGCCGAAGAACGGCAACGCGACGATGTAGACCTCCGGATGGCCGAAGAACCAGAACAGGTGCTGCCAGAGCACCACACCGCCGTTGGCGGGGTTGAAGATCTGGGCGCCGAGGTGGCGGTCCGCGGCCAGCGCGAGCAGCGCGGCGGTCAGGATCGGGAACGCGATCAGCACCAGCAGCGCGGTGATGAAGATGTTCCAGGTGAAGATCGGCATCCGGAACATCGTCATGCCCGGCGCGCGCATGCAGACGATGGTCGTCACTAAGTTGACGCCACCCAGGATCGTGCCCAGACCGGAGACGACCAGACCCATGATCCAGAGGTCACCGCCCGGCCCCGGCGACCGCACCGCGTCCGACAGCGGGGTGTAGGCGAACCAGCCGAAGTCCGCCGCGCCGCCCGGGGTCAGGAAGCCGGAGACGACGATGATGCCGCCGAACAGGTACAGCCAGTAGGAGAACGAGTTGAGCCGCGGGAACGCGACGTCGGGGGCACCGATCTGCAGCGGCACGATGTAGTTCGCGAAACCGAAGACGATCGGCGTCGCGAACAGCAGCAGCATGATCGTGCCGTGCATGGTGAACAGCTGGTTGTACTGCTCGGTCGACAGGAACTGCAGCTCCGGCCGTGCGAGCTCGGCGCGGATCAGCAGCGCCATGACACCGCCGACGGCGAAGAAGCCGAACGACGTCGTCAGATAGAGGATCGCGATGTCCTTCGGGTCCGTCGTCCTCAACATCTTGAGGAACGTGGATCCCTTGCCCTCACGCCGCGCCGGATACGGGCGCGTCGAGATCGGCTTGGGCTCGACGGCTGTCACCTGGGCCTCCATGCACTTGCCTGACCTGAGCACGTCCTCGCGGACGGGCAGACTCTACTTCCCGACCGGCGAGCGGCGCCCGTCCGGTCCGGGAGATCCACTTCGTGGGTCCCGGCTCGTCGCACGGCGCGCGCCGATTGTGCTCTACGGAGAGTAGAACCGACAGTCCCCGACCGCGCACTCAGGGCGCCCTTCACCCGGACCGGCAGGTGGGCGAGGGCCCGCGACGGTGGCGGCGTGGCGCTCCCGGCACTGCCCGGAACCGGCGCGGGGCGTCACCGCAGCGGCTCGAAGACCTCGGTCCAGAGCTCCGGCGCGCTGGCCGGGTTGGGCTGGGCGTCGACGATGTAGAACTCGGTGCCCAGCCCCATCGCGAACACCGGGTCCGGCATCGCCAGCAGGAAGTGGTCGGGCCCCATCTGGCTGGCGTGTGCGCGCATCGAGGCGCGCTTGGCCTCGGCGTACTCGACGGCCTCGACCCGGTGGGTGATCTCGGACTCGGGCTTGCCGAACGACGGGTCGTCGGGGATGTCGAGGGAGAAGTCGGCGCCGCCGTCGGCGCGCAGCCCCTTCATCCCGCGCAGCAGCCAGTCCCGGTTGGTGGTGTTCTGCGCGACGACCGGCACCCCGGCGAGCTCGCCCGCGCGGGCACCCACCCGGTGCACCTGGATGTGGTCGGGGTGGCCGTATCCGCCGTTGTCGTCGTAGGTGGTGAGGACGTCGGCCTCCTCCTCCTCGAGGATCAGCGCGAGCCGCTTGGCCGCGTGCTCCACCGAGGCCTGCCAGAAGCAGTACGGGGCGTCGTTGGACGGCTCGCCCATCATCCCGGAGTCGACGTAGCCGAGGAACTCCACGCGGGCCGCACCCAGCACGCGGGCCGACTCGTGGCACTCCGCGGAGCGGCGCACCGGCAGCTGCTCCCCCTCGGCCAGGACGCCGGGCACCGGCTCCCCCAGCTCGCCACGGGTGGCGAAGACGAGGACGACGCGGTGGCCGAGCGCGGCGGCCTTGGCGAGCGTGCCCGCGGTGCCGATCGACTCGTCGTCGGGATGGGCATGGAAGCTGACGAGGGTCCCCACGACGGTGAGCCTAGGAGCCGACCCCGCCCGCCCCGCACCGGGCCGTCGTCGATCTACAGACCGTTGACGCGCCGTCGGATGTGTGTAGCATCACAGCTCCCCGAACCGGCACAGGAGCCACCCACCATGGCCGATGTCGTCAGCGTCGACAACGTCGATTCCCGCCGCACCACCGTGCCCGTCCCCCGCAGCGCGCAGGAGGCGCCGGTGTTCAACGCCGCCGCGCACCTGACCGCGGCCAGGGTCGAGGCCGGGGACGGCGCCCGCACCGCCGTCCGGTACCCCGGCGGCTCGCTCAGCTACGCCGCCCTGACCGACCGGGTCCGGCTCGTCGCCGGAGCCCTGCGCCGGGCGGCGGCGTACGGCCCGAGCAGCGGGTGCTGCTCGTGATGCCCGACGACGTCGAGCTGTTCACCGCGATCCTCGCGACCCTGTGGGCCGGCGCGGTGTCGCCGTGCCCTGCTCGACGATGCTGACCGGGCGCGAGCTGGCCGTGCTCGTCCGGGACTCGCGGGCGACCACGGTGATCGGCGGCGAGGCGTTCGCCGCGCACCTCACCGAGGCCGTCGCGCAGGCGCCCGACCTGGAGCGCGTGGTGCTCACCGGGGCGGACCCGCTGGTCACCGGGGCCACCTCGCTCACCTGGGACGCGCTGCTCGACGGCGCCGACCCGCTGCCCGAGCCGCACCCGACCTGGCCGGAGTCCCAGGCGCTGTGGCTCTACACCTCGGGCACGACCGGCAAGCCCAAGGGCGCCATGCACCGGCACGACGACATCCGGTTCGTCGCCGACACCTACGGCCGGCAGGTCCTCGGCATCCGTCGCGACGACGTCTGTCTGTCGGTCGCGAAGCTGTTCTTCGCCTACGGCATCGGCAACTCGATGTTCTTCCCGCTGTCGGTCGGCGCCTGCACGGTCCTCGAACCGTCCCGGCCGGACCCGGAGCACTACTCCCGCCTCGTCGAGCAGCACGGCGCGACGCTGTTCTTCGCCGTCCCCAGCTTCTGGGCCCGATGATCGCCGCCGGGCTGCCGCGCGAGCGGTTCGCCACCGTGCGCCGCGGCGCCTCGGCGGGCGAGGCGCTGCCCGCGCGGATGTTCCACGGTGTGCTCGACCGCTACGGCTTCGAGGTCCTCGACGGCATCGGCTCCACCGAGGCACTGCACATCTTCATCTCCAAACGGCCGGGCGAGGTCGTCCCGGGCAGCTCCGGCTTCCCGGTACCCGGCTACGAGGTGGAGCTGCGACGGCCGGACGGCAGCGTCATCGACGGCCCCGGCGAGCAGGGCATGCTCTACGTCGCGGGCGACTCGGTGTGCACCGGCTACTGGTGTCGCACCGAGGTCAACCGCGCGGTGTTCCAGGGCCGCTGGATGCGCACCGGCGACCAGTACGTCCGCGGCGAGGACGGGTCGTGGACCTGCCTGGGCCGGGCCGACGACGTCCTCAAGGTCGGGGGCATCTGGGTCTCCCCCGGCGAGGTCGAGACCCGCCTGCTGGAGCACCCGGGGCTCGTGGAGGCGGTCGTCGTCGGGATCCCGGACGACGACGGACTGGACAAGCCGGTCGCGTTCGTGGTGCCCCGCGACCGGCGGCGGCGCCGTCGGAGAGCGAGCTGGTCGCGTTCTGCCGCGAGGGGCTGGCCGCGTTCAAGCGGCCGCGCGCCGTGGTCACCGTCGACGAGCTGCCCAAGACCCCCACCGGGAAGATCCAGCGCTACGGCTGCGCGCGCACGCGGCCGCCCTGCCGGGGGCCGCCGGCCGCCCCGGCACCACGGAGACCGTGGTCTGAGGCCCCTCCGGGTGTCTCGATGTAGGACGTTCGCTCGACCCGGAGTGCCCCGCCGGGGTTCACTCACCGGACACACCGACGGCGAGGAGGCCGCGTGGACACGTGGGACTGGATCCCGGAGACCCCCGCGACCTGGGACGACCGCAAGCGCCGGGTGCTCGACGGGCTCGACCCCGCGCTGTTCGGCCTCGGCCGGCCCGGGACGGCGACCCGCTCGGCGACGAGTGGTGGCGCGTCGAGGACGCCGACGGCGCGACCGTCGCCTACGGCAGGCTCGACGGCAGCTGGGGCGACGCCGAGATCCTGGTCCTGGTCGCCCCCGCTGCCCGGCACACCGGCGTCGGCTCGTTCGTGCTGGAGCGTCTGGAGGCCGAGGCGGGCCGGCGGCGGCTGAACTACCTCTACAACGTCGTGCCGCACGGCCACCCCGACCCCGAGCCGGTGACCGGCTGGCTCACCGCGCGGGGCTTCGTCCGCAACGACACGGGTGAGCTGCGCAAGCAGGTCCCGTCCGCGGCGGTGCGCAACGGGGCTGAGACCCGGACCCCGGCGGTGACTCGGACCCCGGCGGTGACTCAGGCCCCGGCGGTCCGCAGCGCGGTCTCCAGGATCCGCCGGGCCGCGCCGCAGGGATCCGTCGGGGCCGACGCGACCACCGACAGGGCCCCCGACCCGGCGTCGACGACGGCCATGCAGGTGCCCTCGGTCTCCGACACCGCGGCGCGGCGCCCGTCGAGGGTCTCCTCGGTGAGGGTGCTGCCCTGGGCCCGCAGCTGGGCGAGACCGGCGTCGTAGGCGCCGGGCTGCGCGGCGACGATCAGCGTGGTCGGGATCGAGTACGAGAACCCGGTCGTTCCCCCGCCGGTGCCGGCGGTGTCCCAGCGGCAGCTGGGGGCGGGCTGTCCCGTGGCCCTTCCCCGGCCCGGTGAGGCCGAGGCCGGACAGCTCGCCGTCGGGGACGAGGGAGCAGGGCGGCACCGAGAGGTTCGCGTCCGCGGGGGCGCGGCCGTGGCCGACGGCGGATCGCCGCCCGCGCCGGCGCACCCGGCGAGCAGGGACACGGCCACGGTGGCGAGCGCGAGGCCCGCGAGCTGGGGTCGATTCACGAATGGATCATGCACGCGCCGGACCTGACTTTGGTCACCCGAGCCTGGTTTCGCAGCTTGTACTGCGCTGAGCTGCGGTGATGTGTTTGCGCGGGAGCGGTGTGAGGCACTAATTCGGTGCTCTACGCTCGGTCAGGTGGCGTGGGTGAGGCGGGTACGGACGGCCTCCGGGGCCGACGCGGTCCAGATCGCCGAGTCCGTGCAGGCCATCGACGGATCGTGGCCCATGTCGGGTCAGCGCACACCGAGGCCGAGCTGGGCCTGCTGGTCGAGCAGGCCCGTGGGCTGATCGACGACGCTGCACAGCAGGCCCTGGATCTGGGCGTCGCGCCGTCACCCCGGCGGGCCGAGCTGATCGCGCCCACCGCGGCCGGCGGTGCCACGCAGGAGGGGCTGTTCGGCCAGATGCCGCGGCGCGCCCCGAGCACCACAACCCGGCGGGTGGGTGCGCCGCAGGTGATCACGACCGGGTCGCGGGTGCTGTTCGACATCCTCGCCGAGGTCTACGCGGGCCTCGGGTTCGCAGAGGTCGCTGATGACACGTTCCGCGACCTGGTGATCGCCCGGATCGTCGAGCCCACGTCCATCCTGGACACCGGTCGGGTGCTGGCCGGTCTGGGCGTCACCGCGGCGAGCGAAAAGACGATGCGCCGCACCCTGCTGCGCTGCACCGGGCGCAGCTACCGCGACGAGATCGCGAGGGCCTGCTTCACCCACGCCCGTGGCAGTGGGGATGTGTCGTTGTGTCTCTACGACGTCACCACCCTCTACTTCGAGGCGGAGAAGGAGGACGACCTGCGCAAGGTCGGGTTCTCCAAGGAACGCCGGGTCGACCCGCAGGTCGTCGTCGGGCTGCTGGTCGATCGCGCAGGGTTCCCCCTCGAGATCGGCTGTTTCGAGGGCAACAAGACCGAGACCGCGACGATCCTGCCGATCATCGAGGCCTTCCGGGCCCGACACCAGCTGCCGGTCGAGCCGGGCGGGATGGTCGTGGTCGCCGACGCAGGGATGCTCTCGGCCGCGAACCTGCGCGACCTCGACGAGGCCGGCCTGCGGTTCATCGTCGGCTCCCGACTCACCAAGGCCCCGGTTGACCTGGAGTCGCACTTCCACTGGCACGGCGACGCCTTCGTCGACGGGCAGATCATCGACACCCTCACACCACGCGACCGCCGCACCGGGCGCAGCGAGAACAGCCCGAAGGTCAAGGCCGAGCCCGTCTGGAACCCCAACCAGCATCCGGGATCCTGGCGGGCGGTCTGGGCCTACTCCACGAAGCGGGCCGTCCGGGACCGGCGCACGTTGACCCTGCAGGAGAACCGGGCCCGCGAGGTCATCGCCGGCGAGAAGCCCGCGCGCACACCGCGGTTCGTCAAGGTCACCAACGGCTCCCGCGCCCTGGACGAGGCCTCCTTGGCTCGGGCATACCGGTTGGTCGGGTTGAAGGGCTACGTGACCAACATCCCGGCCGGCGGCGCAGCGGCCGGGGAGATCATCGGCGACTACCACGACCTCTGGCACGTCGAGCAGTCCTTCCGGATGAGCAAAACCGACCTACGCGCCCGCCCGATGTTCCACCACCAACGCCAGTCCATCGAAGCGCACCTGACCATCGTGTTCACCGCCCTCGCAGTCGCCCGCGAGATCCAGAACCGCACCGGGCTCACCATCCGCAACGTCGTCCGCCAGCTCCGACCACTGCGCTCGGCCACCATCGCCATCAACGGCACCCAGCAGACCTTCCCGCCCGCCGTCCCCGCCGACAAACAGGCCCTCCTCGACGCGCTCCGTCAGCCCGCGGCGAAGCACTAAGACAAGTGACCGAAGTCAGGAGAGATCCGTAGACGCTCCTCCGCAGTCGGAACTACACTCCGCAGCGCCTGCGCCAGCAACGGTGTCACCCCCGCGATCGCTCGACTGACCGTCGACTGCGACACCCCGTAGGTTTCCGCCAACTCCCACTGCACACGATTCCCGCGCAGATACGCCAACGTGATCACCACCGACCAGAACAATCCCAGAATCGGCGGCCAAGGCCGTCGCAGGCCAGTCGCGTTCCGCTGATCCTGCTCATGCACCAGAGCGGCAAGATCCTGAATCTCATCACGCCGAAAGCCAGTGGTATAGTACATACTGCGACAGCCCATTCATCTCGGATTGATTCGACAAACCAATCTTCGCGATGGACGGGCTGTCGCCCAACCCGACACGCCGGGCTAGATCGTTATTTCACGGGCCCTGAATAAGCCTCCAGACACTTCACACACTGCTCGTGAAGCTCGAGATGTCGTTGAAGACGTCAATACATTGGATTTCTGCCAACCCGTCACGTCGGAGGTCCCTGCTCCTGCAGGCGTGCCTGCGCGGCATCAAGCAGTCGTTGCTGATTCGTCTTTGACCGCAACTGATAGAACCGACCAGAAAAGGACGCAAGTAACGCCATGAAGTCATCCATCAGCTCTTCAAGCAGCGACTTGTCCGCATGAGCATGAACAGTCTCAACTGCAACTCCGACCTGCGCCAGATACCGCTCAATATAGGCGACACCAAACCGAGCCAGTCGGTCACGCCACACTACGCGAACTACCGTGAACCGCCCAGCAGCGGCGTCATCAAGTAGCCGAGTCAACCCCTTCCGATTTTCTCGCAAACCGGACGCGCGATCACGATACACTCGGAATACTGTCCCCCTGGACGTCTCCCGCAACACCGATTCCTGGTTCGCCAACGACGACTCCTGACCCGTCGAACCAGAAACACGACAATACAACGCCTCAACCCGCTCCGCCGCTTCCGGCTGAATCGGTTCGCGCCCAAGGAAGACATCAAGATCAGCACGATCAAACAAACGCTGACCAGAGGCTGAAACTCGACACGGCAGCCGACCCTCTCGGGCAGCCTTCCGAACACCCACCACCGACATGCCCATGTACTCGGCAGCTCGCGCTATACGCATCTAAAGCAGTATGAGCTAGTACCGGATACTTTGTCAACAGTCGATGAGCGTCCAGCCGTTCTTCTCCGCCACCACCCCGGGCAGCGCCGGACGGACACCCGAGCGGCCGTCCGGGGTGACCGCGTCGAGGTCGGCCAGCAGGACGTCCCCGCCCGGCCACTCCGGTGCGCGGTCGCGCACGCAGGCCAGGATCCGGGCCGCGTCGAGCGCGGTGATCTGGGTGTAGGACCACCACCCCGGCCGCGACGTCGACACCTCCACCCCGCACTCCTCGTCCAGCCGCGCGGTGCTCGCGTCCCGCCCGAGAGCGCGGTAGAGCCGCTCGGCGGCGTCGTCGTCGGAGGCGCGCACGGCGGCGGAGATGTCGGCCCGCTGGTCGGCCGTCACCGGGCGGCCCGCCTGCGCGGCGGCGCGCAGGGTGTCCGCCGCCAGCCATGCCTTGATCGTGGACTCGGCCTCGAAACGCGTGGTCGCGGCGTCCGCCGAGCCTGTCCACCGGCCGTCGTCGGTGTCGAGCAGCGCCCAGGACAGGGTGAGGTCGTCCTCGCCCTCGCGGTCGACGAGCAGCGATCCGGGTGCGAGGTCGAGCGGGTCGGCGGTGGCGGATCCGGTCATCGCCGCGAGCAGCCCGCGCAGGGTGTCCGGGCCGGGTGCCGCGTCGTCGTCGGGGCCGGTCGTCGAGCTCTGGTGCTGCGCCGACACGACGGCGCTGCCCCCAGGGCGTGGGACCGGACCGTCCGAGGCCACGCCGGCGCCCCACAGCGCGGACACCGCCACCACCACCGCGACGACCACGGCCACCGACACACGGGCACGGGAATCCCGTCCACGGCGTCGCTCAGGTCCGGACACGACCCCTCCGGTCGCGGACGACCGGACGGCCGTCCCGGCCTCGATGGTGCACCGCCGAACGGCGATCCGGACACGGAGGACGGAGGGTTCACACAGGATTTTCAGGATGCGCCCCGCGCTCCGCCCGGCACCGCACCCCGTACCGGCATACCGTGCCGCAACGATCGACCGACCGACGACGAGTGGGGGTGGCGGCGTGGGCTGGACGCGCACGATGCCGGTGGAACGGATCCTGGCCAGGGGCAGAGCCGGCGACGGCTCCGAGGACGCCGGCGGCGAGGGGCGGGGCACGCCGCTCAAGCGCACGCTGAAGGCCCGTGACCTGGTCGGTTTCGGCGTCGGCATCATCATCGGTACCGGGATCTTCACCCTGGCCGGGGTCGAGGCCCAGCAGCACGCGGGCCCCGCGGTGACGTTGTCGTTCCTGATCGGCGCGGTCGTCGCCGGGCTCGCCGCCGTCTGCTACGCCGAGCTGGCCTCCTCCGTCCCGACGGCGGGCTCGGCCTACACCTACGCCTTCGCCACCCTCGGCGAGGTCTTCGCCTGGATCATCGGCTGGGACCTGCTGCTGGAGTTCGGCCTCGGCCTCGCCGTCGTCTCCCGCAGCTGGTCGGGCTACCTGGCGTCGCTGTTCGGGCTGCCGACGGAGTGGTTCGGGGAGGACGCGACGATCAACGTCGGCGCGGTGCTGATCATCGCGGTGCTGACCGTCGTCGCGGTCGCGGGCATCCAGCAGTCGTCACGGCTGACGAACCTGCTGGTCCTGGTGAAGCTCGCGGTCTGCGTGCTGATCCTGGCCGTCGGCGTGTTCTACATCGACCCGGCCAACCTGCAGCCGTTCATCCCGCCGGCCCAGGCGCCGGAGGACGGCGGCTCGGTCTTCACACAGCCGATCATCTCCGGGGTGTTCGGGCTCGCCCCGACCGTGTTCGGCGTCGGCGGCATGCTCACCGCGGCCGCGGTGGTCTTCTTCGCCTACACCGGGTTCGAGGCGCTGGCCAACCTCGGGGAGGAGGCCGAGCGCCCCAACCGCGACCTGAAGGTCGGACTGCTCGGCGCGCTCGCCATCTGCGCGGTGCTCTACGTCGGCGTCTCGCTCGTGCTCACCGGGATGGTGTCCTACACCGAGATCGACACCGGCGCGCCGCTCGCGTCGGCGTTCGCCGGCGTCGGACTGCCGTGGGTGGGCGCGCTCATCGCGCTCGGCGCGGTCACCGGTCTGACCTCGGTGATGATGGTGGAGCTCGTGACGATCGGCCGGATCGGCTTCGCGATGGGCCGCGACGGCCTGCTGCCGAAGGCCATCGGCACCGCGCACCCCCGGTGGGGCACCCCGCACCGCATGACGATCATCGGCGGTGTCGTCTGCGCGGTGATCGCGGCGTTCACCCCGATCACCGCGCTGGCCGACATGGTGTCGATCGGCGCGCTCTCGGCGATGATCATCGTCGCCGTCGCGGTGCCGGTGCTGCGCCGGACCCGCCCCGACCTCGACCGGCCGTTCACGGTGCCGTTCTCGCCGGTGGTGCCGGTGATCACCGCGATCGCGTGCCTCTACCTGATGCTGAACCTGAACCTGGACACGTGGATCCGGTTCGCCGTCTGGCTGGCGCTCGGCCTGGTGGTCTACGCCCTCTACGGCCGCAGGCACTCCTTCCTCGCACGCGAGGAGCAGGAGGGCTCCGGGGCCGGGCGGGACCGGGACTGAGCCGGCCCCGCCGGGCCGCGGATCAGCGGTGCAGGGCCTCGCGGGGGGTGATCTCCCCGCGGGCCAGCGCCCGACGGACGCGGCGCGCCGCGGTCAGCCTGCGCCGGACCTGACGGACCGGCTCGACCTGGGTCGCACGGTGCAGACGCTCGTTGAGCCGGCCCTGGTCGTGGCGGCGGTCGAGCAGCGACCAGGAGAAGGCCAGCGCGTCCTCGGCGCCCTCGAGACGCTCGGGGACGGTCTCGAACCACTCCATGCTCGCCCGGGCCATCCGCTGGACCGGTGCCATCGCGGCGCGGCGGCGGGCGTCGTACCCGGCGAGGGCGGCCTCGACGTCGTCGGTGCCGCGGGTCCCGCGCGGGTACAGCTCCTCGGCCAGCGCGATCGAGTCGGCGACGGCGAGGACCGTGCCCGAGCCGATGGCGAAGTGGGTGGTGTGGGCCGCGTCGCCGGCGAGGACGACGTTGCCGTCGCGCCAGGACATGTTCCGGACCTCGCGGAACTGCAGCCACGGCGAGGAGCCCATGCCGGGCGGGGCGATCAGCGAGTGCCCGTCGAGCGAGCGGGAGAAGACGCCCTCGAGCATCCGCATGGCCTCGTCGGGCGCCATCGTGTCGAGCCCCAGCCCCGCCCAGGTCTGCGGCGTGCACTCCACGATGCAGGTGCTGACGCAGTCCGCGGCCGGGTAGGCGTGGAACCAGATCCAGCCGGCATGGGTCTTCTCGAACGCGAAGGTGAACGGCCGGAACGGCTTGCTCGTGCCGAACCAGACGTAGCGGTTGGAACCGTGGGAGATCCGGGTCCCGAAGGTGTCGGCCCGCGCGGCGCGGATCGCGGACCCGACCCCGTCGGCGGCGACGACGACGTCCGCGTCCGCGGTCAGCGGATCGCGCGCGATGTCACCGTCCACGGCGACGGCCGTGTCGAACATGAGCTTCACGCCGACCTGGCGGGCCCGCTCGGCCAGCACCTCCAGCAGCCGCGCGCGGCCGATGGAGTAGCCGTAGCGACCGCCGAGGTGCACCGGGCGCCCGGAGACCTCCACGACCTGGGAGTCCCACACGTGCGCCGCAGCCCGCACCTTCTCGGCCCCGAGGGGGTCGGTGCGGAAGAGCTCGTCGAGGATGTCCTCACCGAGCGTGACCGCGAAGCCGGAGGCGGTGCCGGGCGCGTTGCGCTCCGCGAGGACGATCTCGTCCTGCTCGCCCGACCGGAGCCGGGCCAGGATCGAGAAGTACAGACCGGCCGGCCCACCACCGACGACCACGATCTTCACACCGGACCTCCATCGGATGTCATCGATCTGGGACGCAACGACCCTACGAACGCGGCGGACCCGTGTGGACACCGGGTCCGCCACGATCGGTGACGCTGCGCGTGCCGTCGGCGAGCGGTTTCGCGCCGGAACTCCTAGCTCTGCCGCCCGCGCAGGGCCGACCGCCGGACGCGGCGGGCGGTGGTCAGCCCGCGCCGCACCTGACGCAGCGCGGGAACCTGGGTGGCCCGGTGCAGGGTGCGGTGGATGCGACCCATGTCGCCCCGGCGGTCGGTGAGCGACCAGGCGAACTCGACGGGGTCGGTGACCTGCTCGAGCTGGCGCCCGGCCTGCTCGAACCACTGCATGTTCCGCCGGGCGGCGTCCTGGATCGGGCCGATCTCCGCGCGCCGCCGGGCGTCGTAGGCCGAGAGCGCGGCACCGCGGCCGTTCGGGCAGGTCAGGTCCGCCGCGGCCGTCTGGCCCGCGACGCCGTAGAGGGCGTCGACCAGACCCATCGAGTCCTGCATCGCCAGCACGGTGCCCGAGCCGATCCCGAAGTGCGTGGTGTGCGCGGCGTCGCCGGCCAGCACGAGGTCGCCGGCGCGCCAGGTCCGGTTGCGGACCTCGCGGAAGCGCAGCCAGGGCTTCTCCCCCAGCCCGCCGAGGGGCTCGATGAGCCGGCGCCCGGCCAGCGTGCGGTGGAAGACCGACTCGACGAGCCGGACGGCGTCGGCCCCGGACATGTGGTCCAGGCCCAGCCCTCCCAGGTGTCGGGCTCGCACTCCACGATGCAGGTGCTGACCCCGTTGGACGACGGGTAGAGGTGGATCCACATCCAGCCCGCGTCGGTCGGCTGGAAGTCCCAGACGAAGGTGTCCGAGTCACTGTCGGCGCCGAGCCAGATGTAGGGGTTCGTGCCCTCGTCGACAGTGGTGCCGAAGTGCTCGGCGCGCGCGGTGCGGATCCGGCTGCCGACGCCGTCGGCCGCGACGACCAGGTCGGCGTCGAGGGACTCGCGCTCGACCGGGGAGCCGTACTCGATCTTCACGCCCAGCTGCTCGGCCCGGCGCGCCAGCACGTCGAGCAGGTCGACGCGGGCGATCGCGTAGCCGTACTTGCCGCCGACGTGCACCGGGCGGTGGTCGGCGACCCGGATCTCCTGGGCGTTCCACAGCCGGGACGCGCGACGCAGGGCCTCACCGCCCTCGGGGTCGTTGCGGAACGCGTCGTCGAGCATGTCCTCGCCGTAGGTGACGGCGAACCCGTGGGTCCGCCCCGCCTCGTTGCGTTCGTACACGACGACCTCGTCGCGTCCCCCGGACCGGAGCCTGGCGAGAACCGCCAGGTACAGACCGGCCGGCCCACCTCCTGCGCAGGCGGTACGCACGCAGACCCCCTTCGGTTCATCAGGTCACCGGAAGAAATGAACCGTAGCGCAGGGGTTGCGGAGCGCGACGGGGTGTGTATGTCCGCAGTGTCCGACCCCGTCCGGTGACGGACCGTCCGGCGCCCCTCCCCCGGCACCCGGCTGGTCGACCCCTGGTTAGCGTGGAGGTGTGCACGCACTCAGCGGGACCTCCCACGCCGCCGTCCGGCGGTGCGCGCGATGAGCGTCGGCGAGATGGTCGCCGGCCGGGTCCGCTCGGTCCGCCGGGAGATGGGCAATCCGCTCTACCGCAACGCGTACGCCCTGATGCTCAACACCGTCGTCAACTCCGGCTTCGGGTTGCTCTACTGGGTCTTCGCCGCGCGGGTGTTCAGCACCGAGGACGTCGGCCGCGGCAACGCCATGGTCAACCTGATGATGCTGATCTCGGTCCTGACCTCGCTGAACTTCGGTCAGGCCCTCATCCGCTTCCTCCCGACGGCCGGGCGCGACTCGCGGTCGCTGGTGCGGCTCGCCTACGGGGTCAGCGCTGGGATGGCCGTCGTCGGCTCGGCCGCGGTCATGACCTACTGCCACTTCGCCTACGCCCCCGGCGACCCGCTGCACGTCTCCCCCGGCTTCGCCGCGTGGTTCGTGGTCTCGACCGCCGCGTGGTCCATCTTCAACCTGCAGGACCAGGTCCTCACCGGGCTGCGCTCGGCGATGTGGGTGGTGCTGGAGAACGGCGTCTACGGCGTCGTGAAGCTCGGCCTGCTCGTCGTCGTCGCGTTCACCTCGGTGTCCGACGGCGTGTTCACCTCCTGGAGCGCGCCGGTCATCGCCCTGCTGGTGCCGTTCACCCTGCTGATCTCGCGGCGGCTGCTCCCCCGGCACACCGCGGAGACCGTGGACCGCGACGACGCCGGTGCCCCGGACCGCGCCACGCTGGCCCGCTACATGGGCGGCGACTACCTGGGCCAGGTGTTCAACCAGGCCATGTCGTCGTTCCTGCCGGTGCTGGTGGTCATGACGATCAGCCAGGCGGCCAGCGCCTACCTGCTGCCGGCCCAGACCGTCTTCCTCGCGATGAGCATGCTGTCGATGGCGATCACCTCGGCGCTGGTCGTGGAGGGCTCCCGGAACCCGGAGCACGCGCACGTGTTCGCCCGCGCTGTGCTGCGCCGGATCTGCCTGCTGGTGTGGCCCGCCTCGCTGGTCATCGCGCTGGCCGCACCGCTGCTGCTGTGGTTCTACGGGCCGCAGTACGTCGAGAACTCCACGACGCTGCTGCAGCTGCTGATGGCCTCGATGTTCCCGCGCGTGATCGTGACGATGTGGATGACGAAGTCGCGGCTCGCGAACCGCACCTTCCCCCTGGCCGCGCAGCAGCTCGTGCACTGCGCGATCGTGCTCGGCGGGATCCCGCTGCTCGCCCCGACGCTCGGGGTCGACGCCGCCGGCTGGACGTGGCTCGCGGGCGAGCTGGTGCTGGCGGTCGTCTTCGCGCCGTCGGTGGTGCGCTGGCTGCGCCGGCCGGTCCCGCCGCACCCGCCCGGCGACGGCGGTCCCGCCAGCCCGGACGACAAGGACCTCCTGGACCGCGACGACGACACCCGGCCCATCAGCGGGCCGGAGGCGCGGACCCACGAGTTCCCCCGCGTCCGCGACTGACCCCTCCGCGATCAGGGGCTCCGTCCGGCGGCCCACGCAGCGTCCCGGGGCCCCGTCGATCAGTACCTGAGCGCTGTCCGATCGGCCGTCGACAACGCTCGGGTACTGATCGACGGGTGGCGCGCCGTCGCCACACCCCTTCGCGGGCAGCCACACCTGTTGCAGCGGGTGTGGCTGCCCGCGAAGGGGTGTGGACGCGCGGCGACCGGCCGCGGGGAGCGGCGGCGGGCGGCGGGTCGCCGCGGGGCAGCGGGGGATGTGAGAGCCGGGTGGGTGCGCGCGGGCCCGGTCAGGAACGCTGGATGAACTTCTCCGGGATCGGTGTCCCGTTGCGCCACAGGTTCCCCAGGGCCCGGTCGAAGGCGCGGGGCCGCAGCCGGACGAGCCCGCCGCCCGGGTTGTGGGTGATCTCGCCGAAGTAGACGTGGCCGTCGACGTCGTAGAGGTCGACGCGGCAGAAGGTGAAGTCCTTGCCCAGCGCGCGGGCGATCTCCAGCATCCGCTCGTAGGAGGCGGGCTTCTCCGGCAGCGCGTCGGCCTGGGAGAACCGCCCGGAGATCCGGAACGGCACCCAGTCCGGGTGCAGCATCGTCGAGGTGTGGGCGGTGAACCGGTCCTGGTCGACGACGACCATCGCGGGCTCGCCGTGGAAGACGAAGAACTTGTAGTCGGCGGGCGGCGTGGTGCCGTCGCCGATCATCTCCTCGACGACGGCGCGCGGCGTGAGCCCCTCGTAGGGGCGCTCGCGCCAGCCGTGGGTGAAGAAGTCGGTGCGCAGCCAGCGGGCGACCGTCGAGCGGATCTTCGCGTGGTCGGCGGCCGCCGGGTGGCGCACCAGGATCGTCATGTCGCAGCCGTGGGTGCCCTTGACGACGTACGGGCCGGTGGGCGCCTCCAGGTCGAGGTCCTCGGCGCGCTCGACCACCTGGAGGAGCGGGATGAGGTGCTCCGCCCCGATGCGCTCGGCGACGTGCTCGCGGACGGTGTACTTGTCCGCGGTGACGTGCACCAGTTCGGGCTGGTCGTCGAGGTTCTTCTTGGCGAGCAGCTGGGACCAGGTCCGCGGACGCCGGAACGTCGTCAACTCCCCCTGGAACAGGGCGTGGTGGGCCATCGCGAAGGCGCGATGCGGCAGGAACCGGAGCCGTCGGGACAGCATCACCCGTGCGTCGAACGACATTCTCCGGACGATAGCGACCCTCTCCCACCGCCCGGCGCACCGGCCCCGGACCGGGTGGCCCGACCACCCGGGGCAACCCCGGATGCCGCACGGACGTCACCAACAGTGGGCACGCTCGTTGCCATTCGCGAGGAATGCCCGCAGCACGGCCTCGGTCGAGGGCGTGCCGAACGCACTGCGTCACCCCTTACGGTGATTGAGGGGCCGACGGCGCCGAAGACGGCGCACCCCGGAAGGAGCTCCGACTGTGCCGATCGTGCGGAACCCCCACGTTCTCGTCACCGTGATCACGCCGGCCTACAACGTCGGCCCGTGGATCGGTGAGGCCATCGACTCGGTGCTCGCGCAGACCGAGTCCCGGTTCGAGTACCTCGTCGTGGACGACGGGTCGACCGACGACACCGCCGACATCGTGCGCTCGCGCGCCGAGCGCGACCCGCGGGTGCGGCTGATCCAGGTGGAGAACGGCGGCGCGGGCGCCGCGCGCAACCGCGCGCTGGCCGAGAGCGCCGCCCCGTTCGTCGCGTTCCTCGACGGCGACGACCGCTGGCACCCCGAGTTCCTGTCGCACATGCTCGAGACCCTGCACACCGCTCCGCCCGGGGTCGGGATGGCCTACTGCCACACCCGCGTGATGATGGAGTCCGGGCAGGTCGTGGCGCTGCGCTGGCAGCCGTCGGGCAAGGTCGACATCGACAAGCAGCTGGTGGAGAACAACCCGCCGCACAACGGCAGCTCGCTCATGATCCGCCGGGCCTGCTTCGACCAGGTCGGCGGCTTCGACTGCTCGCTGCCCTCCGCGGTGGACTTCGAGATGTGGCTGCGGATCGCCGCCGGGTCGAACTACCCGCTGATGTGGGGCACCCGCCGCTGGCTGCTCGACATGCGGCTGATGCGCACCGGCTCGATCAGCTCCAACCGGCAGCGCCGGTTCGAGTGCCTGGACAAGGTCATCGCCGACTACGCACCGCGGATGCGGCGCCAGCACCCGGGGATGGCCTACGTCCGGCCGGCGGTGTTCGCCTACCGCGACGGGCTGGACGACTTCGGCGACCGGTGGGCGCTGCTGGCCCGCGAGGTCGGCACGAAGGAGCTCGCGAAGGACTCGTGGGGCCGGTCGCTGCTGGCGTGGAACAGTGCGGGCCGCGAGCGTCGCGCGCAGCTGCGCAACGTCCGCGACACCGCCCGCAACAGTGCCTACAAGGGCATGTCCGGGGCGCTGCGCACCGCGGTGAAGCTCAACTCGCTGCGGGGATGACTCCGGCACCGCGCCTGCGGGAACGCCACGGCTGACCCGCGACCCGCAGGCGCCCGCCCACTCCCGCATGATGGGCCCGTGGTGGCAGTCGGAGCGGGCCGGACGGAACGACGGGCCCGGCTGGCGGTGGCCCTGGTCTTCCTCACCAACGGCCTGGTCTACGCCAACCTGCTGCCCCGCTTCCCACAGATCAAGGCCGACCTCGGCCTGTCCAACACCCAGCTCGGGCTCGCGGTGGCCGCGATGCCGTTCGCGGCGCTGCTGGCCGGGCTCACCGCGGGCCCGCTCATCGCCCGGTTCACCTCGGCGAAGGTGGCGTCGTTCGGGATGGCGGTGATCGCCCTCGGCGTCGTGCTCGTCGGGTTCGCACCGTCCTGGGGGCTGTTCGCCACGGCGATGCTGCTGGTCGGGGCGTCCGACGCCGTCGTGGACGTCGCGCAGAACGCGCACGGGCTGCGGGTGCAGCGCCGCTACGGCCGGTCGATCCTCAACGGGTTCCACGCGCTCTGGTCGGTCGGGGCGGTCGCGGGCGGACTGATGGGCTCGGCCGCCGCCGGGGCCGGGCTGGCGCTGCCGGTGCACCTGGGGTTGTCGTCGCTGCTCTCGGTGGTGATCGCGGTCGCGGTCCACCCGCTGCTGCTGCGCGGCGACGACCGCGACGACCGCCGGCCCCCCGGCGCGGCCGACGGTGCACCGCCGCGCAGGCCGTGGACCGGGCTCGGCACCCGCACCGTGGCGCTGCTCGCCGTGTTCGGGCTGGTCGCGATCTCCGGCACCCTGGTGGAGGACTCCGGCGCCACCTGGGCGGCGGTCTACCTGCAGGGGCTCGGGGCCGGTGCGGTCGTCGCCGGCCTCGGGTTCGTGGCGCTGCAGGGCTGCCAGTTCGTCGGCAGGCTGGTCGGTGACCGGGTGGTCGACCGGTTCGGCCAGCGCGCGGTGGCCCGCGCCGGTGGCGGGCTCGTGCTCGCCGGGATGGGCCTCGCGCTGGCGTTTCCCGACGGTGCCCGGCACCGTCGCCGGGTTCGGTCTCGCCGGTTTCGGGGTGGCGACGCTCGTCCCGGCCGCGATGACCGCCGCCGACCACCTGCCGGGACTGGCACCGGGCACCGGGCTGACGATCGTCACCTGGCTGATGCGGGTCGGGTTCCTGGTCTCGCCGCCGGTGGTCGGGCTGGTCGCCGACGCGACGTCGCTGCGGGTGGGGCTGCTCGTCGTCCCCCTCGCGGGGCTGGTGGTGGTGCTCCTCGCCGGGGTGCTGGCCGGGCGGCGCCGGCCCGGCTGAGCACCGGTCGACATGATCACGACCGGATCCGACAGGATCATCCGTACGTCTCGACACGAATCGGTCGGCACCCTAGCGTCGTGACGCATGTCACCCACCGTCCCGCCGGCGCCGCCGGGACCCACGCTCCGGTCGTCCCGCAAGGTCGCCACCGCCAGTCTCGTCGGCACCACCATCGAGTGGTACGACTTCTTCATCTTCGGCACGGCCGCGGCACTGGTCTTCAACCAGGTGTTCTTCCCGTCGGTCGACCCCGTCACCGGAACCCTGTCCGCGTTCGGCGCGTTCGCCGTCGGGTTCATCGCCCGCCCGCTGGGCGGCGCGGTGTTCGCGCACTTCGGCGACAAGGTCGGCCGCAAGCCGATGCTCGTGTACTCGCTGCTCCTGATGGGCGCGGCGACCGTCGGGATGGGCCTGCTGCCCGGCTACGACACCCTCGGCATCTGGGCACCGGTCCTGCTGGTGGTCCTGCGGTTCCTGCAGGGCTTCGGTGTCGGCGGCGAGTGGGGCGGGGCGGCGCTGATGGCCGTCGAGCACGCCCCGGCGCACCGTCGCGGGTTCTACGGCAGCTGGCCGCAGGTCGGTGTCCCGCTCGGCCTGGTGCTGGGGACGGCGACGTTCGCGGTGCTGTCGGCGACGCTGACCGACGAGCAGTTCCTGGCCTGGGGCTGGCGGATGCCGTTCCTCGCCAGCGTCGCGCTGATCGCGGTCGGGATGTGGATCCGGCTCGGCGTCCACGAGTCACCGGTGTTCCAGCAGGCGATGGACGAGAAGGCCGCGAACCGGATGCCGGTGCTGGAGGCGCTGCGCACCTACCCGAAGGAGATCGGGCTCGCGGCCGGCTCGTTCCTCGCGACGAACTCGACGTTCTACGTCTCCTCGGTCTGGCTGGTCACCTACGCCACCCAGCAGCTGTCCTACGACCGCACCACGATCCTCGCCGCGAACTCGGTGCTGTCGCTGTCGGACATCCCACTGATCCTGGCGTTCGGTCTGCTGTCGGACCGGATCGGCCGGCGCCCGATGTTCGTCGGCGGGATGGCGCTGCTGGCCGTGTTCGCGGTGCCGTACTTCTGGCTCGTGTCCACCGGCAGCATCTGGTTGTTCCTGCTGGGCGGGCTGATCGTCCAGGTGGCGCGCTCGGCGGTGTACGGGCCGCAGTCGGCGTTCTTCGCCGAGCAGTTCTCCACCAGCATGCGGTACTCGGGGGCGTCGCTGGCCTACCAGATCGCGTCGATCCTGGGCGGCCTCGCACCGCTGCTGTGCACCGCGCTCGTCGCGCTGACCGGGTCGCTCTACGCCGTCGCCGGCTACGTCGTCGGGATCGCGCTGGTGTCGCTGGTCTGTTCCTGGCTGATGACCGAGACGCTCCGGTCGGGGCTGCGCGACGACGCCGTCGCCGTCGCCCGGACCTGACCCCTGCCCCCTACTGTCGGCCGGTCGCGGTCGCCGGCGTGCCCCTGCCCCGGGCGCGCCGGGCCGCGACCAGGTCGGCGACACCGAGCACCAGGGCCAGCGCCACCAGCCCGACGGTGATGAGCAGGCCGTGCGAAATGGCGTCCGCCCAGTCCCCGCCGGACGCGGTGAGCCTGCCGAAGAACACCGCACCGACCGCGGACAGCCCGATCGCCGTCCCGATCCGCTGCCCGGTCTGCAGCACCCCGCCCGCGGTGCCGCCGCAGGTGTGCGGGATCTCCGACAGCGCGAGGGTCTGGTTCGGGGCGATCACCAGCCCACCGCCCGCCCCGGCGAGCAGCAGCGGCCCGGCGATCGCGAGCCCGGTCCACGGACTGTGCGCGGTCGCGGCGAGGACGAGGTCGGTGACACCGAGCCCGACCATCACCGTCGCCAGCCCGACGACGATCATCGGCTGCCCGAAGCGCGCCACCAGGCGTCCGCTCAGGGCGGAGGTGACGGCCGAGCCCAGCGCGAACGCCGTCAGCGTGAGACCGGTCTGCAACGGGGTGTATCCCAGCCCGTTCTGCAGGTAGAGGGTGAGCACGAAGAAGATCGAGGTGAACCCGGCGAAGTAGACGGCGCCGAGCGAGGCGCCGACGGCGTAGCTGCGGGTCCGCAGCAGCGCGAAGTCGACCAGCGGGTGGCCGTGGACGCGCTTGGCCCGCCGCTCCCACGCCACGAATGCCACCAGCGCCACGACCGAGACCGCGACCAGCCACCAGGGCGCCGACGCCGGGTCCCGCTCGGCGAGCACCAGCGGCAGCATCAGCGCGACGACGGCGACACCGAGCAGCGCCGAACCGCCCAGGTCCAGCGGGCGCCGTTCCCCCGCCGGCGCGGTGTCGGCCGGCAACAGCCGGAACGCGGCGACCAGCGCCGCGACGCCGATCGGGATGTTGACGAAGAAGACCCAGCGCCAGCCGTCGGCGTCGCCGGCCCAGGCCAGCAACAGCCCGCCGAGCAGTGGGCCGACCGCGGTGGAGATCCCGACGACGGCGCCGAACATGCCGAACGCGGTGCCCCGCTCCGGACCGCGGAACAGGTCCTGGATGAACCCGACGACCTGCGGGGACAGCAGCCCGGCCGCGACGCCCTGCACGAGCCGGACCGCGACGAGCACCTCCGGGTTCGGCGCGAACCCGGCGACGGCGCTGGTGAGGGTGAACAGCGCCAGCCCGGTGACGAACATGCGACGGCGGCCACGGTCGTCGCCCAGCCGTCCGGACGCGACCAGGACCAGGCCGAACGTGAGCGCGTAGCCGGACACGATCCAGGACAGCTGCGCGGCCGAGGCCCGCAGCGCGGTCTGCATGGCGGGCAGCGCGACGTTGACGATGCTGACGTCGAGCAGGCTCATGAACCCGGCGACCAGGCAGACCGACAGTGCCCGCCAGCGTCGGGGGTCGGGGGTGTACACCTCGGGGGCGGTGCGGTCGTCGCTCACAGTCCCTCATTCCCCGCCCTGGCGCTGCGGGGCGCAACTCGAACCCGGGTCCTGCGGGCACGCGTCACATCGTGTGGACTCACCGACCATGTGGACCGTACAGATCGGGAACCGGTCGTGAGGGGCGCCGAGGCGCTGGTCGGGTCGCTCACCGCGGCCGGTGTCGACGTGTGCTTCATGAACCCGGGCACCTCGGAGATGCACTTCGTGCAGGCGCTCGACGCGGTGCCGGAGATGCGTGGCGTGCTGGCCCTGTTCGAGGGCGTCGCGACCGGCGCCGCCGACGCCTACGCGCGCATCGCCGGGAAGCCCGCGGCGGTGCTGCTGCACCTGGGGCCGGGGCTGGGCAACGGGTTGGCGAACCTGCACAACGCGCGCCGGGCCGGGATCCCGCTGCTGTGCGTCGTCGGCGGGCACGCGACCGACCACGTCCGGTTCGACGCGCCGCTGCAGTCCGACATCACCGCGGTCGCACGGACCGTGTCCGGGTGGGTGCACACCAGCGGCGACGTCCGCGACGTCGCCGCCGACGCCATGCGTGCCCTCGCCGCGACCGGCGAGCGCGGCGGGCAGGTCGCGACGCTGGTGCTGCCCGCCGACGTGTCCTGGTCCGAGGGCGCGTCGCTCGCTCCGCCGCTGCCGGCCACCGGGCCGGTCCCGCCGGACGCCTCACGGGTCGCCGCGGCCGCCGCCGCCGTCCGCGCGCCCGGCGCGACGCTGCTGCTGGGCGGGCCCGCACTGAGCGCGGCGGGCGTCGACGCCGCCGGGCGGATCGCCGCGGCGACCGGGACACGGCTGCTGGTGGAGACCTTCCCCCGGCGCTGGGAGACCGGCGCCGGCCGGACCCGCATCGACAAGCTGGCCTACTTCGCCGAGCAGGCGATCGCGCAGCTGGACGGCACGTCGTCGCTGGTGCTGGCCGGGGCGCGGTCGCCGGTGTCGTTCTTCGGCTATCCGGGCGTGCCCGGGGACCTGGTGCCAGAGGGTGCCGCCGTGGTGGGGCTGGCCGACGCGACGACCGACGCGACGGCCGCGCTGGAGGCCCTCGCCGACGTCGTCGCCGGGGACGCGGCCGCCGCGCTCGCCCCGCACGAGGCACCAGAGCCCCCGCCGGGGACGCTCGACGTGCGGGGGCTGTGCGCCGCCGTCGCCGCGACGCTGCCGCAGGACGCGATCGTGGTCGACGAGGCGCTGACGGCGACGGCGTCGCTGGCGATGTCGTTGCAGACCGCGCCGCGGCACACCCAGCTCGCGCTGACCGGCGGCGCGATCGGGATGGGGCTGCCCGCCGCGGTGGGCGCCGCCGTCGCCGCCCCGGACCGTCCGGTGGTGGCGGTGCAGGCCGACGGCAGCGCGCTCTACACGCTGCAGGCACTGTGGACGATGGCCCGCGAGCGGCTCGACGTCACCGTCGTCCTGATCAACAACGCGGCCTACTCGATCCTGCGGGTCGAGCTCGCCCGCACCGGTGCCGGGGAGGCGGCCCACTCGGGGCGGGCGGGACGGATGCTCGACCTCTCCGACCCGACGCCGGACTTCACCGCGCTGGCGACCGGGCTCGGGGTGCCCGCCGAGCGGGTCACCACCACCGAGGGCCTGCTCGACGCGCTGCGGCGGGCGCAGGCCGAGCCGGGCCCGCACCTGGTCGAGGCGATCGTCCCGGCGCTGGGCTGAGCGCTCCCGGCACCGACCGCACGGCCGCGCCGGCACCGCGACCTGGTCGGCGACCTGCGCCACCACGGCCAGGTCGCCGACCAGGCGCTCCCTGAATCGGCTTGACCTGCACCGGGGTTCAGGGAGCAGGGTGGCGCCGTGGTCGAGGCGCGGACGGACGGTGCGGGGGTCTGGTCCCCGGGCCGCGCGCCGACGACCGTCGGGATCCTGCTGCTGATCAGCCTGACCGCGTTCGAGGCGATGGGTGTGGGGACCGCGATGCCCGCCGTCGTCACCGACCTGGGCGGGGTCTCCCGGTACGCCTGGCCGTTCGTGCTGTTCCTGGCCGCGGCGGTCTTCGGCACCGTCGCCGGCGGTCGCTGGTGCGACGTCCGGGGCCCGCGGGTGCCGCTCGTCGCCGCGCCGGTCCTGTTCGGGGCGGGCCTGATCGTCGCCGGGTTCGCGACGACGATGGCCGGGCTGCTGGCCGGACGGGTCTTGCAGGGGCTGGGTGCGGGAGCCCAGGGTGTCGCGGTGTACGTGCTCGTCGCCGAGGTGTACCCCACGCGGGCGCGCCCGGTGGTGTTCGGGCTGATCTCCTCGGCGTGGGTGCTGCCCGCGCTCGTCGGCCCGCCACTGGCCGGGCTGGTCACCGAGCGCCTCTCCTGGCACTGGGTCTTCCTCGGTCTGCTGCCGGTGGTGGGGCTGGCCCTGGTGCTGATCGCGCCGGTGGTGCGCGTCCTGCGACCGCCCACCGGCCCGGCGGCCGGCGACCGTGGGGCGGGCCTGGTGCCCGCGGCACTCGGTGCCGCGGTCGGCGTCGCCGGGCTGAGCTGGGCGCTGGAGAACCTCGACGTCGGCGGGGCGGTGGCCGGCGTCGTCGCGCTCGCGGTGCTGGTGCCGTCGCTGCGCAGGCTGCTGCCCCGCGGGACCGTCGTCGCGCGCCCGGGCATCGCCGCGGTCGTCGCGGCCCGCGGCCTGGTCGCCGGGGCGTTCTTCCCGGTCGTGTCGTTCCTGCCCCTGGTGCTCACCGCGACGCACGGCTGGTCGCTGACCGCCGCCGGGACGCCGCTGATCGTCGCGTCGCTCGGCTGGTCGGCGGCCGCCGCCTGGCAGGCCCGCCGCCCCGACGCCGACCGCGCGCTGATGCTGCGCACCGGGTTCGCGATGATCGCCGCGGGCCAGGTCGCGCTGGTCCCGGTCGCCGCCGGGCTGCTGCCGGGCTGGCTCGCCGTCGGGTTCTGGGGCGTGTCCGGGCTCGGGATGGGCGTGGCGTTCTCCGCGATCGCCTACCTGACCCTGGCCCACTCCGACGCCGGTGACGTCGGTGCGCACTCCTCGGCGGCCCAGCTGCTCGACCAGCTCGCGACGGCGGCGTTCGTCGGGCTGGGCGGGGCACTGCTGGTGGCGCTGGGCTCACCCGCGGTCGCGCTGCCGGTGCTCGTCGCGGTCGTGGCCTGCCTCTCCGGGATCGGCGCGGTGACCGCGGGGCGGACCCGCGTCCGCGCCTGAGGCGACCGGTTCGGGCCGCCGTGTCCGGATCGACACCTGCCGTCGGTCTGGTGATCACCCGGCCGGGTGAGGGTGGGCGTCGTCGTCCCCACTCCCCCCGGAGGTCCCGTGACCCGCCCGTCCCCCCGCATCCGCCTCGTCGCCGCAGCGGTGCTCGCCCTCTGTCTCGCCGTCGCCCCGGCCGCCCTCGCCGCTCCTCCGCCGCAGGCCGGGCCGCGGGCCGTACTCGACGTGGTCAGCGACGTGCAGGGTGATCTGCCCGACCTCGCACACACCCTCGCGGATCTGGACGACCTCGGCCGCGACGCCGACGGCCCCGGTCCCGCCGACGCGCTCGTCGTCAACGGCGACCTGGTCCCCTCCGGCACGGTCGCCGAGTACGAGGCGTTCACCGC
Source organism: Pseudonocardia sp. ICBG601 (assembly GCF_020496245.1). Lineage (NCBI taxonomy): Bacteria > Bacillati > Actinomycetota > Actinomycetes > Pseudonocardiales > Pseudonocardiaceae > Pseudonocardia > Pseudonocardia sp. ICBG601. The sequence goes on along the minus strand of NZ_JAHLJA010000026.1, from coordinate 72,532 downwards.
CGCACTGGCCGCCGGGCCGCCGCGGGCCCGGACGCTGGCCGCGATCGGCAACCACGAGTACTACACCGGGGAGCCGGACGCCGTGCTCACCGAGCGGTTCCTGCGCTACACCGGGATGCCGGCGCCCTACCACCGCAGCGACGTCCGCGGGGTGCCGGTGCTGTTCCTCGGCAGCCTGGCGGCGCCGGGCGACGACGCGAACGCCGTCCTCGGCGACGAGCAGCTCGACTGGTTCGACCGCGAGCTCGACCGTGCCTCGGCCCGGCCGGGTCCGGTGCTGGTGTTCTCCCACCACCCGCTGCTCGACACCGTGTCGGGGACCCGGGGCGCCACCGGCGCGGACAACTACTGCTGCCAGTACCCGCGACCCGAGCACGACCGGCTGCTGCAGATCATGGGCGACCACCCCGACGTCGTGTTCCTGACCGGGCACACCCACTACGACCTGGGGCTCCACGACTGGGCGGTCCGCCGCACCGTCCCGGGCGGCCACCCCGAGGGGTTCACCGCCGTCAACACCGGTTCGCTGCAGACGCAGTGGTCGACCGCGCCGGACGGCAGCGAGGTGGCCGCCCCGACCCGGGCGATGAACCAGGGGCTGCGGCTGGTCGTCGACGGCGGGCGGACCGTGGTCGAGGCGCACGACTTCGCCGCGGACACCGTGGTGAACCGGATCGAGATCACCACGGGCCGCTGACCACCGCCGACGGCCCGGGCCACGACCTGCTCGGCGAGAGGGCGTGGCCCGGGCCGGGGCACGACGGGATCAGTCCCCCTCGATGTCGCCCTCGGACTCCAGGTAGGCCTGGCGCAGCGCGTCCAGCGTCGCCTGCTCCGGGCTCTCCCAGAGCCCGCGGTCGACGGCCTCCAGCAGTCGTTCGGCCATGCCGTGCAGCGCCCACGGGTTGGACTCGGACAGGAACTTGCGGTTGTCCGGGTCCAGCACGTACTCGGCGGTCAGCGTCTCGTACTGCCAGTCCGCGATGACGCCGGTGGTGGCGTCCCAGCCGAACAGGTAGTCGACGGTCGCGGCCATCTCGAACGCGCCCTTGTAGCCGTGCCGGCGCATCGCGGCGATCCAGCGCGGGTTCACCACGCGGGCACGGAAGACCCGGGCGGTCTCCTCGTGCAGGCTGCGGGTGCGCACCGCCTCCGGGCGGGTCGAGTCCCCGACGTAGGCGGCCGGCGCGGTGCCGGTCAGCGCGCGCACCGTGGCGACCATGCCGCCGTGGTACTGGTAGTAGTCGTCGGAGTCGGCGATGTCGTGCTCGCGGGTGTCGATGTTCTTGGCCGCCACCGCGATCCGCCGGTAGGCGTTCTCCATGTCGTCCCGGGCCGGGACGCCGTCGAGGCCGCGGCCGTAGGCGTAGCCGCCCCAGGTGGAGTAGACCTCGGCGAGGTCGGCGTCGCCGCGCCAGTCGCGGGAGTCGACGAGCTGGAGCAGCCCGGCGCCGTAGGTGCCCGGCTTGGAGCCGAAGATCCGGGTGCGGGCGCGGCGGTCGTCGCCGGTGCGCTCGCGGTCGGCCTCGACGTGGGCGCGGACGTAGTTCTGCTCCGGGGTCTCGTCCAGCTCGGCGACCAGCTTCACCGCGTCGTCGAGCAGGGCCAGCACGTGCGGGAACGCGTCGCGGAAGAACCCGGAGATGCGGACCGTGACGTCGACGCGCGGGCGGCCGAGCTCGTCGAGGTCGATCACCTCCAGGCTGCGCACGCGGCGGCTCGCGTCGTCCCACACCGGGCGGACGCCGAGCAGGGCGAACACCTCGGCGACGTCGTCGCCGGAGGTCCGCATCGCACTGGTCCCCCACACCGACAGGCCGACGCTGCGCGGGTACTCGCCGTGGTCGGCCCGGTAGCGCTCGACCAGCGACTCGGCCATCGCCTGCCCGGTCTCCCAGGCCAGCTTCGACGGGACGGCCTTCGGGTCGACCGAGTAGAAGTTCCGCCCGGTCGGGAGCACGTTGACCAGCCCGCGCAGCGGGGAGCCGGACGGGCCGGCCGGGATGAAGCCGCCGTCGAGGGCGTGCAGCACCCGGTCGAGCTCGTGCGCGGTGGCGTCGAGCCGCGGCACGACCTCGTCGGCGGCGAACCGCAGCACCGCACGCACCCCGTCGGCGTCCAGGGCGGGGAGCACCTCGGAGCCGGCCGGGCCGGGGGTCAGGTGCTCGTCGACGACGGCGTCGACGGCGGCCGGGTCCCAGCCGCGGGACTCCATCGCCGCGACCAGCGCGCGGGCCACCTGCTCGACGGCGTCGGTGCGGGCGTTGGTCTCCGAGCCGTCCTCGACCAGCCCGAGGGCCTGGCGCAGACCGGGGACCGACTGCTCGCCGCCCCACATCTGCCGGGCGCGGAGCACCGCCAGCACCAGATCGACGCGCTGCTCCCCGGCCGGGGCCTGGGCGAGCACGTGCAGGCCGTCGCGGATCTGGACGTCCTTGATCTCGCACAGCCAGCCGTCGACGTGCATGAGCATGTCGTCGAAGACGTCCTCGTCGGGACGCTGCTCCAGCCCGAGGTCCTGGTGCATCTGCGCCGCGGTCATCAGCGTCCAGATCTGCTGGCGGATCGCGGGCAGCTTCGCCGGGTCCAGCGCGGAGATGTTGGCGTGCTCGTCGAGTAGCTGCTCCAGGCGGGCGATGTCGCCGTAGGACTCGGCGCGCGCCATCGGCGGGATGAGGTGGTCGACCAGGGTGGCGTGCGCACGGCGCTTGGCCTGCGTGCCCTCGCCGGGGTCGTTCACCAGGAAGGGGTAGACCAGCGGCAGGTCGCCGAGGACGGCGTCGGTGCCGCAGGAGGCCGACATCCCCAGTGTCTTGCCGGGCAGCCACTCCAGGTTGCCGTGCTTGCCGATGTGCACGATCGCGTGCGCACCGAACCCGCCCTCGGACTCCGGCGCGGCCAGCCAGCGGTAGGCGCCCAGGTAGTGGTGCGACGGCGGCAGGTCCGGGTCGTGGTAGATCGCGACCGGGTTCTCCCCGAAACCGCGCGGCGGCTGCACGATCAGCACGACGTTCCCGCGGCGCAGCGCCGCGACGACGATGTCGCCGTCCGGGTTCTGCGAGCGGTCGACGTAGTGCTCGCCCGGCGCCTCGCCCCAGTGCTCGACGACCCCGTCGCGGAAGTCCTCGGGCAGCGTGTCGAACCAGCTGCGATAGGTCGCGGCGGAGATGCGGACCGGGTTGCCGGCCAGCTTGTCCTCGGTGAGCCAGTCCGGGTCCTGCCCGCCGGCCTCGATCAGGGCGTGCATGAGCGCGTCGCCGTCGCCGGCCTCGACGCCCGGGAACGCCGCCTCGCCCTCGGTCGCCACCGCGTAGCCCGCCGCGGCCATCGTGCGCAGCAACGCCACCGTCGACGCCGGGGTGTCCAGCCCGACCGCGTTGCCGATCCGCGCGTGCTTGGTCGGGTACGCCGACAGCATCAGCACGATCTTCTTGTCCGCGTTCGGGACCCGGCGCAGCGTCGCGTGCTTCACGGCGATCCCGGCGACCCGGGCGGCCCGCTCGTCGTCGGGGACGTAGACCGAGAGGCCGTCGGCGTCGGTCTCCTTGAACGAGAACGGGACGGTGATCAGCCGGCCGTCGAACTCCGGCACCGCGACCTGGGTGGCGACGTCGAGCGGGGACATCCCGTCGTCGTTGGCCTCCCAGGTGGCCCGGGAGCTGGTCAGGCACAGGCCCTGCAGGATCGGGACGTCGAGCGCAGCCAGCTCGGTGACGTCCCACTCCTCGTCCTCGCCACCGGCCTGGGCGCCGGCGGGCTTGGTACCGCCCGCGGCGAGCACGGTGACGACCATGGCGTCGGCCTCGCGCAGCCGCTCGAGCAGCGCGGCCGGGGCCTGGCGCAGCGACGCGCACCAGATCGGCAGCGCGCGGGCGCCCTTCGCGGCGATCTGCTCGCAGAGGGCCTCGATGTAGCGGGTGTTCCCGGCGAGGAACTGGGCGCGGTAGAACAGCACCGCGACCGTCGGCCCGTCGACGTCGGTGGCCGGGACGGACAGCTCACCCCACTCGGGCAGCTCCACCGGCGGCGCGAAGCCCTCACCGGTGAGCAGCACGGTGTCGGACAGGAACGCGTGCAGCTGCGCCAGGTTCTCGGTGCCGCCCTGTGCCAGGTAGGTGTGCGCCTGGGCCGCGACGCCCGCGGGCACCGAGGACAGCTCCATCATCTCCGCGTCCGGGGCCATCTCCCCGCCCAGGCAGACCAGCGGCGTCGCGCGGGCCCGCAGCAGGTCCAGGCCCTCCTCGAAGTAGCGGTACCCGCCGAGGACGCGGACGACGACGACGTCGGCGGCGTCGGCCATCTCGGCCAGCTCGTCGTGGGTGACCCGGTTCGGGTTGGCGAGGCGGTAGTCCGCGCCCGAGGACCGGGCCGAGAGCAGGTCGGTGTCCGAGGTGGACAGCAGGAGGATCACCGGAGGGCTCCGGGCACAGCATGGGCGCGCGTCATCGACGGACCTTCCTCGGGATCCTCGTCCCGGGTGGGGTGGCGCGGCGAACGGGCGCAGTGTCTGGCTCCCCCCGGCCGTGGCCGGGGGTCACAGTGGCGGGACCGCGCCGGACTCGCACCGGCTTCCTGGATCCCGCTCGCCGTCTTCGGTTGTCGTGAGTCACCTTCGGTGGCGGCCCGGGGTCCCGTCAAGGTGCGCCGGACCGGGGTGGTGATCCGCACGTGCGGCGGCGTGGCGGGCGGGTCGGTCCGGGGGCGGAGCGGAACGGGGGCACCCCGCCGTCAGAACCGATCGGCGCCCGCCCCGCCCGCGGGCGGGGTGTCGTCACCGGCCCGGCCGAGGTCGCGGGCCTGCAGCGCCAGCCACAGCTCGTGGCGGTCCTGGGCCGAGGACAACCGGCGACCGCTGAGCCGCTCGGCCGCGGCGATCCGGTTCCGCACGGTGTGCCGGTGCACGCCCAGTGCGGCGGCGGTGGCCTCCCAGTGGCCGTTGCGCTCGACGAACGCGGCCACCGCGCGCAGCAGCTGCGCGCCGCGCGGGTCGGCGTCGAACGGGCCGAGGACGGCGTCGGCGAACCCGCCGAGGCGGTCGTGGTCGAGCAGCGCGAGCAGCATCCGGCTCGACGCCACGTCCTCGGCGTGCGCGGTCCGTCCGGTCAGCCGGGCCACCGGCAGTGCCGAGCGGGCCTGGCGCAGCGACACCGCCAGCGCGCCGGGGCGCACCGCGATCCCGATCCCGGCCGGGCGGCCCGCGGCCAGGGTGGTGAGCACGGTGTCCAGGTCGACCGGCGCGGGCACGGCCAGCTCGACCCGGCCCGCGGGGTCGGCGGGCTCGGTCCCCGGGCCGTCGCGCACCACCCGGACCAGGGCGTCGGGCAGCACGGCGGCGAGGTCGGCGGCCAGCTCGTCCGGGCGCGGCGCGGCGACGACCGCGGCCCGCAGCGGCTGTTCGGACAGACCGGCGGCGGCCAGCCTGCGTCCGGCGACGGCGTCGTCGACCACCCCGCGTTCCAGGAACGCGAGCAACCGGGCCCGGCCACGGCGCACCGCGGCGTCGAGACCGGCACGGCGTTCCAGGTCCAGCGACAGCAGCGACACCAGGTCCCCGGTGACCTGGTTGGAGTGCGGTCCCGCGACGGGCCCGTCCACCAGCAGCAGCGCCCGGATCCGGTGCGAGCCCAGCGGGTGCACCTCGCGGCGGCGCCCGCCGCCGGTCTCGACCGCCGCACCCAGCAGCCCCTGGGCACGCACGGCGGCGACGGTGCCCGCCAGGCCGGCGGCGAGGGCGTCGGCGCCGTCCGGCGGGGCGGCGGCCAGCACCCGTCCGAGCAGGTCGACGACCACCGCGGTGCGCCCGGTGGCCTGCGCGTGCACCGCGAGCACCGCCGCCGGTCCACCCGGGACGACGGCGGCCGCGGTGAGCGCCCGCTGGGTGCGCAGCGCCCACTGCAGCCGGGCCCGCTCGGCGGCGTCGCGGTGGGCGAACACGGCCCGGGTCACCGCGACGAACGGCACCCCGTCCGGGACCTCCAGCAGCGGCAGCCCGGCCCGGCGGGCGGCGGTGACCAGCTCGGCCGGGACCCGGCGGTGCGGCAGGTCCGCACCCAGCCCGAGCCCGAGCGCGACGACGCCGTGCGCGCGCAGGTGCCGGGCGTAGGCGGTGAGCCCCTCGAGGTCCGACGGCAGCAGGAACCCCACGGTGAGCACCAGCTCCCCGCCCTCCAGCCACGAGCCGGGCTCGGTCAGCTCCGACACCGCGGCCGCCGCGACCACGACGTCGAGGTCGGCGTCGTCGACGGCGGCGCGCCCGAGCCGCAGCGCGGGGTCGGCGAGCAGGGTCGCGAGCGTGACACCGGACGACGGGATGGACACCACGTCGAGGATCATCGCGCGGACTTCGACGTTTCGTCACTTCCCCCCGCGCGCCCGGTGCCCGACCGTGGGCGCACCCGAGACCGCCGCCCCGAGGAGGCCCACCGTGACCGTCGGCCCGGTCGACGCCAGCGTCGTCCCCCGTTTCGCCGGACCCACCACGTTCGCCCGGCTCCCCCGACTCGACGAGGTGGAGCATGCCGACGTCGCGGTGCTGGGGCTCCCGTTCGACGCCGGGGTGTCCTACCGGCCCGGCGCCCGGTTCGGCCCGGCGCACGTGCGGGCGGCGTCGAAGCTGCTGCGGCCCTACCACCCGCCGCTGGGCGTCTCCCCGTTCGCCGCCCAGCAGGTGGCCGACGCCGGTGACCTCGGCATCAACCCGTTCTCGATCGACGAGGCGATCGCCACCGTCGAACAGGCCGCGGACCGGCTGCGCGCCGGTGGCACCACGCTGCTCGCGCTCGGCGGGGACCACACCGTGGCGCTGCCGCTGCTGCGGTCGGTGGCCCGCACCCACGGGCCGGTCGGCGTCGTGCACTTCGACGCCCACCTCGACACCTGGGACACCTACTTCGGCGCCGACATCACCCACGGCACCCCGTTCCGCAACGCCGCGCAGGAGGGGTTGCTCGACCCGCGGCGCTGCGTGCACGTCGGCATCCGCGGCCCGCTCTACAGCGAGCAGGACCTCGCCGACGACGAGGTCCTCGGCTTCCAGGTGATCGGCACCGACGACTTCCAGACCGACGGGGTGCCCGCCGTCGTCGAGCGGATGCGGCGCCGGCTGGGCACCGGGCCGGTGTACGTGTCGGTCGACATCGACGTGCTCGACCCCGCGCACGCCCCCGGCACCGGCACCCCGGAGGCCGGCGGGCTGACCAGCCGTGAGCTGCTGCACTGCCTGCGCGGGCTGGTGGGGGTCGACGTCGTCGGCGCCGACGTCGTCGAGGTCTCCCCCGCCTACGACCACGCGGAGATCACCGGGATCGCCGCCGCCCACGTCGCCTACGAGCTGGTGTCCGTGCTCGCCGCCAACCGGAAGGGCTGATCCGCCATGGACGTCGCCGTCGTCGTGCTCTACCTCGCCGCCATGATCGCCTTCGGGTTCTGGGGGCGCCGCCGCACCACCGACCGCACCGACTTCCTCGTGGCCGGGCGCCGGCTCGGGCCGTGGCTCTACTCCGGGACGATGGCCGCGGTCGTCCTCGGCGGCGCCTCCACGATCGGCGGAGTCGGGCTCGGCTACCAGTACGGGCTGTCCGGGATGTGGCTGGTCGTCGCGATCGGCTGCGGGATCCTGGTGCTGTCGCTGGCGTTCTCCGGGCGGATCCAGCGGCTCGGGGTGTTCACCGTCGGGCAGATGCTGGAGCTGCGCTACGGCACCGGGCTCGGCGCCCCGTCCGGGATCGTCATGTGGGCCTACACGCTGATGCTGGCCGTCACCTCGACGATCGCCTACGCGACCATCTTCGGGGTGCTGCTGGACCTGCCGCGGGTGCCGTCGATCCTGATCGGCGGTGCGGTGGTCGTCGTGTACTCCACGCTGGGCGGCATGTGGTCGGTGACGCTCACCGACTTCGTCCAGTTCCTGATCAAGACCGTCGGGATCTTCCTGGTGCTGCTGCCGGTCGCGCTGTGGCGGGCGGGCGGCTGGGACGGGCTGGTCGCCGCGGTCCCGGCCGACGCGCTGTCGCTCACCTCGATCGGCGGCGGCACGATCCTCACCTACTTCGTGACCTACGGCTTCGGGCTGCTGATCGGCCAGGACATCTGGCAGCGGGTGTTCACCGCCCGCTCCCCCGGGGTGGCGCGCTGGGCCGGGTTCGGCGCCGGGCTGTACTGCCTGGCCTACGGCGTGGTCGGCGCGCTGATCGGCACCGCCGCGCAGGTCGTCGTGCCCGGCCTGGACTCGCGCGACGACGCGTTCGCCGCGATCGTCGAGGCCGCGATGCCGCCGGTGCTGGCGGGGCTGGTGCTCGCCGCCGCGCTCTCGGCGGTCATGTCGACCTCCAGCGGCGCGCTGCTGGCGACGGCGACGGTGTTCGACCAGGACCTGCTCGGCGCGCTGCGCCGCCGGCGGGGCGCGGCCGCGGGGGCCACGGGGACCGAGGACCCGGCGCACGACGAGCTGTCCGGGAACCGCTGGGCGGTGGCCGCGTTCGGCGTCGTCATGGTCGGGATCGCCTGCCTGCTGCGCGACGTCGTCGCCGCCCTCACCCTGGCCTACGGGATCCTGGTCGGCGGGCTGCTCGTGCCGGTGCTGGGCGGGCTGCTGTGGCGGCGCGCCACCCGGGCCGGGGCGCTCGCCGCGATGGGCACCGGGACGGTGGTCACCCTCGCGACGATGCTCGCGCTGGGCGACCTCTACGCCAACGAGCCGGTGTTCGCCGGGCTCGGGACGGGCCTGGTCGCCTTCGTCGTGGTGTCGCTCGCGACCCGCCCGGTCGAGGCCGACGTGCGGGCCGGGTGGGACGCGCGGGTGGGCGCCGCCGCGGGCCGGGACTGAGCGGCGGCCGGCGGGCCCACCCGCACGGTCAGCCGAGACGGGCGCCGTCCGCGGCGAACAGGTGGGTGCGCGCCGGGTCCGGCGCGAGGTGCACCCCGGTGCCCCGCGCCGGAGGGCGGCGGCCGTCCACCCGGGCGACCATCGGGTGCTCGACGCCGTCGACGCGGGCGCGGCCGTAGACGTAGGCGTCCGCGCCGAGCTCCTCCACGAGGTCGATCTCCAGCGGGATCCCGTCCTCGGCCACGCGCAGGTCCTCCGGGCGGACGCCCACGGTGACCGTGTCCCCCGCCCCGCGCGGCACCGCGACGTCGACGCCGCCCAGCCGGACCCCGTCGGGGGTCACCGGCAGGCTCAGCAGGTTCATCGCCGGCGAGCCGATGAACCCGGCGACGAACGCGTTGGCCGGCCGGGCGTACAGCTCGCCGGGGGCGGCGCACTGCTGCAGCAGACCGTCCTTGAGCACGGCCACCCGGTCGCCCATCGTCATCGCCTCGACCTGGTCGTGGGTGACGTAGACGGTGGTGACCCCCAGCCGTCGCTGCAGCGACGCGATCTGGGTGCGGGTCTGCACGCGCAGCTTCGCGTCGAGGTTGGACAGCGGCTCGTCCATCAGGAACACCTGCGGCTGGCGGACGATCGCGCGGCCCATCGCGACGCGCTGACGCTGCCCGCCCGAGAGCGCCTTGGGCTTGCGGTCCAGGTAGGCCTCCAGGTCGAGGATGCGGGCGGCCTCGGCGACCCGGTGGGCGATCTCGGCCCTGGCGGTGCCCGCCATCCGCAGCGCGAAGCCCATGTTCTCGGCGACCGACATGTGCGGGTAGAGGGCGTAGTTCTGGAACACCATGGCGATGTCGCGTTCCTTGGGCGCGACGCCGGTGACATCGCGATCGCCGAGCCGGATGTGGCCGCCGTCGACGTCCTCCAGCCCGGCGAGCATCCGCAGCGAGGTGGTCTTGCCGCAGCCCGAGGGCCCGACCAGGACGAGGAACTCGCCGTCGGCGATCTCGAGGTCGAGGGCGTCGACGGCGGCCCGGGGCGAGCCCGGGTAGCGCCGTGTCACCGCGTCGTAGGTCACGCCGGCCATGGTGGTGGTCCTTCCGGTGGGGGGTCGGGCTCGCGGTACAGGTCGGGTCTGCGGTCGCGCAGGACGTGGTTGTGCGGGGTGAGGTGCTTGTCGCGGGCGGCGGCCGGGTCGACGGCGGCGAGCAGCACGCCGGGCTCCCCCGGCGGCGGGCCGCCGGGACCGGCGAGCAGGTTCCCGTCGGCGTCGGCGATCACCGGCGCCTCGAACCAGGCGACCCCGCGCTCGGTGCCGCAGCGGTCCGCGGCGACCACGTGCACCCGGTACGCCCCGGCGACGGCGCGGACCTTGGCGACCTCCAGCGGGTCCTGCCCGTCGGGGGTCGGGCGCCACGGCCAGTTCACCGGCGCGGCGACGATCTCGGCGCCGTCCTGCGCGGCCCGGCGCACCCACTCGGGGAACTCCAGGTCGTAGCAGACCATCGGGGCGATCCGGCCGGCCGCGGTCGCGACCACCGGGGGTGCGGCGTCACCGGGGGTGAACAGCGTGTGCTCGCGGTCCCACAGGTGGACCTTGCGGTAGACCGCGCGCCGCAGCCCGTCCTCGACGACGACGGCGCTGTTGTAGACCCGGCCGTCGGCGCCGAGCTCGGCGAACCCGGCCACGACGACGCAGCGCAGCTCCGCCGACAGGGCCGCGAACCGGGCGACGGTGGGCCCGTCGGCCGGTTCGGCGGCGGCCCGCGCCTCGGCGGCGTCGGCGAAGGCGTACCCGCAGACGGCGAGCTCGGGCAGGACGACCAGCCGGGCGCCGCCGGCGACCGCCGCGCGCACCGCGCGCTCGGCGATCGCCGGGTCCGGGGCGTCGATCCGCGCCGGGATCCGGCACGCCGCCACCGTCACCCGGCCGTCGGTGGGCGCCACCGGTGCGGGGGCCACGGGCCCCGCCGCCGATGCGGGCGGGCCCGCCGCCGGCCCCGCCTCCGTGGGGTCCGTCGCCGACATCCCGGCCGCCTCAGTCGTCCTCGGCCGCGAACGCCAGCACCGCGGCCGGTGCGAGGTAGCCGTCGGCGTCGAGTACCCGGCCCCGGTCACGGGCACCGGCCACGACCTCGCGCGCCCACTCGTGCCGGACCCGGCCGTCGCCGCCGGTGACCACCAGCAGCTCCGCGGTGCCGGGGGTGGCGGTCCGGCCGCCCTCGGCGTCGAGCGCCGTCACCGAGCGCCAGGCGCCGGGCGGCACCGACAGGGTGTCCCGCGGGCCGAGCTCGACGGTGCGCGCGTCGGCGCCGGTGTTGAGGGTGACCGCCCAGTGCCCGGCCTTCACCGTCAGCACCTGGGTCGCGTCGTGCCGGTGGGTGAGCACGCCGTCGCCGGGCAGGGCCCGCAGCCACGCCAGCGCGAACCCGTGCGGGTCGAGCAGCCGCGGTACGGCGGCCCGGCTCTCCACACTGCCCCAGCCGATGACCGGGGCGAGCTCGGCGCCGCCGCCGGGCAGCCGCGAGCACAGGTAGGGCTCGGCGACCCACGGCCGGTCGGCGGCGTGCACCACGCGGCCACGGAACTGCTCGCGGGTGTAGACGTCGAGCCGGTCGATCTCGGCCTGCTCCATCGGCCGGATCAGCGCGACGTCGTCGGGCAGCGCGTCCCCGGCGACGGTGTCGACGAGCCGGTTGTCCGCGGTGAGGTGCAGGCCGTGACCGGCTGCCTCGGCCAGGACCGTGGGGCCCCAGATGATGCCGCCGGTGTCGTCGCGGCCCAGGACGGTGAGCAGGATGCCGTCGTCGTCGCCGACGTTGGTGAAGCCGCGGAAGATCCACGGCGGGACCGAGACGACGTCGCCGTCGACGCTGCGGTAGGTGCCCTGGGTGCCGTCCGGGCCCCAGCGCAGCTCGTAGTCGCCGTCGAAGTTGATGAAGACCTCGGCGGTGAAGTGCAGGTGCAGGCTGTTCGTGGTGCCGTGCGGCATGCCCGCCGCACCGAGGTTGAAGCCGTGCGGCTCGCGCAGGTTGACGTGCTGGGACGCGTTCTGCGTGACCCCGGGGCCGATGAAGGAGTAGTTGTCCTTGCGGTCCGAGCCCGGGGTGCGGCAGTCGATGAACGCGGCCTTGCACGGGACCCAGTCCGCGTGCCGGACGGTGCGGCGGGCGAGCTCGCCCGCGCTGACCACCGTGTCGTGCATGTCGGTGCTCCGGTCAGTAGATGTTGGTGTCGGTGAACGCCTCGGTCCGGCCGGCGTCGATCTGCGCACGCAGCGCGATCTCGTCGAAGACCCGGACCTCCTTGACGATGCGGCCGCCCTGGACCAGGAACTGCGAGACGCCGAGCAGCTCCACCTCGCCGCCGGTGAGCGGACCGAACACCGGCGTCCCGCGGTAGGTCCCGCGCATCACCCAGGTCACCGCGATCCGCAGGCCCGCGTAGCGCTCGGCGTGGTTGGTCTGGACGTCGCGGACCTCGAACCGGGCGTCCGGGAACGGCGCGACGAGCGCGAGCAGGTCGCGCTGGTAGCCGTCCGGGCGCACGACGGTCTGGTCCCCGACGGTGTGCAGGAACAGGTCACGGTGCATGTAGTCGGTGACCTTCTGGTAGCGCCGGGAGTTCCAGACCTCCTCGAGGAACTCCAGCACCATCTCGCACTCGGGCCGGAAGTCGTCCGGCCGCGGGCCGCTGTCGCCGACCGCGAGCACGTCCTTCGGCGGCTGCTCGGTCATCGAGCCCTGGTAGCCGCGGAACCGCAGCTCCCGGGCGGCCTCGGCGGGGTCGATGCCCCGCTGCAGGCAGTCGGCGAGCTCGTCGCGCACCACCCACTCCTCCACCATCCGCCCGCGGCGGTAGAGACAGTTGGCGATGGTGCGCTTGCGGATCCGCTTCACGACGCCGTCGACGAGGATCTCGTCGGCGGAGAAGACCAGGTGCGAGCTGAGGAACGCATCGTCGCCGCGGGCCTCCCACACCACGTCCTCCGCCTGCCCGACGTGCTGCGGGGTGCCCGCGATGCGCATCAGGCTGCCCTCGATCACCCCGTCGCGGCCGACCACGGTGCCGAGCCCGCCGTGGACGATCGAGTCCGGCTCGTAGTTGTCGACGATGTAGGACACGTCCCGCTGGACCCAGATCCGGTCGGTCACCTCCCGGATGAAGTCGTCCGGGTCGTTGTAGGGCTCATACGCGACCGGGTCGAGCGCCATGGTCGTCCTTCCTCGTCGGGATCCGTGCCACGACTGTATGCGTATGCACATCTGCCGGGCAAGTGCCGCGCGGGGATTTCCGGCGACCGGACCGGCTACACCCGGGGAGCGGCCACGGTCGCGCGGGCGACGTAGTGCGTCGGGTACACGACGTGCCGCGGCTCGGCCGTGGGGTCGGTCAGCCGCGCGACGACCAGGCGGGCGGACTCCCGGGCGACCTCGTCGAGGTCGTAGGCGACGGCGCTGAGACGGACCATGACCCAGCGCGAGGTCGGCAGATCGTCGAAGCCGACCACCGAGGTGTGACCGGGCACCGGGACGCCGGCCTCGGCGGCGGCGTCGAGCACCCCGAGCGCGACGACGTCGTTGCCGCACAGCAGCAGGGTCGGTCCGCCGGCCCGCTCGTACAGGGTGCGGAACCCCTCCCGGCCGGTGGCGAAGTCGAACGGGCCGTGCAGCACGTCGCGCTGGGCGAGCGTCAGGCCGTGCTCGTCGAGCACCGTGCGCACGACCTGCTCGCGCACCTCACCGGTGCTGGTGTTGCGCGGCCCGAAGATCGCCCCGATCCGGGTGTGACCCAGCCGGACGGCCTCGTCGAGCACCTCGCGCACACCCTGCTCGGGGTCGACGGTCACCGCGTCGGCGGCCACGCTGGGTGCGGTCCGGTTCAGGTAGACGAACGGCACGCCGCGGTCGCGCAGCCGGGCGGGCTGGATGGAGTCCACCGTCGTCGTGGACAGCACCACCCCGGCCAGGCCGTGCGCGGCGACCCGCTCGGGCAGCGGGGCGGTCCCGGCCGACTCGGTGATCAGCACGAGCTCGTGGCCGAGCCCCTCCAGCTCGTGGTGCAGCGGGCCGATCATGTTCGCGTAGAACTGGTTCTCCAGGTCGGCGACGACCAGCCCGATCCGGTTCGAGCGACCCACCGACAGCGCCCGCCCGATCGCGTTGGTCGAGTAGCCCAGGGCCAGGGCCGCCTCGCGGACCTTGCGCTTGGTCGCCTCCGACACCCGGGGGTGGTCGGTGAGCGCGCGCGACACCGTCGGCTGCGAGACCCCGGCGAGCCTCGCCACGTCGCGACTGGTGACCATGTCCGCCCTTCCCCCGACCGGCCGTCGAGCCTAGTGCTCCGCCGGACACACCCTTGACAGCGGCGCGTCGCCGCCGTTCACTGCTGAGCCGTAGCGCATACGTATGCTACCAAGAGAGGGCGGTATGGCGCAGGAACTGAAGAGTGCGACGGGGACGGCCCCGCGCCGCAGCGACGCGGGCGTCGCCGAGCGGGTCCGGGCGATCGTGGACGACGTGCGTACGCGCGGCGACGCGGCGGTGCGGGAGTACGCGGACCGGTTCGACGGCCGCGCCCCGGAGCGCCTGACCCCCGAGCGGGTCGACGAGCTGGTCGCGTCGCTGCCGCGGCAGGTGGTCGACGACATCCGGTTCGTGCAGGACCAGGTCCGCAACTTCGCGCGGGTCCAGCGGGAGTCCCTGCACGACGTCGAGGTCGAGACCCTGCCGGGTGTGGTCCTCGGGCACCGGCACGTTCCGGTCGGCTCGGCGGGTGCGTACGTGCCGGGCGGGCGGTACCCGCTGACGGCGTCGGCGCACATGACGATCGTGACCGCGAAGGCCGCGGGCGTGCCGCACGTGGTCGCCTGCACGCCCCCGATCCGCGGCGAGGTCCCGGCGGCGACGGTCGCGGCGATGCACCTGGCCGGCGCGGACGAGATCCACGTCCTGGGCGGGGTCCAGGCGGTCGCGGCGATGGCGCTGGGCACCGACTCGGTCTCCCCGGTCGACATGCTGGCCGGACCGGGCAACGCCTACGTCGCCGAGGCCAAGCGGCAGCTGTTCGGCGAGGTCGGCATCGACCTGTTCGCCGGGCCCACCGAGATCCTGGTCGTCGCCGACGACACCGCCGACCCGCTCACCGTCGCCGTCGACCTGCTGTCGCAGGCCGAGCACGGCCCGGACTCCCCCGCCGTGCTCGTCACCACCTCCGCCGCACTGGGACGGGCGGTGCTCGACCTGGTCGACCGGCTGCTGCCGGGGCTGCCCACGAACGACCTGGCCGGGCCCGCGTGGCGCGACCACGGCCGGATCGTGGTCTGCGACGACGCCGACGAGATGTGGCGCGTCGCCGACGACCTCGCCGCCGAGCACGTCCAGGTGTTCACCGCCCGTCCGCGCGAGGCCCTGGACCGGATGCGCAACTACGGGGCGCTGTTCCTGGGGAGAACACCTGCGTCTCCTACGGCGACAAGGTGATCGGCACCAACCACGTGCTGCCCACCCTGGGCGCGGCCCGCTACACCGGCGGGCTGTGGGTCGGGAAGTACCTCAAGACCTGCACCTACCAGGAGGTGCGCGACCCCGCGGCGAGCGCGGAGCTGGGCCGGTGTGCGGGCGGGCGGCGCGGGTGGAGCTGTTCGAGGGGCACGCCCGCTCCGGGGACCTGCGGGCCTGGCGGCACGGCGGCGACCGGTTCGGCTGGCTGGACGCGGTCGCCCCGGCCGGGAGCACGGTGGCGGGGTCGTGAACGCGGCGGTCACGGGGCGCACCGCGCTGGTGACCGGCGGCGGCAGCGGGCTGGGTGCGGCGATCGCGTCGCACCTGGCCCGCGCCGGCGCCCGGGTCGTGCTCGCCGGACGGCGCGCCGACGCCCTCGCCGCGACCGCGGCCCGGATCGGGCCCGCCGCCCGGGCCGAGACGTGCGACGTCGCCGACCCGGACTCCGTCGCGGACCTGGCGGACCGGCTCACCGACGAGGAGGTCTCGATCGTCGTCAACAACGCCGGGATCGCCGGTCCGGTCGCCCCGCTGGTCGAGGTGAGCCCGCAGGAGTGGGACGAGGTGTTCGCGGTCAACGTGCGCGGCACCTACCTGGTGTGCCGGGCGTTCCTGCCGCCGATGCTGGAGCGCGGCGACGGCGACGTGGTCAACGTGGCCTCGGTGTCGGGGAAGCGGCCGCTCGCCCGGCGCACGCCGTACTGCGCGTCGAAGACCGCGGTGCTGGGGCTGACCTCGACGCTCGCGTTCGAGGCCGGCCCGGCCGGGGTCCGGGTCAACGCCCTGTCGCCCGGCCCGGTCGAGGGTGACCGGATGGACCGGAACTTCGCCCTCGAGGCGCGGCGGACCGGCACCGACGTCGCCGCGGCGCGCGCGGCGTTCGTCGGGCGGGCCGCGCTCGGCCGCATGATCACCGCCGACGAGGTGGGCGCGGCCGTCGTCGCGATGCTCGCCATGCCGGGGCTGTCGGGCGCCGACGTCGACCTGTCGGCCGGGATGATCGCGTGAGGGCGCGGGTCGCCGCCGGGGAGCGGCTCGCCGGGGCCCTGGTGCGGATGCCGTGCGAGGAGATCGTGGAGATGCTCGCCGTCGCCGGTCTGGACTTCGTCCTGATCGACTGCGAGCACGGCCCGGCCGACGTGTCGTCGCTGCGCACCCACATCGCGTTCGCCGACGCGCACGGGCTCCCGGTGCTGGTCCGGCCCGGGGAGGGCGAGCACCACCTGGCCCAGCGCGCGCTCGACCAGGGCGCCCGCGGGATCGTCGCCCCGCACGTGGAGGACGCGGAGGGGGCCGCGGCGCTGGTGCGGGCGCTGCGGTACCCACCGCACGGGACCCGCGGGTTCGCGACGTACCCGCGGTCGGGCCGGTTCGGCGAGGTCACCGCGGCGCAGCACCGGGCGGCGGCGCAGGACGTCCTGGTCGTGGCGATGCTCGAGTCACCCGGCGCCCTCGCCCGGGCCGGGGAGATCGTCGGGGTGGACGGGATCGACGGCTGGCTCGTCGGCGTCGCGGACCTGGGCGCGTCCCGCACCGACACCGACCCGCCCGTTGCGGAGCTGCTGGAGGCGGTGCGCGCCGACCCGGCGCTCCGCGGCGCCGCGCGGGCCGACCTCGCGGGTTCGGCGGACGCGGCCGCGGCGTCGTTCGACGGTGGGGCGCAGCTGGTGGTCTACAACCTGACCGCGGTGATGATGGCGTCGTTCCGGGAGCTGGCCGCGGCAACGGGCTGAGCGTCGCCGCCGGCAGGGCCGGCTCCGACCATGATCGCCGCGAGTGAGGGTTCCGGTGCCGTCCGTGGCACCGGAACCCTCACTCGTGCTGATCGTGCGACCGGCCCGATCGGCGCCGGGCCCGCGGACGGGTGCGGCGGTCCGGCGCACAACACCCCGGAGCCAGGGCTCGGCGCGTCCCCCTGTCCCGGGCGCGTCGGCTCCCTCACGTGCCGACGCCCGCGCGGTGATCCGCGGTACGCGCGCAGAGCCGGTCGTCGCGCGCGTCCCGACACGCGCGAACAGCCGATCACCGCGCGAGCGGCGGATCACCACGCGGGCGGCGGATCAGCACGCGCACGCGGGATCACCGCGCGGGCTCCGGATCACACACGCGAGCGATCAGCGGGCGGAGCGCCCGTGCACCTCGGACAGCCACTCCCCCAGCAATGCCGCCACCGTGTCCTGGGCCTCGACCGGGAGCAGGTGACCGACGCCCGGCAGCACGTGCAGCCGGGCGTCCGGCACCAGCTCGGCGATCTCGGTGTGCCGCTCGACCGGGCACAGCCGGTCCTGCCCACCGGCCAGCACCAGGGTCGGCACCGCGACGGCGGGCAGGGCCGGGCGCTCGTCGACGCGGGTGCCCTGCAGCCGCAGCTGGGCCGCGAGGCGCCGCTCCCCCGTCTCGTCGGCCATCCGCAGGGCGGTGGCATCGAGCGACCGGTCGTGCAGCAGCAGCTCCAGCGGCTGCAGGGCCCGGGCGGGGGCGCCGTCGTCGAGCCGGGTGAGCGCCGCGTCCCAGCCGGCGCGCTGTTCGGGGGTCGGCGGCCGGGCGTTGGTCGCCATCAGGCACAGCCCGGCGACCCGCTCCGGGGCCCCGCCGGGTCAGTGCCATCGCGACGATCCCGCCCAGGCTGAGCCCGCCGAGGGCGACCGGGCGGGCAGCCCGTCGAGCAACGCCTCGACCTGCTCGTCGAGGGTCGGCCGGTCGAGGACCGGGTGCAGCGCCCCGGCCCCCGCCGGGCCCCACAGCCGGGCCGAGCAGTTCATCCCCGGCAGCAGGACCAGCGGCGGGGACGACGGGACGCCGGGCACCGCTCAGCCCTTGACCGAGCCCGCGCCCAGACCGGCGACGAGGTAGCGCTGGGCGACGAAGGCGAACCCGATCACCGGCAGCGTCAGCAGGATCGCGGCGGCGCCCGCCTGCTGGAGCATCGGCAGGGTCTGCCCGAGCTGGGTGGCGATGAACACCGGGACGGTGCGGGCGACGACGTCGGTGAGCACGTTCGCCGTCAGGTACTCCTGGAACGCGAACAGGAACATGAAGATCCCCGCGGTCAGGATCCCGGGGCCCATCAGCGGCACCATGACCCGCCAGAGGATCTGGAAGCGGCTGCAGCCGTCGAGCATGGCGGCCTCGTCGAGCTCCTTGGGGATCTCGGCGAAGAAGTTGCGCAGCAGCCAGATCGAGAACGGCTGGTTGATCGCCACGAGCGCGGCGGCGACGGCGAAGGTCGTGTCGTAGATCCCCAGCGAGCGCGACAGCTCGTACATCGGCAGCACGACCGCGAAGCGGGGCAGCGCACGGAAGATCAGCGCCGTGATGAGCAGGGCCACCGACACCCAGCCCGGGTAGCGCGACAGCGCGTAGGCGGCGGGGATGCCGATGAGCAGCGCGATCACCGTGCTGATCAGCGCGACGACCAGGGTGTTGAGCAGGTACCGGTAGAACTCGGTGGTCTGCCACAGGTCGACGAACGCGGTGAACGTCGGGGTCCAGGTGAACACCGGCGGGTCGAGGAAGGCGACGTCGGTGGGCTTGGTGACCGACATGGCCGTCCACAGCACCGGGCTCAGCATCACCCAGCAGACCACCAGCAGCAGGCCGCCGACCAGCACGCTCCTCCCCCGCGGGCGGCGGCGGGCCCGGGCGGGGCCGGCACCGTCGGACGGGCCGGGGGCGGTGGTGGCCGGCGGGGTGGTCTGCACGCTGGTCACTGGCGGGCCTCCTTGGCCATGTCCCGGATGAACGGGGAGAGCAGCAGCACGATCAGGACGATGAGCAGCACGTTGATCGCGCTGCCGAGCCCCAGCTGCTGGCCGCCGTCCTGGAAGGCGATGTTGTAGATGTAGAGCATGATCGACTCGTTGCCGATCTGCGGTGCCTGCGGCGAGAGCGGGACGAGCTGGTCGAACGTCCGCAGCACGTCCATGATCGAGATGATCGAGACGAAGGTGAGGACGCCCCGGATGCTCGGCACGATCACGTGCCAGTGCACCCGCCAGCCGGTCGCTCCGTCGATCCGGGCGGCCTCGACGATCTCCCCCGGCACGCCCTGCAGCCCGGCGAGGATCACCAGCATGGCGAACGGCAGCATGAACCAGACCGTGTCGAGCCCGATCATGACCCGGTTCGCCCACGGCTCGGTGAACCAAAGGATCTCGGCCCCGGTGAGTTCGGTGATCAGGTAGTCGACGACGCCGCCGAAGTTGGAGTCGAACAGCCAGGAGAACATCGTGGCGCCGACGACGTTGGGCACGACGTAGGAGACCAGCAGCACGCCGAGGACCCAGGGGCGGGACCGGCCGAGCCCGTTGACCAGGACGGCGAGCAGGTAGCCCCCGACCAGCAGGACGGCGACGACCGCGACGGTCAGGCCGACGGTGAACAGCACGGCCCGCCCGAGCCGGGGGTCGGACAGGGCCTGGGCGTAGTTGTCCAGGCCGAGGAAGGTGCCGGGTTCGCCGTAGTTGACCCGCTGCAGGCTCCACTCCACCGTCTTGTAGAGCGGGAACAGCAGCAGGCCGAGCATCACCAGCAGGCTCGGGGAGACCAGCCCAGGAACTCGCGCCTGCGCATGATCGCCTCACCTCGCTCTCGTGGGTGGTGGGAAGGGGGGTCAGCGCCGGTACTCGGCGACGATCGCGGTCGCGATCTCCTGCATCTGCCGCTGACCGTCGGGGATCGTCGTCCGGCCGGCCAGCACGTCGGCGACGACCGGGCGGGTCTCGTTGCTGATCCGGGAGGTCCACGGGGACGGCTCCGGCGGCGGGGCCTTCCCCAGCGCGGTCAGCTGCGCCGGCGCGAACGGGCTGCTCGCCGGCGTCACGCTGCCCTCGCGGGCCGGGAAGGCCGCCGGCACCGCGGCCCGCGACGCCTCCTCGCCCACCGAGGCGGCGACCAGCCGGAACAGCAGGTCCTTGTCCACCTCGGTGTTCTCCGGGATGACCCAGCCGTCCACCGACAGGGCGTTGTAGAGGACGTCCCCGCCGGCGACCGACGGCGGCGGGGCGAACGCGAAGTCGGTCGCGAACCGGCTGTTGGCGGGGTCGGTGAGATCCAACATGCGGCCGCTGAACATGATCGCGATCGCGGCCGAGCCGTTGTACATCTGCTGCTGCACCGCGGGCTGGGCGAACGTCGTCACCTGCGGGTCCATGAACGGCAGCAGCGACCGCAGCTCGGTGAAGGCTCATCGACTGTTGACAAAGTATCCGGTACTAGCTCATACTGCTTTAGATGCGTATAGCGCGAGCTGCCGAGTACATGGGCATGTCGGTGGTGGGTGTTCGGAAGGCTGCCCGAGAGGGTCGGCTGCCGTGTCGAGTTTCAGCCTGCGCGGCCTGTGGGGTGTCGAAGTTCGGGCGGCCGGTGTCGCGGTCGACGTAGTCGGTGCCCAGCGAGCCCAGCGCCGCGTCGTAGGCGGTCGCGACGTCCGAGCTCGCCAGCAGCGGCAGGGCCAGCGGGTAGCGGATCCCGCCCTCGCGCTGGATGCGGTCGGCGGCCGGGCGCAGCTCGGCGAAGGTCCGCGGCGGGGCGATGCCGAGGCGGTCGAACACGTCGCGGCGGTAGGCCATGACGAAGGTCTGGGCCTGCATCGGGATGCCGTAGAGCTTCCCGTCGTAGGACAGCGCCTCGCGCATCTCGGGGTTGAGCCGGTCCAGACCGAGCTCCGCGCCGTAGCGGGCCATCAGGTCGTCGAGCGGGTGCAGCTTGCCGGTCGAGGCCTGCTGCGGGACGACGAACCCGTAGGTCTCGAGGATGTCGTAGGTGCCGTAGCGCCCGGCCAGGGTGGCCGTCGTCTTCTGCGACTGGCCCGCGTAGTCGACCGGCTCATGGTGCAGGGTCACCCCGTCCTTGGAGCAGCTGCGCACCATCGAGTTGGTGAACGGGTCGATGGCCGAGGAGTTGTAGGCCAGGACGTTGACGTCCACCGACGACGGTGGCGGCGGGAAGTCACACGGGACGAGCGTGGCGGTGGCGGCGGGGTCCGCGACCCGGCGCCGCACCCCGCGAGCAGCAGGACGACGGCGAGCCCCACCGCGACCACCGGCAGGCGGGCGCCGCGGCCGGCGACCGCGCCCCGTGTATACATACGCATGCGCGTTCAGCTCCTGAGCGCGTCGAGTCGGATGCGGGCGCTGTCCCGGTGTCCGACGAGCTGCTCGAAGTCGGACACGGTCACGGTCGGCTCGGCCTGGGCCCGGGTCGCCTCGCGCGTGGCCCGCTGGTAGGTCAGCTGTTTGAGGAAGCCGGCCACCGACAGCCCGCCGGTGTAGCGCGCGCCCCGGGTCGTCGGCAGCACGTGGTTGGTGCCGGACATGCCCTTGTCGGCGTAGGCCACCGTCGAGTGCGGGCCGAGGAACAGCGAGCCGTAGTTGTGTAGCCGCCCCAGCCACCAGTCGAGGTCCTCGGCGATCACCTCGAGGTGCTCGGGAGCGAGGGTGTCCATGACCCGGGCGACGGTCTCGCGGTCGGGCGCCAGGTAGACCGTGCCGTGGTCGCGCCAGGCCGCGCCGGCGATCTCCGCGGTGGCCAGGCCCGCGAGCTGCTTCTCGATCTCCCGCGGGACCTCCTCGGCCAGCCGCTCGGAGGTGGTGGCCAGCGACGCGGGCGAGGTCGGCCCGTGCTCGGCCTGGGCCAGCAGGTCCGCGGCGACGGTCGCGGCGTCGGCGGTGTCGTCGGCGATCACCGCGACCTCCGACGGCCCGGCCAGCACGTCGATGCCCACCTGCCCGTAGAGCTGGCGCTTGGCCTCGGCGACGTAGGCGTTGCCGGCGCCGACGATCATGTCCGAGGGCGTCCCGTCGAGCAGCCCGAACGCCATGGCGGCGAGTGCCTGCACACCGCCGACGGCGTACACCGCGTCGGCACCGCTGATGTGCGCCGCGTAGAGCACGGCCGGGTGCGGGCGCCCGTCGCGCGAGGGCGGGGTCGCCGCGACGATGTTCGGCACGCCCGCCACCCCGGCCACCCCGACCGTCATGAACGCGCCGGCCAGCAGCGGGAACCGGCCCGCCGGGAGGTAGGCGCCGACGTTCCCGACCGGGATCAGACGCTGACCGCACACCACCCCGGGCAGGACCTCGGCCTCGAAGTCCTGCAGCCGGTCCCGCTGCATCCGCGCGAACCGGCGGGTCCGGTCCGCGCCCGCCTCGAGCGCCTCGCGCAGGCCCGCGGGCAGCTCGTCCCCGGCACGAGCCAGCTCGGCGGGGGCCGACGAGCAGGTCGGTGCCGGTGAACCCGTCGAGCTCCCGGGCGTAGCGCAGCACCGCGTCCATCCCGCCGGCGGAGATGGTGCGCAGCATCTCCGAGACGGTGGCGACCACGGCCGGGTCGCGCAGGTCCGCGCTGTCGACGACGGCAGGCGCCTTCGCCACGGTGACGGGCGACCCGATGCGCCGCAGGTCCGCTTCAGTGAGATGCATACGCATACACTAAGAGCAGCGGGGGGACCTGACAAGAGGCTGACGGCGTTCGGGCCGCGCGTTTCACCTCCCGGTACCCGGCGACGACCTGCGAGGCGGGTCGTGAACGGCGGGCGGGGCCACCCCACTCGTCGTGGTGACCCGGCGGTGTGGGTGCTTGCCCCGACGCCTCCCGCCGCCGAGAGTCCCGGCCGTGCCCCGTGTCCTGTCCGTCCTGTTCGCCGCGGTGCTCGGTTGTGCCGCCCTGCCCGCGGCCGCCGTCCCCGCGGCCGCCGAAGGACCGGGGCGGACGTTCGTCGCCGTGTCGGTCGCGACGGTGTGGACCTCACCGGACAGTCCGCGCCCGCGGGACCGGGCCGCCGTCGCCACCCCGGCCGACCCGGCCGGGTGGCTGGGGTCGATGAGCAGCGCGGACCGCCGCGAGCTCACCACCGCCTCGCGCACCCAGACCCAGGTGCTGCTCGGCGCCCCGGTGACCGTGACCGCGCGTCGCGACGGCTGGGCGCAGGTCGTCGTGCCCGGCCAGCCGTCGGGCAAGGACCACCGTGGCTACCCCGGCTGGGTCCCCGAGGCCCAGCTCGTCGACGACCCCGCGTTCGGCGCGCTCGCCGCGGGGGCGCCCGCCGGCACCGTCGACGGCGTCGCGACGACCTGGCTGTACCGCGACGCGGCCCGCACCGAGCGGCTGCGCGAGGTCAGCGTCGGTACCCGGCTGCCGGTCGTCGACGAGGCGGGCGATGCGGTCCGGGTCGCGCTGCCCGGCGGCGACCAGGCATGGACGGCGGCGGAGACCCTCCGGCCGGGGGCGCCGCCCTCTCCGACCGGGGAGGGGCTGGTCGCGACAGCGCGGCTGTTCCTGGACCGTCCGTACCTCTGGGGCGGGCGCTCCGGGTTCGGTCCGGACTGCTCGGGCCTGACCGGGCTGGCCTACGCGCTGCACGGGATCACCGTCGGGCGCGGCGCCTCCGACCAGTCCCGCGGTGGACGGCCGGTCGGCGACCCCGCCGACCTGCGGCCCGGTGACCTGCTGTTCTGGAACTCCCCCGCGACGCACGTCGCGATGTACGCCGGCGGCGGCACGATGATCGAGGCGTTCGATGCGGCCACCCCGGTCCGGGTCACCCCGGTGCGGTTCGACGCGACGTACTCCGGGGCCCGCCGGTACCTGCCGTGATCTGAACACCTGACGAGGTGTGACCGCCGCCCCGGCAGGTCCCTTCGGCGGTCTCGGATGCCTACAGTGTCCGGCGTGCCGTCGCCGACCACCCGTACCCGCACCGACGCCTGTCCCGGCGTCGTCTCGCCGCACGCGGCCGCGGACGGGGCGCTGGCGCGGATCCGGCTGCCGGGCGGGACGGTCACCGCGGCGGCGCTGCGGGCGGTCGCGGCCCTTGCCCGCGAGGCCGGGGACGGCGCCGTCCACCTGACCTCGCGCGGGAACCTGCAGCTGCGCGGCCTCGACCCGGCCGCCCCGCGCCCGGTGGAGCGGCTGACCGTGGCCGGGCTGCTGCCGTCGACCACCCACGAGCGGGTCCGCAACGTGCTGGCCTCCCCGCTCTCGGGGCTCGCCGGGGGTCTTGCCGACGTCCGGGGTCTGGCCACCGCGCTCGACCGCGGCCTGTGCGCGCGCCCCGCGCTGTCGGCGCTGCCCGGCCGGTTCCTGTTCGCCCTCGACGACGGCCGCGGCGACGTCGCCGCCGAGCGTGCCGACCTGTGCTGGCGGGCACGGGGCCCCGAGTCGGGCGAGCTCCTCGTGGCGGGCGTCCCGACCGGCCGGTGCTGCTCCCCCGCCGAGGCGCCCGCGCTGCTGCTCGACGCGGCCGCGGCGTTCCTCGACCTGCGGGCCGAGCACGCCGCCGACCCGTCCGCGCGGGCCTGGCGCGCCGCGGAGCTGCCCGGCGCCGCGACCGGGGTGGCGGCCCGGCTGCGCGGACACCGGTCGGTGTCCTCCCCCGGTCCGGGGCTCGACGACAGCACGCCCGGGGGTCCCGGCCCGGTGCTCGTCGGAGCGCTGGGTGGCGGTGCGCTGGGGGTCGCGCCGGTGCTCGGGGAGCTGTCGGCCGGGCAGCTGGACCTTTTGGCCGAGTCGGCCCCGCAGCTGCTGGTCACCCCGTGGCGCACCCTGGTCCTGCCCACCCCCGCACCCGGTGCCGCAGCCCGGCTGGCGGCGGCGGGGCTCGTCGTCGACCCCGGCCACCCGGCAGTGCGGGTCAGTGCCTGCGCGGGCGCTCCGGGATGCGCGAAGTCCCTGGCCGACGTCCGCGCGCACGCGCTCGTGCTGATCGCGCGGGGCGGG
The DNA here is from genome assembly GCF_020496245.1 of Pseudonocardia sp. ICBG601. Taxonomy (NCBI): domain Bacteria; kingdom Bacillati; phylum Actinomycetota; class Actinomycetes; order Pseudonocardiales; family Pseudonocardiaceae; genus Pseudonocardia; species Pseudonocardia sp. ICBG601. Next base: position 47,491 of record NZ_JAHLJA010000026.1, on the reverse strand, counting down.
CCGCGGGCGGGCGCGGGGCCCGACGCGGTGCACGTCGTCGGCTGTGGCCGGCGCTGCGGCGCCCCGCACACGGCGCACCGCGACGCGGTCGCCACCGGGCGCGACACCTACGTCATCGACGGACGCACGATCACGACCGAGGAGCTCCGCTGAGCGGGTACGACTACATCACCGACGGCAACGAGATCTACCGCCGCTCGTTCGCGACGATCCGCGAGGAGACCGATCTCTCCGGGCTCCCGCCCGGTGTCGACGACATCGCCGTCCGCATGATCCACGCCTGCGGCCAGGTCGACCTCGTCGACGACATCGCCGCCTCCGACGGCGTCGTCGCGGCCGCCCGCTCCGCGCTGCGGGCCGGTGCCCCGATCCTGTGCGACGCGATGATGGTCGCCTCCGGGGTGACCGCCGCCCGGCTCCCCGCGGACAACGAGGTGCTCTGCCTGCTGCGCGACGCCCGGGTCCCCGACCACGCGCGCCGGATCGGCAACACCCGGTCCGCGGCCGCGCTGGAGCTGCTCGCCGACCGCTTCGAGGGCGCGGTGGTCGCGATCGGGAACGCCCCGACCGCGTTGTTCCACGTGCTGGACCTCATCGACCGGGGCGACGCACCCCGCCCGGCCGCGATCATCGGCATCCCGGTCGGGTTCATCGGTGCCGCCGAGTCCAAGGTGGCTCTGTCCGAGCGGACCGACCTGGAGCACCTCGTCGTCCACGGCCGTCGTGGCGGGTCGGCGATCACCGCGGCGGCGCTGAACGCGCTGGCCCACGAACAGGAGATCATCGCGTGAACGCGCAGCACGGCGTGACGGGCACCCTCTACGGCGTCGGCCTCGGTCCGGGCGACCCCGAGCTGACCACGATCAAGGCCGCCCGGCTCGTCCGCGACGCCGACGTCATCGCCTACCACTCCGCGCGGCACGGCCGCTCCATCGCGCGGCGGATCGCCGAGCCGCACCTGTCGGGGACCGCGATCGAGGAGGCACTGGTCTACCCGGTCACCACCGAGGCCACCGACCACCCCGGCGGCTACCAGGGCGCGATCGACGCGTTCTACGCCGAGGCCGCCGCCCGGCTCGCCGCGCACCTGGACGCGGGCCGCGACGTCGTGCTGCTCGCCGAGGGCGACCCGCTGTTCTACGGCTCCTACATGCACATGCACAAGCGCCTGGCGGGGCGCTATCCCACCGAGGTCGTGCCGGGCGTCACCTCGATCAGCGGTGCGGCCGCGGCGATCGGGCAGCCGCTGGTGGAGCGCGACGAGGTGCTCACCGTGCTCCCGGGCACGCTGCCCCGTGAGGAGCTGGCCCGGCGGCTCGCGGGGACCGACTCGGCGGCGGTGATGAAGCTCGGGCGCACCTTCACCGCGGTCCGCGGGGCGATGGCCGACGCCGGCGTGCTCGACCGGGCCCGCTACGTCGAGCGGGCGACGATGGAGGGGCAGCGGACCGGGGCACTGTCCGACGTGGACCCCTCGGACGTGCCCTACTTCGCGATCACCCTGGTGCCCGGCGAGGTCGCCGCATCGGTGCCCGAGGAGGCCGTCGCGTCCGTCGCGGAGCGCGGGGGCGCGGCGGCCGAGGAGCGGTCGGTGCGCGGGCCGGGTGAGGTCGTCGTCGTCGGGACCGGGCCCGCCGGGCGGGACTGGCTGACCCCGCAGGTCGCCCGCGCGCTGTCCGAGGCGGACGACCTCGTCGGCTACGGCCCCTACCTGGACCGGGTGCCGCCGAACCCGCGTCAGACCCGGCACGCCTCGGACAACAGGGTCGAGTCCGAGCGGGCGGCGCACGCGCTGGACCTCGCCGCCTCGGGCCGGCGGGTCGCCGTCGTCTCCGCCGGGGACCCGGGGGTGTTCGCGATGGCGACCGCGGTGCTGGAGGTGGCCGCGGAGCCGAAGTACCACGACGTCCCGGTCCGGGTGCTGCCCGGCATGTCCGCGGCGCAGGCCGTGGCGGCTGCCGTCGGCGCCCCGCTGGGGCACGACCACGCCCTGATCTCGCTGTCGGACCGGCTCAAGCCGTGGGACGTCGTCGCGGACCGGCTGCGTGCCGTGGCCGCGGCCGACCTGGCGATCGCGATCTACAACCCGCGCTCGAAGGCCCGGCCGTGGCAGGTCGGGGCGGCCCGCGACGTACTGCTGGAGCACCGCGCCCCGGACACGCCGGTGGTGCTGGGCCGCGACGTCGGCGGCGCCGGGCAGCGGGTCGTCGTCACCACGCTGGGCGAGCTGGACCCGGAGCAGGTGGACATGCGGACCCTGGTGGTCGTCGGCTCGTCGACGACCCGGGCGGTCGAGCGCGGCGGCACGACCGTCGTGTTCACCCCCCGGCACTACGGCCCCGGCGGCACGACGACCGACTGATCACATCGGCTCGTTGACGACATCCTGACGGATGCCGGTTCCGCGCTAGCGTCACGCCGTGCAACTGCGGGTGTGGCGATTCGGGCCCGACGACTGGGAGCAGGCCCGCGTGGCCCGCCTCGCGTCGGTGCGGGACGGGTTCGGTGAGGACAGCGACTTCTACCGCGAGCAGGCCGCCCTCGAACCGGCCGCCTGGCGGGTGGTCCTGACCGAGCACGTCCGCTTCGCCGCCTTCGACGGCGACCGCCCGGTCGGCACCGCGTGCTGGCGGGCCGGTGACGACGGCGACGGCCTGCTGTACGGCATGTGGGTGCACCCCGACCTGCGCAGCACCGAGGTGGCCGACGCGCTGGTCGACGCGGTCACCGCCGTCGCTCGCGAGAACGGGTCGCGCACGCTGTCGCTGAAGGTGGAGCCGGACAACGCCCGCGCGATCGCGTTCTACCTCCGGACCGGGTTCGTCGCCGACGGCGTGCCCGGTCCGGGGCTGACCGTCATGAGCCGCCCGGTCTGACCGCGTCCGCGAGCCCCAGCAGGGCCGTGAGCTCGGCCAGCCCGGAGAGTCGCAGGTCCCCGTCGAGTCCCCGCAGCGCCGCGGTCGCCGCGCCGGCGGCCCGGCCCGCGTCGAGCCCGGCCTGCGCGTCCTCGACGACGAGGCAGGTGGCCGGGTCCACCCCGAGCTCGGCCGCCGCGGCGCGGTAGCCCTCCGGGTCCGGCTTGCCGTGCCGCACGTCGTCGCGGGCAACGAGCACCGGTGCGACGATCCCGGCGGCGCCGAGGCGGGCCTCGGCGAGCCGCCGGTCCGCGCTGGTCACGACGGCCCACGGGATCCGCGCCGCGTCGAGGGCGGCGAGCAGCGCGTGCGCGCCGGGCAGCGCGACGACGTCGTCGAGGTCGTCGTACTGCAGCTCGAGCTGGCGGGCCGCGGCCGCGTCGAGCGCGGCACCGGTGAGGTCCGGGCGCAGCAGCCGGATCGTGCCGTCGCTCGGCACCCCGTGCGCGACGCGGACCAGGTCGGCCTCGGCGACGCCGTACTCGCGGGCCCAGGCGGCCCAGGACCGGGCGACCGCCTCGTCGGACTCCACCAGGGTGCCGTCCATGTCGAACAGGATCGCGGCGTACACCGCACCACCTCTTTCCCTCGGACGGCGAGCATATCGAGCCTGGAAGGATCCCCTCCATGCGAGCAGTACGGATCACCGCGTTCGGTGCGCCACCCGAGGTCGTCGACCTGCCGGACCCCACGCCGCCCGCGGGCGGGGTGGTCGTGCGGGTGGAGGCGACCGGGTTGTGTGCCAGCGACCGCTTCGCCTGGGCCGGGCACGACGGCGACGTGACGCTCCCCCACGTCCCCGGCCACGAGCTGGTCGGGCGCGTGGTCGCGACCGGCACCGGGGTCACCCGGTTCCGGGCCGGTGACCGGGTCACGGCGCCGTTCGTCTGCGGCTGCGGTGTGTGCCCGGACTGCCGGGCGGGCCGCGCACAGGTCTGCCCGCACCAGCAGCAGCCCGGCTTCACCCACGACGGCTCCTTCGCCGAGCTCGTCGCGCTGCACCATGCCGACCACAACCTGGTGCCGGTCCCCGACGACGCCGACGCCGCCGGGGCCGCGCTGCTCGGCTGCCGGGTCGCCACCGCGCACCGGGCGCTGGTCGGGCGCGGCGGGCTGGTCGCCGGGGAGCGGGTCCTCGTGCTCGGCGCGGGCGGGGTCGGCCTGGCCGCGGTGCTGATCGCGGCGGCGCTGGGCGCCGAGTCGATCGTCGCGGACCCCTCGCCCGCGGCCCGGGCCCGGGCGGTCGAGCTGGGCGCGGTGGCGGCGGTGGACACCGCCCTCGGCCCGGACGCGGTCCGCGAGGCCGTCGGCGACGGCGGCGCCCGCCTCGCGGTGGAGGCCGCGGGCCGGGCGGACGCCCTGGACCTCGGCGTCCGGTCGCTGCGCCGGCAGGGGACGCTGGTGCAGGTCGGCCTGCTCGCCCGGGAGCCGGTGGTGCCGGTGCCGCTGATGATCGCGCACGAGCTCACCGTCACCGGCAGCCACGGCATGGCCGCCGCGGACTACCCGGAGCTGATGGCGCTCGTCGCCGAGGGCCGACTCGACCCGGGCCTGCTGGTGACCCGGCGGACCGGGCTGGAGGCGCTCGCCGGGGCGCTGGCCGCGGCCCCGGAACCGGGCGGGATCCTCGTCGGCCTGCCCTGAGTCCCGGCCTGTTCCGGGGCCCGGTCCGCCCCGGGTACGGCGTGCCCACGTTCCGGCCTCCCCCGGGTTCCGGCAGCCCCCGGGTTCCGGATGCCCCGACGGACGACGCGCGACCGATGGGCCGGCCGCTACCCCCGATCCGGGCCGGGCACCTCGTCCGGGGACCGCCGCGGCGCGGCGAGGCGCCGGGCGGCCTCCACGACGAAGGCACGGCGCGCGGCCCGCTCGGCCGGGTCACCGGGCTCGGCACCGGTCACCATCGAGGCGAGCTGGGGCACCGTGTGCCACCAGGCGGCCAGCGCGATCAGCGCGAACACCAGATGGGCCGGGTCGAGGCCGTCGTCGATCGTCCCGGCGCGCTGCGCGGCCGCGAACCGCTCGACCTTCTCCCGGTAGTGCCGGCTGCGCCCCGGGCGCCCGGCGACGTGTCCGGTGGCGTCCAGCCCCTCCCACTGCAGCAGCCGGGCGAGCACCGGGTGGTCGGCGTGGTGGTCGAACGTGGCCCCGGCGAACTCGCCGACGTCGTCGAGGCCGGTCCCGGTCGCGCGGACGCCGGCGGCGAGCAGCTCGAGCTGCTCGGCCAGCACGAGGTCCCAGAGTGCCTGCTTGTCGCCGAAGTAGCTGTAGAGGCGCTCCTTGTTGATCCCGGCCCGGGCGGCGATGCGGCTCATCTTCGTGCCCTCGCGGCCGCGCTCGGCGAACTCGGCGGTGGCCGCGTCCTTCAGCCGGCGTCGCGTCCCCTCGGTGTCCCAGGCCATGGCCGCACGGTAGCGAAGGGGCGTACGCTCATCTCCAACGCCATCGTTGGAGTTGGAGATCGAGATGGAGGCCGTCATGACCGAGCCGACCGGACCGGGTGCGGGCGACGTCGCCGTCGTCACCGGCGCGAACAGCGGGATCGGGTACGAGATCGCCCGCGGGCTGCTGGCCGCGGGACTCACCGTGTACGTCGGGGCGCGCGACGCCGCCCGCGGTGCCGACGCGGTCGCCGCACTCGGTGCGGGCGCCCGGCCGCTCGCGCTGGAGGTGACCGATGCGGCCTCGGTCGCGGCGGCGGCCGCCGCCGTCGAACGGGTGGACCTGCTGGTGAACAACGCCGGGGTGGGCGACTCGTTCGCGACGGCCCCGGAGTCGACCGCCGAGGACCTGCGCCGGGTCTACGAGGTGAACGTGTTCGGCGTCGTCACTGTGACCAACGCGTTCCTGCCCGCGCTGCGGCGCTCGGCTCATCCACGGATCCTCAACGTCTCCAGCGGGACCGGGTCGCTGACCTGGAGCACCGGCCCGAACCGGCAGTTCGACCACCGCTCGGGCGGGGGCGCGGCGGCCTACCGATCGTCGAAGACGGCCCTGAACGCGCTCACCGTGTCCTACGCCCAGTCGCTCGCCGACGCCGGGATCGCGGTGAACGCGCTGGCCCCGGGGCTGCGGGCGACCAACCTCAACGCCCGCGCGGCCACGTCCGCCGGGGACCCGGCCGAGGCCGCCGCCGGCGCGGTGCGGCTCCTGCTGGCCCCCGACGGCGGCCCGACCGGCACCTTCGTCGACTGGACGGGCGAGCCGGGCCCCTGGTGATCAGTCCCCGAGCAGCCGGGCCAGAGCCGCCTCCACCGTGGACTCCACCGCGACCCCACCGGGCAGCGGCGGCCGGTCGACGAGCAGGACCGCCACCCCGCGTTCCCGGGCCGCGGCGAGCTTCGGCGCGGTCGCCGCGCCGCCGGAGTCCTTGGTGACCAGCACGTGCGGGACGACGGCGTCGAACAGGGCGCGCTCGTCGTCGAGGGCGAACGGGCCCCGGTCGAGCAGCAGCTCGTGCCGGGCGGGCAGCGGGCCGTCGGGCGGGTCGACCGCCCGGATCCAGAACGCCGCGTCGACATCGGCGAAGTGCGCCAGTCCCCCGCGGCCGGTCGTGAGCAGGACCCGCCCGGCGGGGCCGGGGAGCAGGTCGGGCAGGGCGGCCGCCGCGGCGGCGACCGAGGGGACCCGGTGCCACCGGTCCCCCGGCCCGGGCGTCCAGCCCGGCCGGCGCAGCACGACCAGCGGCACCCCGGTGCCCGCGCAGGCGGCGGCCGCGTTCGCGGTCATCGTCGACGCGAACGGATGGGTGGCGTCGAGCACCGCCGCCACCCGCTCGGCACGCAGGTGCGCGGCCAGCCCGTCGGCACCGCCGAACCCGCCGATCCGGACCTCGCCGTCGGGCAGGGCCGGGCTGCGCACGGCCCCGGCCAGCGACGACACGACCCGGACGTCGTCACGGACGGCCAGCGCGGCGGCCGCGGCACGGCCCTCGGTCGTACCGCCGAGGACCAGCACCGTGCGGGGAGCACTCACACCCGTCAGGGTAGGGGGATGGCGATCACGACCGTGGTGTTCGACGTCAACGAGACCCTGTCGGACCTGACACCCATGGGGGCCCGGTTCGCCGCGCTGGGCGCACCGGAGTCGCTCGGGCCCCTGTGGTTCGCCGCGACCCTGCGCGAGGGCATGGCGCAGGCCGCGGGCGGGGAGCTGACGACCTTCGCCGAGCTGGCGACGGCGACCGCGACCGGGCTGCTGCGCCGACACGGGGTCACCGACCCCGAGGCGGGCGCGCGGCACGTCGTCGAGGGGTTCCTGGAACTGCCGGTGCACGACGACGTGCACGGCGGGGTCGCGGCGCTGCGGGCCGCGGGGCTGCGGCTGGTGACGCTGTCGAACGGCGCCGCGTCGGTGGCCGAGCGACTGCTCGGCGAGCACGGCCTGCGGGAGCAGTTCGACGCCGTGCTGTCGGTCGAGGACGCCGGGATCTGGAAGCCGGCGCCGGAGTCCTACCGGTACGCGCTGCGGGCCTGCGGGGTCGACGCGGGCGAGGCGGTGATGGTCGCGGTGCACCCGTGGGACCTGCACGGCGCCGCCCGGGTCGGGATGGCGACGGCCTGGCTGGACCGCCACGGCGACACCTGGCCCGGGTACCTCACCCCGCCGACCTTCACCGTCGGCGCGCTGCCGGAGCTGGCCGGCCATCTGGCCTGAGCCCGCGGGCCGCCGGCCGTGGTGCCGGGCCGGCCCCGGCACGGCGTCAGACCGCCGCCAGTACCGGCTCGAACGCGATCTCGGCCGCGCCGACCAGCGCGCCGTCGCGGCCGAGCGGGGACACCGCGAGCCGGGTCCCGCCCGTGGCCCGGCTGACCAGGCTGCGCCGGCGCAGCTCGGAGCCGACCCGGTCGACCACCGACGGCGGCAGCGCCCCGAACAGGTCCCCCAGCACGACGAGCTCCGGGGCCAGCATGTTCACCACCGTGACGAGCCCGGCGGTCATCCATCCGGCGTAGTCCGCCAGCAGCCGGTCGGCCCGCCCGGTACCGCGGCCAGGTCGCGCAGCTCGGCGACGAGCACCCCGCGCGGGGTGTCCTCGGGCAGCCCCAGCGCGCGGCACAGCGCGGGCTCGCCGACCTCGGTCTCCCAGCAGCCGTGCGAGCCGCAGAAGCACTCCCGCCCGTCCGGTCGGACCATGAGGTGCCCGAGCTCGCCGACGTAGCCGCCGGTGCCGCGCAGCGGCGTCCCGCCGGACACGACACCGCCGCCCACCCCGACGTCGGCGGACAGGTAGACCATGTCGGCGACATCGCGGCCGATCCCGCGCAGGTGCTCGGCGAGCGCTCCGGCCTCGGCGTCGTTGGCGACCTGCACCGGCCGGGCCAGGACGGCGGCGAGTCGGGTGCCCAGATCGACGTCGCGCCAGCCGAGGTTGGGTGCTTCGTGCACGAAGCCGTCGGAGCGCCGGACGACGCCGGGCACCGACACCCCGACCGCCTGCTCGGCGACGCCCAGCTCGTCGCGGAGCAGGGCGGCGGACTCGGCGAGGTGGGTGATCACCTCGCCGGGCAGCCGGGTGGTGCGGTGCAGGTTCCAGCTGTGCCGCCCGAGGATCTGTCCGCCGATGCCGACCATCGCCAGCGCCACCTGCTCGACCCGGATGTCGACGGCGAGCACCACCGCCGCCTGCGGGTCTGGCAGCACCAGCAGCGACGGCCGTCCGGCCCCCGAGCGCCGGGCCGGGACGGCCTCGGTGACGACGCCGGCCTCGGCGAGCCCGTCCACCACCGCCTTGATCGTGCTGCGGTTGAGGCCGAGCTCGCCGGCCAGCGTCGCGCGGGTGCAGGGTCCCTCGACGTGCAGCCGACGCAACAGGACGGCCCGGTTGTGCCGGCGCGCGTCGTCGGGTCGGGTCCCCGATCCGGGCTGGGTCATGTCACCGGCCGGTGGCCGCCGCCCGGCGCCGGGACGCCACGTCGACACCGGCCGCGAGCAGCAGCACCAGGCCGGTCACCACGAACACGACGGCGGCGGGCTGCTTGAGCAGGCCGAGACCGTTCTGCACCGTGGCCAGCACCGTGCCGCCGATGACGGCGTTGCTGATCCGGCCGCGTCCGCCGAACAGCGAGGTGCCGCCGATGACCGCGGCGCCGACCGCGAACAGCAGGGTGTTGCCGCCACCGGCCGCCGGGTTCACCGACCCGATCTTCGACGAGTAGACGATCGCGCCGATCGCGGCGAAGGCGGTGGAGATAACGAACACCGACGCCCGGATGCGGGCGACGTCGATGCCGGCCCGGCGCGCGGCCTCCCGGTTGCCGCCGACGGCGTAGACGTGGCGGCAACCGGGTCCGGTCGAGCACCCAGGTGCCGAGCACCAGCAGGACGAGCACGATCGGGACGACGTAGGGCACCCCGGCGATCGCGATGACGCCCGGCGAACGGTCCTGGACCAGCGCGAACGTCACCAGGCCGCCGAGCACCACCACCGCTCCGATCTTCAACGCGACCAGCCCCGTCGGCGGCGCGACCAGCCCGCTGCGCAGCCGGGTCCGCAGCCGGACCGTCTGGACCAGCGCGTAGCCACCGGCGACGACCACGAACAGCACCCACGACGCCGTGACCGAGAGATTGCCGTTCGCCACCGCGTTGATCAAGGGGTCGCGCAGCGCGATGGTGCCGCCGTCCCCGATGAGCTGCAGGATCACCCCCTGCCACGTGATGAACAACGCCAGCGTCACGACGAACGACGGCATCCCGATCCGGGCCACGAGGAACCCGGTGAGGCAGCCGATCACCACCCCGACGCCGACGGCGAGCCCCATCACGGTGAACGCGTTCGCCGGGACCCCGATCACGAGCACGACCGCGGTGAGCAGGCTGATCACCGACCCGGCCCACACCCGGACCAGCGCCGCGAGCACGGCACCGGCCAGCATGACCGCCGCCAGCAGGACGAACACGGTGGTGCCGGTGGCGCCGAGCACGTTGCCGTCGCTCATCAGGTGCAGCGCCATCAGCGCCGCGGCCAGCCCGGACGCCGTGCCGGCGGCCAGGTCGATCTCCCCGGTGAGCAGCACGAACATCAGGCCCATCGCGATGATGGTCGGACCGGCGCCCTGCTGGAGCAGGTTGGCGAGGTTGAGCAGACTCGGGAACGTGCCGCCCGAGTCGAGCACGCTGAACAGCACGAACAGCGCGGCCAGGCCGAGCAGCGCGGGCAGCGAGCCCAGGTCGCCGCCGCGCAGCCCGCGCAGGTAGGCCGTGATCGCCTCGCGGGTGGTGCGGGCGGTGGTGTCGATGCCGAAGTCGGCGGCCCGGTTGGCGGGGTTCGCCCGGCGGGCCGCGCTCTGCTCCTGCTCGGGCGCGGGCGTCCGTTCGGTCACGGTGTCTCCTCCCGGGCCGGCCGGGCCGGACGGGTCGGGGTGGGGGGCCATCAGGACACCGCCTGCTCGGGCCGCGGCAGCCCGAGCTCGCCGGAGCGGCCCGCGGTGATGAGCTGGACGACGTCGGAGTGGGTGACCTCGCGGGTCGGGACCTGCGCGACCATCCGGCCGAGGTAGAGGCAGGCGATCCGGTCGGACACCTCGAAGACGTCGGCCATGTTGTGGCTGATGAGCACGACGCCGAGGCCCTGCTCGGCCAGCCGTCGCACGAGGTCGAGCACCTGACGGGTCTGGGCGACGCCGAGCGCCGCGGTCGGCTCGTCGAGCAGCACGACGCGCGAGTCCCAGAGCACCGCCTTGGCGATGGCGACGGTCTGGCGCTGCCCGCCGGACAGCGACGCGACCGGGGTCCGGACCGAGGTGACGGTGCGGACCGAGAGCGACGCGAGGGTGTCGCGGGCGGCCTGCTCCATCGAGCCCTCGTCGAGCATCCAGGAGCGCCCGCGCTCGCGGCCGAGGAACATGTTCTGGACGATGTCGAGGTTGTCGGCGAGCGCGAGGTCCTGGTAGACGACCTCGATGCCGAGCTTGGCGGCGTCCGACGGGCCGGCGACGGTCACCGGAGCCCCCTCGAACAGCACCTCGCCGGAGTCGATCGGGTGGATCCCCGCGACGCACTTGACCAGGGTGGACTTTCCCGCGCCGTTGTCGCCGACGAGCGCGGTGACCTCGCCGGCGCGCACGGTCAGGTCGACGTCGTGCAGGACCTGCACGGCGCCGAAGCTCTTGGACACACCGCGCAGGGAGAGGATGGGGTCGGCCACTTCGGGCACCTTCCACGTGGGCGCCGGCCGGGCCGCGGCGGGATCACCGCCGCGGCCCGGACCGGCTGCGGGTCCTACTTGATGCCGAGCTGGCCGCAGGCGGCCTGGGTCTCGGCGTTGCAGATCTCCGAGGCCTTGACGTAGCCGGCGTCGGTGACCTTCTTGACCGAGTCCTTGGTGATCAGCTGCGGCTCGAGCAGCAGCGACTTGACGTCACGGTTGCCCTTCGGGTCCTCGACCGTCTGGGTGGCGACGCCGTCGGCGGCCGCGGTGTCGCCCTTGGCCAGGGCACCGGCGAGCTTCGCGGCGGCCTGCGCCTCCTGCTCGATCGGCTTGAACACCGTCATGTACTGGTCCCCGCGCAGGATCGCGGCGAGCCCGTCGGCGGTGGCGTCCTGGCCGGTGACCACGACCTTGCCGTTCAGGCCGTACTTGGCCAGCACCGTGACGATGGCGCCGGCGAGGCCGTCGTTGGCGGCGACGACGCCGTCGACCTTGCCGCCGTTGCCGGTGAGGATCTGCTCGAAGGTGGTGCCGCCGACCTGGTTGTCCCACTTGTCGATCTTCTGGCTCTGCACGAGCTTCAGGCCCCGGACTCGTACTTGGGCTTCAGCACGGTCTGCTGGCCGTTGTAGAACAGGGTCGCGTTGTTGTCGGTCGGCGCGCCCTCGATCTCGATGACCTGGGCGCCCGGCTTGTTGCCGATGCCCTGGACCAGGCCCTCGCCCTGCAGGGCGCCGACCTTCTCGTTGTCGAAGGAGACGTAGTAGTCGCTGACGCCGCCGAGGTTGAGCCGGTCGTAGTCGATGACCGGGATGCCCTGGGCCTTCGCCTTCTGGGCGACGGCGGTGCCGCCGTCGCTGCTGATCGAGGCGATGATCATGACCTTGACACCGCTGGAGATCATGCCGTCGGCCAGGGTGGAGAACTTCTGCTCGTCGCCCTGGGCGTTCTGGATGTCGGGGTCCATGCCCTCGGCGCGCAGCGCCGCGTCCAGCATGGGCTTGTCGAAGCCCTCCCAGCGGGCCGAGGAGTCGGTCTCGGGGAGGATCACCCCGACCTTCACCCCGCCGCCGGACCCGCCGGAGCCACCGCCGGCGGTGTCGTCGCCGCCGCCCGCGCTGTTCTGTCCGCAGCCCGCGACGGCCAGCAGCAGGCCGAGGCCCGCCGCCGCGACCGCCCGACGCAGCCGGGGACCGCGCCCCGTGTTCCGTGCCCCCATCGGGGTCTCCCTCCACGACGTTGTGGACCGCTCGCATGATCACGAACGGGTGAATGTTGCGAGCGCCAACGTATTGGGCGGAACCGGCTCCGCAACAGCCTTCTGAATCGAGACAGTTCCCGTTTCGTCATCACGATCCGGTCACGAACGCCTACTTTGTTGCCCTCGGGCACGATCCGGAGCGCCGGAACGCCGGCCCTGCCTCAGCCGCGCAGGGTGTCCAGCAGGTCCGCCTCGACCGCGGCCAGCGCCGGGTCGGTACGGCTGCGCGGACGCCCGGCGTCGACGACGAGCTCCCGCACCACCGTCGCCGGGCGCGGCGAGAACACCAGCACCCGGTCCGAGAGCAGGGCCGCCTCCCGCACGTCGTGGGTGATCAGGACCGTCGTCCAGCCGTAGCGGGCGCGCACCGACTCCAGCCAGTCCTGCATCGCGGTCCGGGTGAGTGCATCCAGCGCGCCGAACGGCTCGTCGAGCAGCAGCACCTGCCGGCCCGCGACGACGGTGCGCAGCAGCGCCGCGCGCTGACGCATGCCGCCCGAGAGCTCGCCCGGGCGGGCGTCCTCGAAGCCGGCCAGCCCGAACGGCTCGAACAGCGCGCGGGCGCGCTCGCGGGCCTCGCGGCGCGGCACGCGGGCGACCTCCAGCCCGAGGGCGGTGTTGTCGAGGACCGTGCGCCACGGGAACAGCAGGTCCTGCTGGGGCATCAGACCGAACGGGGCACCGCGCACCGGGCCGCCGTCGACCTCGATGTCGCCGGTCACCGTCGCCCGTCGAGGATGCCCGCCAGGGCCCCGAACAGCGTCGACTTGCCGCATCCCGACGGCCCGACGAGCGACACGAACTCCCCCGGCGCGACGTCCAGGCTCACCCCGGACAGCACCGGCAGGTCGCCGTAGGACACCGACAGGTCGCGCACCACGACCTTCACCGCGCACCTCCCCCGTCGTGGTCGGCCACGTACCAGGGCGTGACCAGGCGCTGGAGCAGGAAGGTCAGTGCGAACAACGTCACCGACAGCACGGCGGTGACACCGACCGCGGCGAGCACCAGGTCGGTGCGGAACTGGTTCTTCTGGAGCTGCATGAAGATCCCCAGGCCGGCCCGGGCGCCGACGTACTCGGCGAAGATCGCCCCGGTCACCGCGTAGGTGATCGCGATCCGCAGCGCCGTGAAGAACGACGGCAGCGCCCCCGGCAACCGCACGTAGCGGAACCGCTGCCAGCGCGAGGCACCCATCGACCGCAGCAGGGCGGTCGCGGCGCGGTCGGTCGCGGCGAAGCCCTCGATCAGCCCGACCGCCACCGGGAAGAACGTCACCAGCGCGATGACCAGCACCTTCGGCAGCAGGCCGAAACCGAACCAGATGATGAGCAGCGGGGCGATCGCGACCACCGGCAGCGTCTGCGAGGCCACCAGGAGGGGGGTCAGCGCCCGCCGCAGCCAGGGCGAGAAGTCCACCGCGACCGCCGCGGCCCAGGCCAGCGCCATCGAGACGGTGAACCCGATCAGCGTCACCTGGACCGTCGGGAGGGTGTTCGCCCAGAGCTCGGCCCGGAACGCCCAGCCCTGCTCGACCACCCGCAGCGGCGAGGGCAGCACCTGGGGCCGGGTGCCGGCGACGGTGACCGCGACCTGCCAGGTGAGCAGCAACGCGGTCACCAGCGCGACGGCCGGCCACAGCCGACGGGTCACGGTGCCAGGTAGTCGTTGGTGAACCAGGTCGAGAAGTCCGGCTTCTGCCGCACCGGGGCCCCGTCCGGCCCCGCGACGGTGCCGGTGTCGTAGAGGAACCCGGAGAAGCCGGCCCACTGCTGCGGGGTCTGGAACCCCACGCGGCCCCGCGCGTCGCGCAGGAAGCGCTCACTGAGCATCTGCGCGCCCCGGTCGACCAGCTCGTCGGAGGTGAACGCGCCGGGGTTGGCCTCCTTCAGCATCCGCGCCGCCGTCGCCGGGTCCTGTGCGGCCAGCGCGTAGCCCTTCTGGACGGCCTGCACGAACCTGCGGGCGGTGTCCGGGTTGTCCCGCAGCCAGGTCGAGTTGCCCAGCAGCAGCACGTTGTAGGAGTCCGGGAAGCCGTAGTCGGTGTAGCGGAAGGTACGGATCGGCTCGCCCCGCAGCTGTGCCTCGATCCCCTCGACGTTGACGAACGGCTCGGTGAAGTCGGCCTGCCCCGAGTAGAGCGCCTCGTAGGCGGCGGTGGACAGCACCTCGGTGCGGAAGTCTCCGCGCCCGCCGTCGGCCCGGATCACGGCCTGCATCTTCTGGTTCTCGCCGGGCCCGCCGAACCCGGCGTAGACCTTCCCGTCCAGGTCGCGCGGCCGCGTGAGGTCGGACCGGTCGGCGCGCACGGCGATCTCGGTGGCCCAGTGCTGCAGGATCGCCATGACCGAGGTGATGTCGGCACCCGCGGCCCTGGAGAAGGTGAACGAGTCCTGGAAGCCGATGCCGAAGTCCGCGGCGCCGGAGCCGACCAGGGTGTCCGGCGAGGTCTGGTTGTAGGGCAGGAACTCGACGTCGAGGCCGGCGTCGCGGAAGTAGCCCGCCTGCTGGGCGGCGAACAGCCCGATGTGGTTGGTGTTCGGCGTCCAGTCCAGCGCGACGCGGATCGGCCCGCCCCCGGCCGCGGCCCCGGAGCCGTCGCCCGCGGCGCAGCCGGACAGGGCGAGCGCGAGCGCCAGCACGACGGCCAGTGGACGGAGAGCACGTGACAGCACGGAGCGGCCTCCCTACGCCGGTGTGACCCGGATCAGGTTCGAACGGTCGGCGGCCGGTCCTGCCGCCCTCTCAGCCTCGGTGCGCGGGCTCCCGCGGTACGTCCGGAGACCTTACGCGGCCCGCCCGGTCCCGCCGGGGCGACGTCGGTCGCACCGCGCCGTTCGGACACCCCCCGTCACCGGAGCCGCGACTTCGGTCACCTGCGGTGATCGGTCGGACGCGCCGGGCGAGCCGCCGTCCGCGGCGGTGACCACGATCGTTATCCTCACCCACCACACCCGCGACGCTGTGTCACGGACCTCGCTCGCGGGAGCTGACGCGGAAGGGACGAGATGGCGGCCTCGCTCTGGACCTCCGGCACGACCGGGCGGCCGATGCCCGACCCGGCACCCGCCCTGGTGCGGGTCGCGTTGCAGGCCGGTTCCGTCTCCGTCGCGCACGCGGACGTCGCCGCGATGCTGTCCGGGATCTGCGTCGCACTGGTGCCCGCCGCCCGGGTCGGAGGTGCGGCGCTGCTGCTGCGCGAGCCCGCCGACCCCCGCGACGCCGAGGCCCGGCGGGTCTTCGGGTCCGACACCGCCGCCCTGCGCCTGGGCGAGCTGCAGCGCCGGGCCGACGCCGGGCCGGGCCCCGCCGCCGAGCGCGGCGACCGCACCCTGACCACGCCGGACCTGACCCGGACCGGGCCGCCCGAGCTGGCCGCGGCCGCGGCCGACTGCGGCCTGGTCCGCTCGCTGTCGGTGCCGGTCCCGGTCGCCGGGCGTACCGCGGGCGCCCTGCAGCTGTTCGCCCGGGGCGGGCCCGACGACCCGCTGGGCGAGCGGCTGGTCGTCGCGCTGGCGCCGGTGGTCACCGCACTCGCGGCCCGGCTCACCGACGTCCGCGAGCTGGCCCGGCTGCAGCTGGGCACCGCGGCGTCCGCGGTGCCCGAGCAGTCCGACGCGGTCGACCGCACCGCGCTGATCCCGGCGGCCCGCCGCTCCCCCGCGGCACCGGTGGCGCCGCGGGTGCCCGCCCAGCGGCAGGCCCGGCACCGCCGGCGCGACCAGACCTGATCCCCGGGGTCAGGTCTCCGGCCGGTCCTCGCGGGCCGCGCCCCGTTCGAGGAGCTGCTGGTGCTCCTGCAGGTAGGCCGACGCGCGCTGGCGGCTGACCCCGAACAGCCTGCCGATCCCGGCGATCGACTCGCCCTCGCCGTGCAGCGCGACGGCCTCCTCACGGCGGAACCTGCCACCCACGGCGCCCAGGCCGTCGAGGGTGCGGGTGAGGGTCTCGACGATCAGCAGCCGTGCCTCGCGCGGGACGATCTCCCGCCAGCTCAGCCCCTGCGCCCGCAGTTCCTGCAGCTCGGCCACCCGTAGGCGGGCCGAGGACAGCGCGGCGACCGACGCGTCCAGCTGGGCCGCGAGGGCGGCCAACGCGGTGTCGGCGTCGTCCGCGGGCCGGTCGCGGAGGTCCGCTCCGTCGTCCGCACCACGCTCGGTCGTCGTCACGCCGTCGAGCGTACGGGGGCGGCGACGACGGGCGGTGGCCGCGGCGTACCGTGATCCACGCAAGGGGGTTGCTCCCTCGAACAGGGCAATCCCGACAGTACGTGTGGAGGACGCGAATGGGCCGGTACGACGTCGTCATCGTCGGCGGAGGATCCGCGGGGGCGGTGCTGGCCTCGCGGCTCACGGAGGATCCCACACGCCGGGTGCTGATGCTCGAGGCGGGCCGCCCCGACCACCGCTGGGACCCGATCATCCGGATGCCCGCCGCGCTGTCCAAGGCGTGGGGCAACCCGCGCTACGACTGGTGCTACGTCACCGAGCCCGAGTCGGGTCTGGCCGGGCGCCGGATCGCCGTCCCGCGCGGGAAGGTCCTGGGCGGCAGCAGCAGCATCAACGGGATGGTCTACCAGCGGGCCCACCCGGGCGACTACGACCGCTGGTCCCGCCTGCCCGGCTGCGAGCAGTGGAGCTCGGCCCACCTGCTGCCCTACTTCCGCCGCCTGGAGCGTCGGACCTCCGAGCACGGCACCCCGCTGCCCGACGGCGGCCACGGCCCGCAGATCCTCGAGCAGGCCCCGGCGGCCGGCCCGCTGAACGCGGCGTTCCTGGCCGCGGCCCAGCAGGCCGGGCACGCGCTGGTCGACTCGACGAACGGTCCGGTCCAGGAGGGCTTCTCCCGCACCGAACGCACGATCTCGCGCGGGCGCCGCTTCTCGGCCACCGACGCGTGGCTGCACCCGGTCGCCGGCTCCCGGCCCAACCTGACCGTGCGCACTGGCGCCCTGGTCCGCGCGCTGCGCACCGACGCCCGCGGCACCCGGGTCATCGGGGTCCGCTACCGCGCCTCCGACGGCACCATCCGCGACGTCGACGCCGGCGAGACGATCCTGGCCGCCGGTTCCATCGCGACACCGCAGCTGCTCCAGGTGTCCGGTTTCGGTGACCCGGAGCACCTCGCGGGCATCGGCGTCGAGACCCGGGTGGCGCTGCCGGGGGTCGGCGCGAACCTGCAGGACCACCTCGCGGTGCACCTGCAGCACGCCTGCTCCCAGCCGATCTCGCTGGCGCCGCGGCGGGCACCGCACCGGCTGCCCGCCGCGGCGGCCCGCTGGCTGGTCTCGGGCACCGGGGTCGGGGCGAGCAACCACTTCGAGATCGGCGGGTTCGCCTCCACCTCGATGGCCGGGGACATCCCGGACGTGATGATGCTGTTCGCGCCGGTCGCGATGCGCTTCGCGCCGGACGTCCCGCCGGTCGGGCACGGCTACGAGATGCACGTCTCGGTGATGGCGGGCGACGTCCGGGGGACGGTGCGCGCGGTGTCCCGCGACACCGCGGTCCCGCCGCGCCTGGTGCAGAACTACCTGGTCACCGACGGCGACCGGCGTCGCTGGGTGGAGGCCGTCGGCCTGGCCAGGGAGATCCTGAACCAGCCGGCGTTCGCCGACCTCGACGCCGGGGAGACCTTCCCCGGGGAGGCCGTCCGCTCCGACGCCGAGATCCTCGACTGGGTGTCCCGGCGCGCCCAGAACGGGCTGCACCCGACCAGCACCGCGCGGATGGGCACCGACGCCGACGCCGTCGTGGACCCGTCGACGCTGCAGGTGCACGGCACCGAGGGCCTGCGGGTCGTCGACGCGTCGATCTTCCCGGACGCGCCCAACGCCAACACCTACGGCCCCGTGGTGGCGGTGGCAGAGCGGGCCGCCGACATCGTCACCGGCGCGACCCCGCTGCCCGCCGACCCGGCGCCGTCGCGGCGGGCCGGGACGCACGAGGGCACGGGCTCCGGACAGGAGCCGTTCGCGCCGGCATCCTGAGGCGCCCGACCTCCTGACACCCCCGACATGCCGAACGGGGCGGGGATCCGATCGGATCCCCGCCCCGTTCGCGGGTCTGTGTGTGGGGCCGCGGCGGCCCCGGGCGTCACTCCCCGGTCTGCACCTGCACCCCGGACTCACGCAGCTTCTCGGCGTGGGCACGACCGTGGTGGTTGCAGAACAGGAGTTCCCCACCGGAGGGCAGGATCGCGCGCACCTTGGCAGCCGCACCGCAGCGGTCGCAACGGTCGGCAAGGGTCAGTTCGGGCCGGGTCAGCGTTTCGGGCTGCATAGCGGTCTCCCTCCGTCGCGGCGGCGGGCTTCGGGCGCTCGCCGCCGTATCACTGTGACGACCGCACGAGCGGCTCGCCCACACCTGTACAGACGCTCGAGGCCCCTGTACGTGTTCCCGGGATGCGTCGCGACGTCCGTCACGTGTGGCGCGGGCCGCACGGTCCGGTGGCGCCGCGATGTACCCGCGGTGACCGATTGCGTATGAAGTTGACTGCGTGTGAATCATGCGGGGAACTCGGCCGACGTGCAAGCGCGCCACGGTAAATACGGTGTGTCGCGGACTACGGTGGGCGAGTGAGTCCCCGCCCGTCGCCCGATCGTGTTCCCGCTCCGCTGCTGTTCCTGGCCGGTGGGATCTCGATGTACGTGGGGGCCGCACTGGCCGTCGGGCTGTTCGACCGGCTGGCGCCGTCGGCGGTCGCCGAGCTGCGGCTGATCGGTGCCGCGCTGCTGCTGGCCTGGCGCCGCCCCGACCGCGACGCCTGGCGCGGCGTCCGCCTCGGCCGCGCGGGGGTGTTCGGGCTGGCCACGGCCCTGATGAACGTCGCCTACTACGAGGCGATCGCCCGGCTGCCGCTCGGCACTGCGGTGGCGGTCGAGTTCACCGGCCCGGTCCTGGTCGCGGCACTCGCCTCCCGCCGGTTCCGCGACATCGGCGCGGTCGGCCTGGCCGCCGTCGGCGTGCTCCTGATCGCCGACGTCCGCTGGTCCGGCAGCCCGGCCGGTGTGCTGTGGGCACTGGGCGCGGCGGCGATGTGGGCCGCCTACATCGTGCTGGGCAAGCGGGTCGCACGCGCCGGTTCCGGCATCGACGACCTGGCGACGGGGTTCACCGTGGCCGCCGTCGTCCTGGTCCCGCTGTTGTTCGTCGGGGGTCCGGGAGCCGCGACCGGGTTCGGCGTCGCGAACCTCGCACCGCTCGCCGATCCGGCGGTGCTCGCCCTGTCCATCGGGCTGGGTGTGCTCAGCTCGCTGATCCCCTACGTGCTGGACCAGGTCGTGCTGCGCCGGGTCGGGCAGGCCCGGTTCGCGGTGCTGCTGGCGCTGCTGCCCGCCACCGCGACCCTGGTCGGGCTCGTGGTGCTCGGTCAGCTGCCCGGGACGCTGGAGGCGGTCGGGATCGGCCTGGTGGTCCTCGCCGTGGCCCTGCGGTCCCGCGACGGCGACGAACCCGTCCCCCTGCCCGCCACGTCCGCCCGGGACCGGGCCGCCCCATCCTGACCGATCCGCCCTGACCGGCCCGGCGACACGACGCCCGCGGTGATCCGTTCCGCGCGCGGTGATCCGCGGTCCGCACGGTGATCCGCCGTCCGCGCGCTGATCCGGAGTCCGCACGCTGATCCGTCCGCGCACGGTCCTCCGGAGTCCACACGCTGACCCGCGGCGCTCGCTGATCCCCAGTCCGCGCTGATCCGGAGTCCGCGCGCTGATCCGCCATCCCCACGGTGATCCGCGGTGCGCGCGCAGATCCGCAGTCCGCGCGGTGATCCGCAGTCTGCGCGGTGATCCGCAGTCCGCGCGGTGATCCGCAGTCTGCGCGGTGATCCGCGGTCCGCGCGTGTCCGGACGCGCGCGTCGAGCGGATCAGCGCGCGCGGAACGGATCACCGTGTGCTCGGCCGCACCGGCGTCCCGGTGGTGCTGCGGTGGCGCTGCGGTGGCGCTGCAGCCCCGCGACGGCGACAGGCCGCCCCATCGCCCGGGCACGGGCCGCCGTGCCCTTCCGGCCCGGCCTGCGCGGTGGTCCCAGCACGACGGTGCTGCCTGCGGGCCCCGCCCGCGCAGGAACGGGGCTCGCGCGCGGTCGCGGCCCGCGAGGGCGGCCCTCAGCGCCAGGAACGCAGGGTCGCGATGCGTTCCTCGAGCTGCTCGATGGTCGCCATCGCCACCGGCGGGCCGCCGCAGTGCGCCCGCAGCTCGTTGTGGATCTTCCCGTGCGGCTTGCGGGTCTTGTGGTTGTGCAGCGCGACCAGGGTGTTGAGCTCCTTGCGCAGGGTCTGCAGCCGCTCCCGGACGCTCTGCCCGCGTTCGGCGGCCGGCGGCGGGGTCGGTTCGGTCGCCGGCGTCGCGCGGGCCTGGGCACCGGTGCGCGGTGACCCCTTCGCGATCCACTCCGCCTGCCGCTGGGACAGCAGGGTGCGCACCTGGTCGGGCTCCAGCAGACCGGGCAGCCCGAGGTAGTCCTCCTCGTCGGCGGAGTAGGTGGCGCCCTCGTAGATCAGCTGGTCCAGCTCGGCGTCGGCGCCGAGGGAGGTGAACGCCTGCTCCTGCTCACCGGGCTCGTCCTTGACCTTGTTGGCCTCGTTCAGCTCGGCGTCGTTCCAGACCTCCTCGGGCCGCTGCGGCTTGCCGAGGACGTGGTCGCGCTGCGCCTCCAGCTCGCTGGCCAGGCCGAGCAGCACCGGGACGCTGGGGACGAACACCGACGCGGTCTCGCCCTGCCGCCGCGACCGCACGAAGCGGCCGATGGCCTGGGCGAAGTAGAGCGGGGTCGAGGCGCTGGTGGCGTAGACGCCGACGGCGAGGCGCGGCACGTCGACGCCCTCGGACACCATCCGGACCGCGACCATCCACCGCTCGGTGGAGCGGGAGAACTCCGCGATCCGCTCCGAGCCGCCGCCTCGTCGGACAGCACGACCGCGGGCCGCACCCCGGTGATGCCGGTCAGCAACGCGGCGTAGGCCCGTGCCGCGGTCTGGTCGGTGGCGATGACCAGGCCGCCCGCGTCGGGCATGCCCCCGTCGCGGTGGCTCTGCAGGCGGCGGTCGGCCGCGGCGAGCACCGCGGGCATCCAGTCCCCCGAGGGGTCGAGCGCGGTCCGCCAGGCCATCGCGGTCTGCTCGCGGGTCAGCGGCTCCCCCAGCCGGGCCGACATCTCCTCGCCGGCACTGGTGCGCCAGTTGGAGGTGCCGGAGTAGGCCAGGAAGACGACCGGCCGGACCACGTTGTCGGCGAGCGCCTCGGCGTAGCCGTACTGGTGGTCGGCGCGGCTGCGCGGGGCGCCCTCGGCGTCGGGGACGTACTCGACGAACGGGATCGGGTTGTCGTCGGAGCGGAACGGCGTACCGGTCAGGGCCAGGCGGCGGGTGGCGGGCTCGAACGCCTCGTAGACGCCCTCGCCCCAGCTCTTGGCGTCGCCGGCGTGGTGGATCTCGTCGAGGATCACCAGCATCCGGCGGTTCTCGGTCCGGTTGCGGTGCAGCATCGGGTGCGCGGCGACGCCGGCGTAGGTGATCGCGATGCCCTGGTAGTCCCGCGAGGTGCCGCCCGCGGAGTTGCGGAACTCGGGTCGAGCGCGATCCCGGCGGCCGCGGCCGACTCGGCCCACTGGTACTTCAGGTGCTCGGTCGGGGTGACGACGGTGATCGCGTCGACCACCCGGTCGCGCAGCAGCTCCGACGCGACGCGCAGGGCGAAGGTCGTCTTGCCCGCGCCCGGGGTCGCGACCGCGAGGAAGTCCCGCGGCGAGGTCGCGAGGTAGCGGGCGAGTGCGCTGCGCTGCCACGCGCGCAGCGGGCGGGTGTCGGGCGACACGAGCTGGGTCTGCGACACACGTCTCCCCTGGTCCGTGGGTCGTTCCCGGGTGGGAACCGGCGATTCCCCGCCACGTCCGCGCGTCGACGCCGACACGGCTGCGGGGCGCGGATCAGGGTAGCCGGGCGTCGTGGCGGCGCCGCCCGGTGGGCGGGCAGGGAGCCTCCCCGGCGGTGACGGGCCAGGTCAGCCCCGGGGCAGCCGCGGGCGGCGGGCAGTGAGGACGAACGCGGGCGGGAGGTTGGCGAGCACCGCGCGGCCGTGCACGACCTCCTCGAAGGCCGCGGCGAGCCGGCGGCGGAGCCGGCGGGCGGGCGGCAGGGCCCGGGTCACCGAGTAGCCGAACTGGGTCAGGGCGCCGTGGGGGTTCAGACAGCCGGCGACGACGTCGGTCAGCCACGGCTCCTCGCGCGGGTAGGCCGCCCACGGCAGCCCGGACACGACGACGTCGGCACGGGCGAGCCCGCGGGCGGCCAGCAGCGCGGGCAGCTCGGCCGCGTCGGCGACGGCGACGTCGAGGCCGGGGTGGCGGGCCCGCAGCAGCGTGGCCAGGCGCGGGTTCAGCTCGACGGCCAGATGGTGGCCGCGGCCGCCGAGCCGCTCGGCGATGACGTCGGTGAACGCCCCGGTGCCCGGCCCCAGCTCGACGACGACCGGGTCCCCGGTCGCGGGGACCGGCGCCGTCGCGGCGAGGGCCAGCGCCCGGGAGCTCGGCAGCGCCGATGCCGTGCGCAGCGGGTCGCGCAGGAATTCCCGTAGGAACGCACCCGCCCCGGCGGTGGAGGTCAGCGTTGCCGTCAGCGGGGCCGTCTGCGGTGACGTCTGCGGTGCCGGGGACGGGTGGACGGTGCGACGGTGCTCATCGGGCTCCGGGTTCTCGTGCGACGCGACCGGGCCACCGTGCCGGTCCGGTCCGAACGCCGCCCGACGACGGGGTGAACGCGCCGCGACCGGTCGCGGTGGGGATGATGGAGGCGATGAGCGAGCGCGACCGCACCCCAGCCGACGCCGGCCCCCTCGCCCTGCCCGCGGCGGGGCTGCGGCTGGCGGCCGCCGTGTCCGCACGGCCGCTGCTGCTCCTGCGCCGCGGCGGCGGCTGGGTCGCCGAGCTGGGCCGGGTCGGCCTGGGCCGCTCCGACCTGGCTCCGGACGTGCCGGCCGGCCCGGTCGCACCGGTGGCGCGGTGCGTGGCCCAGGTGCTGCTCGCGACGACCGGGGCGGTGGCCGGGCTGCTCGACGACGCCGTCGCGAGCCCCGACATGCCCCTGCCCGCCGCGGACGCCGAGCGGCTGCGCGCGACCCTCGCGGGCCTCACGTCACTGCTGCTGCCGGGCGCCGGCCCGCTCGTGATCACCGGATCGGCGGGAGCCGGTGCCAGGGACGGCGCCGCTGCCACGGCCAGGACCGGTCCCGGCCGGCAGGACGACCGCGGACGGGCCGCCGCCGTGACCGACGCCACCGCGGCCACCGCGGCCACCGACACCGTGGCCACCGACCGCGTGGCCACCACCGACAGCGTGGCCACCGACACCACGACCGCCGACGAGGCCTGCCCGGCCCCGGCCGAGGCCGCCGAGCGGGTCTTCACACCCCCCGGCGCCGACACCCCCTCGGTCCCGTTCGACACCGGCGCCCGCGACGCCCGGGGCGGCCCCGTCCCCGGCCGCGACGTCGCCGCCACCCCCGGCGCGGTCGTCCTGCGCACCCCGATGTTCGAGCTGCTGCAGTACCTGCCGCGGACCGAGAAGGTGCGCGACACCCCGGTGCTGGTCGTCCCGCCGCTGGTGCACCGCTACTGGCTGGCCGATCTCGCGCCGGGGTACTCGCTGGTCGAGCACCTGCTCGAGAAGGGCCTGCAGGTGTTCGCGCTGTCCTGGCGCCCGGCCGGCCCGGCCGACGCCGCCCGGGACCTCGACGCGCACGCCGCCGCCGTCCTCGACGCCGTCGACGCCTGCGGGCGGATCACCCGCGCCCCGCGGGTGTCGCTGCTCGGGGTGCGCACCGGCGGGCTGCTGACCGCGGCGGTGCAGGCCCACCAGGCCGCGATCGGGCTCGACGACCGGGTCGCCGCGGTCGCCTACCTCGCCACCGTCCTCGACCAGTCCGACGCGCTGCCCGGCTTCGCGCCCGACCCGGCGACCGTCGCGGAGACCGCCGACCTGGCCGCCCGCGACGGCGTCCTCGACGGCGCGACGGCGGTGCGGGCCTGGGCGTGGCGGCGCGGCCCGGACCGGGTGCTGCCGTGGGCGGTGCCACACGGTGGCGGGACCGCCGACCTGGACGGCCGCGCCGCGCGGGCGATGCGGGCCTGGGTGGCCGACCTGCTGCCGCTGCCCGCCGGGCTGCACACCGACCTCGCCGCGCTCGCCGCGGCCACCGGCGACGGCGCGGACCCCGACCGGCCCGACGTGCGGGTCCTCGGCACCCCCGTCCGGTTCGCCGAGCTGCGGCGCGACAGCTACCTCGTGGCCGCCGACGACGACCCGGTACAGCCCTGGACGGGTGGGTACCGCACCGCACAGCGCCTCGGCGGCGGCTGCCGGCTCGTGCTGGCCCCCGGTGACCAGGCGGGGGCGCTGATCGCACCGCCGTCGATGGCGACCGGGTTCCGGGCCGCCCCCTGCTCCACCGGCGACGGCGTGGCGCAGCGCTGGCGGGCCGGGGCCGAGGCCGTCGAGGGCTCCTGGTGGGACGACCTGGCCCGCGGGCTGGTCGAGCGGTCCGGCACGGTGCGCGACGCACCCCCGAGCTGGGCGGCCGCCGCCTGCGACCGCTGTTCCCCGCGCCGGGCACCTACCTGGGCGAACCCGCCCCCGTCTGAGGGCGGGCCCGGGATCGTCACACCTCGGCCTTTCCGGCACCCCACCGCCCGGCCACGGCGCCTAGGCTCGGCGGTGATGACCACTTCCAGCTCCCGTCCCGTGGGCGGGGCAGGCCTCGAGGAGCACGACGTGCTCGGCGGCGGTCGGGCCCTGCGCGTCGTGCGTCGCCCCGCCTCCGGCCCGGGCCCCCGCCGTACCCCGCTGCTGCTGTGCAACGGCATCGGCGCCGCCACCGACGTGCTCGACCCGCTGGTCGCGGCGCTGCCCGCGGACCTCGACGTCATCCGGTTCGCCCCGCCGGGCATCGGCGGGTCAGCGGTGCCGCGGATGCCGTACCACCTGACGTGGATGGCGCACCGGCTCGGCCAGGTGCTCACGAAGCTGGGCGTGCGCGAGGCCGACGTCCTGGGGTTCTCCTGGGGCGGGATGCTGGCCCAGCAGCTGGCGATCAGCCGTCGACGACGGGTCCGCAAGCTCGTGCTCGTCGCGACCGGGCCGGGGGCGCTGATGATCCCCGCCTCGCCGCGGGTGATGGCCGTCATGACCTCGCCGAAGCGCCACCAGGACCCGTCCTACATCGACGCCGTCGCCGCCCGCATCTACGGCGGCTCGCTGCGCGACCACCCGGAACGGGCCGCGGAGGCACTCGGCGCGGGCGCCCGGCGCGGCCCGATGCGCGGCTACTACTACCAGCTGATGGCGCTCTCGGGCTGGACCAGCCTGCCGCTGCTGCCGGCGATCACCGCCGACACCCTGATCATCGCCGGCGACGACGACCCGATCGTCCCGCGCGGCAACGCCACGATGCTGCACCGCGGGATCCGCCGCTCCCGGATCAGCCGCTACCCCGGTGGGCACCTGGAGCTGCTGCTCGACCCGGAGCCGTTCGCCGCGGAGATCGACACCTTCCTGCGGTCCTGATCCCGGTCCCACCCGGCCCCCGCCCGAGCGGGTCCGCGCGGGTGGACGCACGATGGCCGGGTGGTGACCCCCGCACGAACGACCGGTGCACGCACGACCGGTGTACGCACGACGCCCGCCCGCCCGGCCCGCGACACGGTCCTGCGGCCGTGGGGTGGCCCGGCGGACTCGGCGGCACTGGCCGCGCTCGACGACGGCGCCCCCGGCATCGGCGACACCACCGGACCGGAGTGGCACGACGACGCCGCGGCCGACCCGGCACGGATGCACCTGATCCTCGAACGCCCCGGCGAGCCCGGCCCGGCGGGCTACGCCGTGCTGGCCGCGCCGCGCGGCCCGGAACCGGGCGTCGAGCTGCACCGGCTCGTGGTCCATCCCGACCGGCGCGGCACCGGCGCCGGGCGGGCACTGCTCGGTGCCGCCCTCGCCGTCGCCGGGGTGCCCGGTGCGACCGGGGAGACCCCCGAGCGGCCACCGTGGGCGGGGACGGGGCGGCTGTGGCTCGAGGTGGCCGCGGACAACGCCGCGGCGCTGGCGCTCTACCGGTCGGCCGGGATGGTCACCGAGACCGTGCTGCGCGCCGTGCCCGGTGACCCGTGCTCCACCCCGCTGCGGCTGCTGCTCGCGCGGGGCTGAGCCGGTCCCGGCGTGCCCTCAGCGCAGGCGTGGCGCCCTCTCGGCGCCGCCTCGGGCGGGTCTCACTCGCCGTCGCCGCCACCAGGGGGGAGCCCGTCGAAGATCTCCTTGCACTGCGGGCACACCGGCGACCCCGGCTTGGGCGACTTGGTCACCGGGAAGGTCTCGCCGCACAGTGCCACGACCATGTTCCCCAGGACGGCGCTCTCGGCGATCCGGTCCTTCTTGACGTAGTGGAACATGTCCGGCCGGTCGTCACCGGTCTTGTCGGTGGTCTCCGGCCGGGTGTCGACCTCGGGCAGCGTCGTCGTGGACATGGCGCCCATGATGCCCGAACACGGCCTCAACGCGTGGAGGTGGTGCCGCCGCCCGCCGTGCCCGTGGGCTGCTCGTCGTCGGTCGTGGGCCCGTCACCGGGAGGTGGCTCGTCCGCCTGGTCGATCACCGGGTGCGGGCGGGCCTCGATGGCCCGGTGCCCCTGGCGGTGCCGGTTGGGCTTCTCGGCCTTGCGCGGCAGCCGGTCGTTCGCGATCAGCACCGCCATCCACGGCAGCGGCACGGAGATCACGAGCAGGGTCACCGCGACCCACGGGTAGGTGTAGAAGACGCCGGCGAGGACCATGCACGGGATCCGCATGCCCATCGTCCACTTGTAGCGCCGCTTGCGGATCTCCAGTTCCTCTTCGTAGGACATCTGCGCGTCCGTGATGAGAACGGGGTCCTCGCGTCGCTGGTCAGCCACTGTCGAACCACCTCCCTCTCCATGGTGACACCCCTGTGCGTTCTCTGCGCGGGCGCCCGCGGGGCGCCTCGCGCACATCCGAGGGTCCGTCGACGGTGGGATCCAGCGACTCCCAGCGACGCAGCCGCGCGGCGAGCAGCCGCGACCACCACACGACGTCGTCCGGGGTCGCCGCGATCGACAGCCCGGCCGCGGGCAGCCGCTCCCGCAGGGTCTGCGCGGTGGACTCCGGATGCCCCGGGTCCCCGGTCCAGGCCAGGATCTGCACCGGCACCGTGATCCGCTCCAGCTCCTCCGGTGCGGGGAGGTCGGTGGCGGCCGCGCCGCGCAGGATGGCCGGGAGCAGGTCGGCGCGTACGTCGGGTTCGGTCCGCGGGCGGCCCGGGCGGCCGGGGGGAGATCCGCGTCGTCGGCGCCGGCGTCGAGCGCCGCGATGCCGGCGGCCTCCACGGCCAGCGCGGAGCGCTCGTAGTCGCGGGCCCGGGCGCGCCGGGTCTCCCAGGCGGTCGGCGGCAGCATCAGGGTGAGGCTGGCGAACCGGCCCGGGTCGGCCAGTGCGGCGTGCAGCAGCGTTCCGGCGCCCATCGACGGTCCGACCCCGTGCACCCGCTCACCGGGCAGGACGTGGTCGAGCAGCCCCAGCAGGTCCCGGGCCAGCGCGGGCCACCGGTAGTCGGCGGGGTCGGTGGTGCCGCCGGAGAGGCCGTGGCCGCGCGCGTCGTAGCGCAGCAGCCGGATGCCCTCGACCCGGGAGGCGATGTCGAGCCGCATCAGGGTCTCGCGGCGGCGGCTGGAGGTGAGGCCGTGCAGCGCCACCACCGCCGGAGCGCCGGGTTCGTCGCGTACGTCGAAGTCGAGCGTCGCCCCGGCGATCCCGAACGTGGCCATGCGCTACGCCTCCTGATCATCGTCGGCCTAGGTTATGGCCATGCGGCTGACGAGCGTGACGCACCTGCGCCTTCCCTACGGGACGCTGCTCGGCTACGACGTCACCGTCGGCCGCAGGGGCGACCCGGTCCCGGTCTCGTTCGACCAGCGCCGCCACGTCGACCGCGGGGACCGGCCCGGCTCGTGGATGGCGATCACCTGCCGGCTGCCCGCGGTCGACCTCGACGCGCTGGCCGAGGCCTGGCTGGCGGTGCTGCGCCGGCACGGGACGCTGCGCACGGTGTTCTCCCCCGGCCCTGCCGGTCCCCGGCTGCACGAGGTGGACCTGCGTCCCGGCCGCTGGGTCACCCACCCCATCGCGCCCGGCCAGGCCGTCGACGACGCCGTCCGGCGGATGCTCGACGAGCGCTGCACCCCCTACGCGGCGCCCTCGCACCGGCTCTGTGTGATCCTCACCGCGGACCGGCCGACGCTCGTCGTGGCCGCCGACCACGCCCACGTCGACATGTGGTCGCTGCTGGTGATCCTGCGCGACCTCGTGCAGGGCCTGGGCGGGACGCTGCCGGCCGGCACCGTGCGCCCCTTCGCCGAGCACACCGCCGCCCTGGCCGGCCGCGAGCCCGCACCCGACCAGGTCCGGCAGCGCTGGGCGGAGATCCTGGCCGCGGGCGGCGACGTGATGCCCCGCTTCCCGCTGCCGCTCGGGGAGCTCACCCCCGCTCCCCCGGAGCGCGTGGAGGTGCGCGACGTGCTCGGCGTCGACGACTGCGCGCTGTTCGAACGCCGGGCACGCGCATCCGGGGTGTCGACGCTGGCGTTGGTCACCTCGGTCATGACCCGCACCACCCGGGAGCTGGCGCACGCCCCGCTGCGCGCGGTGTTCCCGGTGCACAGCCGCTACGACGACCGGTGGCACGGCTCGGTCGGCTGGTTCATCACCAACGCGGTGATCGACGCGGGCGACCCGGACCCGCGGGCCTGCGCCGACGCCGTCCGCGAGGCCGTGCGGCTCGGGTCCTGGCCGCTCGACGACGTGCTGGCCCCCTGGGGCGGGATGCCCGAGGCCCCCGGCATGTTCGCGATCTCCTGGCTGGACCTGCGACGGCTGCCGGTGCGCATCGACCACGCCGGGCTGGAGGCGCAGTACGTCAGCTCCGCGGGCGACGCCGACGGCGTGATGCTCTGGTTCATCCTCGACGAGGCGGGCCTGCACCTGCGCTGCCGCTACCCCGACACCGACGAGGCCAGGGAGAACGTCGGCGCCTGGCTGGACCGGGTCGTCGACGGCGTCCGGGCCTCGGCCCACCCGGCGGGTGCGGACGTCGTGCTGGCCGGGGGCCGGCTCGTCGTCGACCGGGCCACCCGGGCCGACGTCCCCGCGGTCGTCGCGCTGCTGTCGGGCGCCGGGGACACCGCCGACCCGGACGACCCGGACGACCCGGACCTCGCGCCCTACGAGGAGGCCTTCGACGCCCTGGACCGCGACCCCGGCCGGTTCCTCGCGGTCGCCCGCGCCGGCGACGGCCGGGTGGTCGCGACCGTGCAGCTCACGATCCTGCCCGGGCCCGTCCTGCGTGGCACGACCCGGTTGCAGGTCGAGGGGCTGCGGGTCGCCGTCGGGTGGCGGCGGCGCGGGGTCGGGTCGGCGCTGCTGGAGTGGGCGCACGAGCACGGGCGCGCCCGCGGCGCCGTCCTGGCCCGGGCCGGGGACACCGCCGGGGACGGGCCGCACCCGTTCCTGGCGCGGTTCGGCTACCAGCCCGACCGGGCCGGGTACACCCGGCCGCTCTGACCCTGCCGGCCGGCGGGGCGGCTCAGGCCCCGTCGGGCCCGTTGCCGAGCAGCGGCTCGTCGGCGGAGCGGACCTCGGAGCCGGGCAGCCCGTCGGGGTGCTCGGCGCGGACCCGGTCCAGCGCGTCCAGCGCGATCCCGAGGTGCTTGCGCTTGCTCGTCTCGTAGAACGCCCGCGCGCCGCCGGCCAGTTTGGGCTCGGCGTGCAGCGGCTTGTCCGACACGCACAGCAGGGTCGCGTTCGGGATCCGGTAGCGGAAGCCGTTGGCCGCGATCGTCGCGGACTCCATGTCCACCGCGACGGCCCGGGCCAGCCGCATCCGGTGCAGCGTCGCGGCCTGGTTGAACTCCCAGTTGCGGTTGTCGGTGGTGTGCACGACCCCCGGTCGCCAGGTCGCCTCGGCCGCGCCGAGCGCGTCCATCAGGTAGCCGTTGAGCCGGATGCTCGGGATGACCGGGACGTCCGCCGGGAGCACCTCGTCGAGCACGTGATCGGCCCGCTGGTAGGCCGTGGCCAGCACGAAGTCGCCCAGCTCCTGGCGGTTCCGCAGGCCGCCACAGTGCCCGATCATGATCATGGTGTCCGGGCGGAGCACCGCGAGGTGGTCGGTGACGGTCTTGGCGTTGGCCGGGCCGACGCCGATGTTCACCAGGGTCACGCCGTCGCCGTCGGCGCCCGGGTGGTGGTAGGCGGGCATCTGGACACCGGCGCGGTCGGGCCGCTCGGCGTCGGGGAAGCGCTCCAGGAACGACTCGACGTGCATGGCGTAGTTGGTGAACAGCACGTGCCGCTGGAAGGACTCGGCCGGGGTGCCGGTGTAGTGCGAGAGCCGGTCGAGCGAGAGCGCCATGCGTTCCGGGCCGAACAGGAACAGCTTCTTCACGCGCAGGTCGAAGCGGTCCTCGTCGAGCGCGGCGAAGAACTCCGGGTCGGTGAACGCCCGGGCCGGTCGGGCGGCGCGGGCGGTGACGGTGGCCCCGGCGGCGAGCAGGCCGCGCAGCTCCCGGTGCAGGTAGCGGCGGATCGCGCACGGCCGGGCGAACTCGCCGGAGATCCGCGGGTTGTGCGTCGACCAGGGGCGCACGACCTCGAGCTCGGGGTACCAGCCGTCGTCGTAGACCGACTGGAGGGCGTCGAGCAGCCGGGCGATCTCGTGGTCGAGCTTCTCGGCCGGCACCGGTGGGCGAACCTGCTCGATCATGGCGGGGGTCACGACGCCTCCCCGTCCTCGGCGCCGTGCGCGTGCAGCGCGCCCGGGGCGACGGCGACCGCCGACACGATCTCCAGCACGCGGCGGGCGAGCCCGTCGGTCAACCGGTAGCGGACCAGCCGTCCCTCGCGGTGGGCGGTGACCATGCCGTGTGCGCGCAGCAGGCGCAGCGCGTGCGAGACGGCCGAGTCGCTCATCCCGACGGCGACGGCGAGGTCGGAGACGCAGAGGTCCCCGGCGTGCTGCAGCGCGAGCAGCAGCGACAGACGGTTGGCCTCGCCCAGGACGTCCAGGACGGTCGCCGCCTCGGCCACCTTCTCCGAGTCGGCGAGCACCGCGACGGCGTCGCAGACCTGGTCCGGGTCGATCACGCGTGCGCCGGCGAGCGCCTCCGGAACCTTGTGCACGCCTGTGATGCTAGCCCTCTCGGCGGATCACTTCGCCGCAGCGGCCTTCTTCTCGCGCGCCGCGGCCTTGATCGCCTTCTTCGTGTCGCGCACCTCGAGGAGGGTCTGCCCGTCGACGACGTCGGCCGCGGAGAGCCGGGTGCCGTCGGCGCCGTAGTCCCCCGCGGCCTCCCGCCAGCCGTCCGGGGTGACCCCGTACTGCTTGCCGAGGATCGCGAGGAAGATCTTCGCCTTCTGCTCGCCGTAGCCGGGCAGCGCCTTGAGCCTGCGCAGCACCTCACGTCCGTCGGGCGCGGCGCCGTCGGCCCCGGGCCGGGTCCAGATCGCGGCCGGGTCCCCGTCCCAGTCCTCCACGATCACGCGGCACATCTCCTGCACCCGCTTGGCCATCGAGCCGCCGTAGCGGTGGATGGCGGGCGGGGTGGTGGCGAGCGTCGCGAAGGCCTCGGGGTCGTGGTCGGCGATGACGCGCACGTCGAGCCCACCGAGGCGTTCGTAGAGCTTCAGCGGGCCACGGAACGCGACCTCCATCTGGATCTGCTGGTCGAGCAGCATGCCGATCAGCAACGCGAGGGGCTCGCGTTCCAGCAGCGCGTCGGCCTCCGGTTCCTGGGCGATGCAGATCCCGCTCATGCCGCACAGGATGGCACGCGACAATGGCGGGGTGCTCCCCCATCTCGACGCCGGTGCCATCGAACGCGTCCGCGGCTGCCTGCTGGACGCGGCCTACACCCCGGACGGCGTGCGCGCCCTGCTGGGGCGCTCCGCGCACGACGCGCTGACCCGCGGCGAACCGGAGCCCGCCGCCCGTGCCAGCCGCGACGGCGGTGAGCTCGGCACCCTGGTGCGGCTGTTCCTGCTCGAGGACACCGAGCCCGAGCCGGCGGTGACCGCGGCACTGGGCGACCTGGACCCGCTGCTGGAGGCCCGGATCCTGCGTCGCACCCCCGACGGCATCCGGGCCGCGCTGGACGTGCGCCCCTACGGCGAGGGCGTCGGCGCCGAGGGCGAGCCGGGCACCGACTGGTGGGTGGTGTCCGACATCGACACCCCCGCCGCGCGGCAGGACCGCGAGCACGTCACCGGCGTCGGCGGGGCGTCGCTGACGCTGGCCGCGGCGACCGTCCGCCGCCGGTCGGCACCCTGCTCGACCTGGGCACCGGCTGCGGGGTGCAGGCGCTGCACGGCTCCCGGCACGCGATGCGGGTCACCGCCACCGACGTGCTGCCCCGGGCGCTGGCGCTGGCCCGGCTGTCGCTGGGGCTGTCCGGGGTGGAGGTCGACCTGCGGGAGGGTCCGTGGTTCGCCCCGGTGGCCGGGGAGCGCTTCGACCAGGTGGTGTCCAACCCGCCGTTCGTGCCGGGCCCGCCGCGGGTGGACTACGTCTACCGCGACTCCGGCACCGCCGGGGACTCCGCGCTGGCCGCGCTGCTGGGCGAGCTGCCCGACCTGCTCAACCCGGGCGGGGTCGCGCAGCTGCTGGGGTCGTGGCTGCACGTGCGCGGCGAGGACTGGCCGGACCGGGTGCGTTCCTGGCTGCCCGCCGGCGTCGACGCCTGGGTGCTCCAGCGCGAGGTCGTCGACCCTGGCCTGCACGTGGGCACCTGGCAGCGCGACGCCGGGCTGGTCCCGAGCTCGCGGGCGGCGCGCGAGCAGGCCGGGGCCTGGCTGGACTGGATGGCCGCCGAGCGGGTGGAGGGGGTCGGGTTCGGCTTCCTGATGCTGCGCCGCACCTCCGACCCCGAGGCCGAGCCGACCGTCGTGGTCGAGGACCTGCCCGGCGAGCTGGGCGAGGGACTGGGCCGGGAGATGACCGGCTGGCTGGACCGGGTCGACTGGCTGCGCGCCCACACCCGCGACGACGACCTGCTGGGCGCACGGCTGCTGCTCGCCCCGGAGACCGTGCTGGAGTCGGCGTCGTCGGTCGACCCCGACGGCGGCTGGGCCGAGCTGTCCACGACCGTGCGCCGCTGGGGCGGCCCCGGCTGGGAGCACCCCGTCGACGGCCCGGCGGCGGCGCTGCTGGCCGGCTGCCGCGGCGAGCTGCCCCTGTCGGAGCTGCTGGCGCTGCTGTCCTACGCCCACGACCTGCCGACCGACGCCCTGGTCGCGGCGACCCTGCCCGCGGTGCGCGAGTTCGTGCGGCACGGGCTCCTGCAGCCGGTGGACGGCTGGCCGCACCCGGTGCCCGCGCGGACCGCGGCCGCGTCGCCGTCGGGGCCGGTCGGGTGAGGGCCGTCGTCGCGCGGGTGCGGCGGGCGTCGGTGACGGTCGAGGCGCCCGACGGCACACCGCTGCGGGTGTCCGGGGAGATCGGGCCCGGGCTGCTGGTACTGCTCGGCGTGCACGTCGACGACGTCGGCTCCGACCCCGCCGCGACCGCACGGAAGGTCGACACGATGGCCCGCAAGCTGCACGAGCTGCGGATCCTCACCGGGGCGGACGGCGGCGAGCTGTCCTGCGCCGACACCGGCGCCCCGCTGCTGGTCGTCAGCCAGTTCACCCTGTACGGCGAGACCCGGAAGGGCCGCCGGCCGTCCTGGTCGGCGGCCGCGCGACCGCAGGACGCCGAGCCGGTCGTCGACGCCGTGGTGGCCGCACTGCGCGGGCGCGGCGCGACGGTGCGGACGGGCGAGTTCGGGGCGCGGATGGCCGTGGAGTCGGTCAACGACGGGCCGTTCACGGTGCTCGTCGAGGTCTGAACGCCGAGCTCGTCGCCGCGGCTCTCGTCGCCGCAGTCTCGTCATCGCGTCACAGCGTCCTCTCACCGGACTCTCAGCCGGAAAGGGGACGATGTGGGCATGGTCGCGTATCTGCTGTCGTCGTTGCTGGGGTTGTTCCAGCTCGTCCTGATCGCGCGGGTCGTCGTGGACTGGATCGAGGTGCTCGGGTCCGGGCGGGGTGGCGCCGTGCTCGACACCGCCCGGCGGATCACCCACGGGCTCACCGAACCGGTCGTCGCCCCGATCCGCCGCCGGGTGCAGCCGGTGCGGATGGGAGCGGTCGGGCTGGACCTGTCGGTCCTGATCGTGTTCGTGGTCGTGCTGCTCGCCCGGGTCCTCGTGGTGCCGCTGATCCCGTTCTGACCGCCCTCGGGGTGACGGCTGGCCCAGCCTCTCCCCCACCGCCGGTAGGGACACCCGGTCCCGTCACACGACGACGGCCCCCGCCCGGGTGACCGGGCGGGGGCCGTCGAGGTCGTTCAGGGAGTCCCAGGTCGGGGACTCACTTGGTGGTGCTGCGGGTGGCGCGCGCGGTCTTCTCCGCGACGGCCTCGGCGCTGCGCCCAGCGTGCTCGGTCACGGCCTCGGCCGCCTTGGTCGCCTGCTCGGTGACCTGGTCGAACACCGAGGTACCGGCGCTGACGACGGTCCGCGCGAACTCGCGCTGGTGGCCGAGCACCTGCTCGTAGAAGTCGAAGACGCGCTCGACGGCGGCGCCCGCGTCGGGCAGCTGCGGGCGGTCCCCCGGCACCGAACTGGCGGGCCAGGCCGCTCGCGGCCTCGGTCCACCCGCGGACGGACTCGGTGACCAGGTCCTGGCCACGCTTGGCGATGTCGACGAACTGCTCGGTGGAGGCGGTCATCGGTGCTTCCCTCCCGGGAGACGTGTCTGGGGTGCGGACGGGGCGCACGACGAGCACCCCGGCATGCCAAGAAAACTACGCACGCCCGTTAAGTATGTCAAGCACGCCTGCTCAGTCCCGCTGCACGAAGCTCCGGTACACCCCGAGCAGCGCCGCCTTCTGCTCGTCGGACAGCCGTGCGTCGGCCTCGATCGCCGCCTCGACACCCGGCGGGGACGTGGCCGCGGCCTCCTCGGGCGGGGCGGCGTCGCCCGCGGTGTCCGGGTCGCCGACCGCCCAGCCGGCCCGGCTGAGCATCTGGTCGGTGTTGAGGTGCAGCGCGTCGGCGATCGAGCGCAGCACCTTCAGCGACGGCTGGTGCAGCCCCCGCTCGACCTGGCTGAGGTAGGCGTTGGACACCTGGGTCATCGCCGCCATCTCCCGCAGCGAGAGCTTCGCCATCTGCCGCTGCGCCCGGATGAACCCGCCCAGGGCGTTCACCTGCGCGCTCCAGGCGTCCTCGGCGGCCCTGCGGCCGTTCTCACGCAGCTCGTCGGCAGTGGTCCCCCCGGCGCTCGGTCTCCGGCGGCCGCCGCGGGCGCGGGTCTCCCCCACGCGGCAGTCGCCGGCGCGCGGGCACAGAACGTACGCGGTCCATGGCGACGCATTCTCCCCGCCGGACCGCGGTTGTGCACGCATCCGGTGCAGTGTCCATGATGGATGGTGCCGGTCGCCGGCCATCGTGGACACCGCGCCGCCCGGGTGACCAGCGGTCATCATCGGGGCGGCGACGGGGCCGGGGTGCCGGATCAGCCCCGCAGCACGTAACGGCCGGGAGCGGGCTCCAGCGGCGGGTGCGCGTCGGACCCGATCCTCTTCGGCGCCGCGACCTCCGCGCCCGCACGCTCGGCGATCCACGGCGTCCAGTCCTCCCACCAGGAGGCCTTGCGCTCGGTGGCGTCGTCGCGCCAGTCCTCGGCGCGGGCCGGGAGGTCGTCGCTCTCGCCGAACCAGTGCCGCGACTTCGGCGACGGCGGGTTCACCACGCCGGCGATGTGCCCGGAGTTCGACAGCACGAACCGCACGGTGCCCCCGATCTTCGACGCCCCGGTGTAGACCGACTTCCAGGGCGCGATGTGGTCGGACTCCGCGGTGACGACGTAGCTGTCGGGCCGGATGTCGGCCACGTCGAGCCGCTCCCCCGCCAGCTCCAGCTTACCCTCGGCGAAGCGGTTCTCCAGGTACAGCGTCCGCAGGTACTCGGTCTGCATCGCGGCCGGCATGCGGGTGGAGTCGGAGTTCCAGGTCAGCATGTCGAAGGGCTTCGGGTCCTCGCCGAGCATCCAGTCGTTGACGACGTAGTTCCAGACCAGGTCGGTGGACCGCAGCAGGTCGAAGGTCGTCTTCATGCTGGTGGCGGGCAGGTACCCGTCCTTGCGCATGTTCCGCTCGAGCCGGTTCACCGTCTTCTCGTCGGTGAACACGCCCAGCTGGCCGGGGCCGGAGTAGTCGAGCAGCGTGTTCATCAGGGTCAGCGAGTTGACGCGCTGGTCGCCCTTGGCCTCCAGCCACGCCGTCATCGCCGCGGACAGTGCGCCACCCAGGCAGAGCCCGGCGACGTTGACCTTGTCCTGCCCGGTGATCTCCCGGACGACGTCCATGGCCGCGACCGGCCCCTCCTGCAGGTAGTCGCTCATCGTCACGTCGGCCAGCGACGAGTCCGGGTTGCGGTAGCTGATCATGAAGACGGTGTGGCCGTGCTGCACCGCCCACTCCACCAGCGACTTCTGCGGCGCGAGATCCATGATGTAGTACTTGTTGATCCACGGCGGGCTCATGAGCAGCGGGACCTCGTGGACCTCGGCGGTCTGCGGCTCGTACTGGATGAGCTCGATCAGCCGGTTGCGGAACACGACGTGCCCCGGGGTGACCGCGAGGTCCTTGCCCACCTGGAAGGCGCGGGGGTGACCTCAGGGCCCCGGCAAAGTCGCTAGATGATCTTGTAGGTGGTCAGTGGTCGATGGGGGTCGCGGGCGTGGTGGCGGAGTGCTGCGGCGATGTTGCTGACGCCGTGCAGGCGTAGCGCGGTGATCGCGAGGTTCCGCAACGCCGACATGACCTGCGGGGCGTGACCGGTGTGGGCGGTGGCGCGGTCTTCGTCGAAGCAGACATCACGGACCCAGTGCAGGCGATTCTCGATCGACCAGTGCCCACGGATCCAGCGGGCGAGCAGTCCTGGATCGGCGTCGGTGCTGGTCAGGCTGGTGATCGCGTAGGCGGTCTCGGTTCTCCACTTCCCGCCAGGCCGCAGTGGGCGACGCCGGCGCACCAGCTTGATCGCCTGGGATGCGTGGGGGAAGAACTCTGCGCCCAGGTCGGGACAGGGGTGCAGGCTGACCACGCTGATCGTGCGGGTCTCGACGCGGCCGTGCCCACGCCCGCGTTGACGATCAGCGACGCCGATCTGGGTCCAGGGCAGCGCCCGTACCCGTGCCAGCAGCGTGGGCTGGTTCGCTTTGATCGTCATCAGGTAGTGCCCGCCGCGGCGGTGCAGGTAGTCGGCGTGGGCTCGCTGGGTGTGCAGAGCGTCCGCGGTGACCAGTACATCGTCGAGGTCGAGGGGGTCGAGCAGCGCGGTGAACGCGGTGATCTCGCTGCCCTTCTCTGCGACCTGAACCTGGCCGAGCACGCCACCGCTGGTCTGGTCGAGCACCGACACCAGATGCGGGAGCCAGACCCTGCCGTCGGCGGCACGGACGCGGGCGCCGCGCAGGGTCTTGCCGTCCAAGGCCAGCACGCGACGCTGTTCTCGCCGGGGTGTGCCCTCCGGGGCCGGCTGGGCGCTGAGCTGGGGCAACACCCAGGACTGCAACGCCGCCTCCAGCGCCGAGGCGTCGACCCGTTGCAGGACCCGGCGGATGGTCGACTCGTGCGGAGCGACCGCGCCCACCCCGAGCACGTCCAGCACGGCGCGGCCGACGTCATGGGCGTACTCGGCGATCGCGGTGAACGACCGGGCCCCCGCCAACACCGCGCACGCCCCCAGTAGCAACACCGCGAGGACACCGTGGCGGACACCGCGTGGTTTCCGCGGGTCCGGCACTCGCGACAGGGCCTCCACCAGCGACAACCCCGCCGCCTCACCGACCGGCGCGGCTCTCCCCGCGTCAGGACCGACCTCCAGGCCTTCCAGAGCAGCAACGATCGGAGACACTGACACTGCGGACACAGGCTTCCTGACGTGAGCAAGGATTCGACACCCTCATGATCACGCCAAGCCTGTGTCCGCACCCACCCCCACCCCCCACATCACCGCAGCTCAGGACCCACCCATCACGACTTTGCCGGGGCCCTGGGGGTATCCACGGGCGATGCGGCGGGTGATGGTGTTGATCGCGGCCCAGCGGATCATGGCTTCGGATGTGGTGGGGTGGCGTTCGTAGTCTCGGGCCAGGCGTCGGTGTGCGGTGAGCCAGGCCAGGGTCCGTTCGACCACCCACCTTCGTGGGAGGACGGTGAATCCGCGCTGCTCGGGTGGCTTGCGGATGATCTCGATCGTTGTCTGCAGGATCGTGGCGGCCCAGTCGAGCAGTCGCCCGGCGAAGCCGGCGTCGGCGTAGACGAACCGCACCCTGGTGCGCAGGTAGAGGTTGAGCAGGATCGGCTTGGCGCCGTCGCGGTCCTGTACCGAGGCCGAGCACACCATCGTGGTCAGCAGCAGACCGAGGGTGTCGGTCACGATGAACCGTTTCCGCCCGCCTGTCTTCTTCCCGGCGTCGTAGCCGCGGGAGTCCTGGCCGACGGTGTCGGCGCCCTTGACCGACTGGGAATCGATGATCCCCGCACTCGGCTCCGGATCACGGCCCTCGGCGATACGTAACTGCCCCCGCACGACCGGGAGGATCTTCTCGGTGACCTTCTGCTGTTCCCACTGGTTGAAGTACCAGTAGACGGTCTGCCAGGGCGGGAAGTCCACCGGCAACGCCCGCCAGGCACACCCGGTCCGCACGACATACAAGATCGCGTCCAGCACGTCCCGACGAGCATGAGCAACAGGCCGCCCCCGCCGCGCG
This sequence comes from Pseudonocardia sp. ICBG601, assembly GCF_020496245.1. Lineage (NCBI taxonomy): Bacteria > Bacillati > Actinomycetota > Actinomycetes > Pseudonocardiales > Pseudonocardiaceae > Pseudonocardia > Pseudonocardia sp. ICBG601. The sequence continues at coordinate 8,291 of NZ_JAHLJA010000026.1, read as the reverse complement.
AGCGGCGGTAACAACGGCTCGATCACCACCCACTGGGCATCACTGGTGTCCGAGGGGTACCGGCGCGGTCGTTCCTGCATGCCGACCACGATGGAGCACCCCAGCCGTGTCGACCATCCCGACACACCCACCATTTCCAAACACGCTCTGAGACTTGTAAGGCCTCTCACCTGCGCTAAGGGAAGCAAGCACTACTCCGGAGTAGCCAGCGCTTGCTTGAGATACCGAACGCGCTTTACCGTTCGGTAACCCGGTTAGCCCCCGGTCATCAGAGTTGATGGGAGAGGCCCATGAGCACGGCGATCACCCGACGGTCCGCACCCTCCGGGGAGCACGGACCACGTGCCCTTCCCGAGACCCCCGTGGCCGCGGCCACCGGGAGCGACGACCGGCCGGACCCCCTCCGGTACCTCGTGTCGTACAACACCCGGAACCTGACGAAGGTCGTGACCGAGGTCGGTCGCGCCACCGGCGCCTACTGGATCGACGCGGTCCAGCGGATGGCCCGGCCCGGCGACGCCGCCCGGCGCGGGCTGCTGTGGCTCTCGGCGATGGCCGACCGGCGCGAGCCGACCTGGCACCTGGCCAACGAGGTGGTGCTGTCGACGCCGTTCGCGTCGTTGCGCGACTTCACCGCCGCCGAGCACCGCGACGACGACGTGGTCCCCACCCTGGTGCTGCCGCCCCAGGCCGGGCACTCCTCGACCGTCGTGGACTACTCGCCGCAGCAGAGCCAGATCGCCATGATCCGCGCCTCGGGCCTGACGAAGGTCTACGCACTGGACTGGCGGCCCGCGACGACCGCGACGAAGAACGTCACGATCACCGACTACCTCGCGGTGATCGACCGGTCCATCCGGCGGATGGGCGGCAAGGCCAACCTGGTGGGCGACTGCCAGGGCGGCTGGCTGGCGACGATCTACGCCGCGCTGCACCCGGACCGGGTCAACACCCTGACCCTGGCCGGGGCGCCGATCGACTTCCACGCCGGCGAGTCGGTCATCGCCGCGTCGACCCGGCTGATGGCGGGCACGATGGGGATGGCGCCGTACAAGGCACTGGTCGCCGCGGGCGGCGGCAACATGCCGGGTTCGGCGGTGCTGTCGAACTTCATCTCGATCCAGCCGCAGTCGGAGATCTCCCGCCAGCTGCAGCTGCTGGAGAACATCGACGACCCCACCCACGTCGAGCGCTACCGGGTGTTCGAGGACTGGTTCAAGTACACCCAGGACATCCCCGGCGCGTTCTACCTGTGGCTGGTGGAGAACCTGTTCTGGAAGAACCGGCTGATCAAGGGCACGCTCACCGTCGACGGCCGGACCGTCGACATGGGGGCGATCGACTGCCCGCTGCTGCTCCTGGCGGGCTCGTCGGACCACATCACCCCGGCGCCGCAGCTGTTCGCCGCGGCGGAGAAGGTCGGGACCCCGGCCGCGGACGTCACCTACCGGACGGCGAGCGCCGGTCACCTGGGCCTGTTCATGGGCCGCGACGCGCTGCGCCACGACTGGCCGGTGCTGATGGAGACCGTGTACGGCCACTCGGTGCCGGGCCGGAAGAACACCGGCGCCGGCAAGGCGTCGCGGCGGCGCAGCAGTGTCCGGGCGGTGGCCGACCCGCGGGACACCCCGCGGGTGCCCGCACCCTGACCGGCCCGCCCGGACGGGTCGCTCACTAAGAGGACCCTGAGAGAACCGCAACTGCATGTGACCGACGACACGGCCCCGCAGCCACTTTTCCCGGCCTGCGGGGCCTTGTCGTGGGAACGATCCCCGGAACGGATGCGTTGACTCCGTACAGGGCAAGCGGCGAGGCCCATCAATCGCCCGCCGCAGCCCGCGCAGGGGAGGAATTGCACATGACGGTGACCACGACCGCTCCGGCCGTACCCGGCCCGCGCCTCACGACCGAGGCCCCCGCTCGCGCCACCGTGTCGTCGTCCGACACGAAGCGGACCGCCCCGCCGGTCGCCCGCAGCTCCCGCCGTCGCACCGACGGCGACGGAGGCACCGCGCTGGAGACCACCGTACCCGGTGCCGCGGCCGCCGTGGCGGAGGATCTCGACGCCCAGAGCCCCGCCGCGGACCTGGTGCGCGTCTACCTGAACGGGATCGGCAAGACCGCGCTGCTGACCGCGGAGCAGGAGGTCGAGCTGGCCCGGCGCATCGAGGCCGGCGTGTTCGCCCAGCACCGGCTGGACACCGCCGCCGCCGACGGCACGCTCGACGAGCTGGACCCGCAGTACCGCCGCGACCTGCGCGCGGTCGTCCGCGACGGGCTGCTGGCCAAGAACCACCTCCTGGAGGCGAACCTGCGCCTCGTGGTGAGCCTGGCCAAGCGCTACACCGGGCGCGGGATGCCGCTGCTGGACCTGATCCAGGAGGGCAACCTCGGCCTGATCCGCGCGGTGGAGAAGTTCGACTACACCAAGGGCTTCAAGTTCTCGACCTACGCGACCTGGTGGATCCGGCAGGCCATCACCCGTGGCATGGCCGACCAGGCCCGCACCATCCGGCTGCCCGTGCACCTGGTGGAGCAGGTCAACAAGCTGGCCCGGATCAAGCGCGACATGCACCAGCGCCAGGGCCGCGAGCCCACCGAGGCCGAGCTGGCGGCCGAGTCGGGCATCCCGGAGCGCAAGATCCAGGACCTGCTCGACCACGCCCGCGACCCGGTGAGCCTGGACATGCCGGTCGGGTCCGAGGAGGAGGCGCCGCTCGGTGACTTCATCGAGGACGCCGAGGCGACCGACGCCGAGAACACCGTGATCTCGAGCCTGCTGCACGACGACCTCCGCCGGGTGCTGGCCACCCTGGAGGACCGCGAGCAGAAGGTCATCCGGATGCGGTTCGGCCTCGACGACGGGCAGCCGCACACGCTCGACCAGATCGGGCGCGCCTTCAAGCTCTCCCGCGAGCGGGTGCGCCAGATCGAGCGCGAGGTCATGTCGAAGCTGCGGGTCGGCGAGCGCGCCGACAAGCTGCGCGCCTACGCGAGCTGAGCCGGATCGGCCGGGCGTCCCCCCACCCGGCTCCGGTGAAGGACGGCCGGCGGAGCGATCGCTCCGCCGGCCGTTGCCGTCTCGGGCACCCCGGGGCTCCCCACGAGTTCGGGATGCACGGCACGGGGAGTTCTACCGGATCGATTCCGCGGCGGGTGGCGCGACACGACGACGGGCCGGGGGTGGCGCGTGCCACCCCCGGCCGCGGTCGTTGTCGCTGCCGGGTCGGCGCGCCTACAGTCGAGTCATGTCCCGCTCCTCCACCGGACCGGCCGTGGGCGCGCACTCCGCCCCGGTGACCCCCTCGGTGACCCCGGAGGCCATGCGCGACGCACTGGGCGCGTTCGCGTCCGGCGTCGTCGTCGTCACCGCGGTCGGACCGGACGGGCCGATGGGGTTCACCTGTCAGTCCTTCGCCTCGCTGTCGCTGGACCCGCCGCTGGTGAGCTTCGCGCCCTCGCGCGGGTCCTCCACCTGGCCGCGCATCCGCCAGGTGGGCCGGTTCTGCGTGAACGTGCTGGCCGCCGACCACGAGCACCACAGCGCCGGCTTCGCCCGCTCCGGGGTCGACAAGTTCGCCGGGGTGTCCTGGACGGCGGCGCCGTCCGGCTCGCCGGTCCTGGAGGGCGTCGGCGCCTGGGTCGACTGCACCCTGTGGAACGAGTACGACGGCGGCGACCACACGATCGTCGCCGCCCGGGTCGACGCGCTCGGCGCGGACCCGGAGCGGCTGCCGCTGCTGTTCCACCGCGGCACCTACTCCCTGACCCCGCGGGCCGCGTCGTGAGCGGTGTCGTGAGCGGTGGCGCGGGCCGCATCATCGGCGTCGTCGCCGGGCCCGAGCCGGGCGGGCGCACCGCGGCCGTCGTCGCCGGGATCCTCGCCGGCACCGGGGCCGACACCGCGCTGATCGAGCTGTCGCAGACCCCCGTCGCCGAGGTCACCGCGGCCTTCGCCGAGGCCGACGCCGTCGTGTTCGGCAGCCCGGTCTACCGGGCCGGGCACACGGCGTCGCTGCGGGCACTGCTGGAGGCCACCGAACGCGGCAAGTGGGGCGAGAAGACCGCCCCGCTCCAGGGCAAGGCGGCCGCGGTCGTGCTGACCGGGGCGAGCGGGCACCACTTCCTCGCCGTCGACGGGCTGCGCTCGGTGCTGGCCGGGTTCTTCGCCGTGCAGGTCCTCTCCCCCGGGCTCTACCTCGACCACTCCGGATACCTGGACCGCAACACCCTCACCGAACAGTCCGCGGAGCTCGCGGCGGCGCACGGGCGGGCACTGGCCGACCTGACCACCGCGGTGCGCGGCTCCGAGGCGCTGCGGGCGATCACCCCAGTCGTCTGAGCACCACCCGCGTCAGTGCCCGCGTCACCGCCCGGCCGGGGCGGCGGCGCGGGCGCAGCCGAGCGCCACGAGCGCGCCGAGCAGGGTGAACCCGGTCGCGACCAGCACGGCCACCTGCCAGCCCGCCAGCAGCTGGGCCACCGGCTCGTTCCCGGCCGGCGAGGTCAGCACCGAGGTCACCGTGACACCGACGGCGGCGCCCAGGTAGCGGGCGGTGTTGTTGATGCCGCTGCCGGTACCCGCGCGGTCCGGCGGCACCGAGGCCACTGCCTCGCGGCCGAGCGTCGCGTTGACGACCGGGGACCGGCCATCGGGTGCGGCACGACGAACTGGACCACGACGAACCCGGCCAGCAGTGCCGCCCCGACTACGAGCAGCACGACCGTCGCGGTGGTGACCGGCAGCCGTCGCGCCTCGGTGAGGCCTGCGAGCAGCACCGTCAGCCCGGCCGCGAGCAGCACCATCCCGCTGACGTCGACCGGCCGCGGGGCGCCGGCGGTGGACTCGGTCAACAGCGCCCGCGCGGCCACGGCCAGCACCAGCCCGGCGACGCCGACGGCCAGGTAGAGCACCCGCCACGGCAGCACCCCGGCGAGCAGCGGCCCGGCGGCGATCCCGGCGGCCAGCGCCGCGCCCCACAGCCCGGTCGCGGCCGAGCGGCGCGGGCCCGGCGGCAGCGCGTGCCCGATCAGGGCGAGACTGCACGCGACGACCGCGGCCGCCCCGACGCCCTGGCCGATCCGGCCGGCGACGAACCCGGCGGTGCCGGTGGCGAACGCCCCGCCCGCCGAGGCCAGGGCCAGCACCACCGCGCCGGTCGTGAACACCGCGCGCCGCCCCAGCCGATCGGCCAGGGTCCCCGCGGTCAGCAGCACCGCGGTGAGCCCCAGGCTCATCGAGCTCAGGATCCAGGAGCGCCCCGACGGCGAGGAGCCCAGGTCGGCCGCGATCGGGGCCAGGGTGGCCAGTGGCGCGGTGTAGCTGACCAGGGCCAACGTCGTTCCGAGCGACGCCACCGCCACCGTGCGTCGGGCCACGCCGCCACCCCCGTCGTCACCGCTGACCGGTCATGATCAGGACGGACGCTACGCCGCGGGGCTCAGCTGGGCAGGCCGAGCAGCGCGGGCAGGTCCGCGACCGAGTCGATGACGGCGTCGGCGCCCGCGGCGCGCAGCCGCGGCTCGCCGTGTGCCCCGCCCCGCACCCCGACGGCGAGGCCCGCCCCCGCCCGGACGGCGGCGTCGATGTCGGCGGTCGCGTCACCGGTCACGGCGACCTGCGCGGGCTCGGTCCCGGCCCGCCGGGCGGCGGCGTGGAGCAGGTCGGGCTCTGGCAGGCCGCGACCGTCGACGTCGGCGGGCGACAGGACCATGTCCGCCCGCTCGGTGAACCCGAGCGCCGACACCAGGCGGTCCCGCAGCTCGGGGTCGAACCCGCAGGTCAGAGCCACGCTCAGGCCGGCGTCGCGGAGTGCGTCGAGGGTCTGCGCGGCGCCGGGGACCGGGCGTACGCGGCCCGCGTCCAACGCGGCGTGCAGGTGGTCGGCGAACGCGGAGTGCGCGCGGCGGGCCCGGTACATGTCGCCGTCGAGCAGTTCGCCGAGCACCGTCATGACCGGGCGGTCCATGGTCGCGCGGGCCTGGCGGTCCAGCGCCGGGTAGCACGGGCCGTCGACACGGACCCCGGCGGCGCGCAGGGCGGCACGCAGACCGGCGAGCACGAGCCCGTCGTCGGCCATCGTCGTACCCGCCAGGTCGAGCACCGCCAGTTGCACGGGTGAACTCCACCGGCGCCGGATGACGATCACCCGTCTCCCGGTCGACTTCCGGGTGAACCGGCCGCGTCACTCCGGGGCCGGCGGACTCCGGGGCGTTGCGGCGGTCACCACAGCTCGCCGTCGCGCCAGTCGCAGACGAGGGCGCGGGTCGGGTCGAGCGGCGCGTCGACGGGCAGGACGTGCACGCTGCCGCGCTCGTCGGGGGTGTCGACGATGCCGTCCGGGGTGAGTGCCGCGAGCGGGCCGCGCCACGGTTCCCACCCGAGCCTGCGGTAGAGCCGCGCGGCACGGGCGGCGGCGCCGAGGGCCCCGAGCCGGTACCCGCCGCGCACGATCCGGTCCACCTCGGCCATCAGCAGCCCGCCGAGCCCGCCGCCCTGGAGCCCGGGCCGCACGGCGACGGCCTCGACGTAGCCGGTGCGCAGCGCGACGCCGTCGTGCAGCAGCCGCCGCCCCACGACGGCCGCGTGCCCGACCGGGTCGTGCACCGGCCCGGCGAGCACGTGCACCCCGCCGAGTGCGTGGTCGAACGAGGCGTCGTCGAACCCGCCGGTCCCGTCGGCGTCGGCGGGGAACGCGGCGTCGAGCAGGGCGCGCAGGCCCTGTAGCCCGTCGCGCCCGAGATCGGCGGTGGGCAGGACGGTCAGGCGCACCCGGCCGATCCTTCCGCAGGGCCCCACTCCGTGCCTCAGAAGGTCGGGAGCATCCATCCGAGCACCGGGGTCGACTGCAGGAACACCAGCACGCACAGCACCGCGAGCAGCCCGACGCTCCACAGGACGGTCCGCCGGAACAGCTCGGACTCCCGGCCGGCGATGCCCACGGCCGTCGCCGCGATGGTCAGGTTCTGCGGGCTGATCATCTTCCCGACGACGCCGCCGGAGGTGTTCGCCGCGACCATCAGGTGCGGGTCGAGCCCGGCCCGCTCGGCCGCGGTCTGCTGCAGCGTCGCGAACAGGGCGTTGGCCGAGGTGTCCGAGCCGGTGACCGCGGTGCCGAGCCAGCCGAGGATCGGCGACAGGAAGGCGAAGGCCGCGCCGGTCCCGGCGATCCAGGTGCCGATGGAGATCGTCTGCCCGGACAGGTTCATCACGTAGGCGAGCGCGAGGACGGTGGCCACGGTCAGGAAGGCGAACCGCAGCCGGTACGCGGTCCCGGTGAACTCGCGGACGGCCGTCGCGGGCGGCAGCCGGTACAGCGCGGCGACGCCGATGCCGCAGATCAGCAGCAGCGAGCCGGGTGAGGACAGCCACTGGAGGCTGTAGACCGTGGTCGACACCGGGTCCCCGGACGCGCCGAGGACCTGCCCGTCCAGGCCCGGCCACCCGATCCTGACGTCGGTCCCGGACAGGAAGGACGTCACCGGGCCGACCAGCTTCGCCACCGAGAACACCACGATGATCAGCAGGTATGGGGCGAAGGCCATGACCAGCCGGCCGGCCGACAGTGCCTGCGAGCGCTCGGCGAGGGTGCGCTGCTCGGTCGCGACGGACCGGCCGCCGTTGGCTCCGCCCGGCTCCTCGACGGGCGCGTCGGCGGTGCGCTCGATGCGCAGTGTCTCCCTCGCCTCGGCGCCGCCGCGCGGCTGCCAGAAGCGCAGCAGGAGCACGCCGGCGGCCAGCCCGGCCAGCGAGGCGACGATGTCGGGAGCTCGACCGACAGGTAGGTGGCGGCCAGCCACTGGGCGAGGGCGAACGCGAGTCCGATGACGAGCGCGACCGGCCAGACCTGGCGCACGCCGCGCCTGCCGTCGACGAGCAGCACCAGCAGCGTCGGGACGACGACCGCGAGCCACCGGGGTCTGGTGTCCGACGACGGCACCGATCTCGTCGTACGGGATCCCGGTGAGGGTGCCCGCGGTGATGATCGGGGTGCCGACCGCGCCGAACGCGACGGGTGCGGTGTTGGCCAGCAGCACGACGACCGCCGCCCGGACCGGGGAGAACCCGAGCGCCATCAGCATGACGCCGGTGATCGCCACCGGGGGCGCCGAACCCGGCCAGCGCCTCGAGCAGCCCGACGAAGCAGAACGCGATGATGATCGCCTGTACCCGGGGGTCGTCGGAGATCAGCCCGAAGGCGGCGCGCAGGTCCTCGAACCGGCCCGCGGGCCACGGTGAGCTGGTAGAGCCAGATCGCGGTGAAGACGATCCACATGATCGGGAAGAGACC
>NZ_JAHLJA010000025.1:0-8767 GCF_020496245.1 Pseudonocardia sp. ICBG601 | reverse complement strand
GGAACTGAGGTGTCGCGCGGCGGCGGCGGGAAGGCAAGTCAACAAGATCAAAAACAAGGTCAAAAACAAGATCAACAGACAGGGGGTTGGCAAGGGGGTGTGGCTAAGAGGGGCGTGCGGTACGTAGAGGGGAGAGAAAAAAAGAGCACCAATGAAGGGGTAAAACCGAATGGCTACGCAGAAGGCAACGGCACACAAAAGGCCAGCGAAGGCGAAGCCGAGCAGGGCAAAGCCCCAGACAGACGGAACAGCACAAAACAACAAGAACCCCATGCAGGGGCAGTGACCAGAGCATGAAGCAGAACATGATCCAGATAAGGGGCCAGGCAATGCCAGAAGAAGCACAGCCGAAACGAGCGAAGCGAAGCGACGCCGGAGTCATCCGGCAAACCGGACGAGACGCAGAACTCATGGAGTGGATGGCCCAGATGTACGGCATCCCGATGGACCTCCTCCAGCACCACCTCGGAGTCGGTCAAGTAACGACGTATCAGCTTGTACAGCGCTGGCTGAAAGCGAACTGGGCGAAGCGCGGCCGTGTTGACGCGGGCCCGGCGTGGGTGTGGCCGATGAAGGCGACGGCGAATCAGGCACTGGGTTGGGATGCGAGGGAGTGGACTCCGAAGCCCACAATCTCTGCACACACTCGCGCAGTCGCAGCGGTGAGATTGCATCGGCTCGGGTTCGATCTGACTCGGTGGAAGTCAGAGCGAATGCTCTGGCATGAACACGGGTGGCGTTTGAAGGATGAGGAGTATCCGCACATGCCAGACGGAGTGGAAACGTTGGAGAGCGGCAAGAAGGCGTTGATTGAGGTCGAGCTGACGGCGAAGACTCGAACCCGCTACATCTCAAAAGCCAATGAAGCGAACAACACTATCGGCTTGCTGTCGGATGTCACAGACAGGGCGAGGGATTTGGAGTGCAGCGTTATTGCCTATTGGTGCGCACCGAAGGTGCTGCCGGTGATCAAGGAGGTGACGGATGAGTACCAGCGAAGGCGAGAGGCAAGGTTGATGAAGAGAGGGCAACCAGAGCTTCTCGCACATGAGCCGAGTTGGCATGTGAAAAGTTTGGAGGAGGTTCCAGGATGGCAATCAGTCAGATAACAGGTGAAAAACCGAGAGGAAGGACGAAGTTGATGGATTGGCCGAGTGCCCCGGTATGGGCGCAGGGAAGTTTCGGGTTGATTCTGCTGGCGATGGCGATCGCGGCGGTGGTGATCATGCTGCCGGGGGTGATCTTCGGTGCGGGGATCGTCTGGTGGGCGTGGATCAAGGGCTGGGAACCGGCTCGGTTGAAGTGGCCGTTCCTGTCCCTGACCTTGGGGATGGTGTTTGCGTGCTGGTGGTGGGAAGACTGGCTGCTGCCGATCACGGGGATGTACATAGCGATCGAGCAGGCCTGGGCCGGGTTGTGGCTTGAAGCGTTCGTGAACGGGGCGATGGCCTCAGCAGCGCCAGCGGCACTGGGGGCCTGGTGGTGGTGGCACCGCTACACCAAGCAGATGCGCTCAGGGAAGCAGCAACTCGCTGGTGAGAAGCACATCCAGCGCCAGCAGCGAGCGAAGGAACGGACGGCTGAGTGGCGGTCCCGGATGGAGATCACCCCGCTGTCCCGAGGGGAACGAGTGATCCTCGGGCACCTGTCGGAGATCGTGCTGCCGAAGGTGGAGCTGCTGCACCAGGCGATGTTCAAGCGGAACCACGTGTGGCTGGAGATCCCGATGAAGGCGATCCGGCTGCACATGGCCTGCATCATGCAGACCGGGGCGGGGAAGACGACGGTGCTGCGCAGGTTGTGCGCGGGCTGGTTGGAGGCCGCGTGGAGCATCCACGACCAGGCGTCGAGCCAGGGTGAATCTGGCTCGCGTGCCCGGGCGTCGGTGTACTCCACGCGACCTCTGGCCATCTTCCTCAACGCTAAGGGCGGAATCCAGGCGGGGGACGAAGGCCGAGACTGGGCCTGGGAGATGCAGGCCACCGGGGTGCGCCCGGCACGGATCGGGGTCTTCCCGTACGAGACGAAGCTCGACATGTGGCGGCTGCCGGCTGAGCAGCTCGGTGCGTCGCTGCACAAGCTCGCGAAGACCGACCACCGCTTCTACGACGTCCTGCAACGCGGGTTGCTGCATCTGATCATCGACCAGCCTGACGGACCGCCCACGAGCTCCACAGAGTTCCTGCAGCGGATGGCCCCGACTGACCTCCGGAACGCTTGGAAGGACTATCCGACGGAGCTGGGGATGGTGTCGGCGTTGGCGGGGAAGTCGACGGCGGGGCCGTCGGCGTTGCAGGCGGACCTGATGTTGTTCGCGGACCTGTTCCGGTCGTTGGGGTTCGACTTCGACTCGGGCCGCCCCCTGACTGATTTCGACGCTCTGTATATCAGTCTTCCGGGGACGACTGATCAGGTGCGGGCCTGCGCGAAGGCCGCTGTGTTGATCGAGTTGCTGGCCCATGAGCTGGCCCGTCAACCTCGGCAGACGTTGTTCATCATGGACGAGTTCTCGGCGATCTCCGGTGAAGTTGCGGGGAGCGCTATCAACCTTGTTGAGCGGCTCCGTGCACTGGGCGGTGCGGTGATCGTGTCGGCGCAGTCCTACGCAGGGCTCGGGGCTGATGACGACGAGCGGGAGCGGCTGCTCGATGCGATGGGCGGCGGCATGCTGCTCGGCCGCACGCAGGGGGCGGAGCCGCTGGCGAAGCGGTTCGGGTCTCGCAAGGTCGGTGAGGCGGGGATGCAGCTTGACGACGGCGAGTTCACGGGGACGGGGACGATCCGGCGTCAGGATGCCTACTTGCTGGACCCCAACAGGCTCAGGACGATGCCGGAACGGCATGCCGTGTATGCCACCCCGGACAAGGTCTCTTACGGCTGTGTGACGCCTCTGGGGCCGTTGAAGCGGCTCCCGAGCAAGGTCATCTCCCGGTCGCCTCGGCGGGCGCTGCCGGTGGCAGGTGACCGGCTGGACGTGCTCCAGCTCAACAGGGGGCATCGGAAAACCCTGGCTGAGCAGATTCCTGGCTGGGACTCGAAATGAGCGGCCAGAGGAAGGTCCCGAAGAAGGACGACTACCAGGAACCGTCCCTAGATAAAGCAGCACGGCTGCTGGGGGTCTCCCCTGCGGCGAGTCCTCAGGTCTTGCATGCTGCTTATCGGGAGAAGGCGAAGGTTCACCACCCGGACTCGGGTGGGGATGAGGATCAGTTCAAGGCGCTTCATGAAGCGTACAAGCTGTTGCTGGAGCAGGGCTGGTCTGCTCCTGCCGAGTCGCTTCCTGAGCAGAGTGACACCGGCCCGGTCGTATGGGTCCGGAGCCGGGTTCCGTTCCTGCTGTTTGTAGTCGGGCTCGGGCAAGCATTCCTGGTACTGCTTGTCCCCTTCGGGATCGGGGTTGCCAGTTTGGCGAGTTCGTTCCTGCTCACTTCAGTTCTTGTGGTGTGCTGGTATCTGTGGGTGGGAAGCGGACGGCCAACGCGGAGGAGCGTTCAGAAGAAAATAGGAGAAGCGAGAGGTGGTGGAGATAGAGAGTCGAGCACTGATCCGCTGGATGCTATGACGGCTGAGCGGGTGGAGAGGTTCGAGCGGGACGGTTACTAGCGTCCCTTCTCGCTGAGGCGGGTGGACACCGGAAGGTGTCCGCCCGCTTTTGTGTGTAGCGGTCCTGTCTTGGAGGTTCTTTCGGCCCTGTCCGTCATCTGGGCGGAGCCAGACCTGGCGGCCCACCGAATGCAAGGGTGGGGTGTCCCTTGCATTCGGTGGGGGGTCAGGTATCCCTTGTGGCAGATGACGGACAGGGCCGAAAGAACCGTGGCCCCTGTCCGGAGTCTGCCGGGGTTCGGGGCGGCGAGCGCCCGACCCCCGGAGGGCCCCCGGAGGGATTCCGCCGGAGGCGGAACAAAGAGCGAAGATCAAAGGCAGACGCTCGCCGCTGGGCAGGCTCCGGACAGGAGGACAAACCCGGCTGAATAGCACTCGGCTAGTGCACGGTTCCTCACCCTGGAATCGGGGTCGGGAACCTCCTGCCCATCACCTGCCCAAAGGGATACCAGACCTTTGGGAGGGGGCAACCCGAACCCCATGGGTTGCCCCCTCCCAAAGCCCTGGTCTGGCTACGCCCAGGTGACGGACAGGAGGCCCCCAACCCCTAGGGTGCGCCCTCCGGGCGCACCCCGCACAGGGCGACCTCACGGTCACCCGGTGAAGGGTTGACGCATACTAAGAGGGGCTATACGATGCATTAAAGACAGTAAGTGGCACGTTAGTGGCCCATAGTGACTTTAGGGGCAGAAAGAGGGGGTTTGAGCGGTGGGGGAGGGGGTTGACCTGCGGTTTCGTGGTGGGCCTTCCCGCCGCCGCCGCGCGACACCTCACTCCCTCTGCTTCGCGACGAGGAACTGAGGTGTCGCGCGGCGGCGGCGGGAAGGCAAGTCAACAAGATCAAAAACAAGGTCAAAAACAAGATCAACAGACAGGGGGTTGGCAAGGGGGTGTGGCTAAGAGGGGCGTGCGGTACGTAGAGGGGAGAGAAAAAAAGAGCACCAATGAAGGGGTAAAACCGAATGGCTACGCAGAAGGCAACGGCACACAAAAGGCCAGCGAAGGCGAAGCCGAGCAGGGCAAAGCCCCAGACAGACGGAACAGCACAAAACAACAAGAACCCCATGCAGGGGCAGTGACCAGAGCATGAAGCAGAACATGATCCAGATAAGGGGCCAGGCAATGCCAGAAGAAGCACAGCCGAAACGAGCGAAGCGAAGCGACGCCGGAGTCATCCGGCAAACCGGACGAGACGCAGAACTCATGGAGTGGATGGCCCAGATGTACGGCATCCCGATGGACCTCCTCCAGCACCACCTCGGAGTCGGTCAAGTAACGACGTATCAGCTTGTACAGCGCTGGCTGAAAGCGAACTGGGCGAAGCGCGGCCGTGTTGACGCGGGCCCGGCGTGGGTGTGGCCGATGAAGGCGACGGCGAATCAGGCACTGGGTTGGGATGCGAGGGAGTGGACTCCGAAGCCCACAATCTCTGCACACACTCGCGCAGTCGCAGCGGTGAGATTGCATCGGCTCGGGTTCGATCTGACTCGGTGGAAGTCAGAGCGAATGCTCTGGCATGAACACGGGTGGCGTTTGAAGGATGAGGAGTATCCGCACATGCCAGACGGAGTGGAAACGTTGGAGAGCGGCAAGAAGGCGTTGATTGAGGTCGAGCTGACGGCGAAGACTCGAACCCGCTACATCTCAAAAGCCAATGAAGCGAACAACACTATCGGCTTGCTGTCGGATGTCACAGACAGGGCGAGGGATTTGGAGTGCAGCGTTATTGCCTATTGGTGCGCACCGAAGGTGCTGCCGGTGATCAAGGAGGTGACGGATGAGTACCAGCGAAGGCGAGAGGCAAGGTTGATGAAGAGAGGGCAACCAGAGCTTCTCGCACATGAGCCGAGTTGGCATGTGAAAAGTTTGGAGGAGGTTCCAGGATGGCAATCAGTCAGATAACAGGTGAAAAACCGAGAGGAAGGACGAAGTTGATGGATTGGCCGAGTGCCCCGGTATGGGCGCAGGGAAGTTTCGGGTTGATTCTGCTGGCGATGGCGATCGCGGCGGTGGTGATCATGCTGCCGGGGGTGATCTTCGGTGCGGGGATCGTCTGGTGGGCGTGGATCAAGGGCTGGGAACCGGCTCGGTTGAAGTGGCCGTTCCTGTCCCTGACCTTGGGGATGGTGTTTGCGTGCTGGTGGTGGGAAGACTGGCTGCTGCCGATCACGGGGATGTACATAGCGATCGAGCAGGCCTGGGCCGGGTTGTGGCTTGAAGCGTTCGTGAACGGGGCGATGGCCTCAGCAGCGCCAGCGGCACTGGGGGCCTGGTGGTGGTGGCACCGCTACACCAAGCAGATGCGCTCAGGGAAGCAGCAACTCGCTGGTGAGAAGCACATCCAGCGCCAGCAGCGAGCGAAGGAACGGACGGCTGAGTGGCGGTCCCGGATGGAGATCACCCCGCTGTCCCGAGGGGAACGAGTGATCCTCGGGCACCTGTCGGAGATCGTGCTGCCGAAGGTGGAGCTGCTGCACCAGGCGATGTTCAAGCGGAACCACGTGTGGCTGGAGATCCCGATGAAGGCGATCCGGCTGCACATGGCCTGCATCATGCAGACCGGGGCGGGGAAGACGACGGTGCTGCGCAGGTTGTGCGCGGGCTGGTTGGAGGCCGCGTGGAGCATCCACGACCAGGCGTCGAGCCAGGGTGAATCTGGCTCGCGTGCCCGGGCGTCGGTGTACTCCACGCGACCTCTGGCCATCTTCCTCAACGCTAAGGGCGGAATCCAGGCGGGGGACGAAGGCCGAGACTGGGCCTGGGAGATGCAGGCCACCGGGGTGCGCCCGGCACGGATCGGGGTCTTCCCGTACGAGACGAAGCTCGACATGTGGCGGCTGCCGGCTGAGCAGCTCGGTGCGTCGCTGCACAAGCTCGCGAAGACCGACCACCGCTTCTACGACGTCCTGCAACGCGGGTTGCTGCATCTGATCATCGACCAGCCTGACGGACCGCCCACGAGCTCCACAGAGTTCCTGCAGCGGATGGCCCCGACTGACCTCCGGAACGCTTGGAAGGACTATCCGACGGAGCTGGGGATGGTGTCGGCGTTGGCGGGGAAGTCGACGGCGGGGCCGTCGGCGTTGCAGGCGGACCTGATGTTGTTCGCGGACCTGTTCCGGTCGTTGGGGTTCGACTTCGACTCGGGCCGCCCCCTGACTGATTTCGACGCTCTGTATATCAGTCTTCCGGGGACGACTGATCAGGTGCGGGCCTGCGCGAAGGCCGCTGTGTTGATCGAGTTGCTGGCCCATGAGCTGGCCCGTCAACCTCGGCAGACGTTGTTCATCATGGACGAGTTCTCGGCGATCTCCGGTGAAGTTGCGGGGAGCGCTATCAACCTTGTTGAGCGGCTCCGTGCACTGGGCGGTGCGGTGATCGTGTCGGCGCAGTCCTACGCAGGGCTCGGGGCTGATGACGACGAGCGGGAGCGGCTGCTCGATGCGATGGGCGGCGGCATGCTGCTCGGCCGCACGCAGGGGGCGGAGCCGCTGGCGAAGCGGTTCGGGTCTCGCAAGGTCGGTGAGGCGGGGATGCAGCTTGACGACGGCGAGTTCACGGGGACGGGGACGATCCGGCGTCAGGATGCCTACTTGCTGGACCCCAACAGGCTCAGGACGATGCCGGAACGGCATGCCGTGTATGCCACCCCGGACAAGGTCTCTTACGGCTGTGTGACGCCTCTGGGGCCGTTGAAGCGGCTCCCGAGCAAGGTCATCTCCCGGTCGCCTCGGCGGGCGCTGCCGGTGGCAGGTGACCGGCTGGACGTGCTCCAGCTCAACAGGGGGCATCGGAAAACCCTGGCTGAGCAGATTCCTGGCTGGGACTCGAAATGAGCGGCCAGAGGAAGGTCCCGAAGAAGGACGACTACCAGGAACCGTCCCTAGATAAAGCAGCACGGCTGCTGGGGGTCTCCCCTGCGGCGAGTCCTCAGGTCTTGCATGCTGCTTATCGGGAGAAGGCGAAGGTTCACCACCCGGACTCGGGTGGGGATGAGGATCAGTTCAAGGCGCTTCATGAAGCGTACAAGCTGTTGCTGGAGCAGGGCTGGTCTGCTCCTGCCGAGTCGCTTCCTGAGCAGAGTGACACCGGCCCGGTCGTATGGGTCCGGAGCCGGGTTCCGTTCCTGCTGTTTGTAGTCGGGCTCGGGCAAGCATTCCTGGTACTGCTTGTCCCCTTCGGGATCGGGGTTGCCAGTTTGGCGAGTTCGTTCCTGCTCACTTCAGTTCTTGTGGTGTGCTGGTATCTGTGGGTGGGAAGCGGACGGCCAACGCGGAGGAGCGTTCAGAAGAAAATAGGAGAAGCGAGAGGTGGTGGAGATAGAGAGTCGAGCACTGATCCGCTGGATGCTATGACGGCTGAGCGGGTGGAGAGGTTCGAGCGGGACGGTTACTAGCGTCCCTTCTCGCTGAGGCGGGTGGACACCGGAAGGTGTCCGCCCGCTTTTGTGTGTAGCGGTCCTGTCTTGGAGGTTCTTTCGGCCCTGTCCGTCATCTGGGCGGAGCCAGACCTGGCGGCCCACCGAATGCAAGGGTGGGGTGTCCCTTGCATTCGGTGGGGGGTCAGGTATCCCTTGTGGCAGATGACGGACAGGGCCGAAAGAACCGTGGCCCCTGTCCGGAGTCTGCCGGGGTTCGGGGCGGCGAGCGCCCGACCCCCGGAGGGCCCCCGGAGGGATTCCGCCGGAGGCGGAACAAAGAGCGAAGATCAAAGGCAGACGCTCGCCGCTGGGCAGGCTCCGGACAGGAGGACAAACCCGGCTGAATAGCACTCGGCTAGTGCACGGTTCCTCACCCTGGAATCGGGGTCGGGAACCTCCTGCCCATCACCTGCCCAAAGGGATACCAGACCTTTGGGAGGGGGCAACCCGAACCCCATGGGTTGCCCCCTCCCAAAGCCCTGGTCTGGCTACGCCCAGGTGACGGACAGGAGGCCCCCAACCCCTAGGGTGCGCCCTCCGGGCGCACCCCGCACAGGGCGACCTCACGGTCACCCGGTGAAGGGTTGACGCATACTAAGAGGGGCTATACGATGCATTAAAGACAGTAAGTGGCACGTTAGTGGCCCATAGTGACTTTAGGGGCAGAAAGAGGGGGTTTGAGCGGTGGGGGAGGGGGTTGACCTGCGGTTTCGTGGTGGGCCTTCCCGCCGCCGCCGCGCGACA
>NZ_JAHLJA010000024.1:0-8039 GCF_020496245.1 Pseudonocardia sp. ICBG601 | reverse complement strand
TTCCGATCGCGAGCAGCTCTAGTGGTGCGGCGAATGGCGCCGCCCCGGCCCGCGCGGCCAGGACGAGGTCGGTGAGGGCGAGCCCGACATCGGCGCCCCCACGGATGACGAGCTCGGCGTTGCTGCGCGAGCCCCCGGTCGTGACGGGGCGCAGTGGCCACCCGGCCGAGCGTGAGACCGCTGCGAGCAGATCCGCGAACTCGGCATAGAATCCACCAGGCTCACCTGCAGCCAGCGAGAGTTCATCGAGCGCGACGCTAGTGCATGATGTGAGCATCGGGAGTAGGCACAGCCCACCGAGGATCGAGCGCCGCGGCTGTCCCCGCGCGCTCACTGAATCGGTCCTAGGACGACGGTGGCGAGTAGCCCGCCGGATGGTCGACACTCGAGGTCGAGGCGGCCGCCGTGTGCCTGTGTCAGCCGGTCCGCGATCGCGAGTCCCAACCCGGAGCCTCCGGCGGTGCCGGGGGAAGCGCCCTGCCAGAACCGCTGCCGAGCGCGGGCCAAATCGTCGGCGGCGATCCCGGGTCCGTCGTCGGAGATCGCGACCGTCCCGCCGTTCAGCCCGCTGGACCACCGCACCCGCACCGTCGAACCGCGGCCGGTGTGCCGCACAGCGTTGTCCAACAGCACGTCCAGCACCTGTTCCAGATCACCGTCGGGCCAGCCGACAGGCAGCTCCAAGGACTCCCAGTCACCGGAGTAGCCCTCGAGGGTTACCCCCGAGGCGGCGGCGGCCAACCGCCACGCGTCGACTCTACCGGCTGCGACGACGGCGGCGTTGCAGTGTGCGGGAGCAGCGGTGCCGGCAGCGACCGCCGCCGACTGCGCCTCAGCTGAGGCGAGTCCCAGCATCCCATCCAACAGTCGTTCCAGCCGGTCGATTTCTCCAAGCGTGGAGTCGTAAGTGGCGCGACCGCTGGCAGCGATATGGGGGTCAAGCCCGTCGACTCGCAGCCGCAACGCGCTCAGCGGGTTCCGAATCTGGTGCGACGCATCGGCGACGAGGCGCTGCTGTTCAGCTGCGCCAGCACGGACCGCTGCCGACATCCGATTGAACGACTCAGTTAGCTCACGTAGTTCTCGCGGCCCAGCACAGACGGCGATCTGTTCCCCTGCGCGACCTTGCGCGACGGCTCCGACGCCGCGGGCCAGCACCCCGATTGGACGCAGCACCCAGCGGGCCAGCAGCAGCGCGAGCGCAGCGAACCCGACCGCTGCAGCAAGTGCCCCACACAGCACAAGTGCCCAGGTAAGGGCCACGTCAGCGGCCGCTCGTGCCGGGTCGGCGAGCAGCAGCACAGCCCCGTTGGCGCGGTGCCCGGTCCCGACCGGCTGCCACAGCAACACCGAGTCGCGGGCGAACGGCGTAATCCACGTCGGGGCGACCGACGGCTGATTGCGCAGCGCCGCGTCCAGCGCAGCGGGCACCCCAGGGGCATCCAGCGCGAGGCCGACCGATACCACCGGTCGCCGCTGCGCATCGACGACGAGTACGCCTTCGCGGTAGAGGTCCGCGTGACGACGTGCGCCGCAGTCCAGAACGCCGTGGGAATCATCGGTTCCCTCGAGGGCGGCCATCTCGGCGAACCAATCGAGGTCGGCGCCGCGAGTCAGCGCCCAAGCCTGGGCCCGCGTGGTCGCCTGCTGCTCCAGTAACGGCATCACGAACGCGGCCACCGTAAGCAAGGAGAAAAACGAGAGGACGAGCAACAGACGTCGCTGCACCTCGTCACCGACCCAGGCGGTAACCGAACCCACGCACGGTCGCGACCAGTCCAGGGCGGTTGAGCTTAGCCCGCAGCGCCGCGACATGTACATCCAGCGACTTCGACCTGGCGACCGACGCGGTCCCCCACACCTCCTCGAGGATCTGGCGGCGGCTCACGGCCACTCCGACGCGGCTGGCGAGCGACGCGAGCACGGCAAACTCTTTCCCGGTCAGGGGCATGTCTACTGCGCCGACGATAACTTGGCGGGCACCGAGGTCAACCCGCACGTCCTCCACCTCTACCACTGTAGCGTCTGCGAGCACGTTTGCAGCCCGGCGCACGACGGTATCGATGCGGGCAAGTAACTCGCGCAGACGTACCGGCTTGACCAAGTAGTCGTCGGCACCGAGGTGCAACGCTCGCACGACGTCACCCTCCGCAGAGCGAGCGGTCAACACGATCACAGGGACCGCAGAGTCCTGCCGTACCTGATGCAACAGACTCAGGCCGTCACAATCAGGCAGGCCCAGATCGAGCAGTACCAGATCGACCTCGCCGAGCAACCCGATCGCTGCACCCCCGGACGGCGCGTGCACGACGCCGTGCCCGCGGACACGCACCGCCTCTGCTAGGGCACCTGCCACGCCTAAGTCATCCTCGACCACCAACACCCTCACGATGGGACATCGTGCCGCACCACCTCAGTGAAGCGTCCACGGTTCTATGCCGCTTCGGTACGGGGCTCGGGTGAGCGGTGTTCAGCGTAGTAGGCCTGCTCGTGTTCATCGGGTGGGATGTTGCCGATCCGGGAGTGCAGTCGGCGGGTGTTGTACCAGTCGACCCAGGGCCTTGACCCCGGATCTTGGACACGGTGGTTGATTACGCGGCTGTGGCTGTGACGGTAGCCCGGAGGGCCTGTTCGTAGGTGTTCGGGGACAGGTGCTGGCAGTAGGAGTGCCGTCGGCGGGTGTTGTAGCGGGTCAGCCATCTGAAGACCTGCCGTCGGCAGGTGGCCGCGTCGGGCCAGCAGGTGCTGTCCTGGAGGACCTCGCGTTTGACGGTGGCGTTGAACGACTCGGCCAAGGCGTTGTCCGCCGACGACCCGACCGCGCCCATGGAACGGGTCACCCCGAGCCGGTCGCAGAGCTCGGCGTAGGCACTCGAGGTGTAGACCGCTCCGTGGTCGCTGTGGAAGACCGCCCCGCGCAGCGACCCACGAGCCCGTTCCGCGGCGTGGAGCGCGTCGTTGACCAGGTCGGTGCGCATGTGATCAGCCAGGGCCCAGCCGGCGAGTTTGCGGGAGCAGCAGTCGATCACCGTGGCCAGATACAGGTTCGTCCCGCCTGCGAGGGGCAGGTAGGTGATGTCACCGACGTAGACCTGGTTCGGTGCTGGGGCGGTGAAATCCCGCCTGAGCAGGTCGGGCACCGTCTGCCGGGGCTGCTCGACGATCGTGGTGTGCACGCGGCGTCGGCGGCGGTAGCCGGCGATCCCGGCCGCGCGCATGACCCGCGCGACGCGTTTGTGGTTGACCCGATCGGCGGCGGCGACACCGTCGTTGAGCTCTGTGGTGGCCCGCGGCGCACCGATGGTGTTGTCGCCGTCATGGATCGTCTGGATCCGCGCCACCAACACCGCATCACCAGCGGCCCGCCGCGCCCGGACCGGGGCCGCAGCCAACCAGGCGTAGAACGACGACCTCGAGACGTGCACGAGCTCGCACAACCGCTTCACCTCGAAGGTGTGCCGGTGGTCAGCGACGAACTGGAAGCGGGTCACCAGCGCGTCTCCCCCGCGAAATACTTGGCCGCCCGCTGCAGGATCTCCCGCTCGGCGGTCAGCTTCTTCTCGCTGATCTCGAGTTCACGGACCCGGGCCTCGAGACGGGCGATCTTCTGCCTCGGTGGTTCCTCCCCACCCAGGCCCGACCCCGGCGTGGTACGCATGGGCTGTACCGGGCTGGGGCAGCTACTGCCATCAGCTGCGGTCTTGTTCCCCGTGCCGTGGATCGTGAGCCAGTCCCGCAACGTGCCCCGCGCGATGCCCAGGTCGTCGGCGATACCACGGACGGTGGCACCCGGGGTGGACTCATACAGATCAACAGCCTGCCGACGGAACTCGTCGGTGAAACTCTTCCTGGCCATGATCGCTGGATCATCTCGCTTCCCCAGCAGTGCTGGAATCAGCGTGTCCAAGATCTGGGGTCAAGCCCCCCAGGCGGCTGTGACCCATTCGACGTCGTCGAGCTGGCGCAGCGGCCCGGTCCGGAACGGGGAGTCGTCCCGGACGGCTTCGGTCTTGAACAGACCGATCGTGGACTCGGCCAGGCCCGAAGTGCCCGTGCCAGTGCTCGTGCCGGTGCCCGGGCTGGTGTTGGTGGTGGTGTCCGGCGGCAGGTCTGCCGCCGGGGACGGACCGGTCGGAGAAGCCGGCGCCGAGCCGGTCCCCGGCTCGGGATCAGCGCCACGCACCTCGACACCCACGCCGTCGGCGCTGTCAGCGCTGTCAGCGCTGTCCGTGGTGGGCAGGCCCGGATCGTCGGTCGCGGTCGCGGTCGTGCCGGCGGCTCCCGCCGCGTCGGCCGTCGGCCGCGCGCGGCGGCGGCCCCACGGCTGCGGGGACGGGGCGCCCGCAGGCCCAGCCACACCGCCGACCGCACCGCTATCGCTGGTGCTGGCCGGGTGCAGGCCGCGGGCCTGCGCCCAGCGGGCCCGCGCCCGATCCGCCCGCTCCATACGACGCTGCTGGACCGCACGCCACCGCTCATCCCGCCCCGGGGCGGTCTCGTCAAACCACGCCCGCCGCCGCGCCGCCCGATGCTCCCCGCGGTGCTGCGCGGCCCGACAGGCGTTCGCCCACCGCGACGCCACGAGCAGACCGAACGCGCCCCGCCCGGTCGGACGCCCCGACGCGGTGCGGGCCCCGCCGGCGTTCTCGTGGCGCATCCGGGCCCGGGCCAGGCCGGGTGGTTCCTTGCCGTTGCTGTAGGCGGCGGTGTCGGTGCGTCCCTTGGTCACGAAGAACGCCACCACGACACACGTCAGGAAGAACGCCTCCACCACCTGCTCCCTTCTTCTCTAGCGCTGTATCGGCTTGTGGCTAGAACTGGCGGTGTCATCAGGTGAGGGATGCGGCGAGGGCGGCGATGAAGGTGTCCGCCGCGCTGTAGAGGCGCGGGACACCCGCCAGCACGGTGCCGACCAGGGCGAGGGCGGCGACGACCAGCAGCGACTTCGTCCGCGTCGCCGCCGTAATCCCCGACCCGCGCAGACGCGAGTACGCCCACAGGCCCGCCCCGGCGGCGACCGCACCCACCGCCGACACACCAACAAGGTGGGCGGTGGCCTGCCCGGCCCCGGTCAGCGCGCCACCGGATAGGGCGGTGAACAGCCCGCCGAACCAGCCCGCGGAGGCCCCGCCGACGCCGAACCCGCCGATCACCGCGAGGACGGCGGCGATCTTCTCCCAATCCACGCCCTGACCAGGCACATCCAGATACACCAGGACGACCGCGAGGATCAGGGCGAGAGCGCCGAGCGTGAGCATCGAACTCGGAATGAACATCGACCACGACATCGACGATCACCGTCCTTTCAGAACGCGAGGGCGAGTAGGGCGACCACCACGACGGTGATCACGAAGCCGGATGGCTTGTCCCGGATCACGTTCGCCACCCAATCCAGCGGGAACACCACGACCAGGGCGGCCAGAGTCAGCGCCGAGTGCGCCGCCCTCACCAGGGGATTGCTGGATGTGGTCCAGTCCCCAGTGCGGGAGTAGGCCCAGGTCTGGGCGTATGAGGGCGGCGGCTCGTTCCACCGCGGCCGGGCCTCCACCACGTCACTGATGGTCTGGGCGATGCGCTGGTCCCACGGCGCCAACGGCTTCACTCCCGGCTCCACCGGAGCAGCCGCCTGGCTCTCACCGCTCTCGGGCGACGCTGCGTCCGGATCGACGATGTAGAGGCCCGGGCGGGCCGGGCCCTCCTGTCCCTCTTCCTGGTGCTGGTCAGATGCGGGCTGCGGCACGACGACCACCTCCCACCTTCTGCCGATGGCAGCGGCTACAGGTCCGCGGCGGCACGCCGCCCTCCCGTGGAATCTCGATCGACCGGCGACACACCACACACCGCGCACGGACCTGCATCACCGGTCACCGCCAGCCGTAGGAGCGGCGGCCTGACGCTGGGCGGCGCGGGCCTGCGACCGCTCGGCCTGACGCTGCTTGACCCGCACCGCCTTGTGAGCGGCGGCTTCCTGGACCTCGTGGAGCTCGACGAACAGATCGGCGAGGTCGTCGGCGATCCGGTCGATGCGTCGTGTCACCTCCGGGGACACGGTCCCGGTTTTCGGCAGCGTCGCTCGCACGGCGGCGAACGCCGCGATCAGCCGCTCGACCGGCGTGGACGCCTGCCCGTAGGCCGACACGAACATGTCCCGGCGGACGCGACCACGCCGCAACACCGCATCCGCCCGCCGAGCACTCAAAGCACGCAGACGATCCGTCCCCGACGATGTCGCCATCAGGCCGCCACCGCCCAATTATCAACCGCCGCAGCAGCGGCGGCGATGTCCGCGTGCCGCTGAGCGGCGCGCTCCTCACGAGTGGTGCCGCCCCAGACGCCGTACTGGCCCGTCGCCGCGGCCCACTCCCGGCATGCGACACGCACCGGACAACCGGTGCACACCAGCCGGGCCTGCAACACACCCAGCTCAGACACCGGGAAGAACACCTCGGTATCCACACCAAGACAGTGCCGACCCGGATGGGACGACAACTCGGACGGGACCGGGACTCCAGTCCCCGGATCGTCGTCAAAGACAGGACTACGCTCGACCACGTGGGCCACCTCTTCATGCTCGGGGTGGTCTACAAGGGCCTCGGCGGAGGAACAGTCCGCCGGGGCCCGACCACTGAGATTCAATGTGTGCGATGCGAGCGACGCTCTCCTCACATCAGCCAGCCTCAGCTTGCAGCGGTCGAGACCTCGAGTCAAGGGGGCACGAGAGGAAAGTCGCCCCAGTCCGAGCTGCCTCGCGAACGCGGAGAGAATCCACGTTCGCCTCCGCTCGCTCGCGCGAGTTGACGACCAGCACCGGGAAGTCTGCGGGCGAGGCGCTCGAACCGAGTCAGCCCGCGAAGGCCGGACCACGCGCTGGTCGACAACGAGACGGCGACGCATAGAGGTCGAGCAGAGACAGTCAACGAATACGACGGGAGGCTTTGTGACTTCGGTCCGGAACAACTCTTGGGCTCGACTCGGCGAGCATCTGCGAAAGTATCGAATCAGAGCCGGAATGTCCGGCCGGGCGCTGGCTAACACCATTGGATGCGACCAGTCGCGAGTCAGTCGGATTGAATCCGGAAAATCGCACATCACCAAACAGGAGGCGCGGAAATGGCTTCACGCAACAGGGTCCGATGGCGCGCTCAAAGTAATACTCGATGGCATCGACGCGGCAATAGAAGAAACGGTGAAGAAGACACGCGATTCAAGGCCGCGCGGGTGGCAGTCACAGCGAGGTGACATCGAGTCTATCGAAATCGAGGCATCGCTCATTCTTTCCTGGCAGAGCTCCTTCGTGCCGGACCTCCTTCAGTCAGCTGCCTACATGCGACACTTTTTTCGATCGACCACTGGACACTCAAGGCGATACACCGCCACTCAGATCGCAAGTCGCATCGACCGGCAAGATATCCTATATGGATCACGGCGGAAAGTGGAGATCGTCATGGTCGAATCCTTGCTAAAGCAGCAGTTTGGTGGCGCCTATGTAATACTTGACCAGCTAGACAGGATCATCTCGCTGGCTAGGCACAGACTGGTCGATCTTGCCGTCCTGCCCAATAATGTCAACTTCGATTCAGCATATGGATTGGACGCGGTCATCTACATGGCCCCCCACGAGGCCGCCGACAACTTAGTCATCAAGTCGGACAGGAGACGCCCCCGAGAACCAGGTGGTTGTGCAGCAGCATATCGACCAGTTCCGCGCCTACCAGGGCCACAGCCTGCGGGGCGACCAGGCGATCGAGTTCGTCGAGGGCCTCGCTCGTGAGATGAGCGACGGCCAGACCAGACCCGGTGATCCTGCCGCCGGCCGTGACGGTGGGTGATTGTCCAGTTGTCCGGTGGACAACGAGCCCGGGCGTGCTAAAGTGCGTCCTACGCGCGCGCGAGCCCGGGCGCGCGTAGGACGCCGAAGTCCAGCTGCTTGTCCAGTCTTTGTCCAGTGGTTTGTCTGCCTGCGGGGACAAGCACGGAGAGTGACATAGACAAGCGCAGCGCCTCTCTGCACCCCCGGGCTCGCACTCGCACCCTGCGAG
>NZ_JAHLJA010000023.1:0-65823 GCF_020496245.1 Pseudonocardia sp. ICBG601 | reverse complement strand
AATCTCGGCAGTCATCGGACTCATCTTCTACGCACTTACCTGACGGAGCCTGAATAAGCCTCCAGGTCTCTCCCACGACCGTGCTGCAGGTCGGGGAGGCCCTGAAGCATCAGATCGACGACATGCGGTCAGCGCTCATCAGTGCGCGCACGCGGCGGGTCGACCGTTGCGGAGCCGATCCCATATCTGACCTCGCCACTCCGGCGTTCGACCGGAAGTACCAGCAGCTTCTCGAGGTCTACGCAGCCCACCAGGAGGCTTATTCATAAGCCGCAAAGAAGTAGAGGCCTACGATTGCCGCAACTGTGCTTTCGTATTTGCTGATGGGGTAGCGGTATCGGCCACCTTCTTCGCTGAGCATGCGCCATGTTTTGAGGTGCGCGATGGCGTGTTCGACGGCTGCGCGGATTCTGCCGAGGGCGGTGTTGAACTCGACTTGGCTGGGGTCGAGGTCGATACCGGGGGATCGCTTGTGCGGGACCGTGTTGATGCCCTCGACGCCGATGTAGCCGAGGTCGGCGACGGACGGGAGATCGCGCAGACGCTCCGCCAGCCCGGATGCGGCGTAGGCATGTGCGTCGTGGCGGGCGCCGTGAATCGGGACTTCGCCGACCGCGACGAGGACTCCGTCGAGGGTGGCGGCGATCTGCAGGTTCATGCCCGAGTAGCCGGCCTTGACCGAGAACAGGTCGGACACTGCGTTCCAGTCCCACGTCGGGCACACGGTGCCATCGACCAGCACTGTTCCGCCTCCGAGGACCTCCCGCGGGTCGGGCACGACGTCGGCGAGGACCTCGCCGATCACCGGGCGCAGCAGGTCCCAGCGGCGACTGACCGTGGACTGGCTGACCCCGAAGATCGCGCCCGCGAAGTCCTGGGTCACGTTCTTGCGCATCAGCGTCACCACCATGGCCACTGACCGGAACAAGCCCAACGCAACAGGCCTACCTGCAGAAACGAACTTGCCGCCGCATCGGGCGTGTACTCTCACCACCAGATCGGTGAGTTGTCTATCGTCCAACCCTGTCATAGCTTTGAATCGCAACAGCTCTTCGCCGATCCTCGTTCGATGCCTGGGAACACCGAACAAACCGGCAAGGGCTGTTGCACTTCAAGCGCGACACACCGCCGTGCCGGTATCGAGACAAAATCGCCGGTGACGGCTTCCGCAGATCAACAGAATTACTCCCTTGTGAATAAGCCCCCAGGACGAGCTCGAGCGGGCGGTCCGAGACCTCCGAGTCGTCGCCGAGTCCTTTCAGCTGAACGAATCCGACATCGAGAAGACGTTCGGTGCGACGGACCCGGGCCAGTCCTGATGGCATTTCCCCACTACTTCAACTTTGCGGCCAGGACCCTGCAGGAGAAGTACCAGTGGGTCGTCGGCGAACCCGGTTCGCAGGCTGTCGTCGACGCCGCAGACGCGCTCAGGGCCGTCGACAACGACCTCCGCCGTGCCTCCGACGACGCCCGCAGACGCATGGCGGAGCTCGGCATCTCCTGGCAGGGCCCCGCCGCGGCCGCCGCCCAGCAGTCCCTCGACGGCATCACCACCTCGATGACGTGCACCGCCCCCGTCACCGCGAACGGCGCGACCCAGCTGGACGCCTACGGACAGTCGTTCGACCGCACCCAGGCCGCCATCGCCGCTCTGGACCCCACCCCGCCCGGCATCTTCACCAGCGGCGTCCGCAACGCCCACCTGCTGGCGGGCGCCCCGTTGACCGGTCTAGGCGCCACCGTCGCCGACTACGTCACCTCGCTCGAACGCGACCAGCGGCACAGCGAGGAGGCCGACCGTGTGCTGCAGGAGCACCTCGACACCGCGTCGGCGATCGACGACCGCTTCCTCACCGTCGACCCGGCATCGGCCGCGGCGCCCACCGGTGCCGGAGGTCCGCCGCCGAGCTCGAACGGGGCCGGCGGGTTCGGCCCGGCCGCCGTCGGGGACGGCGGCGGAGCCACCCGTGTCGGCGGCGGGGGACCGGGCGGCGGTACACCGGGTCAACCGGGTCAACCGGGTCCACCGGGTGTCGGGCCCCGGCCCGGACCGGGCGGCATCGAGGCTCCCGGCGGGCGGGGAGTCGGCGGGCGGGGGAGCGGTGGGTCGGGAGGTTCGGGTCCCGGCACGCCGGACGTCGGGCGACCCGCTGGCCCCGGCGGGCCCGGGAACAGCGGGGATGGCACCGACCGGGACCGCACCGGGCTGCCCGGACCGGCCGACGTCGTCGCACCCCAGCGCCTCGACCCACCGACGACGCCTGCCCCGGACCCGTACCGGCCCGCGACACCCCAGGGCGCGTACCCCACGTCGACGGCACCGGGCCCCGATCCGTTCGGCACCCGCGTCGACCTCGGGCGCCGGTTCGGCGAGCGGACCCGGGCGCAGCCGCTCCTCCCGCCGTCGGCCCGTGGCCCCGGGTACGGCGAGCGACTCCCCGTGGGACGGGATCCGGTGGCGGACGGCCGTTCGAGCCGTTCGGTCCCGGCGCCCGGTCCACCGAGCCGGCCTGGTCCGCCCGCCCCGGCGAGGCCACCGGACGGGGCACCGGCCCGAGCGGCTACGGCTCGATGGCCGGCGGCGCGGGCGGCCGCGACGCCCAGGACCACCGCAACCGCTATGTCGTCCCCACCGACGAGGTGTTCGACATCGAGATCGCCGCGACCGACGCCGTCCTGGCCCCGAGGAGCCCCACCGATGATCGACTGGAACCGCGCCACCGTCCTCACCGCCGCCGAGTTCGACGTCGCCCGGGACCTCCTCGACCTCGGTCGCAACCCCGCGGTCCTGGAGCTGCTCAGCCCCGGGTTCACCGACGTCGAGCGGACCCGCGTCGTACGGGGGTGCCTCGACACCCTGGCGGCGCGGGGCCTGTTCACCGGCACCACGTTCGAGCCGAGCCTGGTCGACGACCTGCGCACGGTCGTCGCACCGGAGTTCCAGCACGACCTCGTGGTCGCACCCCCGTCGTGGCAGCGTGCGCTGGTCGCGCGGCGGGCCGGGCGCGCGGTGCTGGCCACCCGGATCGACGACGACGTCGCGCTCGTGCGCGTCCGGCCCGACGACGCGTCCACCGTCCTGGTCGAGCTGCTCGGCGAGGTCGTCCCGGGCCCCGGTGTCGGGGTGCAGATCCCCGTCGCGGTGCTGGGGGACGCCGTCGAGCGCGCCGACGGCGACGCCGACCGGCTCGTCCACGAGCTCCTCCGGCGGGGCTGCACCGCGGCCGAGGCCGAAGTGCTGCGGCGGATGGGACGGACCGAGGGCGTCGCCCAGCTCGGTGCCGGGCGCAAGGGACCCGACCCGTGCCGCGCGCCGGGTGTCCTGCTGGTGCACGCCACCCCGGACGGCTGCTACGTCCAACGGCGCCCGACCCCGGACGTCGTCGGCGGCCCGCTGCCCGACGACGCCGTGGTGCACGCCGGACCGGCCGACGCGACGTACCTGGTCCGTGAGCTGGACCGGCTCGCCGACGCGGCCCGGCGCCGTCGCGCACCGGTCGGGGCGCACCGGACCTGGTGACGGGCAGCCCGGAACTCGCTTACCGGGTAAGCGAATTCGGCAGGGAAGGTATCCCTGTCGCACCGCGAGATGCAGCTCAGCGGGCCGTGGGGATCGACGATTCCCGCTGAGGTGCATCTCGCCGTCGCCCGGCCACGGACCGCGCAGATCCGCCGGAACCGACCGGCGCAAGCAGCGTGATCGGCACTGCGGCGTGATCGGCACTGCGGCGTGATCGGCTCAGAGCGTGTTTGGAAATGGTGGGTGTGTCGGGATGGTCGACACGGCTGGGGTGCTCCATCGTGGTCGGCATGCAGGAACGACCGCGCCGGTACCCCTCGGACACCAGTGATGCCCAGTGGGTGGTGATCGAGCCGTTGTTACCGCCGCTCGCGCGGCGGGGGCGGCCTGTTGCTCATGCTCGTCGGGACGTGCTGGACGCGATCTTGTATGTCGTGCGGACCGGGTGTGCCTGGCGGGCGTTGCCGGTGGACTTCCCGCCCTGGCAGACCGTCTACTGGTACTTCAACCAGTGGGAACAGCAGAAGGTCACCGAGAAGATCCTCCCGGTCGTGCGGGGGCAGTTACGTATCGCCGAGGGCCGTGATCCGGAGCCGAGTGCGGGGATCATCGATTCCCAGTCGGTCAAGGGCGCCGACACCGTCGGCCAGGACTCCCGCGGCTACGACGCCGGGAAGAAGACAGGCGGACGGAAACGGTTCATCGTGACCGACACCCTCGGTCTGCTGCTGACCACGATGGTGTGCTCGGCCTCGGTACAGGACCGCGACGGCGCCAAGCCGATCCTGCTCAACCTCTACCTGCGCACCAGGGTGCGGTTCGTCTACGCCGACGCCGGCTTCGCCGGGCGACTGCTCGACTGGGCCGCCACGATCCTGCAGACAACGATCGAGATCATCCGCAAGCCACCCGAGCAGCGCGGATTCACCGTCCTCCCACGAAGGTGGGTGGTCGAACGGACCCTGGCCTGGCTCACCGCACACCGACGCCTGGCCCGAGACTACGAACGCCACCCCACCACATCCGAAGCCATGATCCGCTGGGCCGCGATCAACACCATCACCCGCCGCATCGCCCGTGGATACCCCGCCACCCGCCAGCAGAAACACACGACACCCTCAACCCACTAGAATTTCCAAACACGCTCTCAGCGGCGTGAGCGCAGCGGGGTCCCGTGAAGTCAGCGCAGGACGACGGTCCCCCGCGGCACCTGCCCCGCCGACGCCGGCGGCACCGTGTCCGGCACCTCCACCCGGACCGGCAGCGACCCGGGGACCACGCGGTCGTCCACGTCGCGGTACTCGAGATCCCCGTCGGGACCCAGCTCGGTGACGTAGCCGTGTGTCGCGAGCTGGGCGTCGTCGAGCTCGGTCAGGGGCTCGGCGCGCACCGCGGACACCGCGTACTCGGGCCAGACGACATCGGGGTAGGCCTCGTGCAGGTCGGTGAGCAGCCCGACGAAGACCTGCTGCCAGCGAAGCGGCATCGACTGGGCCAGTGAGCGCGGCACGACGAGGTGGTCCGGGCAGGCACCGGGCACCGCGGAGTCGAGGTAGTCCGACCTGACTTCGGTCACTTGTCTTAGTGCTTCGCCGCGGGCTGACGGAGCGCGTCGAGGAGGGCCTGTTTGTCGGCGGGGACGGCGGGCGGGAAGGTCTGCTGGGTGCCGTTGATGGCGATGGTGGCCGAGCGCAGTGGTCGGAGCTGGCGGACGACGTTGCGGATGGTGAGCCCGGTGCGGTTCTGGATCTCGCGGGCGACTGCGAGGGCGGTGAACACGATGGTCAGGTGCGCTTCGATGGACTGGCGTTGGTGGTGGAACATCGGGCGGGCGCGTAGGTCGGTTTTGCTCATCCGGAAGGACTGCTCGACGTGCCAGAGGTCGTGGTAGTCGCCGATGATCTCCCCGGCCGCTGCGCCGCCGGCCGGGATGTTGGTCACGTAGCCCTTCAACCCGACCAACCGGTATGCCCGAGCCAAGGAGGCCTCGTCCAGGGCGCGGGAGCCGTTGGTGACCTTGACGAACCGCGGTGTGCGCGCGGGCTTCTCGCCGGCGATGACCTCGCGGGCCCGGTTCTCCTGCAGGGTCAACGTGCGCCGGTCCCGGACGGCCCGCTTCGTGGAGTAGGCCCAGACCGCCCGCCAGGATCCCGGATGCTGGTTGGGGTTCCAGACGGGCTCGGCCTTGACCTTCGGGCTGTTCTCGCTGCGCCCGGTGCGGCGGTCGCGTGGTGTGAGGGTGTCGATGATCTGCCCGTCGACGAAGGCGTCGCCGTGCCAGTGGAAGTGCGACTCCAGGTCAACCGGGGCCTTGGTGAGTCGGGAGCCGACGATGAACCGCAGGCCGGCCTCGTCGAGGTCGCGCAGGTTCGCGGCCGAGAGCATCCCTGCGTCGGCGACCACGACCATCCCGCCCGGCTCGACCGGCAGCTGGTGTCGGGCCCGGAAGGCCTCGATGATCGGCAGGATCGTCGCGGTCTCGGTCTTGTTGCCCTCGAAACAGCCGATCTCGAGGGGGAACCCTGCGCGATCGACCAGCAGCCCGACGACGACCTGCGGGTCGACCCGGCGTTCCTTGGAGAACCCGACCTTGCGCAGGTCGTCCTCCTTCTCCGCCTCGAAGTAGAGGGTGGTGACGTCGTAGAGACACAACGACACATCCCCACTGCCACGGGCGTGGGTGAAGCAGGCCCTCGCGATCTCGTCGCGGTAGCTGCGCCCGGTGCAGCGCAGCAGGGTGCGGCGCATCGTCTTTTCGCTCGCCGCGGTGACGCCCAGACCGGCCAGCACCCGACCGGTGTCCAGGATGGACGTGGGCTCGACGATCCGGGCGATCACCAGGTCGCGGAACGTGTCATCAGCGACCTCTGCGAACCCGAGGCCCGCGTAGACCTCGGCGAGGATGTCGAACAGCACCCGCGACCCGGTCGTGATCACCTGCGGCGCACCCACCCGCCGGGTTGTGGTGCTCGGGGCGCGCCGCGGCATCTGGCCGAACAGCCCCTCCTGCGTGGCACCGCCGGCCGCGGTGGGCGCGATCAGCTCGGCCCGCCGGGGTGACGGCGCGACGCCCAGATCCAGGGCCTGCTGTGCAGCGTCGTCGATCAGCCCACGGGCCTGCTCGACCAGCAGGCCCAGCTCGGCCTCGGTGTGCGCTGACCCGACATGGGCCACGATCCGTCGATGGCCCTGCACGGACTCGGCGATCTGGACCGCGGTCGCCCCGGAGGCCGTCCGTACCCGCCTCACCCACGCCACCTGACCGAGCGTAGAGCACCGAATTAGTGCCTCACACCGCTCCCGCGCAAACACATCACCGCAGCTCAGCGCAGTACAAGCTGCGAAACCAGGCTCGGGTGACCAAAGTCAGGTCCGAGAGCGGGGAGCGCATGCCGCCCATGATGGCGCCTCGACCCCGTTCAGGCCGGGTTCGGCGTGGTCCCCGGCCGGGTGGCGAGCGGCACGAGGTCGGCGAAGTCCCACGGGACCGGCTGCACCCGGACGGGGAACTTGCGGTTGGGCGCCTCGACCATCTTCCCGTCGCCGATGTACATCGTGACGTGGTAGATCGTGCTCGGATCCGACGGGTCGTGGGCGTAGAACAGGAAGTCGCCCGGCGCGACGTCGCGCACCGGCAGGTGCCCGCCGGACTT
The DNA here is from genome assembly GCF_020496245.1 of Pseudonocardia sp. ICBG601. NCBI lineage: Bacteria > Bacillati > Actinomycetota > Actinomycetes > Pseudonocardiales > Pseudonocardiaceae > Pseudonocardia > Pseudonocardia sp. ICBG601. Next base: position 58,650 of record NZ_JAHLJA010000023.1, on the reverse strand, counting down.
GTACTGGTCGCGCGAGACCCGCGGGATCGTGAGCCCGGCGGCCTCGTAGGCACGCATGAGCAGGCCGGAGCAGTCGTAGGCGTCCGGGCCGGTCGCGCCCCACACGTAGGGCTTGCCGAGCTCGCCGAGCGCGAACCCGATTGCGGCGCCGGCGACGCCCGGGGGCAGCGCGCCGGTCGTGCCGGGGGCGCAGCCGGTCGGGTTGGCGACGTCGCCGATGTTCTGGACCAGCGACGCGGCCAGGCCCTCCCACTTGGCATAGGCGTCCGGGAAACCGGAGCGCTGGACTCTCTGAGCTGCCACTGTCACCGGCAGCGAGTCCCAGCCGGGCACCTCCATCAGCCGCTCGTAGAAGATCCGGCTGCTGTAGGCGGGGTCGGTGACCTGAGCGGGGGTCCCCCACCCCTGCGACGGACGCTGCTGGAACAGCCCGAGCGAGTCCCGGTCGCCGTAGTTGGTGTTGCGGAGCGTCGACTCCTGCATCGCCGTGGCCAGCGCGATGAGCCAGGCCTTCGGCGGGAGCTGCATGTCCTTGGCGACCGAGATGATCGCGGCGGCGTTCTGCTTCTGCTCGTCGGACAGCGTCTCGAAGGTGGCTCCCCCGCCGCCGCGGCCGACCGTCGCCGTCGAGATGCCGGTGTCGCACCAGGCCGCGTTCGACCGGCCGCCACCGAGGTTGGGGCTGAACGCGAGGAAGCCGACCGTCAGGAACAGCACCAGCGCCATCCCGATCGCGACGAACGGCAGCAGCAGCCGCAACGGCCGCAGCGCACGCGTCAGCGGGGTGCTCATGCCCGGTCGTAGCGGGACACCTTCCAGCCCGCCTCGGTGTCGACGATCAGGATCCGCAGGGTCAGCGTGTCGGTCGGCACGGTGACCTCGATGCTCTTCGGCGCGACCCGGGTCGGGGTGGCCGGCCCGGTGACCCGGGAGGCGGGCACGTTCGACGGGTCGACGCTCGCGAGCACGCCGAGGAACTCGTCGGTCGTGTACGGCCGCAGCCCGGCGACCCACTGCTGGGAGGTCATGCCGTCGGGGTGGTTCACCCAGGCCGACGCCCACACCCGGGCCGTCTCGAGGGCCTCCTGCGGTGCCTGCGACACCGGCAGTGCCTCGGGGGACAGCTCGGGCACCGGCGGCAGCAGCGTCGGGGTGGGCGTCGCGGAGACCCCGGACGAGCCGCTGTCCCACCGGTTGCCGCCGGAGCCTCCCCCGGCGACGAGCCCCCCGGACGCCGCACCGCCGGAACCTCCGAGCGAGACCAGCCCGAACACGAGTCCGCCCAGGACCACCACCGTCACGGCGAGCCGGACAGGAGAGCGCAGCGGCCACTGCCACACCGCGCGGTAGGCGCCGGCACGGCCGCGGGAGGACCTAATCGGCACGGTCACCGCCGGTGTGCGCCGCTCGCGGGCGGTAGATCTTGTAGACGGGCACGCCGTCGACGAGCTCCGGGGTCACCGGGGCCGGGTCACCGGGGCGGCGGGGGCCCGTGTCGTCGCGGCGGTAGATGGAGCGGTCGTCGACCTCGCCGGGGTCGACCCGCGTCGCGAACCCGGTGTCGGGCCGCCCGGACACCCCGACCGGCAGCGCACCGCGGCGTAGCTCGGCGATCCGGGCCGCCTGGGGGGAGGGCACGTCCGTCGCCGCGCGACGACGGACCCGGGCCCCCGGCCCGGCAGCGGTCTCGGCCTCCGGGCGCACCGCACCCGGGTCGCCGGACCCGCCGTGGCCGCCGCGCTCGGACCACCAGCGGGACTGGCGCTCGTCGGCGTCGTTCGGGCCACGCATCCGGTTCCAGACGCGCGACACCGGGCCGCCGTTGATGCCGGGGACGATCCCGCCGAACTGCTCGCGGGTGAGCGTCACCATCGACACCAGCCGCCGGAACGGTCGCGCGACGGCCCACAGCACGAGCGTGACCACACCGGTGACCAGCAGCGCGAGCCACAGATCGACCCCGGATCCGGGTGCGAACAGCGACACGACCAGCAGCGCGTGCAGCCCGGCCAGCGCCCCGACGACCAGTGTGTTCACGATCGCGGCGCCGCCGATGCGCAGGATCGCCGGGATGACGTCCGGTTTCAGCAGCGCGACGACGGCGATCGCCGGCGCCGTCACCACCATCAGCCGGATGATCAGCAACGCGACCAGCACCAGGACCTTGGACAGCAGCTGGAACAGCGCGATGCACGCGGCCTGGATCAGCGCGAGCGTCCCGGCTCCGATCCGGCTGCCGGACGCCCCGGTGAAGTACGGGTAGCGGTCGCCCATGCGGTCGGCGATCGCGGCGTACTCGCTCTTCTTGCGCTCGGCCGTCTCGCTGGTGTCCTCGCCGCGGTCGATCTCGTCGATGGTGAACGCCTGGGCCCGCAGCAGGTCCCGGCCCAGCTCCTGGGCCTGCGGGACGTCCGGTGCGCCGAACGTCCCGCGCAGCCAGTTCTGGTAGGCCACCTGGTCGACGAGCACCGTGGGGAGGGTGTCGCGGGTGCCGAGCCCGACCTGCCCGAGGAAGCCCTCCTGCATCTGCGTGACGCCGTCGAGCAGCAGGTTGTCCGCCGCGCGGGACCAGTCCACCGGTGCGAGATAGGCGGCGGAGCCGATCATCAGCGCCAGCACCGCGATGCCGGTGCGCTGGGCCTGGCGCGCGAGCTCGCCGCGCATCGCCAGCAGCAACACGATGATCGCGAACCCGAGCAGGCCGAGGCCCACCCAGGTGGTGAACACCGTCTCGTACATCGCCCGGGTCGCGGTGGTGATGACCTGGTCGAGCGGTTCGAACAGCGACCCGCCGTCGGCGATCAGGTAGTGCGCCCAGTTCACCCCGCCGACGGTCAGCTTCGCCAGGTTGAAGACCTGGTTGCCCAGCCAGGTGTCGGTGGTGACCGAGGGGTTCAGCACGCCCGACGCGGCGCAGCCCAGGTCGTAGTTGTGCCAGACGAGACCGGCGTAGCCGACCTCCTCGTAGACGCTGCCTGCCTCCCCGTGCAGCGCCGAGGGTCGGTCGAGCGAGCCGACCAGCCCGGTGCCGGGGCGGTCCGGCTCCGGCGGGGTCTTGCAGTCCAGCGCCTGCGCCATCGCGGGCGAGCCGAGCAGCAGTGTGCCGCCGGCGATCGCGGTGACCACCAGGATCGCCGTCCGCCGGCGACGACGCCGGGTGGTTCCCGGGGGGTCCGGCCGGCGTGCGCGGCGCGTCCTGCGCACCGACACGACGACGGCCGCGAGCAGCACACCCAGGACGACCCAGATCCCTGCGCCGCCGGACGGGTCGAGCCCCGCCGTCACCGTCCGTCCCCGTCGGGGGGCGTGGGCGGGGTGTGGCCGTTCGTGGGAGCAGCCCCGTCCGAGGGCGCGCCGTTCGGGCCGCGCCGTTCGGGGCCGCGCCGTTCGGGGCCGCGCCGTTCGGGGCCGCGCCGTTCGTGGCACCACCGTTCGGGGGCGTCCCGTTCGAGGGCGCCGCGTTCGGGGGCGTCGCGGCGGGCTCGTCGACGATCCAGTCGTCGTCGAGCTCGTCGAGCAGGTCGAGCTGCTCGTCGTCGTAGAGCTCCGCACGTCCGACGGCGGCGTCGGTCGCGGCGACCGACACGACCTGCACACCACCGGCGCGGATCCCGCCGGCCAGGACCGGGTCGGCGTCGCCGGGGCCGATCCGGGTGTCGGTGGTCAGGTCGATCTCGTCGCCGTCGAGGTCGGGCACCGCCACCGGGGCCGGGGCGCGGCGCGCGGGCAGTGGGCTCGGCTCGTCGGGTGCGGTCATCTCGGGGCTCCCCGGCCCGGTGAGCGCCGGTCCGCCGGGCGGGCGCGGGGCGACGACCCGGGCGGCGTCGGGGTTGGTGTCGAGCGCCTCGCGGACATGTTCCAGGTGCGGCGCCTCCAGGTCGATGCGCACCTTCTCCACACCGCCGTGACCGTCGGCGAATACGAACTGGCGGGGCGCGTCGTCGGGCCGGTCGTCGTGGCGGGGGCGCGGGGACAGCGTCCCGAGCATCTCCTCGTAGCCGACACCGGTGGGCACGCGCAGCAGCCGCAGCGCCTCGGACTGGGCCTCCTCGTCGTCGGTCCGGCCGACGAACACCGCGTTGACCAGCGACGCGAAGCCCGACACCCGCAGCAGGTCGCCGGCCAGCTGGGAGGCGAACAGGGCGCGGACGTTGAACTTGCGGGAGTCGCGGGCGAGCCGGTCGATGAGGACCTTGCCGGTCGGCACCTGGGACAGGAAGTGCGTCTCGTCGAGCGCGACGCCCTTGCGGAGGTTGCGGTCGGCGTCGTAGATCGTGCGCTGGGTCAGCCAGGAGGCCAGGTTCAGCAGCTCGACGCCGAGCGACTCGTTGTCGGTCCACTCCTCGCGCGGGCTGCCCGGGCGCGGCAGCGACAGGCCCTGCATCGTCAGCACGGTGAGCCGGTAGTCGCGGTCGGCCTGCCAGGGGTCCGCCCGGGTCTCGTCGGGGAACAGCAGCGCGGCCTGCGGCAGCTCGCGCCGCTCGTCGAGGAAGTCCGCGACGACGCCGGCGTGGTCCTCGCCCTCGGTGGCGTGCCTGCGCAGCGCGTCGATGACCATGCCGGGGTGCCGGTCGGGCGAGCCGCCGACCTCGCGCACCGCCCGGAGCAGCACGATCCGGGTGTGCGGCTGGCGGGCGATCTCGTAGGGCAGCAGGCCCGACAGCACGTCGAGCACCAGGCGGCGACGGGTGGCCGCGGCCAGCGAGCGCTCCCGCTTCCAGGCGCGCTCGGGGTCCTCGTCGTCGAGGAAGTGGTCAGGGCGCGGCTCGGCGACCACCCGGTACGGGTTGAGGATGCCGGGGTCGGCGCGGAGCAGGTTGATGTGCCGGGAGAACGGCGCCAGCTCCGGCAGCCGGGTCAGCTCCGCGAGCGGGCCGGACGGGTCGAGCACCGTCCAGCGGGCCCCGGCACGCAGCGTCTTGTAGACGACCAGCCCGGTGAGGAACGACTTGCCCGAGCCCAGGCCACCGACGATCGCGGTCAGGCCGGACGCGCGTCGGACCTCCTGGGCCAGCCACGGGTCCCAGGCGACCGGGCGCCGGGTCGCGGTGCAGGTCTCGCCGAGCATGATCCCGCGCCGGTCGCCGACGCTGGCCGTCGCGGCCGGGACCGCCGCCGCGGCCCAGGTGACCGAGCCGCGTCGGCGGTAGGCCGTCGCGGCCAGCGGCTCGCCGGGGATGAACTCGCGGGCGTAGCGGTACTGGGCCTCGGGGTGCTCGATCTGCACCTTGGGCCGGTACAGGTCGACGACCTGCTGGGCACGGGTGGTGGCCTCGGCCTCGTCGCGGCCGGAGACCGCGATCCGCCACCAGCCGTAGAGCCGGGTGTTGAGCTGGGTCAGCCCGGTGGTGAGCTCGTCCTCGACCTCCAGGACCCGGTCGGCCTGGCGCGCCAGCGACATCGGCGGGTCGAGGTCGTGGTCGTGGATGTAGTGCCGGATCTGGCTGCGCACCTTGCCCATCTGGCGCTGCAGCTCACCGGTGACGTCCTCCGGGCGGCGCACGTAGATCCGCGCGGACCACTCGACCGGGAACGGCAGCCGGTCGGAGTGCTGCATCCACGGGTCGTCGATCTCGGGGATGCGCAGTCCCTCCATCAGCCCGACGCTCAGCACCGCGACGTTGCGGGTGACGGTCTGGCTGCGCATCCGCCCGACAACCTGCACGGTCGGCGCGTACGGCTCCTGGTGGAGGTCGACGCCCTCGGTGAACGCGGCCAGGTCCTCCGGCTCCCAGGTCGACACCCCACGCGGCACCGAGGACAGCCCGCGCGGCGCGGGCAGACCGAGCGCGACGGAGCGGTGCATCAGCCAGGCCATGTCCTCGGCGCTGGCCGGGACGGCGTCGAGCCCGGACCCGGCGACGAGCACGTCGAGGTGGTTCACCTCGGACTCCAGCGCGGCGAGCTCGGCCCGGACCGCGGACGGCACGAGCCGGTCCAGGACGGGCGCGGCGCGCTCCACCCAGCGGTCGATCAGCCCGCGGCCGGAGACCTCGATGCCGAGGAAGACCTCCTTGTCGGCCATCGACAGCCCCATGAGGTGGCGCTGTTCGCCCTCCAGGAAACCGTCCCAGCCGACCGCGCCGGGCACGTCGGGCATCCGGCCGATCGCGTTCTGGTCGAACGACTCGGCCCACATGTGCACCGGGTACGGCCGGGTGGTGACGCGCAGGTGCAGCCAGCGCCCCTGCAGCTCGCCGAGCTGCGCGGCGATCTGGCGGATCAGCACCTCGCGCTGGTTGTCGCTGCGGAAGCTCCACGCCTGCGCGGCGAGCCGGTACCAGGCCATGACCTGGCCGTTGGTCCGCGTGATGTGGCCGTCGATCGAGCGCAGCGCGATCGACGGGGTGTAGTCCGAACCGCCCTCGCCGGCACGGGCCCGGCCACGCCGAGCCCTCCGGCGGGGGGTCCGCTCAGGTGCGGCCACGGTGGCCACTCCGGCGCCACGGGTCGGGACGGCCGGTGCGCGCGGGGAGGCTCGCCCCACGACCGCTGCCGCTGCCGCGGGCCCGGCGGAAACGGCTGCGCCGCGGCGCGCTCCCCGGCTCCGGCAACGGCGGGACCACGCGCGTGGGTGCCGCGACCGGGGCCTCGAACCCCGGGACCACCGAGCCGGCGGTGTCGGGGACCGACTCCACGAGGGTGCCGAACGCGGGGCGCGGCGTGGCGTCCGCCGCGGTCAACGAGGAGCGGCGGGGGGCACCGAGTGCGCGGGCCCGGCCGCCCGAGGAGGGGGTGCCCGGGTGGGCTCGGGTGGTGTGGACACGCACGTGGGACGCGCGCACCGAGCCGCCCGCGGCCTTGCGCCCGGCCCGCGGACCGGTCACCTCGGCCCAGAACTGGCGAGCACCCGGCCCAGCGGCCGCTCGTAGTCGATCTTCTTGCCGAGCAGGCGGGTGATCGCGATCGTGCCGACGAGCGCCCAGGCCACGGAGAAGAAGTCCAGCCCGATGCCGAGCCGGCGCTGGACGAACATGATCAGCATCATGACGAGGAGACCCACGCCGTAGCTGACGTAGCGGGCGCGCCAGGGGAACGTGGCACGCGGCGGCCCGAGCCAGACGGCGTCGACGCGGTAGACCTCGTCGTCCGTGCGAACGAGCACGGGTCAGCCCGGGGTCACGAGCAGGTTGGCCAGCGCCTGTCCGATGGCCGGACCGCTGCCGGTCACGGCGATGCCCAGTGCGATCAGACCCACCAGCAGTCCGATGCTCCGCCGGGCCACGCCGGCGTTGTCACCACGACCACCGATCCACAGCAGGATGACGGCGATCGCGAGCAGGATCAGCGGCACGATGTTGTTCGTGATCCAGTCGCGGAGGTTGACCGTGGTCAGCTGTCCGCCCTGGGCGAGTACCAGCTGGATCGCCTCGTACGAGGTCTTCACAGCTCCTCCTTGCGGCAGTCCATTTGTCCCGGTCGCTCCCGCAGGCGAGTAGACCACGAGACCCGTACGTGATCCTAGGGGCTGAGCCACCCGGCCCACGCGTGCGCCACGCTGCGCGATCGGGTCGACACGGTCGGAGCAGTGTCGATCGGGCGTGACTCGTATCTCCCCGGCGCCCCGCCCCCGGCCCGAGATGTCATGGTCGGCTTTGTCTACTGTTCGGTAACAAGTATGGCCCGACCGTGACGGGGTCGGGCGACCCACGGCCGGGCGCACTACCCTTCGCCCGACCGTCGTCGCACCCCACCACACCAGTGCGACGACGAGGTCCGAGGAGGCACTGCGATGACGAGGCCCGTCCGGTCCCGGCGGCACGGTACGCCGTGCGCGCACGACCGCACCCCCGCCTCCGCACGCCCCAGGACCGGTTCACCGTTTCCCGTCCCGATCCGTCACGGCAGCACCACGCTCCGGCAGGGACCGCTGGGTGTTCTACAGGGAGGTTCCTCCAGATGACCTGGGTGCAGTACACGCTCGGCATCATCACGGTGCTGTCGGCAGTGGTCGCCGTCGCGCTCGTGTCCATGACCGTGACCCGGATGGTCCGGATCATCCGGCTCGGTCAGTCCGACCCGACGCGCAACGGCCCGTTCGGGCCGCGGCTCGTGACCATGCTCAAGGAGACCCTGGGCCACACCAGGATGCTCAAGTGGACCAAGATCGGCATCCTGCACTGGCTGGTCATGGTCGGCTTCCTGGGCCTGATCCTGGCGTTGGTCGAGGCGTTCGTGGAGGTCTGGAACCCGACCTTCCACCTGCCGCTGATCGGCGTGTGGTCGGTGTACTCGATCTACGTCGAGTTCCTCGGCGTCGCCACCGTCGTGGGCATCGCCGCGCTGATCGTCATCCGGCAGCTGAACAACCCGCGCTCGCAGGGCCGGATGTCGCGGTTCTACGGGTCGAACATGGGCCGGGCGTACTTCGTCGAGGGCGTCGTGTTCCTCGAGGGCCTGGGCATCCTGGTGGTGCGGGCCGCGAAGATCTCGCTGAACGCCTTCGACGTGCCGGTGTGGTCGGCTCCGGTGTCCTACGCCCTGTCGACGATCCTGCCCGCCTCCACCGCGCTGGTCAGCGTGTTCGCCGCGGTGAAGGTCCTGTCGGCGATGATCTGGCTGATCGTGATCGCGGCCAAGCCCACCATGGGTGTGGCCTGGCACCGGTTCACCGCGTTCCCGAACATCTACTTCAAGCGCAACGACGACGGCTACAAGGCCCTCGGCGCGACCCGGCCGATGATGAGCCAGGGCAAGGCGCTGGACCTGGAGGAGGCCGACCCCGACACCGACACGTTCGGCGTCGGCAAGGTCGAGGACTTCACCTGGAAGGGCCTGCTCGACTTCACCACCTGCACCGAGTGCGGCCGCTGCCAGTCCCAGTGCCCGGCCTGGAACACCGAGAAGCCGCTGTCGCCGAAGCTACTGGTCAACGCCCTGCGCGACCACGCCTACGAGAAGGCCCCCTACCTGCTCGCCGGCGGCAGCCGTGACATGGCGGGCGACGAGGTCGGCATCACCGGCGAGGGCGCCGAGGAGCGGCTCAAGGCCATCCCGGTCGACGCGCTGGAGGCCGCGGGCCGCCCGCTGATCGGCGGCGAGGACGTGAACGGCGTCATCGACCCCGACATCCTGTGGTCCTGCACCACCTGCGGCGCCTGCGTCGAGCAGTGCCCGGTCGACATCGAGCACGTCGACCACATCATCGACATGCGCCGCTACCAGGTCCTGATCGAGACCGAGTTCCCCACCGAGCTCAACTCGCTGTTCAAGAACCTGGAGAACAAGGGCAACCCCTGGGGCCAGAACGCCAAGGACCGCCTGGAGTGGACGAAGGGCCTGGACTTCGAGGTCCCCGTCGTGGAGGGCGAGCTCGACGCCGACACCGAGTACCTGTTCTGGGTCGGCTGCGCCGGCGCGTTCGACGACGGCCAGAAGAAGACCATCCGGGCGACCGCGGAGCTGCTGCACCGGGCCGGGGTGAACTTCGCCGTCCTCGGGTCGGGCGAGACCTGCACCGGCGACCCGGCGCGCCGCTCGGGCAACGAGTTCGTGTTCCAGATGCTCGCGCAGCAGAACGTCGAGGTCCTCAACACGGTCTTCGAGGGCCGCGAGACCGGGACCCGCAAGATCGTGACGACCTGCCCGCACTGCCTCAACACCCTGGGCCGGGAGTACCCCCAGCTCGACGGGCACTACGAGGTCGTGCACCACACACAGCTGCTCAACAAGCTGGTGCGGGAGAAGAAGCTGGTCCCCGTCTCGGCCCCCGCCGCCGACGCCGCCCCGGTGACCTACCACGACCCCTGCTACCTGGGCCGGCACAACGAGGTCTACGAGGACCCGCGCGCCCTGGTCAGCGCGGCCGGAGCGACCCTGTCGGAGATGCCGCGGCACGGTGACCGGTCGATGTGCTGCGGTGCCGGTGGCGCCCGGATGTGGATGGAGGAGCGCATCGGCAAGCGCATCAACTTCACCCGCGCCGAGGAGGCCGCCGAGACCCTGACGAAGGCCGGTGGCGGCTCGGAGCCGTCCGGGACGCTGGCGGTCGGCTGCCCGTTCTGCCGCACGATGATGACCGACGGCGTGAACCAGACCGCCGGTGAGGCCGTGCAGGTCCAGGACGTCTCGCAGATGCTGCTCGCCGCGGTCAAGCGGGGCGACCCGGCTCCGGAGCCGGAGCCCGTCGCGGCCGGGACCACCCCCGAGACCACTGCCGAGGACGCGCCGACGACGGAGACCCCCGCCGGCGCCACCCCGGAGGCGGAGGTCGCTGAGGAGGCCGCCACGCAGGACCCGGCCACCCCGGCCGGCTCGGACGGGGCGTCGAGCACCGGCACCCCGGCGTCGTCGGGCAACGGGAACGGCAACGGCTCGACCAACGGCTCGTCGCCGGAGCAGGCCGAGCAGCAACGCTCGAACGAGAACTGACCCACCACCGACGACGGCCGGGCACCCCGCACGGGGGCCCGGCCGTCGTCGTGTGTGCGGGGGTCAGCAGGGGGCGAAGGAGCTGACCTGGAACGTCGACAGCGTGGTCCGGGTGAGCACGACCCGGCCCAGCTGGGGAGCAGCGGCGCCCCAGGCCGAGCGGCAGGCGTCGACGGTCGTGGTGGCGCCGACCGCCACCTCCGGGTCGGGGCGGCGGTCCGGCTCGGTGACCCCGGCTCCCGCCGGCACCCGGCCGTGCAGCACGGCGACGGCGTCCTCGCAGGTGGGCGCCCCGGTGGCGGCCCGCACCTGGTCCAGCGCCGCGGGCTGCACGAGCCGGCAGACCCGGGCCGGGTTCGGTGAGGCGACACCGGTGTCCAGCGAGACGAGCGCGAGCTGTGGGCGGGCGACGCCGAGATCGGTGCGGAACTGGGTGCCGGCCTGGGCGTCGATCCGGGCCTGGTCCTGGCGGATCTCCGCGGAGCGGAACGAGTAGCCGACCCCGGACACGACCAGCAGGACCACGCCCAGGGCGAGCACCTTCCAGCGGGGCAGCAGCAGCGCCCCGGCGACGATCACCCCGACCGACAGGGCCAGCGCCCACGCCCACGGGTTCTCGCGTGTCCCGTTGACCAGGGCCGCGACGAGCACGACCCCGGCGACGTGCGGTGCCCAGCCCTGCAGCAGCCGGTCCAGCCGCAGCAGGGCGAGCAGGACCAGGGTGCCGAAGCCGAGTCCGACCGGGACCCACCAGCGGTCCGGGTCGTCGAGGAAGGGCAGGAGCAGCAGGGCCGCGCCGGCCAGGCCCAGCGCGGTGGCACCGCGGAGGCTGCGGGGTCGCAGCTTCCGCCACGGGGCCCAGGGGTCGTCGGACCCCGACCCGGGCGGGTCGTCGGCCCCCGGCCCGGGTCGGGAGCCTCCCGTCGCGGGCCCGTCCGGGAGCACGAGGGCACGCGGGTCGGCCTCCGGCGGCGTCCGGGGGTGCTCCGGGGTCGGCACGACGAGCTCGGTCCCGGGCACCGGCGGGTGCACCGTGCCGCGGTCCGCAGCATCGCCCTGTCCGGCGGGACGGTCCGCAGCGTCGCCCGGCCCGGTGGGACGGTCCGCGGCGGCGCGGGCGGGCGGATCGGGGGCGTCCGGCCGGCGGGCGGCGGGGCGGACGCCGCGGTCGGGTCGTCCGCTGCGGCGACGGCCGGTGGCCCACGGGTCCGGGGAGCTGCGGTCGGCGTCCATCACCTCCCAGCGTAGCGAGGCGGGAGCCCGCTCAAGCGCCGAAGAACGCGTTCATGCCCGGCTCGTCGGACAGGAAGGTCTCGATCTGGACGATCCGGCCGTCCCCGATCCGGCAGACGGTGGCGAGGTGCTCGTCGAGCACCCGGTCCCCGCGGCGGGCCGTGTTGTGCAGACCGAGCGCGACGTTGTCGGCGCTCACCAGGACGTGTTCGAGCGCGAAGTCCACCCCGTAGGAGGCGATCAGCGCCGCACGGTCGAGTACCGCCTCGGCACCGTCGACCCGGTCGGAGACCGCGTTGTTCCCGGGCAGGGTCCAGGTGACGGCCGGGTCGAGAATCGCTCGCAGCCGGTCCTTGTCCCCGGTGGTGAGGACGGAGTGGAACTCGGTGGCGATGTGGTGACGGACGTCCGTGGCTCCTCCAACTGTTCAAATCTATTCGAACCGTAGTCCTCGAACCCGGCCGTCTTCCAGATGACCGCCGCCACATCAGTTCGAACGCAGTCGTACCATGGGTGCATGCAGGACGATCCGAGCCGCGATGAGCTGAGCATCGAGACCGTGATCGCGGCACTCGACCATCCGGTGCGGATGCGGGTCGTCCGCACCCTGGCCGCCCTCGGCGAGGACGAGACGCTCACCTGCCAGGAGATCCTCCCCGACATAACCAAGAGCAGCGCGAGCCATCACTGGCGGACGCTGCGGGAGTCGGGCGTGATCGAGCAGCGGCGCGACGGCAGGGTGCTGCGGACCCGGCTGCGGCGCGTCGATCTCGACGCGCGGTTCCCCGGGCTGGTGGCGGCCGTCGTCGACGGGTGAGCTCAGCTCCGCCGGGTGTCGGTGCGGTGGAAGCTGCGGAACGCGCGCGACGGGGTCGGCCCCCGCTGCCCCTGGTAGCGCGACCCGACACCCTCGGTGCCGTAGGGCCGCTCGGCCGGGCTGGACAGCCGGAACAGGCACAGCTGCCCGATCTTCATCCCCGGCCACAGGGTGATCGGCAGGTTCGCGACGTTGGACAGCTCCAGCGTGATGTGCCCGGTGAAGCCCGGGTCGATGAACCCGGCGGTGGAGTGGGTCAGCAGACCCAGGCGCCCGAGCGAGCTCTTGCCCTCCAGCCGGCCGGCCAGGTCATCGGGCAGACCGACCCGCTCGAACGTCGACCCCAGCACGAACTCGCCGGGGTGCAGCACGAACGACTCGCCGTCCGGCGTCTCCACGGGGTCGTCAGCTCGTCCTGCTGCTGGGCGGGGTCGATGTGGGTGTAGCGCGAGTTCTGGAAGACGCGGAAGAACCGGTCCAGCCGGACGTCGACGCTGGACGGCTGGAGCATCTCGACGTCCCACGGGTCGAGCACGAGCCGGCCGGACTCGATGTCCTTGCGCAGGTCGCCGTCGGAGAGCAGCACGCCGACAGCCTATCCAGGGCCGACGGTCACGCCTCGGAGGACTCCTCGGAGTCGGACTCCACCTCGCCGGAACCGTGCCGGCGGCCGCCCACGAGGTCGTCGGGCAGCTGCGGCGAGCGGGTCAGCCCGAACATCCAGGCGATGGCCTGCTCGGCCCGGGCGGCCTCGAAACCGTCCGACGCGGCGGTGCGACGCCCGTGGTCACCGTCGAGCACCTGCGCGACGGCGGCGGCCGTGTCGTGGGCGGCGATGCTGCGGATCGAGTCGCCGGGCTGCGGCACGTTCGGCCCGTCGACCAGCACCGCCAGGGTGCCGAGGCCGGGCGCGTCGACGACGAGCTCGTGATCGTCGCTGACCAGCACGGTCGCCGCGGCGAGCACGGCCAGCTGGTCGGGCAGCGGGGGCTCGGGCACGGCCGTCACCCGGGGGTGGGTGCCGAGCGATCGGGCCGTCTCCCCGGCGGCGAGCGCACCGAAGAGCACGATCTCGATCCGCGGGTAGCGCTCCAGCAGGTCCGCGACGCCGCGCAGCACCGGCGACGACGACGCCCGCGCCAGGTCGACGACGATCAGCCTGCGGTGCTCGTCGTGCACCCGCTCCAGCGCGTCGACACAGCCCTGGTGCTGCGGCCCTGGCAGCGAGTTGATCGTGTCGCCGATGGTCAGCACGTTCGGGCCGAGGGGGCTGCCCAGCGCGGAACCGCTGGTGGTGAGGAACAGCGACGCGAGCTGGCCGATGACCCGCCGGTGCGCCTCCTGCGGGAACGGGCACAGCAGGTCGTCGGTGCCCATGCCGGCCTGCATGTGCACGATCGGGATCCGCCGCCAGAACGCGACCGTCGCCGCGACCTCGGCGGCCAGCCCGCCGCCGTGCACCAGCACCGCGGACGGGTCCTGGTCGACGAGCAGCTGATCGAGCCGGGTGAACAGCGCCGCGGCGACGTCGGCCATGCCGGGCCCGGTGCCCAGCGGCAGCAGGATCGTGATGTCGGTGGGGACGCCGAGCGCCTCGAACGCCTCGTGGACGGCCATCGGGTCCGGCCCGGTGGCGACCGTGATCCCACGGATGCGGTCCGCCGCCGCGACGGCCCCGGCGACCGGGGCCAGCCGTGCGACCTCGGGACGGCTGCCGGCGATGAGCAGGACGTCGTGCTCGTGGTCCGGGGGGAACCCGGACGCATCGACCGACATCGGGTCGAACACCGTCATCGCAGTCACCTTCCGGCCGAGGCTTGACCGACGGTGCCGAGTGTGCGCGGAGCGGGTGGCCCGGTCGAGCATGCGCGCCGGTGGTCGGTTCGTGCGGTGGCCGGGGCCGGGAGGTCCGTGACAGGTCCGCGGATCGTGGTGCTAGGGTGATCTCGCGACATGCGGATGTAGTTCAATGGTAGAACATCAGCTTAGAACATCAGCTTCGCCAAGCTGAATACGCGGGTTCGATTCCCGTCATCCGCTCCACACACGAACGGGCAGGTCAGCGGCATATTGCCTGACCTGCCCGTTCGTGTTTCGGTCGCCGTCGCCGGACCGCCAGCAACAGCGCAGCAACTAGAAGTCAGCGACTCCGGCACGGCCCGTCTTCCGGCCGATCCACGGCACCACGCTGTGGAACCGGCGACGAAGAAAGTCGACGTCTTCCGCGAGCAATCGGCCAGGCTCGGGCGGGGCGTCTCTCCGGCGAACCTGCGAGAAGAAGCTCGTCGACAGTGTCCTCAGGTGTCACCCCAGCTCAGCGCCCAGCCGGCGGCGGAGGGCACACCCCGGCGAGAACAGCGTCGCGTGCTGGCCTTGGACGGCAAGACCCTGCGCGGCGCCCGCGTCCGTGCCGCCGACGGCAGGGTCTGGCTCCCGCATCTGGTGTCGGTGCTCGACCAGACCAGCGGTGGCGTGCTCGGCCAGGTTCAGGTCGCAGAGAAGGGCAGCGAGATCACCGCGTTCACCGCGCTGCTCGACCCCCTCGACCTCGACGATGTACTGGTCACCGCGGACGCTCTGCACACCCAGCGAGCCCACGCCGACTACCTACACCGCCGCGGCGGGCACTACCTGATGACGATCAAAGCGAACCAGCCCACGCTGCTGGCACGGGTACGGGCGCTGCCCTGGACCCAGATCGGCGTCGCTGATCGTCAACGCGGGCGTGGGCACGGCCGCGTCGAGACCCGCACGATCAGCGTGGTCAGCCTGCACCCCTGTCCCGACCTGGGCGCAGAGTTCTTCCCCCACGCATCCCAGGCGATCAAGCTGGTGCGCCGGCGTCGCCCACTGCGGCCTGGCGGGAAGTGGAGAACCGAGACCGCCTACGCGATCACCAGCCTGACCAGCACCGACGCCGATCCAGGACTGCTCGCCCGCTGGATCCGTGGGCACTGGTCGATCGAGAATCGCCTGCACTGGGTCCGTGATGTCTGCTTCGACGAAGACCGCGCCACCGCCCACACCGGTCACGCCCCGCAGGTCATGTCGGCGTTGCGGAACCTCGCGATCACCGCGCTACGCCTGCACGGCGTCAGCAACATCGCCGCAGCACTCCGCCACCACGCCCGCGACCCCCATCGACCACTGACCACCTACAAGATCATCTAGCGACTTTGCCGGGGCCCTGATCGTGGTGGAGAACGCCTCGGGAAAGGTCGACTGCTTCGTCGACGACCACACGGCTCGGCTGCCCAGCTACACCCCGGAAGCGCTGCGGGGGTTGCGGAACAAGCCTGGGGGATTCTGGGTCGCCAGTACCTCGCCCGAGGCGGCGCACCACGCTGCGAGCGGTTCGATGTCGCTAGGTGATGTACGGCGGATCGCAGTTCTCTCGGACGGCGGATCCCGCTATGTCGGGAGGTTCGGACTCGGCACCTGGGGCGATCTAATCGAGGTCTTGGACGATTACGGACCCGTTGAACTAATTCGTCGCATACGAGAGTCTGAATTGCGTGAAACTGATGAGGATCGTGCACGGAAGAAGCTGCGCGGAAAGGTGCACGACGACGCGACGGCGTTACTCGTCACAGGGACATCGTCAACTTGAGTGGTGAGAGGGTCGAGGCCGACTCAGGGGATTATGTCGAATCTCAATCGCTAGGGCTTGTCCTAGCCGATGAGTGAAACGCCATCGTGGACCCGATGTCTGGCGCTGTCTCCGAAGGCGTCAAGAACGCGGATGGCGAAGACGTCAGGCATGCGCTCGCGGACCTCGTCGAGCGTCAGCCACTCCACCCGCCGAGACTCTTCGGACGGTGTCGGGACGCCGCCGATGGGTCGGCATCGGAACACGAGCGCGACCACCCCGAGCGTGAGGTTCTGGTAGACGCCAGTCATCCGCCCGACCTCAACGTGCACGCCGGTCTCCTCGGCGACCTCCCGTCGCACGCCCTCGGCGAGGGTCTCGCCCAACTCCAGGATCCCGCCCGGTGCCTCCCACCGACCGTTGTCCATTCGCTCAACGGCCAGGATTCGGTCGGAGTCGTCGACGACCACACCGGCGACGCTCACGGAGTACTTCGGAGCTGTTCCCACATCTGTCCTCTCGTCGCTCGGGCCGCAGCGTAGTTCGTGTGGGCGGGGGTGGCGGAGCGTTCGGAAGAGGTGGGCACCGCCTGTGCTACGACGCGCTGCCGAACGGGCACGAGGTCGCTACTGCGACCCTGCTACCGAGGGCGACGAGCAACAACAGGCCAGCAACAAGCAGGGGGCAACGGCGGTCAACCACGGTGCATCAACTGACGAAGCTGGGCCCGCTGACCAGGGCGACAGGCGCGATCGTGGTCTTCCCAAGCTGAATACGCGGGTTCGATTCCCGTCATCCGCTCCACACACGAAGGCCCAGGTCAGCGGCAGGTTTCTCGCCGAGCCTGGGCCTTCGTCGTTCCCCGGGAACGGTCCCGCGTGCCATCCCGTGCTATCCGGCTGTCTCATCCAGCGGTCGACGGATCATGGGCATCGCCGTGCGCGGTCGGGCAGGCCCAGAACGAGAGGGGCGGCCTGCCCGCCGATGTCGATACCGGCCATGTCGGCACACCGGGCGGTGTCGCCGTGGTTCGCGGATCACCACAGCGCTGCGGTCACCGCGGCGCCCACGTCACCGCAGCGCGCGGAAGGTGGTACGGATGTCGTCGGTGAGCGCGGCGGGCTGTTCCAGTGCGGCGAAGTGGCCGCCGCGTTCGTGCTGGCGGTAGTGCAGCACCGTGGTGTAGCGCCGCTCGACCCAGCGCCGGGAGGCCTGCACGGCCTCGCCCGGGAAGATGCTGAACCCGGCGGGGACCGGGTTGGCCGCCGGCACGGCGCCGATCACCTGTGCGCCGCTCACGTCGCGCTCGGCCTCCCAGTAGAGCCGGGCGGACGAGGCGCCGGTGTTGGGCAACCAGTACATCATGATGTCGTCGAGGATCTCGTCGCGGTCGATGACCGTCTCGGGCCGGCCGCCGCTGTCGGTGACGTCCTGGAAGAGGGTGTAGATCCAGGCCGCCAGCCCGGCGGGCGAGTCGGCCAGGGAGTATCCGATGGTCTGGGGCCGAGTGGCCTGCTCGCGGGCGTAGCCGTCGAGCGTGGCCCGGTAGCGTTGTGCAGCGGCGATCATGCGTTGTTCGTCGGGGGTCGCGTCGCGTACCTCGGCCTCGGTGGGGAACACCAGCGGCAGGTTGGTGTGGATGCCACGCAGGCCTGCCGGGTTCCTGCGACTGATGGCGTCCACGACGGACGATCCCCAGTCCCCACCCTGAGCGACCCAGTCGTGGTAGCCGAGCCGGCGCATGAGCTCGATCCAGGCGTCAGCGACGCGGGAGGCACCCCAGCCCGTGGTCACGGGCTGGTCGGAGAAGCCGAATCCGGGCATCGAGGGAACGACGACGTCGAAGGCGTCCTCCGCTCGGCCACCGTGGGCCACCGGGTCGGTCAACGGTCCGACGAGGTGACGGAACTCCAGGATCGAGCCGGGCCAGCCGTGGCACAGCAGCAGCGGCATCGCGTCCGGTTCGGGCGAGCGCGCGTGCAGGAAGCGCACCCCCATGCCGTCGATCTCGGTGCGGTAGGAGCCGGTCTCGTTGATGAACCGCTCGGCACGGCGCCAGTCGTAGTCGGTGGCCCAGTGATCGCACAGAGCACGGATCTCGTCCAGTGCGGGGCCCTGGTCGGCGGCGGTCTCGCGGTGGGGCCAGCGGGTGGCGATCAGCCGGTGCGCGAGCTGCTCGAGCTCGGCACCGGCCACCGCGATCGGGAACGGCTGAACCTCCGCCACGAGCGCAACAGCGTGCGCCGGGGCGGCCGTAGCCGGCACGGGTGCGAGCTCCTCGGGCAGCGATGAGGTGGTGATCGGTGACGTCATGAGAGCTCCTCGTGAAGTGGTGCAGCCATCATAGGCACAAAACGGAAGACATCTTCAACTTGGTAGCCGTGGTTCCACTTGGTAGCTTGGCAGAATGGACACGCCCCCGTTGCGACGCGACGCGCAACGCAACCGGCAGCTACTGCTCGACACCGCACACGCCCTGATGGCCCGCAACGGGTTGGGCGTGTCCTACGAGGACATCGCCCGGACGGCCGGCACCGGCATGGGCACGGTGTACCGCCGGTTCCCCGAGCGGGAAGACCTGATGAATGCGCTGTTCGCCGAGCACATCGACACCGTCGTCGACCTCGCCCGACAAGCCGCTCTGACCGAGGACCCGTGGGAAGGTCTGTGCTGGTTCATGACCCGCCAGCTGGAGCTCGAGGCCGACAACCGCGGTCTGGGCGAACTGCTGCGCAGCGGTAACCAGGCCCCGGACCTGGTGGCACGGGGTCGCGACGAGATCACCCCGCTGGCGGCCCGACTGCTCACCAGGGCGATCGATGCCGGGCAGCTACCGCCGAGCGTCACTCCCACCGATCTCGTCGCGGTGCACCTGATGGTCGGTGCGGTGATGGACGCCGCCCGCGAGGTCGATCCGCAGATGTGGCGCCGCGCACTCACCATCGCTCTCGCCGGCCTGCGCACCGCCGAACTGCCGAACGACTCGTCCGCCCCCCACCTCATCGACGGCCTCTACGGCGTCACCCCGACCTCTTCGAAGGACACCCCATGAGCACCACACCCGACTCGGCATCTGCTCTGCCGACAGCCGCGTTACCGGCCAGTCTGATCGAGGTCCTGCGTGCGCCGGCGATCTGCTTCCTCACCACCCTGATGCCCGACGGCTCACCGCAGATCAGCCAGACCTGGGTCGACACCGACGGCGTCAACATCGTGATCAACACCGTCACCACGCACCAGAAGATGCGCAACATCGACCGAGACCCCCGTGTTGCGGTCGGCATCGCCGACCCGGCCTCCCCCGCACGCTCGTGGGCGGTTCGCGGACGCGTCACCTCGGCCACCACCGACGGAGGGGCCGAGCACATCGACCACCTGGCCCACAAGTACCTCGGCCGTCCCTACCCAGGATTCGGCGGCGGCACCGGCGCACAGCACCGGGTCATCCTCACCGTCGCCGCCGACAGCGTGCACTCGCCCCGCACCTGAGACGATTCCGGGCCCCACCGCTGCCCAGCCTGACCTCGACGGATGCTTCTCCGCCCGAGATCGACGCTCACGGCCGCGCGGCGAGGGCCTCGGCTACTCGACCAGCGGGGTAGCGGGCAGCACGGCTCCCGGTGAACAACTCGTAGTAGAAGCCGTTCATGACGGCCGCAACGGGCGCGAGACGGTCGACAAGCCGCGATACCGCCTCCGGAGCCCCTGCCACTCCGGCACCGTCGGCCAGAGCGCGGACGAGTCCGTTGCGCTCCTCGACCGTGCACGCCGGACCCACGCCGGCGAAGGTGGCCACCAACCAGTTCACCAGACGCATCGCGGCGTAGCCGGAGTCATGGGTGCGGTTCTCGTGCAGGAAGCGCGCTTCGGCCTCGGAGAGCTCGAAACTCGGCGAGGTCGCCAGCCCGAAGTCGGCGAAGAAGAGCTGACGCCCGTCGGTGAGCAGGTTTCCGAAGTGGCCGTCGAAGTGATGGATCCCCGCCGCGTTCATGAGCTCGACCGTCGAGAGCAGCTGCGCCTCCATCAGGACAGCCGCAGCCTCGGACGCCACCCGACCTTCCGCCACCTGGGCAGAAAGCCACGCCTCGAGGGTGTACGGCACGAACTCCAGGAAGAGAACCAGACTGGCAGTCGCATCGGCCAGCGCGGCGAGTCGACCGCGTAAGGCGGACGAGCCACCCCAGAACGCCACCTCGCGCTCCATTGATGCTGCGTCGCCCGCCCGCGGACCCACTCCGGGCAGCACCCGCCAGTGGTACAGCAGAGGGAACGCGTCCGAGAGCCCCGAGAGGACCCAGTCCGTCGTCGTGATGCACGCCGCCAACTCGCGCCAGGCACCGAAGCCCGGACTTCCCACGCCGTACTGGCACTTCACGGGCAGCCCGAAGAGGTTCGCCGTCGATTCGACGTTCGACGTCTTCCGCTCGATATCGGTCAAGCGGATCCTCTTCACGAAGACCGGGGTGCGGTCGACCTCCAGTACCGCGGAGGTGCCGCCGATGCCAGTGCCCCGGGGCGCCGCTCGGTCCACCATCGACGCCAACTGACGATCGCTGTACGAACCCAGCTCGGACGACATCCAGCCGTGTCGAGCAAGGCGCTCGCCCTTCGCCATACCCACCTCTCCCCGAGAAGTGCTCATCCGACACCGCTCAGAGGCAGGGGAGTGCCGGTCTCCTCACGGTGCGCCGAGACCAGCACAGCCAGTAGACAGGGGCGGATGACGGTCGCCGCGCGGGAGCATGATCGCCAATTGTGGAGCGCAGAGGGTCGTGGAGTGCACTCCGGACTCCACACCCGGTGATCATGGACTCAGAGCACGGGCGGCACGTCGCGGCGCTCGCGGACCTCGTCGAGCGTCAGCCACTCCACCCGCCGAGACTCTTCGGACGGTGTCGGGACGCCGCCGATGGGTCGGCATCGGAACACGAGCGCGACCACCCCGAGCGTGAGGTTCTGGTAGACGCCAGTCATCCGCCCGACCTCAACGTGCACGCCGGTCTCCTCGGCGACCTCCCGTCGCACGCCCTCGGCGAGGGTCTCGCCCAACTCCAGGATCCCGCCCGGTGCCTCCCACCGACCGTTGTCCATTCGCTCAACGGCCAGGATTCGGTCGGAGTCGTCGACGACCACACCGGCGACGCTCACGGAGTACTTCGGAGCTGTTCCCACATCTGTCCTCTCGTCGCTCGGGCCGCAGCGTAGTTCGTGTGGGCGGGGGTGGCGGAGCGTTCGGAAGAGGTGGGCACCGCCTGTGCTACGACGCGCTGCCGAACGGGCACGAGGTCGCTACTGCGACCCTGCTACCGAGGGCGACGAGCAACAACAGGCCAGCAACAAGCAGGGGGCAACGGCGGTCAACCACGGTGCATCAACTGACGAAGCTGGGCCCGCTGACCAGGGCGACAGGCGCGATCGTGGTCTTCCCAAGCTGAATACGCGGGTTCGATTCCCGTCATCCGCTCCACACACGAAGGCCCAGGTCAGCGGCAGGTTTCTCGCCGAGCCTGGGCCTTCGTCGTTCCCCGGGAACGGTCCCGCGTGCCATCCCGTGCTATCCGGCTGTCTCATCCAGCGGTCGACGGATCATGGGCATCGCCGTGCGCGGTCGGGCAGGCCCAGAACGAGAGGGGCGGCCTGCCCGCCGATGTCGATACCGGCCATGTCGGCACACCGGGCGGTGTCGCCGTGGTTCGCGGATCACCACAGCGCTGCGGTCACCGCGGCGCCCACGTCACCGCAGCGCGCGGAAGGTGGTACGGATGTCGTCGGTGAGCGCGGCGGGCTGTTCCAGTGCGGCGAAGTGGCCGCCGCGTTCGTGCTGGCGGTAGTGCAGCACCGTGGTGTAGCGCCGCTCGACCCAGCGCCGGGAGGCCTGCACGGCCTCGCCCGGGAAGATGCTGAACCCGGCGGGGACCGGGTTGGCCGCCGGCACGGCGCCGATCACCTGTGCGCCGCTCACGTCGCGCTCGGCCTCCCAGTAGAGCCGGGCGGACGAGGCGCCGGTGTTGGGCAACCAGTACATCATGATGTCGTCGAGGATCTCGTCGCGGTCGATGACCGTCTCGGGCCGGCCGCCGCTGTCGGTGACGTCCTGGAAGAGGGTGTAGATCCAGGCCGCCAGCCCGGCGGGCGAGTCGGCCAGGGAGTATCCGATGGTCTGGGGCCGAGTGGCCTGCTCGCGGGCGTAGCCGTCGAGCGTGGCCCGGTAGCGTTGTGCAGCGGCGATCATGCGTTGTTCGTCGGGGGTCGCGTCGCGTACCTCGGCCTCGGTGGGGAACACCAGCGGCAGGTTGGTGTGGATGCCACGCAGGCCTGCCGGGTTCCTGCGACTGATGGCGTCCACGACGGACGATCCCCAGTCCCCACCCTGAGCGACCCAGTCGTGGTAGCCGAGCCGGCGCATGAGCTCGATCCAGGCGTCAGCGACGCGGGAGGCACCCCAGCCCGTGGTCACGGGCTGGTCGGAGAAGCCGAATCCGGGCATCGAGGGAACGACGACGTCGAAGGCGTCCTCCGCTCGGCCACCGTGGGCCACCGGGTCGGTCAACGGTCCGACGAGGTGACGGAACTCCAGGATCGAGCCGGGCCAGCCGTGGCACAGCAGCAGCGGCATCGCGTCCGGTTCGGGCGAGCGCGCGTGCAGGAAGCGCACCCCCATGCCGTCGATCTCGGTGCGGTAGGAGCCGGTCTCGTTGATGAACCGCTCGGCACGGCGCCAGTCGTAGTCGGTGGCCCAGTGATCGCACAGAGCACGGATCTCGTCCAGTGCGGGGCCCTGGTCGGCGGCGGTCTCGCGGTGGGGCCAGCGGGTGGCGATCAGCCGGTGCGCGAGCTGCTCGAGCTCGGCACCGGCCACCGCGATCGGGAACGGCTGAACCTCCGCCACGAGCGCAACAGCGTGCGCCGGGGCGGCCGTAGCCGGCACGGGTGCGAGCTCCTCGGGCAGCGATGAGGTGGTGATCGGTGACGTCATGAGAGCTCCTCGTGAAGTGGTGCAGCCATCATAGGCACAAAACGGAAGACATCTTCAACTTGGTAGCCGTGGTTCCACTTGGTAGCTTGGCAGAATGGACACGCCCCCGTTGCGACGCGACGCGCAACGCAACCGGCAGCTACTGCTCGACACCGCACACGCCCTGATGGCCCGCAACGGGTTGGGCGTGTCCTACGAGGACATCGCCCGGACGGCCGGCACCGGCATGGGCACGGTGTACCGCCGGTTCCCCGAGCGGGAAGACCTGATGAATGCGCTGTTCGCCGAGCACATCGACACCGTCGTCGACCTCGCCCGACAAGCCGCTCTGACCGAGGACCCGTGGGAAGGTCTGTGCTGGTTCATGACCCGCCAGCTGGAGCTCGAGGCCGACAACCGCGGTCTGGGCGAACTGCTGCGCAGCGGTAACCAGGCCCCGGACCTGGTGGCACGGGGTCGCGACGAGATCACCCCGCTGGCGGCCCGACTGCTCACCAGGGCGATCGATGCCGGGCAGCTACCGCCGAGCGTCACTCCCACCGATCTCGTCGCGGTGCACCTGATGGTCGGTGCGGTGATGGACGCCGCCCGCGAGGTCGATCCGCAGATGTGGCGCCGCGCACTCACCATCGCTCTCGCCGGCCTGCGCACCGCCGAACTGCCGAACGACTCGTCCGCCCCCCACCTCATCGACGGCCTCTACGGCGTCACCCCGACCTCTTCGAAGGACACCCCATGAGCACCACACCCGACTCGGCATCTGCTCTGCCGACAGCCGCGTTACCGGCCAGTCTGATCGAGGTCCTGCGTGCGCCGGCGATCTGCTTCCTCACCACCCTGATGCCCGACGGCTCACCGCAGATCAGCCAGACCTGGGTCGACACCGACGGCGTCAACATCGTGATCAACACCGTCACCACGCACCAGAAGATGCGCAACATCGACCGAGACCCCCGTGTTGCGGTCGGCATCGCCGACCCGGCCTCCCCCGCACGCTCGTGGGCGGTTCGCGGACGCGTCACCTCGGCCACCACCGACGGAGGGGCCGAGCACATCGACCACCTGGCCCACAAGTACCTCGGCCGTCCCTACCCAGGATTCGGCGGCGGCACCGGCGCACAGCACCGGGTCATCCTCACCGTCGCCGCCGACAGCGTGCACTCGCCCCGCACCTGAGACGATTCCGGGCCCCACCGCTGCCCAGCCTGACCTCGACGGATGCTTCTCCGCCCGAGATCGACGCTCACGGCCGCGCGGCGAGGGCCTCGGCTACTCGACCAGCGGGGTAGCGGGCAGCACGGCTCCCGGTGAACAACTCGTAGTAGAAGCCGTTCATGACGGCCGCAACGGGCGCGAGACGGTCGACAAGCCGCGATACCGCCTCCGGAGCCCCTGCCACTCCGGCACCGTCGGCCAGAGCGCGGACGAGTCCGTTGCGCTCCTCGACCGTGCACGCCGGACCCACGCCGGCGAAGGTGGCCACCAACCAGTTCACCAGACGCATCGCGGCGTAGCCGGAGTCATGGGTGCGGTTCTCGTGCAGGAAGCGCGCTTCGGCCTCGGAGAGCTCGAAACTCGGCGAGGTCGCCAGCCCGAAGTCGGCGAAGAAGAGCTGACGCCCGTCGGTGAGCAGGTTTCCGAAGTGGCCGTCGAAGTGATGGATCCCCGCCGCGTTCATGAGCTCGACCGTCGAGAGCAGCTGCGCCTCCATCAGGACAGCCGCAGCCTCGGACGCCACCCGACCTTCCGCCACCTGGGCAGAAAGCCACGCCTCGAGGGTGTACGGCACGAACTCCAGGAAGAGAACCAGACTGGCAGTCGCATCGGCCAGCGCGGCGAGTCGACCGCGTAAGGCGGACGAGCCACCCCAGAACGCCACCTCGCGCTCCATTGATGCTGCGTCGCCCGCCCGCGGACCCACTCCGGGCAGCACCCGCCAGTGGTACAGCAGAGGGAACGCGTCCGAGAGCCCCGAGAGGACCCAGTCCGTCGTCGTGATGCACGCCGCCAACTCGCGCCAGGCACCGAAGCCCGGACTTCCCACGCCGTACTGGCACTTCACGGGCAGCCCGAAGAGGTTCGCCGTCGATTCGACGTTCGACGTCTTCCGCTCGATATCGGTCAAGCGGATCCTCTTCACGAAGACCGGGGTGCGGTCGACCTCCAGTACCGCGGAGGTGCCGCCGATGCCAGTGCCCCGGGGCGCCGCTCGGTCCACCATCGACGCCAACTGACGATCGCTGTACGAACCCAGCTCGGACGACATCCAGCCGTGTCGAGCAAGGCGCTCGCCCTTCGCCATACCCACCTCTCCCCGAGAAGTGCTCATCCGACACCGCTCAGAGGCAGGGGAGTGCCGGTCTCCTCACGGTGCGCCGAGACCAGCACAGCCAGTAGACAGGGGCGGATGACGGTCGCCGCGCGGGAGCATGATCGCCAATTGTGGAGCGCAGAGGGTCGTGGAGTGCACTCCGGACTCCACACCCGGTGATCATGGACTCAGAGCACGGGCGGCACGTCGCGGCGGGCGACCCACCAGGTCACCATCCCGGCGCCGGTGAGCAGCGGGACGAGCACGAGCACCGCGGGACCCGCGAACACCGCGACCACGCCCAGGGTGATCGCCGCGATCCCGGCGCCGAGGCCGCTGGCCACCGCCAGCACCGTGGCCCGCTCGCCGATCGGCTCCCCGGCCACCCAGGACAGGGTGCGGGCCACCCCGGCGACCACCACCGCCAGCACGATCCCCGCGACCACCGCGGCCGGTGGCAGCGCGGCACCCGCCGCGAGCGCGACCGGGATCGCGAGCGCGGTGAGAACGGCAAACAGCAGGGCGCGCAGGGACCGCCGCAGCGGCGGGACGGGGGGTGTCACGTCTCCCCATTGTGCAGGGGTTGACCTGGGGTTTCGATGTAACCTGCGCGACCCTCAGTAGAGCCGGGCCGCGTAGCCGGCGCCGTAGTACTCCTCGATCTTCTCCAGCGGCTCGTCGGGGCGGGCGAGCCGTTTGGCGAGCTGCGCGGTGGAGGGCAGCGCGTCCGGCGCGGGCCAGCTCTCCGTCGCCCACAGCTCGGAGCGCAGGAACGCCTTGGGGCAGTGGAAGTAGATCTGCTCGATCGCGACCTCGCAGGCGAGCAGCGGTCGGCGGCCCTTCACGGCGAGCTCGTCGAAGTAGGGCGCGTCGCGGACGAGGCGGGCCCGGCCGTTGATGCGCAGCGTGTCGTTGCGCCCCGGCACCAGCAGGATGACGCCGACGTGCGGGTTCTCCAGGACGTTGCGCCAGCCGTCGACGCGACCGTTGCCGGGACGCTCGGGGATCGCGACCGTGCGGTCGTCGACGACGTGCACGAACCCGGCCGGGTCGCCCTTCGGCGAGACGTCGCAGGTGCCGTCCCGGCCCGACGTCGCCAGCAGCAGGAACCGGGACGCCGCCAGCCAGGCGCGGTGCACGTCCACGAGGTGGTCGCGTTCCTTCGCCAGGGCGGGTGCGATCGGCTGCCCGGTGATCTGCTGCAGCTCGGCGAGGGTGCGGATCTCGGTTCCGTGCGCGTCGGACGTCATGGGTCGACGGTAGGCGCGGACGGGCGCGGGGCCGAGAGAATTCCGGTCACGGGCCGGGGGACGACCGGCATCACCTGCTAGCCCAGGACGGGCGTCATGCCCGGCTCCCGCCCGGTGGCGGCCAGCGCGAGCGCCGTGTCGTCCTCCCACCTGACTTTGGTCACCCGAGCCTGGTTTCGCAGCTTGTACTGCGCTGAGCTGCGGTGATGTGTTTGCGCGGGAGCGGTGTGAGGCACTAATTCGGTGCTCTACGCTCGGTCAGGTGGCGTGGGTGAGGCGGGTACGGACGGCCTCCGGGGCGACCGCGGTCCAGATCGCCGAGTCCGTGCAGGGCCATCGACGGATCGTGGCCCATGTCGGGTCAGCGCACACCGAGGCCGAGCTGGGCCTGCTGGTCGAGCAGGCCCGTGGGCTGATCGACGACGCTGCACAGCAGGCCCTGGATCTGGGCGTCGCGCCGTCACCCCGGCGGGCCGAGCTGATCGCGCCCACCGCGGCCGGCGGTGCCACGCAGGAGGGGCTGTTCGGCCAGATGCCGCGGCGCGCCCCGAGCACCACAACCCGGCGGGTGGGTGCGCCGCAGGTGATCACGACCGGGTCGCGGGTGCTGTTCGACATCCTCGCCGAGGTCTACGCGGGCCTCGGGTTCGCAGAGGTCGCTGATGACACGTTCCGCGACCTGGTGATCGCCCGGATCGTCGAGCCCACGTCCATCCTGGACACCGGTCGGGTGCTGGCCGGTCTGGGCGTCACCGCGGCGAGCGAAAAGACGATGCGCCGCACCCTGCTGCGCTGCACCGGGCGCAGCTACCGCGACGAGATCGCGAGGGCCTGCTTCACCCACGCCCGTGGCAGTGGGGATGTGTCGTTGTGTCTCTACGACGTCACCACCCTCTACTTCGAGGCGGAGAAGGAGGACGACCTGCGCAAGGTCGGGTTCTCCAAGGAACGCCGGGTCGACCCGCAGGTCGTCGTCGGGCTGCTGGTCGATCGCGCAGGGTTCCCCCTCGAGATCGGCTGTTTCGAGGGCAACAAGACCGAGACCGCGACGATCCTGCCGATCATCGAGGCCTTCCGGGCCCGACACCAGCTGCCGGTCGAGCCGGGCGGGATGGTCGTGGTCGCCGACGCAGGGATGCTCTCGGCCGCGAACCTGCGCGACCTCGACGAGGCCGGCCTGCGGTTCATCGTCGGCTCCCGACTCACCAAGGCCCCGGTTGACCTGGAGTCGCACTTCCACTGGCACGGCGACGCCTTCGTCGACGGGCAGATCATCGACACCCTCACACCACGCGACCGCCGCACCGGGCGCAGCGAGAACAGCCCGAAGGTCAAGGCCGAGCCCGTCTGGAACCCCAACCAGCATCCGGGATCCTGGCGGGCGGTCTGGGCCTACTCCACGAAGCGGGCCGTCCGGGACCGGCGCACGTTGACCCTGCAGGAGAACCGGGCCCGCGAGGTCATCGCCGGCGAGAAGCCCGCGCGCACACCGCGGTTCGTCAAGGTCACCAACGGCTCCCGCGCCCTGGACGAGGCCTCCTTGGCTCGGGCATACCGGTTGGTCGGGTTGAAGGGCTACGTGACCAACATCCCGGCCGGCGGCGCAGCGGCCGGGGAGATCATCGGCGACTACCACGACCTCTGGCACGTCGAGCAGTCCTTCCGGATGAGCAAAACCGACCTACGCGCCCGCCCGATGTTCCACCACCAACGCCAGTCCATCGAAGCGCACCTGACCATCGTGTTCACCGCCCTCGCAGTCGCCCGCGAGATCCAGAACCGCACCGGGCTCACCATCCGCAACGTCGTCCGCCAGCTCCGACCACTGCGCTCGGCCACCATCGCCATCAACGGCACCCAGCAGACCTTCCCGCCCGCCGTCCCCGCCGACAAACAGGCCCTCCTCGACGCGCTCCGTCAGCCCGCGGCGAAGCACTAAGACAAGTGACCGAAGTCAGGTCCCACCCCGCGACGGCGGCGTCCCCGGCCAGGCGCAGCACCGTCTCCCGCACCACCGCGAGCCCGGACGCCGGCGGCGCGGGCGCGTCCGGCAGCACGACGGTCATGTCGAGGTGGTGCACCACGACCTCCACCACCCAGGTCGCGACGAAGTCGCCGACGTTGAGGACGACGCCCTGGAACTCCAGCCGGTAGGGCCGCTCGAGGTCGGCGACGAGCCGGCGCAGCCCGCGCACGGTCGTCGCGACGTGGGCGACCTGACCGGTCGGGCGGGCGTAGGCCGCGGCGACGGCGCGGGCGAAGCGCTCGTGCGCCCAGCCCGGCTGCTCGGACCCGGGCGGCGGTGCGGTCCAGTAGGTCGCGAGGTCGGCGTCGGCGGGACGGTCGGTACGGGCGGGGAACCCGGCGAGCATCTCGACCAGGCCCAGGTGCAGGTGCGCGAGGACGTCGGCGGCGAGCCAGCCGTGACAGCGGCTGCGAGCGTGCAGGTCGGTGTCGTCGACGTGGTCGAGCAGCGCGGACAACCCGTCGAGCGTGTCGAGGAACGCGGGCCGCGCCACGTCCAGCGGATAGGCCGTCACAGCAGATCGGCCCCGGACCGCGAAGCCGGCTGCTCCCCGGCCGCGGCCATCTCCTCCGCCACCCGCATCAGCTCGGTGTTGACCGGCGTCGCGATCCGGTGCGCCGCGCCCAGGGCCACGATCTCGCCGTTGAGGTACCGGGCCTCGATGGAACCGGAACCGCGCCGGAGGCTCTGCCACGACGACGAGCCCCGCCGCGTCGCACCCGCGACCGGCCGCTCGGTGACGATGCCCTCCCGGCGGACGCGGTCGTCGTCGCCGGTCCTGGCGGTGATCCCGGCCGCGGCGAGCACGGCGTGGCCCTCCGCGGTCGCGGCCTCGACGAGGCGGGGGGCGTCCGGGTCGTCGAGCCCGCAGATCGCGTCGACCGCGTTGGCCAGGTTCGTGAGCAGCTTGCCGTACTTCGCGGCCATCACATCCGGGTCGGCGCGGGAGGAGAACCCGGCCGCGGTGAGGTCGGCGACGATCGCCTCGGTGGCCGCGTCGACCCCGGAGGGGAACCGGCCGACGTCGAGCACACCCGGGACCGGCGACGACGACGCGACGACGACACCCGGTTCGTAGTGCTCGGCGGGCAGGATCACCAGCATCGCCTGCACCCGGTCGGTGCGACGCGCGGCGAGGCGCTCGTTGGCGACGCCGTTCTGCGCGCACGCCACGGTGATCCCGGGGGCCGCCTTGAGCAGCGCGGCCAGCGGCGGCGGGGTGTCCTGCGACTTCACGGCGAGGATCGCGACGTCGTCGGAGGTGGGGCGGGCCTCGGCGACCGTGCTCACGGCCTCCACCGGATGGGTGGTCGACCCGTCCGGGGTGTCCAGGCGCAGCCCGTGCTCGCGGATCGCGTCGAGGTGCGCGCCCCGGGCGACGGCGACGACCTCCCGCCCCGCCGCGTGCAGCCGCGCCGCGATCGTCCCGCCGACCGCCCCTGCCCCGATCACCACGTAACGCACGACGACGATCCTGACTCAACCGTCGTGCCGGCGCACCACCGACGGCGGGGCAGTGGGTGCCCGCCGTCGTGGAGGAATCAGACCAGGTGGGTGGCGAGGAACCGGTCGACGGCGGCGCGGCCGTCGGCGACGTGCGGCTCGACCTTCCACTGTTCCACCAGCTCCGCACCCGGCGCGAGCTCGGCGAGCCGGCGCGACACCGGCTCCGGGTGGAAGGCGTCGGTCCCCATGAGCACCAGCCACGGCGTCGTGACATGGGCGAGCGCCTCGTCGGGAACGGAGTACAGCATCCCGCCGACGCCCCACATGTTCGTGCGGAACGCGGCCCAGTCGTCGTCGGGGACCCCGGGGTGGTCGGCCTCGATCCCGGCGCGCCAGCTCTCGAAGCTCTTCTCGAACAGGTGCTGGTTGTCGGCACGGCCGATGGGCTGCAGCGCGACCGCGGCCCGGACCCGCTGCGGCTCGGTCACCAGCAGGTTCGCGATGTAGGCGCCGCCGATGCACATGCCGAGCACCGCGCACTCGGAGACGCCGAGGTGGTCGAGCAGGGCCAGCTGGTCGGCGGTGTAGGTGTCCCAGCCGTCGTCGCCGTGGACCTCGGCGACCGAGGACCCGGCGTTGCGCTGGTCCATCGCGATGACGCGGTACCGCTGCGCGAGGTGGGTGACCGGGTTCCAGGGAGCGTTGTCCCAGGCCGCGATCGTCGAGTTCATGCCGCCCGGGGCGAGCAGCAGGACCGGGAACCCCGTGCCGTGCTCCTCGTAGTGCAGCGTCACGCCGGGGCGCTCGAAGGAGGGCATGAGCCGAAACTAGGCCACCCGCGGGGGAGTCCGCTTCTCCGGACGGCGTCGCGCCAGGATCGAGGTGCCGTAGACGACGAGCGCCAGCCCGAGCAGCAGCAGCCACCACAGACCGGGGCGGACGGTGTCGTCGAGCAGCGTGATGCCGACCAGACCGGGCACGACGACCTGGGTGACCATGTAGAGCGCGGTCACCGTGGAGACGTCGCCGAGCTGCAGTGCGCGGGCGTAGTTGTACAGGCCGGTCAGCGCCATGCCGACCAGGATGTAGACCAGCGGCTCGCGCAGCAGACCGGCCAGGTCGACCCCCTCGGACACGTGCATCGCGCGGATGCAGACCGAGCCGCCGCCCAGCCCGAGCCCGGCGAGCACCGCCGACGGCCACGGCTTGGTCGAGTTGGTGACCGCCAGCGTCGCCCCCATGAACACCACGAGCGCCGCGATCAGGACGGCCACGGTCGTGCCGTGGCCGGTCAGGGCCTGCTTGCGCTCGGTCCCCGCGCTGCCGGCGACGAACGCGAGCCCGAGGATGCTGGCGCCGATCGCCAGCCGGTGCACCGGCCGCAGCCACTCGCCGCGGAAGTAGCGGGCGTACAGGGCCGTCATCGCGATGGCCCCGGCGAGCGTGGCCTGCACCGCGAAGATGGGGATGTACTGGAGCGCCACGACCATGCAGAGCCAGGTCACGAGGTCCATCCCGATCCCGCCGACGAACCGGGGCCGGGCCAGGACCGCGCTGGTGCGCCCGCCCTGGTTGGCCGCGTCGGCCTGGAGGATGGCGGCGACGGTGCTGCAGAGCATCGCGAGCACCGCGAAGAACATCCCGATCAGCACGGGCGGGCCCGGGTCAGGTCACGGGCGGCACGCGGGAAGATCGGCACCGGCCGATTGTGACGTACTGCTAGCGGGTGCCGGCCGGGCGGGCGTCCGACGGGGCGGGCCGCTGCTCGGGCAGCGCCGCGGGCATCTCGAAGAAGCCGCTCATCAGCCCGCGGCCGGGCTGCTCGTCACGCGTGTCGGCGGCGGCCTGCCAGGGAGAGGTGCCTGCCTGGACGGCCCGGCGCTGGGCCAGCACGGCCCGCGGGCGCTCGGTGAGGACCAGGACGCCGACCGTCAGGGCCACCCCCACCAGCAGCGGCCCGCCGACCACCAGGATCGGCCAGCCCACCACGACATAGGCGAGCACCAACGCACCCGCTGCCATGCCGATGACCGCCCCCGCCAACCGCGTCACCACGCGCCCCTCTCACCCGTGCCCCCGAACCGTGACGACCACGGTTTTACCACGTCGGAGGGGGTGGAGACCGGCGGCGCGACGCGGTCGCGCTCACACCTTCGGGCGCGGCCGTATCGCATTCCCGCATGGGGCCGAGCCGGCGTGGGGGCTCCCGTGTCCACGCCGGCCCGGCGGTCCGAATCATCCCGCCCCGGGGTCCTGGCGGGACGGGGTGGGGGTCACTCCGCGCTGTCGTCGCAGCGCACAGCGTGATCGGTGATCGATTTCCTTGTCCCCCAGGATGATCACGCGGCTGCCGGAGCGACGCTCGACGACGGCGCGGGAGCCGTGGTCGTCGGGCCCGGGGCCGGGGTGGTCGGGTCGGTGGCGGGCGGGGTGGTGACCGGCGGGGTGGTCGGATCGGACGTGCCCTCCGCCGGCGTGTTCGGGCCCGTGCTGGTCGCCGGCGGTGTGGTGGCCGGCGGGGGCGACACCACCGGGGCGGACGGCACGGCCGGTCCCGGAGCAGCCGGGGCAGGCGCGGCCGGAGCCGGCGCGGCCGGAGCCGGGGCGCCGGGCGCGGCCGGCGCAGCGGCACCCGCGGCGGGGCGGGCCGCGACGCCCCCGGTGGCCGCGCCACCCGAGGCGCCGGCGCGCGTCCCACCCACGGGGGCGCCCGCGACCGGGCCGGAGGCGGCGCCGGGCGCCGGGGCGGCGCCCGGAGCGACCGGAGCCGGTGCGACGGCCGGTGAGCTCAGCACGGGGGCCGCGCTCAGCTCACCGATCCCCGGGCTCGTCGTGGGCCAGAACAGCAGCGCACCCGCGATGGCGGCGGCACCGGCGAGGCCACCGGCACCGACCATCAGGCGCTGCCGGGTGACCACGCCGCGGCGGGCCGCGCCGGCGGGGGCGTCCCGGGTGACCAGGGTGTCCGGCGCGGGACGCTCCGGGCGGGCGACAGCCGGGGCGGTCACCCGTCCGGCCCCGAGGACCGACGTCCGTGCGGGGGCGGGGGGCTGGGCCGTACGGGTGCGGGGGACCGCGGTCAGCGGGCCGGTCGGCGGCTCCGGGTCGAGCAGGGCGACGGCCGTGCGGTCCGCGGCGGGCGCCTCGGTCCGTGCGGTCCGCTCCCGCTCACCGCGGGTCGGCCACGCCGGGGTGGTCCGGTCGGCGCGGTCGGTGCTGCCGGCGCGGTCGGTGCTGCCGGCGCGGTCGGCGGTGTCCGGCCCGGGCCGGTCCCACGGGCTGCGCCCGGCCGGGTCGACGGGCTCGCGAGGCGTGGGGACACCGGCCAGCGGCGCCATCCGCACACCAGGCCAGGAGGTCCCGGCCCCCGGCGCGACAGCCAGCGCGGCGCCCCGGGCGGCGTCGGCCACCGGGTCCGCGACGACGGCGACCGGGCGGCCCAGTGCCGCCGAGACCGCCTGCACCACGACCGGCATCCGTGCGGCGCCGCCGGCGAGCAGCACCTCGGCGTCCGGGGCGGCGGCCACGACGTCCTGCACCAGGTCGGTGACCGGCTCGAGCAGCGGGCGGGTGAGCTCGTCGAGGTCGGAGCGGTGGATCCGGACCGCGGTCCGCAGGCCGGGCAGCTCCACCGGGACGGTCGCGACCGTGTCCCGGGACAGCAGCTGCTTGGCGGCGCGGCACTCGTCGCGCAGGGAGGTCAGAGCGGCCACGGTCCGCGGGTCGTCGGGGTCGAGCGCGTCGAACGCGGCGGCCGTGGCCGGGGAGGAGGACCGGACGAAGGCGAACACCGCGTCGTCGACGTCGGCGCCACCGGTCCGGCAGGTCAGCGTGCGGCCGACGGCGTCGGGCAGCACCCCGGGTGCGGCCGCGGCCAGCACGGTCGCGGTGGTCCCGTTGCCCCCCCAGGTCGACGACGGCGAGCGGCCCCCCGGCCGGCACGACGGCGCGGTGGGCGAGCGCGACGGCCTGCGGCGCGGTCACCAGCGAGACGGTCAGCCCGCGGCGACGCAGGGCGGCGGCCAGCAGGTCCCGCTTGTGCCGGCCCCAGCCCACCGGGCAGGTGATGCCGATCCGGGACGGCGGGCCACCGTGCCGGGTGGACACCTCGTCGACCAGGACGCGCACCAGCCGGGCGCACAGGTCCTCGGCCGCGTAGGCGAAGCCGGCCAGCGACAGCGGTGTCGGGTCCCCGACCCGGTCGAGGAAGCCGCGTGCGACACGGTCCGGCTCGGCCGGGGCCCGGCGACGGGCGGGCTCACCACAGAGCAGGTCGCCCCCGGGCGTCGCGACGAGCACCGCGGGGAGCACGTCGCTCCCGTCGCGGCCGCCCAGCCGGACGGACTCCGCGGCACCACCCGTGCGCAGCACGGCCGCGGTCACCGAGGTGGCCCCCAGATCGATCCCGAGCAGGTACGACACCACTGCTCCCCCCTCGTCGAACCGGCACGCCGGCGTGGTCCTCTCCCCGACCCATCGGCGGGGGCCGCTCCGGCGTTAGCCGGTGCCGCGCAGCGGAACGAAGTGGGGGACCGATCCCCTAACGGCCCCCCGACGGACCCGGAGCGATCCCCGATGGCCGGGCGGCCCGGCGCCCCTAGCTTTCGTCGTCAACACCGGTCGTCGCCGACGGACCGGTCACCCCCCGAGCGACTCCGGAGGCCGACATGGCTGCACACGACATCTCGCTGATCGACTTCATCAAGCTCCTGCTCGGCAGCGGCTCCGAGAGCATCCAGGTCCGCGACTGGTTCAACGACAACCCGAACGCGGTCCTGCAGCACTACGGCCTCGCCGACCTGTCCCCGGAGGACGTCCGCGACGCGCTGGTCATCGCGCAGGACAACGACACCGTGTCCTTCGACCGCCACTACGACACCGGCTTCAACTGGGGCGGCGACAAGGGCGGCTGGAGCGAGGGCAAGGGCGACCACGGCCACAAGGCCGCCGCCTCCCACGAGAACGTGCACGTCAAGGACGTCTGGCACACCGAGAACATCGACGACCGCGACACCATCGTCGACAACTCCGTGAACCAGCACATCAACACCCACGGCGGCGACTTCGACCAGGACATCGACATCCGGTCGACCACCGCCTCCGGTGACGGCGCGGTGGCCGCCGGCGGTGACATCGACGGCTCCACCATCACGACCGGCAACGGCAACGTCGTGGGCGACGGCAACAACGTGGTCAAGGGCGACGGCAACACCTCCGCCTTCGGTTCCGGCTCGGCCACCAAGACCGGCGACATCTCCGCCGACAAGGGCGGCGCGGTCTCCATCGGCGGCAACGCGACCGGCTCGCACGACGCGACCGACTCGTTCAACAAGACCTGGACCGAGACCCACGAGAACACCGAGATCCACGACTCCGGGAACCTCGACGCCAGCACCGAGACCCACACGTCGATCGACGACCACAGCCACACCGACATCGCGTCGCACAACGGCATCGACCTCGCCGTCGGCTGACCCACCGCACCGCCCGGTGACCGGGCCGGGACGCCCCCGACCCCGGCCCGGTCACCACCTCCCGCACCACCCGAACCCTCCGCCGAGCGCGCGAGCCCGGCGGCACCCGCAGAGGAGATCGCCATGTCCGTCGAGAAGTCGCTGATCCAGTTCATCCTGGACCTGCTGAAGGACCCCAAGGCCCTGGCCGAGTTCAAGGAGGACCCGCACGGTGTCCTCGCCCAGTGCGGCCTGTCCGAGGTCTCCGCCGACGACGTCCGCGACGCGCTGGTCCTGGCCCAGGACAACGACGACGTGTCCTTCGACCGCGACTACAACACCGGCGGCGGCCACGGCGGCCACCACCACACCCCGCCGCCGCCGCCCGTGCACCACGGCGAGGACCCGGTCAAGTACATCGACAAGTACGTGACCAACAACCACTACACCTACAACGTCGACGACCGCGACACCATCGTCGACAACTCGGTGAACCAGAACATCGACACCGGCGGCGGCGACTTCGAGCAGTCGATCGACACCAAGTCGGTCGTCGCGTCCGGCGACGGCTCGGTGGCCGCCGGCGACGACATCCGCGACTCGACCGTCACCACCGGCCACGACAACATCGTGGGCGACGACAACAACGTGGTGAAGGGCGACGGCAACACCACCGCCTTCGGTTCCGGCTCGGCCACCAAGACCGGCGACATCTCCGCCGACCACGGTGGCGCCGCGGCCGTCGGTGGCACCGCCACGGGCTCGAACGACGCGACCGACTCGTTCAACAAGACCCACACCGAGACGCACACCTCGACCGACATCGACGACTCGTTCAACACCGACGCGAGCCAGCACACCGACACCGATGTGGACAACCACAGCCACACCGACGTGCTGTCGCACAACGACGTCTCCACCGACGTCCACGTGGGCCTCTGACCCACCGCTGACCCACCGCACTGCTCCGGGCGGAGGAGCAGGTTCGACCGCCCGGACCGACGGCCCCGGCCACCCACCCCGTGGGTGACCGGGGCCGTCACCGTTCGTGTATCCATGACGAGGACGTGACGGATGCCGCCGGGCACCGTCCGCGACGTATCTGGGGGGAGCGGTCGTGGCAGTGCCGGAGGCGGTCGCGCTCGTCGACCTCGCCCTCAAGGCGGTCACTGCCTACGACCGCCCCGACCTGGCGCCACGGCTGCGGCAGACGAAGGCGCGGCTGACCGACCCGGTCGTGCGGGTGCTGGTCGTCGGCGAGTTCAAGCAGGGCAAGAGTCAGCTGGTGAACGCGCTGGTCAACGCCACCGTGTGCCCCGTCGACGACGACATCGCCACCGCCGTGCCGACGCTCGTGCGCTTCGGCGAGGAGACGTCGGTGACCCTCGTCCGCGAGGCCCCCGGGCCCGACGGCGTGACGACCGAGAAGGCCGAGCGGACCGTCGTCGGGCTCGACCAGCTCGCCGAGCACGTCTCCGAGGCCGGCAACCCCGGCAACCGGGCCCGCCTCACCCGCGCCGAGGTCACGCTGCCCCGCAAGCTCCTGCAGAGCGGGCTGGCCCTGGTCGACACCCCCGGCGTCGGCGGGCTCGGGTCCGCGCACGGCGCCGCGACGATGTCGGCGCTGCCCACCGCGGACGCGGTGCTGCTGGTCTCCGACGCCAGCCAGGAGTACACCGCCCCCGAGCTGGAGTTCCTGCAGGCCGCGCGCAAGCTGTGCCCGAACGTCGCCTGCATCGTCACCAAGACCGACCTGTACCCGCACTGGCGGCGGATCGTCGAGCTCGACGAGCGTCACCTGCGCACCGCCCGGATCGACGCCGAGCTGCTGCCGGTGTCCTCCGCACTGCGGCTGCACGCGGCCCGCACCCAGGACCTCGACCTCATCGCCGAGTCCGGCTTCCAGGCGCTCACCAGCTTCCTGCTGCGCAAGGTCGTCGGTGCCGCGGACGACCTGGACCGCCGCTCCACCAGCCAGGACGTCCTCGTCACCTGCCAGGCCCTGGAAGCCACGATGCGGGCCGAGCTGATGTCGCAGAACGACCCGGAGAAGGCCGGTCAGCTCGCCCGCGAGCTGGAGGCCGCGCGGTCGCGCGTCGACGGGCTGCGCCAGCGCTCCGCGCGCTGGCAGACCACGTTGACCGACGGCGTCGCCGACCTCATCGCCGACATCGAGTACGACCTGCGCGACCGGCTGCGCGCGGTCTCCCGCGACGCCGAGCAGCTCCTGGAGGACGCCGACCCGGCCGACATCTGGGACCAGTTCGCCGAGTGGTTCCACAAGCAGGTGGCCCACGCCGTCGCACAGAACTTCGTGTGGACGACCGAGCGGGCACGCTGGCTGGCCGAGCAGGTGGCCGAGCACTTCGCCGAGGCCGTCGACGTGACCCTGCCCGAGCTGCGGGTCGCGGGCGGCTCGGTGGCCGGGCTCGTCGACCCGCTGGAGATGCCCGCGGACGAGAAGTTCGGAATCGGGCAGAAGCTGTTCGTCGGCGCCCGCGGCGGTTACGGCGGCATGCTGATGTTCGGTCTCGCCTCCACCTTCGCCGGGATCGCCCTGCTCAACCCGCTCTCGGTCGGTGCGGGTCTGCTGTTCGGCGCCAAGACCGTGCGCGACGAGAAGAAGCGCTTGAAGCAGCGCCGCCAGGCCGAGTCGAAGAACGCCGTGCGCCGGCACATCGACGAGGTCACCTTCCAGGTCGGCAAGGACTCCCGGGACAACCTGCGCCGGATCCAGCGCGACCTGCGCGACCACTTCACCACCGTCGCCGACGAGCTGTCCGAGGCGCTGAAGGAGTCCGTCGCGGCCGCGCAGACCGCCCTGAAGGACGACGCCGAGCGTCAGCAGCGCGTCGCGGACCTGGAGGCCGAGCTGGAGCGGGTGACCGGCCTCGCCGAGCGGGCCAGGGCGCTGGCCGCGGCCGTGGGCTCCGGTGGTCCGGCGTGAGCGCGCTGACCGAGCAGACCCGCGCGCTGCTGCGCCGGACCCTGGACGCCTACGGCGACTCCCCGCAGGCCGCGGGCTGGCTGCGCCACCACCTCGACCGGTTCGACGAGCCGCTGCGCGTCGCGATCGCCGGGAAGGTCAAGGCCGGCAAGTCCACCCTGCTCAACGCCCTGGTCGGCGAGCGGATCGCGCCCACCGACGCGGGCGAGTGCACCCGTATCGTCACCTGGTACGCCGACGCCCCCGCCCCGGGTGTGCGGATGCACCTGCGCTCCGGCGCGGACCGTCCGCTCACCCTGGCCCGCCGCGACGGCGCGCTGCAGATCGACCTTCAGGGTGCCCGGGTGGAGGACGTCGACCGGCTGCACGTCGACTGGCCGTCGCAGCACCTGCGCCGCACCAACCTGATCGACACCCCCGGCATCGGGTCGCTGACCGCCGACGCGGCCGGCCGGGCCGGGGAGTTCCTCACGCCGGAGGACACCCCGTCGCCCGCCGCCGCCGTCGTCTACCTGATGCGTCACCTGCACGCCGGTGACGTGCGGTTCCTGGAGGCCTTCCACGACCGCGGCGTCGCCCGCGCGACCCCGGTGAACACCATCGCGGTGCTCTCGCGCGCCGACGAGATCGGCGTCGGCCGGCTCGACGCGCTGATCTCGGCGCGCCGGATCGCGCGGCGCTACCGCGGCGACGACAAGCTGCGGGGGCTGTGCCAGACCGTCGTCGCCGTCGCCGGGCTGCTCGCCGAGACCGCCCGCACCATGCGGCAGGACGAGTACGTCGCGCTCACCGAGCTCGCCGCGCTCCCGCGTGGCGACGTGGAGGCGCTGCTGCTGTCGGCCGACCGGTTCGGACGCACCGACCTCGACCGGCCCGACGCCGCCACCCGGATCGCGCTGCTGGAGCGGTTCGGCCTGTTCGGCGTCCGGCTCGGGACCACGCTGATCCGCCAGGGCGTGAAGGACCCGACCGCGCTGGCCGACGACCTGGTGCGCCGCTCCGGACTCGACGAGCTGCGCTCGGTGCTCGACACCCAGTTCTCCGAGCGCCGCGACCTGCTCAAGGCCCGCTCCGCGCTGCTCGCCGTCGACCTCGTGCTGACCCGCGAGCCCCGCCCGGCGACGGCCGCGCTGCGTGCCGAGGTGGAGCGGATCCTGGCCGGGGCGCACGAGTTCGTGGAGCTGCGGGCCCTGGCCGACCTGCGCGCCGGGAAGATCGTGTTCCCGCCGGAGGCGCTCGCCGACGCCGAACGGCTGCTCGGCGGCGAGGGCGGCTCGGCGTCGGCCCGGCTGGGGCTCGACGGCGCCGCGGGCCCGCGCGAGGTCCACGACGCCGCCTCCGAGGCGCTGCGCCGCTGGCGGCGACGCGCGGAGAGCCCGCTGACCGGGCGGGCCTCTGCGGAGGCCGCGCGGATCGTGGTGCGCTCCTGCGAGGGGCTGCTCGCCGAGGCGTCCCGCCCGCACGCGCACCACTAGGCGGGGGTCAGGGCGTCGCGTCCAGGGCGTGCAACGCCGCGACCAGCGGGGCCAGCTCGGGTCGCGTCGCCGCGTCGGCCAGTGCCCGTTCCAGCGCCCGGTCGTGGCCCGGGCGGGCGCTCTCCAGGAGCAGACGCCCCTGTTCGGTGAGCTCGGTGTAGATGCCGCGCCGGTCGGTGGGGCACAGGTACCGCTGCAGCAGCCCCCGGTCCTCCAGCCTGCCGACCAGCCGGGTCGTCGCCGACTGGCTCAGCGCCACCACCGACGACAGCTGGGCCATACGCAGGTGGTACCCGTCCTGGCGGGCCAGCGCGTCGAGCACGGTGTACTCCACCACCGACAGCCCGTACGAGCGCTGCAACGCCCGCTCCAGGTCGTCCTCCAGCCGGGCGTGCAGGGCGGCCAGGGTGCGCCACCCCCGCGCCCGCGTCTCGACCGCGTCGTCGTCGAGCGACATGGCGTGCCTCCCCTTCGGGCGTCGGTGCTACGTTGGCGGCGTCAGCAATAACCAGCGTGTGCAACTATCGGCGTACGCCGACTGTTGCACGTGCCGTCACCACGATACGAGACGGCCGCCCCGACTCCTGGAGAGACAGCCATGCACCTCGACCTGACCGGCCGGACCGCCCTCGTGACGGGCTCCACCCAGGGCATCGGACTCGCCATCGCCGTCGGCCTGGCCCGCGCGGGCGCCCGGGTCG
Organism: Pseudonocardia sp. ICBG601; assembly: GCF_020496245.1. Classification (NCBI taxonomy): domain Bacteria; kingdom Bacillati; phylum Actinomycetota; class Actinomycetes; order Pseudonocardiales; family Pseudonocardiaceae; genus Pseudonocardia; species Pseudonocardia sp. ICBG601. Next base: position 18,055 of record NZ_JAHLJA010000023.1, on the reverse strand, counting down.
CGGTCAACGGCCGTACCGCGGACCGGGTCGACGCGGCCGTCGCCCGGGTCCGGGACGAGTCCGACGGAGAGGTCGTCGGTGTGGCGGCCGACGTCACCACCGAGGAGGGCACCGCGCCCCTGGTGGCGGCGCTGCCCGACGTCGACGTCCTGGTCAACAACCTGGGCGTCTTCGGCGCCCAGGAGGCCCTCACCATCACCGATGACGACTGGCGTCGCTACTTCGAGGTCAACGTCCTGACCGCCGCCCGGCTGATCCGGACCTACCTGCCCGGCATGCGGGATCGCGGCTGGGGCCGCGTCCAGAACATCGCCAGCGACTCCGCGATCGTCATCCCGGCCGAGATGATCCACTACGGCGTGTCCAAGACGGCGCTGCTGGCGCTGTCCCGGGGGTTCGCCAAGGAGGCGGCCGGCAGTGGGGTCACCGTCAACTCGGTGATCGCCGGGCCGACGCACACCGCGGGCGTCGAGGACTTCGTGTACCAGCTGGTCGATCCGGCCCTGCCCTGGGACGAGGCCCAGCGCGAGTTCATGCGCACCCACCGGCCGCAGTCGCTGATCCAGCGGCTGATCGAGCCCGAGGAGATCGCCCACATGGTGACCTACCTGGCCTCCCCGCAGGCCTCGGCCACGACCGGGGCCGCGGTCCGGGTGGACGGCGGTTACGTCGACTCGATCCTGCCCTGACCGGGCGGGGTCAGCCGCGGTCGCCCAGGATCCGGCGGAGCTCGTCGAGCAGCTCGCTGCGGCTGCCCACCCCGAGGCGCTGGCGCATCCGGGCCACGTGGTGCTCGACGGTCTTCGCCGAGATGAACAGCGCCTCACCGATCTCACGCTGGGTGCGCCCCTGCACGACGAGCTCGGCGACCTCCAGCTCACGCTCGGACAGCAGTCCCGACGCGGCCGGCTCCGGGGCGGCCTCGACGGGCGCCGGAGCCGCGACGGTGGGCTCCTCCGCCACCGGGCGGGGCTCCTCCGCCGGCGTTTGGACGGTCCCCTGACGCAGGTCCGTGCCCGCGGCCTGCAGGGCCCGCGCGCAGGCCAGCAACGCCGACACCGCGCGCCGGTCCCCGGTCCGCAACGCCGCCTGCCCGGCGAGGCGGCCGCCGTCGAAGGACAGGCCGACGGCGTGCAGCCCACGGGCGGCGGCCTCGACCTCGGCCGCGTCGACCCGGTCCTCCAGCACACCCACCCAGTGCGGGGCCGCCGTCGCCATGGCGTGGGCGAAGCGGCTGCCGCAGGCCGCGCGCTGGAGCTCGTCGGAGCGGGCGCGGGCGGCCTCGACGTCGTCGGTGAGGACCGCGGCCTGCAGCCGTGCCCAGTGCAGCGGGGCGGCCCACAGCGCGGGCCGGCCGAGCCGGTCGAGCAGCGCGTCGGCCTCGGCGAGGTGCGGGGCCACCCAGCTCTCCTCCCGCAGCCGCGACGCCGCGGTCACCAGCTCCCCGAGCGGCTGCAGCACGTAGAGGTCGACCGGGTGGCGGACGATCGCCTGCCGGGCCCGCGTCCAGGACCGCATCAGGGCGCCGAGGTCGGACTGGCGGCGGGCGATCGCCACCTGTAGTGCCGCGGCGAGGAACTCGTCGCGCGGTTCGAGGGGGTCGTCGCCCTCGTCGACGGCGGCGAGCCGCTCCGACGCCGGGCCGGTCGCGCCGCGCAGCAGCGCGATCCAGCCGAGCAGCAGCCGGTGCCGGGCCCGGGCGGGTGCCCCGCCGAGCCCGGTCCGCAGGGCACGGTCCAGTACGGACGCGGCGACGTCGAACTCCCCGGTGTGCACGGCCACCAGCGCGGCCAGCGCGGCCGGGGTGTCGGGCAGCAGCGCGGCGCCGTGCGCGGCCTCCAGGAGCCCGGCGGCGCGGGCCAGGCCGGACAGTGCTGCCGTCGGGGAGCCCTCGACCGAGTCGAGCATGCCGCGGGCGGTCAGGTCGTCGGCGCCGTCGACCAGGGTGGGCGCACGGCCGGCGACGAACCCGGAACCACCGCCGTCGCCCCCGACGACGGCGCGGGCCTCCTCCAGCGCCCCGGTCCCGATCAGGACGGGCACGGCCGCCGCGGGCGGGCGCTCCCCGGACACCGCGGCGGTCCACCGGTACAGCTCGGCACTGCGCGCCAGCAGACCCCGCCGGGCGAGGACGGCGGCCGCGACCGACCCGGCCCGGACGGCGTCGGTGGCCTCGACGGCGTCGGTCGCCGACAGCACCGAGTCGGCGTGCCCGAGCGCACCGTCGAGGTCCCCCGCGACGAGGTGGGCCTGCGCGCGGTGCGCGGCGACGGTCAGCGGGGGTGTCCCCGCGGCGACGGCCTCGGCGTAGAACCGGACCGCGTCCGGGCTCTCCGCGCGGGCCGCCTCGGCCGCGGCGGCCCGGAACACCGCGGCGGCACGCTCCCCGGAGGCCCCGGACCCGCGCAGGGTGCGGGCGACGGCGAGCACGCTCCCGCCGCGGTCGAGCTCGATCTCGGCGAGGTGGCGGCGCAGCTCGGCCCGCCGGGCGGGCGCGACCCTGGCTCGGATCGACTCGGCGACCAGCGGGACGACCCGCCCGTCGGGGGTGCAGAGCCCCGCGGCGACGGCCCGTCCGGACAGCTCGTCGAGCTCGGCGATCTCGGCGCCGACGCCGATGCCGGCCGCGTCGGAGATCCCGAGCAGCGGGACGAGCACCTCGCCGTCGACGGGGGCACCGAGCGCGAGCGCGGTGACCAGCTCGACCACCCGTGGGTCCTCGGCGTCGACGGCGTAGCCGATCTGCTCGGCGAGCTGCGGCGGCACCGGCCCGCCGACCCGCCCGTGGGCGAGCAGCCGGTCGACCAGCATCGGGGCCCCGGCGGTGCGCTCGGCGACGACCCGGACGGCCTCGTCGGAGATGCGGACCCCGGCGACGCGGGCGGCCCGCGCGGCGATCCCGGCCGCGGCCAGGGAGCCCAGGACCAGCGGCGGCGCGGCGGCGGCCAGCGTCGCGCCGAGCCGGGCCAGCGCACGGCTGCGCGGCCACGGTCGGAACGCGACGACCAGGCGGGCGTCCAGGCGGCCCGCGTACCCGCGCAGGTCGGCGAGCGCGTCGTCGCCGAGCTCGTGGGCGTCGTCGACGACCGTCACGTCCTGCTCGGCGCCGGCCTCGGTCCACACCCGGACGAGCTCGCGCAGCAGGGTCGACTTGCCCGCACCGGCCGGGCCGGTGACGGCCACCAGGCGCGGCGCGGCCGGGTCCTCGGCGACCTCCCGGACCAGCGCGATCGACGCGGGGGACCCGGCGAGCGGGCCGGTCGACGGCGCGGCAGGGGTGGGAGACGTCGTCGGTGCCGCCATCCTCGTCCGCCCTCCGGGTCACCCGATCGGGTCGCCCGAGCGGGGACGACCGAGGCTATCGGGTGCGGTGTCCGGTTCTTCCGGCGGTCCCGGCAGGATCACCGGAGTGCGGGACCACGTGTGGGCGATCGTGCTGGCGGGCGGCCGGGGGCTGCGCTACGGCCGGTTGAAACAGCTCGACGAGCTGGCGGGGCTCCGGCTGGTCGACCACACCGTCGCCGCCGCCCGACGCACCTGCGACCGGGTCGCGCTGGTGCTGCCGTCCGGTGTGGACTGGGACGGCGAGCCGGTCGACGCGCTCGCCGTCGGCGGCGACCACCAGTCCGAGTCACTGCGTGCCGGGCTCGCCGTGGTGCCCGGCGACGCCGGGATCCTGGTGCTCGCCGACCCCGCACACCCGCTCGCCGCGGACCGGATCTTCACCGACGTCGTCGACGCCGTGCGTGCCGGAGCGGACGGGGCGGTGCCGGTCGTCCCGCTGCTGGAGGTGGTGCAGCGGGTGGTCGACGGCGTCGTCGTCGAGACCCTTCCCAAGCAGGACGCGGTCATCACCCAGTCACCGCAGGCGTTCCGGGCGGACGTGCTGCGGGCCGCGCACGCCGACGCACCCCGGCCGGTGGAGAACTCCGGGATGCTCGCCGCGCTGGGCCACCGCGTGGTGACGGTGCCGGGGGACCCGGCGAACCTGCACGTGGCGAGCCCGGAGGACCTGGCCGTCGTCCGGCGGCTGGTCAGATGAGCGTGCCGACGTCCTGGGCGATCAGGTCGTCGGTGGCGCGCTCGACGACGGCCGCGATCGTCATCGACGGGTTGCAGGCCGCCGTGGTGCCCGGCATCAGCGACCCGTCGAGCACGTAGAGCCCGCGCTGGCCCTGCACCCGGCCCGCGACGTCGCAGACCGTGCCGATGCACGCACCGCCGAGCGGGTGCCAGGTCGTCGGCACGACGTAGGTGGTGTCGACGAAGGTGCCGCGCACGCCGGTGATGCGGGCCATCCGCTCGTGGATGCGCGAGGTGAGCGGCGCGTCGCCGTCGAGCGGCCACTGCACGACGCCCTCCTGGCGCACCGGGTCCCAGGTGACGCGGCCGCGGCCGGCGCTGACGCCGTAGCCGACGATCATCGTGACGGTGCGGCCGAGCCCGAGCGGCAGCGGCGGCAGCGACGCCTGGATGATCGTGTTCGCCGATGCCGGGTCCGCCCAGTCCTTCGTCCCGAACACCACCGGCCCGCCCTGCACCGGGCCGAAGTCCTCGACGGGGGAGACCCAGGTGCAGATCCGGTCGCCGTTGGTGCCCCAGTTCTCGCCGAGGGCGTCGGGCAGGTCCGGGATCGTGTCGTGCGCGCGGGCGCGCAGCAGCAGCCGGTTGGTGTTCTGCGTCCCCGCGGCGAGCACCAGCGCCGGAGTCGTGATGATCTTCTTCTCCTGGATGGTGCCGGTCTCGTCGATCCGGTCGACGTGCACCTCCCAGCGCCCGTCGGCGGCCCGGATGACGTCGGTGACCTGGTGCAGCGTCGCGACGGTGACCCGGCCGGTCGCCTCGGCCTCGGCGAGGTAGGTGACGTCGACGCTGTGCTTGCCGCCGTTGTTCACACCGAGCGCGCCGTCGCCGTTGGTGTAGGTGGCCTTCATCTCCCCGCGCAGCTCGGCCAGCGCGTAGTCCCAGTCGATCGGCATCGGGATCTTCTCGACCTCGTAGCCGGCGGCCTCGGCGCGGTCCCGGAACACCCGCGACGAGCGGTAGGTGGGGGAGTTGATCAGCTCGTCGGGTGCGGTTTCCAGGCGCAGCATCCGCGCGACCCGCGGGTAGTGCTCGCGGGCGAGCACGTCGTAGTCGAGCTCGCGGGGCATCGTGGCCGCGAAGAGCTCCGCGGACGGCTGCAGCGTCATGCCCTGGTAGATCAGTGACCCGCCGCCGACGCCCGCCGCGCAGAACACGTCCATGCCGTTGCCGCCGACCCGCTCCAGCAGACCGGTGTAGCGGCCGGGGGACAGCGGGACCGCGCCCGGGTGCTCCGGGTCGGCCGCCCGAGCAGCACCGACAGCGGGTTCGGCGGCCCGTCCAGCGGGTCGGCGACGGTGTCGAGCCAGAACAGCCTGCGGTCGGGATTGGTCAGGACCCGCGGGAAGGTCTCCGCGTTCGGGCCGGTGACCCAGCGCCGACCGCGCTCCAGCACGAGCACCGGCGCCCCGGCCTGCGCCAGGCGCAGCGCGGTGACCCCGCCGCCGAAGCCGGACCCGACGACGACCACCCGGTGCTCCTCGCGGGTGACCGCGATCCGGCCGGGCGCCGCGGCGGCGACCCCGCTGCCCAGCAGCCCGAGTCCGGCGGCGCCTGCCGCGCCGGCGAGGACGGTCCTGCGGCTGATCGTGCGCACGTGAGCCTCCCGTGGGCCGGATGGACACCTGTCCATCGGGTGCGGTGACCGTAGCGCAGTTCCCGCGACCCTCGGTACCGGGTTCGGTACGTCGGGTCGCGCACTACCCTGGACCCGGTGGACGAGGCGATCCTCCGGCCCAGCGAGGTCGCACCGGCGACGCGCACCCGGCTGCTCGACGCGGGTGGCGCGGAGCTCGCCGAACACGGCGCCGACGTGCTCACCGTGCGCCGGGTGGCCCGCCGGGCCGGGGTCTCCCCGGCGACCGCGTACAAGGTGTTCGGTTCGAAGGAGCACCTGCTCGCCGCGGTGTTCGTGACCCACCTGCGCGCCGCGCCCGGTGAGGAGCCGGACGACCGGCTGCCGGTGGAGGAGCGCGTCGCCGGCTACGTCGACGGTCTAGTCGCCGCCCTGGCCGGGAACAGCGCACTGGACAGCGCACTGCGCGTGGTGTTCTTCGGGCACGACCCGGCAGCCCGCCGGATCCGGGACTCGGTGATCGACGACTTCCAGGACCGGTTCGACCGCGTCTGCGGTGACGACCTCTCCGGCCCGGCCCGGCGCACCGCGCGGCTGCTGCTCGCCGGGGCGTTGGTGCTCACCGGGATCGGCCTCGACGACCCCGCCGACGCCCGCGCCGAACTCGCCCGCGCGGTGCGCGAGCTGCGCGACGCGGACCGGTGAGCGGGACTCAGACCGCGAGCAGCTCCGTCGACCCGAGCCCCAGCTCGTCGAGCGTGGCCCGCACCTCGCCGGTGTAGACCGGGTTCATCAGCAGCACCGACCGCGGCGGGGAGTCCAGCAGGTCCTTCGGCGCGCGGATCGGCAGCCCGAGCCCGCCCATGAAGCGGCCCTGCAGGCCGGGGTTGATGTCGACGACCGCGCCGACCGCGCCGGTCCCCTCCGCCCCGCCCTCGACGACGTTGAGGAAGGTCAGCCCCTTCGCCCCGCCGCCCCAGACGACCACCTCGTCGCCGGTCGCGGCCCGCCCGCCCAGCCACTCCCGCCAGCGTCCGACCTGGTCCGACACCCGGGTCGCGAAGTCCAGGCAGGCGCCGCGCAGCGCGTCGCGCAGGTGCGGCTCCAGCACGGGCGCACTCGGGGTCCCGTCCGGCCCCGCCTCGGCGACGACGTACTGGTCGGCGTAGGTCAGCCGCACCTGCGGGTCGGAGAAGCCGACCCCGGCCAGGAAGGTCCGCATGGTCGCCGGCGTGAAGTAGGAGCAGTGCTCGTACTGCAGGTCCCAGAAGGCGCCCTCGTCGAGGATCCGGCCCAGGTCGGGCACCTCGGCGAGCAGCGCCCGGCCACCGCCGCGACGCAGCCCGGCGTACAGCTCCGCGCCGAAGACGGCGAGGTCGGGGATGTGCTCCAGGGTGTGCCGGCAGACCAGGGCCGCGGTGTCCGGCTCGACCTGGTCACGGGCGAACTCCGCGGGGACGGCGGTGAGCCGGTCCGCGAGCTCGGGCCGGACCCGCTGCGGCACGAAGTGCGGGTCGATCCCGGTGACCCGGCCGACGCCGGCGCCGAGCAGCTCGGCGGCGAAGTCACCGGACCCGCAGCCCACCTCGACGACGTGCCGTCCGGCCAGGCCGAACCGCGCCACCCAGTCCGCGGTGATCTCCGCGGCGTAGGCGGCGAAGCGGGGGGAGTGGTGCTGGGACTCCTCGTGGTCGCCGGTGTAGTCGAGCAGCCCCGGGTCGAAGTCGCGGTTGAACACCAGCCCGCAGCGCTCGCAGAGCACGAGCACCTGGTCACCGGTGGCCACCGACCGCGCCGAGACCGGGTCGGGCAGCACCGCGGTGCCGTGCACCGGCAGCCCGGTCACCGAGAAGAACGGATCGCTCGCGGGCGCGTCGCACGCGGGGCAGCGGTTCAGCACCGGGCGAGACTAGCGGCAGTCCGTCACCCGTCCGTGCGGGCGCTCTCCGCCCGCACGGGGCCCGCGCGTGGCCTTCAGCGGTTCAGCACGCCCTGCGGGTCGTGCGCGTCCGGGACGGGACTGCCGGAGGTCCCGAGCAGCTTCTGCCACTGCGGGTGGTCGACGACGTCGGGCACGCTCTCCACCCGTCGCGCCGCCGCGAGCACCTCGACCGCACGGGCGGCGTCGCCCTCGGCGCCCGCGCGCACCGTGCGGGCCAGCTCCGGCCAGGTCTCCCCGCCGAGCAGGCCGTTGACGTCGTCGGCGCGGTGCGCGCGCTGGAACTCGCTCACCGCGGCCGCGGTGCGGTCGTCGAACCGGCCGTCGGGCTTCCCGGTCAGCGACCCGGCGTCGCGCAGCAGGTACTGGGCTGCCTCGACGATCGGTCCGCGGTCGCCGGTGCGCAGCAGCGGCCAGCTCGCCTTGGTCGCCTCGGTGCGGGAGAGCCGCCTGCCCAGCAGCCCCGCCACCTCACGACGCAGTCGGGGCAGCGCGGCGTAGAGACGGTCGCCGAGGCAGAGGGTGTTGCGGTAGTCGCGGTGGCCGTAGAGCTCGGTCGGGGCGATGCCGTAGCGCAGGCAGATGTAGGCGCAGGTGATGCGCAGCGAGTTCCACAGTGCCGGCGTCGGGTCGACGCCCATGTAGGTGCCCTCGTTCTCGATGCCGATCGCGATGACGTTCTGGCCCGGCGAGTGCGCCCCCTCGACGACGCGGCGGCCCCCGTTGAGCTCACCGAGGCTCCAGAGCCTGCCCTCCAGCACGTGCCCGCCGCGCGAGATGGTGAAGTGCTGCCCGGAGTCGAGCCAGCCGTTGCGGTCCATGTGGTAGTTCTGGATCGCCCTCGCCATCCGGTGCGCGGCGCCGACGCTGTAGTCGGTCGTGTTCGCCCCGGCCGTGTGGTGGACCAGGATCCGGATCGGACGCCGGTCCCAGATCTTCGGCGCGGACTTCGGCTTGCGCGCACCCCACTCGAAGCAGCGCGCGATGAACGGGATCGGCACGCCCTCCGCGAGGGGGCCGGCACCGGCCGGTCCGGGCATGCCGTCCGGCCCCGGGACCGCCGACGGACCGGGCACCGGGTCGGTGGCGGGCGGGGCGGGGCGGGGTCGGTGGCCGGCGGCGGCCCGGCGAACGCCCGGCCGGGCAGGACCAGGCCCGCGCCGACGACCGCGCCACCGACCAGCAGCCCGCGGCGACTCCAGCTCTGCCCCGGCTCGCCCATCGCTGCTGCCCCCCATCGGCCGCACCGAGCCGGTACCGCCTTCGTCACACACGCCACATCCGTCCCGTGCGACTCCGCATTCTCTCGGTTCACGGGAGAAGTACGGCGCGGGCGCGCCGGTCGAGCGCGTCACACAGGTGAGCGGTCCCGACCCGCACCTGCGCCCTTGCCTGGGTTACCCGTCGGTAATACTCTGGAGTCAGTTACCGGCCGGTAAGTCGATCGGCCCTGGCACGAACGGCGGTGAAGGACGGATGGGCCACTACAAGAGCAACGTGCGCGACCTCGAGTTCAACCTCTTCGAGGTGTTCGAGGTACAGAACCACCTCGGGACGGGGCCGTTCGCCGACGTCGACGTCGACACCGCCAAGGGCGTGCTGTCGGAGCTGTCGACCGTCTGCACCGGACCGCTCGCGGAGCACTACGCCACGATCGACCGCAACCCGCCGGTCTTCCACCCCGAGGACCACACGGTCACCACCCCGCAGGAGCTCAAGGACGCCTACAAGGTCCTCTGGGACGGCGAGTGGTGGCGCCTCGGCCTGCCGAACGAGCTGGGTGGCATGGGCATCCCGCCGTCGGTGCAGTGGGCCGCCGCCGAGCTGATGTGCGGCTCCAACCCGGCCATCTTCATGTACATGGCCGGCCCGAACTTCGCCTCGATCCTCCACAAGAACGGGAACGAGGAGCAGAAGCGCTGGGCCCAGCTGATGATCGACCGGGGCTGGGGCGCCACGATGGTGCTGACCGAGCCGGACGCGGGCTCGGACGTCGGGGCCGGCCGGACCAAGGCGATCCAGCAGGACGACGGCGCCTGGCACATCGAGGGTGTGAAGCGCTTCATCACCTCGGCCGAGCAGGACTTCACCGAGAACATCATGCACCTGGTGCTGGCCCGCCCCGAGGGCGCGAGGCCGGGCACCAAGGGCCTGTCGCTGTTCCTCGTGCCGAAGTTCCACTTCGACACCGAGACCGGTGAGCCGGGCGAGCGCAACGGCGCCTTCGTGACCAACGTCGAGCACAAGATGGGCCTCAAGGCCTCCACGACCTGTGAGCTGACCTTCGGGGCGCACGGCACCCCGGCCGTCGGCTGGCTGCTCGGTGACGTGCACGACGGCATCGCCCAGATGTTCCAGGTCATCGAGTACGCCCGGATGATGGTCGGCACCAAGGCCATCGGCACCCTGTCGACCGGCTACCTCAACGCGCTCGAGTTCGCCAAGGAGCGCGTGCAGGGCGCCGACCTGACGAAGATGACGGACAAGACGGCGCCGCGCGTCACGATCACCCACCACCCGGACGTCCGCCGCAGCCTGATGCTGCAGAAGGCGTACGCCGAGGGCCTACGCGCGGTGTACATCTACACCTCGACCTTCCAGGACAGGGTGCGCCTCGGCGACGAGGGCAGCGGGATCAGCACCGAGCTGGCGGAGAAGGTCAACGACCTGCTGCTGCCGATCGTCAAGGGTGTCGGCTCCGAGCGCGCCACCGAGCAGCTCGTGCAGTCGCTGCAGACCCTCGGCGGGTCCGGCTTCCTCCAGGACTACCCGATCGAGCAGTACATCCGGGACGCCAAGATCGACTCCCTCTACGAGGGCACCACCGCGATCCAGTCCCAGGACTTCCTGTTCCGCAAGATCGTCCGGGACAACGGTCAGGCGCTCGCGCACGTCGCGGGCGAGATCCAGGCGTTCATCGACTCCGAGGCGGGCAACGGCCGGCTCAAGGAGGAGCGTGAGCTCCTGCGCACCGCGCTCACCGACGTGCAGGGGATGCTCGGCACGCTGACCGGCTACCTCTACGCCTCCACCAAGGACGCCACCGAGCTGTACAAGGTCGGCCAGCACACCGTGCGGCTGCTCATGGCGGTCGGCGACCTGCTCGTCGGCTGGCTGCTGCTGCGTCAGGCGACCGTCGCGCTCGCCGCACTGGGCACCGACGGCGTCCCGGCGAAGGACCGGGCCTTCTACGAGGGCAAGGTCGGCGTCGCGACGTTCTTCGCGAAGTCCGTGCTGCCCCGTCTGACCTCGGAGAAGGCGATCATCGCGAACGCCGACAACGCGCTCATGGAGCTCGACGAGGCCTCGTTCTGATCTGGTTCCCATGACGAAGGGCCCCGGGTGCGGACTCCCCGCCCGGGGCCCTTCCTCGTCGCGCCGCTACTGCGCGATGTAGCTCTCCAGCTGCTCACGCTCCTGCTCGAGCATGTCCATCCGGGCCTTGACCAGGTCGCCGATGGACACGATCCCGGCCAGCGCCCCGTCGACGACGACCGGCAGGTGCCGCACCCGGCGGTCGGTCATGACCCGGGCGAGGTCACCGACGCCGTCGCCGGGCGAGCAGGTGACCACCTCGGTGGTCATCACCTCGGCCACCCGCGCGTCGAGCAGCGCGGCGCCGTGGCTGTGCAACCGGCGCACCACGTCCCGCTCCGAGACGATGCCGACCAGCCGGTCGCCGTCGACGACCGGCAGTGCGCCGAGGTTCCGCTCGGCGATCGCCCGGAGCACCTCGACCACCGGGTCGTCCGGCGCCACGGTGCTCACCGCGCTGCCCTTGCTCCTCAGAACGTCCGCGATGCGCATTGGGGGTACCCCGATCCCTCGCTGTCCGACGGCTGGAGGGATCAGGGTACGAATGTGACGTGGGTTACGTCACCCCCTGGACGCGACGATCACCGGATCAGCCGCCGCACTGCACGATCGGCTGCGGGTTGTACTTGACCGTGCGGGTCTTGCTCGTCGTCTCCCCGGTCTGGACGTTGCGCATGGTCCGGGTGTCGGTCGCGGTGAAGCCGGGCGAGCCCTTGCTGGGGCTGCACGGCTGACCGGCCGGGATGTTGACGACCTGCGGCTGGGTCGGGTTGGTCCGCGGTCCGGTCGTCGAGGTGACGTCGTACATCTTCTGGCCGACGAACGAGACGGTGACGTTGCTGGGCGTCCACGCCGTGCGGATCAGCACCGGAGTGGGGCCGTCGTTGCGGAACTTGACGTCGATGAGGTCGTCGAAGACCGTCGCCTCACGGGCCACCGGGTAGCGGCTGATGTAGTAGCTGTGTTCCTTGTGCTCGATGTCGGTCATGCCGGCGAAGTACGAGGCGTTGTACAGCGTCGTCGCGAGCTGGGAGACACCGCCGCCGACGCCGCGCGCCGGGTGGCCGTCCTCGATGATGCCGGCCTCGACGTAGCCGTTGGCGGCGTTGCGGGGGTTGCTGACGGCGTTGAGGCTGAACGTCTCGCCGGGCTGCACGATCTGGCCGTTGATGGCCTCGGCGGCGCGCTTGATGTTCTGCCCCGAGTCGGCGGCGAACCCGCCGGTGGTGAACGTCGAGATCTCGGTCGCGTTGCCCAGCGACTGCAGGTCGGCCGTGGTGATCTCGGCCGGCTTGTTCGCGTAGACCGCGGCGACGGTGCGCTCGCCCTGGCCGGTGAGGATCGGCAGCACGTTCGCGAAGGTCGCGTCGTAGTCGATGCCGCGCCCGTCCTGCGACGGGACGACCCGCGGCGGGGTCGCGGCGAAGTCGAGCTGGGCGTCGACGCCGGGCTTCTCGGTGCTCGCCAGCTGCGGCGCCGCGATGTCCTCGAGGGTCTTGTTCGCGATCACCGGCTTCAGCTTCACCGGGCCCTGCGGGTCCGCGGTGAAGCTGAGCGCGGTGGTGATGTCCTCGGGGGTGATGGTCGCGTTCGCGCCCTCGCCGGTGATCGTCAGTGGACCGGCGACGGCGGGCTTGGCGACCTCGTCGATGGCCTTCTGCACGTCGGCCGGGGTGGTGACCGCCTGCTCGACGATCAGCGGCAGCTGCACCGGCTCGCCGGAGGCCCACTGCTCCTCGACGACGCCGACGGCCGCGTCGACGTCGAGCTGCTGGCCCGGCTCCGGCGCGACCGGCATCGGGGTGACGCCCTGCCACTGGACCGAGCCCTCCTTGGGCTCCTTCATGACCAGCGGGGCCATCTGTTCGAGCGCGGTGCGCACGGCGCGGTCGTCGGCGGAGTTGACCACCCCGACCTCGCGGGTGGTGAAGAACGAGGAGATCCGGGTGATCGGGTTCAGCCGCTGCTCGCCCGCCTCGTCGAGGGTGCGCGCGTAGTCGACCTGCAGGCCCGCGGCCTTCGGGTCGATCTCGGAGCGGACCTCACCGGCCTGGACCGGCACCGGCGCGCCGGCGCGCGGCTCGATCGCCGCCTGCAGCGTCTCGGTGGCCTGGGCCCGCGACATGCCACCGATGTGCTGACCGGCGACGACGACGCCGCGCGGCACGCTGCCGGAGCTGAGCACGAGGTCGCCGACGTAACCGAGAGCGAGCACACCGAGCGCGGCGGCCGCGACGATCAGGCCGACCGGGCGCTTGCGCTGCGGGCCGTCACCGCTCTCGCCGTCGCCACCCTCGTCGCCGCCACCCCCGTCGCCGCCGCCGGGACCACCGGGGCCGCCCGGCCCACCCGGACCGGTCGCGGCCGCGGGGCCCGCGGCACCGAACGCGCCGGCGCCGAGGACCGCGGTGCCCGCGCCAGGGCCGCCGGTGTGGATGCGGGCGGTCTGCTCGCCAGCGCCGCCCGTGGGCGGCGTCGCGGACGCGGCGGGGGTGACCCGGGGCAGGACCTGAGTGCGCTGCTCGCTGAGCGGGGGGACACGGACGGTGTCCTGGTCCCGGCCCTCGGGGGCGGCGGGGACCGGGCGGGTCGGGTCCTGTCCGCCGGAGGTCCGGGGGCCGGGCTCCGACGCGGCGGGCGCCGGGGCACCACCGGCCTGCGGTGCGGTCGTGCCGGGATCCTGCCGCGGCGCCCGGCCGGGCTGCGGGGCACCGGTGCCCGGGCGCTGCGGGGACGGTTGGTGCCCGGCGGGCGACGGCGCGGCCGGGTCGTCCGCGGTGGTGGCCTGTCCGACGACGGTGCGGGCCGCGGGGGACTCCGGCGGCGCCTGCTCGGCGGCCTCGGCCGGATCGGCGGGCCCGGACGCGTCGGCGGCCGGAGTCTCGGCGGCCGGGTCTCGGCGCTCCGGGTCTCGGTGGCCCGGGTGTCGGCGGCCGGGGCCTCTGCCGCGCCCTGCGGCGCGTTGGTCCCCTGCGCGGCGGCGGGGGCGGCTGTGGTGGGAGCGGCTGCCGCGGGACCGGGCGAGGGACGGCGGGCGGGCATCACGGGGCGACCGGCACCGGCGGCGTCGCCGTTCGGCTGGTCTCCCGGCTCCGGCGCGGCCGTCGCCGGCTGCTCGTCCGCGTCGTCGGACGAGGGAGGGCGCTCGGGCATGACGTGGGACTTCCTTTCCGCACTGCCATCGACTCTGTCATCGAGGCCGACGTCGCCGCCTGCGTCGACACCGCCGTCGAACCGGGTGGGCCGCGGGTCCGTGCGGACCGGCGCGACCCGGGGGGATCAGAGGTAGAGACCGGTCCCGTGCTGGGTGGCCTCGGAGGCCACCGCGTGCAGATCCCGCTCGCGCATGACCAGGTGCCCGACGCCGGCGATCTCGACCTCGTACTGGTCCTCCGGGGCGAGCAGGACGCGGTCGCCGGCCTTCACCGTGCGCACGTGCTGTCCCACCCCGACCACCTCTCCCCAGACCAGACGCTTGGCGACCTGTGCGGTTGCCGGGATCACGATTCCGGCCGAGCTCCGTCGCTCGCCGGAACCCTCGACCCTCTTGATCATGACTCGGTCATGGAGCATCTGGATCTCGAGTTTGGGCTCGGCCACCGGGCCGATGCTACGGGTGACCCCTGACGCCCCCGGCAGCGCCCGGGGCGGGCGACAGCCTGCCCCGAACGTGGAACGCCCCGCGGCGCTACCGAGTCGGGGGTCGGGTGGCGCCGCGGGGCTCAGCAGGGGTTTCGCACTGCCACGACGACCCGTTACACCGCAAACAGTTTTCAACTCGTCCGGAGCAGCGGGGCTCAGGTGTTGGCGAGCAGGTACCGCCCGAAGTGCGGCACGGTGAAGGCGATCTGCCCGCGCTGGGCCGAGAACACGAGGCCCTTCTTGAGCAGGCTGTCGCGCGCGGGGGACAGCGACGACGCCCGCCGGTCCAGGTGCTTGGCGACCAGCGACGTCTCGACGGGTGGTCCTCCCCGTCGGTCAGCTCGGCCATCGCCCGTAGGTACTCCCGCTCGGCGGGCGTCGCCCGCTCGAAGCGGGAGCCGAAGAAGCCGACCGCGAGCTCGGCATCGGCCTCGGGGGCGGCCATCTCGACGTCCTTCGCACCGATCGGGCTGGTCGGCGCGGCGTCCCAGGCGGCCTTGCCGTAGGCCTGCACGAAGTACGGGTAGCCGCCCGAGCGGACGTAGAGGTCGTCGAGGGCCTCCTGGTCGAAGGTCGCGTCCTCCCGCTCGGCGGGGGCGATCAGCGCGAAGTCGGCGTCCTTACGGTCCAGCCGGTCGATCCGCGAGTACTTGAACAGCCGTTCCGAGTAGGACTTCGACGCCGACAGCACCGCGGGCAGGTGCGGCAGCCCCGCCCCGACGACGACGAGGGGCACCCGGGCCTGGGACAGCTCGTGGCAGGCGGCGCAGAGCGCGGAGACGTCCTCGGGCCGCAGGTCCTGCATCTCGTCGATCAGCAGGGCGATGCCGGAGCCGACGTCCTGGGCGAGCTCGGCGACCTCGGTGAACAGCTCGACCAGGTCGATCTCGATGTCGCCCGAGTCCGCGCGCCCGTTCTTCACCGGGACGTCGATGCCGGGCTGCCAGCGCTCCCGCAGCTTCGTACCCTCCGGCGACGACCGGAGCGCGAACGCCTTGAGCACCCCCAGCACCTCGTCGATGCGCTCGGGGGCACGGTGCCGGACGGCGAGGTCGCGGATCGCGCGGTGCAGCGCCGCGGACAGCGGACGGCGCAGGTCGGCGTCGGGCCGGGCCTCGATCTTCCCGGCGCCCCAGCCGGCGTGCATCGCCATCGAGCGCAGCTCGCCGAGCAGGACCGTCTTGCCGACGCCGCGCAGCCCGGTGAGCACCAGGCTCCGCTCCGGGCGGCCGCGGGCGACCCGCTCCAGGACGATCTCGAAGGCGTCCACCTCGCGGTCCCGGCCGGCCAGCTCGGGCGGGCGCTGACCCGCGCCGGGGGCGAACGGGTTGCGCACCGGATCCATGCGACGACGGTATCCGCCGATCTTCGGAATTCCGTAGACGACGGCGGCGTGTCGCCTCCCCGCCACCCGGGCGGCCCAGCGACGCCGATAATCACTCAGCGTGGTCACACTGCCCGTCCGGGCCGGTTCCGGCATCGCCCGTGGGGTCCGACGCGAACGCACCGTGCGAGTGCGGCCGGTGAATGCCCGCGTCGTCGTCACGATCCGGTGGCCCATACCCCGCGACCTTCCGCGACCGCTGCTGACCAGCAACACTCTGCTGTGTGCACCACCCTGTCGCACGTGACTACGCCCGGGAGGAGAGCGCCGTGGGTCGACACCGAGGACGGCACCGCGCCGACCGGATGCATCACTCCACGCTGCGGATGAAGCCGATCACGCTGCGTCGCCGGAGGCTGGAGAGCCTGCGCACTCTGCTCGCAGGAGCGCGCCCCGGCTGGTGAGAGGGACGGCGGGGACGCCCCCGAACGTCCCCGCCGTCCACCACCCCGGCCCGAGGCGTGCTGCGCCCGGCCGTCGCACCCCCTGGTGCCGCCGTCGCACCCGCCGCACGGGGTGCGGAGACCACGTGCGGGGTGCGCCGGACGACCACGGGCCCGGTGACGGGTCAGGCGCGGTCGGGACCGTCCACGACCTCGCCCTCGACGACCGGGCCGGTGCCCGCGGCGGGACCGGCGATGCGCGGGTACACGGTCGCCGTGCGCGGCTCGGTGACGGTCTCCCCCTCCACCACGGTGGCGCCGTAGCGGATCCGCGCGGTGCGCAGACCCGGTGCGGCCCGCTCGGCGGCGCTCACCATGCGACGCCGGACCAGGGCCCGGGTCGGGGGGAACACCAGGGCGAAGCCGAGCACGTCGGTGATCAGGCCCGGCAGGAAGATGAGGATGCCGCCGACGGCGACGAGCAGCCCGTCGGTCGCCTCCTCGTGCGCCAGCTTCCCGCGCTGCACCGCGGTGGCGAGCGCGCGGGCGGCGCGGACGCCCTCCCGACGGGCGAGCAGGAGCCCGAGCACGGACCCGGCGAGCAGGACCAGCAGGGTCCAGCCCAGCCCGATCCACGCGATCAGCCCGGCGAGCGCGACGATCTCGAGCACGACGTAGAGCAGCACGAACGGCATGCCCGTACAACGCACGGGCACGCCGTTCTGCTCCCGGATCGCCCGAATTCCCCGGATCGATCTCCGGGGGCACTCGGATGATCTCCCCAGGTCACCAGGTGAGGGCGACCCCGGGGTCGTGCAGCAGCGCGCCGACGTCGGCGAGGAACCGCGAGCCCTCGGCCCCGTCGACGAGGCGGTGGTCGAACGACAACGCCAGCCGGCACACGGTCCGCACGACCAGCTCGCCGTCGACGACCCACGGGGCGGGCTTGATCGACCCGACGGCGAGGATCGCGGCCTCGCCGGGGTTGATGATCGGCGTCCCGATGTCGACGCCGAGCACGCCGACGTTGGTGATGGTGAACGTGCCTCCGACCAGGTCGGCCGGGGCGGTCCGGCCCGCCCGTGCGGTGTCGGTGAGCGTCGTGAGCGCGTCGGCCATGCCGCGCAGGGTGAGGGTGCCCGCGTCGCGGATCTTGGGGACGACGAGCCCGCGCGGCGTCGCGGCGGCGATGCCGAGCTGGACGCGGGCGTAGTAGACGATCTCGCCGGCGCGCTCGTCCCAGCTGGCGTTGATCGCCGGGGTCCGCGCGGCGGCCAGGCAGGCGGCCTTCGCGACGAACGCCAGCGGGGTCAGCTTGACCCCGGCGAACTCGCGCGAGGCCCGCAGCCGGTCGCGCAGGGCCATCGTCTCGGTGACGTCGACGTCGAGGAACTCGGTGACGTGCGGCGCCGTGAACGCGCTCGCGACCATCGCCGCGGCGGTGGCCTTGCGGACGCCGCGGATGGGCTCGCGGCGGTCCTCGGTGGGTCGGGTGGTGGTGGCGATCGCGCCCGGCCCGGCCGGAGCCCCCGCCGACTCCCCGGCGCCCTGGCCGGCGACACCACCCTGTGCGGCTGCACCCTGACCGGCAGCAGTCTGGCCGGCAGCAGTCCGGCCGGCAGCAGTCCGGCCGGCGGCACTCGGGGCAGCGGCGCCCGCGACAGCGGCTCCGGTGACACCTCCGGCGGCCCCCGCCGCGACGGGGCCCCCGGCGACCGACGCCCCCAGCGGAC
>NZ_JAHLJA010000022.1:25000-143282 GCF_020496245.1 Pseudonocardia sp. ICBG601 | reverse complement strand
CATCGAGTACATGCTCACCGCCTCGGACAACGTCACCGCCGAGGCGATGGCCCGCCAGGTCGCGGTGTCCAAGGACGCCGAGGCGTCCTTCGACGGCGCCTCGAAGGCCGTCACCGAGGCCCTGGTCCAGGCCGGCTACGACGTGTCCGGGCTCCGGCTCGCCGACGGCAGCGGCCTGTCCCGGGACAACCTGATCCCGGCCCGGCTGCTCGGCGCGGTGCTGGCCTCGGCCGCGGCCCAGTCCGACAGCCCCACCGACGTGCAGTTCCTGCGCCCGATCCTCACCGGTCTCCCGTCGCCGGTGGTGGCGGCACGCTCGCCGACCGGTTCGGCGACCCGCGGTCGGTCGCCGGGCGCGGCGTCGTGCGCGCGAAGACCGGCACGCTGTCCGGCGCCTCCAGCCTCGCCGGGGTCGTCACGGACGTCGACGGCAGGCTGCTGGTGTTCGCGCTGCTGTCCAACGGCACCTCGCCGGCCGACGCCCGGCCCGCGCTGGACCGCATCGCGGCGACGCTGTCGCGCTGCGGCTGCCGCGGCTGACCCGGTCTCGCGCACCCGTCGTCGCGGGTAGCGTGGGCCGCATGGAGACCGACACGACCGGCCCGGTCACCGGCCGCAGCCCCGCCCGCCCCGGCGCCGGGCTGCCGGTGAACTGGTCCCTGGCCGCGTCGACGGCGGCCTCACTGATGCCGGCCGGGCCCCGCACCACCCCCGCGGTGGCCGGTGCGCTGGTGGAGCGCCTGCGTGCCGACTCAGCCCGCGCCGAGGGGCACGTCCGCGAGGTCACCGGCCTCGGGGCGGACCTGCCGCTGCTGCCCGCCGACGTGCTGGACCGGCCCGCCTGGGCACGTGCCGCCGTCGGGGGGATGGAGGCGCTGACCTCCGGCGCCCGGCTGCCCGACTCGCCGTGGCCGCTGCGCACGGTCACCGCCGCCGGCTCCGGGGTCCAGCTCGGCGCGCTGCTCGCCTACATGGGCGCCCGCGTGCTCGGCCAGTACGACCCGTTCGGCGGGCCCGGCGGGGCGGGCCGGCTCGTCGTCGTCGCCCCGAACGTCTACGCCGCCTCCCGCTCGCTCGACGTCGACGGCGACCAGTTCGGCCTCTGGGTCTGCCTGCACGAGGCCACCCACCGGCTCCAGTTCACCGCGGTGCCCTGGCTGCGCGACCACTTCGCCGGGCTGGTCACCGAGCTGCTGTCGCTGCAGGAGCCCGACACCGCGCGGCTCGCCCGGCTGCCCGACGCGATCCGCGCGCTGCGCGGCGAGGACGGCCGCAAGGCCGACGTGCTCGCCCTGGTCGAGCTGCTGCAGGGCCCCGAGCAGCGGGCCGTGCTCGACCGGCTGCTGGCCCTGTCGACCCTGCTGGAGGGGCACGCGGACCACGTCATGGACGCCGTCGGGCCGGATGTGGTCCCCGACGTCGCGCTCATCCGGCGCCGGTTCACCGAGCGCCGCCGCGGCGGCGGGCTCATCGACCGGATCCTGCGCGCGCTGCTCGGGGTCGAGGCGAAGATGCGCCAGTACGCCGTCGGCGCCGCGTTCTGCCGGGCCGTCGAGCGCGAGGCCGGGATGGCCGGGATCAACCGGGCCTGGGAGTCGCCGGAGACGCTCCCGACCCGCGCCGAGCTGGACGACCCGCCCGCGTGGCTGCGCCGCGTCGCCTGACGGGTGATGAGTCCGCGGCGGCCCGGGTCCGGCGGGCGGTGCGGGCGGCACTGACCCGGCTGCCCGCCGCCGTGGCCGCCGCCCCGCCGCTGGTCGGCTGCTCCGGCGGTGCCGACTCCACCGCGTTGCTGCTCGCGGTCCGGGAGGTCGTCGCGGGGCCGGTGCACGCCGTCGTCGTCGACCACGGGCTGCAGGACGGGTCCGCCGGGCGGTCGGCCGCGCTCGCGGCGCGGCTGCGCGGGCTCGGCGTGACGGCGTCGGTGTGCCCGGTCGTCGTCGGTGACGCGGGCGGCCCCGAGGGCGCGGCCCGGACCGCCCGGTACGCGGCGCTGCGGGCGGCGCGGCCGTCGCCGTCGTCCCCGGTGCTGCTCGGGCACACCCTCGACGACCAGGCCGAGACCGTGCTGCTGGGCCTCGGCCGGGGCTCCGGGGCCCGGTCGTTGTCCGGGATGCGCGAGTGGTCCGAGCCGTGGCTGCGCCCGCTGCTCGGGGTGCGCCGGGCGGACACGGTCGCGGCCTGCGCGGCCGCGGGCGTCGAGGTGTGGGCCGACCCGCACAACGCCGACCCCCGCTTCGTCCGCTCCCGGCTGCGGCACGAGGTGCTGCCGCTGCTGGAGGACGTGCTGGGCGGCGGGGTCGCGGCTGCGCTGGCGCGCACCGCGGACCAGCTCCACGACGACGACGCCGCCCTCTCCGCGGCCGCTGCCCGGTTGCTGTCCGCGGCCCGCGTGGCCACGGACGGTGAGCGGGCCGCGCGGGCGGGGGAGCCGGGGCCGGGTGATTCCGGTGACAACGGCCCACCGCCGGGTATCGCAGTGACGGAGCCGGCCGGGCCCGGGGCGGGGGCCGGTGAGGCCGTCGGCACCCCCCTCGACGCCGGGGTCCTGGCCGGTGCCGAGCCCGCCGTACGACGCCGGGTCCTGCGGGAATGGCTCGCCGGAGCCGGCGCGCGGGCACTCACCGACGCGCAGCTGCGGGCCGCCGACGACCTCGTCGGGGCGTGGCGCGGACAGGGCGGGCCGGCGCTGGGCGGCGGCTTGGTGCTGACCCGCGCCCGTGGCAGGCTCGTGCTGCGCCGCCACAGTCGGCCGCGTGACCGGGCGTGACCGCGGACCCGGTGGAGGCGTCGACCGGACCGGCACACGGTCCGTGCGAGGGGGTCGGGTGTACGACGGGGACATCTCCTCGGTGCTGGTCACCGAGGAGCAGGTGCGCGAGAAGACCGCGGAGCTGGCGCAGCAGATCGCCGGTGACTACGCCGACCTCGTGCGTGACGGCCGCGAGTCCGACCTCGTGCTGATCGGCGTCCTCAAGGGCGCCGTCATGTTCATGACCGACTTCGCCCGCACGCTGCCCATCCCGGCCCAGCTGGAGTTCATGGCGGTCAGCTCCTACGGCTCGTCGACGTCGTCGTCGGGCGTCGTGCGGATCCTCAAGGACCTCGACCGCGACATCGCCGGGCGGCACGTGCTGATCGTCGAGGACATCATCGACTCGGGGCTGACCCTGAACTGGCTGCTGGGCAACCTGCAGACCCGCTCGCCCGCGTCGCTGGAGGTCGTGACGCTGCTGCGCAAGCCGGACGCGGTGAAGGTCGACGTCCCGGTCCGCTACGTCGGCTTCGACATCCCGAACGAGTTCGTCGTCGGCTACGGCCTCGACTACGCCGAGCGCTACCGCGACCTGCCCTACATCGGCACGCTCGACCCGTCGGTCTACGCCTGAGAGCGTGTTTGGAAATTCTAGTGGGTTGAGGGGGTCGTGTGTTTCTGCTGGCGGGTGGCGGGGTATCCACGGGCGATGCGGCGGGTGATGGTGTTGATCGCGGCCCAGCGGATCATGGCTTCGGATGTGGTGGGGTGGCGTTCGTAGTCTCGGGCCAGGCGTCGGTGTGCGGTGAGCCAGGCCAGGGTCCGTTCGACCACCCACCTTCGTGGGAGGACGGTGAATCCGCGCTGCTCGGGTGGCTTGCGGATGATCTCGATCGTTGTCTGCAGGATCGTGGCGGCCCAGTCGAGCAGTCGCCCGGCGAAGCCGGCGTCGGCGTAGACGAACCGCACCCTGGTGCGCAGGTAGAGGTTGAGCAGGATCGGCTTGGCGCCGTCGCGGTCCTGTACCGAGGCCGAGCACACCATCGTGGTCAGCAGCAGACCGAGGGTGTCGGTCACGATGAACCGTTTCCGTCCGCCTGTCTTCTTCCCGGCGTCGTAGCCGCGGGAGTCCTGGCCGACGGTGTCGGCGCCCTTGACCGACTGGGAATCGATGATCCCCGCACTCGGCTCCGGATCACGGCCCTCGGCGATACGTAACTGCCCCCGCACGACCGGGAGGATCTTCTCGGTGACCTTCTGCTGTTCCCACTGGTTGAAGTACCAGTAGACGGTCTGCCAGGGCGGGAAGTCCACCGGCAACGCCCGCCAGGCACACCCGGTCCGCACGACATACAAGATCGCGTCCAGCACGTCCCGACGAGCATGAGCAACAGGCCGCCCCCGCCGCGCGAGCGGCGGTAACAACGGCTCGATCACCACCCACTGGGCATCACTGGTGTCCGAGGGGTACCGGCGCGGTCGTTCCTGCATGCCGACCACGATGGAGCACCCCAGCCGTGTCGACCATCCCGACACACCCACCATTTCCAAACACGCTCTAAGGTCCCCGCATCCGCGGGGGCGTCGCGACCGTCCGCCCCGTTCCGCCCGAAGGAGACCCCGTGCGTCGCACGATCCTGGCCCTGGCCGCCGCGCTGCTGGCCCTCACCACCCTCGTCGGCTGCAGCAGCGGTGGGTCCGACACGCTGCGCGTCGGCACCGAGGGGACCTACAGCCCGTTCAGCTTCCAGGGCCCCGACGGGCAGCTGACCGGCTACGACGTCGAGGTCGCCCGTGCCGTCGGCGCCAAGCTGGGCAAGGAGGTCGAGTTCGTCCAGACCCCCTGGGACTCGATCTTCGCCGCGCTCGAGTCGCAGCGGATCGACCTCGTCGCCAACCAGGTCACGATCAACGACGAGCGGAAGGCGAAGTACGACCTCTCGACGCCCTACACCGTGTCCGAGGGCGTGATCGTCACCCGCGCCGACGACACCGCGATCCGGAGCCTGGCCGACCTGCGGGGCCGCACCACCGCCCAGTCCGCGACCAGCAACTGGGCCGAGGTCGCCCGCGGCGCCGGGGCGAACGTCGAGGCCGTCGAGGGCTTCGTGCAGGCCGTCCAGCTGCTCAAGGACGGCCGCATCGACGCGACGGTCAACGACACCCTGGCCGTCGGCGAGTACGAGAAGTCGACCGGGGACAAGGGCGTCAAGGTCGCCGCCACCACCGGGGACACCAGCGAGCAGGCCTTCGCCGCCCGCAAGGACAGCGGCCTGATGCCCGACGTGGACCGGGCACTGGCCGAGCTGCGGGCCGACGGCACCCTGGCGCAGCTGTCCGAGAAGTACTTCGGCAGCGACGTCAGCGGGAAGTAGATGGATCCCGCCACCTGGGAGCTGATCGGCCGCAACCTGTGGCCGATGCTGAAGGCGACGGTCACGATGACCATCCCGCTGACGGCGATCAGCTTCGTGATCGGGCTGGCGCTGGCCCTGCTGCTGGCGCTGGCCCGGATATCGTCGATCGCGGCGTTGTCCTGGCTGGCCCGCGCCTACATCTCGGTCGTGCGCGGCACGCCGCTGCTGGTCCAGCTGTTCATCGTGTTCTACGCGCTGCCACAGCTCGGGCTGGTGATCGACCCGTTCCCGTCGGCGGTGATCGCGTTCAGCCTCAACGTCGGTGGCTACGCGGCCGAGATCATCCGGGCGGCGATCCTGTCCATTCCGAAGGGGCAGTGGGAGGCCGCGCAGACCATCGGCATGGGGTACGCGACGACGCTGCGCCGGGTGATCCTCCCGCAGGCCGCGCGGACCGCCGTCCCGCCGTTGTCGAACACGCTGATCTCGCTGGTCAAGGACACGTCACTGGCCTCGACCATCCTGGTGACCGAGCTGCTGCGGGTCGCCCAGCTGGCCGCGGCGCCGACGTTCGACTTCTTCGCCCTCTACGGCGTGGCCGCGGTGTACTACTGGATCGTCTGCCTGATCCTCTCGTCCGTGCAGGTGCGGGTGGAGGCGCGGCTGGAGAGGTACGTGGCGCGATGAGCGACCTGCTGACCGTCCGGGGCCTGCGCAAGTCCTTCGGGACGCTGGAGGTCCTGCGTGACATCGGGTTCGACGTCCCCGCCGGGACCGTGACCGCCGTGATCGGGCCGTCCGGCTCGGGCAAGACGACGGTGCTGCGCACCCTGAACGCGCTGGACCGGGCCGACGCCGGGGTGATCACCATCGGCGATCTCGCGGTCGACTTCGGCGCCCCCGTCGACCGGGCCACGCTGGCCCGGTTCCGGTCCCGGACCGCGATGGTGTTCCAGTCGCACAACCTGTTCCCGCACCGCACCGTCCTGGAGAACGTCATCGAGGGCCCGGTGATCGTGCAGAAGCGGCCCCGGGCCGAGGCGACCGCGGACGCCCGGCGGCTGCTGGACCAGGTGGGGCTGGCCGAGAAGGCCGACCAGTACCCCTACCAGCTCTCCGGCGGCCAGCAGCAGCGCGTCGGGATCGCCCGTGCGCTGGCCCTCGACCCGCAGCTGATGCTGTTCGACGAGCCCACCTCGGCGCTGGACCCCGAACTCGTCGGCGACGTCCTGCGGGTGATCAAGGACCTCGCGACGGCGGGCCGGACGATGGTCATCGTCACCCACGAGATCCGCTTCGCCCAGCAGGTCGCCGACCAGGTCCTCTTCGTCGACGGCGGGGTGGTGGCGGAGTCCGGTCCGCCGTCGCAGGTGCTGGTCGAGCCGGCGCAGCCCCGCACCCGGCAGTTCCTGAAGCGGATCCTGGACCCGCTCTAGACCTCGGGCGGAGCGCCGCCTTCATCGCCGTGGACCTCGATCCACTCCTCGCGGAACCGGCGCAGGAACTCCTCCAGGGCCGCGTGCCGCCGCTCGCCCATCTCGCGGCCGGCGGCGGTACGCAGCTCGCCACGCAGCCGGAGCAGCTTCTCGTGGAAGTGGGCGACGACCGAGCCGGTCGGCCCGGACCGGTAGCCACCGCTCGCGACGCCCGCCCCCGGGTCCCACAGGGGTTCGCCGATCGCGCCGCCGTAGGCGAACGCGCGGGCGATGCCGGTGGCGCCCATCGCGTCGAGCATGTCGGCGTCGTGCAGGCAGGCGGCGATCCGGTCCGCGGTGGGCGCCGTGGCCGCCTCGGAGAACGAGTACCGGCCGGTGGCCTCGACGGCGTCGAGCACCGGGTCCCACAGCTGCTCGGCGACCCCGCCGCGGCGCAGTGCGTCCCGGGCGTCGTTGCGGACCTCCGCGGGCGCGACGACCCGGCCGAGCCGGGCCTCGGCGGCCCGGTGGTGGTCGTGCACGTACGCGGCGACGGCGGCGACGAACCCGTCGAGCCCCTCCCGCACCGCCAGCCGGGCCGACAGCCCGGCGACCCGGTCGAGGTGTCCGAGGTCGTGCGCGACGTCCGCACCGGCCATGTCACCGGCGACGACGTCGCGCAGCCGCCGCAGCTCCCCGGCGCCGCTCACGCCGGGCTCCCGGCCGCGACGACACGGGGCTCGGTGTCGGCGACCGAGCCGCGACGCAGCCACAGCAACCCGGCGACCAGCAGCCCCAGGGCGCCGCCCGCCGCGTACCCGCCCGGCCCGACGAGGTCGATCATGACGCCGGACAGCGCCTGCCCGACCGAGACACCGAGCACCGCGGCCATCACCATCCAGTTGAACGCCTCGGTCGCCGCCCCGGCCGGAGCGGTCTGCTCGACGCCGAGGGAGTGCGCGGTCACCTGCGGGGTGATCAGCGCGCCTGCCGCCATCATCACCACGGCCAGCAGCACCAGCGAACCGAGCGGGGAGACGAGCCCCATCGCCGTCACCAGGACGGCGAAGCCGGCGAGCAGGACCGGCAGCCGCAGGTGCAGCGGCCTCGGCCAGGGCCGCATCCCGTAGAGCACCCCGGTCAGCACCGAGACCACCGACCAGAGCGAGAGCAGGAGCCCTCCGGCGGCGGGCGAACCGGCGAACGCGGTCGCGGCGATCACGCCGACCTCGGCGGTCCCCGCCACCAGCCCGAACCCGAGCGACGCCAGCGCCACCGTCCGCAGCCCGGGCCGCCGGAACACCCCGAGCAGCCCGGCCTCGACCGGCAGCGACCCGTCGGCGCGCTCGGCGCGGATGCGGGCCGAGCGGCGGCGTACGGCGGCGGTGAGCGCGAACCAGGTGGTGCCGACGATCTCCGCGGTCGCCGCGGCGACGAGCGCGGTGCCCGGCCACGGCGTCGCCACCACCAGCACAGCGGCCAGCGCGGGCCCCATGATGAAGAAGATCTCGAGGCTGATCGCCTCGTAGGTGTAGGCGGCCTCGCGGCGCGGCCCGGGCGGGGTCAGGTCCGACCACAGCGCTCGTGACGACCCCTCGAACGCCGGCGTGACGAGCCCGGTGACGACCGCGACCGCCACGGCGAGCGGCAGCGCCGCCCGGAACTCGATGCTCAGCACCAGCCCGGTGACGCACAGCAGGTACGCCGCGACGAGCACCAGCATCGGCCGGGTCGGGCCCAGCCGGTCCAGCACCCTCCCCTGCACGACCGTGCCGACGGCGGTCCCGACGAGCAGCGCCGCGGAGACCGCTCCGGCGACGGCGTAGGAGCCGTGGACCTCGCGGACGTAGAGCAACGTGGCGAGGCTGTGCATCGCGATCGGGAACCGACCGAGGACGGAGGCGCAGACCGGCGCGGCCGCCCCGGGGGTCCCCAGGGCGGCGCGGTAGTCGGAGAGGGCGGCGGGCACGCCCCAGGATCACATGTTCTGGGACGTCCGTACCAGAGAATTCAGCGAGCGCGTCGCGCGAGCCGCTCCGGCTCCAGGATCAGCACGCTCTTGCCCTCCAGCCGCAGCCAGCCGCGGTGTGCGAAGTCGGCGAGCGCCTTGTTCACGGTCTCGCGGGAGGCGCCGACGAGCTGGGCGATCTCCTCCTGCGTGAGGTCGTGGGTGACCCGCAGCAGACCCGACTCCTGGGAGCCGAACTGGCGCGCGAGCTGCAGCAGCGACTTCGCCACCCGGCCCGGCACGTCGGTGAAGATCAGGTCGGCGAGCATGTTGTTGGTGCGGCGCAGGCGGCGGGCCAGCACGCGCAGCAGCTGCTCGGCGATCTCCGGCCGCTTGCCGATCCACTCGCGCAGCGCGCTGCGGTCCATGGTGTAGCAGCGCACCTCGGTGACCGCGGTCGCCGACGACGTGCGCGGGCCCGGGTCGAAGATCGACAGCTCGCCGAACATGTCCGACGGACCGGCCACCATGAGCAGGTTCTCCCGGCCGTCGGGGGACTTCCGGCCGAGCTTCACCTTCCCACCCGACACGATGTAGAGGCGGTCACCGGGCTCTCCCTCGGAGAAGATGACCTGCCCGCGGGAGAACTCGGCAGTCTCCAGAGCTTCCGCCAGCGCCTCGGCGGCCTGGGGCTCCACACCTTGGAAGATCCCTGCCCGGATCAGAACCTCGTCCACTGCAATGCTCCTCGTTCACCGGCCGTGTCGTCACGGCGGGTCGTCGGCGCGTCAGTGTAGAGGTCTTCGCCACACACGTGCGCACCACTGGCCCGATCGGATTGACATCCGATCGGGTCCGATTCGTCGCGGGGCGCTGTAGCGCCTCCTGCACCCGATCTTGTCAGGCCGACGGGACCTGGCTCCGACGAGCCCCCCGACGGCGCCGGTTGCGCAGCCGGAACAGCTCCAGCGCGCGGCCCGTGCCGGACCGGAACAGGGCACGGACCTCGTCCGGCCGGGGCTGTTCGAGCATCTCGTCCAGCTCGTCCTGGCGCACGGTGGACTCCCGCATGCGGGACTCCACCCGCTCCATGCCGAGCGCGAAGAACATCACGAGCAGCGGGACGAGAACGCTCAACCAGGCAGTCATGGCGACTCCGATCCTCTCGTACGGGTTCGGAGCCCGGCCGGTCGGGGGTGGTCGCGTCGGAGGCTTCGTGACGCGTTCGTGACCTCGTAGCCCGTTCGGCGCACACCCGACCGGGGGCGGGCGCCGCTCGTCGGACGCGTCGCCGCGCCGGACGGTCGACCACGCTCCGACGCGAACCGGACCGCGCGCGGCGACGAGCGGTGCACAGCGCGACACCGTGACACGACTGTCGGTGCCCACCCGTACGCTCGGTCACGTGAGCACCTCCGCCGGACGGACGTCGCGGGCGTCGCGGCCCACCCCCCGCGCCGCAGCCGGTCTGGCCGCGCGCGTCGCGGCCGGGGAGAGCCCGATCGGGCGAGCACGCCGGGTCAACCGCATCCTGCGGGCGTTGGCCGAGGCCTACCCGCACGCGCACTGCGAGCTGGACTTCACCACCCCGCTCGATCTCGCCGTCGCGACGATCCTGTCCGCGCAGTGCACCGACGAGCGGGTCAACCAGGTCACCCCGGCACTGTTCGCCCGGTACCCCACCGCCGCGGACTACGCCGGCGCCGACCGGACCGAGCTCGAGGAGCTGATCCGCTCCACCGGCTTCTACCGGAACAAGGCGACGTCACTGATCGGGCTCGGGGCCGCCGTCGTCGAGCGGCACGGCGGGGAGCTGCCGTCGACGCTGGACGAGCTGGTGAAGCTGCCGGGCATCGGGCGCAAGACCGCGAACGTCATCCTCGGCAACGCGTTCGGCGTCCCCGGGATCACCGTCGACACCCACTTCGGACGCCTGGTGCGCCGCTGGGGCTGGACGACCGAGGAGGACCCGGTCAAGGTCGAGCACGCGATCGGCGAGCTCGTCCCGCGCCGGGACTGGACGATCGTGTCCCACCACGTGATCTTCCACGGGCGCCGGGTCTGCCACTCACGCAAACCGGCCTGCGGCGCCTGCACGCTCGCGGCGGACTGCCCCGCCTTCGGCCTCGGCCCACCGATCCGGGCGAGGCCGCGGCGCTGGTCAAGGGGCCGGAACGGGACCATCTGCTCGCACTCGCGGGGATCGCGGGGCCCTCCGGGGACGGCCGGTGACCAGGACAGGCGCCTCCCGCTCCGAGATCGTGTCGACCGTGGTCGTCGTCGTCCTGGTGGCGATCGCGGTCTGGGCGCTGTGGCCCTCGGGATCCACCACGGGCGGGGGCGCCGGCAGCGATCCCGCGGCGAGCGCGGCCCCGGCGACCGGCCCGAGACCGACCTCGCCGCCGCGGACCCGCAGGCGCTGGCCGCCGCGGGTTCCTCGGCCCGGCTGGCCCCCTGCCCGTCCCGTCCGGCGCGACACCGGCCGGTCCGCTCGCCGGGATCACCGTGCCGTGCCTGGGCGCCGACGGCCGCACCGACCTGGGCCGCCCTGGCCGGGCGTCCGACGCTGGTCAACTTCTGGGCGTCGTGGTGCGTGCCGTGCCGCGAGGAGCTGCCCGCACTGCAGGCCTACGCGCAGCGGCCCGGCGCACTGCCGGTGCTCACCGTCGACGTGCAGGACGACCCGGTGGCCGCGCTGACCCTGTCCGCGCAGCTGGGGGTCACCCTGCCGGCCGTGACCGACCCGCAGCGGGCCGTGCGCCGCGCGCTGGACACCCCGCCGCTGCTGCCGGTCAGCTACGTGACCCGCGCCGACGGCGGCGTCGCGATGGTGGACCCGCCCGTCCCGTTCCGGACCGCCGACGACGTCGCGGCCGCCGTGGAGCGGTTCCGGTGACCGCGCACGCGGACATTCCGCGGGTGCCCGAGCCCGACCCCGCGGCGACGCCGGCGTCGCTGCGCCCGCTCGTCGACGGGGCGCTGGGCCTGGACCCGGCCTGGTTCGGGTGGCGACGCCTACCGCCCGACAGCGGCGAACCGCGCCGGGCCTCGGTGCTGATGCTGTTCACCGACGCGGAGTCCGGGGGACCGGACGTGCTGCTCACCGAGCGCGCGGCGACGCTGCGCTCGCACGCCGGGCAGGTCGCCTTCCCCGGCGGCAGGCTCGACCCGACCGACACCGGCCCGGTGCACGCCGCCCTGCGGGAGGCCCGGGAGGAGACCGGGCTGGACCCGTCGGGGGTCGTGCCGCTGGCCGTCCTGCCCGACCTGTTCATCCCGCCCACCGGCTTCCTGGTGACCCCGGTGCTGGCGCACTGGGCGTCGCCGTCGCCGGTGCGGGTGGTCGACGCCGCCGAGGTCGCCCGGGTCGTCCGGGTCCCGGTGGCGGTCCTGACCGACCCGGCGAACCGGTTCACCGTGCGCGGCCCCAGGGGGCACACCGGCCCCGCCTTCGACGCCGCGGGCCTGATGGTCTGGGGTTTCACCGCGGGCCTGCTGTCCGCGCTGCTGCAGCGGTCCGGTTGGGAGCGTCCGTGGGACGCCGGCCGGGTCCTCGATCTCGACGACGCCTGGGCCCGGGCCCGGCGGCACGAACCGGAAGGAGTCCGGGTGGACGACCACGGCGTGGTGGACCGGTGAGCATCAGCTGGGTCGACGTCGTCGTCGTGATCCTCGCTCTGCTGGCCGCGGCGTCCGGCTGGCGGCACGGGGTCGCGGTGGCGCTGCTGTCGTTCGCCGGCGTGCTGACCGGCGCGGTGCTGGGGCTGCGGCTCGCCCCGTTGCTGGCCGGGCAGGTGGAGTCCCAGCAGGGGAAGGTGCTGCTCGGGATCGGTGTGGTGGTGCTGCTCGTCGCGCTCGGTGAGGCGACGGGCGTCTATCTCGGACGGTTCATCCGCGACCGGATCCGCGGCGAGGGCACCCTGAAGGTCGACTCCACGCTGGGCGCCGGCGTGCAGGCGGTCGCGGTGGTGGTGGCGGCCTGGCTGATCGCGCTGCCGCTGTCCTCGACGAGCTTCTCCACCCTGACCAGCGGCCTGCGCGACTCGCGGGTGCTCGCCGGGGTGGACGACGTGATGCCGGACGCGGCACGCAAGCTCCCCGCCGAGCTGCGCCAGCTCCTCGACGACTCCGGCTTCCCCGACGTCGTCAGCCCGTTCTCGCGGACACCGGTCGCCGCGGTCGGCCCGCCGGACTCCGCGCTCGCGCAGTCGCCGGTGGTCACCGAGGTCCGCGACCGGGTGCTGAAGGTGCGCGGGCGCGCCCCGTCCTGCCGTCGCGCGCTGGAGGGGACCGGGTTCGTCGTCGCCCCGCAGCGGGTGATGACCAACGCCCACGTCGTCGCCGGGACCTCCAGCACCACCGTCGAGGTGACGACGTCCAGCGGACGGACCCGCCAGCTCGACGCCCAGGTCGTCTACTACGACCCCGAGGTCGACGTGGCCGTGCTCGACGTGCCCGACCTCGACGAGCAGCCGCTGCAGTTCAGCCCGGACCCGGCCGCCGTCGGCGACGACGACGTGATCATCCTGGGCTACCCGCTGGACGGCCCGTACACGGTCACCCCCGGCAAGATCCGCGAGCGGATCCGGCTCCGCGGACCGGACATCTACGAGCAGGGCAGCGTGCTGCGCGACGTCTACACCGTCCGCGCGGTGGTGCGCTCCGGGAACTCCGGCGGTCCGATGATCACCCCCGACGGGCGGGTGGTCGGCGTCGTGTTCGGCGCCGCTGGACGACACCGAGACCGGTTTCGTACTGACCGCCGAGCAGGTCGGCCAGGCGTTGAACGTGGCGGCGAGCGGCGCGTCGTCCCCCGCCGACACCGGGAACTGCGCCTCCTGACCCCACCCCACGTCGTTCCACGATCCGGGAGGGAATGGCCGGATCGTGGGACGGATGCTTAGCGTGGGTACATGACCTCCGTCGACGTGACCCGCACCCGGCGTCGCTGGCTGGTGCTCACGGTGGGGGTGTTCGCGCAGACGGCGGCCTGCTCGTTCGTCTACGGGCTGCCGTTCGTGGTGCCGCTGCTGCGCGACTCGGCCGGGCTGACGCTGGCGCAGGCCGGTGCCTACGTCGGGGCCCCGACGGTGGGCCTGCTGTGCACCCTCGTCCTGTGGGGGGCGGCCGCGGACCGGTCCGGTGAACGCGGCGTGATGACGATCGGGCTCGTGCTGTGCGCGCTGGCCGTCGGGGCGGCCGCACTGCTCCCGCTCGGGCCGGGCCCGGCGCTGCTGGTGCTGCTCGGGCTCGGCGGGGCGGGGCCGCGTCGGTGTTCGCCGCCAGCGGCCGGATGGTGATGGGGTGGTTCGCCGTCCACGAGCGCGGGACCGCGATGGGCATCCGGCAGACCTCGCAGCCGCTGGGGGTCGCGCTGGCCGGCCTGACCCTGCCGACGCTCGGCGCGGCCGTCGGGCCGTTCCGGGCGCTGGCGCTGCCCGCGGTGCTGTGCCTGGTCGCGGCGGTGCTGGTGCTGACGCTGGCCCCGGATCCGCCCCGACCGCAGCGGCCTGCCGGTGCGGAGCCGGAGCGTTCCCCCGTACCGGACGTCCGTGCTGTGGCGGGTGCACGGCGCCAGCGCGCTGCTGGTCGTCTCGCAGTTCGCGGTGTCGGCGTTCGGCACCGAGTACCTGGTCCGGGAGCAGGGCTGGCACGTCGCCGCGGCGGGCGCCTTCGTCGCGTGCGCCAGGTCGCCGGCGCGGCCGGGCGGATCGCGACCGGGGTCTGGTCGGACCGGGTCGGGTCGCGGCTGCGCCCGATGCGCCAGGTCGCGGTGGCCGCGACCCTGGTGCTGCTGCTGTTCGCCCTCGGCGACGCCGTCGCCGGGTGGCTGGCGGTGACGATGCTGGCCGTCGGGGCGGTCGTCACCGTCGCCCCGAACGGCCTGGCGTTCACCAGCACCGCCGAGATCGCCGGCCCGGCCTGGTCCGGGCGTGCTCTGGGTGTGCAGAACACCGGGCAGAACGCCGTCGCCTCGGTCGTGCCGGCGGCCCTGGGGCTGCTGGTCGGCACGACCGGCTACGCGGCGGCCTTCGCGATCGCCGCGGTCGCGCCGCTGGCCGCGGTGCTGGTCACCCCGGTCCGCGAGGAGCGACGGCGTCAGGGCGACGGCGTGTAGGCGAAACCGTCCCCGGCCCGGCGGACACGGCCGGGGGGAAACGCGGGACGGCAGCGGCAGCCCGGACCCCATGGGGCCC
Organism: Pseudonocardia sp. ICBG601; assembly: GCF_020496245.1. Taxonomy (NCBI): domain Bacteria; kingdom Bacillati; phylum Actinomycetota; class Actinomycetes; order Pseudonocardiales; family Pseudonocardiaceae; genus Pseudonocardia; species Pseudonocardia sp. ICBG601. The sequence goes on along the minus strand of NZ_JAHLJA010000022.1, from coordinate 128,610 downwards.
GGACGGCCGGTGTGCCGGCTCAGCGGGTGATCGTCTGGTCCCGCCCGGGGCCGACGCCGATCGCGGACACCGGCGCGCCGGTGAGCTCCTCGATCCGCGCCACGTAGGCCTGGGCGGTGGCCGGCAGGTCCTCCCAGGTGCGGGCGGCGGACAGGTCCTCGACCCAGCCGGGCATCTCCTCGTAGACCGGGACGGCGTGGTGGAAGCCGGTCTGGGTCATCGGCATCTCGTCGACGCGGTGGCCGTCGACCTCGTAGCCGACGCAGATCGGCACCGACTCCAGCCCGGACAGCACGTCCAGCTTGGTGAGGAAGAGGTCGGTGATGCCGTTGACCCGCACCGCGTAGCGCCCGATGACGGCGTCGAACCAGCCGCAGCGCCGCGCACGGCCGGTGTTCACACCGACCTCGCCGCCGGTCTTGCGGAGGAACTCGCCCATCTCGTCGTGCAGCTCGGTCGGGAACGGGCCGGAGCCGACGCGGGTGGTGTAGGCCTTCAGGATCCCGATCACGCGGGTGATCTTGTTCGGGCCGATGCCGGACCCGACCGACGCGCCGCCCGCGGTCGGGTTCGAGCTGGTCACGAAGGGGTAGGTGCCGTGGTCGACGTCGAGCAGGGTGCCCTGCGACCCCTCCAGCAGCAGTGTCTCGCCGCGCTCCAGGGCCTCGTTCAGGAGCAGCCGGGTGTCGACGATCTTGTCGGCGAACTCCTTCGACTGCTCCAGGACGGTGTCGACGACCTCGTTGAAGTCCAGCGCGCGCCGGTTGTAGACCTTGACCAGGATCTGGTTCTTCAGCTCGAGCGCGGCCTCGACCTTCTGGTGCAGGATCTTCTCGTCCAGCAGGTCCGCGGCGCGGACGCCGACCCGGGCGACCTTGTCCTGGTACGCCGGGCCGATGCCGCGACCGGTGGTGCCGATCTTGGCCTTGCCCAGGTAGCGCTCGGTGACGCGGTCGATCGCCACGTGGTACGGCATGATCAGGTGCGAGTCGGCCGAGATCAGCAGGCCGGAGGTGTCGACGCCGCGCCGCTCCAGGCCCGCCTTCTCCTCGATCAGCGCCTCGGGGTTCACGACGACCCCGTTGCCGATCACGTTCTTCACGCCCGGGGACAGGATCCCGGACGGGATGAGCTTCAGCGCGAAGTCGCGACCGTCCGGCGTGACGACGGTGTGGCCGGCGTTGTTGCCGCCCTGGTAGCGGACGACCCAGCCGAACTGTCCGCCCAGCAGGTCCGTCGCCTTGCCCTTGCCCTCGTCGCCCCACTGGGCGCCGATCAACACGATTGCGGGCATGTAAGAGACTCCAGTTCACACACGCTCGTCACGGTCGCGGACCCGGGCGTGATTTCCGGTTTCCGCGGCGAGGAGGGTACTCGATCAGTGGTTCCGACCGATCCCGAAGCGGTGCTCCTCGACTGCCTGCCGCAGCGGCGTCACCGTCTTCCCTTCCACGGTATCCGGCCCGGCGCGCGGCGGGAACGCCCACCGTCGTCGCTGGTGTCCGATCCCGCGGTGCGTTCGGTCACCGTGGGTCCGCGCCCCGGGAAAGCGGAGGTCGACGCCCTCCTCCCGGCGCGGCGGCTCATCGTGCACGGTGACGACGCCGACCTCGCCGCCGTCCTGGTCCGGTTGCTGCGGCGCGACGCCCTCGACACCGAGGTCGCCTACCTGCCGGTGTCGCGCCGGGCCCGCGCCGCCGCGAACTGGGGACTCCCGACCCGGTTCGACGACGCCGTCGCCCTGGCCCGGTCCGGCGCCGCCCGCGAGATGCCGCTGGTGCGCGACGACAACGGCGGCGTCCTCGCCGGCCGCGGGGAGATCCCCGACCTCTACGGCGAGGCCTACTGCGATGCGACGCGGGTGCTGCACGGCCGCGTGAAGAGGCTCGTCGTCGACGCAGGGCCGGAGGGAGTCCAGGTGCGTGCGGGGCGTGGGGTGACCGGAGCGACCGGGCGGGCGATCCAGATCGGGACGACGGGTGCGACGCCCGTCCGGGACGGCGTCCCGCACCCGCGGGAGATCAAGCGCTGGGCCTGGTACAAGCACACCGAGCCGTGGCGACCGGTGCTGCCGGGCTGATCAGCGGCCGGGGTCCTCGGGGGCGAGGACGGCGTCGGTCGCGGTGACACCGACGTCGAACACCTCGTCGGTGGGGACGACGTAGCGGTTGCGGTGGTCCTGCCCGTCCGCACGACCTCCCGGGACGCCACCGGTCATCGGGCCGTAGCCGGCGGCGCCACCCCGTGCCTCCGCCGCCCGGGTGCCGGTCCACTGTTCGGTCGCACCGCCGCTCCGCGGGCCGGTGGTACGGGGCTCGGTGCCCCACGCCGTCCCGGGCCCCACACGGCTCCCCGGAGATTGCGGCTCGGCCGACGCCCCCGGCAGCCGCGCGGCGCCGCGGGAATCGCCGAACGGGGAGCCGTAGCCGCCGCGGCCCGATCCGGTGCCGCCGCCGTAGGAGCCGGTCCCGCCGGGTCGGGGCTCCGTGACGGGCCGGACGAGCTGCTGCCGCCGGGCCTGGTCGCCGAACCGGCGTGCCAGGTCCTCGCGGGTACGGGCGGCGTCCAGCATCGGGGCCCGGGTCGGGATCCGCGTGCGGTCCGATGCGGGCGGGGTGCGGAAACCCGGGGCCGGGACACCCCCTCCACCGGTGCCCGGCGCCGGTCCGTTCGGCAGCGGGACGACGGGCGAGGGCCCGCCACCGGGTCCGGCCGCGGGTCCGGCAGCCGGTCCGAGACTGCCACCCGGCCCGCCCCCGAGGGCTCCGCCTGCCCCGCCGACCGGCGGGCCGGGGGGCGCCGAACCGCCCGGGGGAAGCCCGATCCCGGCCGGTCCCGGCACGGCGGCGGAGCCGCTGCCCGCAGCGACGGGGACGTTCGCGCCGACGGAGACGCCGGGGTGCGGCCCCGACGCTCCGCCGCCCCCGGACGTCGCACCCGGGGTCGACCCGGCCGGGGGCGCGACGGCGGCCTCGGTGGTGAAGCGGTCGTCGATGGCCGAGGTCTCGGACTCGTACTGCTGGAGCGCGCGGTTCGCGATCTCGTCGTTGATCTGGTTGTGCTCGGCGATGGTGACGTGGTCGGTGCCCCGGCCCTGGAGGGACTGCCAGGCCTCGCTGATGTTGTCGCCCGCGCGCTGGATCCACGAGAACTCGGCCGGGTCCATGAACCGGACCTGACCGCGCATGCGCTCGAACGCGCTGCCGTGGTCGAGCATGCGGTCGGCGCCGTTCTGGGCGACGGTCGCGGTGCCGTCGACGCCGGTCGCGGTGCGGTCCAGGGATTCCTGGGCCGCCTGGGCGGCGGGGCCCTGCCACGAGATGCCGAGGTCGGCCATGCCGCGGTCGAGGGTCTGCTTGGTCGCCGCCATGTCGTCGACGAGGGAACGCAGGCTGTCCGCTGTCTGCCGGGTCGCCTCGGCGCCCGGTTTGCCGAGGATCCATGCCGACTTCGTGGCGATGTCGAAGGCTTCGTAGTTGTAGCAGCGGGGGAGAGGCACGGTCGGGTCCCTAACGCTCGAGCAGCGGGCCGTTGTACGGGGGAGCGGTGGATTTCAGGGTCGCCGTGTTCTCGTCCTCGATCAGGCCGTACTCCTGGGCAGCCCTCTTCAACCGGTCACGGGCCTCCGCAATCTCGGTGACGTACTCCGCGTGGATCTTCGTAATAGAGTCGATCTTCGGTTGGAAGACAGTCACCGCGTCGAGGGAGACGGGGTCCTCCGCGCAGGGAGGAACATTCTTCAGGTTCAACACATCGTGTCGCTTCGTCCTCAGCGCTCGAACCTGCTCGTCCAGCCGCTGGTACACAGCCATGACGTTCTCTACATCGACCTGGAGCATCAGTGAATCGCTGGCTGAGTTCCGAGGCTCATGGGCGGAGGTCCGCATGCTGTCGAGGCTATGTCGGCTGGCAGGCCACGACGCCGAATTGGTCAAGTAGGTTCGCAGGCGCGAACGCCGTCATCGAGAACGAGCGGCCTCCAGGTAGCTCTGCGCGAGCATCTCGGCTCGCCGGCATACGTCATCCGACGATCCACGTGTCAGCTCGTCATACCCGAAATCCTGAATCTGGACCCGAACGCTGGCGTTGTCGGCCGCGTCGAGATACAAGGTGCATAGCGGCGCCGTGTCCTCACTCTCGACCATCCGGACGGCTCCGTATCCGTCGATGACTGTGACCGTGGCACCTCGCGCCGGAGCAATGCTTGAGACCTGTGGATGACCTGGAGGGGCCGTACCCTCCCGGTGATCTTGAGGCTCTGAAGCAAGGCCGGCGGGTCAACGCCGGCCGGAAGGGTACGACCCGTGCTCACCGTAGTTCCTGGAGCTGCTGACACCGATGAACCCCGCCGGGGCGGCGGCTCGCTGATCGACGACCTGGTCCGCGAAGGCGCCCGCCGGATGCTGGCCGAGGCGTTGCAGGCCGAGGTCGATGACTACATCGCCCGCCACGCTGAGGAGCGCGACGAGCACGGCCGGCGGCTCGTGGTCCGCAACGGCACCCACCAGCCCCGCGAGGTCCTCACCTCGGCCGGCGCGGTCGAGGTTGTCGCCCCGCGGGTCGACGACCGCCGCATCGATCCCGAGACCGGGCACCGCTGCAGGTTCTCCTCGGCGATCCTGCCGCGATGGTGCCGCCGCACTCCGAAGATCACCGAGGTGTTACCGCTGCTGTATCTGCACGGACTCTCGACCGGGGACTTCGTGCCCGCGCTCGGGCAGTTCCTCGGCTCCACCGCGGGCCTGTCGGCGTCGATGGTCACCAGACTGACCGAGACCTGGAAGACCGAACAGCAGACCTTCTCCCGCCGAGACCTGTCCGGTGTGGACTACGTCTACCTGTGGGCCGACGGGATCCACGTCAACATCCGCCTCGAGGAACACAAGCTGTGCCTACTCGTGCTCATCGGAGTCCGCGCGGACGGCGGCAAGGAACTCGTCGCCCTGACCGATGGCTACCGCGAGTCGAGCGAGTCCTGGGCCGATCTGCTGCGCGACTGCGCGCGGCGCGGCATGCGAGCACCCGTGCTCGCGGTCGCTGACGGCGCGCTCGGGTTCTGGGGCGCGCTGCGCGAGGTGTTCCCGCAGACCCGCGAGCAGCGCTGCTGGGTCCACAAGACCGCCAATGTCCTTGCCGCGCTGCCGAAGTCAGCGCATCCGGGGGCGAAGAAGGCGCTGACCGAGATCTGGAACGCCGAGGACAAGCGCAGAGCCCTCGACCGCAGAGCCCTCGACGCCGTGGCCCGCTTCGAGGCCGCCTACCGGGCGAAGTTCGGCAAGGCCGTCACGAAGATCGGTGACGACCTCGACGAACTGCTCGCCTTCTACGACTTCCCCGCCGAACACTGGCAACACCTACGCACCACGAACCCGATCGAGTCCACGTTCGCGACGGTCCGCCACCGCACCCGGGTCACCCGCGGGCCCGGGTCACGCGCGGCCGGACTGGCGATGGCGTTCAAGCTCATCGAGGCCGCCCAGAACCGATGGCGCGCCGTGAACGGACCGCACCTGGTCGCCCTCGTCCGAGCCGGAGCCCGATTCGACGCCGGCCGCCTCGTCGAACGACCCGATGCCCACACCCACACCGAAGCCGCCTAAAAGATCTTCATCCACAGGTCTTGACGATTGCTCGTCGCGCCGTCGCGACTTTAGTGGCGGGCGTCTGGATAGTCTGCACAGAGTAGTTGTCGACGGAGTCGTTGTTGCCCCACCCGCACACACGACTCGGACCGTCCGCGAGGGCAACAACCGAGGGCTCATCGCCCTCGACACCGAAGCGTTGTCGAAGCTCGGGGGTCATCGCCACACAGGGGTCGACGTTCGCCACATCGATCTCCGCCGGCCTCTTCGGGAACGGCCCCTCCGGCTCCGCACTCCCACACCCCACGACCACCCCGCACACCACCAGCAGGACGAGAACGAGTCGGACCACCAGCGACGCTCCCCCGGACAGGAACAGGACCGCAGCAGGCTAGCCCGCCGCCGTCGTCCCCGGGCCCGTTCCGGTCAGGCCGCGGCCGCCGAGTCGTCCGGACGCCGGTGGTAGCTGTCCACATAGGTCTGCTCCGAGAGGTCCGCGATGGCGTCCATGATCTCGTCGGTGACCGCGCGCCGGATCGCCGGCGCGCCCTCCAGCCCGTCGTAGCGGCTGAACTCCAACGGCCGCCCGAAGCGGATCTCGACGCGGGCCAGGCGCGGGAACAGCCGTCCGATCGGCTGCACGCGCTCGGTCCCGATCAGGCCGACGGGCACGACGACGGCTCCCGTAGACAGGGCGAGCGACGCGACGCCGGTGTGCCCGCGGTGCAGCTTGCCGTCAAGGGAGCGGGTGCCCTCCGGGTAGATGCCGAACGCACCGCCGCGCTCCAGGACCTCGCGTCCGGCCGCGAGTGCGGCGAGGCCGGCACGGGCGTTGGCCCGGTCGACCGGGATGTAGCCGAGCGCTCCCAGGAACGCCGCCATCAGGCGTCCGCGCAGGCCACGACCGGTGAAGTACTCGGCCTTGCCGAGGAAGGCGACCTTGCGCGGGGCGACGAGCGGGATGAACGCCGTGTCGACGGCCGCGCGGTGGTTCGCCGCGAGGATCACCGGCCCGGTGGCCGGGATGCGGTCCGCCCCGCGCACGCGGGGCCGCCACACGAGCCGGACGAGTGGCGCGAGGACGTAGCGGATGAACAGCTGCACCGTGAACCCCGATCGATGAGCGACGTCCACAACTCCGTGCAGGGGGACCCGACGTCCCGGCGCCGAACGACGCCCGATTCTGCTCCGTGACCGACCGGTGACGGAAGCCCGCAGCCCGTTCAGTCCACGTCAGGATCGGCGAACTGGGCCCGCAGGGCCCGCAACGCCTCGCTGCGGGTCAGCCCGGTCGCCTGCAGCAGATCGATCGCGATCGAACGGACCTGCGCGACGAGCACCGCCGCCGACCCCGCGGGCGCCGTCTGACCCTCCGCCGGCCGCACGACGACCGCACCCGGGTCGGCGAGGACCGGCGCGTGCTGCACGGCCTCCAGGATCGGGCCGCGGGCCTTCTCCCGGTCGCCGTCCTGCCCGAGCTCCCCGATCAGCGCCTCGACGGCGGCGGCCAGCTCGGTGATGGCGTCCGGCAGACCGGGCGGGACCGGTTCGCCGTCCTCGATCGCGGTCATCGCGCGCCGGGCGAGCACCCGGGCGTTGCGGTGGGCGTAGTCGGCCCGTTCGGCGAGGGTCCGGTAGCGGCGCAGCATGGCCCGGCGCGGCCGGTGCATCGGCGAGACCGTCACGACCTCGCCCGCGGAGCTGACGGCGGTGCGCAGCTCGTCGATGACGGCCTGGGTGTCGCGGGCCCGGGCCAGCGCCCGCGACGCGTTCTCCCGGTCGCCCTCGCGCAGCGCCGTCGCGGTCTCGGTGAGCACGGTGACGAGGTCGTCGAGCACCCGGCGGGCGACCCGGCGCACGATCCGGACCGGGTGCGCGGGGATGACCGCGGCCACCAGGATCCCGGCGAGCCCACCGATCAGTGCGTCGATGCAGCGGTCGATCCCGCCGGTCTCGGTGGGCGGGAGTAGCGTCGTCACCAGCACCGCGGAGACCGCGGCCTGGTTGACGAACAATGTGCCGCCGTCGGTGAAGACCGCGACGACCAGCGCGAGCGCGACGACGAGCACCAGCTGCCAGAGGCCGCTGCCGATCCGCGCGATCAGCAGGTCACCGACCAGCACCCCGATGCTCACCCCGACGACGAGCTCGGCGGCGCGGCGCAGCCGCGAGTTGAGCGACATGCCCAGGCTGAGCACGGCCGCGATCGGCGCGAAGAACGGCCGCGTGTGACCGACCAGGTCACCGGCCACCCAGAGGGCGAGCCCGGCGGCCATGGAGCACTGCAGGATCGGCAGCCACGACGCGCGGACGCGCCGGGCGCCGGCCCGGCCACGTGAGCGGACCCGATCCCACGCGGCCACGGGCGTCAGGACACGCCGAGGGCGGCGAGCGCCTCCGGGTCCGAGTCGGAGATCAGCGTGCGCAGCCGCTCGACCTCGGGGGCCTCCCCGATCGCCGTGGCGGCGCGCAGCAGCGCCCCGCAGGACCGCAGGAAGCCCTGGTTCGGCTCGTGCGACCACGGGACCGGGCCGAAGCCCTTCCAGCCGTTGCGGCGCAGCTGGTCCAGGCCACGGTGGTAACCGGTGCGGGCGTAGGCGTACGCGGCCACGGTCTCGCCGGCGTCGAGGGCGCGCTCGGCGAGCACCGCCCAGGCGATCGACGACGACGGCGACCCCGCCGCCACCTCCGACGGGTCCTTGCCCGCCGCCAGGTCCGCCGCCGCGGGGTCGACCGGGAGACGCGTGTCGTCGGGCTCGAGCAGGTTGCCGTGCAGACTCATGGCGCCATCCTGGCGCGTGCCCACCGGTCGTCGCCAACCGGTGGGCACGCGATGAGGATCCGGACCAGGGCTCAGAGAGCCTTGCCCGCCGACTTCAGCGACTCGCAGGCCTCGATGACGCGCTCGCTCATCCCGACCTCGGCCTTCTTCAGGTACGACCGCGGGTCGTAGACCTTCTTGTTGCCGACCTCGCCGTCGATCTTGAGCACGCCGTCGTAGTTCTCGAACATGTGCGACACGATCGGCCGAGTGAAGGCGTACTGGGTGTCGGTGTCGACGTTCATCTTCACGACGCCGTAGGTCAGCGCCTCGTGGATCTCCTCGAGCAGCGAGCCGGAGCCTCCGTGGAAGACCAGGTCGAACGGCTTGGCGCCGGCGTCGAGGCCCAGCTTCTGCACGGCCACCTCCTGGCCCTGCTTGAGGATCTCCGGGCGGAGCTTCACGTTGCCCGGCTTGTAGACGCCGTGCACGTTGCCGAAGGTCGCGGCCAGCAGGTAGCGGCCCTTGTCGCCGGCACCGAGGACGTCGACGGTGCGCTCGTAGTCGCCGGGGGCGGTGTAGAGCTTGTCGTTGATGTCGTTCGCGACGCCGTCCTCCTCACCGCCGACGACGCCGATCTCGACCTCGAGGATGATCTTCGCCTTGGCCGCCTGCTCCAGGAGCTCGGCCGCGATCTTCAGGTTCTCCTCGAGCTCGACCGCGGAGCCGTCCCACATGTGCGACTGGAACAGCGGGTTCTGCCCCTTGTCCACGCGCTCCTGGCTGATCGCGATCAGCGGACGCACGAACGAGTCCAGCTTGTCCTTGGGGCAGTGGTCGGTGTGCAGCGCGATGTTGACCGGGTACTTGTCCGCGACGACGTGCGCGAACTCGGCGAGCCCGACCGAACCGGTGACCATGTCCTTCACCCGGGTGCCGGACAGGAACTCCGCACCACCGGTCGAGACCTGCACGATGCCGTCGGAGCCCGCCTCCGCGAACCCGCGCAGCGCCGCGTTGAGGGTCTCGGTGCTGGTCACGTTGATCGCCGGGTAGGCGAACTCGCCGCTCTTGGCGTTGTCCAGCATCTGGTTGTAGATCTCGGGCGTGGCGATGGGCACGGGGCCTGCCTCCTCGTCGTCGGCGGTCGCTGCTCCGCGCAGCGCTCCTTGTCTCCGGGTGAGTATCACGTACCCACGGCGAAGGGGGAGCCATCGTCGGTGATGGGCCTGGTCTCACCGCGGACGACGTCGCCGACCGCCGCAACGGGTGACACTGCTGCGTGAGACTGCTGCACCGGGTAATGCTGCGAAGGCTGTCGGTGGTGGTCGCTAGGGTGGTGGTCGTGGAGGAGGAGCGCGCCGAGAACGCCGTCGACCGGACGCTGGGCCGGTTGCGCGCCATCGACAGCCGACCGGCGCCCGAGGGCACCGGGCCGCATCAGTTCGCCCCGGGCACGGCGCCCGACCCGGTCGACGGGCCGGGTGGATCCGGAGCCCGGCAGGGGCCGGACACGCCGCTGACCCTGGCCGACCTCTACCGCGACCACCGGCTGCGGCTCATGCGCCTCGCGATGCTGCTGGTGGACATCCCGGCCACCGCGGAGGACGTGGTGCAGGAGGCGTTCACCGGCCTGCACCGGCACTGGTCCGGGCTGCGGGACGAGACCGCTGCCGTCGCCTACCTGCGCGCGGCCGTGGTGAACGGGTCGCGCTCGGTGCTGCGGCGCCGTCGCACGGCGCGCGAGTACGTGCCCCCGCACGCGGCGAACGCCCGCTCGGCGGAGTCGCTGGCCATGCTGTCGGCCGAGCACCAGTCGGTCGTCGACGCGCTGGCCCAGCTCCCGCCGCGCCAGCGCGAGGTCCTCGTCCTGCGCTACTACGGCGGGCTGACCGAGTCCGAGATCTCCGAGGCCGCCGGGATGAGCCGCGGCACGGTGAAGTCCACCGCCAGCCGCGCGCTCGACGCCGTCGCCCGGATCATGGCCGAGCGCGCCGGGACCGAGGCCGTCCGGCGTCCGGGAGAGCTGCGATGACCGGCCCCCAGCCGCCGCAGCCCGGCCGCGACGACGCCGCCCGCCGGATCGGCGAGGCGCTCCAGGCCCAGGCCCGCGGGCGCCCGATGCCGCGGCGTCCCGCGGCGGGACCGGCCCCCGTGCCACCGCGCGTTCCCGGCCGGATCCCGCCGCCGGTCCCGCGTCCCGCGCCGCCCCCGCAGCGCCGGCCGCAGCAGACCCCGGCGCCGGCGCCCGCCCGTTCGGCGACCGGCCAGATCGTCTGGGCCGCTGTGATCGCGCTGCTCCTCGGTGCCCTGCTCGGCGGGGGTCTCGCGCTGGTCTCGGTGCTCCTGCCGGGTGCGCTGCCCGCCCTCGGCTGAACCGCTCACAGCACCTCCACAGCGACGGCGACGTCGGCCCCCGTCACCCGGCCAGTACCGTTTCTCGACGTGACGGTTCTCGCCGCGACGCAGACGCTCGCCCTCGGTCCCGACTGGCTCGACCCGGCGGTGATCATCGAGTCCCTGGGCCCGTGGGCCCTGGTGGGCGTCGCCGCGATCATCTTCGCGGAGTGCGGGCTCCTGCTCGGGTTCTTCCTCCCGGGCGACTCGCTGCTGTTCACCGCGGGCCTGTTCGTGGCGCAGGGCGCGATCGACGTCCCGCTGTGGCTGGTCAGCCTGGTGCTGGTGGTCTCGGCTTTCGCCGGCAACGCCGTCGGCTACGGGATCGGCTACCGCGCCGGCCCGGCGATCTTCGACAAGCCCAAGTCGAAGCTGTTCAACCCCAAGCACGTCGAGAAGACCCACGAGTTCTTCGAGAAGTACGGCAACCGGGCCATCGTCCTGGGTCGGTTCGTGCCGATCGTGCGGACCTTCATCACCGTCAGCGCGGGCGTCGCGCGGATGGACCCGAAGCGGTACCTGACGTACTCGCTGATCGGCGGCGTCGCCTGGGCGGCGGGCGTGACGGTGCTGGGCTACTTCCTCGGCCAGTTCACCTTCGTCCGTGAGCACATCGACCTGATCCTGGTCGCGATCGTGCTGGTCTCGGTGCTGCCGATCGTGTTCGAGGTGCTGCGGGCGCGGGCCGCGTCGAAGCGCGGGGGTCCCGCCGGCCCGGTCGACGGCGTCGCGGGCGCCGCGGCCGGTGCTGCCGCCGCCACCGTCACCGGCCACAGCGCCGACGACGACCCGGCCGCGGTCACCATGCAGATGCCCGCCGTCGGGAACGGCCCGGCACCGCAGCACGGGCAGCCCCGGGACGGTCAGGCCCCGTACGCACCGCGGCCCGGTCGCGCACCGCAGAGTGGTCACGCCCCGCAGAGTGGTCACGCCTCGCAGAGCGGTCGCGCCCCGCAGCACGGCGGGCCCGCGCCCCGGCCCGGCGCCGGGCCCCGTCCCCAGGACGGCACCGAGCCGCCGTACCGCCACACCACCGGCCGCCCCGCGATGCCACCCCGCGCGGGCGGCTGAGCGTCGACCGGCACGTTTCCGCCCCCGGCGGGGCGGAAACGTGCTGATCACCAGGCGTCGGACAGGTCCGCGTGCTCGCGGATCCAGCTGTGCATCACGATGCCGGACGCCACGCCGGCGTTGACCGAGCGCGTCGAGCCGAACTGGGCGATCGACACGACCAGGTCCGCGGCGTCGCACAGCTCCGGGGAGAGTCCCGGGCCCTCGGCGCCGAACACCAGCACGCAGTCCCGCGGCAGCGACGGCCGCTCCAGCCGGGCCGCCCCCGCGACGTTGTCCACCGCGACCACGGCCAGACCGTGCTCCCTGGCGAACGCGACGAGCCCGCCGGCGGCGGCGTGGTAGTGCAGCCGCAGGTAGCGGTCGGTGACCATCGCGCCGCGACGGTTCCACCGCCGTCGTCCGACGATGTGCACGCCGGCGACGCCGAAGGCGTTCGCCGTGCGCACCACCGTGCCGATGTTGTGGTCGTGGCCGAGGTTCTCGATCGCCACGTGGAACGGGTGCGCCCGGCGCGCCAGGTCCGCCGCGACCGCCTCACGACGCCAGTAGCGGTAGCGGTCGACGACGTTGCGCCGGTCCCCCTGCTCCAGCAGCTCCGGGTCCCAGTGGTCGCCGTCGGGCCACGGCCCGGCCCACGGGCCTACACCGACCTGGCCGGGGACCGACCACTCGCTGGGCCCTGGCTCGCTCATCCCAGCTGCAGGTCCGCCAGCCCCAGCAGCGCGCGGTACGGCACGCCCTCCGCCTCGACCGCCTCCCGGGCGCCGGTGTCGCGGTCGACGACCGTGCACACGCCGACGACGTCGGCGCCGGCCGCCAGCACCGACCGGACCGCGGTCAGGACCGAGCCGCCGGTGGTGGAGGTGTCCTCGACGACCAGCACCGGGAGACCGGCGATGTCCGGGCCCTCGATGAGCCGCTGCATCCCGTGCTTCTTGGTCTCCTTGCGGACGACGAACGCGTCGACCGGGTCGGTGTCCGGCTCGGCCGCCGCCGCGTGCAGCACCGCCGTCGCGACCGGGTCCGCGCCGAGTGTCAGCCCACCCACCGACCGGTAGGTCCAGTCCGCGGTGAGCTCGCGCAGCAGCCGCCCGATCAGCGGGGCCGCCTCGTGGTGCAGCGTGACGCGGCGCAGGTCGATGTAGTAGTCGGCCTCCGCGCCGGAGGAGAGCGTGACCCGCTCGTGGACGACGGCGATCTCCCGGACCAGCGCGGCCAGCCGGGAACGATCGGTGTGTGCGGAGCTCATGTGCGATCCCTGTCGAACGTCGCCGTGATGCGTCGCAGCAGGCCCCGGGGCAGCACCCCGGTCGCCCCACGATCGCCTTGTACTGCCGGGAGGGCACCGAGACGACCCGGCCCCGGCCGAGGTCGGCGAGCGCCTCGTCGACGACCTGGGAGGCCTCTAGCCACAGCGGGCCGCGGCGGGCGCCGACGTCGATGCCCGCGCGCTCGTGGAACTCGGTGCGCACGTAGCCGGGGCACAGCACCATCGCGCGCACCCCGGTGCCCTGCAGCGACGCGGCGACGCCCTCGGTGAAGGAGATGACCCACGCCTTGTCGGCCCGCGTAGGTGGAGCCGCGCCCGGCCAGGAAGCCCGCGACGCTGGCGACGTTCAGCACCGCGCCGGTGCCGCGGTCGACCATTCCGGGCAGCACGGCCCGGGTCAGCTCCAGCACGGCGGCCACGTTGACCTGCAGCTGCCGGGCCAGGTCGGCGGCGTCGTTGTCCAGGAACGACGAGCCCAGCGCGAGCCCGGCGTTGTTGACGAGCAGGTCGACCGGGGCGAGGTCGGGATCGGCGAGGCGGCGCACGACGCGGGCCCGCTGGTCCGGTTCCGACAGGTCGGCCGGCAGCACCTCGACGACCACGCCGAGGTCGCGGTAGCGCTGCGCGGCGGCCTGGAGGCGGTCGGCGTCGCGCGCCACGAGCACGAGGTCGCGGCCGTCGGCGGCGAGCCGATCGGCGAACGCGGCACCGATCCCCGACGACGCGCCCGTGATCATGACGGAGGGCACGCGGAGAGCCTAGTGCGTCCGCACCCGACCGGCGCAGGCGCGACGGTGGCCGACGGGCCCGGTGTGACCCGCACGACACGGGTGTCCGGCGACCTGCGTGAGACCGGCCGCTCTCGCGTGCCGGTGCACCACGAAGCCTTTACCGTCGAGGCCATGACGTCCGAGGCGCTGCCGATCCAGCGGCCGGTCGATCCCGCCGCTCCCCCCGGCTCCTCCGACGGGCCGCACGGCGTCTACGGATCTCTGACACTTATGGACACCCGAGTGGATGTCTGTCGGTGTGAGTGATCGGTAGTCACACGGGTGTTTCGGCAGGTCAGGGTGACTTGCTTCTTCTGGTCCGTGCCCCGCGGCGACGCTTCAGCGCGGGTGATCGTCGGCGTTGTGGCTGGTGTAGTGCGGCGAACTCTGCGGTGTCGCCGTCGCTTGGGAGTGGGAGTTGTTTTATCCCGGAGGCTTATTCAGGGCCCGTGAAATAACGATCTAGCCCGGCGTGTCGGGTTGGGCGACAGCCCGTCCATCGCGAAGATTGGTTTGTCGAATCAATCCGAGATGAATGGGCTGTCGCAGTATGTACTATACCACTGGCTTTCGGCGTGATGAGATTCAGGATCTTGCCGCTCTGGTGCATGAGCAGGATCAGCGGAACGCGACTGGCCTGCGACGGCCTTGGCCGCCGATTCTGGGATTGTTCTGGTCGGTGGTGATCACGTTGGCGTATCTGCGCGGGAATCGTGTGCAGTGGGAGTTGGCGGAAACCTACGGGGTGTCGCAGTCGACGGTCAGTCGAGCGATCGCGGGGGTGACACCGTTGCTGGCGCAGGCGCTGCGGAGTGTAGTTCCGACTGCGGAGGAGCTTCGTGCCGATCGGCAGTACATCATCGACGGAACCCTGCTGCCCTGCTGGTCATGGACCGCCGTACCAGGTCTGTGGTCGGGCAAGCATCGCACCACCGGCGTCGTCGTCCAGGTCGCAGCCACCCTGGAAGGGCAGCTGTCGTGGATCTCCGACCCGACCCCAGGCTCCCGACACGACCTACATTGCCTCGACCAATCCGGCGCCCTCGACCACCTCGCCACATACCCACCGATCGGCGATAAAGGCTACATCGGGCGCGGCATGCTCACCCCGTTCAAAAAACAACCCGGCCGGGAACTTCTCGACTGGCAGAAAACATTCAACAAGAGCCTCAACCGCACACGCGCCACCATCGAGCGAGTCATCGCCCATATCAAGTCGTGGAAAGTTCTCCACACAGACTACCGCCGACCCTACGCCACATTTAAAACGACGATCTCGGCAGTCATCGGACTCATCTTCTACGCACTTACCTGACGGAGCCTGAATAAGCCTCCCGGCACCGGATGACTGGCCTGTGTTGTTGCCGGGTTACCCGTTGACGCTGAGATCCTCGGCGCCGCGTAACCCGCTCGGCAG
This sequence comes from Pseudonocardia sp. ICBG601, assembly GCF_020496245.1. NCBI lineage: Bacteria > Bacillati > Actinomycetota > Actinomycetes > Pseudonocardiales > Pseudonocardiaceae > Pseudonocardia > Pseudonocardia sp. ICBG601. The sequence goes on along the minus strand of NZ_JAHLJA010000022.1, from coordinate 113,339 downwards.
CTAATGCGCGTTTCGCAGTGTTCACCGCGCCGACGTCATCTCGATTGACCGTAAACATGCACGTGGCGCATGCCTGCGCTGTGGTATCCCCCTGGTCGACTAACGAGGTTATCACATGTTGGGCAATTTGCCGATGTTCCTCGGGGTGGGACATCCACGACAGTGAGACCATCGCGGGTCGCGATGTGTTCGATCGCGTTTGCGGCGACGCGACGCGCTGATTGAGCTACTGTGTTGTTGACATCTTTACCCAACCCTCGGGCCTCTAGAGTGGCAAGATCTTCCAGTGCAATGATCGATGCACCGGAGGCTCGGGCGATTACCGTGACATACTGCGCGGCCAGATAAGCTAAATCTCGATTGATGCGTGCCCGTTTCTGCCCACAGGAGAGCATTTCTGCCTGCAGCGCAGACATCTTCCCTCAAGGCGCTGTCGCGTGGGTATCGAGGCTTGAGGAATAAGCTGTTCAAGACGAGCGATTTTACGGCGGAGGAACTGTCCTTGTCGCTGAAGTCGAGCTAACTTGACGGAGAGTCCATGGTCATCGAAACGGCGCCCGCGAAAATCGCTGTACATGGCGTTGCTCTGAGTGTCACGAACTGCAGTCGCCGCAACGACCATATCCTTAGGTGACCAATCAACCCCGACTGCAGACGCTGCGTCCGCAACGGAGCCTTTTTCAACCTGACGTTTGTGCTGGTCAGGTAGCTGTGATCATGAGGGTCTGGACCGCGGCGACGAGCTGGGTGGCCTGGTTGGGGCTGGAGCGGATCTTGCGGAGGATCTTCCAGTTCTTCAGCTCGGCGTTGACCCGTTCACCGGGTGCCCGTCGTCGGGCGTGGGCGGCGTTGACCGCTTTCTGATTCGCTGACAGGGGCCGGTACCGGCCGGTGTCGAGGTCGCGGCGGCGGCGTCGGTGGGGGACGGTGATCGCGGGCCCGCCGCCTTGGTAGGCGGTGTCAGCGATCGCCCGCACCCCGGCGGTGTTGACCGCGTCGATGATCCCGTGGGCGCGGGCGGCACCCATGTCGTGCCGGGCTCCGGGTAGCGGTGGGGAGATCCACACCAGCCTGCCGACGGGGTCGGCGATGACCTGCACGTTCAGGCCGTGGCACTTGTGTTTGCCGGAGTAGAACGCCCGGTCGTAGCCGGATGTCATGCCGACCCGGTCGATACGCAGCAGCGTGCCGTCCAGGATCACGAACGCCTTCCCAGCGGCGACGGTGATGGCCTGTTCCAGGGTCGGGGCGAGCGCGGCGAGCAGACCGATCGCCTCGGTCAGGTACCGGTACACCGTCGCGGTGCTCACCGCGAACCCGCAGGCCAGGGCAGCGTAGGTCTCGCCCTTACGCAGGTAGGCGAGCACCAGCAAGGCCTGCCGACCGGCTGAGAGCCGGCGCCAGCGTGTTCCACGCTGACGCCGATGCCCCCGGAGAAGATCAGCAAGATCACGGACGCTACGGCTGGACACGTTCATCCCGGATGGGTAGGACAGCACACGGGGCTCCTGGCAGACGACGGTTCGACACCCATCCGTCTACCAGGAGCCCCACCCCCAGGGCCCCGGCAAAGTCGCGATAGGCGGCGGTAGTCGCCCCACGCGGCCTTCTGATTGCCGCGCTGCACCTGCCCGGGACCAGCTATAGCGCCGAGCGGCGGCGCAGCTGCGCCGCTTGTCACGGCTCGCCACAAGATCATCTAACGACTTTGCCGGGGCCCTGCCCCACCCCCCACATCACCGCAGCTCAGGACCCACCCATCACGACTTTGCCGGGGCCCTGGCCCCACCCCGGCCGGCCTTCACGCCCCTGACCAGCACAAACGTCAGGTTGAAAAAGGCTCACGGTCGGTGGCCGAGGCACTGAGGCTTATTCAGGCTCCGTCAGGTAAGTGCGTAGAAGATGAGTCCGATGACTGCCGAGATCGTCGTTTTAAATGTGGCGTAGGGTCGGCGGTAGTCTGTGTGGAGAACTTTCCACGACTTGATATGGGCGATGACTCGCTCGATGGTGGCGCGTGTGCGGTTGAGGCTCTTGTTGAATGTTTTCTGCCAGTCGAGAAGTTCCCGGCCGGGTTGTTTTTTGAACGGGGTGGGCATGCCGCGCCCGATGTAGCCTTTATCGCCGATCGGTGGGTATGTGGCGAGGTGGTCGAGGGCGCCGGATTGGTCGAGGCAATGTAGGTCGTGTCGGGAGCCTGGGGTCGGGTCGGAGATCCACGACAGCTGCCCTTCCAGCCTGACTTTGGTCACCCGAGCCTGGTTTCGCAGCTTGTACTGCGCTGAGCTGCGGTGATGTGTTTGCGCGGGAGCGGTGTGAGGCACTAATTCGGTGCTCTACGCTCGGTCAGGTGGCGTGGGTGAGGCCAGGGCCCCGGCAAAGTCGTTAGATGATCTTGTGGCGAGCCGTGACAAGCGGCGCAGCTGCGCCGCCGCTCGGCGCTATAGCTGGTCCCGGGCAGGTGCAGCGCGGCAATCAGAAGGCCGCGTGGGGCGACTACCGCCGCCTATCGCGACTTTGCCGGGGCCCTGTGGGTGAGGCGGGTACGGACGGCCTCCGGGGCGACCGCGGTCCAGATCGCCGAGTCCGTGCAGGGCCATCGACGGATCGTGGCCCATGTCGGGTCAGCGCACACCGAGGCCGAGCTGGGCCTGCTGGTCGAGCAGGCCCGTGGGCTGATCGACGACGCTGCACAGCAGGCCCTGGATCTGGGCGTCGCGCCGTCACCCCGGCGGGCCGAGCTGATCGCGCCCACCGCGGCCGGCGGTGCCACGCAGGAGGGGCTGTTCGGCCAGATGCCGCGGCGCGCCCCGAGCACCACAACCCGGCGGGTGGGTGCGCCGCAGGTGATCACGACCGGGTCGCGGGTGCTGTTCGACATCCTCGCCGAGGTCTACGCGGGCCTCGGGTTCGCAGAGGTCGCTGATGACACGTTCCGCGACCTGGTGATCGCCCGGATCGTCGAGCCCACGTCCATCCTGGACACCGGTCGGGTGCTGGCCGGTCTGGGCGTCACCGCGGCGAGCGAAAAGACGATGCGCCGCACCCTGCTGCGCTGCACCGGGCGCAGCTACCGCGACGAGATCGCGAGGGCCTGCTTCACCCACGCCCGTGGCAGTGGGGATGTGTCGTTGTGTCTCTACGACGTCACCACCCTCTACTTCGAGGCGGAGAAGGAGGACGACCTGCGCAAGGTCGGGTTCTCCAAGGAACGCCGGGTCGACCCGCAGGTCGTCGTCGGGCTGCTGGTCGATCGCGCAGGGTTCCCCCTCGAGATCGGCTGTTTCGAGGGCAACAAGACCGAGACCGCGACGATCCTGCCGATCATCGAGGCCTTCCGGGCCCGACACCAGCTGCCGGTCGAGCCGGGCGGGATGGTCGTGGTCGCCGACGCAGGGATGCTCTCGGCCGCGAACCTGCGCGACCTCGACGAGGCCGGCCTGCGGTTCATCGTCGGCTCCCGACTCACCAAGGCCCCGGTTGACCTGGAGTCGCACTTCCACTGGCACGGCGACGCCTTCGTCGACGGGCAGATCATCGACACCCTCACACCACGCGACCGCCGCACCGGGCGCAGCGAGAACAGCCCGAAGGTCAAGGCCGAGCCCGTCTGGAACCCCAACCAGCATCCGGGATCCTGGCGGGCGGTCTGGGCCTACTCCACGAAGCGGGCCGTCCGGGACCGGCGCACGTTGACCCTGCAGGAGAACCGGGCCCGCGAGGTCATCGCCGGCGAGAAGCCCGCGCGCACACCGCGGTTCGTCAAGGTCACCAACGGCTCCCGCGCCCTGGACGAGGCCTCCTTGGCTCGGGCATACCGGTTGGTCGGGTTGAAGGGCTACGTGACCAACATCCCGGCCGGCGGCGCAGCGGCCGGGGAGATCATCGGCGACTACCACGACCTCTGGCACGTCGAGCAGTCCTTCCGGATGAGCAAAACCGACCTACGCGCCCGCCCGATGTTCCACCACCAACGCCAGTCCATCGAAGCGCACCTGACCATCGTGTTCACCGCCCTCGCAGTCGCCCGCGAGATCCAGAACCGCACCGGGCTCACCATCCGCAACGTCGTCCGCCAGCTCCGACCACTGCGCTCGGCCACCATCGCCATCAACGGCACCCAGCAGACCTTCCCGCCCGCCGTCCCCGCCGACAAACAGGCCCTCCTCGACGCGCTCCGTCAGCCCGCGGCGAAGCACTAAGACAAGTGACCGAAGTCAGGTCCAGGGTGGCTGCGACCTGGACGACGACGCCGGTGGTGCGATGCTTGCCCGACCACAGACCTGGTATGGCGGTCCATGACCAGCAGGGCAGTAGGGTTCCGTCGATGATGTACTGCCGATCGGCACGAAGCTCCTCCGCCGTCGGAACGACACTCCGCAGTGCCTGTGCCAGCAACGGTGTCACCCCCGCGATCGCTCGACTGACCGTCGACTGCGACACCCCGTAGGTTTCCGCCAACTCCCACTGCACACGATTCCCGCGCAGATACGCCAACGTGATCACCACCGACCAGAACAATCCCAGAATCGGCGGCCAAGGCCGTCGCAGGCCAGTCGCGTTCCGCTGATCCTGCTTATGCACCAGAGCGGCAAGATCCTGAATCTCATCACGCCGAAAGCCAGTGGTATAGTACATACTGCGACAGCCCGTTCATCTTGGATTGATTCGACAAACCAATCTTCGCGATGGACGGGCTGTCGCCCAGCCCGACACGCCGGGCTAGATCGTTATTTCACGGGCCCTGAATAAGCCTCACTGTTTCAGCGAAAGCGAAACGGAATAGTGCCCCGCGCCGATCAAGGGTCACCTCGGGGAGATGCCATCCGGTGATTGACCGATGATGTAAATGTTGAGGAATCGGGATATCGAGTTGAACCCAACGCCAATCGGTCCGAGAATCTGGATGTTGACGTACAGGAAGTTTGATCCGCAGTGTCAGCTCGGTGGCCGTACTGGTAACAAGCGTCGCCAGCTGGGCGTCAACGGCTCCGAGACGGACCCGGCGAGCGACAGATGGAACGGGTTGGAGCGTCGTGATCCGCAAGCCTGCCGGATCGACCCCGGGATGCAAGCGCACCCACCGAGCGATCTGCCTATGCACATTCCTCGCGAACGCACCCCCGAGGCCCGCAGTGCCGTCTGACGCACCACCAGACACCTCTGCTGCAATGGCGGCATCCCGAGAAGCCAAGGTTCGCAACGTTGATATCACCTGTGCCGTCACGATCCGCATCACACGAGATGGAACGTACATATCCTGCGGAAACTGAGGTCGCCATCCGCAACGCTGCCCCACTACCGCTGCAGCCGCAGGCAATCGACGGCCGCCCTCATCCACACCGGAATGTATACGGTCAAAAGTTTCCGGAACCCACAACTCGGAGAGCAGATCGCGTTCGGCGCCCTCCACAATGTCGAGCAGCCAACGCACCCGCTCCGTCAAGTCATCTCGCGACACGACAGCACCAGACACTTCACACACTGCTCGTGAAGCTCGAGATGTCGTTGAAGACGTCAATGAGGCTTATTCAGGCTCCGTCAGGTAAGTGCGTAGAAGATGAGTCCGATGACTGCCGAGATCGTCGTTTTAAATGTGGCGTAGGGTCGGCGGTAGTCTGTGTGGAGAACTTTCCACGACTTGATATGGGCGATGACTCGCTCGATGGTGGCGCGTGTGCGGTTGAGGCTCTTGCAGAATGTTTTCTGCCAGTCGAGAAGTTCCCGGCCGGGTTGTTTTTTGAACGGGGTGAGCATGCCGCGCCCGATGTAGCCTTTATCGCCGATCGGTGGGTATGTGGCGAGGTGGTCGAGGGCGCCGGATTGGTCGAGGCAATGTAGGTCGTGTCGGGAGCCTGGGGTCGGGTCGGAGATCCACGACAGCTGCCCTTCCAGGGTGGCTGCGACCTGGACGACGACGCCGGTGGTGCGATGCTTGCCCGACCACAGACCTGGTACGGCGGTCCATGACCAGCAGGGCAGCAGGGTTCCGTCGATGATGTACTGCCGATCGGCACGAAGCTCCTCCGCAGTCGGAACTACACTCCGCAGCGCCTGCGCCAGCAACGGTGTCACCCCCGCGATCGCTCGACTGACCGTCGACTGCGACACCCCGTAGGTTTCCGCCAACTCCCACTGCACACGATTCCCGCGCAGATACGCCAACGTGATCACCACCGACCAGAACAATCCCAGAATCGGCGGCCAAGGCCGTCGCAGGCCAGTCGCGTTCCGCTGATCCTGCTCATGCACCAGAGCGGCAAGATCCTGAATCTCATCACGCCGAAAGCCAGTGGTATAGTACATACTGCGACAGCCCATTCATCTCGGATTGATTCGACAAACCAATCTTCGCGATGGACGGGCTGTCGCCCAACCCGACACGCCGGGCTAGATCGTTATTTCACGGGCCCTGAATAAGCCTCAATACATTGGATTTCTGCCAACCCGTCACGTCGGAGGTATCGGCGCGCTCAGAGCGTGTTTGGAAATGGTGGGTGTGTCGGGATGGTCGACACGGCTGGGGTGCTCCATCGTGGTCGGCATGCAGGAACGACCGCGCCGGTACCCCTCGGACACCAGTGATGCCCAGTGGGTGGTGATCGAGCCGTTGTTACCGCCGCTCGCGCGGCGGGGGCGGCCTGTTGCTCATGCTCGTCGGGACGTGCTGGACGCGATCTTGTATGTCGTGCGGACCGGGTGTGCCTGGCGGGCGTTGCCGGTGGACTTCCCGCCCTGGCAGACCGTCTACTGGTACTTCAACCAGTGGGAACAGCAGAAGGTCACCGAGAAGATCCTCCCGGTCGTGCGGGGGCAGTTACGTATCGCCGAGGGCCGTGATCCGGAGCCGAGTGCGGGGATCATCGATTCCCAGTCGGTCAAGGGCGCCGACACCGTCGGCCAGGACTCCCGCGGCTACGACGCCGGGAAGAAGACAGGCGGACGGAAACGGTTCATCGTGACCGACACCCTCGGTCTGCTGCTGACCACGATGGTGTGCTCGGCCTCGGTACAGGACCGCGACGGCGCCAAGCCGATCCTGCTCAACCTCTACCTGCGCACCAGGGTGCGGTTCGTCTACGCCGACGCCGGCTTCGCCGGGCGACTGCTCGACTGGGCCGCCACGATCCTGCAGACAACGATCGAGATCATCCGCAAGCCACCCGAGCAGCGCGGATTCACCGTCCTCCCACGAAGGTGGGTGGTCGAACGGACCCTGGCCTGGCTCACCGCACACCGACGCCTGGCCCGAGACTACGAACGCCACCCCACCACATCCGAAGCCATGATCCGCTGGGCCGCGATCAACACCATCACCCGCCGCATCGCCCGTGGATACCCCGCCACCCGCCAGCAGAAACACACGACACCCTCAACCCACTAGAATTTCCAAACACGCTCTCAGGCGGTCGTAGCACTTGATCTTGTTGTTCGGCGAGGAACAGGATCATGACGTGCGGAAACTGTTGACTTTGGCTGATCGGGAGGAGATCTCCCGGGGGTTGGCCGCTGGCCGGCGGTTGTGCGACATCGCTGCGGTGGTGGGGCGGGATCGGTCGGTGATCTCTCGTGAGGTCGCCCGTCACGGCGGCCGGGCCGGCTACCGGGCGGGGCCGGCTGAGGAAGCGGCGCGGGTCGGGCGGTCCCGGCCGAAGATGTTCGCGGTGGACCGGTCACCGCGGCTGCGGGAAGTAGTGACCGGGTTGTTGCAGATCGGCTGGTCCCCGGCCTCGATCGCGGGCCGTCTGCCCCGGCTCTATCCGACCGACGAGACTTACCGGGTGTCTCACGAGGCGATCTACCAGTGGGTCTATGCCACCCCGGTGTCCACCCTGGCTCGCGAGTTGATCGCGTTACGGACCCGCCGGACCGCCCGTCGTGGCGGCGGTAGGCCTCCATCTGCTCCCCGGATCGTCGAACCGACCTACATCGATGAACGACCTACTGAGGCTGAGGGGCGGGCGGTGCCCGGGCACTGGGAGGGCGACCTGGTCATCGGTAAAGCAGGTAAGACCGCGGTAGCGACGCTGGTGGAGCGCACTTCGCGGTTCCTGGTCCTGGTCCCGCTGCACGGGCGTGACTCCCACACTGTGACCCGGGCGGTGGTCGCTGCGACCGCTGGGCTCCCCGAGGTGATGCGCCGCTCGCTGACCTGGGACTGCGGGGCCGAGATGGCCGCCCACCACGTGGTGTCCAAGGGCTCGATGCCGGTCTACTTCGCTCGCCCGCGCTCTCCCTGGCAGCGCGGCAGCAACGAGAACCTCAACCGCATCGTGCGCGAGTACCTCCCCAAAGGCGTGGAGATCCCCTCCGACCCCACCTACCTGTCCATGATCGCCGCCGACATCAACGACCGACCACGTAAAATCTTCGACTGGAAGAAACCCTCCGAGGTATTCAGCGAACTCATCGAGGCAAGTGCTTCCACCGCCTGAGCGCGCCCCCTGCTCCTGCAGGCGTGCCTGCGCGGCATCAAGCAGTCGTTTCTGATTCGTCTTTGACCGCAACTGATAGAACCGACCAGAAAAGGACGCAAGTAACGCCATGAAGTCATCCATCAGCTCTTCAAGCAGCGACTTGTCCGCATGAGCATGAACAGTCTCAACTGCAACTCCGACCTGCGCCAGATACCGCTCAATATAGGCGACACCAAACCGAGCCAGTCGGTCACGCCACACTACGCGAACTACCGTGAACCGCCCAGCAGCGGCGTCATCAAGTAGCCGAGTCAACCCCTTCCGATTTTCTCGCAAACCGGACGCGCGATCACGATACACTCGGAATACTGTCCCCCTGGACGTCTCCCGCAACACCGATTCCTGGTTCGCCAACGACGACTCCTGACCCGTCGAACCAGAAACACGGCAATACAACGCCTCAACCCGCTCCGCCGCTTCCGGCTGAATCGGTTCGCGCCCAAGGAGGACATCAAGATCAGCACGATCAAACAAACGCTGACCAGAGGCTGAAACTCGACACGGCAGCCGACCCTCTCGGGCAGCCTTCCGAACACCCACCACCGACATGCCCATGTACTCGGCAGCTCGCGCTATACGCATCTAAAGCAGTATGAGCTAGTACCGGATACTTTGTCAACAGTCGATGAGCCCGTCACCCCGTCATTCGAGGGTCGCGGTCGTGGGGGCCGGGTTCACCGGACTCGCCGTGGGCCTGGCCCTGCTACGGCGGGGTGTGCACGACTTCATCCTGCTGGAGCGGGCCGACGACGTCGGCGGCGTGTGGCGCGACAACACCTATCCCGGGGTCGGCGTCGACACGCCGTCGCCGCTGTACCAGCTGCGGGCCATGACCAACCCGGGCTGGAGCGAGCTCTACGCGCCCGGTCACGAGGTGCAGGACTACGCACGGCGCCTGGCCCGCTCGACCGGTCTGCTCGACCACGTCCGCTTCGACGCCGACGTGCTCTCCGCGCGCTGGGACCCCGCGGACGCCCGCTGGCGGATCGCGACCCCGTCCGGCGAGTTCACCGCTGACGTGCTGGTCAGCGCGGCGGGGCTGGTCGCGGACCCGAAGCTGCCCGACGTCGAGGGCCTCGCGGACTTCCCCGGACCGGTGTTCCACTCGGCCCGCTGGGACCACGACGCGGACCTGACCGACTCGCGCGTCGCGGTCGTCGGGACGGGGGCGACGGCGGTCCAGCTCGTCCCCGAGCTGCAGCCGCGCGTCGCCGAGCTGCACCTCCTGCAGCGCACCCCGGCCTGGATCCTCCCCAAGCCCGAACGGCCCGTCGGCGAGCGCACCCGTCGCACGCTGGCGGCGAACCCGCTGCTGTGCCGGATGCAGTTCGACGTCATGTACGTCGGCGCCGAGCTGCTCGCCGCCACCCGCCGGTCGCGGCTGCTGCGCGAGGCCCTCACCCGGGTCGGCCGCCGGCACCTCGCCGCCCAAACGCCCGACCCGCAGCTGCGTGCCCGGCTGACCCCCGACTTCGACTACGCCTGCAAGCGGCCGCTGGTCTCGAACGACTACCTGCCCGCGATGAGCGCGCCGAACACGACGCTGCACACCGGAGGACTCACCCGGGTCGAGGGGCGGACCGTCGTCTCCGGCGACGGCAGCCGCGCCGAGGTCGACGCGATCGTGCTGACCACCGGGTTCGAGGTCGGCGCGACCGCCCCGATCGCGCGCCGCATCCACGACGCGCACGGCCGCTCGCTGCACGACCACTGGGGTTCCTACCCGCGCGCCTACCTGGGGATGAGCTACCCCGGTTTCCCGAACCTGTTCCTGATGCAGGGTCCGAACGCGACCAGCGGGGCCAGCTCGACACTGCTGTTCTCCGAGGCCCAAGCCCGCTACGTCGCCGACGCCGTGTGCCGGATGGCGGCCGAGGGCATCCGCGCGCTCGACGTGAAGCCCGCCGTCGAGGAGCGCTGGACGCGGCGGATCCGGCGCCGGTCGGCCCGCACCGTGTACGAGACCGGCGGCTGCGCGAGCTACTACCAGAACGACGAGGGCGTCAACGTCGTGATGTGGCCCGCCAACACCGCGGAGTACCAGCTGCGGACCCGCCGGTTCCGACTGTCGCCGTTCGACGTCGAGCGGGGCCGGACCGGTGCCGGGCGCCCGCTGCACCCGTTGCGCCCGGTCCGGCTCGCCGCGACGGCCTGACCGTAGGATCGGCCGGTGCCCACCGGAGGCGACCGCACACCCGAGCCCGCATCGCCGGACCTGGTCGGCTCCTTCTCCGACGCCTGCGAGGCCGTCTACGGCGGGCGGATGCACCGTAACCGGGCCCGTGCGTCGGCGTTACGGGCCGACGGTGCGTCCCTGTCCGATGCCGAATTCGCGGTGATCACCCCGCTGACCGAGACCCCGGGACTGACCGTGGGCAGGCTCGCGGCCGAGGTCGGCGTCAGCTCGCCGACGCTGAGCCGGTCATTGTCCCGGCTGGAGGACGGCGGGCTCGTGGTGCGCGAACGGGTGGGTCCGTCCGGGCACCGGGTCGAGGTGCGGGTGACCGACGCCGGGCTCCGGGCGTGGGCGCAGGCACGGGACCGGACCATGGCCCGCCAGCGGCAGGCGCTGGAGATGCTGCCGCCCGGGCGGCGCGACGCCGTCGTCGTCGCGCTGCGGGAGCTGGCCGCAGCGATCGACGCGGCGGACGCCGCGGGGCCGGACGGCACGGCGCCCGGCACCCCGGTCCGCCCGGCCTGAGAGCGTGTTTGGAAATTCTAGTGGGTTGAGGGTGTCGTGTGTTTCTGCTGGCGGGTGGCGGGGTATCCACGGGCGATGCGGCGGGTGATGGTGTTGATCGCGGCCCAGCGGATCATGGCTTCGGATGTGGTGGGGTGGCGTTCGTAGTCTCGGGCCAGGCGTCGGTGTGCGGTGAGCCAGGCCAGGGTCCGTTCGACCACCCACCTTCGTGGGAGGACGGTGAATCCGCGCTGCTCGGGTGGCTTGCGGATGATCTCGATCGTTGTCTGCAGGATCGTGGCGGCCCAGTCGAGCAGTCGCCCGGCGAAGCCGGCGTCGGCGTAGACGAACCGCACCCTGGTGCGCAGGTAGAGGTTGAGCAGGATCGGCTTGGCGCCGTCGCGGTCCTGTACCGAGGCCGAGCACACCATCGTGGTCAGCAGCAGACCGAGGGTGTCGGTCACGATGAACCGTTTCCGTCCGCCTGTCTTCTTCCCGGCGTCGTAGCCGCGGGAGTCCTGGCCGACGGTGTCGGCGCCCTTGACCGACTGGGAATCGATGATCCCCGCACTCGGCTCCGGATCACGGCCCTCGGCGATACGTAACTGCCCCCGCACGACCGGGAGGATCTTCTCGGTGACCTTCTGCTGTTCCCACTGGTTGAAGTACCAGTAGACGGTCTGCCAGGGCGGGAAGTCCACCGGCAACGCCCGCCAGGCACACCCGGTCCGCACGACATACAAGATCGCGTCCAGCACGTCCCGACGAGCATGAGCAACAGGCCGCCCCCGCCGCGCGAGCGGCGGTAACAACGGCTCGATCACCACCCACTGGGCATCACTGGTGTCCGAGGGGTACCGGCGCGGTCGTTCCTGCATGCCGACCACGATGGAGCACCCCAGCCGTGTCGACCATCCCGACACACCCACCATTTCCAAACACGCTCTCAGAGCCCGAGCAGCCGCTCGGCATTGCCGTGCGCGATCCGGGCCAGGTCGGCGTCGTTGAGCTCGCGGCGGTCGAACCAGGTGGCCGCCTCGCGCATGTCCTCGAAGGGGTGGTCGGCGGAGAACAGCACCCGGTCCGCGCCGATCTCCTGCAGCGTGTTGAGCAGCGCCGGGGTGCGGAAGTTGCCGCTCGTCGTGACGTGGAAGTTGGTCCGCAGGTAGTGGCCGAAGCCGTGCCGGACGTCGAGGCCGCGCGGTGCGACGGCGAGGCGGTGCTCGACCCGCCAGATCACCCACGGGAGCACCTCGCCGAGGTGCCCGAGGATCACCTGCAGGCCGGGGTGGCGGTCGAACAGACCGCTGCCCATCAGCCGCAGCGCGTGCGTGGCGGTCTCGACGGTGAACGCCCACGCCGAGCCGTAGAGCCACGGGTGGCCGTCGTACTGCGGGCTCGTCGACTCCAGCGGGTCGCGGGGGTGCAGGTAGAGCGGCACGCCCAGCTCCTCCAGCGTCGCCCAGAACCCCGCGTAGCGCGGGTCGTCGAGGTAGACGACGGTCTCGGCGTCGCCGACCTGGGAGAAGCCGTTCACGAGCGCACCGACCAGTCCGAGGTCCTGCACCGCACGACGGAGCTCGGCGGTCGCCGCGTCGGGGTCCTGCATCGGCAGGGCGGCGAACGCGGCGAACCGGTCCGGCCGCTCGGCGACCCGGGCGGCCGCGTAGTCGTTGAGCCGGCGGGCCCAGTCGACGGCCCGGGGTGCGTCGTGCAGGGACTGGATGCCGGGGGAGAGCAGCGACAGCACCGACTTCTCGATGGCGCACTCGTCCATCAGCGCGAGGCGCTCGTCATGGATGTCGAGCAACATCGCCCGGTGCCGGGGCCACTCCTGCGGGGTGAAGTGGGTCTCGGACTGCTCGACGATGTCCGGTTCGGTGGCGCCGAAGTGCTCCTCCAGCGCGATCTTGCGGATTGGGGTGGTCATGGTCGCCTCCAAGTCGTTAGCTAACTATATAGTAGCTAGCTAACGACTTGTCGACGAGAGGTGTGACTGGTCCGTCAGCGCCAGGCGTGCACCTCGGCGAGCAGCCGCTCCGTCGCCGCGTCGTCGAGGAACGACGAGCTGAACGAGTTCGCAGCCAGCGTGCGGAGCTGGTCGTCGGTGAAGCCGAGGCCCTCGCGGACGGCGGCGTAGTTCGCGTCGGCGTAGCCGCCGAAGTAGGCCGGGTCGTCGGGGTGCACCGACACGTTCAGCCCGGCCGCGAGCATCTCCGGCAGCGGGTGCAGCCCGATCCCGGGGACGCAGGCGAGCCGGACGTTGGACAGCGGGCACACCGTCAGCGGGGTGCGGTCGCGGACCAGGCGGGCGACCAGCGCGTCGTCCTCGATGGCGCGGATGCCGTGGTCGACGCGCAGCACGCCCAGCTCGTCGAGGGCCTCGGTGACGTAGCCGGCCGGACCCTCCTCCCCGGCGTGCGCGACCGGCTTGAGCCCCAGCCCGCGGGCGCGGTCGAACACGGCGGTGAACTTCGACGGCGGGTGGCCCACCTCGGCCGAGTCGAGTCCGACCCCGACGATCCGGTCCAGGTACGGCTCGGCGGCCCGCAGGGTCTCCTCCGCCTCGGCCGCCGAGCGGTCGCGCAGGAAGCACAGGATCAGCCCGGCCGACACCTCGCCGGCGTGGGCCTCGACCGCGTCGGTCAGGCCGCCGATCACGTCACCGATCGCCACGCCGCGGGTGGTGTGGGCCTGCGGGTCGAAGAACATCTCGACGTGCCGCACGCCCTGCTCCGGGCAGGTGCGCAGGTACGCCGAGGCGAGCTCGGCGAAGTCGTCACGGGTCCGGAGGACGGCCATGTTGGCGTAGTAGACGTCCAGGAAGGACTGCAGGTCGGTGAAGTCGTAGGCGGCCCGCAGGTCCTCCACCGAGGCGTACGGCAGCGCGACGTCGTGCCGCCTGGCCAGCTCGAACACGGTCTCGGGTTCGAGCGTGCCCTCGATGTGCAGGTGCAGCTCGGCCTTCGGCAGCGGCGGGGTCCCGGTGGTCGTCACCGCGACATCATCCCGCGCCGCCCGGGACGGTCAGGAGCTGGTGACCGTCGACGTCATGTAGGCCGAGATCCGGTGGCCACGGGAGCGGTCGCGGGCCGCGGCGCTCGCCCGGGCCCGCTGCGCGGCGGTCCGCACCGGACCGGCCGCCCAGTGCCGCCCGCAGTCCCCGGCCGCGACGACGGCGCGTCCCGCACCCGGGCGGGACGGCAGGTCCGGCAGCCGGGCCGGCTCCCGGTACCCGGCACCGCCGAGCAGCTCCTCGGGCGTGGCCGGCCGGGCCTGCGCAGCAGGGGTCGTCGAGGCGGCCGTGTCGGCAGCGTCCGGGGCGGCAGCGTCCGGGGCAGTAGCGGCTGCGGTGCCGGTGGGCTGCCAGGTCGCGTCGGCGAACAGCTCGACGGCGCGCCGGGCCACCCGGACCCCCGCGGCGACGGCGCGCCGGGCCGGGTCCGGACGGGCCGGTGCGGTCTGCGGGGCGCTCACGACGAGGCCGGCGTCGAGGTCGTCGAGCACCGCGTCGGCGGCGTCGGCGGTCCACTCCGGCCGGTCGTCGCCCCGGACGGCGACGACGTGCACCTCGCCGGTCAGGGTCGGTGCGAGCGCGGTGACGAACGAGACCGCCCACGCGGCCGACTGCTCGTCCCCGCTGATCGCGACGACCCCACCGGCGCCGCGGCGCAGCATGCCGGGCAACGCGGCGTGGGTGAGACGCATCGTCGCGGTCGTGCCGAGGTCGACACTCGCCTGCGCGGGGTCCGACGCCGCGGCCGCGTCGGCGAGTGCGTCGTGCACGAGGACGTCGACGGCCGGGGCCTCCGGGCCGGCGAGGTGGGCCTCGAGCCGGAACAGGCCGTGCCGGGTGCCGAGGTCCGCGACGAGGACGTCGGCGCGCACCCCGTACCGGGCGGCGAGCTCCCGGGCGGTGGGGGCGACCCGCTCGGGGTCGCGGGTGACGAGCAGGAGGTCGTGTCCGCGCGCGGCCAGTCGGTCGGCCAGAGCCGCGCCGAGTCCCGTACCGCCGCCGGTGATGAGAGCCAGAGCCACACGATCAGGCTAGCGGTACCCGTTCGGCTTAACGCGTTCGGGTGGTCACATCGCGTTGTGATCAGTCAACGCTGCGTAGATTTCGCAGGTCAGGAATCGATCGTGGGACGACGGGCGTGCAGCCCCTCCTCCAGAGCGGTGGCGACCTCGGCCAGGTCGGCGAGCAGGTCCTGCATCCGATCGGCGGAGATCCCGACGGGCGCGGCGGCCAGCACCCAGGCGTCCTCGGCCCAGAGCAGCTCGACGTCCTCGCCGACCGCGTCGCTGGCGTCGGCGACCCGCGGGGTCAGCAGCGGGCGGACGGCGTCGGCGTCGCTGACGAAGGCGTAGCGCTCGC
The DNA here is from genome assembly GCF_020496245.1 of Pseudonocardia sp. ICBG601. Taxonomy (NCBI): domain Bacteria; kingdom Bacillati; phylum Actinomycetota; class Actinomycetes; order Pseudonocardiales; family Pseudonocardiaceae; genus Pseudonocardia; species Pseudonocardia sp. ICBG601. Next base: position 97,807 of record NZ_JAHLJA010000022.1, on the reverse strand, counting down.
CGACCGGCTCGAGCAGGTCGAGGCCGGCGTCGTCGGGCAGCGGGGCCGAGGGCAGCCGCAGCTCGACGGCGGCGGGCAGCGACTCGTGCACCTGCACGGCGCAGAGCACCGAGCTGATCCGGCCGGCCTGCTCGTGGTCGAACGCGTAGGCCTTGCGCGGGCCGTCCGGGGTGGGAACGTCGCCCGAGACCAGGTTGCGGGCCACGCCGGGGCCGCCCTGGTGGATCGTCCCGTAGCGCCAGCGGCTGGGCAGGACGGGATCGGACTCGAGGTACTCCCACTCCCGCATGGAGGCCCAGCGGCGGCGGTCCCGCGTCGCACCCCCGCGGAACCGGTCGAACAGCAGCAGACCGACGCCGAGGACGATCGCGACGAGGGCGATGACGAACCAGACCGACATGCCGGGGAGCGTAGTCCCGACCGGGCTCGTGGAGTGGTAACGCCACGACACGGACGTGCACGTTCGACGCGGTCGGGGTCTCAGCCGGATGCCTCCTCGTCCCACTCGGCCGCCGTGGCCCGGCGCGCCGCGTCGTTCTTGCCGTACTCCAGCACCGTGTCCTGCCCGAGGGTCACGGCCTTGTCGACGGCCTTCCGCGCCGCCGGGTCCGCGATCCCGGGTAGCAGCCCGGTCCGCATCGTGTCCTCCAGCCGGCGTGCCACCGCGGCGGACTTCTCCAGCAGCCCGATGACCTCCTCGACCCGGCGGACGATCGTGCGCGCCAGGTCGACGGCGTCGAGGACGAGGACCGCGATGCCGACCGGCGCGGCGACCCCCACCGTCACCACGGCGCCCGCGGCCCACGCGAGCAGCTTCGGAATGAGCCGCACGACGAACTCGGCGATGATGTCGCGCACGACCGCGCGTTCGGTGCCGACGTTCGAGGCCGAGGTCAGCACGATGTCGGCCACCTCGTGGGCGGTCTCGGACAGGCGTCGCGCGGCCTCGACGCGTGTCGCGGCGGCACCGCGGAACGCGTCCCCGGCCGCGCCGGTCCAGGCGCCGGGGGCGGCGAGGACGGTCTCGATCTCCGGGACGAGGGCGGCCAGTTCGCGGGAGATCTGCTGCCAGTCCTTCGCCCGGGCCTCGATCTGCTTCGCGTCACCGCAGAGCCAGTCCAGCGGTTCGCGCAGGAAGTCGAAGTGCTCGATGGCCCAGCCGACACCGGCCGCCCCGAGCTCCTTCAGCGGGTCGGCGACCACGCTCAGCGTGTCGAGCCCGGCGACGGCCGTGGCCGTGACGACGCCGCCGGTGTCCTGCTCCCCGACCGCCTTCCCGACGTCCTCGAACGAGGAGAACACCCCCGCACCCTCGAGCGGGCCGGGCCCCTCCACCTCGACCGGCGCCGTCACCGGTCCGCCCCGACCGGTGACGGGGCCGTCGGGACGTCGACGCCGAGCAGGCCGTCGACCACCCGGCTCTCCACCTGGAGGTAGGCGGCGACGGACTCCCGTGCCGCGGTCGCCAGCTCGTGCAGCTCCGAGGCGAGGCGGTCCACGGCCTCGACCCCGGCCCGCATGGCCGAGGTGGCCTGGGCGGAGAAGAAGTCGCCGATGACCCCGTAGGCGTCGGAGTCGAGCTCGGCGAGCGACGGGCGCATCCCGGTGACGGTGGAACCGGCGTCGTCGAGAACCTCGGCATGGGTCGAGACCGTGCCGGTGTCGACCGAGAAGCCGGGGCCCGTCACCGCCCGCCGCCCGCCGTCAGCGGCTCCACGATGGCCGCCACCTGCGCCGCGGCGTCGGCGGCGGCCTCCCGGCTCAGCCGCAGGACCGTCTCGGCGAGCCGGGCCCGCGGCAGCTCCTCGGCCCGTACGCCGAGCTGCAGGTCGGTCAGCGTCCCGGACGCGTCGACGGTGACGACGACCGCGCCGTCGCGGGTGCGCGCGGTCGCCGTCACCGTCGCCACCCGGTCCCGGGCCTCCTCGGCCCGGAGCCGGATCGTGTCGATGCGGGTGCGGTACTCGTCCAGCCAGGTCCGCCCGGCGGAAGGCTGCTCGGCGGTGAAGGACTCCATGGGCCCCGACGATGACGTGCACCGTCGGGGCCCACGGGCGAACCGGTGGATCAGTTCGCGATCGCGACCGGCTCCAGTGCCTTGCCGACGACCAGGGCACCGGTCCCGCCGTCGGCCGCGGGGTCCAGGTCCACCCGGACCGTGTCGCCCTCGCGGACGCCGCCGGACAGCAGCTCGCGGGCGAGCTGGTCGCCGATCGCGGACTGCACGAGCCGGCGAAGCGGACGCGCGCCGTAGACCGGGTCGAACCCGTTGAGGGCGAGCCACTCACGGGCCGCGTCGGTGACCTCCAGCGAGAGCCGCCGCTTCGCGAGCCGCCGCGCCAGCACACCGACCTGGATGTCGACGATGTGGGTCAGCTCCTCGGTCGACAGCGCGTGGAAGACCACGACGTCGTCGAGCCGGTTGAGGAACTCCGGCTTGAAGTGCGACCGGACGACCGACATGACGGCGTCCTTGCGCCCCTTGTCGTCCAGCGAGGGGTCGGCGATGGCCTGGCTGCCCAGGTTGGACGTCAGCACCAGGATCGTGCTGCGGAAGTCCACCGTGCGGCCCTGGCCGTCGGTGAGCCGGCCGTCGTCGAGCACCTGCAGGAGCGTGTCGAAGACGTCCGGGTGGGCCTTCTCGACCTCGTCGAGCAGCACCACGCTGTAGGGACGCCGCCGCACCGCCTCGGTGAGCTGACCGCCCTGGTCGTACCCGACGTAGCCGGGAGGGGCACCGACGAGGCGGGCCACCGAGTGCTTCTCGGAGTACTCGCTCATGTCGATGCGGATCATCGCCCGCTCGTCGTCGAACAGGAACTCGGCCAGCGCCTTGGCCAGCTCGGTCTTGCCGACGCCGGTGGGCCCGAGGAACAGGAACGAGCCGGTGGGCCGGTTCTCGTCCGCGACGCCGGCACGCGTCCGGCGCACCGCGTCGGACACCACGCGCACGGCCTCGGCCTGGCCGACCACGCGCCGGCCCAGCTCGTCCTCCATGCGCAGGAGCTTGGCGGTCTCGCCCTCCAGCATCCGGCCGGCGGGGACGCCGGTCCAGGAGCTGACGACGTCGGCGACGTCGTCCGGGCCGACCTCCTCCTTGAGCATCACGTCCTCGTGCTTCTCGACGACGGCGGTCTTCTCCGCGAGCTCCTTCTCCAGCGCCGGGATGCGGCCGTAGCGCAGCTCCGCGGCCCGGCCCAGGTCGCCGTCGCGCTCGGCCCGCTCGGACTCGCCGCGCAGCTGCTCCAGCTGCTCCTTGAGCTCGCGGGTCGCCTCGATGGCGCCCTTCTCGTTCTGCCAGCGCGCGGTCAGCGCGGCCAGCTCCTCGCGCTTCTCGGCCAGCTCGGCGCGCAGCGCGACGAGCCGGTCAGCCGAGGCGGCGTCGGACTCCTTCTCCAGCGCCATCTCCTCGATCTCGAGGCGACGGACGGCCCGCTCCACGGTGTCGATCTCCACCGGGCGCGAGTCGATCTCCATCCGGAGCCGGGACGCGGCCTCGTCGACCAGGTCGATGGCCTTGTCCGGCAGGAACCGGGCGGTGATGTAGCGGTCGGACAGGGTGGCGGCGGCGACGAGCGCGGCGTCGGTGATCCGGACGCCGTGGTGCACCTCGTAGCGCTCCTTGAGCCCGCGCAGGATGCCGACGGTGTCCTCGACCGACGGCTCCCCGACGAGCACCTGCTGGAAGCGGCGCTCCAGCGCCGGGTCCTTCTCGATGTGCTGGCGGTACTCGTCGAGCGTGGTCGCGCCGACCATCCGCAACTCACCGCGGGCGAGCATCGGCTTGATCATGTTGCCGGCGTCCATCGCGCCCTCACCGGACGCGCCCGCACCGACGATCGTGTGCAGCTCGTCGATGAAGGTGATGACCTCGCCCGCGGAGTCGGTGATCTCCTTGAGGACGGCCTTGAGCCGCTCCTCGAACTCGCCGCGGTACTTCGCGCCGGCCACCATCGACCCCAGGTCGAGGGCGACGACCCGCTTGCCGCGCAGCGACTCGGGCACGTCACCGGCCACGATCCGCTGGGCCAGGCCCTCGACGATCGCGGTCTTGCCGACGCCCGGCTCACCGATCAGCACCGGGTTGTTCTTGGTGCGCCGCGACAGCACCTGGACGACGCGGCGGATCTCGGTGTCCCGGCCGATGACCGGGTCGAGCTCACCCTCGCGCGCGCGGGCGGTGAGGTCCTGGCCGTACTTCTCCAGGGCCTGGTAGCTGCCCTCGGGATCGGGGCTGGTCACCCGGGCGGAGCCGCGGACCTTGCCGAACGCCTCGCGCAGCGCGTCCGGCGTGGCGCCGTGGCGCTGCAGGAGCTGGGCGACCGGGCCGCCGGACCGCGCGAGCCCGACGAGCAGGTGCTCGGTGGAGACGTACTCGTCACCCATCTCGGTGGCGAGCTGCTGGGCCGCGGTGATGGCGGCCAGCGCGTCACGGGACAGCTGCGGCGCGCTCACCGACGAGCCCGAGGCCGACGGCAGCCGGTTGCCCAGCGCGGTCAGCTCGGATCGGACGGCGTCCGCGTCCGCCCCGACGGCGGCCAGCAGCGGCGCGGCGATGCCGTCGCCCTGGGCCAGCAGGGCACCCAGCAGGTGGGTGGGCCCGACATCGGGGTTCCCGGCCAGCGTCGCGGCCTGGGCGGCTGCGGAGATGGCCTGCTGGGTACGGGTGGTGGGGTTGAAGGAGTCCATGCTCCGCGTTCCTCCCGGTCCTTCTGTGTCGACGATCTGTGCATGAGGAGCGGCACCCCGGGCCACTGCTCTCACAGTGTGCCGGAGGGTACGCCTCTCGACAGGTTCAACAGCAGGAAAGTTGAGTCTGTTCCACTCAGGATGAGGGAGTTCGGAGGAACGACCGCGGCCCGCCCGGAAGGATCCGGACGGGCCGCGGGGTGGAACGGTGGCGCAGGGCGCGCTCAGCGGTGGTTGTCGCCGAGCACCGCGATCTGGGTGCCGTTCAGGTTGTCCTTGACGTCGACGACGTCGTTCAGGAAGTCGCTGCAGTTGCCGATGTTGGCAATCTGGTTGCCCGCGATCGGGGCGAGGACGTTGAGGTCGGCGAGACCACCCTCGGCACCGCCGCGGGCGGACGCGTCGCCACCCTCGAAGGCGCAGTTCTTGTCGCCGCCACCGTGGTGGTGACCCTTGTCGTTCCCGTAGTCACCCGCGAAGGCGAACGGTGCGGCGGCGGCGAGGGCGGCGGCGGAGCCGGCCACGACCATGCCCAGCTTCTTCTTCGACAGCATTCCTGCTTCTCCTGTGTATCCGATTCAGGACGGGTGGTCGCGACTCCCGGAGCCCGTGGGAGCCGCAACCCGTCCGATCGCCCGGATTCGACCAGACGTGCCCGGTCGGTGACGATCTGCAGCGATCAACGAGGCCGCGCCTCGGAAGTGACGGTCCGAACGTCACCTAATCGGCGCACTGTCGCGCCATCCTCGTCACCGCAGGTCAGCGACGGGTAGTACGACCGCGCAACGAACGTGATGCGCCCGACACCAGATGGGTCGTGCTCGGGAACCGCCGGCGCGGCGGTCGCGGCACGCGCGGCGCCGTCCCCCGCGCACCGAAGAAGTCGCCGCCCTTGCGGGCCGGGTCGTCGGTGCCCCAGGCCCGCCGCTGCGTCACCCGCTCCATCCGCGGGATGTGCTTGCGGCAGTGGATGTAGGCCTCCTCGACGTCCACCACCACCCAGCGCTCGGCGCGGCGGCCCGCGGCGTGGTCGTCACGCGCGCGCCCGGGGTAGACGGCACGGAAGGCGTCGTCGTCCATGATCCGGGCGCGGCCGTTGACGTGCAGCCCGATCAGCGACTCGGTGAAGTCGACCATCAGCAGCCCGATGTGCGGGTTCTCCGTCAGGTTGCCGAGACTGGCGTAGACGCCGTTGCCCCGGTACTCGGGGTAGGCCAGCGTGTGCGGGTCCAGCACGTGCAGGAACCCGGGCGGGCCCGCCCGCAGCGAGCTGTCGCACTCGCCGTGCGCGTCGGACGTCGCGACGAAGGCCATCTCCATCCGCCCGACGAACTCGATCATCCGGGGCAGCAGCCGGTCGCGGAGCTGGTCGTCGTAGAACCGGTCGGCGCGGGCGGAGCTGCCCACCTCGGCCTGCACCACGTGCTCGCCCGCGGAGCCGGGGCGGTGCGGACCGTCCGGGACCTCCCGGACATCGGAGGACGGGCCCCGCTCCGAGGGGGCGGGGACGACGACCCGCGGCACGGCCGGACGGCCCCGTCCGGGCAGGACGACGGCGGGGATTCGCAACGGCACGGGACAACCGTGCCATCCGGCACGGCCAGGACCAAACGATCACCATTCCGACCGGCCGGGCCACCGCCACGTCGGCTTTCCGCACGATGGGCGCTATCCTGAGCCCGGCGCCCCCCACGCCATGACGAGTGACCGCCGTCCCCGAACGGATGATGAGTGACGATGCGTACCCGCTCACCACACCTTGGTGAGCCGGTCGGCGTACGCCGTACCGGCGGACGGAGTCTCTCGCGTACCCTAACCGGCGGAACGCGGGCGTCGACGCCCGGTGTCACCGCGGCACGGAGCACGACCGAGGAGAGTGTCCGCCAGGCATGACTGCTGCCCAGCTGATCGCCGGCGACGTCGCCCCGCCGCGACGCCCCGCCTCGGAGGCGGATCGCACCGTCGAGCTCATCCGGACCAGCTTCGCCCTCGTCGAGCCGCAGGCCGAGGAGATCGGCAAGCACTTCTACGCCACGCTGTTCAGCAAGGCACCCGAGACGCGTGACCTGTTCCCCGTGAACATGGAGGTGCAGCGCAGCCGGCTGCTGCGCGCCCTCGTGCACGTGGTGCAGATGGTCGACCAGCCCGACGACCTCGTCCCGTTCCTGCAGCAGCTCGGCCGCGACCACCGCAAGTTCGGCGTGCTGTCCCAGCACTACGACGCGGTCGGCGCGGCGCTGCTGTCGGCGATCGCCACGTTCGCGGGCGAGAACTGGACCCCGGAGATCGAGAAGGCCTGGGTCGGCGCGTACGGGATCGTCGCGGACGCGATGCAGCAGGCCGCCGCGGCCGAGCGCGGGCCGGCGTCCTGGCTGGGCCGGGTCGTCGAGCACCGCCGGATCGGCTGGGACCTGGCCGTGGTCACCGTCGCGACCGACCAGCCGGTGCCGTACCAGGCCGGCCAGTACGTCTCGGTGGAGACGCCGCACCGCCCGCGGCTGTGGCGCTACCTGTCCCCCGCCAACGCGCCGCGTCGCGACGGGACCATCCAGTTCCACGTCCGCGCGGTCGAGGGCGGCTGGGTCAGCCGCGCGATCGTCGCGCACAGCCGGGTCGGCGAGACCTGGCGGATCGGCCCGCCGATGGGCCGGATGGCCGTCCCGCAGAACACCCGGCGCGAGCTGCTGATGGTGGCGGGCGGCACCGGCGGCGCGCCGATGAAGGCCCTGCTCGACGAGGTCGGCCGGCGCCCCCAGCCGCCGCGCACCCAGGTCTTCGTCGGCGGCCGGACGTGGGACGACCTGTACGACTTCACCTCGCTGCGCAAGCTGTCCTACAACTACCCGTGGCTCGACGTCATCCCGGTCGTGGAGTACGAGGACGAGCCCTCCGGCGCCGAGACCGGCACCCTGGCCGACGTCGTGACCCGGTTCGGTGCCTGGAGCGACCACGACGTCCTGGTCTGCGGGTCGCCGGCGATGATCCGCTCCACGGTCTCGCGGATGCTGGTCGCGGGCACGCCGCTCGACCGCATCACCTACGACCCGTTCACGATGGACTGAGCGACGCCGTACGCCACGACGGCCGCCCTCCCGCACCGGGAGGGCGGCCGTTTGCGTCGGGGGTGGGCTCAGAACGCCTCGGTCGTCCGCACCGAGAGCACGTGCAGCTCCCGGGTTCCGGTGAACGCGTCCCGGCCGTGCAGGAAGCGGTAGTTGTCCAGGACCAGCAGGTCGCCGCTCTCCAGCCGGAACCGCGGCGCCGCGTCGAACGCGGTGGCGAGCACGTCGGCGTAGGACTCGATGTGCGCGAGGTGGGCGTCCCAGTGCGGCTCGCGCGGCACCGGCAGCACGTAGTCGCTCGCCCGGACCGCGCGCCGGCCACCCCGTGTGTGCTCGATCATCCGGCGCAGCAGCGGCGTCAGCGGGACCCCGCGCGGCGGGTTCGTGCGGCTGCCGAAGAAGTCGACGTCGCTGCCGGTCAGGAACCCGTACAGCGACGGGTGCTCCGCGGCGAGCCGGTCGGCCAGCGCGTAGCCGTCGACGAGCACCGAGTCGCCCCCGGACGGCGCCGGCGACGTGCAGTGCATGAACAGGAAGTCCTCGTCGGGGTCGCGCAGCCGCACGGTGCGGCCGTGCACGTCGGCCTCCAGGTAGGCGCCGTCGTTGTGCAGACCCAGGACCGGGGAGTCGGTCCCGCCCTGCGGCCGGATGCCGAACAGCTCGCGCAGCCGTCCGCCGAGCAGGGTGGCCGCGGCGACGACCATCGCCTCCGGATCCGGACCGGCGCCGGGGATGTGGACGACGCCGTCGCGGGCCAGCACCTCCCGGGCCTCGCCGAGCTCCGCCGCGCGGGGCACCACCCCGGTCTCGTCCACCAGGCTCTTGAGCTCCGGGCGCGCCTCACCCGTGCGCCGCCCGTCGGTTCCGATCCTCGCCACGACGTACCTCCTGCCGTTCATCCGTACTCGCAGCAGTGTGGCAGGAACGAAGCGCTGTCAGAACTGTCCGGTCGGACCGGTCGTCCACCGGCGTTCCAGCCCGCGGCCGAGTGCGGTGACGAGCAGCGCCGTCCCGACGACGGCCAGCGCGGGCAGCAGGACGAGCTGCGGGGCGTTGAACAGGAACTGCCGGCCGTCGGCGAGCATCGCCCCCCACTCCGGGGTGGGCGGCTGCGGCCCGAGCCCGAGGAAGGACAGCCCGGCCACGGTCAGCAGGACGTTCGCGAACCGCAGGCACAGGTGCGACAGCAGCGGCCGGGCGAGGTTCGGCAGCACGTGCCGGAACGCGATCCGCAGCGGCCCCGCGCCGACGGCGACGGCGCCCTCGACGTACTCCCGGGCGCGTTCGCGCACCACGAGCTGGTAGGTGAGCCGGGCGAACGGCGTCCACCCGGCGACGACGATCGCCACCAGCAGCGACCACACCCCCGGGGCCCCGCCGGACGCGGCGACCACCACGAGCCCGATCAGCACCGCCGGGATCGCGACGAGCACGTCGATGGTGCGCTGGAACAGCTGGCCGACGGCCCGTCCGCACCAGGCGGCGAGCACGCCCAGCACCGTCCCGAGCCCCGCGCACAGCGCGAGCGCGACCAGGGTGAACCCGACCGAGAGCCGGGCGCCGACGGCCAGCCGCGCCAGCATGTCCCGGCCGAGCTGGTCGGTGCCGAGCGGGTGCGCGGCCGACGGCCCGGCGAAGCGGTGGGACAGGTCGTTGGCGACCGGGTCGAGCGGCAGCAGGGCGAACAGCACCAGCACACCGAGCAGGACCAGCGCCCCGACCTGCAGGACCGCCGCGCGCCGGGTGGTGCGCGCGGCGGCGCCCGCGGGGCGGGCCAGCACCGAGGCGGTCACCGGACGGCGCTCCGGGCCACCGGGTCCAGCGCGAGCGCGAGCAGCTCGGCGAGGATCCCGGCGACGGCGGCGACCAGCACGATCGCGAGCAGCCCGGCCTGCACGACCGGCAGGTCCTGGCCGAGGACGGCGTCGTAGAGCAGCCGGCCCAGGCCGGGGATCGCGAACAGCACCTCGACCACGACCGAGCCGCCGAGCAACCCGCCGAGGAACAGCCCGGACAGCGAGGTGACCGAGGTCAGGGCCAGGCGGCCGCCGTGGCGCCACAGGACCCGCCCGTCGCTGATCCCCTTGGACCGCGCGACGGCGACGTGCGGGCGGGCCAGCGCGTCGACGGTCTCGGCGCGCACCAGCTGGGCGGCGAGCGCGGCCGGGAACGCGGCCAGGGTGACCACCGGCAGCACCGCCTGGTCCACGTCACCCCAGCCGGTCGCGGGCAGCACCGGCACGGTGACGGCGAAGGCGAGCACCAGCGCCGTCCCGAGCACGAACTCGGGGATCGCGACGCCCAGCACCGATCCGGTGGTCAGGGCCCGGTCGAGCCGGCCACCGGGGCGACGCGCGGCGCGCACCCCGAGCGGGATCCCGACCAGGGCCGCGAGTACCAGTGCGGCGACGGTGAGGGTCAGCGACACCCCGAGCGCGGGCCAGAGCAGGCCCGAGACCGGGGTGCGGCTGGTCCAGGAGATCCCGAGGTCGCCGCGCAGCAGCGCGCCGGCCCAGCCGGTGAACTGGTCCCACCAGGTGCCGTCGAGGCCGTACTGCTCCCGCAGCGCGGCCAGGACCGACGGGTCCGGGTCGGACTCCCCGGTCCGGCTGCGCATGATCGCGAGCGCGGTGTCCTGTCCGGAGAACCGCGGGAGCAGGAACACCAGCACCGCCGCGGCCACGGCGACCAGCGGCAGCGCCAGCAGCCTGCGTGCGACGAGTGCGGTCACTCCGTGGTCGCCAGCCCGGGGACGACGAGCGACTTGGCCAGCGGGTCGACGGTGTAGCCGGTGACCCGGTGCCCGACGCCGTTGGCGTTGGTGTGCACCAGCGGGACTCCGACGACGTCGGCGTTCAGCTTCGCCGCGGCCTCGGTGAAGACCTTCTGTCGTGCGGCCGGGTCGGTCTCGGTGGCCAGCGGGGCGAGCAGGGCGTCGAACTGGGGCGAGCAGTAGTGGTTGAGGTTGTAGGAGCCCTGGCAGGTGTAGTCGGTGGCCAGCGTGGCGACGGCGTCCGGCACGTCGACCAGGTAGCTGCGCGAGAGCAGGTACATGTCGAAGTCACCGGCGAGCAGCTGCGGCTCGCGGGCGTCGTAGTCGCCGATGCGCACGGTGACCTCGATGCCGGCCCCGCGGAGCATCTCCTGGACGGCGGTGACCAGCGTCGGGAGCTCGGGGCGGGCGCCGTAGGACCCCAGCTCGATGCGCAGCGGGTTGCCAGGGCCGTAGCCGGCCTCGGCCAGCAGCTGCCGGGCGCGCGCGGGGTCGGCCGGCGGCGGGGCGTCCTGCGAGCCCCACGCCACGGCCGGGCCGAACAGCTCCGAGGCCGGGATCGCCGACCCGGCGAGCGCCTGCTCACCGAGCGCGGTGCGGTCCACGGCAGCCGCGACGGCCTGCCGCACCCGGATGTCGGCGAAGGGCCTGCGGGACTGGTTGAGGACCAGCGACGCGGTCCGGGGCGCGGCGACGGTCTGGTTCACGTACTCGTCGCCGGTGAACTCCAGCGCGCTGGACTCGGGGAGCTCCTGGGCGATGTCGGCGTCGCCGGCCCGCAGGGACAGTGCCCGGGCGGCCGGGTCGGGCACGAAGTTCGCGGTGACACCGGCCAGCTGCGGGCGCTCACCCCAGTAGCGGTCGTTGCGGGCGAGGGTCACCGACTGGGTGCTGTTCGTCCGGGTGATCGTCATCGGGCCGGTGCCGGTCTGCTGGACCGACGGCGGCGTGGCCCGGTACGCCGACGGCGCCAGGATCGCGGTGTTCACGCTGGACAGCCGCAGCGGCAGGATCGGGTCGGGCTTCGCCGTCGTGACGCGCACGGCAGCCGCGCCGTCCGCGGCGGCCTGCAGGCCGATCCCGCGCACCGCGCGCGGCGGCGCGGCGACGCCGGCCACCCAGTTCAGGGCGGTCGCGGCGGCCTGCCCGGTGAGCGGCTCGCCGTTCTGGAAGGTCACGCCGGGGCGCAGCTCGAACCGCCAGGTCCGCGGGTCGGACTGCTGGGCCCACGCCGTCGCCAGCGCGGGTCGGGGCTTCCCGTCCGGGCCGGACGCCACCAGGGACTCGGTCACCCCGAGCTGGGAGAGGACGAACGCGTCGTCGGTGTCCACGCCGTAACCGGCCGACGGGCCGAAGGCCATCGCGATCGTGGCCTGCCCGTCCGGCACGACCCGACCGCTCTCGCCACCGGTGCCGCCGCACGCGGTGAGGACCGCGGCGCTCACCACCAGGGCGGCGGCGACCCGCAAGCGGGAACGACGGGGTGCTACGACGGCGCGCACGGCGGCGGGCATCACGACCTGGCCTCTCCGGCGCCCTCGACCGTGTGTCACCCGGCGCCCGGGAGATCTTCGGTAAGCCTGTACAGACGGTCAAGCATCTTCATGCATGCGCATATGTCGTTGTTGCCATCGAGTCGCGGCTGCCGACGGCGACCTGGTACCACTTCGTGGTGCTCCGCAGCCTGCTCCGCCGACCCGCCGATCCCGAGTCGGACCCGCGTCCCCCGACGCCGCTCCGACCGGGCCGGTGGGCCCAGTTCCGCGGGCTCCCCCCGGTCATGAAGCTGCTGATCAGCACCCAGATGGCCTTCAACGTGGGCTTTTACATGGTGCTGCCCTACCTGGCGACGCACCTGGCCGAGGACCTCGGGCTCGCCGCGGCGGCCGTCGGGCTGGTGCTGGGGCTGCGGACGTTCAGCCAGCAGGGACTGTTCGTGATCGGCGGGACCCTGACCGACCGGTTCGGTGCGAAGCCGGTCGTGCTCGTCGGGTGCTCGCTGCGCGTGATCGGTTTCATCCTCCTCGGCGCGGCCGGGTCGCTGCCCGCGGTCATCGGTGGGGCGCTGCTGACCGGGTTCGCGGCGGCCCTGTTCTCGCCGGCGGTCGAGTCGTCGCTGGCGCGGGAGGCCGGGGAGCGGGAGCGCGCCGGTGAGGGCCCGGCGCGGACCGAGGTGTTCTCGATGTTCGCCGTCGCCGGTCAGGTCGGGACCGTCACCGGGCCGCTGGTCGGCACCGCGCTCATGGTGGTCGACTTCCAGCTCGCCTGCCTGGTCGCCGCCGCCGGCTTCGTGCTGGTGGGTCTGGCGCACTGGCGGTGGCTGCCGTGGCGCGAGCCCGAGCAGGCCGGGCAGCCGATGCTCGCCGGCTGGGGCGAGGTGCTGGGGAACCGACGCTTCCTGCTGTTCGCGGTCGGCTACTCGGGTTGGCTGCTCTGCTACAACCAGCTCTACCTGGCCCTGCCCGACGAGCTGGAGCGCGTCGGGCGCACCGCCGCGCTCGGCTTCCTGTTCGTGATGATGTCGGTGCTGGTGATCTGTCTGCAGATGCGGGTGACGGCCTGGGGGAGCCGGATGGGGGCGGGCCGCGCGGTGGTGCTGGGGTTCTGCCTGATGGCCGCGTCGTTCACCGTCGTCGCGGTGGCCCGGCTGCTGCCGGACCTGCCGGGGTGGTGGGCCCTCACTCCCGCGGTGCTGATGGTGCTCCTGCTGACCTTCGGTGAGATGTTCGCCGTGCCGGTCGCGCAGGATCTCGTCCCGCGGCTGGCCGGGGAACGCAGGCTGGGTGCCCACTTCGGGGTGCTCGCCTCGTTCGGCGGGCTGATGGTGCTCGTCGGCTCGACGGGGGTCGGGGCGCTGCTCGACCCCGCGTTCCCGCCCGCCCTGCCGTTCCTGGTCCTGGCGGCGGTGCCGCTGGCCGGAGCCGTGATGCTGGGCCTGCTGGCCCGGCGCGGAGCGCTGACGGCCGCCTGACCGGCTCGTGCACGGGCACGACGGTCGTCGCCGCGCGAGGCCCGGTCCCGCACCCCGGTTCCGACGGAGGACGCCGGGGTGCGCGACGGAGCGGGTTCAGCCGTCGTCGGCCGGGCGCCAGCGCACGACGGCCTGACGCCGGTCCACCGGCACGAGGTCGCGCCGGTAGGAGCGGTGCACCGCCGCGGTGGCCTGCGCAGCGGCGGCGCGGACCGCGTCCAGCTCGGCGGTCACCTCCTCGAGGCGCGCCGAGAGCTGGTCGACCATCTGCTCCAGTTCGATGATCCGCTTGACGCCCGCGAGGTTCACGCCCTCCTCCTGGGAGAGCCGCTGCACCTCGCGGAGCAGGGCGATGTCGCGCTGGGAGTAGCGACGTCCGCCGCCCGCGGACCGGCCCGGGCTGACCAGGCCGATCCGGTCGTAGCTGCGCAGGGTCTGGGCGTGCAGGCCGGACAGCTGCGCGGCGACCGAGATGACGAACACCGGGCTGTCGTGTGCCACGTCGACCGTCGGCGGTTCCTCCCCGTCACGGGGGGTGCGTCGTCCGGACACCGCCATCACCTCCTGGCGCTACCGAGCAGGTCGGCCCGCGGGTCGAACGACGACGTCGCCTCGGCGTAGGCCTCCAGCGCGCTCCTCGCCGCCTCGTCCAGCTTCTGCGGCACCGCCACCTCGACGGTGACCAGCAGGTTGCCCTTCTTCCCGTTCTTGCGTTCGACCCCACGCCCCGACACCCGGAACGTGCGGCCGCTGGTGGTGCCCGGCGGGATCCGCAGCGAGACGGTGCCGTCGAGTGTGGGCACCGTCAGGGTCGCCCCCAGAGCGAGCTCGGGGAAGGTCACCGGCACGGTGAGGGTCAGGTCGTCGGGGTTCTTCGACGACCGCCCGAAGATCCGGTGCGGGGTCACGCTCACGGTCACGTAGAGATCCCCGGCGGGGGCCCCGCCCCGCCCGGGCTCGCCCTGTCCGGGCTCGCCCTGTCCGGGGAGCCGGATCTTCTGACCGTCGTCGACGCCCGCGGGGACCCGGATGGACAGCGACCGGGTCCGGGTGGACACGCCGTCGCCGTGGCACTCGGGGCACGGGTCGTCGATGATGCGCCCGGTCCCGCGGCAGTCGCGGCACGGCTCGGAGAACGAGAACGCGCCCTGGCTGCGGTTCACCAGGCCCTGACCGGCGCAGGTGGGGCAGGTGCGCGGGGTGCTGCCGGGCCGGGACCCGGTGCCGCCGCAGCGCTCGCACCGCCCGGGCGAGGACAGCTTGATGGGCACCGTCGCGCCGCGCACCGCGTCCTCGAAGGAGATGGTCAGGCTGCTCTCGACGTCCTGGCCGCGGCGGGCACCGGCCGTGCCGTACCCGCCCGCACCGCCGGCGCTGTTGCGCGCGGCGCGGCCGAAGATGTCGCCCAGGATGTCGCTGAAGTCGCCCGCACCGGCCCCGGCGCCGCCCGCGCGGCCGGCCTGGCCGAACAGGTCGTTGATGTCGAAGCCCCCCTGGCCGGCGCCACCGGGTCGCGCGCCGCCGGGGAAGCCACCGCCGGTGCCGAACCCGCCGAAGCCGCCGCCACCGGCGAACATCGCGCGGGTCTCGTCGTACTCCTTGCGCTTGGACTCGTCGCCCAGCACGCCGTAGGCCTCGGAGACCGCCTTGAAGCGGGCCTCGGCCTTCTCGTCGCCGGGGTTCGCGTCCGGGTGCAGCTCACGGGCGAGCTTGCGGTACGCCTTCTTGATCTCGTCCTGGGACGCCGTCGAGGAGACGCCCAGCTCGCGGTAGTAGTCCTTCTCGATCCAGTCGCGCTGGGTCACTCCGCCTCCTTTCCGTTCACGCCCGCGACGCGGCGGGAGACCTGTCGTCTCCCGCCGCACCGCGTGGTCACGTCCCTACCCGTCCTGGTCAGGCCGGGTTCTGCGGCTCGCCGTCGCCGGCGTCCGCGCCGCCCGCGGCGTCGGTCTCGGCCTCCGCCTCGGGGCGGTCCTGCACGGTCACCATCGCCGGCCGGAGGACCCGGTCGGAGATGCGGTAGCCACGACGCAGCACCGTCGACAGCACGGTGACCGTGGGGCCGGAGCCCTCGGCCGGCTCGTGCTGCACGGCCTCGTGGAGCTGCGGGTCGAAGGGCTCGCCCTCGGTCCCGAACGGCTCGAGACCGAGCTTCGTCAGCACCGCGGTGACCTTGTCCGCAGCGGCCTTGAAGGGTCCCGTGAGGTCGCCGTGCTGGGCGGCGCGCTCGAAGTCGTCGAGCACGACCAGCAGGTCGTTCGCGAACGAGACCTTCGCGTCCACCTTCGTCTGCTCACGGTCCCGGTCGGCCCGACGCCGGTAGTTGGCGTACTCGGCGCTGACCCGCTGCAGGTCCGCGGTGCGCTCGGCGACCTCGGCCCGCAGCTTCTCGACCTCCGGGTCCTCCCCGTCGGCCGGGCCCGCGACCTGCTCACCGTCCCCGGCCGGGGCCGCCGTGTCGGCGGCCCCGGTCGCGTCGGCGTCGGGACGGACCTCGCCGGTCTCCGGGTCCACCTTGCGGCGGTCCCGGAACGTCACCGGCTCCTCCTGCTTCTGTTCGTCTGCCATGTCGACCGTCCTGTCGTCCCGTGGATGGCCGCCGGCCGTCACTTGCCGCCCTTGGCGTCCTTGTCGTCGTCCACGATCTCGGCGTCGACGACGTCGTCCTGCGCGGCGGAGGCACCGGCCGCACCGGCACCACCCTCGGCACCGGCACCCGCGGCGCCCTCGGCACCGGGCTGCGAGTACAGGGCGGACCCCATCTTCTGGGACTCGGTGGCGAGCTTCTCCATCGAGGACTTGATCGCCTCGTGGTCGGTGCCCTTCAGCGCCTCCTGGGTCTCACCCAGGGCGGCGTTGACCGAGTCCTTGACGTCGGAGGGGAGCTTGTCGTCGTTCTCCTTGACGAACTTCTCCGTCTGGTAGACGAGGGTCTCCGCCTGGTTGCGGGTCTCCGCCTCCTCGCGACGCTTGGCGTCCTCCTCGGCGTGCGCCTCGGCCTCCTTGACCATGCGGTCGATGTCGTCCTTGGACAGCGCCGACCCGCCGGTGATCGTCATCTCCTGGCTCTTGCCGGTGCCCATGTCCTTGGCGGACACGTTGACGATGCCGTTGGCGTCGATGTCGAAGGAGACCTCGATCTGCGGGACGCCGCGCGGGGCCGGCGCGATGCCGGTCAGCTCGAACATGCCGAGCTTCTTGTTGTACGCGGCGATCTCGCGCTCGCCCTGGTAGACCTGGATCTGCACCGACGGCTGGTTGTCGTCCGCGGTGGAGAAGATCTCCGAGCGCTTGGTCGGGATCGTGGTGTTCTTCTCGATCAGCTTGGTCATGACGCCGCCCTTGGTCTCGATGCCCAGGGACAGCGGGGTGACGTCCAGCAGCAGGACGTCCTTGACCTCACCGCGGAGCACACCGGCCTGCAGCGCGGCACCGGCGGCGACGACCTCGTCCGGGTTGACGCCCTTGTTGGGCTCCTTGCCGCCGGTCAGCTCCTTGACGAGCTCGGTGACGGCGGGCATCCGGGTGGAGCCACCGACGAGCACGACGTGGTCGATCTGGTTCACCGAGATGCCGGCGTCCTTGATGACCTGGTTGAACGGCTGACGGGTGCGGTCCAGGAGGTCCTGGGTGATCCGCTGGAACTCCGCGCGGGACAGCGTCTCGTCCAGGAACAGCGGGTTCTTCTCGGAGTCGACCGTGATGTAGGGCAGGTTGATGCTGGTCGAGGACGAGCTGGACAGCTCGATCTTCGCCTTCTCCGCGGCCTCGCGGAGCCGCTGCATCGCCATCTTGTCCTTGGTCAGGTCGATGCCCTGGGAGGACTTGAACTTGTCGACGAGCCAGGTGACGATCCGCTCGTCCCAGTCGTCACCACCGAGGTGGTTGTCGCCGTTGGTCGCCTTGACCTCGACGACGCCCTCGGCGATCTCCAGCAGGGACACGTCGAACGTGCCGCCACCCAGGTCGAAGACCAGGATGGTCTGCTCCTTGTCGCCCTTGTCCAGGCCGTAGGCCAGCGCGGCCGCGGTCGGCTCGTTGACGATGCGGAGCACGTTCAGGCCGGCGATCTGACCAGCCTCCTTGGTCGCCTGGCGCTGCGCGTCCTCGAAGTAGGCCGGCACCGTGATGACGGCGTCGGTGACCTCGTCGCCCAGGTAGGACTCGGCGTCCCGCTTGAGCTTCTGCAGGACGCGGGCGCTGATCTCCTGCGCCGCGTAGGTCTTGCCGTCGATCTCCGGCGTCTTCCAGTCGGTGCCGATGTGGCGCTTGACCGAGCGGAAGGTGCGGTCGGAGTTGGTGACGGCCTGGTTCTTCGCCGACTGGCCGACGAGGACCTCACCGTTGCGCGCGAACGCGACGATCGACGGAGTGGTGCGGGCACCCTCCGAGTTCGCGATCACCGTCGGCTCGCCACCCTCGAGGACGGCGACGACGGAGTTGGTGGTCCCGAGGTCGATACCGACCGTACGAGCCATGGTGACTGCCTCCGAGATGTGTGGGGTATGAGTGCGTCCGGCTCAAGTTGTACCAAACCGGGGAGCAGCTCGCGCATCGCCCTTGAGTGGGCTCTGCTCAACTTGCTCTCGTGGGGGTCAACGGACCACCCGGGAGACTTGTTCCCGGGGGACTCAACTTTTATCCGCGACGTTCACGTGTGCAGGTCCGTGGCGCGGGCTAGCCTGTGGCCGGTCGATCGGCGACGGAGGATCACGTGCTCAGACCCGCTCTCCGTGGAGCACGCGTTGCCGTCCTGCTCGTCGGCCTCGCTCTCCCGCTCGCGGGGTGCCCGTCGGCCCCGAGTACTGCCTCCCCGATCTCCGCGACGCCTTTCCCTCCCCGCCCGGCCACGGTGGACGTGACCGGACGCCATCCGTGCGACCTTCTGGACGCCACACGGCGTGCCGAGTTCGGCTTGGACAACGGGCGCCCCGGCGAGGTGACGGTCGACGGCAGGCGTTCGCCCACCTGTATCTACCTCGGACGGACCGCGAAGATCGACTCCAGTGTTCAGTTCCTGCCGGTGCCCGCAGCCGACCTGGCCAGGGCACCCGGAGCCGAACTCGAAACGTTGGCCGGGTACGGGGTGGTGCGGTCGTCGGATTCCTCCGACACCCTCCCGGCTTGCGACATCGTCGTGGACATCGGCGATGACGTCTCGCTGCGAACCCAGTCCCAAGCTCTATCGACGAATCTCCGTAGCGCGGGCCTGACAGACGACGCCCTGTGCGGCCGTTCCCGTGATCTGGCCAACGCAGTTCTGGCGGAACTCACCCGGCGCTGATCACGTACGTCCGGAGTTCGCTCGTGCGAACACCCTTCGTGGGAAGCGCCGTCGCGGATCGACGACTTCCCTAGCGTTCAGGCATGTCCATCGGCCCGTCCGACTCCTCCTCGGCCACTGATCCCGGTCTGCTGAGCCAGGAGGCTTATTCAGGGCCCGTGAAATAACGATCTAGCCCGGCGTGTCGGGTTGGGCGACAGCCCGTCCATCGCGAAGATTGATTTGCCGAATCAATCCAAGATGAACGGGTTGTCGCAGTATGTACTATACCACTGGCTTTCGGCGTGATGAGATTCAGGATCTTGCCGCTCTGGTGCATGAGCAGGATCAGCGGAACGCGACTGGCCTGCGACGGCCTTGGCCGCCGATTCTGGGATTGTTCTGGTCGGTGGTGATCACGTTGGCGTATCTGCGCGGGAATCGTGTGCAGTGGGAGTTGGCGGAAACCTACGGGGTGTCGCAGTCGACGGTCAGTCGAGCGATCGCGGGGGTGACACCGTTGCTGGCACAGGCACTGCGGAGTGTCGTTCCGACTGCGGAGGAGCTTCGTGCCGATCGGCAGTACATCATCGACGGAACCCTACTGCCCTGCTGGTCATGGACCGCCATACCAGGTCTGTGGTCGGGCAAGCATCGCACCACCGGCGTCGTCGTCCAGGTCGCAGCCACCCTGGAAGGGCAGCTGTCGTGGATCTCCGACCCGACCCCAGGCTCCCGACACGACCTACATTGCCTCGACCAATCCGGCGCCCTCGACCACCTCGCCACATACCCACCGATCGGCGATAAAGGCTACATCGGGCGCGGCATGCTCACCCCGTTCAAAAAACAACCCGGCCGGGAACTTCTCGACTGGCAGAAAACATTCAACAAGAGCCTCAACCGCACACGCGCCACCATCGAGCGAGTCATCGCCCATATCAAAACGTGGAAAGTTCTCCACACAGACTACCGCCGACCCTACGCCACATTTAAAACGACGATCTCGGCAGTCATCGGACTCATCTTCTACGCACTTACCTGACGGAGCCTGAATAAGCCTCCAGGTCTCTCCCACGACCGTGCTGCAGGTCGGGGAGGCCCTGAAGCATCAGATCGACGACATGCGGTCAGCGCTCATCAGTGCGCGCACGCGGCGGGTCGACCGTTGCGGAGCCGATCCCATATCTGACCTCGCCACTCCGGCGTTCGACCGGAAGTACCAGCAGCTTCTCGAGGTCTACGCAGCCCACCAGGAGGCTTATTCATAAGCCGCAAAGAAGTAGAGGCCTACGATTGCCGCAACTGTGCTTTCGTATTTGCTGATGGGGTAGCGGTATCGGCCACCTTCTTCGCTGAGCATGCGCCATGTTTTGAGGTGCGCGATGGCGTGTTCGACGGCTGCGCGGATTCTGCCGAGGGCGGTGTTGAACTCGACTTGGCTGGGGTCGAGGTCGATACCGGGGGATCGCTTGTGCGGGACCGTGTTGATGCCCTCGACGCCGATGTAGCCGAGGTCGGCGACGGACGGGAGATCGCGCAGACGCTCCGCCAGCCCGGATGCGGCGTAGGCATGTGCGTCGTGGCGGGCGCCGTGAATCGGGACTTCGCCGACCGCGACGAGGACTCCGTCGAGGGTGGCGGCGATCTGCAGGTTCATGCCCGAGTAGCCGGCCTTGACCGAGAACAGGTCGGACACTGCGTTCCAGTCCCACGTCGGGCACACGGTGCCATCGACCAGCACTGTTCCGCCTCCGAGGACCTCCCGCGGGTCGGGCACGACGTCGGCGAGGACCTCGCCGATCACCGGGCGCAGCAGGTCCCAGCGGCGACTGACCGTGGACTGGCTGACCCCGAAGATCGCGCCCGCGAAGTCCTGGGTCACGTTCTTGCGCATCAGCGTCACCACCATGGCCACTGACCGGAACAAGCCCAACGCAACAGGCCTACCTGCAGAAACGAACTTGCCGCCGCATCGGGCGTGTACTCTCACCACCAGATCGGTGAGTTGTCTATCGTCCAACCCTGTCATAGCTTTGAATCGCAACAGCTCTTCGCCGATCCTCGTTCGATGCCTGGGAACACCGAACAAACCGGCAAGGGCTGTTGCACTTCAAGCGCGACACACCGCCGTGCCGGTATCGAGACAAAATCGCCGGTGACGGCTTCCGCAGATCAACAGAATTACTCCCTTGTGAATAAGCCCCCAGGACGAGCTCGAGCGGGCGGTCCGAGACCTCCGAGTCGTCGCCGAGTCCTTTCAGCTGAACGAATCCGACATCGAGAAGACGTTCGGTGCGACGGACCCGGGCCAGTCCTGATGGCATTTCCCCACTACTTCAACTTTGCGGCCAGGACCCTGCAGGAGAAGTACCAGTGGGTCGTCGGCGAACCCGGTTCGCAGGCTGTCGTCGACGCCGCAGACGCGCTCAGGGCCGTCGACAACGACCTCCGCCGTGCCTCCGACGACGCCCGCAGACGCATGGCGGAGCTCGGCATCTCCTGGCAGGGCCCCGCCGCGGCCGCCGCCCAGCAGTCCCTCGACGGCATCACCACCTCGATGACGTGCACCGCCCCCGTCACCGCGAACGGCGCGACCCAGCTGGACGCCTACGGACAGTCGTTCGACCGCACCCAGGCCGCCATCGCCGCTCTGGACCCCACCCCGCCCGGCATCTTCACCAGCGGCGTCCGCAACGCCCACCTGCTGGCGGGCGCCCCGTTGACCGGTCTAGGCGCCACCGTCGCCGACTACGTCACCTCGCTCGAACGCGACCAGCGGCACAGCGAGGAGGCCGACCGTGTGCTGCAGGAGCACCTCGACACCGCGTCGGCGATCGACGACCGCTTCCTCACCGTCGACCCGGCATCGGCCGCGGCGCCCACCGGTGCCGGAGGTCCGCCGCCGAGCTCGAACGGGGCCGGCGGGTTCGGCCCGGCCGCCGTCGGGGACGGCGGCGGAGCCACCCGTGTCGGCGGCGGGGGACCGGGCGGCGGTACACCGGGTCAACCGGGTCAACCGGGTCCACCGGGTGTCGGGCCCCGGCCCGGACCGGGCGGCATCGAGGCTCCCGGCGGGCGGGGAGTCGGCGGGCGGGGGAGCGGTGGGTCGGGAGGTTCGGGTCCCGGCACGCCGGACGTCGGGCGACCCGCTGGCCCCGGCGGGCCCGGGAACAGCGGGGATGGCACCGACCGGGACCGCACCGGGCTGCCCGGACCGGCCGACGTCGTCGCACCCCAGCGCCTCGACCCACCGACGACGCCTGCCCCGGACCCGTACCGGCCCGCGACACCCCAGGGCGCGTACCCCACGTCGACGGCACCGGGCCCCGATCCGTTCGGCACCCGCGTCGACCTCGGGCGCCGGTTCGGCGAGCGGACCCGGGCGCAGCCGCTCCTCCCGCCGTCGGCCCGTGGCCCCGGGTACGGCGAGCGACTCCCCGTGGGACGGGATCCGGTGGCGGACGGCCGTTCGAGCCGTTCGGTCCCGGCGCCCGGTCCACCGAGCCGGCCTGGTCCGCCCGCCCCGGCGAGGCCACCGGACGGGGCACCGGCCCGAGCGGCTACGGCTCGATGGCCGGCGGCGCGGGCGGCCGCGACGCCCAGGACCACCGCAACCGCTATGTCGTCCCCACCGACGAGGTGTTCGACATCGAGATCGCCGCGACCGACGCCGTCCTGGCCCCCGAGGAGCCCCACCGATGATCGACTGGAACCGCGCCACCGTCCTCACCGCCGCCGAGTTCGACGTCGCCCGGGACCTCCTCGACCTCGGTCGCAACCCCGCGGTCCTGGAGCTGCTCAGCCCCGGGTTCACCGACGTCGAGCGGACCCGCGTCGTACGGGGGTGCCTCGACACCCTGGCGGCGCGGGGCCTGTTCACCGGCACCACGTTCGAGCCGAGCCTGGTCGACGACCTGCGCACGGTCGTCGCACCGGAGTTCCAGCACGACCTCGTGGTCGCACCCCCGTCGTGGCAGCGTGCGCTGGTCGCGCGGCGGGCCGGGCGCGCGGTGCTGGCCACCCGGATCGACGACGACGTCGCGCTCGTGCGCGTCCGGCCCGACGACGCGTCCACCGTCCTGGTCGAGCTGCTCGGCGAGGTCGTCCCGGGCCCCGGTGTCGGGGTGCAGATCCCCGTCGCGGTGCTGGGGGACGCCGTCGAGCGCGCCGACGGCGACGCCGACCGGCTCGTCCACGAGCTCCTCCGGCGGGGCTGCACCGCGGCCGAGGCCGAAGTGCTGCGGCGGATGGGACGGACCGAGGGCGTCGCCCAGCTCGGTGCCGGGCGCAAGGGACCCGACCCGTGCCGCGCGCCGGGTGTCCTGCTGGTGCACGCCACCCCGGACGGCTGCTACGTCCAACGGCGCCCGACCCCGGACGTCGTCGGCGGCCCGCTGCCCGACGACGCCGTGGTGCACGCCGGACCGGCCGACGCGACGTACCTGGTCCGTGAGCTGGACCGGCTCGCCGACGCGGCCCGGCGCCGTCGCGCACCGGTCGGGGCGCACCGGACCTGGTGACGGGCAGCCCGGAACTCGCTTACCGGGTAAGCGAATTCGGCAGGGAAGGTATCCCTGTCGCACCGCGAGATGCAGCTCAGCGGGCCGTGGGGATCGACGATTCCCGCTGAGGTGCATCTCGCCGTCGCCCGGCCACGGACCGCGCAGATCCGCCGGAACCGACCGGCGCAAGCAGCGTGATCGGCACTGCGGCGTGATCGGCACTGCGGCGTGATCGGCTCAGAGCGTGTTTGGAAATGGTGGGTGTGTCGGGATGGTCGACACGGCTGGGGTGCTCCATCGTGGTCGGCATGCAGGAACGACCGCGCCGGTACCCCTCGGACACCAGTGATGCCCAGTGGGTGGTGATCGAGCCGTTGTTACCGCCGCTCGCGCGGCGGGGGCGGCCTGTTGCTCATGCTCGTCGGGACGTGCTGGACGCGATCTTGTATGTCGTGCGGACCGGGTGTGCCTGGCGGGCGTTGCCGGTGGACTTCCCGCCCTGGCAGACCGTCTACTGGTACTTCAACCAGTGGGAACAGCAGAAGGTCACCGAGAAGATCCTCCCGGTCGTGCGGGGGCAGTTACGTATCGCCGAGGGCCGTGATCCGGAGCCGAGTGCGGGGATCATCGATTCCCAGTCGGTCAAGGGCGCCGACACCGTCGGCCAGGACTCCCGCGGCTACGACGCCGGGAAGAAGACAGGCGGACGGAAACGGTTCATCGTGACCGACACCCTCGGTCTGCTGCTGACCACGATGGTGTGCTCGGCCTCGGTACAGGACCGCGACGGCGCCAAGCCGATCCTGCTCAACCTCTACCTGCGCACCAGGGTGCGGTTCGTCTACGCCGACGCCGGCTTCGCCGGGCGACTGCTCGACTGGGCCGCCACGATCCTGCAGACAACGATCGAGATCATCCGCAAGCCACCCGAGCAGCGCGGATTCACCGTCCTCCCACGAAGGTGGGTGGTCGAACGGACCCTGGCCTGGCTCACCGCACACCGACGCCTGGCCCGAGACTACGAACGCCACCCCACCACATCCGAAGCCATGATCCGCTGGGCCGCGATCAACACCATCACCCGCCGCATCGCCCGTGGATACCCCGCCACCCGCCAGCAGAAACACACGACACCCTCAACCCACTAGAATTTCCAAACACGCTCTCAGCGGCGTGAGCGCAGCGGGGTCCCGTGAAGTCAGCGCAGGACGACGGTCCCCCGCGGCACCTGCCCCGCCGACGCCGGCGGCACCGTGTCCGGCACCTCCACCCGGACCGGCAGCGACCCGGGGACCACGCGGTCGTCCACGTCGCGGTACTCGAGATCCCCGTCGGGACCCAGCTCGGTGACGTAGCCGTGTGTCGCGAGCTGGGCGTCGTCGAGCTCGGTCAGGGGCTCGGCGCGCACCGCGGACACCGCGTACTCGGGCCAGACGACATCGGGGTAGGCCTCGTGCAGGTCGGTGAGCAGCCCGACGAAGACCTGCTGCCAGCGAAGCGGCATCGACTGGGCCAGTGAGCGCGGCACGACGAGGTGGTCCGGGCAGGCACCGGGCACCGCGGAGTCGAGGTAGTCCGACCTGACTTCGGTCACTTGTCTTAGTGCTTCGCCGCGGGCTGACGGAGCGCGTCGAGGAGGGCCTGTTTGTCGGCGGGGACGGCGGGCGGGAAGGTCTGCTGGGTGCCGTTGATGGCGATGGTGGCCGAGCGCAGTGGTCGGAGCTGGCGGACGACGTTGCGGATGGTGAGCCCGGTGCGGTTCTGGATCTCGCGGGCGACTGCGAGGGCGGTGAACACGATGGTCAGGTGCGCTTCGATGGACTGGCGTTGGTGGTGGAACATCGGGCGGGCGCGTAGGTCGGTTTTGCTCATCCGGAAGGACTGCTCGACGTGCCAGAGGTCGTGGTAGTCGCCGATGATCTCCCCGGCCGCTGCGCCGCCGGCCGGGATGTTGGTCACGTAGCCCTTCAACCCGACCAACCGGTATGCCCGAGCCAAGGAGGCCTCGTCCAGGGCGCGGGAGCCGTTGGTGACCTTGACGAACCGCGGTGTGCGCGCGGGCTTCTCGCCGGCGATGACCTCGCGGGCCCGGTTCTCCTGCAGGGTCAACGTGCGCCGGTCCCGGACGGCCCGCTTCGTGGAGTAGGCCCAGACCGCCCGCCAGGATCCCGGATGCTGGTTGGGGTTCCAGACGGGCTCGGCCTTGACCTTCGGGCTGTTCTCGCTGCGCCCGGTGCGGCGGTCGCGTGGTGTGAGGGTGTCGATGATCTGCCCGTCGACGAAGGCGTCGCCGTGCCAGTGGAAGTGCGACTCCAGGTCAACCGGGGCCTTGGTGAGTCGGGAGCCGACGATGAACCGCAGGCCGGCCTCGTCGAGGTCGCGCAGGTTCGCGGCCGAGAGCATCCCTGCGTCGGCGACCACGACCATCCCGCCCGGCTCGACCGGCAGCTGGTGTCGGGCCCGGAAGGCCTCGATGATCGGCAGGATCGTCGCGGTCTCGGTCTTGTTGCCCTCGAAACAGCCGATCTCGAGGGGGAACCCTGCGCGATCGACCAGCAGCCCGACGACGACCTGCGGGTCGACCCGGCGTTCCTTGGAGAACCCGACCTTGCGCAGGTCGTCCTCCTTCTCCGCCTCGAAGTAGAGGGTGGTGACGTCGTAGAGACACAACGACACATCCCCACTGCCACGGGCGTGGGTGAAGCAGGCCCTCGCGATCTCGTCGCGGTAGCTGCGCCCGGTGCAGCGCAGCAGGGTGCGGCGCATCGTCTTTTCGCTCGCCGCGGTGACGCCCAGACCGGCCAGCACCCGACCGGTGTCCAGGATGGACGTGGGCTCGACGATCCGGGCGATCACCAGGTCGCGGAACGTGTCATCAGCGACCTCTGCGAACCCGAGGCCCGCGTAGACCTCGGCGAGGATGTCGAACAGCACCCGCGACCCGGTCGTGATCACCTGCGGCGCACCCACCCGCCGGGTTGTGGTGCTCGGGGCGCGCCGCGGCATCTGGCCGAACAGCCCCTCCTGCGTGGCACCGCCGGCCGCGGTGGGCGCGATCAGCTCGGCCCGCCGGGGTGACGGCGCGACGCCCAGATCCAGGGCCTGCTGTGCAGCGTCGTCGATCAGCCCACGGGCCTGCTCGACCAGCAGGCCCAGCTCGGCCTCGGTGTGCGCTGACCCGACATGGGCCACGATCCGTCGATGGCCCTGCACGGACTCGGCGATCTGGACCGCGGTCGCCCCGGAGGCCGTCCGTACCCGCCTCACCCACGCCACCTGACCGAGCGTAGAGCACCGAATTAGTGCCTCACACCGCTCCCGCGCAAACACATCACCGCAGCTCAGCGCAGTACAAGCTGCGAAACCAGGCTCGGGTGACCAAAGTCAGGCCGTCAGGAGAATCCGCGCAGCCGTCGAACACGCCATCGCGCACCTCAAAACATGGCGCATGCCTCAGCGAAGAAGGTGGCCGATACCGCTACCCCATCAGCAATACGCAAGCACAGTTGCGGCAATCGTAGGCCTCTACTTCTTTGCGGCTTATGAATAAGCCCCCAGAGCGATCCCAGAATCGGCGGCCAAGACAAACGTGCCCCAGTCGCGTTCCGCTGATCCTGATCATACACTAGAGCGGCAAGATCCTGAATTTCATCACGCCGGAAACCAGTGGTATAGTACATACTGCGACAGCCCGTTCATCTCGAATTGATTCAGCAAACCAATTTTTGCGATGGGCGGGCTGTCGCCCAACCCGACACGCCGGGCGAGATCGTTATTTAACGGGCCCCGAACAAGCCTCGCCGCGCCGATCTTTGCGCTTTTATCGCCAGGTTGGCCGTTCGCTCTCCTCTACCGAACCGTCGGTACGGAAGATCAGGAGGCTTATTCAGGGCCCGTGAAATAACGATCTAGCCCGGCGTGTCGGGTTGGGCGACAGCCCGTCCATCGCGAAGATTAATTTGCCGAATCAATCCAAGATGAACGGGTTGTCGCAGTATGTACTATACCACTGGCTTTCGGCGTGATGAGATTCAGGATCTTGCCGCTCTGGTGCATGAGCAGGATCAGCGGAACGCGACTGGCCTGCGACGGCCTTGGCCGCCGATTCTGGGATTGTTCTGGTCGGTGGTGATCACGTTGGCGTATCTGCGCGGGAATCGTGTGCAGTGGGAGTTGGCGGAAACCTACGGGGTGTCGCAGTCGACGGTCAGTCGAGCGATCGCGGGGGTGACACCGTTGCTGGCACAGGCACTGCGGAGTGTCGTTCCGACTGCGGAGGAGCTTCGTGCCGATCGGCAGTACATCATCGACGGAACCCTACTGCCCTGCTGGTCATGGACCGCCATACCAGGTCTGTGGTCGGGCAAGCATCGCACCACCGGCGTCGTCGTCCAGGTCGCAGCCACCCTGGAAGGGCAGCTGTCGTGGATCTCCGACCCGACCCCAGGCTCCCGACACGACCTACATTGCCTCGACCAATCCGGCGCCCTCGACCACCTCGCCACATACCCACCGATCGGCGATAAAGGCTACATCGGGCGCGGCATGCTCACCCCGTTCAAAAAACAACCCGGCCGGGAACTTCTCGACTGGCAGAAAACATTCAACAAGAGCCTCAACCGCACACGCGCCACCATCGAGCGAGTCATCGCCCATATCAAGTCGTGGAAAGTTCTCCACACAGACTACCGTCGACCCTACGCCACATTTAAAACGACGATCTCGGCAGTCATCGGACTCATCTTCTACGCACTTACCTGACGGAGCCTGAATAAGCCTCCAGGTACCTGTCGAAGTTCTTCGCGAACCACCGGTCATGGGTAACCGCGATCACAGTCCCCTGGAATTCGTTCAGAGCGACTTCGAGAGCTTCCGCCGATTCGAAGTCCAGGTTGTCCGTAGGTTCGTCGAGAAGGAGCATCGTGGCCCTACTCAGCTCGAGCAACAGGATCTGAAACCGGGCTTGCTGTCCACCCGAGAGTTGGTCGAAGTACTGCTCGGCCGCCCGCGCCAGCCCATAGCGGGCCAGGGCGCGAGAGGCATCCTCGCGGACGAGCCCGTCGCGCTGACCGTCACCTTCGTGGAGAACCTGCAGGAGTGTCTTGTGCGCGAGGTCTGGTCGCGCTTGGGTCTGGGAAAAATAACCGATTCGAACACGAGCGCCCAGCTGAACATCACCGGTGTACGTGATCAAGCGGCCCAGGGGGGTTCTCTGCTGCCCCGTATCAACGTTCCCCTCCGCAGCCAGTAAAGCGAGGAGGTGTGTCTTGCCTGCCCCGTTCGGGCCGAGGACCGCCACGCGATCGCCGTGGAACACCTCGGCGTCAAAGGGCTGGAACTTAGCCGGAACCGAGAGTTTCCGGCAACGCAGCACCCGCTTGCCCGCGCGCCCGCCCTGCAAGCGCATCGCAAGATGTTGTTGGCAGGGCACTTCGGTCGGCGGCCCTGCTGCCTCGAACCGGTCCAGCCGTGTCACAGCAGCATGATAGCGGGCGGACATGCCGTCGTTGTACTTGGCCTTCTCGCGCAATGTGTGGACCAGCGTGCGCAGGTGCACGCGTTCCTCGTCCCATCGCTTGCGGAGCTCACCGAGCCGTCTGTTCCGGTGATCGCGTGCTTCTGCGTAGCTATCCAGGAGGCTTATTCAGGGCCCGTGAAATAACGATCTAGCCCGGCGTGTCGGGTTGGGCGACAGCCCGTCCATCGCGAAGATTGGTTTGTCGAATCAATCCGAGATGAATGGGCTGTCGCAGTATGTACTATACCACTGGCTTTCGGCGTGATGAGATTCAGGATCTTGCCGCTCTGGTGCATGAGCAGGATCAGCGGAACGCGACTGGCCTGCGACGGCCTTGGCCGCCGATTCTGGGATTGTTCTGGTCGGTGGTGATCACGTTGGCGTATCTGCGCGGGAATCGTGTGCAGTGGGAGTTGGCGGAAACCTACGGGGTGTCGCAGTCGACGGTCAGTCGAGCGATCGCGGGGGTGACACCGTTGCTGGCACAGGCGCTGCGGAGTGTCGTTCCGACGGCGGAGGAGCTTCGTGCCGATCGGCAGTACATCATCGATGGAACCTTGCTGCCCTGCTGGTCATGGGCCGCGGTGCCGGGTCTGTGGTCGGGCAAGCATCGCACCACCGGTGTCGTCGTCCAGGTCGCAGCCACCCTGGAAGGGCAGCTGTCGTGGATCTCCGACCCGACCCCAGGCTCCCGACACGACCTACATTGCCTCGACCAATCCGGCGCCCTCGACCACCTCGCCACATACCCACCGATCGGCGATAAAGGCTACATCGGGCGCGGCATGCTCACCCCGTTCAAAAAACAACCCGGCCGGGAACTTCTCGACTGGCAGAAAACATTCAACAAGAGCCTCAACCACACACGCGCCACCATCGAACGAGTCATCGCCCATATCAAAACGTGGAAAGTTCTCCACACAGACTACCGCCGACCCTACGCCACATTTAAAACGACAATCTCGGCAGTCATCGGACTCATCTTCTACACACTTACCTGACGGAGCCTGAATAAGCCTCAGGACACACCCTAGTTGCTGCCGAGGTAAAGTTCGAGAACTGCGGTTACGAATTCCGACCGCGACGGAGCCCCCAGCTCTAGCCGCCGTGCCTCCAACACAGCGAACTCCATCTCAGTCCAGCGCGGATGCCGCTCCCGCAACGTTCCTGCAGACCGTCTCGGCCGGCGTGTGCGGGGCGGAAGACCAGATGCTGATGTCGACGGCGGCTGGAATCGCTGAGTCAAGTCGCCGTATACTTGCTCGTAGCCGTCGAGTATGAACTCCCCAAGCGTGCGCCCACCAAGCTGCGCGGCCACCTGCTCCAGCAGGTCATCGGGTAGATAAACCGAGTAGGAAGATTTCAGATCAGAGACAGTCGATGTCTCCTTACGCGCTGAATTCCCCAACCGAGAGGACGCAGCGGTGGACGGAGCCGTCGCAGCCGGAAGTGACTGCATGGCGTCATCCTCCGAACTCTGAGCTGGCACCGGAGTCGGCTCGATCGGCGCCTGAGCAGGGCGTCCCAGTCGACCTGCGAGACCACCCGCCCGCGGTGAGGCCTTCCGGAAGGCAGACAGATCCCGCTCCGTCATGCCGGGATCTCCAAGCGAGTAGCGATACGGTCCATTACTTCTTCTGCCAACGCGGCGTAGTCACCAGCTAGCCCGGCAGAGCTCGTCGCGACCCGAGGTGCTGGTCGGTCGCTACGGTGCAAGCCTCGGCCCCGGTCACGGAGAGCTTTAAAGTACGCGCGCCGCTGCTCCGGCAACTGTTCTTCCAGCTCGTGCATCACCAGCCCGGAGCCTCGTGCGTCGACCGCAGCGGACTCGACGTGACGGATGGTCGTCCGGAAAACCAGGTCGTCGGCGCCGAGATCCCGCTCAACCTGTGCCCTAGTGTCTTCCTGAATCCGCTTGGCCGACGATCCGATTCCGAAGAGGACGACGCCTAGAAGCTCGAGGTCCGGGTTTGTCGACGCAGTGACCGATCCGAACATCTTAGCGACTGCTGCAAGCCCATCGAGTGAGGACCTGTCGCTCTTCGTCGGGATAAGTAGGAACTGCGAGGTGGTCATGATCAGCCGCTGGATTACCCGCTCTCCCGGCGGGCAGTCAATGAGGATCAGATCGTAGGTCCCCGCCACCGGGGCCAGTGCTTCCTGCAGTACTGCCGAGACGTCCTCACCCTGCATCTGTCGACCGACGAGCGTACCGACGAGCTGAGCGAGCTGGTCACCTCCGCAGACCAAATCCAGGCTGTCGCGGACGTTGAGAACGGGCCGAAGAGGTGCGCCGGTGATCAGCGCGGCGACCATCGAGGCCCCTTGATCGTCGGACGGGGCTCCCTTGATGCCGAGGTCATCCGACACGTTGCCTTGTGCGTCCATGTCGACAAGCAGCACGCGGTAGCCAGCCGCGGCGACCAGCGCGGCCAGGTTCGTAGCGACGGAAGTCTTGCCGACGCCGCCCTTCCCGTTGATGACAGCCGTCGTGCGGGGAAGCATCGCGCTCAGTCTCCTTTGCAGTCCACGCAGCCCGGGGAGTGTGGGTCGGTGATGGGTTGGGATTGGTCGAGCAGAGGACGAACCCCTAGTAGACCAGACGCGGCCACGCTGCGTCCCCACCGCCACGCCGTGGCTGACTGTATGCAGATGTTGTGCCTGACGAGGGCCGAGCAGTGGCTGCGATGTGGCCGCCTTTCTGCAAAACCTCTGCTTAGTAGCGGCCATAGTACAGCAAAATTGCAGCTGCAGTTAGTCAAGCGACGTGCTTGTATTCAGCCGCAACAAGGGTGGCGCGCAGCATAATGGCAACCTAAGCACAGCGTGTGTGTTGCCGCCAGGTGGCAAAAGACATGCTACAGGACAGCAAGCTAGTTGCGACACTATAGCAGCTATACGGCACAGATGTAGCTTCTGTGCGGCCGACAGAATGCTGCTGTAAAGCAGAACGATAGCTTAATGGCAGCGCGCGTGCAGCGCACAGTATGCAAGTGGATTGCTGCAAATAGGCGGGCTAGTAGCGATCCGAGTGCGTGCTGGCTGCAGACAGGGTGATTGCGGTTAGCGGGCAGTCAGCTACTGTAGTGCGACATGGTTGCGACATGGAAGCCGTGCGTCAGCAACCATGTCGCACTAACGGTGCGTAGCTACTGCGTCCATGTTGCTGGATGCCCGGTCGCGTCCGCGGACGTGGTGGATGGGGATCGGCACCACCGCGTGAGTCTTCGTGATCAATCTAGGCGCTGAGCGCGCCGGTCGTCACCTCCATCGTCGTCTCGGTGGTCGGGTTGGTCGCAGCCCAGGCCTTGGTGAGCAGATCAAGGCTGATGTAGCGGCGCCCTTCGGGCCATTCGTCGGTCTGTTCGGCCAGCACGGCCCCGACCAGACGGACCACGGCGGTGCGGTCGGGGAAGATCCCGACCACGTCGGTGCGGCGCCGGATCTCCTTGTTCAGCCGTTCTTGGGGGTTGTTCAACCAGATCTGGCGCCAGAGCTCTCGCGGGAACACCGCGAAGGCGAGCAGATCCTCGCGAGCTTGGTTGAGGTGCTCGGCGGCGACGGGAAACTTCTCCGCGAGCCCGTCGACGACTCGGTCGAACTGGGCGTGTGTCAAGCCCCGGGTTTCGTAGAGGCTTGGTTCTCACGCTCCAGCGGGTTGCTGGGCGTGGTGGAGAGCTTCGTGCTCGACGGGTGGGATCAGGCCGAGTTCGCCGTGTAGCCGGCGGTGGTTGTACCAGTCGATGTATTCCGCGACGGCCAGTGAGCCTTTCCCAACCTGTTTGTGCTGGTCAGGGGTGTGAGGTGCGTGGCTTGTCGTGAGATGGGTGGGGCTCCTGGTAGACGGATAGCTGTCGCGCCACCGCCTACCGAGGAGCCCCGCGTGTTGTCCTACCCATCCGGGATGTCGATGTCCACTCGCACGGTTCGTGTCCTGGCCGGGCTGCTGCGCGGACATCGTCGCCGGATCGGGACCCGGTGGCGGCTCCTGACCCCGGCCCGCCAGGCCCTGCTCGTGCTCGCGCACCTACGTAAGGGCGAGACCTACACCGACCTGGCCAGCGGATTCAGAGTCGGGAAGTCCACGGTGTCCCGGTATGTCGCCGAGGCGATCGGGCTGCTCGCTGCGCTCGCGCCGACCCTGGAGCAGGCCATCACGGTCGCGGCCGGGAAGGCGTTCGTGATCCTGGACGGGACGCTGCTGCGTATCGACCGGGTCGGCATGGGCTCGGGCTATGACCGGGCGTTCTATAGCGGGAAGCACAAGTGTCACGGGCTGAATGTGCAGGTCATCGCCGACCCCGCGGGTCGGCTGGTGTGGATCTCCCCGCCGCTACCGGGGGCACGGCACGACATGGGCGCTGCCCGGATCCACGGGATCATCGACGCGGTCAACACCACCGGGGTGCGGGCGGTCGCTGACACCGCCTACCAGGGCGGCGGTCCCGCGATCACCGTCCCGCACCGACGCCGACGCCGCGATCTCGACACCGGCCGGTACCGGCCCCTGTCAGCGAATCAGAAGGCCGTCAACGCCGCTCACGCCCGACGGCGGGCACCGGGTGAGCGGGTCAACGCCGAGCTGAAGAACTGGAAGATCCTCCGCAAGATCCGCTCCAGCCCCTCCCAGGCTGCTCAGCTCGTCGCAGCGATCCAGACCCTCATGATCACCACCGCCTGACCAGCACAAACAGGTTGGGAAAGGCTCACTGCCATCAGCTGCGGTCTTGTTCCCCGTGCCGTGGATCGTGAGCCAGTCCCGCAACGTGCCCCGCGCGATGCCCAGGTCGTCGGCGATACCACGGACGGTGGCACCCGGGGTGGACTCATACAGATCAACAGCCTGCCGACGGAACTCGTCGGTGAAACTCTTCCTGGCCATGATCGCTGGATCATCTCGCTTCCCCAGCAGTGCTGGAATCAGCGTGTCCAAGATCTGGGGTCAAGCCCCCTTCCCGCAGCCGCGGTGACCGGTCCACCGCGAACATCTTCGGCCGGGACCGCCCGACCCGCGCCGCTTCCTCAGCCGGCCCCGCCCGGTAGCCGGCCCGGCCGCCGTGACGGGCGACCTCACGAGAGATCACCGACCGATCCCGCCCCACCAGGGCCCCGGCAAAGTCGCTAGATGATCTTGTAGGTGGTCAGTGGTCGATGGGGGTCGCGGGCGTGGTGGCGGAGTGCTGCGGCGATGTTGCTGACGCCGTGCAGGCGTAGCGCGGTGATCGCGAGGTTCCGCAACGCCGACATGACCTGCGGGGCGTGACCGGTGTGGGCGGTGGCGCGGTCTTCGTCGAAGCAGACATCACGGACCCAGTGCAGGCGATTCTCGATCGACCAGTGCCCACGGATCCAGCGGGCGAGCAGTCCTGGATCGGCGTCGGTGCTGGTCAGGCTGGTGATCGCGTAGGCGGTCTCGGTTCTCCACTTCCCGCCAGGCCGCAGTGGGCGACGCCGGCGCACCAGCTTGATCGCCTGGGATGCGTGGGGGAAGAACTCTGCGCCCAGGTCGGGACAGGGGTGCAGGCTGACCACGCTGATCGTGCGGGTCTCGACGCGGCCGTGCCCACGCCCGCGTTGACGATCAGCGACGCCGATCTGGGTCCAGGGCAGCGCCCGTACCCGTGCCAGCAGCGTGGGCTGGTTCGCTTTGATCGTCATCAGGTAGTGCCCGCCGCGGCGGTGTAGGTAGTCGGCGTGGGCTCGCTGGGTGTGCAGAGCGTCCGCGGTGACCAGTACATCGTCGAGGTCGAGGGGGTCGAGCAGCGCGGTGAACGCGGTGATCTCGCTGCCCTTCTCTGCGACCTGAACCTGGCCGAGCACGCCACCGCTGGTCTGGTCGAGCACCGACACCAGATGCGGGAGCCAGACCCTGCCGTCGGCGGCACGGACGCGGGCGCCGCGCAGGGTCTTGCCGTCCAAGGCCAGCACGCGACGCTGTTCCCGCCGGGGTGTGCCCTCCGCCGCCGGCTGGGCGCTGAGCTGGGGCAACACCCAGGACCGCAACGCCGCCTCCAGCGCCGAGGCGTCGACCCGTTGCAGGACCCGGCGGATGGTCGACTCGTGCGGAGCGACCGCGCCCACCCCGAGCACGTCCAGCACGGCGCGGCCGACGTCATGGGCGTACTCGGCGATCGCGGTGAACGACCGGGCCCCCGCCAACACCGCGCACGCCCCCAGTAGCAACACCGCGAGGACACCGTGGCGGACACCGCGTGGTTTCCGCGGGTCCGGCACTCGCGACAGGGCCTCCACCAGCGACAACCCCGCCGCCTCACCGACCGGCGCGGCTCTCCCCGCGTCAGGACCGACCTCCAGGCCTTCCAGAGCAGCAACGATCGGAGACACTGACACTGCGGACACAGGCTTCCTGACGTGAGCAAGGATTCGACACCCTCATGATCACGCCAAGCCTGTGTCCGCACCCACCCCCACCCCCCACATCACCGCAGCTCAGGACCCACCCATCACGACTTTG
The DNA here is from genome assembly GCF_020496245.1 of Pseudonocardia sp. ICBG601. NCBI lineage: Bacteria > Bacillati > Actinomycetota > Actinomycetes > Pseudonocardiales > Pseudonocardiaceae > Pseudonocardia > Pseudonocardia sp. ICBG601. The sequence goes on along the minus strand of NZ_JAHLJA010000022.1, from coordinate 62,551 downwards.
CCGGGGCCCTGTCCTTGACGGCACTACACTCAGTGCGTCAGTCAAGCTTGACAGGAAACTCTAGTCGAGGAGACCTCGATGGCACGCAACACTGAGGTTCACGGGCCGTGGCGGATCGAGGGCGGGCACCCCGGCGGACCGGAGCACGTGGGGTCGGTGATGTCGATCGACGCCGACGGCGTGGTCGACCCGACTGGGGAGACCGTTCCGGCGGTGGCCCGGCGGGCGGTGTGCTCGTGCGGCTGGTCGGGGCCCCCGCACGACGCGCCTCGGGCCGAGGGGGCGCTCATCGTGCGCCGCTACCGCAAACAGTCCCGCGAGGAGCTGGCGTCGCAGTGGCGCACACACGTGGCCGAGTGGGTCCCTGCGCCCCTGGACAGCCCCGACGGGGGTGAAGAAGGCACCGGCCAGGGCCGCCCGCCGCGGCAGAAGCGCCCCTCGGGCGCGGCCGGTGAGCAGATGGCGCCGCCACCGGTGCCTGATCCGTTGGCGGAGCTCGGTGCTGTGGTGCTGCGCGCGCACGCTGCCGCGCACGAGGCCCGGGCGGCGAACACGGCTCTGGCCGCCGCCGCCCGGGCCGCCCGTCAGAGCGGGGCGTCGTGGGCGACGATCGGTGCCGTGACCGGCGTGAGTCGTCAGGCCGCGCACGAACGCTGGCGATCAGTGACATGACCTCCGCGCGCCCCACCGAGTGACCCGGGGGGGCGAGCCCGGTTGGTCTCACCGGTCGCGGGCACACCTATGGGTGCCCCGGGGCCTGCGAGGGCGTGGCGGCGGGGACCATCGGGTTGCCGTTGGCGCTGGCGGCGGGGATGGCCTGGATGACGTCCCAGTGCTCGACGATCTTCCCGTCCTCGACGCGGAAGAAGTCCGCGACCGCAGACCGTTTCCCGTCCTTCTCCGTCGACTCGGCGTGGACCACCACGATGTCCCCCTCGGCGACCACACGGCCGATCCGGAAGCTCACTCCGCTGTCTTTGACATACGGGCCCATCGCAGCCACGAACGCCGCCCGCCCGTTGGGGACCTGCGGATTATGCTGGATGTAGTGCTCCGCCACATAGGTCTGCGACGCACCCGCAACATCACGGTGGACGAACGCCTGGGTGTAGAAGTCAGTCACCAACTTCGCCTTGTCCAGCGGCGGCACCGGAGTCGTCGTCGGCATCGGCGTCGCCGAGACGGCCGCAGAATGCTCTGCGTGGGGCTGCCCAGCGGAGCTACACCCTGACATAGCCAGCAGCACCACTGCGGATGCGGCCACCACCACCGACCATCCCCGCCGCTTCCCCAGACCCTGTGTCCCTGGCTGCCGTGTCAACGTTGATCTCATCACCCGGCATCCCTATCCCATCCCGCCCCAGCCAGCCCCGACCCGCCGACCACGATCACCCGGCCGAACCGGCAGCTGTCCCCGGAACGGGCGACGATGACGACTCTGCCTGGACCGCCACCGGGGCGGCCCGGCGTCGTTCCAGATCAGCGGCACGGGCCCAGTCGAACCACGGCCGCCACTCCTCGACCCGCAACCGACGTCCCGGGTCACCGCCCGGTGTGCGGTGCTCAGGCCGGTCGCAGACACCGCCGCGGGCGGTGTCGGGGGCGTCGAACGCGGTGAAGGCGTGTCCCACCCACCGGGTATGCCACTCCGCAGCAAGGAAACCCGAACCGTGCGGACCGTAGGCCTGCCGATACGCCGCATGCAGCCACGACAGGGTCTCGCGACCCCAAGTGTGGACGGGCCAGCAGAGCGGGATCTGGCGCACCGACGGCTCCAGGATCGGTGTCAGCACCGTCGCGACCCATGCCCCGAGCTCGTCCCACGCCGACGCCGCGGCATCGATATCGAGCGCCGGCCACGCCGTCGGCCGTAGCTCGTCCGGAGTCCCCGCAGCCGCCCCGCCGACGCCGTCGCTATCGCTGGTGACGGTGGTTTCGAGGCGGGCGAGCCGAGCGTCCAGCGCTGTGACCAGCGCAGCCAGCTGTTCCGGCGGCGGCAACGACGGGTCGAGCATCAGTGGTATCCCAGGCCGTGACTACGACGCTGCTCGGCGCGCTGTCCCAGGTGGTGCGCGTCGTGCTGGTCGAGATGATAGCGGCGGGACGCTTCCTCAGCCCGGGCACGTTCCCGCGCCCCGACCGCGTCCACCCTCTGCTGGGCCGTCTGCCCGGCCGAGGCACTGCTCCCAGTGTGGAGGCGGTCGGTGCCGGTCCGCATCGCGTACTCACGCTGCGGGCGGGGCCGCTCCTCGACCGGGACCACCGGCGCCCTGTCCTGGGAGCGGCCGCGGCGGTGCAGCTCGTCCGCAGCGAGGCGAGCGTCCTCGGCGAGATCACGAACCCCGCCATACCAGCTGGTACGGCGCTCATGCGCTGCCGACCACGTCTCGACCTGCCCGGCGGCGATGTCGACCAGCACGTGCGCGGTCGCCGCGCTGACCACGGCCAGCGCCCGAGTGGTCTGGTCACCTCGCGGGTTGTCCCGCGCCGCGTCGGCGAGGTGTGCGGTCACCCGGGCGTCATGCAGCCGTTCGTGCGCCTTCCAGAGCTGATCAGCCGCATAAACCGGTGCCCCGGCGTGGACCCGCTCCCAGACCCGCACTTTCTCCACCAGCACCGCATCCGACAGACGCCGATGCTCGACCAGAGCAGCATCGGCGCCGAGGGCTTCGACCGCGCGGGTCCACCACGCGCGGGCGTAGACGTCAGCGGCGGCCGGGGCCGGACCGAGACTCAACGCGGTGGCGTCGATCCCTGCGTACTCCCGGTACCCGGCCGCGACACCAGCGCGGCGCACCCACTCCGCACGCTCACCAGCGTCGTCGGGGACCTGTCCGAGGTGCTCCACCGCCCACTCGGCCTGCCGCTCAGCGGCCTGCTCTCCGAGCTGGTGGATGCGGTCGACGATCAACGGGGCCAACACGTTCCGCTGCCGATCATGAACACCGTCACCCGCAACAGTCCACGTCTCGAACCGCCCGGCCGCACCCACCGGGTCCTCCGGCACCCGCGTACTGACCGCTCCGGCGATGCGCCAGCGCAGCACATCCGACACGTTCTCGGCGCTGTCGAGCTCCCGAGAGGCCGCGACCTGGCCCAGCAACCGGGCCGGATCGTGACCGCTCAGCTCCGCGTCGGCGAGGACGGTCAGCAGCGACCCGCGACCGCCCTCGGCCGCGACCCGCGACGCGTTGACCGGCCCCAACGCCCTGACCAGGAGTTCATCGGCCCGTTCGCGGTGCTGGATGCGGGCCAGGTCGAACCAGTCCCCGGCCAAGGTCACCAACGCCCGGGCCTGCTCACGGCCTTCGGCTTGGGCGGCGAGCGCGGAGACCTGCGCTCCCCTGTACTCGACCACCGCCGAGAACCTGGACCGGGCGGTCTCGGCCAGGGCCTGCGGAGAGTGCTCGTCCGCCGACCGGGCCGCGACCAGCCACACATGATTCTCGACCCGGCCCCGGGTGATCGCCGGATACACCGACTCCCGACCCATGCCCTCACCGATGACCGAATGACTCGTGTCCACGGTCGACGACTGCGCAGCATGCACCGTCCCCGCATAGGCCAATCGTAGATGCCGGGCGGCGTACTCGGCCGGGAAGTACGCGACCACTCCGTGCTGATCTTCCCCCAACAGAAAGTGATCATTGTTTTCATCACCGACAGCGCCGATGATCGTGTAGATCTCCCGGTTGGTGACCGCACCGGTCTTCCTCCCACGGGACCCAGCCGGGAGATCCACCCGCAACGACCGGTCGTTGAGCCGGGCCTGCACCCGATCCCCCACCGACACCGGCTGACCTGCAGGTTCGACACCGTGCACCCGCCCGACCGGCTCTGCCTGGACCCGGCCGAGGCCGATCAACTCCTCCCGTAAGCGTTCCGAGAGCTGCGCGGCCTGCTCATTCCCACTGACGATCAGCAGCGACTGCTGCCCGGCGACGGTGTCAGCCAGCCACGCCCGCGACGCACCCGCCTCCATCTCCTCCACCGACCCAGCGTGCAACCGGCCCCGAGCCAGATACTCCGCCACCGCAGCCGTATCCCCGGCACGGACCTGCAACGACGCCGCCTTCTCCCACTCCTGCTCGAACCGATGCACAACCTGTAACTCGGTCACCGACGACGCCGTGTCCACGAGGTGGGAGAACAGGCCACCCGCGCCGATCGCCCCGAGCTGCTCCGGGTCCCCGGTCAGTACGACCTTCGCCCCCGCCCCGGCGGCGAGCTCGGTGATCAGGTGCAGATCGTGGGTGGAGGTCATCCCGGCCTCATCGACGATCACCAGATCACTCGCCGAGAGCCGGTCCCTCACCTGCCCGTCCACGCCCGAGGTGAACCGGCCCGCGAACACCGCCGTGTTGACCGCCTCGATATGAGTATCGGCGAGGTTGTTCGCCGCGATCTGCGACGTCGTCAACCCGATCACCCGCCCCCCGACCTCCCGGGTCCAGACCTCGGCCAGCGCGGACATCGTCCGGGACTTCCCCGCCCCCGCGGGGCCGACGACAACGTCGCCCGCGACCCGGGAGGTCAGCACCGTCAGAGCGGCGTGGACCTGATCCGGGGACAGGCCGTGCCCGGCGAGTTCCGCCCGCACCTCTGCGGTCCGCTCCGCCGCCAGGCCGACATCCAGCGCCGAGGACACCCGCGCGACCACCGCCTCCTCACGACTCAGGTGTGCTGCGGAGGTGTAACGCTCACGGTGCGCACCGCGCAGCACATACCCCCCGTCCCCGACCACGGCCGACCCGTCAGCGTTCACCCGCGCGCCCCGCTCACGGCGCAACGCATCCGGGATCGGCGCAGGCTCGGTCATCGACACCTGCACCACATCCGCACGCCGCACCGCCTCCCGCGCCAGCGCCTCCAGCGCCGCACCACGCTCAGCCGCGCTCGCATCCTCTAGCCCGAGATCAGCCCACCGGTCCCTGACCCCGGCCTTGACTGCCCACACCAACGTCCCGAACGTCCACACCGCATACCGCGCCGACACCCGATCCACCGCACCCGCCAACAACACATCCCGGGTCAACCGCTCACCAGGCTCGGTCACACCGACGGCGGCGTCGGCGATCCCCGACAACGCCCCGGCCAACTCCGACACCCGCGACCGCGCCCACCGTTCCAACGCGACCGGCCCCGCATCCGCCGACTTCGGAGCCCGCGTGTCCAGCACCGCCGCCTGCGCGATCCTCCGCAACGCCGCCGACCCCGGCACCGACCCCGCCCGGGACCGGTACTGCCCCGTCAACGCCGCAATCCGGTCCACGACCTGCCCGCGCCGCGTCGAGGCCGCCGCCAACAACGACTCGTCGATCCCCGCGATCTCCCGCACCAGACCATCCGGCCGATCCCGCCACCCGACACCAGTCGCCTCGGTGACCAGCTGCTCCAGGGTCTGCTGATACACCGCGTCCACGGCCTGCTTAATACCCGCAAACGACGCCCCATCCAGAGCGCCGACCTTCCCCGAGCTGGTCGCGGTGCGGTTCAACAGAGCTGCGTGCGTGTGCAACTGCGGCTCATCCTCACGATTCGTCGAATGCCCCCACACCGACCACGCCGTCCCCGTCCCCTGCTCGAACGTCCCCATACCCGCAGCCGACCGCGGACCCGAATGACGCCCCGTCCGCGTCACCGCCACCCGCGCATCCGCAAACGACACCGCCGCCTCAACAGCCTTCGCATGCGCGCCACGGACCCGCTCCGCGTCCTCCACCGCACCCGCCGCAAGCAACGCCGCGTAATACACACTCACCGACTTCGGCGCACTGAACGTCCAGTCGTAATACGCCACGCTACGACGACCATCCGACTCCGCCGACCGCCGAATCTCCTCCACCCGCTCCGCCGACAGAACACCCTTCTCCCGCGCAAGCGCACGCTCAACACGCTCGGCCGCAGACAGATAATTCCGAGGACGCGACCCGATGAACACCGGTGTTTCGCCCCGGGTTTCATGGAGGCTGTGAAGCCTGAAGGATGATCGTTGGATGGTCGCTCCGAGGAAGTACCCCGATGAGCTGCGGGAACGTGCGGTTCGGTTGGTGGTGGACGCGAAGGCGGAGCCGGGCGGGCGCGGAGGAAATGTGTGTCGCCGGATCGGTGAGCAGTTAGGGATCAACCCTGAAACGTTGCGGGGCTGGGTGAAACAGGCCGAGATCGATGCCGGTACTCGGCCTGGTGTGACCACAGATCAAGCGGCCCGCGTGGTGGAGTTGGAACGCGAGGTCCGCGAGTTACGCCGCGCGAACGCTATTTTGAAGTCCGCGTCGGCTTTTTTCGCAGCGGAGCTCGACCGCCCCAGCCGGTAGTCCTCGACTACATCGATAGATACAAGACTGATTTCGGGGTCGAGCCGATCTGCGCGGTGTTGACTGATGCCGGTGTGAAGATCGCCCCGAGTACCTACTACGCGTCGAAAACTCGGCCGCCCTCGGCGCGGTCTCTGACTGAGAGCGTGTTTGGAAATTCTAGTGGGTTGAGGGTGTCGTGTGTTTCTGCTGGCGGGTGGCGGGGTATCCACGGGCGATGCGGCGGGTGATGGTGTTGATCGCGGCCCAGCGGATCATGGCTTCGGATGTGGTGGGGTGGCGTTCGTAGTCTCGGGCCAGGCGTCGGTGTGCGGTGAGCCAGGCCAGGGTCCGTTCGACCACCCACCTTCGTGGGAGGACGGTGAATCCGCGCTGCTCGGGTGGCTTGCGGATGATCTCGATCGTTGTCTGCAGGATCGTGGCGGCCCAGTCGAGCAGTCGCCCGGCGAAGCCGGCGTCGGCGTAGACGAACCGCACCCTGGTGCGCAGGTAGAGGTTGAGCAGGATCGGCTTGGCGCCGTCGCGGTCCTGTACCGAGGCCGAGCACACCATCGTGGTCAGCAGCAGACCGAGGGTGTCGGTCACGATGAACCGTTTCCGTCCGCCTGTCTTCTTCCCGGCGTCGTAGCCGCGGGAGTCCTGGCCGACGGTGTCGGCGCCCTTGACCGACTGGGAATCGATGATCCCCGCACTCGGCTCCGGATCACGGCCCTCGGCGATACGTAACTGCCCCCGCACGACCGGGAGGATCTTCTCGGTGACCTTCTGCTGTTCCCACTGGTTGAAGTACCAGTAGACGGTCTGCCAGGGCGGGAAGTCCACCGGCAACGCCCGCCAGGCACACCCGGTCCGCACGACATACAAGATCGCGTCCAGCACGTCCCGACGAGCATGAGCAACAGGCCGCCCCCGCCGCGCGAGCGGCGGTAACAACGGCTCGATCACCACCCACTGGGCATCACTGGTGTCCGAGGGGTACCGGCGCGGTCGTTCCTGCATGCCGACCACGATGGAGCACCCCAGCCGTGTCGACCATCCCGACACACCCACCATTTCCAAACACGCTCTGATAGCGAGAACCTGAAGGAGATCGAGCGGGTGTGGCGGGACAACTTCAGCGTGTACGGCAGCCAGAAAGTGTGGGCGCAACTCCGACGAGAAGGCGGCGTCGCGGGCCGGCACGTCGCCCGGTGCACGGTGGAACGCCTCATGCGCCGTGCAGGACTACGTGGGGTGTCCCGCCTGCGGGTGCCGCGCACGACCACCCGGGGCGCGGGGCCGGACCTACGCTCGGACCTGGTCGAACGGGACTTCACCGCTGCAGCACCGAATCGTATGTGGGTCGCGGACATCACGTATGTGAAGACCAACTCGGGGTGGGTGTACGCAGCGTTCGTCATGGACGTGTTCTCCCGCCGGATCGTGGGCTGGCAGCTCTCCCGCCACCTCTACACCGACCTCGCCCTGGACGCGTTGAACATGGGAATCTGGACCCGTCAACGTGACGGCGCCGATCTGGCCGAGTTGATACATCATTCCGACCGCGGAGCCCAATATGTTGCCGTTCGGTACGGTGAGCGACTCGCCGAAGTCCACGGCACGGGGAACAAGACCGCAGCTGATGGCAGTAGCTGCCCCAGCCCGGTACAGCCCATGCGTACCACGCCGGGGTCGGGCCTGGGTGGGGAGGAACCACCGGGGCAGAAGATCGCCCGTCTCGAGGCCCGGGTCCGTGAACTCGAGATCAGCGAGAAGAAGCTGACCGCCGAGCGGGAGATCCTGCAGCGGGCGGCCAAGTATTTCGCGGGGGAGACGCGCTGGTGACCCGCTTCCAGTTCGTCGCTGACCACCGGCACACCTTCGAGGTGAAGCGGTTGTGCGAGCTCGTGCACGTCTCGAGGTCGTCGTTCTACGCCTGGTTGGCTGCGGCCCCGGTCCGGGCGCGGCGGGCCGCTGGTGATGCGGTGTTGGTGGCGCGGATCCAGACGATCCATGACGGCGACAACACCATCGGTGCGCCGCGGGCCACCACAGAGCTCAACGACGGTGTCGCCGCCGCCGATCGGGTCAACCACAAACGCGTCGCGCGGGTCATGCGCGCGGCCGGGATCGCCGGCTACCGCCGCCGACGCCGCGTGCACACCACGATCGTCGAGCAGCCCCGGCAGACGGTGCCCGACCTGCTCAGGCGGGATTTCACCGCCCCAGCACCGAACCAGGTCTACGTCGGTGACATCACCTACCTGCCCCTCGCAGGCGGGACGAACCTGTATCTGGCCACGGTGATCGACTGCTGCTCCCGCAAACTCGCCGGCTGGGCCCTGGCTGATCACATGCGCACCGACCTGGTCAACGACGCGCTCCACGCCGCGGAACGGGCTCGTGGGTCGCTGCGCGGGGCGGTCTTCCACAGCGACCACGGAGCGGTCTACACCTCGAGTGCCTACGCCGAGCTCTGCGACCGGCTCGGGGTGACCCGTTCCATGGGCGCGGTCGGGTCGTCGGCGGACAACGCCTTGGCCGAGTCGTTCAACGCCACCGTCAAACGCGAGGTCCTCCAGGACAGCACCTGCTGGCCCGACGCGGCCACCTGCCGACGGCAGGTCTTCAGATGGCTGACCCGCTACAACACCCGCCGACGGCACTCCTACTGCCAGCACCTGTCCCCGAACACCTACGAACAGGCCCTCCGGGCTACCGTCACAGCCACAGCCGCGTAATCAACCACCGTGTCCAAGATCCGGGGTCAAGGCCCGTCGACGCGGTCGCCTCGGTCGGCTCCGTGGGTGATTCCTACGACAACGCGATGGCCGAGGCGTTCAACTCGCTGTTCAAAGCCGAACTTGTCCGCAACCGGGGCCCCTGGCAAGGGATCAACGATCTGGAACTGGCCGTCGCGGAATACATCGACTGGTACAACCACCGCCGGCTACACGGCGAACTCGGCCTGATCCCACCCGTCGAGCACGAAGCTCTCCACCACGCCCAGCAACCCGCTGGAGCGTGAGAACCAAGCCTCTACGAAACCCGGGGCTTGACACCGGCGCCTTCACCGACGACTCCGGCCGACGCAACTGCCCAAACACCGCCCGAACATCATCCGCCGCAGCAACCTCACCCGAGACGAACGACAACCCCAGACCGGCCATCCCCGTGCCAAACCAGTACCCCGACGGCTCCCCCGCAGCCACCGCCTTCTCGTAGTAACCGGGCGCGTCCACACCCTCCCCAGCCGACCGAACAGACTGATGCGCAGCGCAACCCGACCCGCGCACGAGGTACTCCACCGCACCCGCACCGACCGCCGTCACCCGCAACACGAGTCGCAGCCTACCCGACCCGGGCCAAAGATCATCAGATGATGCATGGGTGTGGTGGGATTCGGTCCGGCGGACGACTGGGCGCGCAACGACCAGGAGACCGAACGGGCCGAACAATCCCAGCACGGCGGCAAGACCGAGCCGCAGGCGAGGACGAGCCGAACAGCCACACCGACCGGCACCGCACAGCAGCCGCACCGACGAGTCGGGGGCAAGCCGACCCGGACCACAGCCGCCCCCAGCCGGCGGCGAGGACCGGAAGCGGCGCGGCAGCACCGAGCTGACCCCCGCCCCTCCCCTTACTCGGGGCGCCGGTAAGGGAGTTGTCACCAGCCGCAAACGAGTCGATCATTGCTGGTCAGCGGGTTTATTTTCGGTGAGGTTGCGGTAGAGGGTGGCGCGGCTGACGCCGAACGCGGCTGCGATCTGGTCGGCGGTCTGGCCGGTGTCGAGCGGCCTGGGCCGCGGCGAGCTGGTTGGGGTCGAGTTTGCGGGGTCGGCCGGGCAGTTTGCCCGTGGCTGCGGTGGCCTCGCGGGCGTGGGCGGCGCGTTCGCGCATGAACACTCGTTCCATGTGTGCGAACAGCGCCAGTAGCGCGACGGCGAGTTCGGCCATCGGCGAGTCGTCGGTGGTGTCGATCGGGATCGGGTCCTTCAGGGTCTTGATCCCGATGCCCTGCTCGCGCAGCTCGTGCACGACGTTGAGGCATTCGCGCAGATTGCGGCCGAGTCGGTCGAGGTTGGTCGCGATGATCGTGTCGCCGGAGCGGGCGTAGCGGCGCAGCTCGGTGAAGCCGGGCCGGTCGATGGTGGCGCCGGTCTTCTTGTCGGTGTAGATCCGCTCGTCGGGTATGCCGTGGTGGCCCAGGGCGTCGAGCTGTCGTTCGAGGTCCTGGTGTGTGGTCGAGACGCGGGCGTAGCCCAGTTCCATCACGTCACCGTCCTGGCCTGGTCCCGGTCGGCATCCAGGGCGGCGGCGATCCGCGGGTCGGTAATGGCGGACTCGCCGGTCATGATCGTCTCGTTTCCTCCCGCAACTGTCTCATAAGTTTACCATGTGGCCGTGTTTCGAGGCGGTGTTTCGACGTTAGATTGTGAGACAGCGTGACCTGGGGTGATGTCGATGTCCGAACTCGCCTGCACGCTGTCGCGGAACCTTGGTTTCGAGACCGGCCAGTCAGCCGCTGGAGGCGGCGGCGGCCAGGCGAAGACGGGCGTCCATGTTCAGCCGCACCTCGCCGTAGGGCAGCACGTGCGCCCAGAACAGCGGCGTCAGCCCGCGCCGATCCTCAGCGGTGAGCGCGTCGTCCCACTCGGAGCCAGCGAGCAGGTCCTGGATCATCAGGGTGTTCACGTACACCAGGGCGGCCTGCAAGATCCGCAGGCACAGCACGCTCATCTCCTGCTCGTCGCGCCGGTTGGTGGCCAGGTCCCCGCCCTTGCCGTAGAAGATGACCGCGTTGGCCCGATTCCACGACTCGACCACGTTCAGGCCCTCGTGGATCTCTCGCTGGAGTGCCCGGCTGTGCAGGTAACGGGCCAAGAAGATGGTCTTTTGCGCCCGGCCCAGCTCGATCATCGCCTGGTAGGTCGGGTGCGCTGCGTTGGCCTTCATGAATCGCCGCAGGATCGCCTCGGTCGAGGCGGTGCCCACGCGGATCGCGGTGGCGTACTTGAGCATCTGGTCGTACTGCTCAGCGATGCGGTCCCACCGGACCGGGCGGGTCATCGCCGGTGCCAGACCCGGCCAGGCGTCTGGCTCGCCAGCAGCCGGGCGGTACAGCTTGACCTTGTTGATCCGCTTGATCCTCGGCAGCAGGTCGAACCCGAGCAGCTTCGTGATGCCGAACCCGATCTCGGACTGACCATGCGTGTCCACGTAATTGGCCTCGACCTGCATGTCGGTGCCATGCCGGATCGCGCCGTCGACCATCGCGTGCACCTCGGAGGCCGAGCAGTTCAGCCGCTGCGAGTGGATCACCACGGAGCCGCGCTCGACGTGCCAGTAGATCAGCACCCCTCGGCCGCCGTAGCGGGAGTGCCACTCGGTGAAGATGTTCTGGTCGAACGCGCCGAAGTGAGTCGAGTCGCTGGCCACGGCGGTGGATCCGTCGCCCCACAGTGTCTGCTGGCGGGCGGCGAAGGTGGCGTTGGCGATCTCGATCGCGATCTGCCGCGCGGCCTCGGTGCTCAGGTAGCGGCGCCGGGCGTAGCGAATCTCGTCCTCGGAATGCCCGTGCTCGCCGCCGGCGACCGCACGGATGCCGGTGTTGGTGCCGTACCCGTAGATAGCCAGCAGCAACCGCTCGGCCAGCACGTGCTCGGGCAAGGTGCCGCGGTCGGCGACCGAGGTCACCGCCGACAGGCAGCCGGTGCGCAGCACCGCCTCCTTGAGCATGTCGATCAGCGGCACCGTGCCCCACCGGGCCTGCACAGCCTGCTTGAGCCGGCGCAGGTTGCGCGGCTCCGGCGAGGCCTCCAGCGGGGCCAGCTTGACCGCGCCAGCCGCGCGGTCGCTAATCGACAACCAATCGCAGCCCGGCAGGGCGGTGTGCAGGGCCTCCAGCTCGGCGCGCATCTCGGCTTGCAGGTCGGCGATGAACTGGCTGGGGTCCAGCGGCTTGCGCAGCGCCTGGTAGTGCTCGACGCGATGGTCCTCGAAATCGGTCGGAAGGTCTTCGGCCGGGTTGCGCCAGGTGTCCGCGCCGACGACCCAGATTTCCTTGCACCGCAACTGCTCGCGTAGCGCCTGGAAGGTGCACACCTCGTAGACCATGCGCACGACCCGTTGCCGGCGGCGCTTGTCGTCCTTGTAAACCAGCGCCTCCCAGTCCTCGCTCAGGCCGCGATGGACCGGGATGTGCTCGCCGGCCGGGTAGTAGTGCAGGTTCCCGGCGCTGGCGTAGCGGGTGATCAGCTCCAGCGCGTCGAGCACCGGCCGGTGGGTGGTGTTGTTGCTGCGGAACTCCAGCACGTCCAGCAGCTTGATCAGCCCAGTCCGGTAGTGGTTGGTGTAGGAGCCCTTCAGCGTGGCCTTCACGGTGCGCTGGTAGGTCGGCCCGGAGGACTTGAACTCCGCGATCAGGTCGGCCAGCACGGCCTGCGGCGCGACCGGGAACACGGTGTCGCGCACGAGCTGGTCGCCGGCGTTCACGGTCGCCTCGGCGACCCGGAACAGCAAGTTCTCCTTGCCGGTGACCCGCTTGAACTCCTTGATCAGCTCCTTGGTCACCCGGACCTCGGCGCGGGCGTTGATCCGGTGCACGGTGGAGATCAGCAGCTCGACCAGCGTGTCGGTGATCTCCCGTTCCCGGCAGTGCAACAACGCCGCCAGCAGGGCCAGCGTCACCTCAGGCGCGTGTCCGCGCAGGTGGCTGGGCGCCTCGACCGCCGCCCGCGCCCGCCAGGCGGCGACCACCTTCGGGGCGATGTCGGCGAACACGCCGGCTGACAGGCCGACCGCCCGTACCGCTTCCAGCTTGGCGATCTCGGTCAACATCGTGTTCAGGCTGACGTTGCCCGGATCGGACCGGATCGAGGCCAGCACCGCCGGCCCGTCACCGTCCCCGCCGGGTTGGCCGTCGTCATCGGCACCGGCCGCGACCAAGGCGAACAGCCGAACGCGCACCGCCTCGGATAAGCGGATCGCCACCCGTGCGAACAGCAGCTCCTCGCCGCGGTGCAGCGCCGAGCGCACGATCCGGTCGACGCGGCCGCCGGTGGGCGGCTCGATACGTTCCTCCCGGCACCGGTCCAGCAGCTGGTCACGGACACGTTCAGCGCCGCGCTCGGTCTGGGTGACGGTGGTGACCAGCCACTCGGTGAGCTTGTCGGCGTCGGCGACGCTGCACTCCCGGAACCCCAGTGTCCGGCGAATCTGGCTGCGATGGAACTCGATCGTGCGGCCGGACCAGTCGTAGAACGCCAGCTCGGTCACCGGCACACCGACCTGCCGGGCCACGTAGTCCACAGCGGCGTCGGGGATCTCGCTCCGGCTGCGGGGAAACCGGCCGTGCTCGGTGTAAAAGCGCAGCAACACCGCGAACCCGAGCCGCGTCGCGCCACGCTTGCCGGCCACCATCGCCAGCTCGGCCTCGACCAGCGTCCACCGATCGATCAGTTCGTCCTGACCCAGCTCACGCGCCACGCACGGACGCTACTCCCACCCCCCGGACACCGCCGCGACCAGAGATTCAGGGTCAAGCCCCCAGCGCTCGTTTGCGGCTGATGACACGATCCTTACCGGCACCCCTTCTTCCCGGAGGGCATCGGGGGGCGCCCGCCGGTCACTGACCGGAAGCAGATCAGCACACACCGCTCCTGTCAAGAGAATCTCGACAGGGTCGCAGCGTGTCACTCTCTTACTGAGCGGGATACGCTGTGGCCCTAGCTCATCGACTCTCAGCGACGCGCACCCGAGCCGAGCCGAGCCGAGCCGAGCCGAGCCGAGCCGAGCCGAGCCGAGCCGAGGAAAAGCTATCCCGGCCCCAGCTCGGGAGAAACGAGACGGGGAGAGCGCCGACGGGCATGAGCGAGACCACCGAACACCGCGACAGCGACAGCGACAACACGGTCATGCCCGCGCTGCCGCCGCAGACTCTGGCTGATCGACTCAACCGGGCGTTCGCGACGCTGCATCCCGACGACCGTGGGCCCTACAGCAACCGCGAAGTCATCCGCTGGCTTCAGGCGAACTCCACCCCCGAACAGTCCATCCCCTCCCTGAACTACCTCGGCCTGCTCCGCAGCGGCGAGGCCACCGACCCCACCGTCGGCAAGCTCCAATCCATCGGGCGCTTCTTCAAGATCCCTGCGACCTACTTCATCGAAGACAACGCCCACTCCGACGCCGTGCAGGCCGATCTTCAGCTTCTCGACGCGATGCGCGACACCCAGGTCCGCGAGATCGCCGCCCGAGCCGTCCAGCTCGACCCGTCCATCCGCGACTGGCTCATCGACACCATCCGACGCCTACCCGACCTCGCCAACGGCCCCCCACCGCGCACCGCGCAGCGCCAACGCATCGAAATGCCGGTCACCGACAAGCCCACCAAACGGCGACGGCGGGCATGATCAACCCACGTGACACACCGTGTCTGATCGATCTCTCCGGGAGCACGACCGTGGGAACCCCGCCGCATGCGACAGCCACGCGCAGCTACGACACCGACGCTGCACTCCGGGCTTTCGCTCGTACCGCACTCGCCGAGATCGGCGCGACCCCCGACCTCGACCCGGTCGAGCTATGCCGACGGCTGAGCATCCACCGAGACCGCCCCATCGAGATCGTCTCGACCCGGATGCCCTGCTCCTCGCTGCTCGGGTTCAGGACTGGTTCTGCGTGAAGACCACGACTACCGACTACATCGTCCACCCGCACAACCTCGCGCGATCACAGCATCCGTCACGAGATCGTCCACGTCCTGTTCAACTACCCACATCCCCTTCATCTGATACTTTTTCTGGCTGCTACCGGGGAGTTACTTCCTCAGTCTGGCCTGTCAGTCACTCAGCCTAACTGCCCAATCTATCTGGAGAACACTGTGTCTATTTTTTTGCGATCCGCTGGCAAAGCCTTTCTCCTCAGTGGCGCTATCACTTTGGGAGCAATTTCATTTAGCGGCCTTGCCGATGCCGCACAGCCTGGAGCGTCCCACTCCAGTATTTCTGCTCCGACTCAGCAGTCATGCGGGTTTCGCAGCGTACGAATCTCACAACATGAGTCTTCCGCCTACTGGCGCAATTGCGTCAGTCACGGTCAGCGCATTAATGTCGACCGCGCATTCTGGCCCGACTTTCAGGTCTGCGTACCGCAAGGTCAGGACCGCTACCTTGGCGCCGGACTAATTCCGGTTGGTCCAGGAGCTATCCGTGGGGCCACGGTAATCGGCTCCTGCTGATCTCCACCAGAGCATGCTTGAGGAAACAATTCGCTGTGGCCAGCGCGCCCCGGTCGCGGCCCTCGCCGAAATTCTCCCTGTCTCTCTACTAGACACAGCTTTACCGCAGTGATCATGCGCCGGGATGACGCCGAGAGCACGCAACCTCTTACGCAAATCCCCTCCCCACTAGTCGGCGAGGTCTCACCTGTCACTAAAGAGATAGAGCAAGTGCATGCACCAGCTGGCCGCCTTGTCGGCGAGCCGACGCGACCTCCTCATGAATTACTAAGATCATCCAGATTGGTCGCGATTGCAAGTCTCGTCAGTAGAGTTACTGGCTTCATTCGCAACATCGCGGTCGTGTCGATCCTTGGATTCGCATCTCTAAATGATGCATACACGATTTCTAACACGCTTCCTAATGTCGTTTACGAGTTGCTCCTCGGCGGGGTTCTAAGCAGTGTAATGATCCCCGTCCTAGTCCGCGCTCAAGGCGACGCTGATGGGGGCGAAAAGTTCACGAGAAAGTTGCTAACACTTACAGGAGTTGCGCTCCTGGTCGCAACTATTCTAGCCGTGCTAGCTGCGCCCTTATTGACACGTCTCGTGATTAGCGCGAGTGAGGCAGCTCCCGCAAACTCTGAGCTCACCACAGCATTCTCCTGGCTCCTTCTTCCGCAGATCTTTTTCTATGGCATGGGAGCGCTACTCGGGGCGATTCTCAATTCGAAGCAAGTTTTCGGCCCATTTGCCTGGGCTCCGGTCCTGAACAATATCGTCGTGCTCGCCACGCTCGCGGTCTATGCGCTAATCCCTGGTGAGATTTCAATCAACCCGATAACTATGGGGGAGCCTAAGCTGTTAGTGCTCGGCTTAGGAACAACCATCGGTGTTGTCGCGCAAACACTGCTGCTACTACCATACATGAAGCGCGTCGGATTCAATTATCGTCCGCTATGGGGTTGGGACTCAAGACTGTCGCAAGCTGGCGGAATGGCCTTGTGGGTCACTGGGTACGTTGCAGTGGGGCAGATCGGCTACGTTATCACTACGCGTGTAGCGACAGCAGCTGATGCTGGTTCTGTTGTCACCTATACGAATGCCTGGTTGTTACTGCAAGTTCCTTATGGCGTTCTGGGAGTCTCTCTTTTAACCACACTGATGCCTCGGCTTAGTCGGGCCGCAGCAAACGCTGACATTAGACAGCTCGCTAATGACTTTTCTCTAGGGGTGAGGTTATCCACCCTGGCTTTAGTCCCCGTCGCTGCCGTAATGACCGCCTTTGGCGACGTCCTTGGTATCGCCTTATTTTCGATCGGTGCTGGGGGCGGCTCGGGCGCAGAACGGCTTGGTCTGACTGTTGCATGGTCGGCATTTGGAATATTGCCGTACGCGGTGATGATGCTACAAATTCGCGTCTTCTACGCGCAGGGCGACTCGCGCACCCCGACGCTAATCCAGTTGTGGCTGATCACGTTAAAGGTGCCACTTCTGCTTCTGTGTCCGATGGTCCTGCCGTCTGAGCAAGTGGTCATCGGGATTGCTGCGGTTAACTCTCTTTCTTTCATCTGGGCCGCCATCGCTAGCCAATGGCTTCTCCGTCGAAAAATGGGGGAGATTCCGATCAGTGAAGTGCTAGACTTTCTTTGGCGGGTCTCCCTATCTGCAGGATTAAGCGCAGTCGCTGCTCGGGGTGCACTGGAGCTGGCAGAGCCGCTGCTGGCGACCTACCCGGGCCTCGTGCGTGCGTGGGCTCTGCTCCTTGCCGGAGCCCTTATCTCCCTATCCCTTACTTTTGCCACGTTAAAATTACTGAAAACGCCCAGCATTAACGACCTTCTTGGTCGTAAAGATCACATGGGAGCAAACTAAGCCTCATGGGCAAGAAGAAATGATGACTCGCTCGCTGACCTCGCCACGATCCACGACGACCACCACGACCTCGACGTCTCCATCTACGGCGGCAAGTGGGACGATCCCGGCATCATCACAGCCCAGGTCTGGCGCACAGAACTCATCGACCGCAACGAAGACCTCCCAGACTCCTGACTCAACCGGGTCATCCGAAAAATCGGATGACCCCCTGCCCAGGGCCCCGGCAAAGTCGTGATGGGTGGGTCCTGAGCTGCGGTGATGTGGGGGGTGGGGGTGGGTGCGGACACAGGCTTGGCGTGATCATGAGGGTGTCGAATCCTTGCTCACGTCAGGAAGCCTGTGTCCGCAGTGTCAGTGTCTCCGATCGTTGCTGCTCTGGAAGGCCTGGAGGTTGATCCTGACGCGGGGAGAGCCGCGCCGGTCGGTGAGGCGGCGGTGGTGTCGCTGGTGGAGGCTCTGTCGCAGGTCCCGGACCCGCGGAAACCGCGTGGTGTCGGCCATGGGGTCCTCGTAGTGTCGCTGCTGGGGGCGTGCGCGGTGCTGACCGGAGCCCGGTCGTTCACCGCGATCGCCGAGTACGTCCACGACACCGGCAGCACCGTGCTGGACGTGCTCGGGGTGGGCGCGGTCGCTCCGCACGAGTCGACCATCCGCCGGGTCCTGCAACGGGTCGACGCCTCGGCGCTGGAGGCGGCGTTGCAGTCCTGGGTGTTGCCCCAGCTCAGCGCCCAGCCGGCCCCGGAGGGCACACCCCGGCGAGAACAGCGTCGCGTGCTGGCCTTGGACGGCAAGACCCTGCGTGGCACCCACGTCCGTGCCGCCGATGGCAGCGTCTGGCTTCCGCCTGACTTTGGTCACCCGAGCCTGGTTTCGCAGCTTGTACTGCGCTGAGCTGCGGTGATGTGTTTGCGCGGGAGCGGTGTGAGGCACTAATTCGGTGCTCTACGCTCGGTCAGGTGGCGTGGGTGAGGCGGGTACGGACGGCCTCCGGGGCGACCGCGGTCCAGATCGCCGAGTCCGTGCAGGGCCATCGACGGATCGTGGCCCATGTCGGGTCAGCGCACACCGAGGCCGAGCTGGGCCTGCTGGTCGAGCAGGCCCGTGGGCTGATCGACGACGCTGCACAGCAGGCCCTGGATCTGGGCGTCGCGCCGTCACCCCGGCGGGCCGAGCTGATCGCGCCCACCGCGGCCGGCGGTGCCACGCAGGAGGGGCTGTTCGGCCAGATGCCGCGGCGCGCCCCGAGCACCACAACCCGGCGGGTGGGTGCGCCGCAGGTGATCACGACCGGGTCGCGGGTGCTGTTCGACATCCTCGCCGAGGTCTACGCGGGCCTCGGGTTCGCAGAGGTCGCTGATGACACGTTCCGCGACCTGGTGATCGCCCGGATCGTCGAGCCCACGTCCATCCTGGACACCGGTCGGGTGCTGGCCGGTCTGGGCGTCACCGCGGCGAGCGAAAAGACGATGCGCCGCACCCTGCTGCGCTGCACCGGGCGCAGCTACCGCGACGAGATCGCGAGGGCCTGCTTCACCCACGCCCGTGGCAGTGGGGATGTGTCGTTGTGTCTCTACGACGTCACCACCCTCTACTTCGAGGCGGAGAAGGAGGACGACCTGCGCAAGGTCGGGTTCTCCAAGGAACGCCGGGTCGACCCGCAGGTCGTCGTCGGGCTGCTGGTCGATCGCGCAGGGTTCCCCCTCGAGATCGGCTGTTTCGAGGGCAACAAGACCGAGACCGCGACGATCCTGCCGATCATCGAGGCCTTCCGGGCCCGACACCAGCTGCCGGTCGAGCCGGGCGGGATGGTCGTGGTCGCCGACGCAGGGATGCTCTCGGCCGCGAACCTGCGCGACCTCGACGAGGCCGGCCTGCGGTTCATCGTCGGCTCCCGACTCACCAAGGCCCCGGTTGACCTGGAGTCGCACTTCCACTGGCACGGCGACGCCTTCGTCGACGGGCAGATCATCGACACCCTCACACCACGCGACCGCCGCACCGGGCGCAGCGAGAACAGCCCGAAGGTCAAGGCCGAGCCCGTCTGGAACCCCAACCAGCATCCGGGATCCTGGCGGGCGGTCTGGGCCTACTCCACGAAGCGGGCCGTCCGGGACCGGCGCACGTTGACCCTGCAGGAGAACCGGGCCCGCGAGGTCATCGCCGGCGAGAAGCCCGCGCGCACACCGCGGTTCGTCAAGGTCACCAACGGCTCCCGCGCCCTGGACGAGGCCTCCTTGGCTCGGGCATACCGGTTGGTCGGGTTGAAGGGCTACGTGACCAACATCCCGGCCGGCGGCGCAGCGGCCGGGGAGATCATCGGCGACTACCACGACCTCTGGCACGTCGAGCAGTCCTTCCGGATGAGCAAAACCGACCTACGCGCCCGCCCGATGTTCCACCACCAACGCCAGTCCATCGAAGCGCACCTGACCATCGTGTTCACCGCCCTCGCAGTCGCCCGCGAGATCCAGAACCGCACCGGGCTCACCATCCGCAACGTCGTCCGCCAGCTCCGACCACTGCGCTCGGCCACCATCGCCATCAACGGCACCCAGCAGACCTTCCCGCCCGCCGTCCCCGCCGACAAACAGGCCCTCCTCGACGCGCTCCGTCAGCCCGCGGCGAAGCACTAAGACAAGTGACCGAAGTCAGGTGTGACGACGCGAAGAGCACGGTGCGGATTGGCTTGCCGTCGCCCGCGCTGCAGCGCAGGGTTTTCCCATGTTGACGGCATTACTGCACGCCGTATTCCAGTATACTTGGTGGATGACGCCTCCATCCCTCTCTATCGGTCCCGGACTCCGCGTCGTGACCGTCACGAACTTGAAGGGCGGCAGCGGGAAGTCCACGACCACTGGTCTTCTCGCGCACGCGTGGGCCGCGGCTGGCCGACGCGTGATCGCCGTCGATGCCGATCCGCAAGGCACGCTGACTCGCTGGGCGCAGGACGCCGACTGGTACATCCCTGTGTTCGGTCTCGCCACGAACAAGCTGCATACGGAACTCTCCGGGATCGTGTCCCCGGACCGTTATGACGTCGTCGTGGTGGACACGCCGCCGCTGGAGCTGCAACGCGGCATCGTCTACTCGGCGATGCGCGCTGCAACTGATGTCGTGGTGACCCTCGCTCCCACTTCGTCGGAGTGGGACGTCTTGCCGAAGGTGTGGGACGCCCTGGACGAAGTGGAACCGTTGCGCTCCGGGCCGGCTCTGGTTTCGGTGCTGTGGAATCGGGTCCGGACGAACACCACCAGTGCTGCGGTTTACCGGGAGATGCTGGACGAGTCACGTCGATACTCCTGCCGCGCCGTGATCCCGTTGGCCGAGCGCTACGCCCAGGTCATCGGCGCCGCGGTCAGATTCCGGGTCGAGGACACCGCTGTGGTGGACGCTGCCGCCGAGATCGCGGGTCGGGGTGGCTGGTGAGTAGGCGCGAGGACCTGCGGTCGCGGGCCTCCCGCGCAGCGAACCGGGCACCGGCCGCCGAGCAGGCGCAGCCCCCACAGCACCCGGCTCCGGTCGCCCTGACCGCCGATCAGCCGCCGCCCTCGTTACCACCAGCTTGGCCAGCGCGCTCTGCGGCCAGCACCCCGAGGACGAAACCCGTGCGCATGACCGTTGACCTGTCCCCGCTGGCTCATGAACGGCTTCGTGCGCGCCGGAACACGCTCCGGGAGGAGTTGGGCGTGGTCGCCGACCTGCCGGCCGCGGTCGTGGTCCGAGCGCTGCTGGCCGAGCTGGACGCAGACCCGAACCTCGCCGCCGCTGTCCGGGACCGCATCGCCGACGATCCGACTGGCTACGGCAGGCAGTAACTACGGGACTACTGCAACACTGCGTTACGGTCGTTCGGAGGTTGACTCGCGCGCCCGACAGCAAACCCAGGGCGCCGAGCCCGCGAAGGTCGACGTCACAGGCCAGCATTCCGGTGCTGCCTGGATGGTCGTCCTTCTTCATGGCGCTGTTGTCCTGGCTGTTGCCGGGCCGGGGACGTTCGCGGCGGTGACAGACGGGCCTGTAGTGGGCGTTGAGGGCGTCTGTGACGGCTTCAAGTGGCGCCGGGTGGTCGTGGGCAAGTCGATCCGGACCGGAGCCCGCTCTGGCGGGCGAGGACCGGAAGCGGCGCGGCAGCACCGTTCGTGCGCGTCGAGAGCCGCCGGTCGGGCGCGGGTGCCGGTGTTCAGCACGACGCCCCGACAGAGACGAGTCGTCGGGAGCGCTGGGTTTGGAGCAGAGCGGCGATCTGAGCGCGGGTGGCCTCTCGGGTGCTGACGCGGGCGGGGTTGTGGTCGGGGACGAGCCTGCTGAGGCGTGCGTGTCGATCTCGGGTCTGGTTACCGGCCAGGATGAGGCGGGCTTCAGCCCGTTGCTGGTCGTCAGCTCGCAGGGCCGCGGCGGGCAGCGTGGTGTGGCCGTAGGGCAGCCGCTGCGCGGCGGCGTGGCCGTGCCGGGCCGCGATAGCGGTCCGGGCCTGGGCGTCGGCGTGCGGGGCCCTGAGGGGCCCGCACGGGCCGGTCCAGGGGCCGAGGCGGTGGCGTAGCCACGCCGCCGGCCAGCGGACCTGCCCGGCGGGGCAGCGTTCGACGGGCCGGGACGGTCCGTCGGTGCTGGGTTGGTGTGCCAGGGCGTCCCGGAGGTCGTTGTTGGTCCACCCGGCCCGCCAGAACGGCTTCACCTGGGCGCGGATCGCTCGTGGTGAGAGCCGGGCCAGCAGCGGGTCGTCACGCAGCTGCCGCGCTGCGGCGAGCATCTCCCCCGGGCCGATGGTGAACTGGGACAGGAGCAGAAATACGCCGCCGGCGAGGCAAATGACACCATCGCACCTCGCGTCGCCGTAGCGCGCCGCACAACGTGCGGAACGCGGCGCGCAGACCGGCAGCGGTGGGGCCAGGAGTAGCACGGCGATGAGACTCACGACGTTCGCGGTAGCCGCCCGGTGCCGGCCGCGTCAGGTCGCCGTTGACGACGGTCTCCGCCGTCAACGTGGCGCCCACACCGAGCGTGCCGAACTTGAGCAGAGAGCGCCGTGCGGTGGCGCCTCGCACCGTCGGTGCCTGCGAGATCCCGTTCACGTCGGCACCTGGGCCAGCCGCCCCAATGCCTCGCCGACTGCGGCCCGGTCCACCCCGGAGTGCGTCATCCAGCGCACCCGGCCGACGACGGGCACTGTCAACAGGCCTCGGGCGCCTAGCCTCCGCACTACCTCATCCGGGTTCTCCACCCGACACATCACCACGTTCGTCTCGGGCACATCGACGTCCCACCCGAGTTCGCAGAGGCCGGAGGCCAGGACGCGGGCGGTCTCGTGGTCGGTACGTAACCGTGCGATCCGGTCTAAGGCGACCAAGCCTGCGGCGGCGAGCATGCCGCCTTGTCGGATCCCGCCGCCGAGCATCTTACGCGCTCGTCGGGCCTCGGCGATGAGCGCCACCGATCCTCCTAACACCGACCCCACCGGCGCCCCGAGCCCCTTACTTAGGCACGCCTGCACGGTGGTTACACCACGAGTCAACCGGGCCGGCGCTACCCCAAGTCGTACGGCCGCGTTCCAGATCCGTGCACCGTCGAGATGGACCCACAGTCCCGCATCGGTCGCAGTGCGGATCAAGGCGTCGTGCTCATCCACAGTAGTCACCGTGCCGCCCGCAGCATTGTGGGTGTTCTCCAGGCACAGGCCCGTCGTGCGCAGCGCGAAGTACGGCCCGGTGGATGCAGCCGCAGTCCGCACGGCGTCCGGTGCCGGCCGGCCGGGCGCGCCAGTCCGCCACGGCAGCGGCCCTGGTGTGGCGCCGGCCAGCCAGAACGCCGTTCCGACCTCCTGGTCGAGGACGTGGGCCTGCGCGGGGGCCAGGAGGCGCTCGCCGCGTCGCACCTGCAGGAACAGCGCGATCAGATTGCCCATCGAGCCACTGGGCACCCACAAGGCGGCCTCCGTGCCGAGCACGGTTGCTGCTCGTTCTTCCAGCCGCCGCATCGTCGGGTCCCCGTCCAGCACGTCGTCGCCGAGTTCGGCCCTGCCCATCGCAGCACACATCACGGGGTCGGGGAGGGTGACGGTGTCCGACCGGAAGTCGAGGATCGCGGTCGCGGTCATCTGCCGTCCAGGTTCGGCGCCCCGTCGACCGAGGAGGACGTTGTGCTGCTGGCGCGACGCCCCGCCGCCATAACCCCAGCGGCGGTGAGGGCTAGCACAGCACCGACCAACATCGTCGCGGTTGGGCCAGAAGCATCGATGGTCAATCCGCCGATCGCGGCGCCAAGCGCGATCGACACGTTGAAGGCCATCACGAACAGCGAAGTGGCGGCCTCCGGGGTATCCGAGGCAGAGCTGAACACCAAGGTCTGCAACGCGACCGGCAGCGCTGTGTAGAACAGCCCCCAGGTCAGCAGCAGAACGATGGCCGGCACCGTCAGATTGCCGGCGACGATCATCAGCGCGATCGAGACCCCGAGTCCCAGGGCACAGACGATGATCGTGCCGGGTAGCGCGCGCGCCGCGGCGACGCCCGACAGGAAGTTCCCGAGCACGCCCGCAGCGCCGTAGAGCAACAACAGGCCGCCGATCCAGGCCGGCTCGATGCCCGTGACCTGCTCCAGGAACGGTGTGACGTAGGTGTAGGCAGCGAAGTGCCCGGTCACCATCACGGCGGTGACAAGAACAGCGATCCGCAGGGCAGGTGTGCCTCGCAGCAGCGCCGGCAGATCGCGCAGGACGACGACCCCGGCCGGTTCCATCCGCGAGAGCAGGGTGGCCGTGGCCATGGCGGTGGCCACACCCAGACCGGAGATCACCCAGAACACCGTGCGCCATCCGGCGGCATCCCCGAGAAGCGTGCCGAACGGCACCCCGACGACCGAGGCGACCGAGATCCCGGAGAACACCACGGCGATGGCCCGAACCGAGGCCTTCGGGGGGACTAGCCGCACTGCGATGCTGGCGGCGATCGACCACATCACCCCGTGCGCGAACCCGGTCAAGAACCGCGATCCGAGCATCAAAGGATAGCTGGTCGACAGCGCGGTGACGGCGTTGCCGATCACGAACACGGCGAGGACGGCCAGCAGCAGCGTCCGGCGATCCAACCGGCGAGTGGTGGCGGTCAGCACCGGAGCGAACACCCCGGCGACGACGCCGTAGAGCGTCACCGCGAGACCGGTGCTGCCCTCGGAAACACCGAGGTCCGCGCCCATCGTCGTGAGCAGCCCGATCGGCACCATCTCGCTGGTGGTGAACGCGAAGACGCCCAAGCCCAGCGCCACGACGCCGAGCCACGAGCGCAATGGCCCAGGGGCGGCCTTGCCTGCGGAGCGGGCCGGTGGGAGCGCGGTCATCGGACGGTACCTCCGGTTGTGACGGGCGTCGGGGCGGAGGCCAGCCGGGCTGCGGCGGCGCGGAAGGGCTCGATCGGCGGTGCGAAGAGCACGGCACCGGCATGGCCACCGTCGCGCAGCGTCGCGCCGAGATGGATGGCCGGGACGATCCCGGTCTCGGCGACAGCAGCGACATCGATCCCGCAAGGGACGCCGCGATAGCGCAGGTACGGGATCTGGTAACTGGAATGCTCGGCGACCGTGATCCGGTACATCGACCGGGTCAGCTCGACCATCGCTTCGGGGGTGCCAGCGGAGAAGTCCTGCAGCGCGAACGCTGCTGCCGCAGCCATCCCACCGAGACCGACCGTCTCGGTGATCAGGCTCTCGCCGCCTACGTAGGCCAGGTCGGCGTGCGTCCACGGCTCGAACAACCTGCCGCGCAGCGTGGAGGTGTCGGGGAGCGGCCCGCGGAACCACTCCGAACCGAACCCGGACACCCTGATCGCGAACTCCCGCTCGCTCAGCGTCATGGCTGTGACCACTCCGCTGCCGGGTACGCCGGCCGCCGCGTCCGCCGCGGCCTTCGACGCTGCCATCGCCATGTGCAGGAACAGATAGTCGGCTTCTCGCAGGTATCGGACGAGGTCACGGCGCGCGGCGGTGACAGGCTCGGGACTCGCGACCAGCGCTTCGAGCACTGCTGTGCGCAGCAGCGTCCCGGACGCCGTGTGCCGACTGTGCAGGTCGTCGCCGAGCAGCAGCGCACGGCGCATCAGTGGCCGCAGCCCGATCCCCCCGACCTCACGCAGCAGAGCCCCGAATGCCGGGGCGACGGTCTCGCGCACGTGCTCGAGCTGGGCGCGCACCGCGTCAGACCACACGCCGAAAGTCAGGGACTCCGTCGACGGGCCCTCGTTGATCCGGCAGAACCCCTGCCGGTCGTGGGTCTCATCGCGTACGACGACGACTGGCATCGACCATGTCGTCACCCCGGTCAACGACCCGACGGCGCCGTGATCGTGACAGGGCTCCAAGACGATGTCGCCCGAGGTCAGGAGGGCATCGGCTGTGGCCTCGTCGGCTGCCAGTCCTTCGAAGACGGCAGCGCCGACAATGGCGCGACGCTGCCCACCGGTGTAGGCCACCCACGGTAGTGGCGCGCCGGAGGTCAAGATCGTATTCGGGGTCATTCCGGGCACGACCTCGCCGGCGGGCACGACGTCGGTCAGCACCGGTTCGGAGTCGAGGATGCGGGCGACTGCGTGCGCGTTTGGGGTGACATCCGGGCTGGTTTCGATCGGATCGGTGCTCAAACCGGTGCTCATGCGGGGTCCTCCTCGTCCACCTCGACGGAGACGGTCTTGGTTAGGCGGGCCGCAGCGGCGGCCACGTCCTCAGCGAGAGGGCAGTCGATGACCACGGACACCGAACGTCCGCCGGAGTCGGTGAGCTCCCCGAGCAGTTCGCCCCGGCTGCGGGTGACGACCACGGCGCACAGCCGGGGCGGGTCGTCGTCGCCGGCCGGGACGAGGTCGGGCCAACGACCGTCGTCGGTGATCCAGCTGACGGGCGCCTCGTCGCTCAGCACGTCGCGCAACCGGCCGCGACGGTGGTCGAGGTAGACCTGCTGCGCCCAGCGGCGGCGGGTGCGCCGTGGCGGAATGCGGCGGCCAAGCGCGAGATCGACAAGGTCCGGTTCGATCGCCGCGCCGGAGGAGAGCTGCCACAGCCTCGTGATGGCGTCGCCGGGCGGGCGGGCGGCGACCTCCATCAGTACCGCTCGGCCGCCGTCGTCGGACAGCCGGAACTCGGCGTGACTCATCCCGGTGCCGAACGACATCGCCGCCAGCAGCGCGGTGTTCGCGTCCAAAAGGGTT
Organism: Pseudonocardia sp. ICBG601; assembly: GCF_020496245.1. NCBI lineage: Bacteria > Bacillati > Actinomycetota > Actinomycetes > Pseudonocardiales > Pseudonocardiaceae > Pseudonocardia > Pseudonocardia sp. ICBG601. Next base: position 35,966 of record NZ_JAHLJA010000022.1, on the reverse strand, counting down.
TCGCGGCCGACGTCGTTGAGCGCGGCGGCGGGGGACACATGGCCGGTCTCGGTGAAGTACGACGTCGTGCTCTCGTTGGTGGTCTTGGCCGTAACGTCGGCCCACACCACTTCCCCGTCGTGCACGAGGGACTCCACGGAGAACTCCGGCCCACCCACCCGCTGCTCGAGCAGTAGGAACTCCCCGGCCGGATATCCCTGCAGTGCGGTGGACAGGTCGGCGGGCGAGTTGATCGCCCGGACGCCTGAGCTGGACATCCGGCCGACCGGCTTGAGCACGGCCGGGTAGTGCTGCCAGTCATCGGCGGCGGTCGGGTCTCGACCGGGACCGAGCGGTAACCATCGCGGCGCCAGGCCTGGCGCGGAGAGCCGCTGCAGCAGCTTGTTGCGCGCGATCCGTGACGCGCGCCCACCGGGCCCGGGCAGCCCGAGTGCCTCGGCGAGCGCCCCCGCGGAGTCGACGAACAGCTCCCCGCAGTTCAGCACCGCACCGATCTCGACGCGCTGGCCCAACTGCGTAGTAGCGGTGAGCAGCGTCTCGAATGAGTAGTCCGGCAGGTGCACGATCTCGATCGCGTCGTGCAACGCATGTGCAGGGTCGGCTCGGCGCCGGGTGAGTTCGTCGGAACTCGTTTCGGGTCCGAGGACGACCGCGGGCTCGTAGCCGCGGGTCCGGATCTCCGCGATCAGGTTCAGGTGCCGGCAGAGCACGACGAGATCAGTCGTGAGCAGAACGGCTGGCCGATCCTGTGCCGGCGGCATCGACCTGCTCATCGCTGCTGACCCGGGGTCACCGGCACGGTCAGCTGTTGCCCTTGGCGTCCGGCGCGCGTGCGGAGCACGGCGCTCGGGGTCGGACCGTCGGTGAACAGCTGAAGCGTGCGCTCCTCGCTCCATCCGGCGAACCGGTACTCCGACTCCCCCAGGTGGACGAGGCCGAGGCGCTGCCCGGTGTCGAGCGCAAGCTCCAGGCCGCTACCGGTCTCGTGCACTCGTGCCAGGGTCGTAGGTTCGCCGACGGCGAGATCGGCCTCGGACTCCCAGAGCCCGAACGAGACCGGTATCTCGAGCCGGCAGGCGGCCCGCGCGCGCTCGACCGCGCGCTGCGGGCAGGCCTGGCGGTTGAAGAGAACATCGCCGTCGGCGAAGTAGCTCGCCCAGCTCTGCGGGAACACCTCGGCCAGACCTGGGACGACGAGCGCGTCGATCACAAGATGGGTCCGGGCCTCGGCGCCGTGGTTCTGTACGCGGTGGGTCCGGCTGAAGTCGCCGAACCAGAACTCCCCGGGCTGCCAGGCGTGTTCCACTCCGTCGAGCACGAGTAGCGCCGCAGGGTTCGTTACGACCGGAACGTGCAGGCGGACGACACCCCAGCGGGGCCCGTACTTCGGGTCTGTGTGGTCCATGCCCACCGTGTCCGGACCGAGCGCCATCAGCCGCACGGCGTGCAACGGTGCCGGAATCGACCCGAGGATCTGCCGGACATAGGGCAGCTGATCCAGCCACTCGGTGTCGGCGAAGTCCTCGGCCCCCGGGCCGCCGGGATCGGTGCGGTCGCCGTCCCCGCCGGGGCTGCGTAGCGCCAGGCAGCGCCAGTCGACATCGGTCTGCGAGCCAACGCCCTTGTCGTCGTAGACGCGCTGACGGTCCCAGGCGTGCGTGCGGACCGCAGCCAGTTCGGACAGCATCCGGGCGGCGTCGAAGGTCGGGCGCAGCAGGGTGGCCTCGGCGGGCATCGGCACCGCGGGGCTCAGCGTGTTCGCATTCATCAGTACTCCGTTCTCGGTCACGGTGGTCAGCGGGCCGAGGCCACGGCCGGCACCACGGCGTCGTCACGGTCGATATAGATCTGGTGCCAGCGCTCGAGCATGTAGAGCGTCCACAGCGCGTAGCTGTGCTCGGGACGGAACTCGGCGACGACGTCTCGTAGCACGTCGGGTTTGAGATGGCCGCGGTCGAGCGCCTGGTCGTTCAGGAGCGCATCTTGGATGTCGCCGCGCAGCTCGTCGGCCAGCCAGGACTCCAGTGGCACCGCGAGTTCCTGCTTGCGCCGGTGCACCACCTGGTGCGGCAGGTAGCGCTCGGCGACCCGCTTCAGCAGGACCTTCTCCCGACCCTCGACAAGCTTGCGCGACGCGGGGATCCGGGAGGCGAAGTCGATCAGCCGGTGGTCCAGCAGTGGGCTGCGGGGCTCCACCGAGTGAGCCATCGACATCCGGTCGATCTTCACCAGCTGCGCGTCGGGGAGCCAGAACCGGCAGTCCACGTGCATGACGCGATCCAGGTCCGGCGCGCCGGTGAGGGTCCGCGCGAAGCGTGGACCGAGGTGATCCACCGGGAAGCTGGGCAGATCGGCTCGGAAACTCCGGCTGTAGAGCCTGTTCTTTAGTGCGTCCGGCAACCCGTCGGCGAGCACCCGGTGGTAGCGGCCGGCAAGCCCCGCCTCGGTGTCAGCGTCCAAGAACCGCTGGTAGCGACCGTAGCCGCAGAAGACCTCGTCCGAGCCGTCGCCGGTGAGCACGACCGTCACGTGCTCGTGGGCCAGCCGGTACATCACATCCGCGGCGATCGTGGACGGGAAGGCGAAAGGCTCCCCGACATGTCGCACGATTCGCTCGACCGACTGCCGTGCGTCGCGGGCGGTGATCTGGCGTGTGTGGTGGATCGTTCCGCAGTGCTCGGCTACCCGCCGGGCATGAGCGGACTCGTCGAAGCCCGCGTGGTCGAACCCGACCGAGAAGGTGTGGAGCTCGGCCCCCAACATGCGGCGTGCCACGGCCACGACCAGGCTGGAGTCCAGGCCGCCCGACAGCATCGCCCCGAGCGGGACCTCGGACTCCAGCCGATCCTCGACGGCGGCGCGCAACAGCTCATCAAGCCGATCCTCGGCCTCACGGCCGGTGATGCCGTCGAGCTCTCCGGTGAATCCGAAGTCCCAGTACCGCCGCTCGGCGGGCGCGCCGCGCCCGTCGAACACCAGCACCGTTGCCGGCGGCACCCTTCTAGCCTGCAGGTAGATCGTTCGTGGGGCACCCACGATCCGATAGCTGAGATACTCGTCGACGGCGACCGGGTCGATCGTCCGCTCGAAGCGCGGGTGACGCGTCAACGCGTCCAGCTCGGAGGCGAACGCGACCGACCCGTCCGGCAGTGAGGCATGGAACAGGGGCTTCTTGCCCATGCGGTCAGTGCCCAGCACCAGACGTTGTGTGCGGGCGTCGTAGAGCGCGATCGCGAACATACCGTTCAGCCGCTCGGTGAACGCCTCACCCAGCTCGGCATAGAGCGCAGGCACGACAGCGACGTCGCTTGTGCCGCGGACCCGGTGCCCGCGTCCTCGTAGGAAAGCGCGCAGCTCGCGATGGTTGTAGATCTCGCCGTTGACCACGGCGACGACGGTTCCGTCGTCGCTGTAGACCGGCTGCGAGCCACCGACCAAGCCGATCACCCGCAGCCGCCGCATACCGAGCGCGACCGCGGAGTCCCGGTGGACGCCGAACTCGTCCGGGCCGCGATGATGTAGGGCGGCGCACGCCGCATCGACGAAGCCGTCCTCGTACCCGATCCGTCCGAATCCGGTGGTCCCGGTGATTCCGCACATGGTCAGGTGTTCGCCAGGTCGAACCGGCGTTTGCCGTGGCCGGAGCGCAGGTCGGTGGCGTGGACCGCTTCAACCTCGATCGGCCGCACCAGTCCGGAGTCGACCATGGTCGCAACGTCGGGAGCGACATCGGCGACGGCCGCCCGCAGCGCCCTTTGCTCCTCGTCGGTGACAGGGTCACCGGCGACTCGGATCCGCAGGTGGCCGTCGTCCATCGCTTCGAAGGGTCGGCCAGGGAACACCGTTGCCATGACGTGGGTGAGGTCGTGACCGGACAGGCGCTCGCCATGCTTGTAGTCACTCGTGATCCGGCCCTCGATGCGGTCGAACACCTGAACATCGCGGCCGTAGCGGCGGATCGTCCGCAGTCCCGCGACCAGGTCGCCGGTGACGTAGCGCAGCGCGGGGAACTGGCGCCGGGCAGTGGAGGTGAGTAGCAGCAGCCCGTCGCCCGGCGGCCGTGGCGACGCACCCGGAACGACGGTGTCCGGGGAGACCACCTCGGCCACGATGTGGTCGTGAAAGTGATAGAGCCCGGTCTCGGCGCAGGAGTACCCGATGGCACCGATCTCGATGCTCCCGAACACGTCCATGACGTCGTTCGGTGAGATCCCGAACCAGTGGGCCACACCCGCTCGCCAGGCGGCCGGCGCGACGTCGCCGACGACCATGATCTTCCGCGGCCGGAAGTCGGGCTCGGGCAGAGCGGCCATGATGCGGTCGAGGATCATCGGCATCGTGAACAGCACCGCCGGCTGCCATTCCGAGAGCCGTTCCAGGTGCTCGGGCAGTGGTGCCCGAAAGTCGATGTCGCGAGCCTGCAGCCCGAGATCGGTGAAGATCTGACGCGCCGATGCAGCGGCGTGCCCGGTGCCGAGGTCGGCGACGGCGACCTCGTCCGGCGCGATACCAGTCAGGAACTTGGTGAACAGGTCCCCGCGGTGGGCGATGTAATCGGCATCGTCCTGCTCGCAGTAGAGGATCTGCTTGCGAGCACCGCCAGAGGTTCCGGAGGTGAAGAACGCGTGGGTGCCGGGGACCTCACGCGTGTCGCCGTAGTAGTGCCGGGTGAGGATCTCGCTGTCCAGAAGCGGGAGGTCGGCGAGGCGGCCGGTGCGGTGTGCCCCTGCGGTGTCGAGCATGTCGCGGTACCAGTCGAACCGGGCGCGGTAGCGGTCGACGAGTTCGGCGACATGCGGCCCGGTCGTCACACCGGCTGGGGGACGCAGGATGGAGTCGGTGGTCATTGCAGAGCTCCTTGCCGTTGGGGTGGGCGATGCCGGGCGGTGCTCAGGCCCACCGCTCGGTCTCGCCGAAGAAGTCCGGGATCTCCACGGTGAGGCCGAGTTCGGAGGCGACGCGATGCACGTGCCGGCCCACCGCGAGATCGAGCACGCCGAGGCCGAACGGGGAGAAGATCAACGGCCGGTCGTTGTCGAGCTTCCGTTCGCCGGTCAGTAGCTGGGCGAGCGTCCCGTCGACGAAGTCGCGGTGGCCGAGTCGCTGCTCGGCCAGGTGTGGTGATGTATCTGCGGTGAGGCAGTGGTCGACGTCGTCGACGATGTTTCGGGCGCCGGCGACGATGTCCGGCGACAGGTCCCGCAGCGAGATGTTGAGGACGGTCTGGCCCGCGGCGAACGTGTCGGGGTCAAACACCCATGGTTCGCCTGCGGTCGTGACGAACACGATCAGGTCAGCGTCGGACATCTCGGGGCGGGTGGCCTCGACGACCTTCGATCGGTAACCGAGGTCCTCGGAGTACGTGCGCAACGAGTCGGCGTAGGAAGTGACCAAGTCGGTGACGGCGACCTGTCCGAATTCCCACCCGCGGGCGGCGAGGTAGTCCACCACGGTCCGCCCGAGGACACCAGCGCCCACAAGCAGAACGCGGTCCGCCCGTCGGCCGCCAGTGAGCTGCTCGGCGCCGAGCACGGCTGACGCGGCGGTTCGGGCAGCACTGATCTGCGACGCCTCCAGGCATGCGACCGGAAAGCCGGTCGCGTAGTCGTTGAGAATCAGCACTGCCGACGCCCGGTGGACGTTGTCTCGCACGTTGTCCGGGAAGCTGGCAATCCACTTGATGCCAGCCGTGGCGTGCTCGCCGCCCAGATGAGCGGGCAGCGCGATGATTCGCGAGGACGGCTTCTCAGGAAAACGTAGGAAGTGGCTCCGCGGGTTCACCGAACGGCCAGCATGGTGATCTACGTAGGTCGCCTCGACGATGTCCACGACATCAGATCGGGACTCCTCGAGGACGGCACGCACAGTGCCGCCCCGCACGATGTCGAATGTGAACACGGTCTGCCCCTTCAGGCGGCGACGTTGCGTCGTGCGGGCAGCAGTGGCAGCAGCGCGTCCGGCCCATAGGTCTCGGCCGCCCACTGGTCGTTGTAAATCGTTTGCACGTACCGGTCGCCGAGATCCGGTGAGAGTGCGACGACGCGAGAGCCCGCGGGGATGCGGCCGGCTGCCCGCAGAACCGCGGCGAGGATGGAGCCGCTCGAGGCACCCAGCAGCAGGCCATAACGCCCTGCCATGTGCCGGCACACGCGCACCGCCTCGACCTCGTCGACGAGCACGTGTTCGGCGGCCGCGTCCGGAGAGTAGAGCTCAGGGCGGCGGCTGGCCCCCAGACCCGGTAGGTGGCGCGGCCCCGATTGCCCTCCGAAGGTCACCGAGCCCACCGAGTCGACGGCGACCAGGTGAGTCCACGGGGAGAACGCTCGGAAGTGCCTCGCGCAACCCATGAGCGTGCCGGTGGTGCCTGCGCCGACGAACAAGTGGTCGACCCGGCCCAGTTCGCGAAGGATCGCGGTCGCCGTGCTGTCGGCGTGTGCGTCGGGATTAGCCGGATTGGCGTACTGGTTCAGCCAGACGAGCTTGGGGTCGCTGTCGAGCATGTCGTGCACGGCGGCGATCCGGGTCGCGAGGAACCCGCCGTTCGCGTCGCGCCCCTGAACCCGGACGATGGCGGCACCCAGACTGCGGATCACGTCCAGGCTTTGTCGGCTGACGTTCGGATCGACCACGCAAGTGAAGTGGTATCCGCGCGCCGCGGCGACCATCGCCAGCGCCACACCCAGACTCCCCGAGGACGACTCCACGAACCGTCCGCCCGGGACCAGTTCTCCCCGCCGCTCGCAACGCTCGATCATCGCGACTGCAGGTTTGAGCTTGATCGATCCCGCCGGATTGAGGCCCTCCAGCTTGACGAAAACGTCACTCCCCTCGACGAAACCGTGCAATTCGACGAACATATCGTCGGTGACGATCTCGTGGGGATCGTGAACGATCATCGCATCTCCGATTGTTGGGCCAAACGAGCTTGCGCAGGGCGAGAGGGTTGCTTATTAAGCGGTATTATTCAGGTCGCGGCGAGTGGGGAATAGGGCCGCGAAACCGTGGTCATTACCGGGGAAGAGTAAGCGACCTGCCGGAATAAATAAGCGGCCTGGCCGCGGGCTGCACCTTAGGTAGGGCAGAGTTTCCCCTTGCTCGGGATCCTCATTTCTGCGGAGCGCATGGTGCAACGTTAGACTCCTGGCCGCGGGCGCGCGCCTGTTCTTAACTCTGTCTTTGGAATCTCACCCGTGCAGCTCCCGGTAAGCGTCGGCGGCTCCGGGGTGTAGCGGCACGTCTCCGGTATCGACGAGTACAGGCTGATCGAAGTACTGGATGCCCAGCGCCGAGGTGGGCACCAGGTCAGAGGCCCGCTCGACGAGTAGCCGGGCTAGAGCCTCTGCGGCCCGACCAGGCAGTGTTGGCGCGGCGACAAGCAGGTTTGCCACACCGATCGTCGCAATCGGTGTGGCGGCACCATAGACTCCAGCAGGCATAACGGCGGTGGAGTAGGGGCCGATGCCATATCGGGCGCGCAGCGCGGGTAGGTGTTCGGCGAGCGGGAGCAGCCGGACCGGGCTCTGGCCCATGAGCGTACTGACCGCGGGTGTCGGGACCCCGCCGGACCAGAGAAATGCGTCGATCCGTCCGTCGGCTAGCGCCGCGGTCGCCGCGGCGAGGTTGAGCTCGCAGGCCCGCACTGTGATCCCAGCCGCGGCGACAAGGCGGGTCCCCAACAGCGATGCGCCAGAACCAGGTGTGCCGAGCGACACGGCCCGGCCAGCCAGATCAGCGAGCCGGATGAACGGCGCTGACGACCGCACCGCGAGCTGTAGGTAGTTTTCGTAGAGCCTTCCGATCGCGAGCAGCTCTAGTGGTGCGGCGAATGGCGCCGCCCCGGCCCGCGCGGCCAGGACGAGGTCGGTGAGGGCGAGCCCGACATCGGCGCCCCCACGGATGACGAGCTCGGCGTTGCTGCGCGAGCCCCCGGTCGTGACGGGGCGCAGTGGCCACCCGGCCGAGCGTGAGACCGCTGCGAGCAGATCCGCGAACTCGGCATAGAATCCACCAGGCTCACCTGCAGCCAGCGAGAGTTCATCGAGCGCGACGCTAGTGCATGATGTGAGCATCGGGAGTAGGCACAGCCCACCGAGGATCGAGCGCCGCGGCTGTCCCCGCGCGCTCACTGAATCGGTCCTAGGACGACGGTGGCGAGTAGCCCGCCGGATGGTCGACACTCGAGGTCGAGGCGGCCGCCGTGTGCCTGTGTCAGCCGGTCCGCGATCGCGAGTCCCAACCCGGAGCCTCCGGCGGTGCCGGGGGAAGCGCCCTGCCAGAACCGCTGCCGAGCGCGGGCCAAATCGTCGGCGGCGATCCCGGGTCCGTCGTCGGAGATCGCGACCGTCCCGCCGTTCAGCCCGCTGGACCACCGCACCCGCACCGTCGAACCGCGGCCGGTGTGCCGCACAGCGTTGTCCAACAGCACGTCCAGCACCTGTTCCAGATCACCGTCGGGCCAGCCGACAGGCAGCTCCAAGGACTCCCAGTCACCGGAGTAGCCCTCGAGGGTTACCCCCGAGGCGGCGGCGGCCAACCGCCACGCGTCGACTCTACCGGCTGCGACGACGGCGGCGTTGCAGTGTGCGGGAGCAGCGGTGCCGGCAGCGACCGCCGCCGACTGCGCCTCAGCTGAGGCGAGTCCCAGCATCCCATCCAACAGTCGTTCCAGCCGGTCGATTTCTCCAAGCGTGGAGTCGTAAGTGGCGCGACCGCTGGCAGCGATATGGGGGTCAAGCCCGTCGACTCGCAGCCGCAACGCGCTCAGCGGGTTCCGAATCTGGTGCGACGCATCGGCGACGAGGCGCTGCTGTTCAGCTGCGCCAGCACGGACCGCTGCCGACATCCGATTGAACGACTCAGTTAGCTCACGTAGTTCTCGCGGCCCAGCACAGACGGCGATCTGTTCCCCTGCGCGACCTTGCGCGACGGCTCCGACGCCGCGGGCCAGCACCCCGATTGGACGCAGCACCCAGCGGGCCAGCAGCAGCGCGAGCGCAGCGAACCCGACCGCTGCAGCAAGTGCCCCACACAGCACAAGTGCCCAGGTAAGGGCCACGTCAGCGGCCGCTCGTGCCGGGTCGGCGAGCAGCAGCACAGCCCCGTTGGCGCGGTGCCCGGTCCCGACCGGCTGCCACAGCAACACCGAGTCGCGGGCGAACGGCGTAATCCACGTCGGGGCGACCGACGGCTGATTGCGCAGCGCCGCGTCCAGCGCAGCGGGCACCCCAGGGGCATCCAGCGCGAGGCCGACCGATACCACCGGTCGCCGCTGCGCATCGACGACGAGTACGCCTTCGCGGTAGAGGTCCGCGTGACGACGTGCGCCGCAGTCCAGAACGCCGTGGGAATCATCGGTTCCCTCGAGGGCGGCCATCTCGGCGAACCAATCGAGGTCGGCGCCGCGAGTCAGCGCCCAAGCCTGGGCCCGCGTGGTCGCCTGCTGCTCCAGTAACGGCATCACGAACGCGGCCACCGTAAGCAAGGAGAAAAACGAGAGGACGAGCAACAGACGTCGCTGCACCTCGTCACCGACCCAGGCGGTAACCGAACCCACGCACGGTCGCGACCAGTCCAGGGCGGTTGAGCTTAGCCCGCAGCGCCGCGACATGTACATCCAGCGACTTCGACCTGGCGACCGACGCGGTCCCCCACACCTCCTCGAGGATCTGGCGGCGGCTCACGGCCACTCCGACGCGGCTGGCGAGCGACGCGAGCACGGCAAACTCTTTCCCGGTCAGGGGCATGTCTACTGCGCCGACGATAACTTGGCGGGCACCGAGGTCAACCCGCACGTCCTCCACCTCTACCACTGTAGCGTCTGCGAGCACGTTTGCAGCCCGGCGCACGACGGTATCGATGCGGGCAAGTAACTCGCGCAGACGTACCGGCTTGACCAAGTAGTCGTCGGCACCGAGGTGCAACGCTCGCACGACGTCACCCTCCGCAGAGCGAGCGGTCAACACGATCACAGGGACCGCAGAGTCCTGCCGTACCTGATGCAACAGACTCAGGCCGTCACAATCAGGCAGGCCCAGATCGAGCAGTACCAGATCGACCTCGCCGAGCAACCCGATCGCTGCACCCCCGGACGGCGCGTGCACGACGCCGTGCCCGCGGACACGCACCGCCTCTGCTAGGGCACCTGCCACGCCTAAGTCATCCTCGACCACCAACACCCTCACGATGGGACATCGTGCCGCACCACCTCAGTGAAGCGTCCACGGTTCTATGCCGCTTCGGTACGGGGCTCGGGTGAGCGGTGTTCAGCGTAGTAGGCCTGCTCGTGTTCATCGGGTGGGATGTTGCCGATCCGGGAGTGCAGTCGGCGGGTGTTGTACCAGTCGACCCAGGGCCTTGACCCCGGATCTTGGACACGGTGGTTGATTACGCGGCTGTGGCTGTGACGGTAGCCCGGAGGGCCTGTTCGTAGGTGTTCGGGGACAGGTGCTGGCAGTAGGAGTGCCGTCGGCGGGTGTTGTAGCGGGTCAGCCATCTGAAGACCTGCCGTCGGCAGGTGGCCGCGTCGGGCCAGCAGGTGCTGTCCTGGAGGACCTCGCGTTTGACGGTGGCGTTGAACGACTCGGCCAAGGCGTTGTCCGCCGACGACCCGACCGCGCCCATGGAACGGGTCACCCCGAGCCGGTCGCAGAGCTCGGCGTAGGCACTCGAGGTGTAGACCGCTCCGTGGTCGCTGTGGAAGACCGCCCCGCGCAGCGACCCACGAGCCCGTTCCGCGGCGTGGAGCGCGTCGTTGACCAGGTCGGTGCGCATGTGATCAGCCAGGGCCCAGCCGGCGAGTTTGCGGGAGCAGCAGTCGATCACCGTGGCCAGATACAGGTTCGTCCCGCCTGCGAGGGGCAGGTAGGTGATGTCACCGACGTAGACCTGGTTCGGTGCTGGGGCGGTGAAATCCCGCCTGAGCAGGTCGGGCACCGTCTGCCGGGGCTGCTCGACGATCGTGGTGTGC
>NZ_JAHLJA010000022.1:15000-17500 GCF_020496245.1 Pseudonocardia sp. ICBG601 | reverse complement strand
GGGGGGGGGGGGGGGGGGGGGGGGGGGGGGGGGGGGTGGGGGGGGGGGGGGGGGGTGGGGGGGGGGGGGGGGGGGGGGGGGGGGGGGGGGGGGGGGGGGGGGGGGGGGGGGGGGGGGGGGGGGGGGGGGGGGGGGGGGGGGGGGGGGGGGTGGGGGGGGGGGGGGGGGGGGGGGGGGGGGGGGGGGGGGGGGGGGGGGGGGGGGGGGGGGGGGGGGGGGGGGGTGGGGGGGGGGGGGGGGGGGGTGGGGGGGGGGGGGGGGGGGGGGGGGGGGGGGGGGGGGGGGGGGGGGGGGGGGGGGGGGGGGGGGGGGGGGGGGGGGGGGGGGGGGGGGGGGGGGGGGGGGGGGGGGGGGGGGGGGGGGGGGGGGGGGGGGGGGGGGGGGGGGGGGGGGGGGGGGGGGGGGGGGTGGGGGGGGGGGGGGGGTGGGGGGGGGGGGGGGGGTGGGGGGGGGGGGGGGGGGGGGGGGGTGGGGGGGGGGGGGGGGGGGGGGGGGGTGGGGGGGGGGGGGGGGGGGGGGGGGGGGGGGGGGTGGGGGGGGGGGGGGGGGGGGGGGGGGGGGGGGGGGGGGGGGGGGGGGGGGGGGGGGGGGGGGGGGGGGGGGGGGGGGGGGTGGGGGGGGTGGGGGGGTGGGGGGGGGGGGGGGGGGGGGTGGGGGGGGGGGGGGGGGGGGGGGGGGGGGGGGGGGGGGGGGGTGGGGGGGGGGGGGGGGGGGGGGGGGGGGGGGGGGTGGGGGGGGGGGGGTGGGGGGGGGGGGGGGGGGGGGGGGGTGGGGGGGGGGGGGGGGGGGGGGGGGGGGGGGGGGGGGGGGGGGGGGGGGGGGGGGGGGGGGGGGGGGGGGGGGGGGGGTGGGGGGGGGGGGGTGGGGGGGGGGGTGGGGGGGGGGGGGGGGGGGGGGGGGGGGGGGGGGGTGGGGGGGGGGGGGGGTGGGGGGGGGGGGGGGGGGGGGGGGGGGGGGGTGGGGGGGGGGGGGGGGGGGGGGGGGGGGGGGGGGGGGGGGGGGGGGGGGGGGGGGGGGGGGTGGGGGGGGGGGGGGGGGGGGGGGGGGGGGGGGGGGGGGGGGGGGGGGGGGGGGGGGGTGGGGGGGGGGGGGGGGGGGGGGGGGGGGGGGGGGGGGGGGGTGGGGGGGGGGGGGGGGGGGGGGGGGGGGGGGGGGTGGGGGGGGGGGGGGGGGGGGGGGGGGGGGTGGGGGGGGGTGGGGGGGGGGGGGGGGGGGGGGGGGGGGGGGGGGGGGGGGGGGGGTGGGGGGGGGGGGGGGGGGGGGGGGGGGGGGGGGGGGGGGGGGGGGGGGGGGGGGGGGGGGGGGGGGGGTGGGGGGGGGGGGGGGGGGGGGGGGGGGGGGGGTGGGGGGGGGGGGGGGGGGGGGGGGGGGGGGGGGGGGGGGGGGGGGGGGGGGTGGGGGGGGGGGGGGGGGGGGGGGGGGGGGGGGGGGGGGGGGGGGGGGGGGGGGGGGGGGGGTGGGGGGGGGGGGGGGGGGGGGGGGGGGGGGGGTGGGGGGGGGGGGGGGGGGGGGGGGGGGGGGGGGGGGGGGTGGGGGGGGGGGGGGGGGGGGGGGGGGGGGGTGGGGGGGGGGGGGGGGGGGGGGGGGGGGGGGGGGGGGGGGGGGGGGGGGGGGGGGGGGGGGGGGGGGGGGGGGGGGGGGGTGGGGGTGGGGGGGGGGGGGGGGGTGGGGGTGGGGGGGGGGGTGGGGGGGGGGGGGGGGGGGGGGGGGGGGGGGGGGGGGGGGGGGGGGGGGGGGGGGGGGGGGGGGGGGGGGGGGGGGGGGGGGGGGGGGTGGGGGGGGGGGGGGGGGGGGGGGGGGGGGGGGGGGGGGGGGGGGGGGGGGGGGGGGGGGGGGGGGGGGGGGGGGGGGGGGGGGGGGGGGGGGGGGGGGGGGGGGGGGGGGGGGGGTGGGGGGGGGGGGGGGGGGGGGGGGGGGGGGGGGGGGGGGGGGGGGGGGTGGGGGGGGGGGGGGGGGGGGGGGGGGGGGGGGGGGGGGGGGGGGGGGGGGGGGGGGGGGGGGGGGGGGGTGGGGGGGGGGGGGGGGGGGGGGGGGGGGGGGGGGGGGGGGGGGGGGGGGGGGGGGGGGGGGGGGGGGGGGGGGGGGGGGGGGGGGGGGGGGGTGGGGGGGGGGGGGGGTGGGGGGGGGGGGGGGGGGGGGGGGGGGGGGGGGGGGGGGGGGGGGGGGGGGGGTGGGGGGGGGGGGGGGGGGGGGGGGGGGGGGGGGGGGGGGGGGGGGGGGGGGGGGGGGGGGGGGGGGTGGGGGGGGGGGGGGGGGGGGGGGGGGGGGGGGGGGGGGGGGGGGGGGGGGGGGGGGGGGGGGGGGGGGGGGGGGGGGGGGGGGGGGGGGTGGGGGGGGGGGGGGGGGGGGGGGGTGGGGGGGGGGGGGGGGGGGGGGGGGGGGGGGGGGGGGGGGGGGGGGGGGGGGGGGGGGGGGGGGGGGGGGGGTGGGGGGGGGGGGGGGGGGGGGGGGGGGGGGGGGGGTGGGGGGGGGGGGGGGGGGGGGGGGGGGGGGGGGGGGG
>NZ_JAHLJA010000022.1:0-12500 GCF_020496245.1 Pseudonocardia sp. ICBG601 | reverse complement strand
GCGCTGGTCCCACGGCGCCAACGGCTTCACTCCCGGCTCCACCGGAGCAGCCGCCTGGCTCTCACCGCTCTCGGGCGACGCTGCGTCCGGATCGACGATGTAGAGGCCCGGGCGGGCCGGGCCCTCCTGTCCCTCTTCCTGGTGCTGGTCAGATGCGGGCTGCGGCACGACGACCACCTCCCACCTTCTGCCGATGGCAGCGGCTACAGGTCCGCGGCGGCACGCCGCCCTCCCGTGGAATCTCGATCGACCGGCGACACACCACACACCGCGCACGGACCTGCATCACCGGTCACCGCCAGCCGTAGGAGCGGCGGCCTGACGCTGGGCGGCGCGGGCCTGCGACCGCTCGGCCTGACGCTGCTTGACCCGCACCGCCTTGTGAGCGGCGGCTTCCTGGACCTCGTGGAGCTCGACGAACAGATCGGCGAGGTCGTCGGCGATCCGGTCGATGCGTCGTGTCACCTCCGGGGACACGGTCCCGGTTTTCGGCAGCGTCGCTCGCACGGCGGCGAACGCCGCGATCAGCCGCTCGACCGGCGTGGACGCCTGCCCGTAGGCCGACACGAACATGTCCCGGCGGACGCGACCACGCCGCAACACCGCATCCGCCCGCCGAGCACTCAAAGCACGCAGACGATCCGTCCCCGACGATGTCGCCATCAGGCCGCCACCGCCCAATTATCAACCGCCGCAGCAGCGGCGGCGATGTCCGCGTGCCGCTGAGCGGCGCGCTCCTCACGAGTGGTGCCGCCCCAGACGCCGTACTGGCCCGTCGCCGCGGCCCACTCCCGGCATGCGACACGCACCGGACAACCGGTGCACACCAGCCGGGCCTGCAACACACCCAGCTCAGACACCGGGAAGAACACCTCGGTATCCACACCAAGACAGTGCCGACCCGGATGGGACGACAACTCGGACGGGACCGGGACTCCAGTCCCCGGATCGTCGTCAAAGACAGGACTACGCTCGACCACGTGGGCCACCTCTTCATGCTCGGGGTGGTCTACAAGGGCCTCGGCGGAGGAACAGTCCGCCGGGGCCCGACCACTGAGATTCAATGTGTGCGATGCGAGCGACGCTCTCCTCACATCAGCCAGCCTCAGCTTGCAGCGGTCGAGACCTCGAGTCAAGGGGGCACGAGAGGAAAGTCGCCCCAGTCCGAGCTGCCTCGCGAACGCGGAGAGAATCCACGTTCGCCTCCGCTCGCTCGCGCGAGTTGACGACCAGCACCGGGAAGTCTGCGGGCGAGGCGCTCGAACCGAGTCAGCCCGCGAAGGCCGGACCACGCGCTGGTCGACAACGAGACGGCGACGCATAGAGGTCGAGCAGAGACAGTCAACGAATACGACGGGAGGCTTTGTGACTTCGGTCCGGAACAACTCTTGGGCTCGACTCGGCGAGCATCTGCGAAAGTATCGAATCAGAGCCGGAATGTCCGGCCGGGCGCTGGCTAACACCATTGGATGCGACCAGTCGCGAGTCAGTCGGATTGAATCCGGAAAATCGCACATCACCAAACAGGAGGCGCGGAAATGGCTTCACGCAACAGGGTCCGATGGCGCGCTCAAAGTAATACTCGATGGCATCGACGCGGCAATAGAAGAAACGGTGAAGAAGACACGCGATTCAAGGCCGCGCGGGTGGCAGTCACAGCGAGGTGACATCGAGTCTATCGAAATCGAGGCATCGCTCATTCTTTCCTGGCAGAGCTCCTTCGTGCCGGACCTCCTTCAGTCAGCTGCCTACATGCGACACTTTTTTCGATCGACCACTGGACACTCAAGGCGATACACCGCCACTCAGATCGCAAGTCGCATCGACCGGCAAGATATCCTATATGGATCACGGCGGAAAGTGGAGATCGTCATGGTCGAATCCTTGCTAAAGCAGCAGTTTGGTGGCGCCTATGTAATACTTGACCAGCTAGACAGGATCATCTCGCTGGCTAGGCACAGACTGGTCGATCTTGCCGTCCTGCCCAATAATGTCAACTTCGATTCAGCATATGGATTGGACGCGGTCATCTACATGGCCCCCCACGAGGCCGCCGACAACTTAGTCATCAAGTCGGACAGGAGACGCCCCATCGAGAACCAGGTGGTTGTGCAGCAGCATATCGACCAGTTCCGCGCCTACCAGGGCCACAGCCTGCGGGGCGACCAGGCGATCGAGTTCGTCGAGGGCCTCGCTCGTGAGATGAGCGACGGCCAGACCAGACCCGGTGATCCTGCCGCCGGCCGTGACGGTGGGTGATTGTCCAGTTGTCCGGTGGACAACGAGCCCGGGCGTGCTAAAGTGCGTCCTACGCGCGCGCGAGCCCGGGCGCGCGTAGGACGCCGAAGTCCAGCTGCTTGTCCAGTCTTTGTCCAGTGGTTTGTCTGCCTGCTGGACAAGCACGGAGAGTGACATAGACAAGCGCAGCGCCTTCTCTGCACCCCCGGCTCGCACTCGCACCCTGCGAGCGGCTCGCACTCGCCACTCGCACCCCGGGCTCGCACTCGCACCCCGGGCTCGCACCAGGGCCCCGGCAAAGTCGTGATGGGTGGGTCCTGAGCTGCGGTGATGTGGGGGGTGGGGGTGGGTGCGGACACAGGCTTGGCGTGATCATGAGGGTGTCGAATCCTTGCTCACGTCAGGAAGCCTGTGTCCGCAGTGTCAGTGTCTCCGATCGTTGCTGCTCTGGAAGGCCTGGAGGTCGGTCCTGACGCGGGGAGAGCCGCGCCGGTCGGTGAGGCGGCGGGGTTGTCGCTGGTGGAGGCCCTGTCGCGAGTGCCGGACCCGCGGAAACCACGCGGTGTCCGCCACGGTGTCCTCGCGGTGTTGCTACTGGGGGCGTGCGCGGTGTTGGCGGGGGCCCGGTCGTTCACCGCGATCGCCGAGTACGCCCATGACGTCGGCCGCGCCGTGCTGGACGTGCTCGGGGTGGGCGCGGTCGCTCCGCACGAGTCGACCATCCGCCGGGTCCTGCAACGGGTCGACGCCTCGGCGCTGGAGGCGGCGTTGCAGTCCTGGGTGTTGCCCCAGCTCAGCGCCCAGCCGGCCCCGGAGGGCACACCCCGGCGAGAACAGCGTCGCGTGCTGGCCTTGGACGGCAAGACCCTGCGCGGCGCCCGCGTCCGTGCCGCCGACGGCAGGGTCTGGCTCCCGCATCTGGTGTCGGTGCTCGACCAGACCAGCGGTGGCGTGCTCGGCCAGGTTCAGGTCGCAGAGAAGGGCAGCGAGATCACCGCGTTCACCGCGCTGCTCGACCCCCTCGACCTCGACGATGTACTGGTCACCGCGGACGCTCTGCACACCCAGCGAGCCCACGCCGACTACCTACACCGCCGCGGCGGGCACTACCTGATGACGATCAAAGCGAACCAGCCCACGCTGCTGGCACGGGTACGGGCGCTGCCCTGGACCCAGATCGGCGTCGCTGATCGTCAACGCGGGCGTGGGCACGGCCGCGTCGAGACCCGCACGATCAGCGTGGTCAGCCTGCACCCCTGTCCCGACCTGGGCGCAGAGTTCTTCCCCCACGCATCCCAGGCGATCAAGCTGGTGCGCCGGCGTCGCCCACTGCGGCCTGGCGGGAAGTGGAGAACCGAGACCGCCTACGCGATCACCAGCCTGACCAGCACCGACGCCGATCCAGGACTGCTCGCCCGCTGGATCCGTGGGCACTGGTCGATCGAGAATCGCCTGCACTGGGTCCGTGATGTCTGCTTCGACGAAGACCGCGCCACCGCCCACACCGGTCACGCCCCGCAGGTCATGTCGGCGTTGCGGAACCTCGCGATCACCGCGCTACGCCTGCACGGCGTCAGCAACATCGCCGCAGCACTCCGCCACCACGCCCGCGACCCCCATCGACCACTGACCACCTACAAGATCATCTAGCGACTTTGCCGGGGCCCTGGGGCTCGCACTCGCACGATATACCGGGAGGGTATATAGTGAGGTGTATTCGGTCGTCCTACTGGGGAGTGTTGATGTTTTTGCCGCGTCGTTTCATGTCGGAGCCGCCGTTGTCGCCGAGTGCGGCGGGGTTGCGTGCGTTGCGTGCGGTGCGGGAGGTGATTGAGGTGGAGGAGATTCAGGGGCCGGGGGTGGTGCAGCGTGCTGTTGATTTGATTCATGTTCATCGGGTGGCGTACGAGGCGATTGATCCGGCTTTGTATGTGGCGGTGCGGGGGACGCGGTCGGTGACGTTCGAGCGGATGGCGGAGTTGGCGGGGATGTCTCGGTCGACGGTTCAGGTTCGGGTGGATAATGCTGATCCGTTGAGGCCGTCGCGGGCGGAGAAAGGGCGTGAGTATCGTAGGCGTGCAGCAGCACGCCGCGGCGAGGATGAGGACCTGTGATGACTGTTCGGGAATTCCCTGCTAGCGCTACGGATCGGTGGGCGCAGCATGCCCGGGATCGTCGCGAGTCCCGTGTCCTGGACGCGCAGTTGGCTCAGGACGCGGCGGATGCTGCCGTGCAGCGGCGGATTGCTGCGGAGGATGCTCGGACAGAGCGGCGCCACAATGCTCGTGCCGCCACGGCGCAGTTGAATGCCGAGCAGCGGCAGGCCCGGGCTGATTCACGGCGTGCGGCGCGTGCGCGGGTGTTGGGGTGGGTGGATGCGCATGTGATCGAGTTGTTGATTTATCCGATTGCGGTGTTATCGTTCGCATTGGCTGCTCCGGCGATGGCCGCCTACGGCACCCGGATATTCGGCGTGGGCGGTTTCCTGCTGGCGGGTATCACGGAGCTGGGGATGTGGGCGTTCGCGATGGCGGTGGTCGCCGCCCGGCGCCGTTACCCGGACCGTCCGGTGCTGGGGTTGCAGGCCGGAGTGGTCGTGTTCTCGGCGGGGGCGGCGGGGATGAACCTGCTCCACGGGGTGACCAAGGCCGGCGGCGGTTGGGAGACCGGGGCAGTGATGGCGGTCGTGTCGGTCGCGGGGATCGTCGCCCACCAGCTCACTCTGGCGGGGGCTCCGCGGACGCGGTCGGAGCGTCGTGCGGCGCGGTTGGCGGCGCGGGTCGCGGCGAAGCTGGACCGGGCCCGGCATGCCGCGGTCCGGGACGCGGTCACCGTGATCGACACCGCCGGGGCGGCCCGGCTGGTGTATCGCGACGGCGCCTATCAGCTTCGCCGGCGGCGACTCGTCCTGCCGACCGAGACCGTCGAGAGCGCGGCAGTCGAGAGTGAGCAGGCCGGGTCGTCTGCTCAGCGTCGTGTCGCGGTCGTCGAGACCGGGGGCGCGCCGGGTCCGGTCGATACAGGTGCTCCGGTCCACCGCGAGACCGCGGCGGGGGCCCGGGCCGACGTCGACTCGCTGCCCCGCGTCGACGCAGCCGAGTCTGAGACCGGCACCGAGACCGACGGTGAGGTGACAGTGGTGCTCCCGGTGGTCCATCCGGGCACCGTGCTTGATGTTGAGGAGTCGACGTCGACGCTGGAGGCCGATGCGGGGACGACGAAGCTGGCCCAGGCCGAGGCGCTGCTGGTCCAGGCGTGGGACCGCGGTGAGGAGCCGACGTTGTCGGAGATCGATCGGTTGATCGGGGGCAGCCGGACCGCGACAAATGCCAAGCGCAGCCTGCGCGATCGCGGTGTCCTGCCCCCCTCCGAACGCGCTACCACCAGCGATCGGTCGACGGACGGCCGTTCTGGGCTGGCGAGCGTGAGCGCGCTGCCCGCACCCAGCAAGCCTGCATGACCAACCGCAGGTGACCGGTTCCGCGGCGTTCAGCGCCAGGTCATCGTGATGACCAGCATCACGGCGACAATGACCAGGCCGAGGACCATGAGTGTGAGCCACGGTCCGGTGTCCGGCCGGGCCGTGGATGAGGTGGCAGCCGATGACGTGGCAGTCCTCGTGGGCGGCTGAGCTGCGGCACGAGGTCGGGCACGGTCGTGTGCCAGGGCGTCGTGCAGGGCAGCACGGTTGAACACCACCGTGTCGGCGGTAGCCGCGGCTTCAGCGGCGGCGCGGTCGGGGCCGGACATCCAGATCGGCCAGGGCAGCCGATCGCCACGGGGATCACGGATGGCGAATCTGTCCGGTTGTGCCTGGTTTGTCTGGTTATCGCCATGCTTTCGGGTTGAGTCGTCGCCGTTGGCCGGTCGGGGCCGGGCTGGTGTTGGTGCTGGCTTGGAGGCGGGCGCGGGTGGCGTCGAGCAGTGCGCGGGTGTCGGCCGAGATCGGGGCGCGGGTGTCAGCGGCGGCGTGGGCGGCTCGGCGTTGTTCGTCTTCGGTGATGCGGTCGGTGGCCGGGCGGTCGTGGTGACAGCGCAGTGGCGGGTCGTAGGAGCCGCCGGCGGGGTCGTACGGGGCGAGGACATAGCCGTACTCGTCGCATTCGGGACAGGCGTCCCGTTCGCTACGGGCTCGCTGCGCGGCCTCAGAGCGCTTCTGAGCGGCTTCGGCGACCTGGAGGTCTCGGAGTGCCTCGTGATGCTTGCGGACGGCTCCACAGCCGCCACAGGGCCGATCCTGGGGGTCCGGTGCGGCGAGGTGTCGGGCGCATTTCCAGGTCTCGGGCCGGGCCGGGTCCGGAGCATCAGCGACCGCGGGCATCGCGGCGGGGACCGCCGGGCTCGTGACCGGGGTCGGGAGCGGGGCGGCGGTCGGGTGCGCGGCCAGGGCGGTGGAGAGCTGCGCGGCGACCTGGGCCAGCGCCGCGGTCACCGCCCCCAGCTCGCTCACCAGCGCCGCCTCAGCGCCGCCTGCTGCCGGGGCCGCGATCGGGGACTGCGCCGCGGCCGGTTCCGCCGCGGGTGCGGGTCCTGGCTCGGGGGCAGGGCTCTGGGGGGGCGTGGACGGGCCCGGGGACTTCGGCAGCCGGGCGATTCGTACGCGCTCGCGCTCTCCCCCCTTCGGGTCGTTCAACTTCGGGTCGTTCTGTGCCGGTTTTTCGGCAGACCCATCTGCCGCAAAATCGGCATATCCCCCCAATGCTAACGACTCGTCGTGTCCCCCGTTTGGGGGATCTGCCGATTTTTCGGCATACCCCCTGCGACCTGCGGGTTCTTGACCGGATCGGGTCGTGCCGTGGCTTACGGCGGCGGTGGTGGTGGTGGTGCGGCGGCGCGCCCGCGTCGCGCCGCGGTTGGTGGCGGGGCAGGAGCAGGCGGTCTCGGCCGCCGGGGGCGGGGGTCCGGCGGGCCGTGCGGCGAGGGCCTTCGCGGTGGCTTCGGCGTCCTCGGCGGCGACGAGCGCGGCGAGTTCCTGGGTGCTGGCCAGGCCGGTGTAGCCGGGCGGTGGGGCCTCGTGGACGGTGTAGATGTTGCGGCGCCCGGTCGCGGTCGCGACGGTCTCGACATCGACCGCGCCGATCTCGACGAGCTCGGCGATCGCCGCACCCACGGTGTGGGCCTTGGACACCCCGAGGCCGCGGGCGAGGAGCCGCTGCCCCGGCCAGGCCCGTTCATCACCGCGCTGGGTGTTCACGAACGACCGGAGCAGCACATAGGCCTGGATCGCCCGCGGTGACACCCCGGACAGGGCCACCCAGTCCCCGACCGTCGTGTACGGGAACTTCCGACCTGGCAGGTACTCATCCCCCACGTCCCGCTCGCGCCGAGACCCGGGCATCGACAGGGCGCGAGCCGCCACCGCCACCGCAGCCGCCCGTGCGCCACCGCGATCACGCAGGCCAGCAGCAGAAGACGAAGCACCTACCGACGAGTACCGCTGGTCGAGGTCGAGGTCGAGGTCGAGGTCGAGGTCGAGGTCGAGGTCGAGGTCGACTCGGTTTGCAGTCATGGATACAGTGCTCCTGCTCAATCGCTGAGTGCGGTGGCTGCGGCGCCCGGGTCTCGGGAAAAGAACAGGGCGCCGCAGTCATGGACTGTGAGCAGACAGTAGCGGTCGAAGGTCCCGTCGGAACCTCCCGCATGGCCTACTCCGGGATCGTGCTGGTCCACCGGGCCTACGCCGCCCGCGCCGCAGCCGAGACCGCCCCGCCCGCAGCCGCGCCGTCACCCGAGTCGACCAGGTCGCTGTCCAGGCCTCCCGTTGCGAGGTAGTCGCCCGCGGCGGCCTCCAGATCCCGGCGCCCGTCAGTGGCGGGCGCCAGCCAGTAGGTCGCGCAATCGCTACAGACCAGCGCCTCGACCATGCCGAACGCCAGCCCTGACTTCGGTCACTTGTCTTAGTGCTTCGCCGCGGGCTGACGGAGCGCGTCGAGGAGGGCCTGTTTGTCGGCGGGGACGGCGGGCGGGAAGGTCTGCTGGGTGCCGTTGATGGCGATGGTGGCCGAGCGCAGTGGTCGGAGCTGGCGGACGACGTTGCGGATGGTGAGCCCGGTGCGGTTCTGGATCTCGCGGGCGACTGCGAGGGCGGTGAACACGATGGTCAGGTGCGCTTCGATGGACTGGCGTTGGTGGTGGAACATCGGGCGGGCGCGTAGGTCGGTTTTGCTCATCCGGAAGGACTGCTCGACGTGCCAGAGGTCGTGGTAGTCGCCGATGATCTCCCCGGCCGCTGCGCCGCCGGCCGGGATGTTGGTCACGTAGCCCTTCAACCCGACCAACCGGTATGCCCGAGCCAAGGAGGCCTCGTCCAGGGCGCGGGAGCCGTTGGTGACCTTGACGAACCGCGGTGTGCGCGCGGGCTTCTCGCCGGCGATGACCTCGCGGGCCCGGTTCTCCTGCAGGGTCAACGTGCGCCGGTCCCGGACGGCCCGCTTCGTGGAGTAGGCCCAGACCGCCCGCCAGGATCCCGGATGCTGGTTGGGGTTCCAGACGGGCTCGGCCTTGACCTTCGGGCTGTTCTCGCTGCGCCCGGTGCGGCGGTCGCGTGGTGTGAGGGTGTCGATGATCTGCCCGTCGACGAAGGCGTCGCCGTGCCAGTGGAAGTGCGACTCCAGGTCAACCGGGGCCTTGGTGAGTCGGGAGCCGACGATGAACCGCAGGCCGGCCTCGTCGAGGTCGCGCAGGTTCGCGGCCGAGAGCATCCCTGCGTCGGCGACCACGACCATCCCGCCCGGCTCGACCGGCAGCTGGTGTCGGGCCCGGAAGGCCTCGATGATCGGCAGGATCGTCGCGGTCTCGGTCTTGTTGCCCTCGAAACAGCCGATCTCGAGGGGGAACCCTGCGCGATCGACCAGCAGCCCGACGACGACCTGCGGGTCGACCCGGCGTTCCTTGGAGAACCCGACCTTGCGCAGGTCGTCCTCCTTCTCCGCCTCGAAGTAGAGGGTGGTGACGTCGTAGAGACACAACGACACATCCCCACTGCCACGGGCGTGGGTGAAGCAGGCCCTCGCGATCTCGTCGCGGTAGCTGCGCCCGGTGCAGCGCAGCAGGGTGCGGCGCATCGTCTTTTCGCTCGCCGCGGTGACGCCCAGACCGGCCAGCACCCGACCGGTGTCCAGGATGGACGTGGGCTCGACGATCCGGGCGATCACCAGGTCGCGGAACGTGTCATCAGCGACCTCTGCGAACCCGAGGCCCGCGTAGACCTCGGCGAGGATGTCGAACAGCACCCGCGACCCGGTCGTGATCACCTGCGGCGCACCCACCCGCCGGGTTGTGGTGCTCGGGGCGCGCCGCGGCATCTGGCCGAACAGCCCCTCCTGCGTGGCACCGCCGGCCGCGGTGGGCGCGATCAGCTCGGCCCGCCGGGGTGACGGCGCGACGCCCAGATCCAGGGCCTGCTGTGCAGCGTCGTCGATCAGCCCACGGGCCTGCTCGACCAGCAGGCCCAGCTCGGCCTCGGTGTGCGCTGACCCGACATGGGCCACGATCCGTCGATGGCCCTGCACGGACTCGGCGATCTGGACCGCGGTCGCCCCGGAGGCCGTCCGTACCCGCCTCACCCACGCCACCTGACCGAGCGTAGAGCACCGAATTAGTGCCTCACACCGCTCCCGCGCAAACACATCACCGCAGCTCAGCGCAGTACAAGCTGCGAAACCAGGCTCGGGTGACCAAAGTCAGGCCAGCGTCCGCGGCTGGTGGTCGCAGGTCGGGCACCGGTAGCTGCTGGTGGTGTCGTCCCACCGCAGACCGTTCACGCCGGTCGTCGCGCTGGCGGGGAAGGTCAGGTAGCTGCTCATGCTGCGGCGTCTCCATCCTGTGCGGTGTCGTTGTCGGTGCGCGCCCGGCGTGGTGGTGTGAAGCCGAGTTCGCCCAGGCGCCAGGTCAGCTGACCGGTCGTGTACTCAGCCCGGCCGCTGTCGGCGGCCGCGCTGGTGCCGACGTCGACGTCGGCACCAGCGTCGGCGGTTGTCTCGGTGGCTGTGTCGACGGGTCGTGGGCGTGGTTGCCATCGCCAGGTGCCGCCGCGGTGGTCGTGTCGTCGTCGCATCACTGTTGGTCCTCCTGCGGATCGGTGAATTGGCTGGTCAACGGGCTCACGCCGCCCGCCCGGTGGCGGCGCGTTGGCGGAGTCGGGCGCGGAAGACGGTGGTGTCGACCAGCTGGGCGGTGACGTGGCCGTCGGCGACGAGGACGTCGTGTTGGTCGACTGCGGTGACCGCGAACACGGATCTGTTGCCGGTGGTGCTGGTGCGCCGTGCGGTGACGTGGAGGCGGTCCCCGGGGGTCGACGGCGCCCGATGCGCCACCTCCACCTTCATGCCGACCGGGCCTGTCCGGCCCGGGCGCGCCGCCGCAGAGAGGTCAGACACGGCGCCTCCAGGAGGCCGATGAGGTAGCCGGTCGCGAACACGTGCTCCCCACGGCGGAATGCCCCGAGGTGTGGGTGCAGGTCGGGGACGAGCTGGTCGTGGGGGACGACGTAGAACAACGACACGACATCGCCGCTGCTGTCGCCGCCTGTCCAGATTTGTCCGGTTGTGTCTGGTTGTGTGTGGATGGTGGTCACCATCGGAAGAGGTCTCCTTGCAGGTAGAAGGTCCAGTCGTCGGCGGTGAAGCCGTGGCTACCGGTGCGCAGGTGATACGACATCCCGGGCCCGCGATAGGCCCGGTCCGGCGCTGGCGGCCACGTGCTGTCGGGGAGCCCGGTGCCGGGCAGTCCGTAGCGCGCCCACGCCTGCTCGGCCGCGGTGTAGGCGGCGTGCTCGCCTTCAGGGTCGGCGGTGTCGTCCTCGGTGGCGCTCGCGACGACGAGCCGGCCGGGGGCGATGAGTGCGAGGAGCTGGTGTTGGTCGACGGGCAGGGTGTCGGGCCGGTCGGCGTAGGCGCGGTAGGTCGGTGGGAACCAGTGCGGGAACGCGCTGGTGAGGGCGTCGATGGTTTCGCCGCGTCCGGTGTCGGCGGGTTTCGCGCCGCCCGCGCCGGAGTTGTTGGAGATGACGACGGGGAAGCGGGTGTCCTGGGCTCCGGCCCAGAGCGCGGCCTTGCCGCTGCGGGAGTGTCCGATGACCGCGACGCGGGCCGGGTCGACCCCGAGCGCGGTGTCGTCGTCGGTGTGGAGGTAGTCCAGGGCTCGGGAGGCGGCCCACGCCCAGGCCGCGATCGTGCGCCCGGCATCGGAGGGCAGCTCGGCGTCTGGGTGGTGGAAGGCGTCGATGACGCCGTCGCGGAACCGGCCGGGGTCATCCTGTGCGACCTCGCCCGCGTCGAGGGCAGCGAGTGCGTATCCGGCGTCGACGATCTGCCTGACCGGGGCGTAGTCGCTGGTGGAGCCGGTGTCGGTGACGGTGCTGCGGTGGTCGATGAGCAGGAACGTCCCGCGGACCTCTCGCCCAGCCGGTGTGAACAGGCGCAGGGTGAACCGGGCGGTCCCGGCCGGGCCGGTCACGGCGATGACGACCTTCTGCCCGGCCACGTCCCCGGAGGTGCTGAGGTCGGTGGTGTTGTAGGTGACCGCGTCCGGGCGGGGGAGCGGATGTCCGTAGACGTGTTCGGCGAACGCGTGGAGGAGCTGCGGGCGCTGCTGGGTCTCCCACCGCCCGACCGGTGAACCGTCCTCGTTCCGGGCCTCGTCCTGGTCGGCGTTACGGTGCTCGGGTGGGGCCGCCGCGGCGGCTGCGGACTTCGTTCTCATTACCGTGGTCGCGGCGGCGGCCTCACCCGTGGTGAGACTCAGGCTCGCCGCGACGGCGAGAGCGGTGACGACGCGCCGGGCTCGGGTCATGACGCTGCTCCCGCCGCAGCAGCCGCGGGCGCCGTGGCCGGCGCGGCCGCGGGGACGTGGACGCGGCGGATGTGGGTGACCTGGTCGGCCCAGTCGGACAGTGGCTGTAGGACGACGCCTCGGGTGGTGTCGTAGGCGTTGATGACCAGGCCGTGTCCGACATACATGCCGTTGTGCCGAGGATTGCCCGTGCTGCCGAGGGATCCGGGGATGAACACCAGGTCCCCGGGCGCGATGTCCTGGATGGGCACTGGTGTCCCGGCGTGTTTCTGGCTGACCATCCCTGCTGGGAGCGCGACACCTGCTGAGGCCCAGGAGGCGAGCATGAGTCCGGAGCAGTCGAACCCGTCCGGGCCTGTCCTCCCTCCCCACACGTAGGGCTTGCCGAGCTGGGCCAGGGCGTAGCCGACCGCCGCCCGCGCGACCGGGTCGGCGGGCGCGGTGAAGCCCGGCGGGAGCGTCGTCGCATC
>NZ_JAHLJA010000021.1:0-157924 GCF_020496245.1 Pseudonocardia sp. ICBG601 | reverse complement strand
CCGCTCCGCAGCGCTCGGCGAGCAGCTCCAGCTCGGTGCGGACCCCGTCCGCGGAGGTGAGGTCCGTCGGCGGCCGGGCCCGCGCCGTAGCCGTAGCGTGACCTGGGCGACGACGGTCCGCGGCGCGGCCACCACGCAGCGCTCGCGCAGCGCGACCTCGACGGCGTCGTAGACGTCGTCGGCGCCGCCCAGGCCGGTGATGTCGACCTCGACGAGCTCCCAGCGGGCGACGTCGAGGACGAGCGGGGTGACCGTCGCCGCTGCGGCCGGGGGCCGCGTCGACGAGCAGGGCGCCCTTCGCACCGCGCTCCTGCGGGTGGCGGCCCTGCAGGTTCCCGGAGAACCAGGCCGGGTGCGGGCCCTCGCAGACCGCGCGCTGCTCGGCACGTGGCCGAGGGCGAAGTACTCGTACCCGCAGCCGGACAGGTCCTCGGGGCGGCAGGGGGCGTAGGTGTCGTGCCGGTCGTCGCCCTGCACCGAGGTGTGCAGCATGCCGACGTTGACCAGGCCGGGGATCCGGTCGGGGTAGGCGGGCACGAGGTTCTCCAGGACCGCGCGGCGGGCGAAGCCCTGGCCGTGCACGGCCAGGCCGAGGTCGTCGTCGACGACGGTCTCGGGGGCGTCCACCGAGAGCCGGCGGGTGGTCGGCGGGAGCCGCAGCGACCGGGGTGATCTCGGACTCGGCGTCGTGGTTGCCGCTGATGAGGAACACCGGGATGCCCTCGTCGTGCAGCCGCGACAGCTGCCGGACGAAGAACGCGCCGGTCGCGTAGTCCTTCCAGTCGCCGTCGTAGACGTCGCCGGCCAGCACCAGCGCCTCGGCCCGGGAGTCGACGACCGCGTCGACGAGGTTCTCGCAGGCCCGCCGGGTCCGCGCGCAGCGTCGCGGCGAGCTCGGAGTCCCCGAGCCGCGACAGGCCGCGCAGCGGACTGTCGAGGTGCAGGTCGGCGGCGTGCACGAAGCGCACGGAGGAACTCCCGGAACGGTCGGGTACGGGGGAACCGCCGAGTCTAGGACGGGGCCCGCGCCGATCCCCCGCCGCGACACCGCCCGCCGGGTCACCGATGACGGCGCCGCAGGTCAGGTGGGGCGCACCACACAGCGGCGCCGGTCACGTTCCGGTGTCCGGATGATGGCCGGTGGGTGGATCCTGGCCGTCCGATCCCGAGAGAGAGCCGCGAGGTCGAGCCCGATGATCCAGCTCTGCGAACGCTGCTTCGCCCCGTCGACGCCGAGACCGAGCGCGTCTACCGGTTGTCCCACATCGAGTCGGCCGATGCGGCGGGGGCGAGGTGACCTGGCGCGAGGCCGTCGTGCACGTCGAGGCGTGCGTCCCCGCGGGCACCGTGGTCCCCGGCGGTCGGTGGGCTGCGTGATCCGGGACGCGCTCTGCGAGCGCTGCCTCAACCCGATCGACCCGACGACCGAGCCGCTGCGGATGCGCACCCACGGCGGGACGACGCCCGCCGGCGGGCCCGTGCGCAGCTTCGTGCACGCCCTGCCCTGCGCGCGCCCGGACACCGGGGACTGGGACCACGGGCGTCGCGGCCTGCCCCGGCCGCGGTGCAGCACGCCGCGGCCCGCGCCGACCACCGCTGCCCGGCCCTGAGAGCGTGTTTGGAAATGGTGGGTGTGTCGGGATGGTCGACACGGCTGGGGTGCTCCATCGTGGTCGGCATGCAGGAACGACCGCGCCGGTACCCCTCGGACACCAGTGATGCCCAGTGGGTGGTGATCGAGCCGTTGTTACCGCCGCTCGCGCGGCGGGGGCGGCCTGTTGCTCATGCTCGTCGGGACGTGCTGGACGCGATCTTGTATGTCGTGCGGACCGGGTGTGCCTGCGGCGTTGCCGGTGGACTCCCGCCCTGGCAGACCGTCTACTGGTACTTCAACCAGTGGGAACAGCAGAAGGTCACCGAGAAGATCCTCCCGGTCGTGCGGGGGCAGTTACGTATCGCCGAGGGCCGTGATCGGAGCCGAGTGCGGGGATCATCGATTCCCAGTCGGTCAAGGGCGCCGACACCGTCGGCCAGGACTCCCGCGGCTACGACGCCGGGAAGAAGACAGGCGGACGGAAACGGTTCATCGTGACCGACACCCTCGGTCTGCTGCTGACCACGATGGTGTGCTCGGCCTCGGTACAGGACCGCGACGGCGCCAAGCCGATCCTGCTCAACCTCTACCTGCGCACCAGGGTGCGGTTCGTCTACGCCGGACGCCGGCTTCGCCGGGCGACTGCTCGACTGGGCCGCCACGATCCTGCAGACAACGATCGAGATCATCCGCAAGCCACCCGAGCAGCGCGGATTCACCGTCCTCCCCGAAGGTGGGTGGTCGAACGGACCCTGGCCTGGCTCACCGCACACCGACGCCTGCCCGAGACTACGAACGCCACCCCACCACATCCGAAGCCATGATCCGCTGGGCGCGATCAACACCATCACCCCCGCCGCATCGCCCGTGGATACCCCGCCACCCGCCAGCAGAAACACACGACACCCTCAACCCACTAGAATTTCCAAACACGCTCTCAGCCGTCCGGGCTGGTCCGGTCCTCCTGCTGGTACACGTCCGGGACGCCGTCCCGGTCGTCGTCGCGGGTCTCGATGTCCCGGATCCGCCGGTAGTGGGCGTTGCGGACACGCAGCACCACGGTCGCGAGCAGCGCCGCGAGCAGCGACCCGCCGAGCACACCGATCTTCGCGTGGTCGTCCTGCGGGGTCCCGGTGCCGAAGGCCAGCTCCCCCACGAGCAGCGACACGGTGAACCCGATCCCGGCCGAGCTGCGCGAGGCCGAGCAGGTCCCACCAGGACAGGTCGTCGGACAGCTCGGCCCGGGTGCACCGCTGCACCAGCCAGGTCGCGCCGAGCACGCCCACGGTCTTGCCGACCACCAGCCCGCGACGACCCCGAGGGTGACGGTGTCGGCCAGGGCGGCACCGATGCCCCCGCCGTCGCCGCTGCCGTTGCCGTTGCCGTTGCCGTTGCCGCCGACGACGGTGACCCCGGCGGCGAAGAAGGCGAACACCGGCACCGCGAACCCGGCCGACAGCGGGCGCCACCGGTGCTCGAAGTGCTCCGACAGCGACACCCCGTGCACCCGGCGCCGACCGAGGACCGGCACCGCGAAGCCGAGCAGCACCCCGGCGACGGTGGCGTGCACCCCCGATGCGTGGACGAGCACCCAGGTCAGGGCGGCGAGCGGTAGCAGCACCCACCAGGACCGGACCCCGCGCTGCACGCGAGGGTGAACAGCGCGAGCGGGACGAGCGCCCGAGCAGCGCGGCCACCGACAGCCGGTCGGTGTAGAACACGGCGATCACGGTGATGGCCAGCAGGTCGTCGACGACGGCGAGGGTCAGCAGGAAGGTCCGCAACGCGGTCGGCAGGTGGTCCCGATCACGGCGAGCACCGCGAGGGCGAAGGCGATGTCGGTGGCGGTCGGGATGGCCCAGCCGACCAGGGCGTCGGGGTTCGCGAGGTTGATCGCGACGTAGATCAGGCGGGGCACCGCCATGCCGCCGACGGCCGCGGCGACCGGGAGCAGCGCCGTGCGCGGGTCGCGCAGGTCCCCGGCCAGGAACTCGCGCTTGAGCTCCAGCCCGACGACGAAGAAGAAGACCGCCAGCAGCCCGTCGGCGGCCCAGGTCGCGAGCGACAGGTCCAGGTGCAGCGCGGCGGGCCGACGGTGAACCCGGCGAGCGCGGTGTAGGTGTCGCGCCAGGGCGAGTTGGCGAACAGCAGCGCCGCCGCGGCCGCGCTCACGAGCAGGACACCGCCGACGGTCTCGGTGCGCAGCACGTCGGCGACCGGCGGGCGCGCGGCCAGGACCCGTGGGGGAACAGGCGTCGGCGGGTGGGGTGGTGGGCACGGGACCGGTGTTCACGGGGCTCCGGGGAGGTCGGGCGGGCAGCGGGCAGCGCTCGCCGACCAGACTTCCCGGCACACCGGTACGGATCCTAACGGCCCCGGCGTCGGCGTCAGCCCGTTCGAGGCGCGCACCACCGGCGGCCCGACGCCCCGGCGCGGCCCCCCGTGCCGCCCGGGCGTCAGGATCGCGTCCGGATCACCGCCCGTGCCGCAGCGCGCCACCATGGCGCGTGAGCGACATCGCCGGAGCAATCCTGGTCCTCGGCTACGTGCTGCTGGCCGTGCTGGCGGCCCGGCCGGCTGCGTTCGCCGAACCGTCAGCCGAGCGCCGCGGCGGCCGCGGCGAGCCCGCGGATCCGCTCGAAGTCCCCGCCGCGAGGCGTCGGCCGGGGTCAGCCAGGACCCCCCGACGCAGGAGACGGTGGGCAACGCGAGGTAGCCGGCGCGGAGTCGACGGTGATCCCGCCGGTCGGGCAGAACCGCAGGTCCGGCAGCGGCCCGGCGACGGCCTTCAGGAACGGGCGCCCGCCCGCCGCCTCGGCGGGAAGAACTTGCACGCGGTGTGTCCGCGCTCGGCGACGGCCATCATCTCCGAGATCGTC
The DNA here is from genome assembly GCF_020496245.1 of Pseudonocardia sp. ICBG601. Classification (NCBI taxonomy): domain Bacteria; kingdom Bacillati; phylum Actinomycetota; class Actinomycetes; order Pseudonocardiales; family Pseudonocardiaceae; genus Pseudonocardia; species Pseudonocardia sp. ICBG601. The sequence continues at coordinate 153,451 of NZ_JAHLJA010000021.1, read as the reverse complement.
GCGGTCCCGGGAGGAAGTCCAGCCCGGAGTCCTCCATCGCGTCGAGCAGCCGCGGCGTCGCGCCGGGGCTGACCAGGAAGCGGGCGCCCGCCTCGACCGAGGCGCGCACGTCGTCGGGGGTGCGGACGGTTCCGGTGCCGACGACGGCGTCGGGCACCTCGGCCGCGATCCGGCGGACGCCCTCGAGCGCGGCCGGGGTCCGCAGGGTCACCTCGATGACCGGCAGCCCGCCGTCGACCAGGGCGCGGGCGAGCGGGACGGCCGTCGCCGCGTCGTGCAGCACGACGACGGGGACGACGGGGGCCAGCTCCAGCAGCTTCTCGCTCACGGGCGGGGTCCTCTCGGTAGGGCAGGGCGGCTCAGTAGGGCAGGGCGACGGTCGCGCCGGCGTCGGCGGGTCCGACGGCCGCCGGAACGCGCCGAACAGATCCCGCCCGGTTCCGGTCGTCGGACCGGAGGGGCGGGTGGGTCGGGCGGGCTCGCGGGCGTCGAACTCGTCGGCGTCGACCAGCAGGGACAGCGTGCCGTTCAGGGTGTCCAGACGTACCAGGTCGCCGTCGCGGACGCTGCGCAGCGGTCCGCCCTGTGCGGCCTCCGGGGTGACGTGCAGTGCGGCCGGGACCTTGCCCGAGGCGCCGGACATGCGGCCGTCGGTGACGATCGCGACCTGGTGCCCGCGGTCCTGCAGCAAGCCCCAGCGCGGGGGTCAGCTTGTGCAGCTCGGGCATGCCGTTGGCACGCGGGCCCTGGTAGCGGACGACGGCGACCAGGTCGCGCCCGTCGAGCTCACCGCGGCGAACGCCGCCAGCAGGTCGTCCTGGTCGTCGAAGACCACGGCCGGTGCCTCGACGACGCGGTGGTCGGGCTCGACGGCGGAGGTCTTGACCACCGACCGGCCGAGGTTGCCGTGCAGCACGCGCAGCCCGCCGTCCGGGGAGAACGGGTCGGCGACCGAGCGGAGCACCGACTTGTCCAGGCTCTCCGTGGGTCCCTCGCGCCAGACGAGAACGCCGGTGTCGCTGCGTGCCGCTGCCGCTTCCGGTGTCGAGGAACGGCTCGCGGGTGTACCGGCGCAGGCCGGGGCCGTCGACGGTGCGGACGTCGTCGTGGGCGAGGCCGTGGTCGAGCAGCTCGCGGACCAGCAGCGCCGTGCCGCCCGCGGCGTGGAAGTGGTTCACGTCCGCGGAGCCGTTGGGGTAGATCCGGGCCAGCAGCGGCACCACCGGCGGACAGGTCCGAGAAGTCGTCCCAGGTGATCTGCACGCCCGCGGCGGCGGCCATCGCGACCAGGTGCATCGTGTGGTTGGTGGAGCCGCCGGTGGCCAGCAGCGCGACGATCCCGTTGACCACGGCCTTCTCGTCGACGACGGCGCCCATCGCCCGGTCCGGGTCCCCCGCGGCGTCGAGTGCGCGGCGGGCGACCTCGTCGGTCAGGGCGTCGCGCAGCGCGGTGCCGGGGTTGACGAACGACGACCCCGGCAGGTGCAGGCCCATGACCTCCATCAGCAGCTGGTTGGAGTTCGCGGTGCCGAAGAAGGTGCAGGTCCGGGGCCGTGGTAGCTGGCCGACTCGGCCCGGAGCAGCTCGGCGCGGTCGGCCTCGCCCGCGGCGAACGCCTGCCGGACGCGGCCCTTGTCCTTGTTCGGCAGGCCGGAGGTCATCGGGCCGGCCGGGCGAGCAGCACCGGCAGGTGACCGAAGGACAGCGCCCCCATCACCAGCCCGGGGACGATCTTGTCGCAGACCCCGAGCAGGACGGCGGCGTCGAACATGTCGTGGCTCAGCGCGATCGCGGTGGACATCGCGATGACGTCGCGGGAGAACAGCGACAGCTCCATGCCGGCGCGGCCCTGGGTGATCCCGTCGCACATGGCGGGGACCCCGCCGGCGACCTGGGCGACCCGCCCGCGGCGCGGGCCGCGGCCTTGATCCGCGCGGGGTAGGTCTCGAACGGCTGATGCGCCGAGAGCATGTCGTTGTAGGCGGTGACGATGCCGATGTTGCGGGCGGGCGACGCGGTGAGCGTCAGCTTGTCCGGCCGCACGCGGCGACGGCGTGGGCGAGGTTGGCGCATCCGAGGTCGGCGCGGCCGGGACCGGCTGCGGGCCCCCGCGGCGGCGGCCGCACGGATGCGCTCGAGGTAGGCGGATCGGGTGGTGGCCGAGCGGGCGGTCGACCCGCCGGGTGACGGCGTCGACGACGGGGTGCAGCGGGACGGAAGCGGTCACGGTACGTCGATCTCCAGAGGGTGGGGGCCTGGCGAACCGTTCGATAAGCACTCTATCGACTGACTTATGTACTCACAAGACGTTAGTGCGACGGCATCAGCGTTTCACCAGGTGGAAGCCCTGTGGTTCACTGGACGAATGCGAGGACGCACCCCGACCAGCGCGCCCGCCACGGCGGGCGAGATCTTCCGGCTGGTCCGGGACGGCGTGGCCGGGACCCGGACCGAGATCGGTCGCGAGACCGGCCTGTCCCGGACCGCGGTCGCCGCACGCGTCGACCGGCTGCTCGCCGACGGCCTGGTCACCGAGGTGGTCGGCGCCGCCGCGACCGGCGGGCGCCCCGCCGCGCGCCTGGAGTTCAACGCCGCCGGCGGCACCGTGCTGGCGCTGTCGGTCGGGGTCAGCCGGTCCAAGGCTGCCGTGTGCGACCTGTCCGGCACCGTGCTCGCCGAGGAGGTCGTGGACATCCCCGCCTCCGCCGGTCCGGAGCACCTGCTCTCCGAGGCGGTCATCCGGCTGGAGAAGCTGCTGCTCACCGCCGGTGTGGACGACGCGACGATCCGCGGCATCGGGTTGTCGATCCCGGGCACCGTGGACGGCGAGCGGGGCTGGTCGGTGGGTGTCCCCGCGCTGCCCGGCTGGGAGCGGATCGCGCTGCCGCCGCTGCTCACCGCGCGCTTCCCGGCCCCGGTGCTGGTCGACAACGACGTGAACGTCATGGCCCTGGCCGAGCACGACGCGCATCCCGACGTCGACGACCTGTTGATGGTCAAGATCGGGTCCGGGTCGGCGCCGGGCTCGTCTGCGGCGGCGTGCTGCAGCGTGGCGCCTGGGGCGCGGCGGGCGAGATCGGGCACACCCCGGTCCACGACGGGCCGGGCATCGGCTGCGGCTGCGGGAACATCGACTGCCTGGAGGTGCTGGCCTCGGGCCGCGCCCTGGTGCGCGACCTCGCCGAGTGCGGGCAGCCGGTCACCGCGATCGCCGACGTCGTCGCGCTGGTCAAGCAGGGCGACCCGGACGCGGTGCGGCTGGTGCGCATCGCCGGGCGCCGGCTCGGCGAGGTCCTCGCCGCCGCGGTGAACCTGGTCAACCCCGCGCTGGTCGCGATCGGCGGGGACCTGGTCGGGGCATTCGACCCGCTCGTCGCGGGCGTGCGGGAGGCGATCTACCGGCGCTCGATGGCCGCGGCCACCCAGAACCTGCGCATCGAGCCGGGCCTGCTCAGCGGGCGCTCCGGCGTGATGGGCTGCGCGATCCTGGTGCTCGACGAGGTGCTCTCCCCCGGCTCCGTCGACGCCGCCCTGTCGGCCTGAGCCGCTCAGCGGTGCGGCACGCGCAGCAGGTCGAACCGCATCGCGCGGGCCAGCGTGAACCCCATCGCCTCGTAGAGCCGGATCGCGCCGTGGTTGTCGCGGCCGTGTGCAGCACGGGGCGCTCGCCGCGGGCGACGATCCCGGCTGCGACGGCGTCGACCAGGCGGCGGGCCAGACCGCGGCCGCGGTACTGCGGGTCGGTGCAGACCGCGCTGATCTCGGTCGCCCCGGCGGCACCCTCGCCGCCGAGGCGCATCCGCTCCCCCGCCATCGCGACCAGCCGGCCGTCGTGGCGGACGCCGAGGTAGCGGCCCAGCTCGGCGGTGCGCGCCAGCCACGGCCCCGGCCGGGTGCGCGCGGTGAGATCCGCCATCTCCGGCCGGTCCGCCGGGCCCAGCTCGACGACGTCGTCGGCGGCCGCGCCCGGCACCGCGGAGCCGTCCATCTGCACCCCGGGGATCGCACGGAGCAGCTCCCAGCCCGCCGGGACCCGGGGTGGCCCGTCGGCGGAGCGCACGACGACCACCTCCTCGCCCGGCCCGCACAGCGCCGCGAGGTCGGCCCAGTCACCGGCGCTGCCGTGGCCGTCCCGGTCGAGCGGGAGCGCCCCGAACGGCGACACCTCCGGGTCGAAGCGCACCGCGCCACCGCGGGTCGCGCCGAAGGCGCCGAGCCGCCCGCGCAGGGTGGCGGTCACCGGGTCGTTCAGGACGGACTCGAGGCGATCGGACACGTCGGGCACGGAGGTCATCGTGCCCCGGCTCCCCGGCCCCGCGGCGCGGGGGTCGGCTACCGTGCCCGCGCCCCGGACCAGCCACCGAGTCCGCCACAGAGTCCGCGACCGTGCCCACCACCGAGCCCGCCAGCGATCACGCACCAGTACGACCGGAGCTGCCATGTCCATCGTCTCCGACGCCTTCACCACCCGTCACGGGGCGGCCCCGACCGGGCTCATCGACTGTTGACAAAGTATCCGGTACTAGCTCATACTGCTTTAGATGCGTATAGCGCGAGCTGCCGAGTACATGGGCATGTCGGTGGTGGGTGTTCGGAAGGCTGCCCGAGAGGGTCTGGTTCGCCCCGGGGCGGGTCAACCTGATCGGCGAGCACACCGACTACAACGACGGGTTCGTGCTGCCCTTCGCGCTGCCGCACCGGGCCGTCGGCGCCGCCGCGCCCGCGACCGGTGGCCGCAGCCGCGTCCGGTCGGTGCAGGAGCCCGGCGGGGCGGTGGAGTTCTCCGCGGCGTCGGTGGTGCCGGGCCAGGTCCCGGGGTGGGCCGCCTACGTGGCCGGGACCTGCTGGGCGTTCCGCGAGGCCGGGTACCCGGTGGGCGAGGTCGAGCTGGAGCTGGACTCCGACGTGCCGGTCGGGGCGGGGCTGTCGTCGTCGGCCGCGGTGGAGTGCGCGGTCGGCGTCGCGCTCGCCGGGCTGGCCGGGATCGACGTCGACCCCACGACGCTGGCCCGGATCGCGCGGCGCGCGGAGAACGAGTTCGTCGGCGCCCCCACCGGCGGGATGGACCAGATGGCCTCGATGCACGGCCGCGCCGGTCGGCTGGTGTTCCTCGACACCCGCGACGACACCGTCGAGCTCGTCCCCTTCGACCTGCCGGCGCACGGCCTGGAGCTGCTGGTCGTCGACACCCGTGCGCCGCACGCACACGCCTCGGGCGAGTATGGGGCTCGGCGCGCCGACTGCGAGGCCGCGGCCGCCGCGGCCCTGCGCGACGCGGGCCCGGACGACCTGCCCCGCATCGCCGACGAGCGGATCCGCCGCCGGGCCCGGCACATCGTGACCGAGAACGACCGGGTCGTCGAGACCGTGCGCCTGCTCACCGGCGGCGCGGACCCGCGGGCGATCGGGCCGCTGCTCGACGCCTCGCACGCCTCGATGCGCGACGACTTCGAGATCACCGTCCCGCACGTCGACGTGGCGGTCGAGGCGGCCCGCGCCGGCGGCGCGACCGGCGCCCGGATGACCGGCGGCGGTTTCGGCGGCTGCGTGATCGCGCTGGTCGAGGCCGACGCCGCGGCCGCGGTCGCGGCGTCGGTGCGCGAGGCCTACGCACAGCGCGGCTGGACCGAGCCGGTCGTGTTCACCGGAACGCCGTCGGACGGGGCGGGCCGGCTGGCCTGACCGCATACCCCTTACGCCTTTCGCGGGCGGAACGGAATCGGTACAGTACGGAAGTGCCCGTCATGCGGGCCCTGGCACCGCTCGACCCGCACCCGTTCGCTTACCGAGGAGACGGCTCGTGCCGCACCCCCTTCCCGTCATGGCCCCCGCCGACGTCGTCGTGTTCGGCGGCACCGGCGATCTCGCGATGCGCAAGCTGCTGCCCGCGCTCTACCTCCGCGACCGCGACGGCCAGCTCGCCGACGACACCCGCATCGTCGCCGTGTCCCGCTCCGGAGTCGACGACCCCGGCTACCGCGACAAGGTCGACTCCGAGCTGCGGCGCACCGCGCCGCGCTGGGCCGGCCCCGACGCCTGCGCCGACGACGCGCAGCACCGCCGCTTCCTGGACCGGCTGCACCACGTGACCCTCGACGTCGCCGACGACGACTGGTCGCTGCTGTCGGACCTGATCGGGGCGCCCTCGCCGGGCCGCACCCGGGTGCTCTACCTCGCCTCCGCCCCGCAGCTGTTCGGCCGGATCTGCGTCGGCAGCGCGGCCGCCGGCATCGTCGACGAGCACACCCGCGTCGTGCTGGAGAAGCCGCTGGGCACCGACCTGGCGTCGGCGCAGGCGATCAACGACGAGGTCGGCTCGGTGTTCTCCGAGGAGCAGATCTACCGGATCGACCACTACCTCGGTAAGGAGACGGTGCAGAACCTGCTGGTCCTGCGCTTCGGCAACTCCCTGTTCGAGCCGCTGTGGAACGCCTCGCAGATCGACCACGTGCAGATCACCGTCGCCGAGTCGATCGGTGTCGGGAACCGCGCGGACTACTACGACGGTTCCGGCGCGCTGCGCGACATGGTGCAGAACCACCTGCTGCAGCTGCTGTGCCTGGTCGCGATGGAGCCGCCCGCCAAGATCGACGGCGAGGGCGTGCGCGACGAGAAGCTGAAGGTCCTGCAGTCGCTGCGGCCGCTCGACGGTCCGGACGTGGTGCGCGACACCGTGCGCGGGCAGTACGTCGAGGGGCTCGTCGACGGCACCGCGGTGCCCGGCTACGCCACCGAGCTGGCCGAGTCCCGCGCCGGGACCCCGCGGGAGCGGGAGCGCTCCTCCACCGAGACCTTCGTCGCGCTGCGCGCCGAGGTCGCCAACTGGCGCTGGGCCGGGGTGCCGTTCTACCTGCGCACCGGCAAGCGGCTCGCGACCCACGCGTCGGAGATCGTCGTGCAGTTCAAGCCGGTCCCGCACTCGATCTTCCCCGCGTTCGGCGAGGAGATCCCGGCCAACCGGCTCGTCCTGCGGCTGCAGCCCGACGAGGGCGTGCGGCTGCACATGACGGCCAAGCAGCCCGGCCCCGGCGGGATCCGCCCGATCCCGGCGCGGCTGGACCTGAGCTTCGCCCGCACCTTCGGCGACCGGCTGCCCGACGCCTACGAGCGGCTGCTCATGGACGTGCTGCGCGGCAACCCGACCCTGTTCATGCGCCGCGACGAGATCGAGGCCGCGTGGCGGTGGGCCGAGCCGATCCTGCGGACCTGGGAGGCGACCGACCAGCGGCCGCGCCCCTACAGCGCGGGCAGCCACGGCCCGGCCTCGGCCACCGCGCTGATCGAGCGCGACGGCCGGGCCTGGCACGAGGACTACTGAGCCGGGCTCAGCCGCCGATCCGCTGCACGGCGAACGTCGTGGCGGCGGTCCGGTCGCTCGCGTAGCGGTAGTGCCCCGAGCCGGTCGCCCCGCGCTGGCAGAAGTTGTCGGTGGCGTTGCAGTAGGAGCGGATCGAGGACGCGTAGGCCGACAGCGTGCCGCGCGAGCGGGCGAACACGCCGTTGCGGGCCGCGGAGTAGCTGCCGGTGTTGTAGCTCTCGCGGCCGTTGAACGTCGGGTCGCCGAAGAGCAGCACGGCCGGGATGCGGTCGGCGCCGGGTACGCCGCCCGCGGCCAGGGTGTCCCCGATGACCTGGGCGCCCTGCGAGTAGCCGATCAGGACGAACCGGGTGGACGGACACTGCGCGGAGGTCGCCGCCAGCCTGCTGCGCAGCGCGGACACCCCCTGGCGCACGCTGCTCGCGTAGTTGCCGAGCGAGGCCGGGTAGACCAGGTCGTGGGTCCGGACGGTCTGCGCGGACCGTGACTGGATCGACGACGCCTGCGGGCCCGCGATGCTGCCGCCGCCCTGGGCCTCGGTGCTGCCGCGTACGGCGATCGTCTCGATCTGCGGGCACCCGGTCGGCGGGGCGGGTGCCGCGCCCGCCGTGGGGGCGGCGACGACGCCTGCCAATGCGATGCCGACCGCGGCCGCGATCCCGGTGACGACGCTCCTGATCTGCACGGCTGGTTCCTCCCACCGACCGACGCCGATCCTCCGATCGGGTGCGTCCAGTGGGCCACGTGCGCGTTCGATCGATGATCGTCGCGCGCCCGGATGCCACCGTCGGGCGGCGAACGGACGACGAGCGGTCGCCGCGTCGTCAGCTCCGGCAGCGGTCCGCGCTGTAGAGGTGCGAGTCCGGGAAGTGCCGGGCCGCGAGCGCCTCGCCGACGATGATCACGGCGGTGCGCTGGATGCCTGCCTCGTCGACGGCCTTGGGCATCTGCTCCAGGGTCCCCCGCAGCACGAGCTCGTGTGCGCGCGACGCGTGCGCCACCACCGCGGCCGGGCAGTCGCCGCCGTAGGACGGGGCGAGCGCGTCGACGACCTCGGCGATGCGGTGCACGGCCAGGTGCAGCACGACGGTGCCGCCGGCGTTGCCCAGCTTGTCGAGACCCTCGTTCTCCGGCATCGGGGTCGCGCGCGCCGCGATCCGGGTCAGGGTGACCGTCTGGGCGACCGTGGGGACGGTGAGCTCGCGGCCCAGCGCCGCGGCCGCCGCCGCGTAGGCCGGGACGCCGGGGCACACGTCGTAGGGCACGCCGGCCGCCTCCAGCCGGCGCATCTGCTCGGCCATCGCGGAGAACACCGACGGGTCACCGGAGGCGAGCCGGGCGACGTCGAGCCCGTGCCGGTGCGCGCGCACCATCTCGTCCAGGATCTCGTCGAGCGTCATCAGCGCCGTGTCGACGGTGCGGGCCCCGGGCGGGCAGATCTCCAGCATCTCCAGCGGCACCAGGCTGCCCGCGTAGAGGCAGACCGGGGAGGCCGCGATCAGGTCGCGGGCCCGCAGGGTCAGCAGGTCGACGGCACCGGGTCCGGCCCCGATGAAGTGCACCGTCACGGTTCGGTCCTCACGAGGGGTTCCTCCAGCTCCACAGGGTCACGGGCATGGCGGGGCGCCATCCGTGGAAGCCGCCGACGGGGACGGCGCGGGCGACCTGCACCCGCACGAGGTCCCCGCCGTGTGCGGCGTGGGCGGCGGCCAGGGCCGCCTCGGTCTGCACCGTGACCGCGTTGGCGACCAGGCGGCCGCCCGGTCCCAGCGCGGCCAGGCAGGCGTCGAGGACGCCCTCGCGGGTCAGCCCGCCGCCGACGAACACGACGTCGGGGCGTTCCAGCCCGGCCAGCACGTCCGGCGCGGGGCCGGTCACCACCCGCAGGCCGGGGACGCCGAGGGCCGCGGCGTTGGCGGCGACCCGGTCGGCGCGCTCGGGGCGGCTCTCGACGGCGATCGCGCGGCACCGCGGGTGCGCCCGCATCCACTCGATGCCGATCGAGCCGGACCCGGCGCCGACGTCCCACAGCAGCTCCCCCGCGCGCGGCGCGAGGTGGGCGAGGGTGACGGCGCGGACCTCGCGCTTGGTGAGCTGTCCGTCGTGGTCGTAGGCGTCGTCGGGGAGACCGGGCGTCTCCCCCGGCGGGACCAGCCCGGCGTCGGGCACGCACTCGACCGCGACGACGTTCAACGCGTCCGCCTCGCCCCGCCAGGCCGCGGCGGTGGCGGACACCCGGCGCTCGTCGGGCGCGCCGAGCCGCTCCAGGACCGTCATCCGCGACCCACCCCACCCGGCGCCGGTGAGCAGCCCGGCGATCTCGGTGGGCGACCCGGCTCCGGCCGAGAGCACGACCAGCCGGGCGTCCGGGGCCAGTGCCCGGCGCAGCGCGTCGAGTGGGCGGCCGACGACGCTGAGCACCGCGACGTGCTCCGAGCCCCAGCCCAGGCGGGCGCACGCGAGCGCCACCGACGACGGGTGGGTCAGCACCCGCAGCCGGTCCGGCCCGGCGACGCGGGCGAGCGTGGCGCCGATCCCGAAGAACATCGGGTCGCCGGAGGCGAGCACCGCGACGCGGCGGCCGGACAGCTCGTCGAGGATCCCGGGCAGCGCCGGGACCAGCGGCGACGGCCACGCCCGCCGCTCCCCGGCGACGTCGGCGGGCAGCAGGTCGAGCTGGCGGGGCCCGCCGAGCAGCACCTCGGCGTCGCGCAGGGCGTCGCGGTGGGTCTCCGGCAGCCCGGCCCACCCGTCGGCGCCGACCCCGACGACGGTGAGCGGGTCACCCACCGGTCTTGTCCGTGACCCCGGCGGCGTCGAAGGTGGCGACGTCGGCCATCGCCCGCGCCGCGCCCTGCAGCACCGGCAGCGCGAGCAGCGCGCCGGTGCCCTCGCCGAGGCGCATGTCGAGCTCCAGCAGCGGCGCCAGGCCGAGGTGGTCCAGGGCGAGCGCACCGCCTGGCTCGGCGGACCGGTGCCCACCCAGGCAGTAGCCGGCGACCTCCGGGGCGAACGCGGCGGCGACGAGCGCGGCGGAGCCGGCGATGATGCCGTCGAGCACCACGGGGGTGCGCAGCGCGGCGGCGCCCAGGACGAACCCGGCCAGCCCCGCGTGCTCCAGCCCGCCGACGGCGGCCAGCACCCCGAGCGGGTCGGCCGGATCGGGCCGGTGCCGCTCCAGGGCACGACGCACGACGTCGGTCTTGCGGGCCAGGGTCTCGTCCTCGACGCCGGTGCCGCGCCCGGTCGCGACGGCCGGGTCGGCCCCGGTGAACGCACACACCAGCGCGGCCGCGGCGGTGGTGTTGGCGATGCCCATGTCCCCGGTGAGCAGGCAGCGGTTCCCGGCGGCGACCAGGTCTCGGGCGACCTCGATGCCGTGCTCCAGTGCCGCGCGGGCCTGCTCGCGGGTCATCGCGGGCCCGGCGGTCATGTCCGCGGTGCCGGACGCGACCTTGCGCGGGAGCAGCCCCGGGACGGTATCCAGATCGGCGGCCACCCCGACGTCGACGACGAGCACCTCCGCCCCGAGCTGACGGGCGAACGCGTTCACCACGGCACCGCCCGCGGTGAAGTTCGCGACCATCTGCGCGGTGACCTCCTGCGGCCACGGGGTGACGCCCTGGGCGTGCACGCCGTGGTCGCCGGCGAAGATCGCGACCGCAGCCGGGGACGGCACCGGCGGCACCTCGGCGCCGGCGATCCCGGCCAGCGCGACGGCGACGTCCTCCACCCGGCCGAGCGCGCCACGCGGCTTGGTCATGCGGTCGAGCCGGTCGCGAGCCGCGGCCCGGGCGGCCTCGTCGACCGGTGCGACGGCCTCCACGGTGGACTCCAGCAGCGCGGTGGGTGCGGCGCCGGGCAGCCCGCGGGCACCCCAGGTGTCCTGGTGCACCGCCCAGTCCAGCGGGCGGCGCCGGGCCCAGCCGTGCCGCTCCAGCTCGGGCCGGTCGGGGAAGGCGTCCACGTGGCCGACGCACAGGTAGGCGACGACCTCGACGTGTGCGGGCAGCCCGAGCAGCGCGCCGAGCTCGGTGAGCCCCTCGTCACCGAAGAACGACACCCAGCCGACGCCGAGGCCCTCGGCCCGGGCGGCCAGCCACAGGTTCTGCACCGCGAGTGCGGCGGAGTAGGGGCCCATCTCGGGCCGTTCGTGCCGGCCGAGGGTGTGGCGGCCGCCGCGGGTGGCGTCGGCGGTCACGACGACGTTCAGCGGGGTCTCCCGGATCGCCTCCACCCGGATCGCGCGCAGCGCCTCGGCGCGGGCGGCGGGCAGCGACGCGGCGTAGCGGTCGCGCTGGGCGGAGACCAGGGCGTGCACGCGCTCGCGGACGGCCGCGTCGCGGACCAGCACGAAGTCCCAGGGCTGGGAGAACCCGACGCTCGGAGCGGCGTGCGCGGCCGCCAGGACGCGGGTGAGGACGTCGTCGTCGACCGGGTCGGGCCGGAAGCCGGTACGGACGTCACGGCGGGAGTGCAGGACGTCGTAGAAGTCCGTCACGTCGGCATTCCTCCTGCGGTACACGGCACGGCGACGGATGAGACGACCACACGTCCGTCGAGGTGGTCAACTGTCCCGTCGGGTCGGTCGGGCACCTCACATGCGGGGTGGGGCATGCTCGACGACCGTGCTCTGCCCCTGCGGTACCGGCCGCCCCGAGGACACCTGCTGCGCCCCCGTGCTCGCCGGGCGCCCCGCCGCCACGGCGGAGGCCCTGATGCGCAGCCGTTACACCGCCTTCGTGCGAGGCGACCGCGCGTACCTGCTGGCGTCGTGGCACCCGTCGACGCGACCGCGGCGGCTGCGGCTGGAGCCGGGGTCGGTATGGACGGGACTGGAGATCGTCGCGCGTTCGGGCGGGACGATGTTCGAGACCGAGGGGACCGTCGAGTTCCGGGCCCACCGGACGGACGGGGTGCTGGCCGAGCGCAGCCGGTTCGTCCGGGAGGACGGGCGGTGGTTCTACGTCGACGGTGACGTCGGGTAGGTAACGCCCCGTGCCCCTCTGGCGACTCCGCGTGGACGGAGGGGTGGGGACGGTTGGCACGGCACGACAAGCGGGGCCCGGACGGCCGGTTCGTCAAGGCCGGAACCGGGGTGGGCGCGCTCCTGCTGGCGCTGTGGCTCGCCGTGTCCGGTGGAGGCCTCGGCAGCGGTGCGGCCGGCGGCGCGGCCGGAGCGGGGGCCGCGGCGTCGAGCGGGGCATCAGGATCCGCGGCAGCGAGCTCTCGCAGCGTCCGCGCGAAGGATCGGAACCAGTACGGCGCGGCTCGCCGGCTGGCCGGTGCAGGCCGTGAGGTCCGTCGTCTCGACGGCGACGTCCGCACCGACTGTGCCTCGGTCTCCTACGGCCGGGTGCGTGAGTTCTTCGCCGGTTCCCCGTGCGTCGCGGTCGGGCGGGCGTCGTTCGAGGTGCGCGAGCGCGGGGCCCGAGTGGTGGTTGCCGTCGCCGTCGTAGAGATGCCCGACATCACCGGCGCGGTCGAATTGAAGCGGCTCGTCGACACCTACGGCACCGGCAACGTCCGGGAGCTGCGGACACCTGAGGGGATTCGCTGGACGGGTCGCCATTATGCGTCGGGGCGTGACGAGGCGACGGTCGTGAACGCGCAGGCCGAGCCGGTCGGTGCCTCCGCGGTGGCCGCGCGGCTTGCCGAGGCAGTGGCCCGCGACGCCGCTCGGAACTGACGGCCCGGCACCCCGGGGAACGGGCGCCCGCACAGCGCGTTCGGGTGCGCGACGAGTGGCCTCCTGCCTGCGACGAAAGGCGTTCGATCGAACATATGGTCGAGTACCATGGTGAGGTGACCGCGACCCAGGAACCACCCGCCCACGCCACCGGCGTGGGCTCCGGCAGGTTCCGCTCCGGTGACCTCGCCCTCATCCAGCTCCTGATCGACCAGGCCATCGGCGACGACACCACCCTGCTCTCCGAGGCCGACCTGATCGACCAGGTCCAGCAGATCGAGTCCGTCCAGGCCTCCCTCGCCGCGCTGCAGGCGAGTCGGATCCGGGCGTTCGCCCAGACGCACATCCAGAACCGGCTCACCGATGACGGGACCGACGGGAGCGACCGCGCCCGGACCGACCCCGAGCGGCTCCACCGCAGCGTCGTCGCCCAGATCCAGCTCGCCTGCCGGGTCTCCACCACCGAGGCCCGCACCCGCGTGGCGAACGCCCGCGACCTGCACTCCGGGCTCGACCACGTCCGCGGCCTCCACACCGCCGGCGAGCTCAGCGCCGCCAAGGTCACCGCCATCGCCGTCGAATGCCGCGACCTCGACCCACACCAGCGCAGGCAGGTCGACACCCGCCTCGCCACACACGACCTCACCCGCCACGGCATCGGCCGACTCCGCGCCCTCACCCGCCGACTCGTCGCCGAAATCGCCCCCGAACACTTCCGAGCCCGCGTCCACGCCGCCGCAGCCGAACGCCGGGTCACCCTGCGCCCGGCACCGGACGCGATGAGCTACCTCACCGCCTACATCCCCGTCGCACAAGGCGCCGCCTGCCTCGCCGCACTACAGAAAGCCTTCGTCCAAGCCCAGATCGACCCGGCACCCCTGACTCGCAGCCGCGGGCAGATCTTGGCCGACACCCTGGTCGAACGCGTCACCGGACAGACCACCGCCACCGCGGTCAACCTGGAAGTGCAGGTCACCGTCCCGGTCCAGGCGCTGCTCGACCCCACCTCCCCGCTCCCCGCGGAGATCCCCGGGCTCGGACCCGTCCCGGTCGAGCTGCTCGCCACCAGCGAGGGAACCTCATCCCTACGGCGGCTGCTCACCGACCAGGGCCTGGTCATCGGCGGCGACTCGCGCCAACGCACCTTCACCGGACTCCTCGCCACCCTCGTCAAAGCCCGCGCGAACAACCGGTGCACCGAGCCCTACTGCGACGCACCCCTCCGCCACATCGACCACATCCACCGCCACACCGACGGCGGACACACCGAACTCGACAACGGACGCGGACTGTGCGAGTTCCACAACCACATCCGCGAACAACTCGGCTGGCACGTGGCCCGCGGTCCGGACGGGGTCACGACCACGACACCCACCGGACACACCTACCTCGCACCCGACCCACCGTGAGCGGCCGGGCGTCGTCGCGGCTAGCGTGCCGGGACGTGGACCACTCCCCGTTCGGCGACGACCCCACCGGCGGACCGCTGGACGGCGTGCTGGTGGCCGACTTCTCCCGCGTGCTCGCCGGGCCCTACGCCACGATGATGCTGGCCGACCTCGGCGCGACGGTGATCAAGGTCGAGGGCCCGGGCGGCGACGACACACGCACCTGGAAGCCCCCGGTGGTCAGCGACCCCGAGCAGGGCGAGATCTCCACCTACTACCTGTCGATCAACCGGAACAAGCGGTCGGTCGTGCTCGACCTGACCGACCCGGGCGACCTCGCGGCGGCACGGGAGCTGGCGCGGCGGGCCGACGTCGTCGTCGAGAACTTCCGGCCGGGTGGTGCGGCGCGGTTCGGGCTGGACCACGACAGCGTCGCCCGCGACAACCCCGGGGTCGTGTACTGCTCGATCACCGGGTTCGGGGCCCGCGGCGGCGCCCACCTGGCCGGCTACGACCTGCTGGTCCAGGCGGTGTCCGGGCTGATGAGCCTGACCGGCGACGACGACGGCCCCCCGTTCCGCGCGGGGGTCGCGGTCTTCGACGTCCTGACCGGGCTGCACGCGGCACTCGCGGTCAGCGCGGCGCTGCGGCACCGCGACCGGACCGGGCAGGGCCAGCTGCTGGAGACCAACCTGCTGTCGGTCGCGATGTCCACCCTGGTCAACCAGAGCGAGGCCTACGTCGCCGCCGGCGCGGTCGGCCGCCGGATGGGCAACGCCCACCCCAGCGTGTTCCCGTACCAGCCGATGCCCACCGCGGACGGCGACCTCATCGTCATCGCCGGCAACGACGGCCAGTTCCGCAAGCTCGCGACCGTCCTCGGCGACCCGGCCATGGCGCAGGACCCGCGCTTCGCGACCATGTCCGACGGATCGGCCACCGCGAGGAGATCGAGCAGCGGCTGCGCGCCCGCCTCGCCACCCGCACCGCCCAGGAGTGGTACGACGCGATCACCGCCGCCGGTGTGCCCTGCGGCCCGATCAACACCGTCGACGGCGGGTGTCGCCCTCGCCGAGGAGCTCGGACTCGACCCGGTCGTCCGGGCCGACGACGCCGCCGCCATCCCGACCGTCCGCAACCCGGTCGGCTGGTCGGCCACCCGCCGTCCTACCGCCGCTCTCCCCCGCCGCTCGGGGCCGACTCCGCCGAGGTCCGGGCCTGGCTCGACCGCGACGGATGACCCCGCTATCGGATAGGTCAGTATCCACAGCCCGCCGCACGAGGGAGTGGACCGATGGCGCCCTACACCCGCACGACCAACCAGCCGACCGAGGACCAGGTCGTCGTGTTCCTGATCGGGATGCGCTTCAACAAGCCCTGGAAGGTCCGGGCGTGGCTCCCGGTCGTGACCGCGATGGCCGGGATGCTGCGCGAGCTGGAACGCGAGCCCGCCCACGGGCTGCTCGGGACCCGCTCGGGGATCGGCCCCGGCGGTCCGCTGCTCGTCCAGTACTGGCGCGACCGCGAGTCCCTCTACGCTACGCGAGCGACACCACGGCGACGCACCGGCCGGCCTGGGCCGCGTTCAACCGGCGGGCCCGCCGCTACCCCGGGGCCGTCGGCATCTGGCACGAGACCTTCGTCGCCGGGGAGTTCGAGACCGTCTACGGGGACATGCCGGCATCGGGGCTGGCGAAGGCGCTGGGGGTCCGGGAGGTCGACGCCGCGACCGACGACGGACGCCGCAGGCTGGACGCCTCCCGGCACGCCACCTGACCCTCCTGTTGCGGCCCGCAACACCCCGCCGGAGGATCAGCGGATGAGTTCGGGGGCAGGGACGGCGAAGCGGCCGTCGCAGTGGGCGATCTGGTTCTTCGGGGCACTCGGCGGGATCCTGTGGGGGTACGACACGGGCGTCATCTCCGGGGCGATCCTGTTCATCCCCGACGACATCCCGCTGTCCTCACTGGAGCAGGGCACCGTGGTGTCCGGGCTGCTCGTCGGCGCGATGCTCGGGGCGGGTGTCTCCGGCAAGCTCGCCGACACCCTCGGCCGACGGCCGCTGATCCTGCTCGGCGGCATCGTGTTCGTCGTCGGCACGCTCGGCGCGGCCCTCGGGGTGAACGTCGCGATGCTCGTCGGGTTCCGGTTCGTGATGGGCGTCGGCGTCGGGATCGTGTCGGTGGTCGTGCCGATGTACCTGTCCGAGCTGGCCCCGGCCCGGATCCGCGGGCGGCTCACCTCGCTCATGCAGCTGCTGGTGACGGTCGGGATCTTCCTCGCCTACGTCGTCGACTACGCCTTCGCCGACGCCCGGGACTGGCGCTGGATGATCGGGCTCGGCGTGATCCCCGCGGTCGTGCTCGCGATCGGCATCTACACCCAGCCGGAGAGCCCCCGCTGGCTGGTCGCACACGGACCCGGCGGTGACGAGGACGGTGTCACCACGGCCCGGGCCGTCCTGGAGCGGCTGCGCGGCACCCCGGAGGCGGCCGAGGCCGAGCTGTCGGAGATCCGGGAGAGCGTGCGCGTCGAGCGCGAGCACACCGAGAAGGTCGCGATCGGCACGCTGTTCTCCCCGCGGCTGCGGCGGCTGACCCTGATCGGGATGCTCCTGGTGTTCTTCCAGAACTTCGTCGGCATCAACACGATCATCTACTACGCGCCGACCCTGCTCACCGACGTCGGCTACGGGGCGACCGACGCGATCGGCGCCAACGTCGCCATCGGTGCGGTGAACATGCTGATGACGCTGCCCGGGATGTGGCTGATCGACCGCGCCGGGCGACGCCCGCTGCTGCGGTGGGGCGCGGTCGGCATGTGCCTGGCGATGATCGTCCTGGCGGTCACGAACCTGATCGGCCTGGAGCAGGGACCGCTGCTGCTCGGCCTGACGCTGGCCGGGATCGTCGTCTACATCGCCTCGTTCTCGATCTCCTGGGGCCGGTGCAGTGGGTGCTGCTGCCGGAGCTGTTCCCGCTGCGGGTACGCGCCGGCGCGGTCGCGTTCTGCGTGACGTTCAACTGGCTGTTCAACATGACCGTCGCGCTGCTGTTCCCGTCGCTGCTCGAGGCGTTCGGGGCGGGCTGGAACTTCCTGTTCTTCGCGGTGACGACGGCCGCCGCCTACCTGTACGCGACGAGGCTCCTGCCGGAGACCAAGGGCCGCAGCCTCGAGGAGATCGAGAAGGACCTGGCGGGCCCGGTCACCGCATGACCGGCGGGACGTGCGCGGTGACCTGCGGGGCGTCGTGGCGGTACCGCTCGACGGCGACCGCGCACAGCTGACCGCTGCAGCCCTGCGCGAAGCTCGACGTCCCGCGGTCGCGGGTCACGGCGTTCGGGTTGCCGTGCACGCAGAGGCCGTCGTCGCCGAACTCGGGACGGTCCGGGTCGGGGCGCGGGTCCCACCACGCCCCGGTCGGCAGCTGCAGCACGCCGGGCCGGATGTCGTCGGTGACCCGCGCCGCGGCCAGACAGGCACCGCGGTCGTTGTGGATGCGGACGACGTCGCCGTCGCCGATCCCGAGCCGGGCGGCGTCGTCGGGGTGGATGCGCACGACCTCGCGCCCGGAGCGTTTCGCCCCGGCCGAGTGGGCGCCGAAGTCGAGCTGGGAGTGCAGCCGGGTCGCCGGCTGGTTGGAGACCAGCCAGAACGGGTGCCGGTCGTCGGGGACCTCGGTCGGCTCGATCCACGCGGGGTGGCCGGGGTGGTCGGGCAGCCCGAGCGCGGCGATCGGGCCGGACCCGAGCTGGACGCGGCCGGACGCCGTCGGCAACGGGTGCCGGGCGGGGTCGGCGCGGAAGCGGCCGAGCACCCCGCCGTCGTCGGGACGCTGGGGCAGCTCCAGCTCGCCGCGCTCCCAGAACTCCTCGAACGACGGCGCGTCGAGTCCCCGGTCGGCCAGGCCCTTGCGGGTGCGGTCGTACATGTCGACCAGCCACTCGTGCGACGTCCGGCCCTCGGTGAAGGCCTCGCCGTGCCCGAGCCGCGCGGCCAGGTCGGCGAGCACGTCGTAGTCGTCGCGGGCCTCGCCGTGCCGGGGCACGAGCTGCTTCATCGCGACGACGAGCGGGTCGGAGCTGGTGGCGCCGATGTCGTCGCGTTCCAGGGTCGTCGTCGACGGCAGCACGACGTCGGCGTGCCGCGCCGTCGCCGTCCACATCGGGTCGTGCACGACGAACGTGTCGAGCTCGGCGACCGCACGCCGCAGCCGGCGCAGGTCCTGGTGGTGGTGGAACGGGTTGCCCCCGGCCCACCAGGCCATCCGCACGTGCGGGTAGGTGTGGTCGACGCCCTGGTAGGAGTAGGTCTCCCCGGGGCGCAGCAGCATGTCCGCGACCCGCGCGACCGGGATGAACGAGGTCACCGGGTTGGGCGCCCGGGAGAACGTGGGCACCGGCACCGCGTTGCGCGGGCGCCCGTAGTGCCCGAGCGACCCGAGGCCGTAGTTGAAGCCGCCCCCGGACAGGCCGATCTGGCCGAGCACCGCGGCGAGCGCCGTCCCGCCCCACACCGGCTGCTCGCCGTGCTCGGCGCGCTGCAGCGACTGCGCGACGGTGACCAGGGTGCGGCCGTGCGCCATCCGCCAGGCCAGCTCCCGGATCGTCGCGGCCGGGATGCCGGTGATGTCCTCGGCCCACCCGGCGTCGCGCGCCGGGGCGGCGAACAGGTACTCGCGCAGCCGGTCCCAGCCGTCGCAGTGCGAGGCGAGGAAGTCGGTGTCGGCCCGCCCCGCCTCGACGATCGTGTGCATGAGCGCCAGCATCAGGGCGACGTCGGTGCCCGGCCGGATCGGCAGCCAGGTGGCGTCGAGGGCCTCCGGCAGATCCGGGCGCAGCGGGCTGACCAGCACGAACACCGCGCCCCGTTCACGCGCGGCACGCATCGCCCCGCGCTCGACGTGCCGGCTGACCCCGCCCGCGGCGATCGCGGAGTTCTTCAGCGCCATCCCGCCGAACGCGACGACGGTGTCGGTGTGCGCCGCGACCTGGTCCCAGGTCACCGCGTAGCGGGTCACCGCGTCGAAGGTGCCCAGCACGTGCGGCAGGACCACCTCGGCGGCACCGCCGGAGTAGGTGTTGACCGAGCGGGTGTAGCCCCCGGTCAGCGCCAGGAACCGGTGCAGCTGGCTCTGCGCGTGGTGGAACCGCCCGGCCGACGCCCAGCCGTAGGAGCCGCCGTAGACGGCCTCGTCGCCGTGGGTGGAACGGACCCGGTGGGTCTCCTCGGCGAGCCGGTCGAGCACGGCGTCCCAGGACACCGTGCGATAGCCGTCGCGCCCGCGGCCGGGGTCACGGCCGGGGCCCCGGTCCCACCAGCCGCGGCGCACCGCCGGTGCGGCGACCCGGGCGGCGTGCCCGACGGCCGCGGGGACGTTGTCCAGCACCGGCGACGGGTCCGGGTCGCCGGGGTGCGGGCGGACCCGCAGCCTGCTGCCGTCCCAGCGGGCGTGGAACACGCCCCAGTGCGCGCTGTGGGTCCTCACGTTCTCGGTCACCACGGCCCACCGTAACCCGCACGAACCCGCATGCGGAGGCCTGCATACGGGAACGCCTGCCGCATGACGACGACCGCGGAACTGCTGACCGACCACGTCGGCCGGATCGACGAGCTCGTGCGCGAGGTGGTCGACGGCCTGTCCGAGGCCGACCTCGCCCGCCGCCCGGAGGGTGCGGACGGCCCCGGCAACCCGATCGGCTGGCTGGCGTGGCACCTGCTGCGGGTGCAGGACGACCACGTCGCCGAGGCCTTCGACGCCGAGCAGGTCTGGACCGGCGAGGGCTGGGCCGAGCGGTTCGGCCTCGACCTCGACCCCGCCGACACCGGGTTCGGGCACACCTCGGCGCAGGTCGACGCCGTGCGGACGACCGCCGACCTGCTGACCGGCTACGGCGCGGCGGTGCACGAACGCACCGTCGGGCACCTCGCGGGCCTCGCCGACGAGGACCTGTCGCGCGTCCTGCCGCCCACCTGGGGGGAGAACGTGACCCTCGGCGAACGCCTGGTCAGTGTGGTCGGCGACGACCTCCAGCACGCCGGTCAGGCGGCCTATCTGCGCGGGCTGCTGGGAGTGTGACCCCGCCCGCCACCTAGGCTGGCTCCGATGGCCACCGCACCTGCACGCGTCCCCGACCTGACCGCTCTCGCCCTGCTCCGTGACATCGCCTGCTCCGGGAGCATGGCCACCGCGGCCGAGGGGCTCGGGCTGACGGTGCAGGCCGCGTCGGCGCGGATCCGGGCCGCCGAACAGCAGGCCGGCGGGCCGGTGCTCGAACGCGGCCGGCGGGGGCGCCGGTCGAGCAGCCTCACCACCCGCGGTGTCCTGCTCGTGGAGTGGGCGGGCCCGCTGCTGGCCGCCGCGGCCGACCTGGACGTCGCGGTCGCGGCCCTGCGCGACGAGCCGGCCGGGGAGGACGCGGTCGTCCTGGCGGCGAACCCGGTGGTCGCGGAGTGTCTGCTGCAGGGCTGGCTGGTCGAGCTGCGCGACGGTCCGGGCGGGCGGGTCGTGCTGCGCGACACCGCGGACCCCGCCGCGGCGGTCCGGTCCGGTGACGCGGCCGTCGGTGTGGTGTCCACGCCCGGCCCCCTGGAGGACCTGCACGCGGCGACGGTGGCGTCGGACCCGCTGGTGCTCGTCGTCGCCCCCGGGCACCCGTGGTCCGCGGTCGACGGTGTCGACGCCGCGGAGCTGGCGGGTACCCCGCTGCTCACCCGGCCGCCCGGTGCCGGGGCCCGGCCCGCGCTGGAGGCCGCGCTCGACGCCGCCGGTGCCGGTGAGCTCGCTGCGCCGCGTCGCGAGTACGCCGCGGACGCCGCCCTGCGTGCCGCCGTCCGCGCGGGTGCGGGCCCCGCGGTGCTGGGGCGTGCGGTGGTCGCCGCCGACGTCGCGGCCGGGTCCCTGGTCGTCGTCGACGTCCGCGGCCTCGACCTGACCCGGGAGTTCCGTGCCGTCTGGCGGGAGGGCACCTCCCCCCGCGGCACCGCCCGTGACCTGCTGCGCATCGCCACCGGCGGCCGCATCCGCTGACCCGGCCGCCGTCTCCCGGCGCGGCTCAGCCGGCCACGGCGGTGAGCAGCGCGTGCCCGGCCAGCGCCGCCGCGACACCGACGACGGCGCTGGCCGCCGCGTAGCCCACGGCGAGCGCGGTGCGACCCCGTTCGAGCAGCGACAGCGTCTCCCAGCC
This sequence comes from Pseudonocardia sp. ICBG601, assembly GCF_020496245.1. Classification (NCBI taxonomy): domain Bacteria; kingdom Bacillati; phylum Actinomycetota; class Actinomycetes; order Pseudonocardiales; family Pseudonocardiaceae; genus Pseudonocardia; species Pseudonocardia sp. ICBG601. The sequence continues at coordinate 131,869 of NZ_JAHLJA010000021.1, read as the reverse complement.
GAAGGTGCTGTAGGTGGTGAACGCCCCGCAGAACCCGGTGCCGAGCAGCGCGGCGAACCCCGGCCCGGCCGACGGGGTCAGCGCCACCACCGCACCCAGCACGAACGACCCCACCACGTTGATCACCCAGGTGCCCCACGGGAACGCCGACGGCGTCCGCGCCTTCACCGCGGTGTCGACCAGGTAGCGCAGCGGCGCCCCGACGGCCGCACCGAGGGCGACGAGCAGCGCCGTCATCGGGGGCTGCCCCCGGCGAGCGCGCGGGTCAGGCTCGCGCCGAGCGCCGTCGCGGCGACGGCGAGCACCGGGGTGCCGACCATCAGCGCGAGCGACCCCGGTGACCCGAACGCCGGCGCGGCGACGTCGACGGCGTAGGTGGAGAACGTCGTGTACCCGCCGAGCACCCCGACCCCGAGGGCCGGTCGGACCAGCGGGTGGGCGGAGAACCGCTCGGTGACCAGCACCATCAGCATCCCCATGAGCAGGCAGCCGGTGACGTTGATGATCAGCGTCGTCCACGGTGCCGGCGGGCCGACGAGCCCCAGCAGCCAGCGCACCTCGGCGCCCACCACCCCGCCGGCGGCGACGGCCGTGAGCACCGCCGGCCGGCCGGGCGCGCTCACGACGCGGCCTCCGCCCGGGCGGCGCGGCGCGCCGTGGGGAGGCCGATCGCGGCCGCGACCAGGCAGGCCACCGCCCCCAGCGCGAGCCCGCCGCGACCACCCCACTGCTCGCTGACCCAGCCGGCGATCGGGCCGCCGATCGGGGTGGAGCCGAGGAAGGCCACCGACCACAGCGCCATCACCCGCCCCCGCATGTGCGGGGCCGAGGCCAGCTGCAGCGTCGAGTTGCCGCCCGCCATGAACGCGACGCTGGCCATCCCGACCAGCCCCATCGCGACCAGCGCGACCCACAGCGACGGCGCGATCGCGGCGAGCCCCATGACCAGGCCGAACAGCAGCGCGGTGCGCACCAGCATCGGCACCCCGGTGCGCCCGTTCCCGGCGACGACGAGCCCCCCGACGACCGCGCCGACACCCATCGCGCCGGTCAGCCAGCCGTAGGTGCTCGCGTCGCCGCCGAAGGTCTGCGAGGCCACCACCGGCAACACCACCGGGAACTCGTAGGCCAGGCAGCCGATCAACGCCATCATCACCAGCGGGACCCGCAGCTCGGGGTTGTCCCGCACGTGCGCGAGTCCCTCGCGCAGCTGCCCGGGCGCCCGCGGCGTCGGCGCTGTGGGCACGAGCGCGGAGGTGTCCAGGCGCAGCAGCGAGGTCACGACGGCGACGAAGCTGACCGCGTTGACCGCGAAGCAGATCCCGGTCCCACCCGCGACGATGACCAGCCCGGCGACCGCGGGACCGACCGCGCGCGCGGCGTTGACCAGGACCGAGTTGAGGGTGACGGCGTTGCGGAGGTCGTCGGGGCCGACGAGCTCGTGCACGAAGGTCTGCCGGGCCGGGTTCTCGACGGCCTTGTTCAGCCCGAGCACCGCGGCCAGCACGTAGACGTGCCAGAGCGCGACGGTGCCGGTGAGGGTGAGCACGGCGAGCGCGGCGGCCTGCAGGCCCATCATCGTCTGCAGGCCGATCATCAGCCGTCGCCGGTCGAGCCGGTCCACCCACACCCCGGCGTAGGGCCCGAGGAGCAGCGTGGGCACGGTCTGGACGGCGACGACGGTGCCGAGCACGGCCGCGGACCCGGTCAGCTCGTAGACCAGCCAGGACTGGGCGATCGACTGCATCCAGGTGCCGACCAGGGAGATCGACTGACCGCCGACCCAGAGCCGGTAGTTGTGGCCGGACAGCGACGCGAAGGTCCGGGCGAGCGCCCGCCGGGGTGCCTGGTCCGGGCCGGCGGTCACCGTGCGTCCCGCAGGGCCGCGGCGAGCGCGTCGAGCGCGGGCAGCGCGGCCCGCAGCCGTGCGGTGTGGTCGGGGGTCAGGGCGTCGACGTGTGCGCCGAGCAGACGGGTGCGTTCCTCGCGCCGTCGGCGGTGCTCGGCCGCGCCCGCCTCGGTGACCGCGACGCGCACGGCGCGGCCGTCGTCGGGGTCGGTGTCGCGGACGAGCAGTCCCGCGGCCTCCAGCCTGCCGGCCAGACGCGACAGCATCGTGGGGTTGACCCCCTCGACGGTGGCGAGCTCCCCCATCCCGATGGGGCCGCGGACGGCGACGGTGCCGAGCACCGACAGGGCGCTGCGGGTGAGGTCGGAGCCGCGGGTGGCCCGGTCCAGGCCACGGGCGATCCGGGCCAGGTCCGTGCGCAGCCGCGCCAGCTCGTCGGGGTCGAGGCCGCTCATGCACACTCCATATGATTGCCTGTCGGCAAGCATATACCCGTGCAACGATCCGCGCCGCGTCGCGGACGCGTGGTGCGGCCCCGGTCAGGCCGAGGCGGCCCCGGCCTCCGACGCCCGGAGGCGGGAGGCGAGCCGCTGCAGGTCGTCCCGGAGGCGGAACAGCTCGTCCGTCGACATGCCGGTGGCCTTGATGACCTCGTCCTGCGCGGCGGCGGCCTGGTCCCGCAGCGCCTTGCCCTTCTCGGTGAGCGACACCTGCACGGTGCGCTCGTCGTCTGGGCGACGGGCGCGGGTGACCAGCCCGCGGCCCTCCAGCCGGGTCAGCATCGGCGACAACGTGCCGCTGTCGAGGAACATGCGCTCCCCGAGCTCCCGCTGGGGCACCGTCTCCTCGGCCCACAGCACGAGCAGGACCGCGTACTGGCTGTAGGTCAGCCCGATGGCGTCGAGGATCGGGCGGTAGCACCCGGTCATCGCGCGGGACGCCGAGTGGAGCGCGAAACAGAGCTGCTCGTCGAGCGCCAGCGGCGCCACGGTTCCGGGCTCGGTCATTCCCACAGGGTATGCGTTCGGCGTCGGGAGTACATCCGAGCCCGCGGGATCCGGCGTGCCGCGACGGCCCGCCGGGGTGGCCGCGACGAGGAACGGGTCCGGGGTGCGACCACCCCCGAAGCGGTCGCACCCCGGACCCGGGGCCCACGGACCGGAAGGCTCCCCAGCGCCCGGTCCGTGCAGGAGTTCGTGTCGTGCATTCGTGGCCCCAGGATTCCCCGGCCGTGCGCGGCTCAATCGCAAACAGGTCCGGTTCACCCGCACCGCCCAGTGCCGGCGCGCACCGTGGCCCGGTCGTCGGCACCGCGCTACGACAACGGGGTGACAGCGGGGTGACGGCGGACCGCTACGACGGTGGTACGGCGACCACCGGTGCCGGGAACGTCTGCACGGTCCGGGCGAGGATGCCCAGGGTCGCCCTGAGAGCGTGTTTGGAAATGGTGGGTGTGTCGGGATGGTCGACACGGCTGGGGTGCTCCATCGTGGTCGGCATGCAGGAACGACCGCGCCGGTACCCCTCGGACACCAGTGATGCCCAGTGGGTGGTGATCGAGCCGTTGTTACCGCCGCTCGCGCGGCGGGGGCGGCCTGTTGCTCATGCTCGTCGGGACGTGCTGGACGCGATCTTGTATGTCGTGCGGACCGGGTGTGCCTGGCGGGCGTTGCCGGTGGACTTCCCGCCCTGGCAGACCGTCTACTGGTACTTCAACCAGTGGGAACAGCAGAAGGTCACCGAGAAGATCCTCCCGGTCGTGCGGGGGCAGTTACGTATCGCCGAGGGCCGTGATCCGGAGCCGAGTGCGGGGATCATCGATTCCCAGTCGGTCAAGGGCGCCGACACCGTCGGCCAGGACTCCCGCGGCTACGACGCCGGGAAGAAGACAGGCGGACGGAAACGGTTCATCGTGACCGACACCCTCGGTCTGCTGCTGACCACGATGGTGTGCTCGGCCTCGGTACAGGACCGCGACGGCGCCAAGCCGATCCTGCTCAACCTCTACCTGCGCACCAGGGTGCGGTTCGTCTACGCCGACGCCGGCTTCGCCGGGCGACTGCTCGACTGGGCCGCCACGATCCTGCAGACAACGATCGAGATCATCCGCAAGCCACCCGAGCAGCGCGGATTCACCGTCCTCCCACGAAGGTGGGTGGTCGAACGGACCCTGGCCTGGCTCACCGCACACCGACGCCTGGCCCGAGACTACGAACGCCACCCCACCACATCCGAAGCCATGATCCGCTGGGCCGCGATCAACACCATCACCCGCCGCATCGCCCGTGGATACCCCGCCACCCGCCAGCAGAAACACACGACACCCTCAACCCACTAGAATTTCCAAACACGCTCTGAGCGACGACGCGGAGATCACCGGGAACAGGTCGGAGTCGCGGTACTGCGGGTGGATGTCGGACCAGTCGCACCACGAGACGACCCGGGTGCCGCCGCCGTCGGCCTGGTCGACCGGCTCCAGCCGGTAGCCGTACACGTGGCCGACCGGCGGGCGCATGACGCCGACGATGGTCCAGGAGATCTCGCGGTCCGGCACGTAGCTCGCGATGTGCACGGTGACGTCGTAGCGCCCCATCGGACGGTCGCCGAGCGATTCGCGGTCCATGTGCACGACGAAGGTGTCCCCGGCCGCCGAGACCGGTTCGCCCTCGGCCGACATCAGCATGCCGGAGCTGTCGATGGCCACGTGCCCACGCGGGTCACGGAGCACGGCGAAGATCTCGGCCGGGCTCGCGTCGACGATGCGGGAGGTCTCGATCCGCTGGTCGCTCATGGAACCGATCATGCCCCGTCCCGGCCGGTCCGGCCCGGGACGGAGCACGACGATCGCGGGCTCAGGCGGCGGGACCGACCGGGAAGCGCAGGACGGCGCCGACACCGTCGGTGAGCGAGACCTCGTCGCCCGGGTGGACCAGCACGACGGCGGCATCGGTCGCGGCGGCCGCCCGGACGAGCACGTTCGCGGCCGGTCCGGACAGAACCGGGGTGTCACCGACGAGCTCGTCGGCCTTCTCCCCCACTGCCGCCGGGTCGGTCCCGGCGACCAGCTCGGTCCCGGGCACCGCGGACGGGTCGACCAGCAGCGTCTCGACGGCGTGCGCACGGTGGCCCCGACGACGTCGCCGAGCCCGGTGACGGCGAGCCCGTCGTCGCGGCCGGAGGCGGTCGCGAAGCTCGAGACGGCCTCGCCGCGGCGGGCCTCGCGGACCTCGTCGGCCGCGGCGCGGACGGTGTCGTCGACCTGCTCGGGCGCCGTGCCGCCGGTGTTCTCGATCTCGGCCATGATCCCGGCCGAGGCCGGCGGGAGCTCGTCGCGCAGGCGGGCCCGGGACTCCGCGTCCCCGGCGACGACGAGCAGGTCCGCGTTGCCGCCGCGGACGATCGTGTCGACCCGCTCGGCGACGGCCCGGGCGTTGCGCTTCCAGGTCTCCTCGACCCGGGCGTCCGCGGAGCCCTCGCCGGGGCCTGCGACGTTCGCCTTGTGGACCGGGCCGCCGGAGTCGGTCGACACCTCCTCGACGGTGCCGTCGACACCGCGGATCCGACCGCCGGTCCGGTCGAGCGCGACGACGACGGTCGCCACGTCCTCCCCCACCGCGCCGAGCACGCCCAGCAGGTCCGGGACCGCACCCCAGGTCGCGGTCCCGCGCTCGGGCGGGACCTCGGTGTGCCGGTCGAGCAGCACCCGCGTCGCGTCGGCGACCAGTACCCGCCCGGCCGTGCCGTCGGGGGCGTCGGCGGCGGTCACGGCCTCGTCGAGGACGGCGAGCGCCGAGGAGTCGGCGCCGGAGTCGGCGAGGCGCTCACGCAGGTCGCGCCAGCGCAGGCGGTACTGCTCGGTCGCGTCGGCGGTGTCGTGCGTGGCGTCGAGCACGACGGTCGCGAAGGGGCCGTCGCTGTCGTTCAGGGGTCGGATCCAGTCGGTACGCATCGACCGTCGCCTTCCCGGCACACCGGTCGGCAAACGTCGCGCGGCTCAGGTCGACCACGCGTCCGCGGCGTCGGCGAGTGCGTCGGCGACCCCGCGGGGCAGCGGTCCCGACCCACGGTCGGCGGCCGAGAGCGCCCCCGTGACGCGGCCGTCGTGGCGGAGTGCGACCGCGACGGCGACCGCCCCGGGCAACAGGGCTCCGCTGGCGCCGCGTTCGAACCCGTCGGTGCGGATCCGTGCGCAGGTGTCGAGCAGCGCGGCGGCGGCGCCGGGGTCGCCGTCGTGCGCGGCCAGCGCCACCCGCTTGCGCTCGGCGGGGCGAGGTGGGCGAGCAGGACCCGGCCGGCAGCGGTGTCGGGCAGCGGCGCGCGGACCCGGGCGGACAACGCCACGTCGAAGCTCTCGTCGGCGCCCGCCCAGTCGAGGTAGACGACGTCGTCGCCGATCCGGGCGGCGAGGAGCACGGGCAGGCCGGTGTGCCGGGCCAGCTGGTCGAGTGCCTCGTGCGGGATCGCCGGGACGGGTGGTTCTCCCGCTCTCGCCGCGAGCATCCACGGCGCGGGCCCCAGGGTGTAGCGACGGTCGCGTTCGTCGAGGTAGCCGGTGGCGACGAGACCGTCGACGAGCTTCTGCACCGAGGACACCGGGGCACCGACGCGCCGGGCCAGCGCGGAGAGGGTGCTGCCGTCGGGGCGGCGCGCGGCGGCTTCGAGCAGACCAGCCACCCGGTCCACCGTCCGGTGGTGCTTACGCATATGGGTAAGGGTAGCTCGCAGGAGCGAGAGAAGTTAGCCATGCTCATGGAGAACGTGATCGCGGACCGACCGGAGGGAGCACGACATGGGTGGCGCACTGGACGGGCTGCGGGTGATCGACCTGGCCTCGGTGGTCATGGGCCCCTACGCCTGCCAGATCCTGGGTGACCTGGGCGCGGAGGTGATCAAGATCGAGCCGCCCGCCGGGGACATGACCCGCCGGACGCTGCCCCAGCGCCACCCCGGCATGGGTGCGCTCGCGCTGAACGTGAACCGCAACAAGCGCTCGGTCGCCCTCGACCTCAAGACCGACGCCGGGCGGGCCGTGCTCGACGACCTGCTCGACACCGCCGACGTGCTCGTCACGAACATGCGCCCCGGTGCGCTGGAGCGGCTCGGGCTCGATCCCGGGCGGGTCGCCGAACGCTTCCCGCGTCTGGTTCAGGTGCGGGCGCAGGGCTTCCGCAGCGACTCCGAGCTGGCCGACCGGGCCGCCTACGACGAGATCGTCCAGGCGTCCTCGGGGATGGTGGACCTGATGCGGCGGGCGACCGGCACCCCGTCGTACGCGCCGACGATCCTCGCGGACAAGGTGTGCGCGCTGACCATCGCCTACTCCACGCTGGCCGCGGTGATCCACCAGCGGGCCACCGGTGAGGGGCAGCTGGTCGAGGTCCCGATGACCGACACGCTGCTCGCGTTCAACCTGGTGGAGCACCTGTCCGGGCACACCTTCGTGCCCGCGGAGGGCCCGACCGGGTTCAACCGGTCGATGGCGGCCGGGCACGAGGCCGTCGCGACGAAGGACGGCTGGGCGTGCATCCTGCCCTACACCCCGCGCAACATCGCGGACTTCTTCGCCGCGGCCGGCCGTGAGGACCTGGCCGCCGACGAGCGGTTCGCCACCTCGCCGGCGATGGCGGCGCACCAGCCCGAGCTGTACGCGCTGATCGGCGAGCTCGCCCCGCAGCGCACCACCGACGAGTGGGCGGCGCTGTGCGCCGAGCACTCGATCCCGTTCGCGCCGGTGCTCGCCGTCGACGACGCCGAGACCGACCCGTACGTCACCTCCGGCGGTCTGCTGACCGAGGCCGAGCACCCCACCGAGGGCCGCTACCGCTCGATCGGCTTCCCGGTCCGGCTCTCGGCCACCCCGGCCGGGATGCGCACCCCCGCCCCCGCACTCGGTGCCGACGGCGCCGCGGTGCTGCGCGAGCTGGGGCGCACCGAGGACGAGATCGACGCGCTCGTCGCCGAGGGGGTGCTGGTCCGATGAGGGCCGCCGACGTCCTCGCCGCCGGGACCACCCCGCTCACCGCGCCGGCGTTCCCGCCCGGGGCGCACCGGTTCACCGACCGCGAGTACCTCAACGTCGTCTACCGCACCGACCCCGACGCGTTCCGCCACGCCCTGCCCGAGCCGCTGGTGGCCGGTGACCCGCTGGTCCGGTTCGAGGTCATGCACATGGGCGACGTCGACGGGTTCGGCCCCTACACCGAGTCCGGTCAGGCGCTGGCCTGTTCCTTCGACGGCGAGCAGGGCGAGTACCTGCACGGGATGTGGCTGGACAACTCGCCGGCCACCTTCGCCGGTCGCGAGCAGAGCGCCTATCCCAAGGCGTTCGGCACCCCGCGGCTGACCGTGGAGGACGGCGCGCTGGTCGGGACCCTGCACAAGGGGTCGCTGCCGGTCGCCGTCGCCACGATGGCCTACCAGCACGCCCCGCTCGATCCGGCCGAGGCCGCCGCGCAGATCGGCGTCCCGACGTTCATGGTCAAGCTCGTCCCCCGGCCGCTCCGGCCCGGTCGACGCCCGCCTGGTCCGCACCCGGATCACCGACCTGACCGTGAAGCGCGCCTTCACCGGCCCGGCGCGGCTGCAGCTGTTCCACCACGTCCTCGCACCGCTGGCGGACCTGCCGGTGCGCGAGGTCGTCTCCGCATCGCACGTGCTCACCGACCTCACCCTGGCGCCGGTCGAGACCGTGCACGACTACCTGGAGCGCTGACATGAGGATCACCGAGATCGGCGCCGGCACGATCGGCGTCTCCTGGACGGTGCTGCTGGCCGCGGCCGGGCACGACGTCGTCGTCACCGACCCGCGGCCGGACCTGGCCGACGTCGTCGAGACCGAGGTGGCGCGCTTCGGCTCGCCGGACCTGCTCGACCGGGTCGTGTGCGAGCCCGACCTCGCCGTCGCCGTCGCAGGCGCCGACGTCGTCCAGGAGCAGGGCCCGGAGGACCTGGCGGTCAAGCGGGAGATCTGGGCGACGGTGGCGGCGCACGCCCCCACCGGGGCGCTGCTGCTCAGCTCCACCTCCGGGATCCTGCCCAGCGACATCGCCGCCGAGCTGCCCGACGACGCCGCCGCGCGGCTGCTGGTGGCGCACCCGTTCAATCCGCCGCACGTGCTGCCGCTCGTCGAGCTCGTCGCCGGGCGGCGGACCGGGCGGGACGCCGTCGAGCGCGCCGCGGCGTTCCTGCGCGGCGTCGGCAAGGACCCGGTCGAGATCCACAAGGAGGTGTACGGCTTCGTCGGGAACCGGCTCCAGTCCGCGCTGTTCGCGAAGCCGTGTCCCTGGTCCGCGACGGCGTGGTCTCCCCCGCCGAGCTCGACCGGGTGGTCACCGGGGCGCTCGGCCCGCGCTGGGCGACCGGCGGGCCGTTCCTGTCCTTCCACCTCGGCGGCGGTGACGGCGGCCTGCGCCACCTGCTCGAGCACCTCGGCCCGGGCATGGCGCGCCGCTGGGCCGACCTGGGGAACCCCGCCCTCGACGCCGACACCGTCGAGGCGATCAGCAGCGCCACCGAGGACGCCTACGGCCCCAGCCGCGAGGCGCTGACCACCGCACGCGACCGCGCCGAGACCGCCGTGCTCGCCGCCCGCGACGACATTCTGGAGCAGTCATGACCAGCCCCCTGCCCGCCGACCTCTACGGCTACCTGGACCTGCTGGGCGAGCAGGAGAAGAAGATTCTCGCCCGGGTCCGCGAGTTCGCCGAGACCCGGATCGCCCCGATCGCCGACGACTACTGGGACCGCGCCGAGTTCCCGCACGAGCTCATCCCCGGCTTCGCCGAGCTCGACGTCGTCGGCCTGGCCCGGGAGTGGCCGGACCGGCCCGCGTACTCGCGGCTGCTCACGTCGTTCGTGTCGATGGAGCTGTCCCGCGTCGACCCCTCGATGGCGACCTTCTTCGGCGTGCACGCCGGGCTCGCGCTCACCTCGATCGACCTGTGCGGCTCGGAGGAGCAGAAGCAGCGCTGGCTCCCCGCCATGCGGCGGATGGAGCTGATCGGGGCGTTCGCGCTGTCCGAGCCGCACGGCGGTTCCGACGTCGCGGGCGGGCTGGAGACCACCGCGCGGCGCGAGGGGGACGGCGCGGACGCGGTGTGGGTGATCGACGGTGCGAAGCGCTGGATCGGCAACGGCACCTTCGCCGACCTGGTGGTCGTGTGGGCGCGCGACGTGACCGACGACCCCACCGGCGGCCCGGTGAAGGGCTTCGTCGTCGAGAAGGACATGCCCGGTTTCACCGCGACGAAGATGGAGGGCAAGCTCGCACTGCGCTCGGTGCAGAACGCCGACCTCACCTTCGACGGTGTGCGGGTGCCCGAGGCGAACCGGCTGCCGGGTGCGGAGTCCTTCCGCGACACCAACCGGGTGCTGCGGGTGACCCGCGGCGGGGTCGCCTGGAACGCGGTCGGCGCGATGGCCGGGGTGTACGAGCTGGCCCGCGACTACGCCGTCGAGCGCGTCCAGTTCGGGCAGCCGATCGCGTCGTTCCAGCTGGTGCAGGACCATCTCGTGTCGATCCTGGGCGACGTCGTGGCCTCGCTCGGGATGGCGGTCAAGGTCGCGCAGATGCAGGACGACGGCACCTTCCGCGACGAGCAGGCGGCCCTGGCCAAGCGGCAGGCGACGATCATGCTGCGCGACGCCGTCGCGCGGGCCCGGGAGGTGTTCGGCGGCAACGGCATCCTGCTGGAGAACAAGGTCGGCCGCTTCTTCAACGACGCCGAGGCCCTCTACTCCTACGAGGGCACCAAGGAGATCAACACTCTGGTCGTGGGGCGTGCGGTCACGGGGATCGGGGCGTTCGTGGGGCGGAAGCCGGCGAAGCACTGAGCCGGCCCCTCGGCACGGCCCGTGGAGCACCGACCAGCGCCACGGCGTCGCGCAGGGCCCGCAGCCCGGCGACGACGGGGTCGGCATCGGGCAGCGCCGCGAGGTGGGCGTCGACGCACTCCCGGTAGAGCCCCGCCAGGTGGTCGGTCAGCAGCGACCAGGCGGCGACCCGGTCGCCGAGCGTCCCGCCGCGCCACCGCAGGGCCGCGGTCGCCAGAGCGCCGTGCTCGCCGTCGTAGGACGCGACGGCGGCGTCGTTGCGGCCGATCTCCCCGGTCGTGAGGGTGTGCAGGAACCGGACGGGGAACAGCACCGTCTTGGTGACCGCCCGCGGCCCGCGGGCCAGCAGTGTCGCCGGGTCGGCGATCCCGGCGAGCCAGGCGTCGTCGACCCGCTCGACGAGGAACTCCGCCGAGCCGCGGACCAGCTCGTCGTGGGTGGGCCGCACGGCGCCGTCGCGCACGTCGGTGCCGTGGCGCAGCACCCCGGAGTCGAGCAGGTCGAGCCGGTCGACGGCGGGCAGCCGGGCCGGCCGGTCACCGGGGCCGTGGCGGACGGTGTGCGGGTCGGCCCAGAACACCGAGAGCCGCTCGGCCAGCCCGTCGGTGCCCGCGGCGGCGTCCCGGGCCGCGGCGACGACGTCGTGCACCCGCGACGCCGTACTGCCGCCGGTCTCCGACAGCACCAGGGCCAGGTCGACGTCGCTGACGGCGGGGGCGAACCCGCCGTGCGCGAGGCTGCCGAGGGTGTAGGCCGCCACCAGGTCGTCACCGAACTCCCGGCGTGCCGCGTCGGTTCGCCGCGCCCAGCACCGCCTCGCCCCGAGCGTCGTCCGTCACCGGTCCAGCCTGCCACGCGGGACCGGTCGCCGACCGCCGGGCGAACCGGGGCGCCCGCCCGGCCCCCCGGCGTTGCGCACGTCCGGCTCCCGGGGAGGATCACCGACGTGCTCGACATCGGACCGGTGGAGATCCCCGGGTCGGACGACCACGAGGGTTTCGTCAGCGCGGACACCGCCGACGGTCGCGCGACGGGGATCTGGGCCGACGCGCGTCGCGCACCGGCCGTCGCCTACCGCGCGGCCTGCGAGTGCGGCTGGCGTGACGACGTGGCGTACGTGCCGGGCCCGTGCGGCCACTCCGCGGCGCTGCGCGCGTTCGTGGACCACCACTTCGTGCCGGTCACCGGCGTCCGGGCGCTCGACCCGGCGCGGCACTTCCTCCCGGCGTGGTCGGCCGTCGTGGGCGTGCGGGCACTCGCACCTGCGATGGCGTGAACGCCCGGTTCGTACACCTGCGGCCGGTTCGGCAGACTGGAAGAATGACCGTCCCACACCGCCACGCCGCACCCGACGCCGTCCGCTCCACGCCCGTCCTGGCCCTGCGGGTGCTCGCGACCGCCTCGGTCGTGGTCCTGGCCTGGCAGTTCGTGACAGCCGCCGGCCTGTTCACCGGCGGCGACGTCGGTCCGCACGGCGCCGGGGCGATCGTGCTGCACGTCGTCACCGGGCTCGCCGCGGCGGCCGCGGTGTGGCTGCGGGTCGTCACGGCCGGGTCGTGGTGGCCGTCCGTGCTCGCCGTCGCGGTCTTCGCGTTCACCTTCGTCCAGGCGTGGTTCGGGAGCATCCCGGGCCTGGTCGTGCACGTGCCCGGGGCGATGGCGCTGGTCGCCGGATCGGTGTGGCTGGCCGCGTGGTCGTTCCTCCGCGCCGGCTGACCGGCCCGGGTCGGTGACGGGGGTCACCCGAACCATGCGGACGCGTCCGTCCGAACACGACCGGGGTGGTCCGTCCGGTTCGGCGCGCGCGATGACGGCACCCCCCATACCCTCGACAGGACCCGGCCCGGCGGCGCCCTCGGCTCCCGACCGGGTCCGGACGCCGACGTCCGGCCGCCCACCACCCCAGGCGACCCGACGGGAGGCCGCGTGACGTCCGTGAAGAGCACGTCGGTGACGACCACGTCCGTGCAGACCAGCTCTGTGAAGACCGGCTCCGCGCAGACCACACAGCCCCGGCGCCCCGAGCTCGTCCCCACCCATCCGGGCTGGGCGGAGGAGATCCGCGACCGGGTCCGTGAGCAGGTCGCGGAGACGGTGCGCCGTCGCTGCGCCGAGCACGTCCACTCGATGCGCGGGGCGGACGTCGTGACCGGGGTGCTGAGCGACTTCGTCGGTCGCGGCAAGTACCTGCGCTCGATGTTCGGCTACCTGGGCTGGCGGGCCGCCGCCCCGGACTCCCCCGCCGCGCTGGCCGCGGTGTCCGGGCTGGAGCTGGAGCTGCTGCACGCGTTCGCGCTGCTGCAGGACGACGTCATGGACCGCTCGCAGCTGCGTCGCGGCCGGCCGACGGTGCACGTCCAGCTCGCCTCCTGGCATCGCGGCCAGGGCATGTCCGGCTCCGCGGAGCGGTTCGGCGAGTCCGGCGCGGTCCTGCTGGGCGACCTGTGCCTGGTCTGGGCCGAGCAGGCGATGCGCGAGAGCGGGCTGCCGCGCGCCGCGCTGGACCGCGGCTGGCCACGCTACGACGAGATGCGCTCCGAGCTGGCCGTCGGCCAGTTCGCCGACCTGCTCAACGAGGCACGCCGCGTCCCCACCCTCGACGAGGTGATGGACGTGCTGCGTCGCAAGTCCGGCAACTACACCGTGCGCCGCCCGCTGGAGCTCGGTGCCGCGATGGCGGGCGCCGGGCCGGAGCTGCTCACCGCCCTCGGCGACTACGGGACGATGGTCGGCGAGGCCTTCCAGATGCGCGACGACGTGCTGGGCGTGTTCGGCACCGACGCCACCGGCAAGACCGCGGGCGACGACCTGGCCGAGCGCAAGGCCACCAGCCTGGTCGTGCTGGCCCGCGAGGTCGCCGGGCCGGCCACCCGGGACACCCTCGACGCGCTGCTGCCCGGCTCCGACGAGACCGACGGTCCGGTCGACGTCGCCGCGGCGCGGGTCGCGATCGAGTCCACCGGCGCCCGCCGCCGCATCGAGGAGCTGATCGCCACCCGGGTGCAGGGCGCGCTGCGGCTGGTGGACGGTGCGGTCGACGGCGGCTTGCTCGGCGACGACGTCGCCGCGGTGCTGCGGGCGATGGCCGTGCGCTGCGCCGACCGGGTCTCCTGACCGGGCCCGCCCCGCGAACGGCTGCGGTGCACCAGGATGCGACCCGACGCGCCGGGCGCCGTGGGCGGTCCTAGGCTCGCGGACATGGCCGACCGTTCCCCGTCCCGCCCCGCCCGCCCCGGAACCGTCGGCCGCGCGGGTCTGCCGCGCGAGCAGGTGCCGTCGCACTTCGACGACGGCGCGGCCGACTACGACCGGCTGGTCGGGATGAACCCCGGCTACCACGACCACCTGCGCGCCTCCGCGGCCCGGATGCGGCTGCCCCGGGACGGCGCCGGGCTGCGGCTGCTCGACGCGGGCTGCGGCACCGGGGCCTCCACCGCGGCGCTGCTCGGGGTCGCCCCGCGCGCCGAGATCGTCGCCGTCGACGCCTCGGCCGGGATGCTGGAGCGCGCCCGCACCAAGCCGTGGCCGGCGTCGGTGCGGTTCGTGCACTCCACCGCCGAGGCCCTCGCCGAGAACGGGGTCGAGGGCCCGTTCGACGGGATCCTCGCCGCCTACCTGCTGCGCAACCTGGACGACCCGGACGCCCAGCTGCGCCGCTTCCGCGACCTGCTGCGCCCCGGTGGGGTGCTCGCGCTGCACGAGTACTCGGTGGCCGACTCGCCCCGCGCCCGGCTGTCCTGGCACGCGGTCTGCTGGGGGATCATCGTGCCGCTCGGCCGGATGACCACCGGTGGGACCGCGCTGTACCGGCACCTGTGGCGCAGCGTGAACACCTTCGACGGCATCGGCCGCCTGCGCGACCGGGTGCGCGGCGCCGGGTTCGACGCCGTGCACTCCGAGACCATGACCGGCTGGCAGAACGGCGTCGTGCACACCGTGCTCGGGACGCGGTCGTGACCGCCCGCCCGACCGACCCGCGCCGGGTCCGCCACGAGCCCGCCGGCGGCCTCGGCGACGCCGGGCAACTGGGGCGGCGACCGCGGGTCGTCGTCGTCGGCGGCGGGATCGCCGGGCTGGCCGCGGCGACCGGGCTCGCCGAGCGCGGGGTCGTCGTCGAGCTACTGGAGCGCGAGCCCTACCTGGGCGGGCGGGTCGGCGGCTGGTCGGAGCCGCTGCCCGACGGCACCCCGGTGTCGATGAGCCGCGGCTTCCACGCGTTCTTCCGCCAGTACTACAACCTGCGCGCGCTGCTGCGCCGGGGCGACCCCGAGCTGGAGCGGCTGGTGCCCCTGGAGGACTACCCGCTCGTCGACGCCGACGGGCGCCGGGACACCTTCCGCGGGCTGCCGCGCACCCCGCCGTGGAACGCGGTGCTGTTCGCCCTGCGCAGCCCCACCTTCCGCCCGTCGGACCTGCTGCGCCTCGACGCCCGCGCCGCCGCGCCGCTGGCCGCGGTCAGCGTGCCCGGCATCTACGAGGCGATCGACCACGTCGACGCGCAGAGCTTCGTCGAGTCGATCAACTTCCCGCCCGCGGCCCGGCACCTGGCGTTCGAGGTGTTCTCCCGCAGCTTCTTCGCACCGCCCTCGACCATGTCGGCCGCCGAGCTCGCGACGATGTTCCACATCTACTTCCTCGGCTCCTCCGAGGGCCTGATGTTCGACGTGCCCGACGCGGGCTTCGACACCGCGCTGTGGGAGCCGCTGCGCCACTACCTGACCACCCGCGGCGTCACGTTCCGGACCGGGGTCACGGTCTCCTCGGTCGAACGATCCCCGGCAGAACGGTCCCCGGCCGACGGTGTCGGCAGTGGACGGTTCCACGTGAATCATCACGACGGCGGCGGCACCGGCGGCAGCAGCGAGGCGGACGCGGTCGTGCTGGCCCCGGACGTACGCGGGTTGCGCGACATCGTCGCCGCCTCCCCCGGTCTGGGCGACCCCGTCTCGGCCGTCGACGGGCCGGACGCGCTCGCCCGCTGGCGCGCCGACGTCGCCGCGCTGGGCAGCGCCCCGCCGTTCCTCGTGCAACGGCTGTGGCTCGACCGGCCCGTCGACGCCGCCCGCCCGCCGTTCCTCGGCACCGGCGGGCTCGACCCGCTCGACAACATCTCCGTGCTGGACCGCTACGAGCGCGACGCCGCGGGCTGGGCGGCCCACCACGGCGGGTCCGTCGTGGAGCTCCACGCCTACTCCGCGGCGCCGCCGCCGGGCACGGGCGACGACGCCTGGACCGCCGAGCTGCGCCGTCGCACGGTCGCCCGGCTGCACGAGCTCTACCCCGAGACCGCGGATGCCGGGGTGGTCGGCGAACTGGTGCAGTGGCGGGCGGACTGCCCGATGTTCGGCGTCGGCGACTTCGCGCGGCGGCCCACGGTCGCCACCCCCGTCGACGGCCTGGTGCTGGCCGGCGACGGCATCCGGATCGACCTGCCCGTCGCGCTCATGGAGCGGGCCGCGAGCACCGGCTGGCAGGCGGCGAACCGGCTGCTCGCCGGCTGGGGTCTGGCCGGCCACCCCCTCGAGACCGTCCCCACCAGCGGCCGCCTCGGTCCGCTGCGGCGCGCCGCCGAGTACGCGATGCGCACCTGACCCCCGAAGGACACCACGCCATGACCCTGCTCTCCCGGATCACCGAGAACTGGCCGTCCCACTGGCCGCTGCAGCCGCTTCCGTCGCAGCGGTGGGCGGCGCAGAAGCCGACCTACGCCGGCGCGGACCCGAAGCTGATCTCGGCCTCGCTGGAGCGGGCACAGGCACGTCCGTCGGGGAACTGGTTCGTCGTCGCCGCGAGCCGCGAGATCCGCCGCGACCGGCCGCACGGCGTCCGGGTCGGCGGGACCGAGCTCGTCGCGTGGCGGGAGCAGGACGGCACGGTCCGGGTGGGTCCCGGCGCCTGCCCGCACCTCGGTGCACCGATGGCGCTGGCCGCCGTCGACTGCGGCGAGCTGGTGTGCCGCTGGCACGGGCTGCGCCTGGGCGCCCGGTCCGGCCCGGGCTGGGCGGTGCTGCCCGTCCACGACGACGGGGTCCTGGTCTGGGTGCGGCTCGACGACCTCGGCGGCGAGGAGCCGACCGACGCCCCCGTCGTCCCGGCCCGACCGGCCGGCGCGGTGCTCGACGCCGTCACCACGCTGACCGGGGTGTGCGAGCCGGAGGACATCGTCGCCAACCGGCTCGACCCGTGGCACGGCGCCTGGTTCCACCCGTACTCGTTCCAGCGGCTGACGGTGGACTCCGCGCCCGCCGTCACCGACGTCGCCCCCGACGACGACCGGTTCCTCGTGAGCGTCACCTTCAAGGTCGGACCGGGGCTGGGTGTGCCGGTGCGGGCGGAGTTCGTGTGCCCGGAGCCGCGCACCGTGGTCATGCGGATCGTGGAGGGCGAGGGTGTCGGGTCGGTCGTCGAGACCCACGCGACCCCGCTCGGCCCCGGCCCCGACGGGCGGCCGCGCACCGCGGTGATCGAGGCCGTCGTCGCCGGGTCGGACCGGCCCGGTTTCGCGGTGGCGACCCGGCTCGCCCCGGCGATCCGCCCGGCGATGGCCGCGGCCGCCACGAAGCTGTGGCGCGACGACCTCGACTACGCCGAGCGCCGCTACGCGCTGCGGGCGCGCTAGGTCCGGTCGAACCGCCACCGCCCGTCGAACCCGGCGTCGCGGCGCTCGACGAACGCGGCGATCCCCTCGGGGGCGTCGGTGACGAAGTTGATCGCCTGCGAGATGGCCTCGGCGTCGAGTGCCTCGGCGAACGACGACCGGGTCGCGGCGTGCAGCATCGCTTTGTCCCTGGCCAGCGCGACCGGCGGTCCGTCCGCGAGCCGGCCGGCGATGTCGGCGACGAAGGCGGGCAGCTCGTCGCCGTCGACGACCCAGGTGACCAGGCCGAGCGCGTGCGCCTCCTCGGCGCCGATCGTCTCGGCGAGCAGCGCTAGCCGCTTGGCCTGCTGCATCCCCACCAGCCGGGGCAGCAGCCAGGTCCCGCCGAAGTCCACCGACAGGCCCCGGCGGGCGAAGATCTGGGAGAACCGCGCCGCGGGGGTGGCGACGACGAGGTCGCAGCCCAGCGCGAGGTTCCACCCGGCACCGACGGCGACACCGTCGACGACCGCGACGGACGGCACCGGCAGCTCGTGCAGCGCCAGCGCGACGTCGTTGATCCGCCGCATCAGCCGGGTCGGGTGCTCGGCGTCCGCCCCGCGGGCAGCCGGGTCGAGGTCGGCGCCGCCGCAGAAGGCACCACCGGCGCCGGTGACGACGACCGCGCGGACCTCCTCGTCGACGGTGGCCCGGTGCAGCGCCTCGCCGAGGGCGTCCCACAGCGCCCGGTCGATCGCGTTGCGCCGGTGCGGGCGGTTCAGGGTGAGGGTGAGCACCGGGCCGTCGAGCCGGGTGAGCAGCACCGCGTCGGACACTCGTACCCCCTTCGTCGGGCCCATCGTCGGGCGACCGTGGTGAGCACCCTGCCACCCCCGCGGATGATGGTCATCCGTGGGCGGCCGGCACCGGGGGCGCCGGCAGCCCGCCCGGGCCGGCCCGGCGCAGGGCGCGGGGCGACTCGCCGAACCAGCGCCGCGCCGCCCGCGACAGCGCGGACTGCTCGGCCAGCCCCACCATGGCCGCGACCTGGGTGAACGGCAGGTCGGTCCGCAGGATGAGCCGCTCGGCGGTGTCCCGACGCGCCTCGTCGACGACGGTCTCGAAGGTCGTGCCCTCGGCCGCGAGGTGGCGTTGCAGGGTCCGTGGGTGCACCCGCAGCAGCCGGGCCACCGAGCCGATGCGCACCGGCCCGGTGCCCAGCGACCGGTCGACCGCGGCTCGCACCCGGTCGGTGACGGTGCGGCCGGGGCGCGCGAAATGGGTCTCCAGGTACTCGATCGCGATGGCCCGGACGGTCTCGTCCCCGCCGGCCACCGGCCTTCGCAGCAGGTCGCCGGGCACCCGCAGGACCGCGGCCGGCCGGTCGAAGCGGACCTCGGCCCCGAAGAACTCGCGGAACCGCTCCGGGGCAGGCGGTGCCTCGTGCGGCAGGTGCACCGAGCGCAGGCCGTAGGGCCCGCCGGCCAGCAGGCTCACGATCCGGTGCAGCACCCCCGTGCCGAGGTCGGCGACCTGCGGCGGGAGCGGCTCGGTGCTGCCGTACGCCACGCCGGTCACCCCCGGCACGCCCTCCGGGTCGGGCACCGCGCCGACGGTCAGCACCGGGCTGTGCACGTAGAGGTAGCGCGAGGCGCAGTCCAGGGCGGCCCCCAGCGTCGGGGACGCCTCGACGGCGACGGCCAGCGGGCCGAGGATCTCCGGGCCCTGCCGCTGCGCGAGGCGCAGCCCGAGGTCGCCGCAGCCCAGCTCGGCTGCCGCGGTCTCCAGCACCCTGGCGACCGAGCGCGTCGGGACCAGCGCGTCCGGGTCGTTGCCCTCGACGGCGTCGATCGGGATCCGGAACCGGGCGAAGAGCTCGGCGCCGTCGCCGCCCAGCTCCCCGACCAGCGCGACGAACCCACGCAACGCCCTCGCCCGGGTGAGTGATCCGGTTCCCATGTCGTCCGAGGGTAAGTTGTTGTCGCGCCAGGTCAAGTTACTCCGGGTAGGTTTGGGGCACACTGGACCCCGGTCGACAGAGGTAGTCAGCGCGGACGCGCCCGATGAGGAGGACCACATGACCCAGGCCGGTACGACACCCGCTCCGGACGGCACCGCCGTCGAGCACCGCGACGTGATCATCGTGGGGGCCGGGCTCTCCGGTATCGGTGCGGCGGCCCGGCTGCACCAGGAGCTGCCCGGCAAGGACTACGTGATCCTGGAGGGCCGCGAGAACATCGGCGGCACCTGGGACCTGTTCCGCTACCCGGGCATCCGCTCGGACTCGGACATGTTCACCCTGGCCTACCCGTTCCGGCCGTGGCGCGAGCCGAAGTCGATCGCCGACGGCGCCGACATCCGCCGCTACATCACCGAGACCGCCCGCGAGTACGGCGTGACCGAGCGGATCCGGTTCGGCACGAAGGTCGTCGACGCCTCCTGGGACTCCACCACCGCGCGGTGGACCGTCGAGACCACCACTGCCGACGGCCCGAAGCGCTACACCTGCTCGTTCCTGTTCATGTGCTCGGGCTACTACGACTACGACCGGGGCTTCCAGCCCGAGTTCCCGGGCCGGGAGGACTTCGCCGGCACCTGGGTGCACCCGCAGTTCTGGCCGGAGGACCTGGACTACACCGGCAAGAAGGTCGTCGTCATCGGCTCCGGCGCCACCGCCGTCACCCTGATCCCGTCGCTGGCCGCCCGGGCCGGGCACGTCACCATGCTGCAGCGCTCACCGTCGTACCTGACGGTGCTGCCCAGCAAGGACCCGGTCGCCGACCAGCTCCGCCGCTTCCTGCCCGCGAAGCTCGCGCACGCCATCCTGCGCCTGCAGTACGTGACGCTGACCCAGGCGTTCTACCAGCTCGCCCGGCGCCGCCCGGAGCGGGTGAAGAAGGTCCTGCGCGGGCTCGCCCTGAAGTTCCTCAAGGACGAGGCCTACGTCGACCAGCACTTCACCCCGAGCTACGACCCGTGGGACCAGCGCCTGTGCGTCATCCCGGAGGGCGACTTCTACAAGTCGATCAACCGTGGGGACGCCTCGGTCGTCACCGACCACATCGACCGGATCACCGCCAACGGCATCCGGCTGCGCTCCGGCGAGGAGCTGGAGGCCGACGTGATCGTGTCGGCGACCGGGCTGTCGCTGAGCCCGCTGGGCGGCATCACGATCCACGTCGACGGCGAGCAGGTGGACATCGGCAAGACCGTCACCTACCGCGGCCTGATGCTCTCGGGCATCCCGAACCTGGCGTTCTGCATCGGCTACATCAACGCGTCCTGGACGCTGCGCGCCGACCTCGTCGCCCGCTACGTGCCGAAGCTGCTGGCGCTGATGGACCGCGAGCGGATCGCGATCGCCACCCCGGCCCCGACCGTCTCGCCGGACCGCCCGCTGCTCGACATCGAGTCGAACTACGTGAAGCGCTCCGAGCACCTGTTCCCCCGCCAGGGCCGCAAGGACCCGTGGCGGCTGCACCAGAACTTCTTCCTCGACGCCGTCGGGCTCGGACGGGCCGACCTCAAGCGGGACATGATCCTCACCCCTGCCTCGGCGCTGGGCGCCCGCGACGCCCGCGTCCCCACCCCGACCGCGGCCGGCATCGCCGCCGACGCCACGACCGGCACCGGATCCGGCACCGCCGCCCCGGCGGCCGCACAGCAGGAGGTGGCTTCCTGATGGCCCGCTCACCGTTCCGTTTCGCCGAGGGCACCGCCGTCGTCACCGGCGCCGCCGGTGGCATGGGCGAGCACGTCGCGAAGCTCCTGGGCGAACGCGGCAGCGACCTCGTGCTCGTCGACCGCGACGGCGACCGGCTCGACACCGTCGCCGCCGCGATCCGCGCGAAGCACCCCGGCCTGTCGGTGACCACCGAGACCGTCGACCTGGCCGACCGCGAGGCCGTCGACGCGCTGGCGGCCCGGATCCTGGCCGGTCACCCGGAGATCAGGCTGCTGGTCAACAACGCCGGCGTCGCGCTCGGCGGGGACTTCGCCCGGCTGACCCTCGACGAGTTCGACTGGGTCATGGACGTCAACTTCCGCGCCCCGGTGCGGCTGACCCACGCCCTGCTGCCCGCGCTGACCGCGCGCCCCGGCGCGCACGTGGTCAACGTGTCCAGCCTGTTCGGGCTGATCGCCCCGCCGGGGCAGTCGGCGTACTCGTCGTCGAAGTTCGCGATCCGCGGGTTCTCCGAGGCGCTGCGCGCCGAGCTCGCCCAGGTCGGCGCGAGCGTCACCACGGTGCACCCGGGCGGCATCCGGACCAGGATCGCCGCGAGCGCCCGGGTCGGGGTGAACATCCCGGCCGAGGAGGCCGAGCGGGGGAAGAAGGACTTCGAGAAGCTGCTGACCTTCCCCGCCGAGAAGGCCGCCGAGCTGATCGTCGACGCCATCGAGAAGCGCCGCCCGCGGCTGCTCATCGGGATCAGCGCCAAGGTCCCGGACCTGCTGGCCCGGCTCGCCCCGGCGAACAGCATCCGGATCTTCGCGAAGATCGTCGGTGCCTCGGGGAACGCGAAGTCGGCGAAGTCGGCGCGATCGGCGGGGGCGCGATGACCGTCCCGCAGCCCCGCTTCGTCGACGTCGGGGGCACCCGGATCCGGGTCCGCGAGTCCGGTGACCCGGCCGGTGAGCCGGTCCTGCTGCTGCACGGCATCGGCCGGAGCCTCGAGGACTGGGACCCGCAGCACGAGTTCCTGTCCCGGTACCGGGTGGTCGCGGTCGACCTGGCCGGGTTCGGTCACTCCGACCGGGTGCCCGGCCCGGCGACGCTGGAGAAGCTCGCCGACACCGCGCTGGTCACCCTCGACGCGCTCGGGGAGACCCGGCCGGCGCACGTCATGGGCAACTCGCTCGGCGGCGCCGTCGCGCTGCTGATCTCCACCCGGCACCCGGAGCGCGTCGTCTCGCTGGTGCTGGCCGACCCGGCCGGGTTCGGGGCCGAGGTGACGCCCGCGCTGCGGGTCATCGGGGTGCCGCTGCTCGGCCGGTTCCTGCTGGGCCACCTCGACGCCGCGGCCGCCCGACGCTCGGAGCGGTCCCTGTTCGTCGACGGCTCCCTGGTCACCGACGAGCGGGTCGCCCGCGCCGTGGAGATCGCGCGGCGGCCGGAGTTCGCGCAGACCTTCGCCGAGGTCGCGGCCGAGCTGGGCACCGTCCGCGGCGGCCGCCCGGGCTGGCGGCGGGCGCTGCTCGACGCGTTCGCCCGCGCGCCGAAGCCGACGCTGGCCGTGTGGGGCGAGCGGGACCTGATCCTGCCCGCGGCCCAGCTGCGGGCGGCGAGCCGGCTGCCGCAGGTCACGACGCACGTGTTCGGCCGGGTGGGGCACATGCCCCAGATCGAGGTGCCCGCCGCGTTCGCGACGCTGGCCCTGGACCACCTCGCCCGGGCGGGACAGCAGGCCGGCATCCCCGGCGACACCCGCGCCGGCACCCGGTAGCCCGGGCCCGGGCCGGTCTGGCCCGGGCCCGGTCGGCCGGGTCCGGGCTCGTCCGGCGGCCGCGCGCCCCGCCGCGCGACGGACCGGTTCCGGCCGTAGCGTCGGGTTCATGCGGATCGCCCCCTGGCTGGCCGCCCTGGTCACGCTGCCCCTGCTCGCCGCCTGCGACACCGGCCCCAACCCGGTGACCAACGCGTTGTCCGGCGCCGAGGCCCCGGTCGCCGCGGCGGGTGCGGGCCTGGTGCCGGTCCCGGTGTCGGTGCCGCCCGGGGCCGCGACCGCCCCGTTCGACGAACCCCGCGACGCACTCGTCCCGGCCGGCTGGACGATGTCGGTGTTCGCCCGCGTCCCGAACGCCCGGCTGGCCGTGTGGAGCCCCGACGGTGAGCTGCTCGTCTCGGTGCCCGACGACGGCAGGGTGCTGGCGCTGTCGCGCACCGGTGCGCAACGGCCGCTGCTGACCGGGCTCACCCAGCCGCACGGGCTGGCGTTCTCCCCGGACGGCACGGCCCTCTACGTCGCCGAGTCGAACCAGGTGTCCGCCTTCACCTGGGCGCGCGGCGTGGCGACCCGGCAGCGGGTCGTCGTGCCCGGCCTGCCCGATGCCAACTCCCCCGACCTGCGCGGCGCCTACGGCCACGAGCTGAAGTCGGTGACCGTCGGCCCGGACGGCGCGGTCTACGTCTCGGTCGGCTCGACCGGCAACATCTCGGTCGCCGACCGGGACGCCACTCCGCCGCGCGCGTCGATCCTGCGGATGCCGCCCACCGGCGGGCCCGCCGCGCCGTTCGCGACCGGCGTCCGCAACGGCACCGGGCTGGCCACCGCCCCCGACGGCTCGGTCTGGACCGCGGTCAACGGCCGCGACAACGTGCCCTACCCCTACGACCGGCCCTACGGCGACGACACCGGCTCGTCGTTCGGGAAGGTCGTCGACGGCTACGTGACCGACCACCCGGCCGAGCCGCTGGCCCGGCTCACCCCGGGCCGCGAGCTGGGCTGGCCGTTCTGCAACCCGGATCCGGACACCGACCCGGGCGTCACGGGGTCCGCGCAGGACTTCGCCGACGTCGCACTGGTGGCCGACGCCGAGCTCAACCCCGGCGGGCGCGCGATGGACTGTGCGGCGCTGGCCCCGATGGAGCAGTCGTTCCCGGCGCACTCGGCGCCGCTGGGGCTGTCGTTCACCGAGGGTGTGCTGCCCGCGCCGTACGCGGCCGGAGCGCTGGCCGGGGTGCACGGCTCCTGGAACGCGGACCCGCCGCGGGCACGGAGGTGTCGTTCTTCCCGTGGCGGGACGGTGCCCTGGGCGCGCAGCAGACCCTGGTCGGCGGGTTCCAGGACCCGTCGGGAGCGCGCTGGGGCCGGCCGGTCGCGGCCGTCGTCGGGCCGGACGGAGCGGTCTACGTGACCGACGACGACGCCGGTGCCGTCTACCGGGTGGCCCCGCCCGGGCGGTGAGTGCCCGCCGTGACCGGGGCCGCAGTCGGCCCCGGTCGTCTCCGGCACCGCGATAGGTTCTGCCGGGCACCCGAGGGCGGATGCCCGGGAGGGTGGGGGCGGATGCGGATCGTGGACTGGGCCGGCGACGACGAGGGCGGCCCGGCGGTGGTCCTGCTGGACCAGCGCGCGCTGCCCGCCGCGACCCGGCACCTGTACCTGCGCACCGTCGACGAGCTGATCGAGGCGATCCGGTCGCTGGCCGTGCGCGGCGCCCCGAGCCTGGGCATCACCGGCGCCTACGGGGTCGCGCTGGCCGCGCACCTGCACGGCACCGCGACGCCGGTCGCCGTCGCCGCGGTGCGGGCCGCGGCCGAGCGGAT
Organism: Pseudonocardia sp. ICBG601; assembly: GCF_020496245.1. Taxonomy (NCBI): domain Bacteria; kingdom Bacillati; phylum Actinomycetota; class Actinomycetes; order Pseudonocardiales; family Pseudonocardiaceae; genus Pseudonocardia; species Pseudonocardia sp. ICBG601. Next base: position 107,344 of record NZ_JAHLJA010000021.1, on the reverse strand, counting down.
CGCGGTCGCCCGGCCCACCGCCGTCCCGCTGGGGCTGGGGGTCGCGAGTGCCCTGGAGGCGCTCGACGGCGGTCCGGCCGCGGTGCTGGCACGGGCACGGGCGGTGGCCGCGGAGGCCGCCCGGGTCAACGCCGCGGCGACCGGCCGGGCCGCTGACCTGGCGCAGGAGCTGTGCCCGGACCGTCCGCTGCGGGCGCTGACCGTGTGCAACACCGGCCCGCTGGCCACCGGCGACGGCGGCACCGCGCTGGGGGCGATCCTGCGGCTGCACGAGCGCGGCGCGCTGGCCGAGGTGCTGGCCTGCGAGACGCGCCCGCTGCTGCAGGGTGCGCGGCTGACCGTGTGGGAGCTGGCGGCGGCCGGGGCGCCGCACCGGCTGTGCGTCGACTCGGCGGGCCCCGCGGCGATCGCCTCGGGACTGGTCGACGCGGTGTTCGTCGGGGCCGACCGGATCGCGGCCAACGGCGACGTCGCGAACAAGATCGGGACCTACATGCTGGCCTGCGCCGCGGCCCGGTCCGGGGTCCCGTTCGTGGTGGTCGCGCCGGAGGAGACGATCGACCCGCACACCCCGACCGGCGCGGACATCGTCGTCGAGCAGCGGGGGGCCGACGAGGTCCGCGAGCACGGCGGCACCCTGCTCACCCTGCCGGGGACCCCGGTCTACAATCCGGCGTTCGACGTGACGCCGTTCGACCTGGTGACCGCGATCGTCACCGAGGAGCGGGCGTGGGGGCCGGGGTCGTCGCCCGCACCCTCGCCCGCTGGGCGGCGAACCGCCGGCGCACCGCGCTGATCTCGGCGTCGGGCAGCAGCCGCGGCTCGCCGACGGCGCGGGCGCGCAGCCAGACGTCGCAGAGCCACTCCAGCTGGCGGGCGCCGTCGTAGGCGGCACCGAGGGTGTCGCCGAGCACCAGCGTGCCGTGGTTGCCGAGGACGACGGCGGTGGACTCCCCCAGCGCTGCGAGTGCGTTCTCGACCAGCTCGGGGCTGCCGAACGGCGCGTACTCCGACACCCGCACGCCCTCGCCGAACATCGCGAGCTGGTAGTGCACGGCCGGGACGTGGTCGGACAGCGTCGACAGGGCGACCGCCGCCGTGGAGTGGGTGTGGACGACGGCGCCCGTCCCCGGCCGGGCCTGCGCGGCCACGTGCAGCCCCAGCTCGCTGGTCGGCTCCCGGGTGCCCGCGACGACCGTGCCCGCCCCGTCGACGAGCACGACGTCCGCCGCCGTCATCGTCTCGTAGTCCACTCCGGACGGGGTGACCGCGATCAGGTCGCCGGTGCGCAGCGACAGGTTCCCCGAGGTGCCGACGACCAGGCCGTCGCGGACCATCCGGCGGGACCACGTGCACAGCAGCTCGCGGGCGGGGGTGTGGTCGTGGGGCACCCCGCCACGATCCCACGCCCACCCCGACCGAGGGTCACACCTCCGGGTCGATCCGCTCCCGTCGGGGCGCGCCGGGTGGCCGCGGGGCCGCACGATCGTCGCACCGCGGACACCGGCCGGGCCGGGACGCCACGCGGAGGGCGGTAGGACCCCGACCGCGCCGGTTCCCGGCGCAGGAAGCGAGCACATCGTGAGGACCGCCCTGCGTGCCGCCACCACCGCGGCAGGCGCCGTCGCCGCCGCACTCGCACTGGCCGCCGTGACCGCCGGGACCGCGTCGGCGCAGCCCGCCCCGACCACCGAGCCGCCGCTGACCCCGGCCGACCAGGCCGCGCAGCTGGTCTGTCTGCAGAAGTACCTGGACTTCGGGGCACTGCCGGCGCAGTCGCTGGCGGACCCGGTGGCGTTCTCGGCCCTGGTCACCAAGGCAGCCCAGGAGTGCGACGCCGTCCGCGCACCGGCCACACCGGCCGCGCCCACCGCCCCTGTGGCGGGGGCCTGACCGCGGGTCAGAGCAGGTCGCTGCGGCTGAGCACCCCGACCAGCACGTCGTCGGCATCGACGACCGGGACGACCCGGAACCCGCGCCGGGACAGCAGGTCCTCGGCGTCGGTGAGCGGGTCGTCCGGCTGCACCGTCTCGACGTCGCGGGTCATCACCTCCGACACGGTGCGGGCCCGCAGCCGCCGGCCTCCGTCCAGGGAGCCGTGCATGAGGTCGGCCTCGGAGACGATGCCCAGCAGGTGGTCCCGGTCGTCGACGACCGGGACGGCGGTGAACCGGTAGGACAGCAGCACCTCGGCGGTCTCGTCGAGGGCCAGCTCCGGCGGGATCGCGACCAGCCCGCCGTCGGTCATCACGTCCGAGACCCGCAGCGACGACGTCGGCCGGCCGCCGACCCGGCCGGCCCCGCGCGGGGCCATCGCCTCGGGCAGCGGTGCGACCGGGAGGACACCGCCGATCCGGCGGGCGGTTCGCCGCAGCCGTCCCCCGGAGTGCCGGTGCCGCAGCAGGTCGCTGCGGGTGATCACGCCGACCAGGATGCCCTTGTCGACGACCGGGACGAGCCGCAGCTCGCCGTAGACGCGCATCCGGTGCGCGACGATCGAGACGTTCGTCGTCGGGAGCACCGACACGACCTGCTCGGTCATCGCGTCGCCGACGACGGCGTGCGGGTCGTCGCGGTGCCGCAGCACGTCCACCAGCGAGATCACCCCGACCAGGGAGAACCGGCGGTCGACGACGGGCAGGGCCGAGAACCGGGACTCGGCCATCCGCTCCTGCGCCCGCGCCAGCGGTGCGTCCGCCCAGATCGTGACGACGCGTTCGGTCATGACATCACGAGCACGCACCACCATGGACGCACCGTAACCACGGCGGCGTCGCGTCCGCCATCGTTCACCGTTCGAGGTGGCCGAACCGGTGCCGGGTGCGACTGACCGCCTGCTCGCGCAGCACGGTGAGCATCTCCCGGCGGCCGTCGAGCACCACCGGGGTGTCCACGACGGAGGCGCCCACATCGGCGGCGGCCGCCCGCAGACCCTCGGGCACGGTGCCCAGGGCCCGGATCCGCTCGCCCGCGACGGGGACGAGGTCGTCGCCGCCGTGCACCCCGCCGGGGACCTCGCCCGGCGGGATCCCCGGCCCGTGCAGCCGTACCGGCACCCCCGCCGTGGCCGCGGCGAGCAGCACCCGCAGGACGTCGGCGCGGGCGGTGCCGGTGCCGCACCACAGCGTCGCCGACGGGGCGGGCCGGTAGCGGAACACGTTGGACTCCGCGGCCAGCCCGGTCGGGTCGTGCTCGACCCCGAACTCGGTGTCCCACGCGCGGGCGTCGGAGGCGGCGGCGCGGGCGAGACGGTCGCGGGCGGCCGGGTCCAGGTCGGCCGCGGCGGCCAGCACGCGGTCGGCGGCCGGGCCGGAGGTCGGGCCCGGTGCGGGGAGGTCGCCATCGTGCCAGGTGCCGAACTGGGCGACGTAGTTCGGTCCGCCGGGCTTGGCGCCCGGGCCCAGCACCGAGCCCTTCCAGCCGCCGAAGGACTGGCGCTGCACGATCGCGCCGGTGATGTGCCGGTTGACGTAGGCGTTGCCGACCTCGACGCGGTCGAGCCAGTGCGCGATCTCGTCGTCGTCGAGGGAGTGGATGCCGCCGGTGAGACCGAAGCCGGTGTCGTTCTGCCAGGCGATCGCCTCGTCGAGGTCGCGGGCGGCCATCAGGCCGAGCACCGGGCCGAAGCACTCGGTGCGGTGGAACCAGCTGCCCGGCGAGACCCAGGCCCGCACGCCCGGCGTCCACGCCGTCTCGGAGATCCGGCGTGGACGCACCAGCCACCGCTCCCCCGGCTCCAGCGTGGTGAGCGCGCGGTGCAGCTTCGCCGAGGGCGCCTCGATCAGCGGGCCCATGGTCGTCGCGAGGTCGGTGCCGGGGCCGACGCGCAGGGTGCTGACGGCGTCGACGAGCTGACGGCGCAGCCGCCTCCCGACGGCCGAGCCGGTCGCGGCCGGACCGACCAGGATGGCCAGCGACGCCGCGGAGCACTTCTGCCCGGCGTGGCCGAACGCCGAGCGCACGAGGTCGGCGACGGCGAGGTCCGGGTCGGCGGCGGGGGTGATGACCAGCGCGTTCTTGCCGCTGGTCTCCGCGAGGAGGTTCAGGTCGGGCCGCCAGGAGCGGAACAGCGCGGCGGTCTCCGAGGAGCCGGTCAGCACGACCCGGTCGATCGCGGGGTGGGTGACGAGCCGGCGTCCGGCGTCGGCCTCGTCGGTGGGCAGCAGCTGCAGCGCGTCGCGCGGGATCCCGCCGCGGTGCAGCGCGGCCACCCCCGCCTCGGCGCACGCGCGGACCTGCGGGGCGGGCTTGAGCAGCACAGGGGCGCCGGCGGCGAGCGCGGCCAGGCAGCCGCCGAGCGGGATCGCGACCGGGAAGTTCCAGGGCGGGGTCACCGCCACGACCCGGTCCGGGGTGAACACGGCGCCGTCGAGCTCGGCGGCGCGCTCGGCGTAGTAGGCGGCGAAGTCGACGGCCTCGGAGATCTCGGGATCGGCCTCGGCGACGGTCTTGCCCGCCTCGTGCAGCATCACCGACAGCAGCGTCCCGCGGGCGGCGGCCAGTGCGCGGGCGGCGCGGCGCAGCGTCGCGGCCCGCTCCGCGGCGGGGACCTCGCGCCAGCCGCAGGTGCGGGCACGCTCGACCGCGGCGTCGACCGCGGCCGGGTCGGTGACGACCGGGACCTCCGAGCGCGCGACGACGGTCGTCGCGGCGCGGCGGGCCCACTCGCGGTTCGCGGGCAGCGACGGGTCGGTGTCGGGCTCGGCGCGGAACCCGGGCGGCACGGGGTCCCCCGGCAGCGGGCCGTCGGTACCGACCGGCGCGGACACGGTGCGGTCCTGGGTGCGGCGCGGGGTGGCGGCGACGGCGTCGCGGTCGCGTACCGAGGCGAGGAACCGCTCCTGGTAGCTCGCCGGGCCGCCGGAGTCGGGGGCGAACAGTGTGTACAGGTACCCTCCGGCGAGGCGTTCTCCTCCAGCCGTCGGACCAGGTAGGACACCGCGGTGTCGAAGTCACCGCGGTGCACGACGGGGGTGTAGAGCACCAGCTGCGAGCCCGGTCCGGACTCGGGCAGGTCGCCCGCGACGGCGTCGGCGAACGCGGGTGCCATGCCCTGCAGCATCTCCAGGTCCAGCTGGGGCCGGGCACCGCGGGCCTCGGCCAGTTCCAGGGCGAGCGCGACGTGGTGGAGGTGGTGCGACGCGATGCCCAGGCGCATCCCGTCGGCGTGCGGACCACCGATGCCGCGGTCGAGGAGCCGGACGTAGTTGGCGTCGACCTCGGCCTTGGTGGCGTAGGGGGCCTGCGGCCAGTCGTGCAGCTCGGCGTCGACCCGTTCCATGGCCAGGTTCGCGCCCTTCACCAGACGCACCTTGATCGGGGCTCCGCCCGCGGCGGCGCGGCGGGTGGCGAACTCCCCGAGCTCGTCGAGCGCGGCGACGGAGTCGGGCAGGTAGGCCTGCAGGACGATGCCAGCGGGCAGGTCGTGGAACTCCGGGCGTGCCAGCAGCGTCGTGAACAGCGCGATGGTCAGGTGGAGGTCCTTGTACTCCTCCATGTCGAGGTTCACGAACACGCTGTGCTCGCGGGCGGCCCGGTAGAGCGGCAGCAGCCGGTCCACGAGCAGGTCCCGGCTGCCCCCGAGGTCCCACGGCACGAGCTGAGCGACGACCGAGGACGCCTTCACCGAGACGTGGTCGACGCCCGGCCGGCGCACCAGCGCGATCGTGCGGGCGAGGCGACGGTCGGCCTCGTCGCGGCCGAGGACCGCCTCGCCGAGCAGGTTCAGGTTCAGCCGGTGTCCGTCGCGGCGGGCCGCGGCGAGCCGCCGGTCCAGGCCCCGCCCGCCGGCGTCGACGATCAGGTGCCCGACCAGGCTGCGCAGCCGCGACCGCGCCGCGGGCACGACGACGTGCGGCAGCGCCGTCGCCAGCCGGCCGCCGGCCCGCAGCAGCAGCCGGTCGGTACCGGCGACGAACGCCGGCAGTGCGGCGCCCGCCCCGGCGAGCCGGGCCAGCTCGCGGGCCGCGACCCGGTCGTCGGCGGGACGGGCCACGCGGTCGACGAAGCGGAGGGTGAAGTCGACCCCGGCGGGGTCGTGCATCAACGCGGCCAGCCGCTGCGTCGGGTCGGTACCGCGGCCGGGGCCGGTGGACGGGGGAGGTGCCGGTGCGCTCGGTCCAGCGGCGCACACGGTCGACGGCGCGCGCGGTCAGCGCGTCGTCGAGGGCGGGGACGGGGTGGGTGGGGTGCACGCTCACCGGCCCAGTCTGGACCCACTGTCAGGACCGTGTCACGTCGACGGTACTGACCGGCGCTGACCGGCGCCGGCCGGTGCCGGCCCCTTCGGTGACGACCGCGGTCAGGACTCGGTGAGGTCGGTGTCGGGCAACGGCCCGAGCAGGGCGAACGCATCCAGGTACGGCTCGACGTCACCGCGCTCGGTCCAGGCCCGCAGCTGCGCCGCCGACCGGCGGGTCATCAGGGCCCTGGCCAGCTCGAAGTCGGGGGCCCGCACGACGACCGCGGCCCCCGCCTCGTCGCCGGCAGACACCCAGCGGCGGCCGTCGCCGATCAGCGCGATCGGTGCCCGGTCGCCGAGCGCGGCGGCGAACCGGCCCAGGAACCGGTCCATGACCGCGTAGAGGCCGGGGGTGTGCTGCCCGCCGGGCTCGCGCAGCGCACCGCGCAGGTCCTGCTCGTGGATGATCACGTCGCCGAGCGGGCGGGTGGTGTTCGCCGCCATCCAGTCGCGCAGCGGGCCGGTCAGCGACTCCCACTCCGCGACGAGTGCGGCCATGTCGTGGTCGCGCCGCTCCCGCACCTGCCGGCTCGTCCACTCCTCGTTGTGGTCGTCGGGCTCGGCGCCGCGCACCACGTCGGCACCCAGACCGACCATGTGCGAGAACAGGTCGCGCACCGTCCAGTCCGGGCAGGCCGGGACGGTCAGCTCCGTGCGCTCGGGTGGCAGGTCCCGCACCAGGTCGACGACCCGGCGCTGCGCCCGGGCCCACTCCTCGATCTCGTCGATTGCCGCTCACGGGCACCGATCCCATCACGACCGGGGTCTCCGCGCCGCTCCCCTGGGTGTTTTGCCTGGACCGGACACGGGCACCTGGGGATCATCGAACCGGACACGACGGCGAGGACGGTCACGGCGACTCCGCCGGACGACACCGCCGGCATCGGGGACCACCCGGTGCGTCGGTGAGGAGAGGACGAGCGTGAGCAGCCCACCCCCGTACCCGGGTCAGCCCGGGGACCCGCAGGACCCGAACAACCTGGACCAGCCGACCCGGCAGAACCAGCCCTACGACGGGCAGCCCCACGGCGAGCACCCCGGCGCCCAGCCCTACGGCGGACAGCAGCAGGGTCAGCAGCAGTACGGCCAGCAGCCGTACGGGCAACAGCCCTACGGCCAGCAGCAGTACGGTGACCAGCAGTACGGCCAGCAGCCCTACGGCGCGCAGGGCCACGAGCAGGCCGCCTACCCGGACCGACCGGCCGCCGGGCCCCCGGGGTGGCCGCAGGGCGGGGCGCCGGCGACCCCACCGCGCAACGGCGTCGGGATCGCCGCGCTGGTGCTCGGCATCCTGGCCGTGCTGCTCGGGTTCTTCCTGATCGGCGCCCTGTTCGGTGTCGTCGCCGTCGCGCTGGGCATCTCGGGATCAGCCGGGCGTCCAAGGGCGCCGCCACCAACCGCGGTGTCGCGATCGCCGGGCTCGTCCTCGGCGTCGTCGGCATCGTCATCGCGATCGCCGTCGTCGCGTTCGGCGTGAGCGTGTTCAACCAGGTCGGCGGCAGCGAGTACGTCAGCTGTGTGCAGCAGGCCGGCGACGACCAGTCCGCGATCGCGCAGTGCCAGCAGGACTTCGAGGGCCGCCTCGAGGGGCAGTTGGACCAGGACGGCAACTGAGCCCGTTCCCGCGGGCCCCCCGGCCGGTCACCGGTCAGGCGGGGCCCGCGGTTCGCGGTGTGGAACGCGCCGCCGCGTGGAACGCACCCCCCGCACCGAACGCCAGCCGGGCGAACCGCTCCCCCATCCGCACGTGCGCCTCCGGACACGGGTGCAGCCGGTCGGGCAGCGGCAGCTCGGCCGCGTCGTCCTCGCCGTAGAGCTCCCGGCCGTCGAGGGCGGCCAGTGCCGGGTCCTCCGGGGTGCGGTCGGCCACGATCCGGGCCAGCTCCTCGCGGATCACCGACAGCGTCAGCTGCCCCGCCGCGACCCGGCCGGGTCGCCGGTCGCGCGGAACAGCAGCCGCCCGTCGACGACCTCCGGCGCCCCGGGCCCGGGGTGTGCTCGTGGATCGGGCACAGCACCGGCGACACCACCAGCAGCGGGGTGTCCGGGTGCCCGTCGCGGATCGTGTCGAGGAACCCGTGCACGGCGGGGGCGAAGGCGCGCCGGCGCATGAGGTCGGCGTTGACGATGTTGATCCCGATCTTGACGCTGATCATCGCGGCCGGGGTGTCGCGCAGCGCGCGGGCGACGAACGGGTCCAGCATCGCGCTGCCGGAGAACCCCAGGTTGACCAGCTCGACGCCGGCGGTGCGGGCGGCGAGCGCCGGCCAGGTGGTGCTGGGGCCCGCGGCGTTGCTGCCCTGGCTGATCGAGCTCCCGTGGTGCAGCCACACCGGGCGCCCACCGGGCGGGACGACGGCGACCGGCGCGTCGGTGCGCAGCGCGACGACCTCGGTGATCTCGTTGTGCGGCAGCCAGATCTCGACGAGCGTGTCGTGGCCGGGCAGGGTGAACCGCACCGGGCCGGGCGCGCCGTCGGTGACCGTGACCTGTCCGGTCGCCGGGTCGGTCATGAGGAGCTTCCCGCCGGAGGTCGTGGCACTGCCCATCGGCCGGCCGTCGACGAGCAGGTCGTAGGCGCCGTCGGGCCGTAGCGGGGCTCCGACGAGCCCGACCCGGGTGCGCAGGGTCTCCAGCTCGACCGTCCGCGCGGCGGTGCGGAACACGACACGGACCCCGGACGGCTGGCTCTGCGCCCCGGCCAGCTGCGGGTCGCCGTTGCGGGCGCGGGCGGGGGCGGGCGGGGGCGGGCGGGGGCGGGGAGCCGCTGCGGGAGCAGGCCCCGCTCGCCGTCGACGGCGTCGAGGACGCCGTGCAGCAGCTCGGGCCCGATCGGGGTGGTGATCACTCCGGCAGCCTGGCACGCACGCGGCCGACGTTCATCCCGGAATCGGACGGCGCCCGTGGAGGGGTCCTGCCGGTGACCGCCCCGGGCGCGTGACCCAGGATGACCGGGTGACTGCGACCGAGGACGAGCGCACGGCGGCCGACGACCGCGCGCACACGGGGGTGGAGCGCGTGCTGGTGATCGCCGCGCACCCCGACGACATCGACTTCTCCTGCAGCGGCACCGTCGCGGTGTGGACCGCGGCCGGCGTCGCGGTGACCTACTGCCTGGTGACCGACGGCGACGCGGGCGGGTTCGACCCCGCCGTGCCGCGCAGCGACATCGCGGGCATCCGCCGGGCCGAGCAGACCGCCGCGGCCGCCGTGGTGGGCGTCTCCGACCTGGTGTTCCTCGGCCACCCCGACGGGCGGCTGACCGTCACCCTGGAGCTGCGCCGCGACCTGGCGCGGGTGATCCGGCAGGTCCGCCCGGACCGGGTCCTCGTGCCGCAGCCGGTGCGCGACCTGCGCAGCATGTACGGCAGCCACCCCGACCACACCGCGACCGGCGAGGCCGCCCTGTGCGCGGTCTACCCCGACGCGCGCAATCCCTACGCCTTCCCCGAGCTGGCCGAGGCCGGGTACGAGGCGCACACGGTCGGCGAGGTGTGGATCATGGGCCCGGCCCCGGCCGACGACCCGGAGGGGGCGCGGCACGTCGACATCACCGACACCATCGACGTGAAGATCGCGGCGCTGCGCGCGCACGAGAGCCAGACCGCCCACATGACCGACCTGGAGGACATGATCGGGCAGTGGTCCGCGTCGCTGGCGAAGCGGGCCGGGTTCCCGCCCGGGCGGCTCGTGGAGTCCTTCCACGCACTCGACACGCGCTGAGGCCACCGGATCCCGGGGCCCGGGCCGGTCGGTCAGATCGCGGCCGCGGTGTCGGCGCCGGGCGTGGACCGGTCCGCTCGCTGGGCCGCGCCCGCCGCGAGGTCCAGCGCCTCGGCGGGGCGCCAGGGCCCCGGCAAAGTCGCTAGATGATCTTGTAGGTGGTCAGTGGTCGATGGGGGTCGCGGGCGTGGTGGCGGAGTGCTGCGGCGATGTTGCTGACGCCGTGCAGGCGTAGCGCGGTGATCGCGAGGTTCCGCAACGCCGACATGACCTGCGGGGCGTGACCGGTGTGGGCGGTGGCGCGGTCTTCGTCGAAGCAGACATCACGGACCCAGTGCAGGCGATTCTCGATCGACCAGTGCCCACGGATCCAGCGGGCGAGCAGTCCTGGATCGGCGTCGGTGCTGGTCAGGCTGGTGATCGCGTAGGCGGTCTCGGTTCTCCACTTCCCGCCAGGCCGCAGTGGGCGACGCCGGCGCACCAGCTTGATCGCCTGGGATGCGTGGGGGAAGAACTCTGCGCCCAGGTCGGGACAGGGGTGCAGGCTGACCACGCTGATCGTGCGGGTCTCGACGCGGCCGTGCCCACGCCCGCGTTGACGATCAGCGACGCCGATCTGGGTCCAGGGCAGGCCCGTACCCGTGCCAGCAGCGTGGGCTGGTTCGCTTTGATCGTCATCAGGTAGTCCCGCCGCGGCGGTGTAGGTAGTCGGCGTGGGCTCGCTGGGTGTGCAGAGCGTCCGCGGTGACCAGTACATCGTCGAGGTCGAGGGGGTCGAGCAGCGCGGTGAACGCGGTGATCTCGCTGCCCTTCTCTGCGACCTGAACCTGGCCGAGCACGCCACCGCTGGTCTGGTCGAGCACCGACACCAGATGCGGGAGCCAGACCCTGCCGTCGGCGGCACGGACGCGGGCGCCGCGCAGGGTCTTGCCGTCCAAGGCCAGCACGCGGCGCTGTTCTCGCCGGGGTGTGCCCTCCGGGGCCGGCTGGGCGCTGAGCTGGGGCAACACCCAGGACTGCAACGCCGCCTCCAGCGCCGAGGCGTCGACCCGTTGCAGGACCCGGCGGATGGTCGACTCGTGCGGAGCGACCGCGCCCACCCCGAGCACGTCCAGCACGGCGCGGCCGACGTCATGGGCGTACTCGGCGATCGCGGTGAACGACCGGGCCCCCGCCAACACCGCGCACGCCCCCAGTAGCAACACCGCGAGGACACCGTGGCGGACACCGCGTGGTTTCCGCGGGTCCGGCACTCGCGACAGGGCCTCCACCAGCGACAACCCCGCCGCCTCACGACCGGCGCGGCTCTCCCCGCGTCAGGACCGACCTCCAGGCCTTCCAGAGCAGCAACGATCGGAGACACTGACACTGCGGACACAGGCTTCCTGACGTGAGCAAGGATTCGACACCCTCATGATCACGCCAAGCCTGTGTCCGCACCCACCCCCACCCCCCACATCACCGCAGCTCAGGACCCACCCATCACGACTTTGCCGGGGCCCTGGGCGGGGCGCAGGGCGTGCCGCTCGCGGATGCTCATCTCCAGCTGCGGGGCGAACCCCGCACCGCAGCGTTCGAGGAGCCGGGCCACGCCGGGGCGGAGGTTCACCAGCTGCAGCCGCACACTGGCCGGGAGCTCGTCGGCGGCGTGCACGAGGCTGACCGCACCGGCGACGTCGACGAACCGCAGCGCGGACAGGTCCGCGGTCAGCGTGCCCTCCCCGACGTCGCCGCGCACGACCTGGTCGATCAGTCCGGCCAGCACGCGGCGGACCTGGGGGCGGTTGGCGTGGTCGACCTCGCCGGCCAGCCGGATCCGGGCCGGCCCGGTCTCGGTGACGCGCAGCAGGCTGTCGTCGTGGAGCGGGGTGGCGGTCAGCTCGGCGGGGTGCCGGGCGCGCATCGTCGCGATGAGATCGTCGGGGTAGCGCAGGTGGTCGTAGACGCACAGCACGCGCAGCGGCTGGTCGCGGACGGCGTCGTCGAGCCTGCGGTCGTACTCGTCGAGCACCTGCCCGCCGGGCCGGCGCAGGCCGTGGTCGGTCTGGCCGCTGACCCGCAGCCCCGCCCAGCCGTCGTCCAGGGCGGAGGTGAGGTGGTGCGCCACCAGCCCGGTCAGCTCCTCGAGCGGGCCGCGCAGGGCGGCGCGGGTGACCTCGCCCGGGACGAGCCGGAACTGCCCGGAACGCAGCGGGCCGGTGACGTCGACGCCGTCGTCGGTCAGGCGGGAGAGGACCAGACCTGCGGTGTCGTCGTCGAGGTAGACGACCCGCTCCCCCGCCGCGAGCCCCTCGGCCAGGAACGCGGCGACGTCCTCGGCGAGCTGCTCATCGCTGACCGGCACGGTCAGCACGTGTCGGTGCGGGACCCGTACCGGTGCGGTCACACATCACCCCCGTCATGGCGTCCCCTCGGTCCCCCGGCGGGCGTGACGCTGCGTGCACGATAGGTGATCACCGATCCCGTGGCGACCCGACGCTGTTGTTCAGGCGCGCCGAGGCGTAGAGTTAGCCGGACCGAACTCCAGGGTTCGGGGCGTACTGTGCGAGTCGGTGGCACGGGCGCCGACCAGGAGGTGGACGCCATGTTCCGAGCCGCTCCGCAGTCGCGGACGACCGAGGTGCGCGCGGTCGTGCTCGCCGGGGTGCTGATGGTCCTGCTGGCCGTCGCCACGATCGTCTCGGTGTCGCTGGCCCCCACCTCCGTCACCCTGGTCCTGGCCGCCGCCGCGCTGGCCGTCCGGCCGCTGGTCGTCGCCCACCTGCGCCGCAGTGCCCACGACGAGCGGGTCGCCGCGCGCCGCTGAGGCGACCTACGGTGGGGTTCCGCGACCCGAGGAGCCCCATGACGACCGTCGGTGAAGCCGGCTGGCAGGTGCTGACCGCCCACGGCATCGACACCGTGTTCGGCAACCCCGGCTCCAATGAGCTGCCCTTCCTGGCGGCGATGCCCGACGGGGTGCGCTACGTGCTGGGTCTGCACGAGGGCGCGGTGCTGGGCATGGCCGACGGCTACGCCCTGGCCTCCGGCGGCCCGGCCCTGGTCAACCTGCACGCGGCGTCCGGGTCGGGCAACGCGATGGGCGCGCTCACCAACGCCGTCTACTCCCACTCCCCGCTCGTGCTCACCGCGGGCCAACAGGTGCGGTCCACCGTCGGCCAGGAGGTCATGCTGACCAATGTGGACGCGGCCGCCCTGCCGCGTCCGCTGGTCAAGTACTCCGCCGAGCCCGCGTCGGCCCAGGACGTCCCGCGGGCGCTGTCCCAGGCGGTGCACACCGCGCTGCTGGCGCCACGGGGCCCGGTCTACCTCTCGATCCCCTACGACGACTGGTCCCGCGAGGCCGGCCCGGACGCCGCGCACCTGCCGTCGCGACGCACGACCACCGCCGCCCAGCTGGGTGAACGGGCGGTCGCCGAGCTGGCCGGGGCACTGGCCGGGGCGGCGAACCCGGTCCTGGTGCTGGGTCCGCAGGTCGACGCGGACCGGGCGAACGGCCACGCCGTCGCCCTGGCCGAGCGGCTCGCCTGCCCGGTGTGGATCGCGCCGTCGGCGTCGCGGTGTCCGTTCCCGACCCGGCACCCGGCGTTCCGCGGGATCCTCCCGGCGTCGGTGCGCGACGTGTCCGACCGGCTGGCCGGGCACGACGTCGTGCTCGTCGCGGGTGCGCCGGTGTTCCGCTACCACCAGTGGGTCCCCGGTGACCTGCTGCCGGCGGGCTCCCGGCTGCTGCACCTGACCGCTGATCCGGCCGAGGCCGCGCGGGCCCCGATGGGCGAGGCCTGGGTCGGCCCGGTCGGTCCGGCGCTGGCCGCGCTCGCCGGGCGGGTGCCCGCCTCGGGGCGGGCGCCGCTGCCGCCCCGGCCCGCACCGCCCGCCCCGCAGGGCGCCGCGGACCACGTCCCGCCGCAGCAGCTGTTCGCGCTGGTCCGCGACGCGGCGCCGGCCGGGACCGTGCACGTGTGCGAGTCCACCTCGACGATCGACGACTTCGTCACCCAGGCCGACCTGACCGAGCCGGGCAGCTACCTGTTCCCCGCGTCCGGCGGTCTCGGGTTCGGGCTGCCCGCCGCCGTCGGCGCGCAGCTGGCGCACGGCGACGCGCGCCGGGTGGTCGCACTCGTCGGCGACGGGTCCGCCAACTACGGCATCACCGCGCTCTGGACGGCGGCGCAGTACCGGGTGCCGGTGGTCGTCGTGATCCTGCGCAACGGGACCTACGGTGCGTTGCGCGGCTTCGCCGAGCTGCTGGGCACCGGGGAGACACCGGGCCTGGACGTCCCCGGATCGACTTCGTGCGGATCTCCGAGGGCTACGGCGTGCCCGCGGTGTCGGTGCGGGACGCCGCCTCCGCCGCGGCGGCGCTGAAGGAGGCCTTCGCCGACGACGGCCCCCGGCTCATCGAGGTCGTGACGGCGCCGGGCGTGGCGTAGGCCGGCGCCGTCCCTCACACCGCGGCGAGCGCGGCGTAGCGGCCCGCGTCGGCGAGCAGCTCGTCATGGCTGCCGGACTCGACGATCCGGCCGTGGTCGACGACGGCGATCCGGTCGGCGTCGCGCACGGTCGTGAGCCGGTGCGCGATGGTGATCGTCGTGCGGCCGTGGGCCAGCGCGTCGAACGCGGCCTGCACCGCCCGCTCGGTACGGGTGTCCAGCGCACTGGTGGCCTCGTCGAGGACCAGCACCTTCGGGTCGCGCAGCAGCGTGCGGGCGATCGCGATCCGCTGCTTCTCCCCGCCGGAGAACCGGTGCCCGCGTGAGCCGACGACGGTGTCGTAGCCCTCGGGCAGCGAGACGATCAGGTCGTGGACCTGCGCGGCGCGGGCGGCGGCCTCGATCTCGGCGTCGGTGGCGTCCGGGCGGGCGTGGCGCAGGTTCTCCCGCACGGTGGCGTGCAACAGGTAGGTGTCCTGCCCGACGACGCCGACGATCCGGGTCAGGTCGGCCGCGGCCATGTCGCGCAGGTCGATCCCGTCGATGGTCACCCGGCCCGCGGTCGGGTCGTGCAGCCGGGACACGAGCCCGGCCAGGGTGGTCTTGCCCGACCCGGTCTCCCCGACCAGGGCCAGCGTGGTGCCGGCGGGGACGTCGAGGTCGATGCCGGCGACGGCGGCGGCGTCGCTGCCCGGGTAGACGAAGGTGACGCCCTCGATCCGCACGTGCCCGCGGACGCGGTCGTGGTCGACGGCGACGGGGTGCTCGGGCTCGGGCACGTCGGTGGTCAGGTCGAGGTAGGAGAAGATCCGCTCGAACAGCGCCAGCGAGGCGACGATCTGCACGCCGACGCTCAGCATGCCCATGACCGGGCGGAACAGCCCGCCCTGCAGCGCGGTGAACGCCACCAGGGTGCCGATGCTCATCGTCCCGGCGGCGAACGGCAGCCCGGCGGCGAGGTAGATGGCGGCCGGGACGGCGGCGAACACGACCTGGGTGACGGCCATCGTCCAGCGTCCGGCGAGCTGGGAGCGCAGCTCCAGCCCGATCAGCCGGGACGAGGACTCGGCGAACCGGCGGCTCAGCTCCGGGCCACTGCCCAGGGTCTTGGACAGGGCGATCCCGTCGACGGACAGGTTCTCCTCGACCGCGACGCTCAGGTCGGCGAGCTCGCGCTGCTGGGCCGCGGTGATCGCGCGGCGGGTGCGGGCGACCCGCCGGGTCAGCAGGATCGCCGGGGGCAGCACGACCAGGGACACCAGGGTGAGCTGCCAGGACAACGCGGTCATCGCGACCAGGGTGGCGACGGTGGTGGTCAGGTTCGACGCGACCGAGGTGGCGGTGCTGGTGACCACCGACTGCATGCCGCCGATGTCGTTGGTGATCCGCGACTGCACCTCCCCGGTGCGGGTGCGGGTGAAGAACGCCAGGCTCTGGCGCTGCAGGTGGGCGAAGACGCCGGTGCGCAGGCCGTGCATGACCTCCTGCCCGATGCGGGTGGAGATCCAGGTCTGGGCGACGCCGAGGGCGGCGGTGACCGCGGCGACCGCGACCATGCCCGCGGCCAGCCAGGCGAGCAGGGTGACGTCGCGCTCGGGCAGGGCGACGTCGATGACCTCGCGGAGCAGGAACGGCGAGGCCATTCCCACGATCGAGGACGCCACGATCGTCACGACGACGACCGTGAGCGGGCCCCGGTGCGGGGCGAACAGTGCGCCGATGCGGCGCAGCGAGACCGCGCGCGCCTGCTCCCGTTCCTCGGGGGTGGCGGTGCGGGTGTCCGGCCGTCCGGGCCGGTTCGGGGGTCGGGTGTCCAAGGGGTTTCCTCCGGGCCAATTACTGTGGTTGCCTCACTATGAGGCAGCAACAGCGTCCTGCGCTAGTCTGTTCCCGTGCCGGACCGGGAACCACCCAGCCAGTCGCGCGGCGACCTCGTCGACGCGTTCTGGTCGGTGGCGCGCTCGCTGCGCCACGCCTCGGCCGAGCGGCTGGCGGCCTGGGGTCTGACGCCGTCGCAGGCGCGGGCGCTGGGCACGCTGGTCCGGCACGGCGAGATGCGCCCGGGCACGCTGGCCGGGCACCTGCGGATCACGCCGCGGTCGGCGACCGAGGTCGTCGACGCGCTGGCCGGACTCGGGCTCGTCGAACGGGCGACCGACCCGGCGGACCGGCGGGCGGTGCTGGTGCGGGTCACGGACGCGGGCGCGGCGACCGCGCGCGACGTGCGGGCCGCACGGGCCGACGGGGCCGAGGCGTTGTTCGCGCGGCTGTCCGACGACGACCGCGCCGAGCTGGCCCGCATCCTCGCCGTCCTGCGCGACGGCGCCGACGAGCACCGCCGCTGCTGAGCCCGGCCGCCCACGACCGGAGCAGCCTCCGTCGGGGCCGGGCCCTGCCGGGGCCGGGCCGGGGCGGGCGGGGGAACGGTCGCGGCGGACCGAGCGGGCCCGGGGCCACCGCGGGCGGGGCGTCCGCGGCTCAGCGTCCGACGGGATCCGTCCGGTCGTCGCCGGTGGAGGTGCCGCCACGGCGGACCCGCACGGCCCGTACGAGCGCCCGCACCGTCGTCCCGGCCGCCAGGACCACGGCCCCGGCCAGCACCGACACCGGCGGCAGCAGCGTCGCGAGCACCACGCAGCCGAGCAGCCCGAACCCCGACAGGGCGCGGCGCCACGGCCGGTCGCGGTGCAGGGTGAGCGCTGCGGCGTTGGCGACGGCGTAGTACAGCAGCACCGCGAACCCGGACAGGCCGATCGCGGTGACCGGAGCGGCCGTGACCACCAGCAGCAGCACGACCGCGCCGACGGCGAGCTCGGCGCGGTGCGGCACCGCAAACCGCGGGTGGACCGCGGCGAGTGCGCCCGGCAGCTCCCGGTCCCGGGCCATGGCCAGCACGGTGCGCCCCACCCCGGCGACCAGCGCGAGCAGCACCCCGGCCGACGCGACGGCGCCCCCGATGCGCACCAGGGGTGCCGTCCCGTCCCCGGCCGCGGTGGCCAGCGGGGCCGCGGACGCCGCGAGCGCGTCGGGCCCGGCGGCCCGCAGCGCGGCGACGGCGACCACCGCATAGACCACCAGCACCAGGCCGAGCGCGAGCGGGATCGCCCGTGGGATGGTGCGTGCGGGGTCGCGGACCTCCTCGCCGAGCGTCGCGATCCGGGCGTACCCGGCGAAGGCGAAGAACAGCAGCCCGGCGGCCTGCAGCACCGCGAGCGGACCGGCGTCGGCCCAGCCCTGCAGCGGCGCGGCGACGGCGGGGCGGGAGAACGCGGCGACGACCACCGCCGTCAGCGCCGCGAGGGTGCACCCGACCAGGACCCGGGTGGCGAGCGCGGTGCGGGTGACGCCACGCAGGTTCACCGCGACCATCGCGACCACCGCCGCCGCCGCGACCGCGCGGGCGTTGTCCGGCCAGGCGTAGGAGCCCAGGGTGAGGGCCATCGCGGCGCACGACGCGGTCTTGCCGGTGACGAACGCCCACCCGGCGAGGAACCCCCACGTCTCCCCCAGCCGGCGGCGGCCGTAGACGTAGGCCCCACCGGACTCGGGGTGGCGGGCGGCGAGCCACGCCGAGGACATCGCGTTGGCGACCGCGACCGCGCCGGCCACGGCGAGCGCGGGCAGCAGGGCGGTCCCGGCGACGGCCGCGGCGGGCCCGAAGACCGCGAACACCCCGGCGCCCAGCATGGACCCGATCCCGAGGACGACGGCGTCGCCGGTGCCGATCCGGCGTTGGGGCGTCGTGTGCACGTGCTCACCCTTCCCGGCGTGCGGACGGCCGGTCGAGGGGGTACCCACCACGGCATGGGACCGACCCCGCACGACCGACCGCTGACGTTCACCATCGGGCACGAGGAGCTCGTCGTCCGGAAGCGCTACGAGGTGCTCAGCATCGTCAACGACATCCTGGTGGCGCTGTGGTTCGTGATCGGCAGCGTGCTGTTCTTCTCCGAGGCCACCAGCTACGCGGGGACCTGGCTGTTCCTCCTCGGCTCGATCGAGCTGATGATCCGACCGGTGATCCGGCTCGCCCGCCGGGTGCACCTGCAGCGGATCACCGGGGCACCGCCGGAGGCGAGCCACGACTTCTGACCCGGACGACGTCGCCCGCCACCGTTCACCGCACGCACCGTCCTTCCCACGGCGGGGTCCGGCGGCGCGGTTCGCGGGCACCGGGCGGGGGTAGGCCGCTGGGGCACCGCACGAACGACCCGGAGGCACCCCGATGTCCGACAGCACGCTCAGCAAGGATCCGACCGCGGACCCGGCGGAGCACGATGCGTACTTCCCGTCGCCGTACTCGCTGGACGCCTACACCGCGCCGAGGACGGACTTCGACGGTCTCGCCACCGAGCGGCGCGCCTGGTCCGGCGGCCGCTGGAAGGTACTCGTCCTGGCCACCGACGAGCGCTACCTGCGCATGGGCAACGGCACCTTCTTCTCCACCGGCAACCACCCGGTGGAGACCCTGCTCCCCCTGCACCACGTGCTGGAGGCCGGGTTCGGCGTCGAGATCGCGACGCTCACCGGCAACCCGGCGAAGTTCGAGTGGTGGGCCTACCCCGGCGAGGACGAGGCGGTCGCCAGCGCCCGCGAGAAGCTGCTCGCGCAGTGGCGGGCCCCGAAGTCGCTGGCCGAGGTCGTCGACCGCGAGCTGGGCGAGGACTCGGACTACCTGGCGGTGTTCGTCCCGGGAGGGCACGGTGCGCTGTCCGGGCTGCCGTTCTCCACCGACGTCCGCGACACCCTGGAGTGGGCCATGCGCACCGACCGGCTCGTGGTGTCGCTGTGCCACGGGCCCGCGGCGTTCCTCTCCACCCGCATCGGCCGCGGCCGGTCGGTCTTCGAGGGCTACGAGATGTGCGTGTTCCCCGACGCACTGGACGCCGGCGCCAACATCGACATCGGCTACCTGCCCGGCGAGATGCCGTGGCTGCTCGGCAAGGCACTCCAGGACGAGGGCGTCCGCGTGGTCAACGACGACATGACCGGCCGCTGCACCACCGACCGCAACGTCATCACCGGTGACAGCCCCCTGGCCGCGAACGAGCTGGGCAGGCGCACCGCGACCGCGCTGCTGGAGCACGCCCGCCGCCGCGGCTGACCACGCAGCTCACGGCGCCGTGCCACCGGTCGCCAGCCGCCACACCCGGTCGCGGCTGAACGGCTGGTGGTACGGCCGCACCCCCAGCGCCCGGCGGATCGCGTTCGCGACCGCGGGCGCCACCGGGTTGTAGGGCGCCTCGCTCATCGACTTCGCGCCGTAGGTGCCCAGCGCGTCGTGGGTCCGGGCGTAGCGCACCTCGGTGACCGGGACGTCGGCCATCTGCGGCACCCGGTACGTGCGGAACACCGGGTTGAGGATCTCCCCGGACTCCCCGACGTACACCTCCTCGTAGAGCGCGCTGCCCAGCCCCATCGCGGCACCGCCCTCCACCTGCCCGCGCAGCTGCTCGGGGTTCAGGACGGTGCCGGCGTCGACGGCCTGCACCGAGCGCAGCACCCGGACCTCGCCGGTGGCGGTGTCCACCGCGACCCGCACGCCGTGGCAGTTCGCGGTGATCGCCCGCGCGGTGCCGGGCTCCTCCCCCGTCGCGGGCAGTCCCCCCGGCGACGACGCGGCGGCCAGCACCTCGTCGAGGGACCACTCGCCGTCGGGGGTCGTGACGCCGTCGGCGTGCAGCTCTCCGCCGCCGGTCACCGCGAGGATGCGGGCCCGCAGCGCGGTGGCCGCGGCGTGCAGGGCCTTGCCCGCGACGGTGGTGCCCGCCGAGGCGAACGCCCCGGTGTCGTAGCCGCAGGCGTCGGTGTCGCCGTGGTGGGCGTCGACCCGGTCCGCGGTCGTCCCCAGCACGGTCGCGACGACCTGGCGATGGGTGGTCGTGGTGCCGTTGCCGAACTCGACGGTGCCGGCACCGAGCCGGTAGCGCCCGCCGGGCAGCAGGGTCACCGTGGTGGTGGCGGCGTGCCCGAACGGGGCCATCGTCGTCATCATGCCCAGGGCGGTGCCCTCGCCGACGCGCCACGTCGGGCCCTCCGGCACGGGGTCGCCGCTGCCGTCGGCCAGTGCGTCCTGCACGAGGTCGAGGCACTGGTCCATGCCGTAGCTGGTCCAGTGCAGGTCGTGCTCGGGATCGCCGTGGTGGGCGACGTGCAGCGGGTCCCCGGCGCGGACCATGTTGCGCCGCCGCAGGTCGAACGGGTCGAGGCCGGTGACGATCGCCAGCTCGTCCATCGCGGACTCGACGGCGAACATCACCTGGCCCAGGCCGTAGCCGCGGAACGCGCCGCTGGGGACGTTGTTCGTGTAGACGACCTCGGCGTCGAGGTGCTTCACGGGGCAGTTGTAGACGCTGACCGACTCGGCGACGCCATGGAACAGCACCCCGCGGGAGTGGTTGCCGTAGGCGCCGGTGTCGGACAGGACGTCGAGCTTCATCGCGGTGAGCCGGCCGTCGTCGTCGGCGCCGAGGGTGACCGCGACCCGCATCGGGTGGCGCAGTGCGGTGCGGGTGAACTCCTCGGTCCGGGTGAACTCGTGGACGACGGTGCGCCCGGTCCGCAGCACCGCGAGCCCGACGAGGTCCTCGGCGAACATCTCCTGCTTGCCGCCGAACCCGCCGCCGACCCGCGCGGTGTGCACCCGGACCCGGTCGGGGTCGAGGTCGAGCACGCGGGCGAGCTCGGCGCGGGTGAGGAACGGGACCTGGGTCCCCGCGCGGACGACGAGCCGCCCGTCGCCGTCGAGGGAGCCGATGGCCCCGTGGCACTCGAGCTGGGCGTGGGAGACGCGGCTGGTGCGCCAGGTGCCGGTGACGGTGTGCGCGGACCCGGCGAGCGCGGCGTCGACGTCACCGCCGTGTCCGCCGTGCAGGGCCAGCACGACGTTGCGGGACGCCTCGTCGACGCGGTCGGCCGGGGTCCGGTCCGGGTGCACCAGCGGCGCGCCGGGCAGGCGGGCCGCCTCCGGGTCCAGCACGGCGGGCAGCACCTCGTAGTCGACGGCGATCAGGGCGCAGGCGGCCTCCGCCTGCGCCGGGGTCTCGGCGACGACGGCCGCGACCCGCTGCCCGACGTGCCGGACGACGTCGTCGAGCATCCGGGTGTCGTCGGGGTCGTCGGTGCGGTGCTCGTGCCGGGCGGTGGAGTACCGCAGGTCCGGCACGTCGTGGTGGGTCAGCACCAGCGCGACGCCCGGCGCGGCCCGTGCGGCGGTGGCGTCGATCGACCGGATCCGGGCGTGGGCGTGCGGGGAGCCGAGGATCCGCAGGTGCAGGGCACCGGTGAGGTCGACGTCGAAGGTGAACGGCTCGGCACCGGTGACGATGCGCTCGGCCGCCGGGGGCCGGGCCGAGCAGCCGACCGTGCCCTCCGCGGCGCGGGGACCGTCGACGGCGCACCCACGACGGACGCCGGTCTCGATCGCCTCCCGGATGCTGCGGTAGCCGGTGCAGCGGCACAGGTTGCCCTTCATCCGCCGCGGCAGGTCGTCGAGGTCCTCGGCGGTCAGGGCGGACGCGGTGACGATCTGCCCGGCCGTGCAGAACCCGCACTGGTAGCCGAACTTCTCCACGAACGCCTGCTGCACCGGGTGCAGCTCCCCGTCCGGCCCGGCCAGCCCGGCGACGGTGGTGACCCGCGCGCCGTCGAGACGCTGGGCGGGGATCAGGCAGGAGTGCACGGGCCGGTCGTCGAGCAGGACGGTGCAGGCACCGCAGTCCCCGGCGTCGCAGCCCTTGCGCACCTCCAGGTGCCCGTGCTCGCGCAGGAACGTGCGGGTGCACTGCCCGGGGCGGGCTCGGCCTCCAGCTCGGTGTCGTTGATGTGCAGCTTCACGACAGCTCCTCCCGGATCTGCTCCAGCAGCACCGCACTGACCCCGTGGCGCCAGTCCGCGGAACCGAGCGGGTCGGTGTACCAGCCGTCGACGGCGTCGACGTCGGCGCGCAGCCGGTCCGCGTCGGGCACACCGGCCGGGTAGCGCAGGACGGTGGGTGCCTCGGTCGCGGCGGTGATCACGAACGTGGCCGCGCCGCCGTCGGCGCGCGGTGTCGACCCGCCCGGTGAGCACGGCGCCGGAGCGGCCGAGCTCGGCGAGTGCGATCTTGCGGAAGGCGGTGCGGGCGCGCAGTGCGGCACCGGGCAGCTCGACCGCGCGCAGGACCTCGCCGGGGCGCAGCGCGGTGGTGCCGTTCCCGGTGACGAGCGTCGCGACCGGGACCCGGTGCTCGTCGCCGTCGGGGGTCCAGACGACGGCGACGCCGTCGAGCGGCGCGGCGAGCGCGACCATCCCGGCGGCGGCGTAGGCACGGCACACGTTCCCGCCGACGGTCGCGGTGTGCCAGATCTTCCACGACGCCAGCAGGGCGTGCGCGCACTGGGCGAACAGCGGGGCCCGGTGCGCTCCCCGTACCCGGCGAGGTCGGCGATCGGGCAGGTCGCCGCCACCGACAGGCCGCCGTCGGGCAGCGGCTCCAGGGGCTCCCAGCCCATCGTGGTCAGGTCGACCAGGCCGGTGACGCCGGGCTGCGGCTCGGAGAACAGCCAGGTCCCGCCGGCGAGGATCCGTTCCCCCGGCGCCAGCGCCAGGTCGGCGCGCTCGCGGGCGCGCCGGAACCCGGTGACGGTGTGCAGATCCATCCGCTCACCCGGCCCGCGAGACGAGGTCGCGGTGCACCGCGGCGCACTCGGCGGCGACGGCGTCGGTGTCGACGGTGAGGACCGTGTCCTTCTCCACGACCGGGCGGCCGTGCACCAGCAGCAGCTCCAGCGGCGGCGGGGTGCCCAGGACGAGGGCGGCGACCGGGTCGGCGACGTCGCGGTGCCGGAACCCGTCGAGGCGCCACAGCGCGAGGTCGGCGAGCTTCCCGGTCTCGATCGACCCGATCTCGTCCTCGCGACCGAGCACCCGGGCGCCGCCGAGCGTGCCGAGCTCCAGGGCCTCGCGCACCGACAGGGCGCGGGGGCCGCCCGCGGCGCGGGCGAACAGGACGGCGTGCTTGACGTCCTCCAGCAGGTGGGTGCCCTCGTTGGAGGCGGCGCCGTCCACGCCGATCCCGACCCGGGCGCCGGCGTCGACGAGATCGCGGACCCGCGCGATGCCGGCGCCGAGACGGCCGTTGGAGGTGGGGCAGTGCGCGACGCCGGTGCCGGTGGCGCCGATGGACTTCACCGCCTCGTCGTCGAGGTGCACGGTGTGGGCGAACCACACGTCGGGCCCGGTCCAGCCCAGGTCGGCGACGTACTCGGTGGGGGTGGCACCGAAGCGCTCCCGGCAGTACGCCTCCTCGTCGTCGGTCTCGGCGAGGTGGGTGTGCAGCCGCACGCCGAGCTCGCGGGCCAGCGTCGCGGACTCCCGCATCAGCTCCGGTGTCACCGAGAACGGCGAGCAGGGGGCCAGCGCGATCCGCAGCATCGACCCCGGTGACGGGTCGTGCCAGCGGGCGACGGCGTCGGCGGAGGCGGCGAGGATCTCGTCGCGGTCGGAGACGACGTGGTCCGGCGGCAGCCCGCCCGCGCTGCGCCCCAGGTCCATCGACCCGCGGGTCGGGTGGAACCGCAGCCCCACCTGCTGGGCGGCCCGGATCTCGGCGCCGAGCACGTCGCCGCCCTCCCGGGGGAAGACGTAGTGGTGGTCGGTGGTGGTCGTGCATCCCGACAACGCGAGCGCCGACAGCGCCCCGGTGGCGCCGGTGTGCACGGCGTGCTCGTCGATGCCGGCCCACACCGGGTAGAGCGTGGTCAGCCACTCGAACAGCGTGTGGTCGACGGCGAGTCCACGGGTCACCCACTGGTAGAGGTGGTGGTGGGTGTTGACCAGCCCCGGAGTGAGCAGGCAGCCGCGGGCGTCCACCCTGCGGTCGTAGGACCCCGCCGGGGCAGGGCCGGGCCCGACGGCGGCGATCCGTTCCCCCTCGACGACGACGTGCCCGCCGGGGATCTCCTCCCCGCTGACGGTGACGACGTGGGCACCCTCGATGGCGATCCGGTGGCGACCCGGCTGGCGGCCCGCCCGGCGTTCGGCTGCTGCATGGACCCCAGTGCACCGTGTGACGGTCACCAGGAGAAGGCACCACTGTGACGAATCGGGGTCCCAGCGGGTGCACCGAGTTGTAGGTTCCTCCCATGCTGCTCTCGGAGCTGGTCGCGCGACCGGAGCTGCGGCTGCGGGTCCTGCACGGCTCGGCGGCCGATCTGGACCGGTCCGTGCGCTGGGTGTACCCGACCGACCTGCCCGACCCGTCGCGTTACCTGGGCGGCGGCGAGCTGGTGGTGTCCGGGCTGGTGTGGCGACGGACACCCGCGGACTCGGAGCGGTTCGTCGCGGCCGTCGCCCGGTCCGGGGCGGCGGCGCTGGTGGCCGGCGAGGCCGTGTTCGGCGACATCCCGGCCGACGTCGTCGACGCCTGCCGCCGCCACGACCTCGTCCTCATCGCGGTCCCGGTGGACGTGTCGTTCGGCGCCGTGACCGAGGTGGTGATCGGGGCGCTGTCCGCGGCCCGCGGGGACCGGCTCGCCCACACCCTGGGCCGGCACCGGCGGCTGCTCGCCGCGTTCGCCGGCGGCGCGGAGCTGGCCGAGCTGGCCGGGTCGGTCTCGGCGGGCACCGGCCTGGTCTGCCGGGTGCTCACCGCCGCGGGCGGCCTCCTGGCCGGGCCGGCCCTGCCCGACGCCGAGCGCGACGACGTCGTCGCCGGGTTCCTCACCGCGGGCCGGCTGCCGGTGACCGTCCCGGCCGGGCGGGAGGATGCCGCGCACCTGGTGGTCCCGCGGCACCGGGAACGGCACGGGCCACCGGCTGGCTGGTCGCCGCGCAGCTGCCGCCGGGCACCGCACAGGCGGGCACCGAGGCCGTCGACGCCGTCGGGGAGCTGGCCGCCATCGCCGCGCTGGACCGGTCCCGGCGCCGCGAGGGCACGGCGGTGGCTCGCCCGATCGCCGACGACGCACTGGCCCGGATCGCCGCCGACACCGGCGACCGGCCGGAGACCCGGGTGCGGCTGCGCCAGGCCGGGGTGGAACCGGACGGGACCCTCGCCGTGGTCGTGCTGCGTGCCTCGGGCGTCGCGGACCCGGCCGACACCGCGCACACCGTGCTGCTCGACGCGCTGGTCGGCACCGGCCCGGCCGCGGTCGGGGTGCTGGGTGGCGACGCGGTCGCCGTCGTCGCGGTGCCCGGGCGTGCGGACACCCCGGACCCGGTCGAGGTGGTGCTGGGCGCGGTGCACCGGCTCGGCCCCGGTCTGGCGGGCGGACGGCTGTCGGCCGGGGTGTCGCGGCCGTCGACGGCGGAGGCGCTGTCGGGTGCGCTCGCCGAGGCCGGGCACGCCGCGGGACTGGCGGCGTCCCGGGTCGGCCCGGTGACCTCGGTGCGGGCCGGGGAGATCACCTCGCACGTGGCGCTGCTGGCCGGGGTCCCCGACGACGTCCGGCGCGGCTTCGCCGCCCAGGTCCTCGGCCCGGTGCTCGACCACGACGCGCGGTCGGGCACCGGGCTGGTGGAGACCCTGGAGGTGTTCCTCGACGAGTCCGGGTCCTGGAACCGGACCGCGGCCCGGCTGCACCTGCACGTCAACACCGTCCGGTACCGGATCGGCCGGGTGGCGGAGCTGACCGGGCGGGACCCGTCCTCGTTCACCGACCGCGTCGACCTCTACCTGGCGCTGCGCTCTCGGTGACGGCGGCCCGGCGGCGGGCGCCGGCGGCGCGGCGGCGCGCACCGGCTTGGCGCACGGCCGTGGCGCCCGGCTGCGTTCCGGCGCCGGCGGGGCGACGACGACCGGTGGCCTGCGGTCGAGCAGCCGGGTGAGCACGAGCTGCTGGACCAGGGTCGCGACGCTGCCGGTCATCCAGTAGAGCAGCAGCGCGACCGGCGCCGGGTAGAGCAGCCCACCGGCGAGGACACCGACCGGCGCGATCCAGGGCAGGGCCGCGAGGATCCGGGTTGTGCCCTGCGGCACGGCACCCGGTCGACCCGGGCGTAGCGCATGCTGAGGTGGGTGCAGACCGCGGCGAGCACGGCCAGCACCACCACGACGGCGGCGACCGCCGCCCCGTCGACGGGGGTCCCCCCGAACGCGGCGAGCTGCTCGGCGGGCATCCGCAGCCACGCCGACAGCGGCGCCCCGAACAGCCGGGCCTGCAGGAACGAGGCGACCTGGTCGGGCGGGAAGGCGTAGTTGGCGAGCGCGGCGTTCTGTTCGAAGGTCAGGCCGGGCCGGTTGAACGAGCGCAGCACGTGCAGCAGCGCGACGAACACCGGGATCTGCAGGAACACCACCCCGAGCCCGGCGACCGGCGACGAGCCGTGCGTGCGGTGCAGCGCGGCGGTCGCCTCGGCCAGTGCCCGGGCGTCGCCGCGGTGGCGTTCGCGGAGCCGGGCGACCTGCGGGGCCAGTGCGCGACCGATCCGGGCGGCGCGCATCCGGGTCCAGGCCGAGCGCACCAGCAGCGCCCGGACGGTGAGCACGAGGAACACCACGGACAGCGCCCAGGACAGCCCGGTGGCCGGTCCGAACAGGGCGCCGAACAGCTCGTGCCACAGGCGCATGACGAAGGAGACGGGGTAGTACAGGAAGTCGAGCACTTCTCACTCCAGGGACGTCCGAGGGGCGGGACGGGTCCCGGAGCAGGGACGACGACGGGCCGGTGCGCACACCGCACCGGCGCGCGGACCGCGCGCGTCAGGCGGCCGCGACGACGCCGGGAACCTGCTCCGGGTGGAGCGGTCCCGGAGCGCGCGGCCGGGACGCCCGCCGCGTCGGGATCGGTCTGGCGGACGATCCCGGCCCGGTGCGGACCCGGCGGGCCTCACGGACCGGGGTGGTCGCGGCAGTGGCGACGAGGTGGATCGCGCCGAGCTCGCGGTGCCCGGCCCACACGAGGACGGCGAGCGCGACCACGGCGCCGACGAGCCCGGTCTCGACCTCGGCGGGCAGCAGGACCGGCACGAGCAGGAGCAGCGACGCGACCAGCAGGGCCGCCCCCGCCCGCGCGCGCCGTCCGATCCCGAGGTCCACGCCGCCCACCGTACCGGCCCCGGGACACCCGCAGCGGCCGGCGCGGACCTCCCGCGCCGGCCGCCGGGCCCTGCGCCCGTCACCGGGTCAGCCGGACACCAGGTCGTCGAACCGGCGCCCGCGACCTTGGCGATCTCCACCAGGGCCGTCGCGTGCTCCTGCGCGGGGGCGGGTGCTCCAGCCTCCGCCGCGCGGTGGCGAGCAACGTGCGGGGTCCCCCGCGTCGCGCAGACAGACGATCAGCGGGAACCCGAAGCGCTCCCGGTAGGCCGACGCCACGGCGCAGAGCTCGGCGCGGTCGTCGTTGCCGAGCAGGGCCAGCCCGGCCCGGTCACGCAGCGCCGCCGCGGCGGTGCCACCGACGGGACCACCGACCGGGCCGACGCCGTCGGGGCGGCGGGGGGCCGGGGCGCCGGAGCCGCCCGCGCCGGCGAGCCCCCCGAGGTCGGGGTAGTGGCCCATCAGCGCCCGCTGCTCCTCGGGCGGCGCGGCGAACAGCTCGTCCTGCACCGCGGCGCGCAGCGCGGTGACGTCGGCGAAGGGGCCGCGGGCGTGCACCCGGGCGGGCACCGCGGTCGGGCCCTCGAACAGCCGCCCGAGCACCGCGGAGAACTCGCCGGCGTCGGCCGAGGCGAGCCGGTCGAAGGTCACCGTGTCCCCGCCGGGCGTCGCGGGTGCGATGTCGCGGCGGCGCCCGGTGTGGAAGAAGAGCAGGTTGAGCCCGATCGCGACCACGCTGCCCGCGGTGATCCCGGAGCCGAGCACGATGCCCGCCCACTCCGGCAGGGCCTGCGCCACGTCCGGCTGCACGGTCACGAACAGCGCGACCCCGAGACCGGACCCGACCACGACGACGTTGCGGTGGTCGCGGAAGTCGACCCGCGACAGCGTCTGGATCCCGACGACGGCGACGGTCGCGAACATCGCCAGCGCCGCACCGCCCAGCACCGGGTGCGGCACGGCCGCGACCAGCGCCCCGGCCTTCGGCACCAGCCCGATGAGGATCATGAAACCGCCCGCGGCGGCCACCACCCAGCGGCTGGAGACCCGGGTGAGACGGACGAGGCCGACGTTCTCGGCGAAGCAGGTGTAGGGGAAGGAGTTGAGGACACCGCCCAGGGTGGTGGCGGCGCCGTCGGCGCGCAGGGCGCGGGCGACGTCGTCCGGCCCGACCTTCTTGTCCACGATCTCGCCGGTGGCGATCACGTCACCGGTCGTCTCGACCGCGGTGATCATCATGACGACGATCATCGACAGGATCGCGGCGATCGAGAACTGCGGCCAGCCGAAGTGGAACGGCGTGGTGACCCCGACCCAGTCCGACTCCCCCACCGCGGACAGGTCGACCAGACCGAACGGCACCGCGGCGAGCGTGCCGAGCACGAGCCCGGCCAGCACGGCGACCGTCGCGAGGAACCCACGGAACAGCCGCTGGATCAGCACGATCACCGCCAGCGTCCCGAGGGCGAGCCCGAGGTAGAGCGGGTTGCCGGGGTCGGGGGCGTTCGAGCCGCCGACCGCGTCGGTCGCGGCGACCGGCAGCAGCGCCAGCCCGATCACGGTGATCACCGTGCCGGTGACGACCGGTGGGAAGAAGCGCAGCAGCCGCGCGAAGTAGGGCGCGGCGAAGAAGGTGACCAGCCCGGCGACGATCACCGCGCCGTAGATGGTGGTCAGCCCCTGCGTCCCGCCCCCCGCGGCGAGCCCGATCGCGATCATCGGGGAGACCGCGGTGAACGTGACGCCCTGCAGCAGCGGCAGCCGCACCCCGATCCGGCCGATCCCGACCGACTGCAGGATCGAGGCGATGCCGCAGGTGAACAGGTCGGCGTTGATCAGGTGGATGAGCTGGCGCTCGTCGAGCCCGATGGCGTTGGCGAGCAGGATCGGCACGACGACGGCGCCGGCGTAGAACGCCAACACGTGCTGCATGCCGTAGACGGCGAGCCGTCCGGCGGGCGGCACCCGGTCGACCGGGTGGACGGGACGGGCGGGATCGGCGGTGGCGCTGGTGGATCGGCGCAGGCGCATCGGTGACCTCGATGAGAGCCGGAGGGGGATGACGGGGCAGGGCGCGCAGAGGGGCCGGATTGCGACCTGCATCACCATGCGCCCGGGCCGGGACCCCCCGGCACCGCCGTCCCCGACGAACCCCGGGCCGCTCGCCGCTGGGCTTTCGTAGGTTCCGACAGTCGACCCGGACATCGGGACACCGGCGGGACACCGTTCGGAACCTCCCGGACATCCCGTCGAAACCCGGGACCGGACACAATGCGGGCATGCACCTCAGAGCGTGTTTGGAAATGGTGGGTGTGTCGGGATGGTCGACACGGCTGGGGTGCTCCATCGTGGTCGGCATGCAGGAACGACCGCGCCGGTACCCCTCGGACACCAGTGATGCCCAGTGGGTGGTGATCGAGCCGTTGTTACCGCCGCTCGCGCGGCGGGGGCGGCCTGTTGCTCATGCTCGTCGGGACGTGCTGGACGCGATCTTGTATGTCGTGCGGACCGGGTGTGCCTGGCGGGCGTTGCCGGTGGACTTCCCGCCCTGGCAGACCGTCTACTGGTACTTCAACCAGTGGGAACAGCAGAAGGTCACCGAGAAGATCCTCCCGGTCGTGCGGGGGCAGTTACGTATCGCCGAGGGCCGTGATCCGGAGCCGAGTGCGGGGATCATCGATTCCCAGTCGGTCAAGGGCGCCGACACCGTCGGCCAGGACTCCCGCGGCTACGACGCCGGGAAGAAGACAGGCGGACGGAAACGGTTCATCGTGACCGACACCCTCGGTCTGCTGCTGACCACGATGGTGTGCTCGGCCTCGGTACAGGACCGCGACGGCGCCAAGCCGATCCTGCTCAACCTCTACCTGCGCACCAGGGTGCGGTTCGTCTACGCCGACGCCGGCTTCGCCGGGCGACTGCTCGACTGGGCCGCCACGATCCTGCAGACAACGATCGAGATCATCCGCAAGCCACCCGAGCAGCGCGGATTCACCGTCCTCCCACGAAGGTGGGTGGTCGAACGGACCCTGGCCTGGCTCACCGCACACCGACGCCTGGCCCGAGACTACGAACGCCACCCCACCACATCCGAAGCCATGATCCGCTGGGCCGCGATCAACACCATCACCCGCCGCATCGCCCGTGGATACCCCGCCACCCGCCAGCAGAAACACACGACACCCTCAACCCACTAGAATTTCCAAACACGCTCTCAGTGTCGCGGGCGGCCCGGTACCGCCGCAGCCCCGGCCGGTCTGGTTCGAGGCGACCGACGACGGCACGGTGCAGCTGTTCACCGGACCGGAGTCGCTGCACATCCGGCGCAGGCGGAAGGACCCGCGGGCCTCGCTCGTCGTCGCCGCTCCGGTCGGGGAGCGGGAGCGTTGGATCGCGGTCGAGGGCGGCACGACCGTCGAGACCGACGGGGCGCACGCGCTGGCGCAGCGTCTGGCGCAGCGCTACTGGGACCTCGACGACCCCACGCGGGCCGCGGACCTCGCGGCGATCCTCGCCGAGGACCAGGTGCGGCTGGTGATCCACCCCGAGCGGGTACGGCGGCTGATGTTCTGACTCGTCGCCCGGCTCAGGGGGTGCGGCGGCCCGACCACTCGGGCTCGACGGCGGCCCAGTCCTCCGCCCAGGCGCGGGCGAACGTGCGCCCGTTCCAGGCGAAGGCCAGCCGCCCGAGCACCAGTACCCCGCCGGCCCACCCGGCGGCGGTGAGGAACCCGGCCGCGACGGCGACCGTGACGGCGTCGGCCGGGGTCGACGGCGGCGGCGCCAGCCTGCCGTCGGCACCGACCCAGGCCGACACCCGGTCGCCGACGTCGTAGATGCCGGGCAGCGAGCTGCCCCCGGAGTGCGCCACGCCGTCCGGCCCGGTCCAGCTCAGCGTGAGCGACTGCTGCCCGGTCTGCAGGTCCCCGACCGCGTTCGCCCGCGCGGTGACCGTCGCCTCGACCGGCACGCGCTGCCGGGCCTCGACAGCCCCGCGTTCGAGCACCGTCCCGTGGGCTGCGGCACCGGCGAGCCACGCCACGGCGAGCCCGCAGGCGGCGAGCAGCCCGCACAGCACCGCGAGCAGGTCCTCGCGACGGGACGCCCGACGACGGAGCCGGTCGGCAGGTCCCGGCTCGGAGCCCGGACGGTCGGCTGCGCGCATCGTTCCTCCTGGGGTCGGTCACGACGGGGGCGTCCCCACCACCGCGGGTGAGGAGGCGATCACCGAGACCTACCCCCGTTATCGCGCCGTGACATCCCGTCGGGACGGAGATCACGCCCCCGGACGCCGTACGGTCCGCTCCCGTACCCCGGCGGTCGACCGGCCATCGGTCCGCCGCCGGGCCCGCCGCCCACCCGTTCGCCGTGCACCGCTGCCCACTCGCCGCCGCGGGACGCTCCCGCGCAACCGCGACATCCGGACGGGCGTCTGCCCTGTTGTCACCCGGGTGGGTGATCTGTGGCGTGGGAGGTGGGCATGTCCCGGACCGAGCGGCTCCGTCGCCGTCGCGGTGTGCTGGTGATCGGTCTCGTGCTCGTGGCCGGGGTGGGGCTGGGTGGGACCGCGATCGCCACCGCCGACCCGGAGCAGAGCCGGGTCGCGCAGCAGGCGCACGCCGAACCCGCGGCCCCGGGTACACCGTGCTCGGCGTCGGTGCGCGCCTGCGTGGACCTCGAGACGCGGCAGGCGTGGCTGGTCCGCGACGGCAGGGTCACCGGCGGCCCGTTCCCGGTCACCACCGGCGGCGAGGGGAAGGCCACCCCGGTCGGGCACTCGTTCCGGGTGTACCGCAAGGAGGCCGACCACCGCAGCGGCGAGTACCCGGGCCCGGACGGCCGTCCGGCGCGGATGCCGTGGTCGGTGTTCTTCGCCGACGGCGGGATCGCCTTCCACGGCGGGGACCTCAGCCGCGAGTCCGCGGGCTGCGTGAAGCTCCGCACCCGCGACGCCCGGCGGTTCTTCGAGACCCTGCAGGTCGGGGACAAGGTGCAGGTCGTGAACGGGTCGGTGGAGCGCCGGCACCGCGCCGAGGCCCGCAGCCACCTCTGAGCGACCAGAGCGAGGCCGCCCGGCGCACACGGGACCGGCCCGCGATGCGTGGTCGCGGGCCGGTCCGTACGTGCTGGGAACGGAGGGCCTCAGCCCGTGCTGGCCGTCCGCCGCGGCAGCACCCAGTTCGGGCGCGGGAAGTGGCAGGTGTAGCCGTAGGGGAACTTCTGCAGGTAGTCCTGGTGCTCCGGTTCGGCCTCCCAGAAGTCGCCGGCCGGCTCCACGTCGGTGGTCGCGCGGCCCGGCCAGAGCCCGGACGCGTCGACGTCGGCGATCGTGTCCAGGGCGACGGCCCGCTGCTCCTCGGTGGTGTAGAAGATCGCGGAGCGGTAGCTGCGGCCGATGTCGTTGCCCTGGCGGTCCTTCGTCGACGGGTCGTGGATCTGGAAGAAGAACTCCAGGATCTCGCGGTAGGAGATCCGCTCCGGGTCGAAGACGATCTCGACGGCCTCGGCGTGGTCACCGTGGCGCCGGTAGGTGGCGTTCGGGGTGTTCGGATCGCCGGAGTAGCCGACCCGGGTGGAGACGACGCCCGGACGCGCGCGCAGCAGCTCCTGGACGCCCCAGAAGCAGCCACCGGCGAGGATCGCGGTCTCGGTCATGGGGATGAACCTCCCTGTGTCGGGTCTCGGAACCTACAACGGTCCCACCGCCGCGGATGTTCCGTCGCACACGACCGGTCACCCCGGCTCGCGGGGTCCCCGGTCGATGACCGATGCTCGGTCGCATGGACGGGCAGAGCGCCGGGTCGGACACGGGGTTGAGCACCGAGGAGCGGGCGGTCGTGGAGACGGTGCGCGACTTCGTCGACCGGGACGTCCGCCCGGTGGTGCGGGAGCTGGAGCACGCGAACACCTATCCCGAGGGGCTCATCGAGCAGATGAAGGAGCTCGGGATCTTCGGGCTCGCGGTCCCCGAGCCGTGGGGCGAGGCGCCGGTCTCGATGCCCTGCTACGCCCTGGTCACGGCCGAGCTGGCCCGCGGCTGGATGAGCCTGGCCGGCGCGATGGGCGGGCACACCGTCGTCGCGAAGCTGCTGGTCGCCTTCGGCACCCGGGAGCAGCAGGACCGGTACCTGCCGCGGATGGCCACCGGTGAGCTGCGCGCGACGATGGCGCTGACCGAGCCCGGTGGCGGCTCGGACCTGCAGGCGATGACGACCCACGCCCGTCGCACGGACGACGGGTGGGTGGTGAACGGCGCCAAGACCTGGATCACCAACTCGCGGCGCTCGGGACTGATCGCGCTGCTGTGCAAGACCGACCCGACCGCCGAACCGCGCCACCGCGGCATCTCGGTGCTGCTCGTCGAGCACGGCCCCGGCCTGACCGTGTCCCGGGACCTGCCCAAGCTCGGCTACAAGGGGGTCGAGTCCTGCGAGCTGTCCTTCACCGACATGGCCGTCCCCGCCGACGCGGTGCTCGGCGGAGAGCCGGGACACGGCTTCGCCCAGATGATGAAGGGCCTGGAGACCGGCCGGATCCAGGTCGCCGCGCGCGCACTCGGCGTCGCCGACGCCGCTCTGGCCGACTCCCTGGCCTACGCCCAGGAGCGGGAGTCGTTCGGCAAGCCGATCTGGCAGCACCAGTCGGTCGGCAACCACCTCGCCGACATGGCCACGAAGATCACCGCTGCGCGGACCCTGATCCTGCACGCCGCCCGGAAGTACGAGTCCGGGCAGCGGTGCGACATGGAGGCCGGCATGGCGAAGCTGTTCGCCTCCGAGACCGCCATGGAGGTCGCCCTCGACGCGGTGCGCATCCACGGCGGCTACGGCTACTCCACCGAGTTCGACGTCGAGCGGTACTTCCGCGACGCCCCGCTGATGATCGTCGGGGAGGGCACCAACGAGATCCAGCGCAACGTGATCGCCGCCCAGCTCGTCAAGCGCGGGGGTCTGCAGCGCTGGTGAGCGCTCAGCTCGCGCACAGCCGGCACACATCCCGGCCTGCCACGATCGCCGCACGGGGATCGACGGCGGAGAGGGGACGGTGTGACGACCGGGACCGTCCAGACGGCGCCCGACGACGGGCTGACCGCGGCGCAGGTCGCGGCGGCGCGCCGCGCGGGTAGGACGAACGCGCCGGTGAGCGCCGGGACACGCGGCTACGGGCGGATCCTGCGCACCAACGTCTTCTCCTTCTACAACACGATCCTGTTCGCGATCGGGCTGGCCCTGTTGGTGCTGGGTCGCTACGGCGACGCCCTGACCAGCGTGGGGCTCGGCCTGGTCAACGCCGTCGTCGGGGCGGTGCAGGAGATGCGCGCCAAGCGGAAGCTGGACCGGCTGCAGCTGCTCGACGCCGCGGAGGTCACCGTCGTGCGCGACGGTGCCGAGCAGCGGGTCCCGGCCGCCGACGTCGTCGTCGGGGACGTGCTGGTGGTGCGGGCGGGCGAGCAGGTCGTCGTCGACGGGCCGGTGCTGACCGGGCGGGCCGAGGCCGACGAGTCGCTGCTCACCGGCGAGTCCGACCCGGTCGTCAAGGATCCCGGCGACCTGCTGCGCTCGGGCAGCCACTGCGTCGCCGGGACCGCTCGCCAGCGCGCGACCGCCGTCGGCGTCGACAGTTACGCCGGCCGGCTGACGCTGCAGGCCCGCGCGGACACCACCGAGGCGACACCGCTGCAGCGGCGCATCGACTTCGTCGTACGGCTGACGATGGTGCTGGTCGTCCTGATGAGCGGCGCGATCCTGGCCCAGGCGTTCCTGGAGGGGTTCTCGCTGCTGCGGGTCGTGCAGATCACCGCGGTGCTGTCCGGGCTGGTCCCCTACGGCCTGTTCTTCCTCATCGCCGTCGCCTACACCCGGGGTGCGGCCCGGCTCGCCGGGCGCGGCGCCCTGGTCCAGCGGGTCAACGCGGTGGAGGCGGTCACCCACGTCGACGTCGTCTGCACCGACAAGACCGGCACCCTGACCACCGGCGCGCTGCGCCTGGACCGTGTCGACCCGCTCGACGGGACCGAGCCGGGCCCCGTGCTCGCCCGCTTCGCGGCCTCGGTGACCGACCCGAACCCCACCACCGCCGCACTCGCCGCCGCGCTGCCCGGCGCCCCGTCCGAGCTGCGCGACGAGGTCCCGTTCACCTCGTCGCTGCGCTGGTCCGGGCAGGTCACCACCGACGGCGAGGCGTTCGTGCTCGGCGCCCCGGACGTGCTCGCCCCGCACCTGGGCGACCCGGACGCCGTCGCCGACCGGGTGGCGGCACGCGCCGCCGCCGGGCTGCGGGTGCTGCTGCTGGCCCGGTCCGCGCGGCCGGCTGCCGGGCTGCGCGGCGACGACGGCCGTCCCGCCCTGCCCGACCTGGTCCCGGTGGCGCTGGTGGCGCTGTCGGACGAGCTGCGTCCCGGCGTCGCCGACGCCCTGGAGCGGTTCGCCGCGGACGGGGTCGCGGTGAAGGTGCTGTCCGGCGACGACCCGCGCACCGTCGCCACGCTCGCGGCGCAGGCCGGGCTCGACGTCGGCGAGCCGGTCGACGGGTCGGCGGTCGCGGAGCTCGCTGACTTAACCGAGTCCAGCGACTCCGCCGACAACACTGCCGACTCCGCCGACTCCGCCGACAACACTGCCGACCGCCGGGCCGCGCTCGACGCGCTCGTCGCCCGGACCACGGTCTTCGGGCGGGTCGCCCCGGAGCAGAAGGAGCGGATCGTCGCGAGCCTGCGCCGGGGCGGTGCGCACGTCGCGATGCTCGGCGACGGCGTGAACGACGCGCGGGCACTCAAACGGGCCCACGTCGGCGTCGCGATGCGCAGCGGTTCGGCGGTGACCCGCGACGTCGCCGACATCGTGCTCGTCGACGACTCGTTCGCCGCGCTGCTGCCGGCCCGCACCGAGGGACGCCGGATCGTCGACGGCATCGCGGTGTCGATGTACGTGTTCCTCACCCGGGTCGCCACCCAGGGCCTGGTGATCATGGCCGTGACCATGCTCGGGCTCGGGTTCCCCTACTCCCCCACCCAGGTCGGGCTGACGTTGCTGACCGTCGGCGTGCCGACGCTGTTCCTGACGCTGTGGGCGACGCCGTCCGAGCCGGACCCGGACCTGCTGGGCAACCTCGCCCGCTTCGTGGTGCCGGCCTCGGTGGTGACCGCGGGCGCGGGGACGGTCGTCTACACGCTGCTCTACCAGGGCATCCTGCAGGGCTTCACC
Organism: Pseudonocardia sp. ICBG601; assembly: GCF_020496245.1. NCBI lineage: Bacteria > Bacillati > Actinomycetota > Actinomycetes > Pseudonocardiales > Pseudonocardiaceae > Pseudonocardia > Pseudonocardia sp. ICBG601. The sequence continues at coordinate 70,726 of NZ_JAHLJA010000021.1, read as the reverse complement.
AGCGGGCGGACCCCGGAGCAGGTGATCGCACAGTTCCAGAGCTACACCGGGCTGACCTACGGCACCGACGCCGACTTCGCCGAGGCAGCCGCGACGCTCGGCGCGCAGACCGGGCTGTCGACGTTCGTGGGGCTGGCGTCGTTCGTCCTGATCCTGTTCCTGCTGCCACCGCACCGGTTCCTCGCGGCGTGGACGGCGCCGGTGCCCGACCGTCGCCCGGCCTGGCTGGTACTGGGCCTGACCCTGGTGTTCGCGGGCGTGGTCGGGACCCCGGCGCTGTCGTCGTACGTCGGGCTCACCGGCGCGGAGCCGCCGGTGGTCCTGGTCGTGCTGCCGACCCTGGTCTGCTGGTTCGCCGTGATGTGGGTGGTGCTCCGGTTCCGGGTGATGGACCGGCTGCTGGGGACCGACCGGCTGCCCGGGCGAGTCGGTCAGCCGCCGTCCTGACGAGCCGAGTCCGGCGGGCGCGGGCACGGAACCGTCCCCGGGGCCGCTCCCGGCGCCCTCCGTCTCCCGGTCCGGGTCTCCCGCCGTGGAGGTGTCGGCGGGTGCCGCGTCGTGGGCGGCGGCGACCGGCGGGCCCGCGGCGGCGATGTCGTCGACGCGAGAGAAGCGGCGGTCCCGCAGGTCGATCTGCTCGCCGAGGTAGCGCAGCAGCACCGCGACGACGGCCGCGACCGGCACCGCGAGGAACGCGCCGGCGATCCCGGCGAGCGAGCCGCCCGCCGTCACCGCCAGCAGCACGACCGCGCCGTGCAGCTTGAGGCTCTGGCCCTGCAGAAAGGGCTGCAACACGTTGCCCTCGATCTGCTGCACCGCCACGACCAGCACCACCACCGCGACCGCGGTGCCGAAACCCTGCGTGACCAGCGCGATGAGGACCGCCAGCGAGCCCGCGACGACCGCACCGACGATCGGGATGAACCCACCGATGAAGGTCAGCACGGCCAGCGGCAGCGCCAGCGGGATCCCCAGCAGCACCAGGCCGATGCCGATGAACACGGCGTCGATGAGGCTCACCAGTGCCTGGACGCGGATGAACCCGCCGAGGACGTCCCACATCCGGCGCAGCACCTCGGCGATGTGCCCGCCCGCGCTGCGCCCGGTGATCGAAGTCAGCCACGGCAGGAACCGCGGCCCGTCCTTGACGAAGAAGAACGTCAGCACCAGGGCCAGCACCAGCGAGACCAGTCCGGACGCGACGGTGGACACCCCGGTCAGGACGCCGCCGGCGATGGAGGTCGCGCTCTGCTGCAGCTGCTGGGTGACCTGGGTGATGATGTCGCCGATCTGGCTCTCACCGAGGTTCAGCGGCGGACCGGAGATCCACTGCTGGATCTGGCCGAGCGCCGCGATCACGCCGGAGGTGATCTGCTGGGTCTGCCCGGCGATCGACGGCGCGATGCCCACGAACAGGCCGGTCACCGCGGCGATGCCGACGAGCAGCACCACCGCCGAGGCGGCCGCGGGTGGGAAGCGCCACCGGATGAGCAGCGCCGCGGGCGGACGCAGGACGGTGGCCAGCAGGATCGCGAGCACCACCGGCCAGACGACGACCCACAGCATGCCGGTGACGTAGCCGAGGATGACCAGCCCCAGGGAGATCAGCGCGACCCGCAGGCTCCACGCCGCCACCCAGGTGAGCCCGTTGCCGATGACGGTGCCGCGGCTCGCGGCCCCGGCCGTCGGCGACGGGTTCAGCAGTCCGCCCTCCGCCGGGTCCCGCCGCGCCCCACCGTCCTCGGCACGCGCGGCCGGTTGCGCCCCCGAATCCATGACCCACTCCGTTCGTCCCGGTTGACCTGCGGCGGGAACCCTAGCGGCGCAGGGGCTCCGATGCCCGCCGCAACGACACGCCACGCCCGTGCGTCGCGGACGGAGGGGCTCTCGGAGGTCGTGGAGCACTGTCCACAAGGGGCCCGCGAAGCCGATGGAGGGTCGCGGCGGCGCGGACGCACCGGGCGCGGAGTGCCCGCCGGTCAGCCGCCGGACAGCAGCGTGAGCCGGTCGGCGACCGCGCCCAGCTGCGAGCTCATCCCGTTCAGCTCCCGGGCCGCGTCGCCGAGCAGTCCGGGGTCGCCCAGTGACGCCCCGCGATGCAGTGCCGGGCGGCATCGGCGCCCGCGGCGAGCCCGCCTTGCCAGTACGTCTGGGCGACGGCGTCGGGGATCGCCGGGTGCGCCTGGGCGGAGGCGACCTCGTCGCGCAGGCCGCGGCAGGCCTCGACCAGGGCCGGGATCCCGCCGTCCGACCCTGCCCGGGCGATGTCGCGCAGGGCCCCGGTGATCGCGGTGACGTGCACCTGGCCGCCCTCGGCGCGCCAGTCGCCGACCGCGGCCGTCGCCGTGGCGGCGTCCTCGATCCCGCGACCCGCCGCCCCCGCGGCGCCGACGACCACCGCGAACACGACGAGCATCCCCGCGATCGCGCCGGCCAGGCCCGCACCGACCGCCAGCGGACGACGGCGGCGCGGCAGCAGCGCGGTCGGGAACCCGGGCAGTCTCCCGTCGGTGCCGGGCCCGGCCGCGGGCTCGACGACGACCGGGACCGGGGTGAACCAGGGCCGCTCGGGCGCCGGGGCGGGCGGCGCAGGGTGCGCGGTGCCGTCCCGGGGCGCCGGGACCGTCGTCCACCACGGACCCGCGCTGTGCGGCTCGTCGGTGTCCGGCCGGGTCACGGAGTCCGGCCGGGTCACGGCCTCGGCCCGCGGGGCGCCCCGCTGCGCCGGGACGGCGATCGTGGGCGGGGTCTCACGCAGGGCGTGCCGCGGGCGGTACGGCGTGCCGTCCATGACGTCCCCCTCTCCGACGTGCGGGCGCTTCACGCAGTCCATCGCGCCGGCGCCGAGATCGTGACCGACTCGGCGACAGTTTCACCAGAAATGGCGACCTACGCATTCGCTGGGCGCCATGTGGTGTTCACGCGACGCCCGTATCATCACTCTCCGTCATGCCCGACCCCGTCCGCCCGCTGCGCACCGGCGCGGCCGCACCGTCCGTGCACGTCGCACCGGAGTGGACCACGGTGCCGCGTTACGCCGGTCCGGCCGAACGCGGCGGGTCACCGCACCTGGTCGTCGTCTGCGGCTCCGCGCCCGCTCCCGACCTCGGGCCCGCCGACCGCCTGGTCCGGCTCCCTGCCGGCGCGGACGCCGCGACGCTGCTCGACCGGGAGCTCGCGACGCTGGTCACCGGCACCCGGATCCTGGTCACCGGGCCCGAGGCGCTCGTGCAGGCCGTGCGCGCCGCAGCGCTGCACCGTGGAGCCCTCGACGAGGAGCTCGTCCTGGTCCCGACCGACGTCGCCCACGCCACCCGGGAACGGACGGTGCACTGCGCACACTGCCACCAGCACGTCGTCGTGCACGCCGCCGTCGGGGACGCCGTGGCCTGTCCCGGCTGACGGGTCGTGCTGCACGTCGCCGGGCACCACTCGCGCCGGCTCGGGGCGTTCCTCGGCGCACCCACCCCGCAGCGGGCGCCGTGACCCGGCCCGGGGTGCACCTGCGGGTCGTCGCGGTCACCGACGCTGCACCCGACGTCCGTTCCCTGGAGTTCGCCGCCGCGCCGGGGACCGGACCACTGCCCGCGGCGCCGCCCGGCGGCCACATCGGCATCGAGTGGGCGCCGGGCCGCTGGAACTCCTACTCGCTGACCGCGCCGTCCCCCGCACCCGACCGCTGGCACGTCTCGGTCGCGCGGCGCCCGGACTCCCGTGGCGGCTCGGTGTGGGCGCACGGTCTCGCCCCGGGTGACGCGGTCGTGGCGACGACGCCGCGCAGCTCGTTCCCGCCGGTCGACACCGCGCGCCACCACCTGCTCGTCGCGGGCGGGATCGGGGTGACCGCGGTCCTGTCCCACGCCCGCTGGCACGCGTTCTGGGGGAACCCGTACACCGTGCTCACGGTGCAGCGGCCCGGTCCCGCCCCGCACCGCGACGCGCTGCGCGCACTCTGCGGGGACCGGCTCGTCGAGGCGACCGGCCGCGTCGAGGCCCGGGCCGCGCTGGAGCGGCTGCTGGGCACGGCACCGTTCGGCAGCCACGTCTATACCTGCGGCCCGCCCGGCCTGATCGCCGCGACCGCCCGGACCGCCCGCGCCGCGCACTGGGTCGAGGCCCGCATCCACGCCGAGGCGTTCGTCGGCGAGCCCGAGCCCGGCACCCCGTTCCGCGCGGTGCTGCGCCGCAGCGGCCGCACGGTCGAGGTCGGTGCCCACGAGACCCTGCTCGACGCCGTGCAGCGAGCCGGGGTCACTGCGCCCGCGATGTGCCGGCGCGGGGTCTGCGGGGAGTGCGTGACCCCCGTCGTCGACGGCGGGGTCGAGCACCGCGACACGGTCCTGACCGCCGACGAGCGCGCCGACCGGATGGCGCTCTGTGTGTCCCGCGCCGCCGGGGCGACACTGGAGCTGGATCTGTGACCGGCGTCGACGACTACCCGTTCCCGCTGCCGCACCCGACCTACCGGATCCGCGCGAACGTCGAACCGGCCGGCGTGGAGCGCCGCACCGAGGCCGGCTCCTGGGGCGCGCGGATCCTGCACGACGGCCCGGACCGGCCCGCCGTCGCCGCCGAGCGCGCGTCGATCCTGGACCGCGAGTCCGCCCGGTTCGTCGCCGCGCCGCACGCCCGCGCGTCCTGCTGGGACGCCTGTCTGTACCTGCTCGGTCGGCTCGCCGCCGAGCAACCCGGCACCTGCACCCTGACCCGCACCCCCGGCAGGGCCGGCGGGTGGCGGTTCCGTGATACGGCGACCGGCACCGACCGGGAGTTCGTGTTCGGCGACGACGCCACCCTCCCCGAACACCCGTTGCGCTGGGTGTCCCGGCTCGTCGCGGAGGACGTGGTCGTGCTCGGTGCCCGCGACGACGCGCTGTGGCTCGACGCCGGTGCCGTCGCGTTCGCCTCCGCCTCCGTGTGGTCGATCGGGTTCGACGCCGGCATGAGCTTCCGGGAGCTGCACGGACCGGTCCCCGGGAACGGACCCGGCGGCGTGTTCGAGCGCGCCGAACGCTTCCTGCTGCGGCTGCACCCCGGCGAGGCCTACCGCCGCCTGAACTGGGGTTTGCAGCCCGACGACCACCGCGACCTGTCCCTCGACGCCGCCCCGCACTGGCAGCCCGCCCGGACCCGGCTCGATCTCACCGACCCCGGCCGACAGATACATCTGCGCACCGAGGTGCAGCACCTGGTGCGGCTCCCGCTGACCGGGCGGTGCTGTTCCTGATCGGGATCCGCCTGCTTCCGCTCGACGGGTCGCGCAGGTCCCGGCCTGGCGCAGCCGTCTCGCGTCGGTCCTGGAGACGCTGCCGCCGGAGGTCGCGGAGTACAAGGAGCTCGAGCCGCTGGCCTCGATCGCCGCGGGGTGGCTGCGCGCCCAGTCCTGACCAGGGCCGCCCCCGCCCGGGGTCGCCCCGCCCGAGATCGCCTCCTGCCCGGGATCGCCTTCCTGATCGGGATCGCCTCCTGACCGCGCCTCATGACCGGGGGCGCCTGCGGTGGTCGCGGTGGGCGTCCGCGCGCGTTCCGCGGAACGCACCCCGCAGACCCGGCCCCACCACGGGTCGATCCGAACTGTCGGACCCCTCGGCCACACTCGTGCGAACACACGTTCGACGAAGGAGCCGTCGTGGAACCGTCCGCCGAGCCGACCATCCCCGCAGCGGACCCGGGCCCGCCGCCACTCGACCTGCACGAGCTCGAGTCCGAGCTCCTCGGTCTCGCCGGCCACATCGCCGCCGCCGAGTGCCGCTTCCTGCGCCTGCTCGCCGAGTTCGACGACCGCGGCGGCTGGTGCGGGGTCGGCGTCCGGTCCTGCGCGCACTGGCTCACCTGGCGAGCAGGGATGAGCCTGCGCACCGCGACCGAGCACCTGCGCGTCGCGCATGCGCTGACCCGACTGCCGCGGATCACCGAGGCGTTCGCGGCCGGCCGGATCTCCTACTCCAAGGTCCGGGCGATCACCCGCCTCGCCGGCGCCGAGGACTCCGTCCTCGCCCGCCTCACTCCCACTCCCACACCGGCCGTCATGCCGCACACTCCTGCCCCCTGCACCACAACGGCGTCGCCCCACCTCGACGCCGCCTCCCGCACCGACCCTCGCCCCGGCGACGACACCACCACCTGCGGCGCCGGCGACGACCCCGGGACCAGCCCGCACCAGGGCCTCCTGTCCTCGTCAGCAGCCGGTCGCGCCGACGACACCGACCCGGCCGTGCACGGCACCGACGGCACCCCAGCCGCGCCCGGACGCCCGACCGGCGCACCCGTCCCCGGTGCGCACGGCCCGTCGCCGGCATCCGCGCCTCCGCCCGCGGAGCAGGTCCTGCTCGACCTCGCCCTGACCGGCACCGCGAGCCACGTCGAGAGCGTGGTCCGCGCCGCGCGCCGCCGCCTCGCACCGCCCGCGAACACCGCAGCCCTGCGTGGCGTGAGCTGGTACCACGACAGCGACGGCTCGCTCGTCCTGCGCGCCCGCCTCACCCCCGACGACGGCGCGGCCCTGGTCGCTGCGATCGAGTCACACGTCGTCGCCCCCTCGACCGCGGCGCCGTCAACCGAGCCCGATCCGCGGGTCGGCCCTCACGAACGGGCCCGCGAGGCCGCCGAGCACGCCCCGGGCGCCGTCGTCGACACCCTGGCCGCGCGGCGCGCCGACGCCCTGCTGCACCTCGTCACGCGTGAGGGTGACGCCGACGGCGGGCCGGTCGTGTCCCGCCCCGGGACGCGGGTCACGGTGGTCGTCGACGCCACCACCGGTACCGCCCGCCTCGACGGCGGACCCGAGATCCCCGCGCCGACGGCCGAGCGGCTCGCCTGCGACGCGCGTGCCCGCGTCCTGCTCACCGACCGCCACGCGAACCACCTCTACCTGGGCCGGTCCCGCCGACTCGCCGGTCCCTCCCAGATCGCCGCACTGAGCGCCGCGGGCGCTGCCGAGGGTCGGCCCGAGTGCCGGTTCCCCGGCTGCGCGCACACCCGGCACCTGCATGCCCACCACGTCCGGCACTGGCTGCACGGAGGCCCCACCGACATCGACAACCTGGTGCTGCTGTGCAGCTTCCACCACCGGCTCGTGCACGACCACGGCTACGTGATCCTCCGCCCGCCCGGTGGGACGTGGACCGTCCACCGCCCCGACGGCACCGTCGTCCGACCGACCGGAGCCCCGCTCGACGGCAGCGCCGAGACACTCCTAGAGATCAACACCCGAGCCCGTCTCCGCATCGACCGCGACACCCTGACACCCGATTGGTACGGCGACCGCCTCGATCCGGGCCCCATCCTGGACGCACTCCTGCCTCCCGATACGGCATCGGCGGCCGCGGCCTGACCCGACGCGCCGGTGCCGCCGTCCACGTTCCGCGGAACGCGACGGCACGGCACCCGGCCCAGGGCAGGCGTCCCTGCTCTCCTGTGCTGGTCTCCTGAGCGGCTGGGCCCGTCCCCGGGCTCCGGCACGGTCCTGCCACCGCCACCCATCTCGGTCCGCCACACGACCACACGGCCACACAACGTGCGACCGCACGATGGTCCGCCACCCGGCGGAACGCTCACCCGCCATCCGCCCCGCTGTCCACAGGCTCGCGGTCCACCGGTCCCGCCGGCGGGCCCGCCTCCGACGTCGTGCCGCCACGGTCAGTGGGCACTAGCCTCACGCCCCGTGACCGACGCGACCCGCACCACCGTGCTCGACCTCGTCGCCGACCCCGGGTTGCCGACCGAGCTCGCCCACCGGCTCGTCCGCGACCTGCCGGCCGCGCTCGGCGCGCACGACGACGCCCGCTGGGAGGTCCGCGTCGCCGACGAGCCGATCGTGCTGGACGAGCGCGGCGCGCTGCCCGCTCTCGACATCGGCGACCGGGTGCGCGAGCGGGACGGTGCCGACGCCGTCGTGCTGCTCACCGACCTGCCGCGCCGCTCCGGGGCGGACCCGGTCGTGGCCGACGGCGGGACCGGGCACCGGGTGGGCCTGGTGTCGCTGCCCGCGCTGGGCGCGATCAACCAGTACCGGCGGTGCCGCGACACGGTGGTCCGTCTGGTGACCGGGCACCTGATGCCCGCCGACCCCGCGCACGCCGGAGAGGCAGGAGCGCCGGGCGCCGGCCATGCGGGTCCCCTGACCCGGATCGATCCGGGGTCGGGAGCCAGGTCCGACGACGACCGCCGGGGCCGGGACCAGGACCGGGGGCAGGCAGACGCGGACGGGGACGACTCCGGCGCCGGCAGCGGCGGGGTCGAGGACGACATCGACGTCCGGCTGGCCCTCACCGGGCTCCGCGGCCGTGTCCGGCTGCTGGCCGGGCTGGTCCGCGCGAACCGTCCGTGGCGGCTGGTGCCGAGCCTGTCCCCCGCCATCGCCGCGGCGGCGGCCGGGGCCGCGTTCGGGATCTTCTACTCCAACATCTGGGAGCTGGCGACGGCGCTCGGGACCGCCCGGCAGGTGACGGTCATGCTGATCGCCCTGGTCGGGATGACCGCGTGGCTGATCCTCGACAACCGGCTCTGGGAGTCGCGGCGACACCGCTCACTGCGCGAGGAGATGCTCCTGTCGAACCTGTCCACGGTGATCACGGTGGCCTGCGGGGTGCTCGCGATGTTCGCCCTGCTGTTCGTGCTCGCACTGGTGGCGGCGTTCCTCGTGATCCCGCCGGACTACCTCTCCTCGAAACTCATGCGCGAGTCCGGGCCGGACGACTGGATCATGATCGCCTGGCTGTCGACCTCCATGGGGACCGTCGCCGGGGCGCTGGGTTCCGGGTTCGCGGACGACGGCGCGGTCCGTCAGGCCGCGTACAGCCGCCGGGAGCAGGAGCGGCGGGCACGGCTGGACCGGGCCGACGACCGCGACGGTGCCCGCGCCAGTGGCCGCGACCGCGGCGGCGACAGCGACCGTGGCGGCGACGGCGACGGCAACGGCGACCGTGGCGGTGGCGGCGACACCCGGGCCTGACCCGCACCGGTCGCGTCCCCGGCTCCGCGACCGCCCTGGATCCGGCAACGGACAGCGCCAACGGCCAGGACCCGGGCGGGTCAGCCCCGGACGAGTGCGTTCCGCAGAACGCGCAGCGCCGCGGCGTCCCTCGGCGCTCCGTCCGCGGCGGCGTCGAGCCGGGCGACCAGGTCGGCCGGCAGGTCGAGCACGATCCGGACCGGTGCCGCGTCCGGTGCCACCTCCGGCGCAGCACCCGGGGTGCCGGTGCCGTCGTCCTCGGCAGTGGCCCCAGAGGAGGTGGTCCCAGAGGAGACGGCCCCGGTGGAGGTGGTTCCGGTGGAGGAAGGCCTGTGCTCCCGTCGGCCGCGCAGGACCAGGGCCAGCACCGGCAGGGCGATGGTGCCGAGTGCGTCGACGATCCCGGCGACACCGAACCAGCGCCAGTACCACTCGCCGCCGCCGACCGCGCCGGCGGTGATCACCGGCAGCGCCAGCATCGTCGCGACGACGGCGATCGCGGCCAGGGTCAGCACCAGGCCCGTGCGGATCACGGTCCGCCGTCGCTCGGCGAGCAGCAGGAGCAGGTTCGCGTGCGCGAGGCTGATCGCGACGATCGTCGCCACCAGCAGGGTCTTCAGCACCGAGCCGTCGCCGTCGCCCTCGAACAGCTCGTCGCCGCTCCAGACCAGCCACAGGGCCGCCCCCGCGGCGACGACGCTCGCCGCCAGGCCGGCGAACCCGAGGAGCCGCACGGCACGGGTGACGACGGCGAGATGGCAGAGCGCCGAGGTGCCGAACGCGGCGACGATCAGGGTGGTGGCGACGATCCGCGCCTGCAGGTCACCGAAGCCGCCACCGAGCAGGGCGACGATCCCGCGGAGCGAGGCGACGAGCAGCGACGCGACCACCGCGACGATCATCGCGCGGCGGGCCCCGCGGACCGGGGAGGCAGCTGGTGCGGTCATGCCGGCGAGGCTAGGGCCCTGCGGGGCGGTCGGGCCTCCGTAGGGCTACGGCATCCCGGGCAGCGTCCCTGGCGGCGTCCGGGGCAGCGTCCCTGGCAGCAGGGTGGCGACACCCTCCCGGTGCTGGGCGACGGCGGCGTCGACCCGCCCGCGCCGGGCCCGGCCCGCCGCCCGGGTGGAGACGAGTGCGGCGAGGGTCCGTCGGTCGGGTCCGGCGATCTCGACGCGGCCGAGGTCGTGGCCGGTGAGCAGGCCCATCGCGCGGGCCAGCGCGTCGGGCGGGAGCGGCGCGTTGACGTGCAGCCGGGCCCGGGCGCGGCGGAGCCGGTCGGGGCTCCACGGGCCGGGGTCGGCGACCCCGCGGTAGAGCTCGTCGAGCCGTGGGTCGCCGCCGGGCAGCCGCACCCGCACGTCCCGGTGGGTCTGGTTGAGCACCGCGTCGACGATCTCCACCAGCTCCCACCCGCGCGCGTCGGCGTCGACGGTGGCGAGGACGTCGGGGACCGCGCCGGGCAGCGGTGCGCCGCGCACGCCCGGGTCGGGGACGAGCGCGGCGATCCGGATCCGTTCGCCGTCCTTGCCGCCACCCACCGCGTCGTGGTCCGCCGGGCGGCCACCCCAGTCGGGGCCGTCGTGCCAGGCCACCGCGGCCGGTTCGTGGACCAGCAGCGCCCCGTTGTTCCAGGCCCGGTAGGCCAGGTCCCAGTCCTCGCCGCCGTAGCCGACGTAGCGCTCGTCGAAGCCGCCGAGGTCGTCGAACAGGCCGCGGTGCAGGGCGAGCACGGCACTGATGACCAGCTGCCAGTCCGTGCCCGAGGCGTCGAGCAGGTCGCGGGTGCGCCGGTAGCCGTCGGCGAGCCAAGCCGGGTCGGGCAGCTGAGGTGCGGCGGCCGGGTCGTCGCCCGGTGCGGTGCCGGACAGGTCGGCGTGCCGACGACGGCCGACGGCGAGCACGTCCGGGCAGGCCGCGATCCGTGCGGTGATCGCGGCGAGGAACCCGGGCCCGGGGACGGTGTCGGCGGCGAGGAACACCAGGATCTCGCCGTCGGCCCGTGCGGCACCGCGGTTGCGCGCGGCGGCGGCGCGGAAGCCGCGGTCGTCCTGGGTCACCACCCGCACCGGCACCGGTCCGGCGAGCGCGGCCGGGTCCGGCGGCTCCGGCGACCCGTCGTCGGCGACGACCACCGACACCGGCGGGAGCGTCTGGCCCTGCAGCGCGGCGACGGTGCGGGCCAGCTGCGCGGGCTGGCGGTAGTGGCACACCACCACCCCCACCGACGGCGGCGGCCCGGTGTGCGGGCGGAGCAGGTCCCAGCGGTTTCCCGGCACGCTCACCGGGCGAGCAGCCCGCGGTAGAGGGCGGCGTGCCCGGCCCCGGCGTCCGGCCAGTCCGGGCCCGGGCCGCGGGTGGCGGTGGGCCGGGTCAGGGCGTCGGCGACGAGGGCGTCGCGGCGGTCCTCGTCGTCGTAGAGCGCCACCGAGCCCGGGGCGGCGACGGCGACCTCGCGGGCGTAGGCGCCCGCCGCCGCCAGCGGGTAGCGGCCGTGGGCCAGCCACGCCAGCAGCGAACCGCTGGCGCTGACGGTGCGGCCCGGCGCCACCGGGACGGTGACCGCCGCGGCGGCCGCGGCGAGCGCCGCCGGTTCCAGGTGCCCGGTCAGGATCCACTCCACCCCGCGGGAGCGGGCGCGCCCGGCGAGGGACCGGGCGAGGTCGTCGTGTCCGTCGGAGACTGCCCCCGCGGCGACGACCGCGGGCCGGTCCGGGTGCGCCGCGGCCGCGTCGATGACGGCCTCGTGCCCCTTGCCGGGGTAGACGAACCCGAGCACGCCGAGCGTGCGGAGCCCCGCCCAGCCCGGCGCCTGCTCCGCGGGCACGACGACCGGCAGCGGCAGCGCCACGGTCACCGGGTCGACCGCGCCGAGCGCGCGAGCCTTGTCGACCTCGTGCCCCGCGGACACGACGACCGCGTCGGCGGCGGCGACCACACGCCGGTACCCGGCGCAGCGGCGGGCGTCGCGGGCCGGGTCGGGGTCGGCGCCGGGCAGGTCGTGCAGGGTCACGACGAGCGGCCGGGGCAGGACCCGCGCCTGCTCGACGAAGGCGTCGGCGGCCGCGGCGACGTCGGCGCCCCAGAGCGCGTCGGTGAACTGGGCGTGGGAGAGGTCGGCCTGGCCGGAGCCGACCGGGACGAGGCCCTCGGCAGCCACCGCGGCGGCGACGGCGGCGGCGTGCCGGACCACGCCGTGCCCGGACGCGCCGGGCGCGACGACCCGCACGGTGACGGTCACCGCGCCACCCCGGCCAGGACCCGGCGGTACTCGCGGGCGTGGGCGTCGGCGACCTCGGCGCGGCGCCGCTCCCGGTCGTCGGGGTCGGCCCGCCAGGCCGGACGGGTCCGGTGCGCCAGCGCGACGGCGGCGCCGAGCGAGGCGCGGTCGGGGCCGTCCTCGGTGAGGGCGTAGGTCAGACAGGGCGCCTGCTCGCGGAAGTGCCCGACCTCGGGCACCAGCGCGGTCGTGCCGAGGTCGTGGCAGGCCTCCAGCCAGCCGGAATGGGTCCCCCACCGGTACGGGAGCACCGACACGTCGAGCTCCTGGAGGTAGGAGTGGAAGGCGTCGTCGTCGAACGGGGGGTGCACCCGCAGCTCCAGGCGGGGCTCGTCGCGCAGGGCGTGGGCCACGGCGCGGCCGCGCGCGTCGTCGTGCGCGTCGACCCGCAGCGCGACCTCGGGCGGGGCGGTCGCGGCGAGCGCGCGGGCCACCCCGACCGGGTCGGCGTTGGTGCGGTGGCTCTTGGCGTGCAGGCCCACGACGAACCCGTCGGCGCGGCGGGGCCGGGGGCGGCGCAGCCAGTCCGGCCCGACGACGGCCGGGTGCCCCAGCACCAGCGCGTCGCGTCCCCAGCGCTCCCGGATCCGCGCGGCGGCCCCCGGGGTCAGCGTGACCAGCCCGGCGGCGGCCGGCACCAGCACGTCGAGGGCCGCGGCGTGCGGCGCCGGGTCGGCGTGGTGCGGGTTGCGCAGGTCGTGCACGGTCAGCACCAGCGGGACACCGGTCTCCCCCAGTGCCGCGACGAGTGCGTGCAGCTGGTCGGGGGTGCGGTCGTCGAAGCCGAAGTGGACGTGCAGCACGTCCACCTCCGCGGCGTGCGCGCGCAGGTGCTCGGCGTCGAGCCAGGGCGAGGGCCACCACACCCCCGGACGGGCACCCGGGACCGGCGGGTCCGGGAGCCGGACCACCTCGGGGTGGTGCAGCGACGCCACGTAGGGATGGGCGGTGGGCACGGATGCCACGCGCACGCGACGGCTCCTCTCCTCGGATCCACCGGGATGCCCGTCCGGGCGCGGATCAACCGCGCGGGCCACGATGACCGGGTGACCGATCCGCGCCGCCGCCACTACGGCGTCCTCTACGGCCTCGAGGCCCCGCCGCCGGGACCGCTCGCCCTGGTGTGGGGCAACTGCCAGGCCGAGTCGGTCCGGGTGCTGCTCGCCACCGTCGCCGACCTGCCGGTCACCCCGGTCCGCATCCCGCCGGTGCACGAGCTCACCGCCGACGACCTGCCGCACCTGCGCCGGCTGCTGCCCCGGACCCGGCTGCTCGCGTCCCAGCCGGTCCGCGACGACTACCGCGACCTGCCCCTGGGCACCGCCCAGGTCGCCGCCGGGCTCGCGCCGGGGGCGGTCGTCGTGCGCTGGCCGGTGATCCGCCATCCCGCGCTGCACCCGTGGTCGGCGATCGTGCGCCACGCGTCCGACCCGGCCGCCGTCCCGCCCGGGGTGCCCTACCACGACCTGCGGGCCCTCGCGGCCGCCGCCGGACGCCCGGCAGGGCCGACGCCGACGCCGGACGCGCTGCGCGAGGTGGGCCGGCGCGGGATCGCCGAGCTCGCCCGGCGGGAGGCCCGCGACACCGACGTCGGGGTGTCCGACGCGATCGCGGGCTTCGGCGCGGCGGCCGCGCACACCCTCAACCACCCCGGCAACGAGGTGCTGACGCTGCTCGCCGGACGGGTCCTCGACGCCGCAGGGATGCCGGGCGTCGTCGGTGATCCCGGACGCACCCTGCTGGGCGGGATCCGGGCCCCGCTGCGCGCCGACGTCGTCGACGCCCTCGGGCTGGACGTGCCGCCGCGCCCGCACTGGTGCGTCTCCGGCCGGCCGGTCGCCGAGGACGAGGTCGCCGCGGCGCAGCGGGCCTGGTACGCCACGCACCCCGGATGGGTGGACGCCGGACTGGCCCGACACGCCGACACGCTGGAGGTTCTGGGGCTGTAGCCGGGTCCCGGCGACCATGGTCGAGTTGTGGGGGCTCCGGGGAGCCGCATGATCGGTGGAACGTCCGGGTTCAGCCGCCAGCTCGCACGGTTCCGTCCTTCGAGCCTCGGAGCGTGTCGACCCATGACCCCGTCCGCCTTCCGCCGGTGACCTCCCGGATCGCGCTCATCGCCTCGGCCCGCTACCCGATCCGTGAACCGTTCCCGGGTGGGCTGGAGGCCCACACCGCCGGGCTCGCGTCCCGGCTGCGACGCCGTGGTCACGACGTGACCGTGTTCGGCGCGCCCGGTTCCGACCCGGGGCTGCGGGTCCGGGAGATGGCGGTGCTGCCGCCGATCTCGCCTGCCGCGCGCAGCGACGTCGGCATGCCGGCGGAGTGGTTCCTCGCCGAGCACCACTCCTACCTGGAGCTGCTGCTGGCGCTCTCCCGCGAGCGCGGACGCTTCGACGTGGTGCACAACAACTCCCTGCACTACCTGCCGCTCGCGCTGGCCGACACCCTCGACGCGCCCGTCCTGACCACGCTGCACACGCCGCCGACCCCGTGGATGGAGTCCGCCGTGCGGCTCGGCGACCCACGCCGTCTGCGGTTCGCCGCGGTCAGTGCGCACACCGCCCGTTCGTGGGCGCCGACCGGAGCCCGCGCGACGGTCGTCCGCAACGGCGTCGACATCGCGGCCTGGGAGTACGGGCCGGGCGGCGGGGTCCCGGTGTGGTCGGGCCGGGTCGTGCCGGAGAAGGGCCCGGTGGAGGCGATCCACGCGGCGCGGCTGGCCGGGACCGGGCTGCGGCTGGCCGGGCCGTGCCCGGACCGGGCGTTCTTCGATTCCTGCGTCGCCCCGCTGCTCGGCGACGGCGTCGACTACGTCGGCCATCTCGACCACCGCGCGCTGGCCCGCCTGGTCGGGGACGCGACCGTCGCCGTCGTGTCGCCGTGCTGGGACGAGCCCTACGGTCTGGTCGTCGCCGAGGCGCTGGCCTGCGGGACCCCGATCGCCGGGTTCGCCAGGGGCGCACTGCCCGAGATCGTCGACCCGCTCAGCGGGGTGCTGGCCGAGCCCGGCGACGTCGAGGGTCTGGCCGAGGCGATCCGCGCGGCGTCGCTGTTGTCGCGCACCGACGCCCGCCGGCACGCCGAGGCGACCTGCTCGGCCGAGGTGATGGTCGAGGGCTACGAGCGCATCTACCGTGCCCTGGCCGCCGCATGACCGGCGGCACGATCGTCTACTACGTGCACCACCACGGCAGCGGGCACGCCCACCGCGCCGCCGCGATCGCCGCGCACTGCCGCACCCCGGTCGTCGGGGTGGGGAGCAGGCCCGCCCCGCCCGGCTGGCCCGGCGCCTGGCACGAGCTGCCCCCGGACACCGGCGGCAGCGACACCTGCGCCAGTACCGATGCCGTCACCGATACCGATACCGCCGATGTGACCGCGGGCGGGACGCTGCACTGGGTGCCCCGCCGGCACGACGGTCTGTGTGCTCGCACCGCCGCGGTCTCGGCGCTGCTCGCCGCGGGACCGGCCCGGCTGCTCGTGGCCGACGTGTCCGTGGAGATCGCCCTGCTGGCGCGGCTGCACGGGGTTCCGGTCGCCGTCGTCGCGCAGCCCGGGGAGCGGCTCGACCGGCCGCACCGCACCGCCTACGACCTGGCCGAGGTGCTCCTCGCGCCGTGGCCCGCGGACCCGCCGCGGCCGTGGCGCCCGGAGCTGACCGGCCGGACGGTGCACCTGCGCGGCCTGTCCCGCTACGACGACCGCACCGCCGGCCCGAGCCCGGGCCGGCGTCGGGTGCTGGTCCTGACCGGCAGCGGCGACGGCGGCGCCGACCCGGCCGCGCTCGCCGCCGCGGCCGCCGCGACCCCGGACTGGACCTGGCGGGTCGCCGGCGGCCTCACCGGCGCGCTGGCCGGCGCCCCGCCGAACCTCACCTGCGCCGGCTGGACGGGCGAGGTGTGGGCGGAGCTGGCCGACGCCGACGTCGTCGTCGGCCACGCCGGCCAGAACGTCGTCGCCGAGATCGCCGCCGCGCGCCGGGCCGCCGTCGTCGTCCCGGCCGAGCGCCCGTACGGCGAGCAGACCGCGACCGGTGCGGTGCTGCGGGCGGCGGGCCTCGCCACGGTCCGCGACCGCTGGCCCGCCCCGGCCGACTGGCCGGGGGTGCTCGACGAGGCGCTGTCCCGCGGCGGGGCGGGCTGGTCGCGCTGGTCCGACGGCCGGGCCGCGCAGCGCGCGGCCGCGGTCCTCGAACGGATCGCCGCGTGAGGGCGCCCGCGACGCGGGTCGCCGTGGTCACCGTGGTGCGCGGCCGCGCCGACCACCTCACCCGCCAGCGACGTGTGCTCGCCGCGGGCCCGCCGGTGAGCCACGTCGTCGTCGGGATGGGCGAGGACCCCGTGACCGACGGTGCGGGCCCCCCGACCCGGGTCCTGACCGTCCCCGCACCGGGCCCGTTGCCGCTCGCCGCGGCACGCAACGCCGGGGCGGTCGCCGCGCTCGCCGACGGCGCGACGCTCCTGGTGTTCCTCGACGTCGACTGCCTGCCCGGCGACGACCTGGTCGACGGCTACCGCCGCGCCGCGGCACGGCGCCCGGACGCGCTGCTGTGCGGGCCGGTCACCTACCTGCCGGCGGAGGTGCTGCCGGAGCGGGACCTGCACCGGCACACCGATCCGCACCCGGCGCGCCCGGCCCCGGCCGACGGAACCCTGGTGGCCGAACCGCGTCGCGAGCTGTTCTGGTCGCTGTCGTTCGCCGTCACCGCCGACGCGTGGCGGGCCGGCGGCGGGTTCTGCGAGGACTACGCCGGCTACGGCGGCGAGGACACCGACTTCGCGCTGTCCTGCGGGCTGGACCTGGTGTGGGTGGGCGGGGCGCACGCCTACCACCAGCATCATCCGCCGGCCCGTACCGACCCGGCCCGGATCGCCGAGATCGTCGGCAACGCCCGGCTGTTCCACGCCCGGTGGGGCTGGTGGCCGATGGCGGGCTGGCTGAGCGAGCTGCACGCGGCGGGCGCAGTGGAGTTCGACCCGCGGCGCGACGTGCTGCGGGTCGGATGAGACCGGTCGGGAACTAGCAGGCGGTGCGGGGCGGGCAGGCGCAGAACTGCACCGGCCGCATGCACGAGTAGCACAGGTCCGACGCCCGGCCCGGCCGCGCACGGCGGGCCAGGGCCCGGTGTGCGTACGCGAGGATCGACATGACCAGGATCTTTCCCGGCGACACCGCGTTCACACGCCACCGGTCCGGATATGGGACGGACGGCGGCGCGGCTGCGACGGACGGCCCCGGCCGGCGCGACGTCCGGTCGAGCGGTTGCCGCCGTCCGTCTCAGCGCGGTCTCACTCCGGGCCCTGCGAGCGCAGCTCCTCCACCCGTCCCATCGCCTCGCGCAGCTCGGTCAGCCACTCGTCGGCGTGCCGGCCGACCAGGCGCACCGACCAGGCCAGCGCGTCCGACCGGGACCGGGCCACCCCGGCGTCGACGAGGGTGTCGAGCACCGCCCGCTCGGGCTGGCGCAGCCGGGTCATCACCGGCACCGAGATCGTCGTGAACAGCTCGCGGGTCCCGCCGATCCGCGCGCCCCAGGCGACCTTGCGCCGGTAGCGGCTCTCGGCCTGGCGGGCGATCTCGATCCGCCGGTCCCGGGTCTCCTCCCGGAACCGCGAGATCCGCCCGGCCTCGGCGGCCGCGGCGTCGGCGCGCCCCTCGTCGGTGTCGGGGTGGTCGGCGTCGAGCGGGGGCAGCTCCCCCACCACGACGATCTCGTCCCTGTCGACCGTCACCTCCGGCGCCCCGGTGAACCACCCGTCGGGCAGCCGTCCGGAGAACCACGCCGCGGCGTCGTCGGCCGGGGGGAGGTCGGCCTGCTGCCAGCCGCCCCGCCCGCGTCCTCGTCCTGTCATCGCGCACCTCCCGCATCGATGCTTACATGATTACACCGTTGCGAGCTGGGATGCCAGCAGCACGGCGCCGAGGGTCACCATCGCGGCACCCGCGACCCGGGACACCACGCGCGCCGCGGCGGGCCGGGCGGCCAGGACGGCGCGGGCGCCGACACCCACGCCGGTGTAGACGAGCGCGCAGCCGAGGACGTGCACGAGGCCGAGCAGGAGGATCTGACCGCCGACGGGGACCGGCGCGGCCGGGTCGGTGAACTGCGGCAGCAGCGCCAGGAACAGCAGCAGCGCCTTCGGGTTGAGCCCGCTGACCCCGGCGCCACGGACCAGGTCGCCGAGCCCGGACCCCCCGCCGTCGACGGCCGTCACGGCGGGACCGGCCGGGCGGAGCAGTGTCGTCGCACCGAGCACCAGCAGGTAGACCGCGCCGACGGCGGTGAGCACGGTGAGGACCTCCGGCCGGCGCGCGACGACCGCGGCGATCCCGGCAGCGACCAGGCCGGTGAGCGCCAGGTGCCCGCCGAGCAGCCCCGCCAGCGACGGCAGCACGGTCCGTCCGCGCAGCCCCGCGCGGATCATGTACGCCCAGTCCGCGCCGGGCGTCAGGACCAGCAGCAACGACAGGCCGGAGAACCCCAGCACACTTCCGATCGGCATGCCACGACGCTAGGCACGAGGCGCCGACAGGTGTTCCCGTTGTTCCCACCGAGCACCCGGCATGGTGCAAGATTCTTCTCCGTGGACACGATCGACCGGAAGATTCTTGCCGAGCTGCAGGCCGACGGCCGCCTGACCGTCACCGAGCTGGCCGAGCGGGTGCGGCTGTCGGTGTCGCCGTGCCACCGCAGGCTGCGTGCTCTGGAGTCCTCCGGGGCGATCGCGGGCTACCGCGCCCACCTCGACGCGCACCGGCTCGGCCTGGGGTTCGACGCGCTGGTGTTCGTGACCATGCACGAGGCAGTGCAGGACACGGTGCAGGCGTTCGAGTCGGCCGTCGACGACATCGAGCAGGTCGTCGCGGCGCAGCGGCTGTTCGGCGACCCGGACTACCTGCTGCGGATCATCACCCGGGACCTGCCCGCGTTCCAGCGGCTCTACGACGAGCGCCTCACCACGCTGCCCGGCGTGCAGCGGCTGTCCTCGACGCTGGTGATGAAGGACGTCGTCGCCGACCGGGGGCTGCCGCTGGAGCACGGGCTCGACACCGGACGACGAGGATCATGACGAGCTCAGGGGGTGAACAGCACCTTCACCGCGCCGTCGCTCTTGTCCTGGAACATCGAGTAGGCCTGGGCCGCCTCCTCCAGCGGGACCCGGTGGGTGGCGAAGTGGTCGACGCCGAGCGGGTCGTCGTCGCCGAGCAGCGGCAGGAGGTCCGGGACCCAGCGCCACACGTTGGCCTGGCCCATCCGCATCTGCACCTGCTTGTCGAACAGGGTGAGCAGCGGCAGCGGGGTGGCGCTGCCGCCGTAGACGCCCGACAGTGAGATCGTGCCGCCCCGGCGCACCGCGCCGATCGCCAGCTCCAGCGCCGCGGTCCGGTCACTACCGGCCGTCTCCATGACCGTGCGGCCCAGCCCGAAGGGCATCGCGGCCACGAGCTTCTGGGCCGCGGCCGCGACCGGGGACCCGTGCGCCTCCATGCCGACCGCGTCGATGACGGCGTCGGCGCCACGGCCCCGGGTCATCGACCGGATCGCGCCGAGCACCTCGTCGTCGCCGTGGCCCAGGTCCAGCGCGGTCACCCCGCGCGCCTCGACCCGGGCCAGGCGCTCCGGCACGACGTCCACGCCGACCACCCGCCGGACCCCCAGGTGCGCGGCGATCCGGGTGCACATGTCGCCGATCGGCCCGAGCCCCAGCACCACCAGCGTCCCGTCGGCGGGCGTCGCGGCGTACTGCACGGCCTGGTAGGCGGTCGGCAGCACGTCGGACAGGAACAGGAACCGGTCGTCCGGCGGACCCTCGGGGACCCGGATGGGCAGCGAGTTGCCGAACGGCACCCGCAGGTACTCGGCCTGTCCGCCGGGCACCTGCCCGTAGAGCTGGGTGTAGCCGAAGAGGGAGGCGCCGGTCCCCTGCTCACGGTTCTGGGTGGTCTCGCACTGCGACTGCAGGCCGCGCTCGCACATCCAGCAGTGCCCGCAGCTGACGTTGAACGGGATCACGACGCGGTCACCGACCGAGAGCTCGGTGACGGCCGATCCCACCTCCGCCACGACACCCATCGGCTCGTGGCCGAGGATGTCGCCGGGGGTCAGGAACGGGGTGAGCACCTCGTAAAGGTGCAGGTCGGAGCCGCACAGGCCGGAGCTGGTGATCTGGACGACCACGTCGTCGGGCTGCTCGATGACCGGGTCGGGAACGGTGTCCACCCGGACGTCGCGGCGGCCGTGCCAGGTCAGGGCACGCATGGGGTCTCCTCGGGGTCGCCGGTGGTGTGGGCGCCCGGCTACCCGGGCGCACCCCGGCGAAACCGGCACGGGCGTCCGGCCGGCAACCAGCATCCGGCGGTCCGTCCCACCGCGGCCCGCCGCGTGGCCGTGGGAGTGGTGCCGGGCCGGGTCGGCATACTCGGCCGGGTCCGTGGCACCGGTCGGTCGACGTGCCGGCGCGGCCACCCGCGCACCGGCGGGCTGCCC
Source organism: Pseudonocardia sp. ICBG601 (assembly GCF_020496245.1). Lineage (NCBI taxonomy): Bacteria > Bacillati > Actinomycetota > Actinomycetes > Pseudonocardiales > Pseudonocardiaceae > Pseudonocardia > Pseudonocardia sp. ICBG601. The sequence goes on along the minus strand of NZ_JAHLJA010000021.1, from coordinate 50,005 downwards.
GTCGTGACCGGCATGACGTCCGTGAGCCCGGGTACCGCGGATGCACGCGGGCCCGCGGGCCGTGGCACGGGAGGGGGACCGCGTGGCAGAACGGGTGGCAGAACGGGTCGACGCCGTCGTCGTCGGGGCCGGGCACAACGGTCTCGTCGCGGCGAACCTGCTCGCCGACGCCGGCTGGGACGTCCTGGTCTGCGAGGCCGCCCAGGCGCCGGGCGGCGCCGTGCGCTCGGCCGAGATCACCGCGCCCGGCTTCGTCAGCGACCTCGCCAGCGCCTTCCACCCCCTCGGCGCCGCGTCCCCGGTGCTGCGCGAGCTCGACCTCGGCGCGCACGGGCTGGTGTGGCGCCACGCCCCCGCCGTGCTCGCCCACCCCACCCCCGACGGCCGGTGCGCGGTGCTGCACCGCCGCCTCGACGACACCGCCGACGCGCTCGACGACGACCACCCCGGCGACGGCGCCGCGTGGCGCGCACTCGTCGCGCAGTGGGACCGGATCGGCGACGACGTCCTCGCGGCCGCGCTGCGCCCGTTCCCACCGGTCCGCCCGGCGACCCGGCTGCTGCGCACGCTCGGCACCGGCGACGCCCTGCGGCTGGCCCGGATGCTGGTACAGCCGGTCGCCCGGATGGCCCAGGAGCACTTCGGGGGCCGGGCCGCCCCGCTGCTGCTCGCGGGCAACGCCCTGCACACCGACCTCGGGCCGGACTCCGCGGCGGGCGCCGCCTACGGCTGGCTGCTGGCGATGCTCGGGCAGCGTGTCGGCTTCCCCGTCCCGGAGGGCGGTGCCGGTGCCCTGACCGGTGCGCTCGTCGCCCGGCTCACGGCACGGGGCGGTCGGCTCGACTGCGGACGACCGGTCCGGACCGTGCTGGTCGGACCGTCCGGGCGGGCCGGCGGTGTCGTGGACGCGGCCGGGCAGCGCGTCCTCGCCCGCCGGGCGGTGCTCGCCGACGTCGACGCGCCCCGCCTCTACCGCGACCTCGTCGGCGAGGAGCACCTGCCGGCCCGCTTCGTCGCCGACCTCGACCGGTTCCAGTGGGACCACTCGACGGTGAAGCTCGACTGGGCGCTCGACGGGCCGGTCCCCTGGACCGCGCCGGGCGCCCGGTCGGCGGGCACCGTGCACCTGGGCGCCGACCTCGACGGCCTGCGCCGCTACGCCGCCGACCTCACCGCGGGACGGCTGCCCGGTGACCCGTTCCTGCTGTTCGGGCAGATGACCACGGCCGACCCGACCCGCTCCCCGCCCGGCACCGAGTCGGCGTGGGCCTACACCCACGTGCCGCGCGGGCTCGGCTGGGGCCGCGACGAGGTGCTGCGCTGGGCCGACCGGATGCAGCAGGTGGTGGAGGACCACGCCCCCGGGTTCGGGTCACTGGTCCGGGCCCGCGCCGTCGCCGGGCCCGCGGACCTGCAGCGCCGCGACGGCAACCTCGTCGACGGGGCGATCACCGCGGGCACCTCCGCGGTGCACCAGCAGCTGGTGTTCCGTCCGGTGCCGGGTCTGGGCCGCGCCGACACCCCGGTGCCGGGCCTGTTCCTGGCCGGGGCGTCGGCGCACCCCGGCGGGGCGGTGCACGGCGGGCCCGGCGCCAACGCGGCGCGGGCCGCGCTGGCCGCGGCGGGGGCGACCGGTGCGCTCTACCGGGGTGCGGTCCGGTTCGCCCACCGGCGGCTGTACGGCTGAGCCCGACCACCCTCCGGTCGGGTTTGGACCCGCGGGAGACGGACATACGGTCATCCGTGACCATCGATCACCGACCCGCCGTCACCGGCACCGGCGTCCTGGACCCGGTGCCCGCGCCGACCGGCCCCACCGAGCCGTTCCCGGCCGCACCCGGGGCGACGCTCACGGCCGTCGTGGCCGCCGGTGAGCTGGACCTCCCGCTGCCCGGCGCCGGGGCGACCGCGACCCGGTGGGCCCGGCTGGCCCGCATCGCACGACGGGACCTGCCGGTCGCGCGGCTCGCCGAGGGGCACGCCGACGCCGTCGCGATCCTCGCCGACCTCCACCGCTCCCCCGCCCCGGGCGCCAGTTACGGGGTCTGGGCGTCGCGGTCCGGCGGCCAGGGCCCCGGCAAAGTCGTGATGGGTGGGTCCTGAGCTGCGGTGATGTGGGGGGTGGGGGTGGGTGCGGACACAGGCTTGGCGTGATCATGAGGGTGTCGAATCCTTGCTCACGTCAGGAAGCCTGTGTCCGCAGTGTCAGTGTCTCCGATCGTTGCTGCTCTGGAAGGCCTGGAGGTCGGTCCTGACGCGGGGAGAGCCGCGCCGGTCGGTGAGGCGGCGGGGTTGTCGCTGGTGGAGGCCCTGTCGCGAGTGCCGGACCCGCGGAAACCACGCGGTGTCCGCCACGGTGTCCTCGCGGTGTTGCTACTGGGGGCGTGCGCGGTGTTGGCGGGGGCCCGGTCGTTCACCGCGATCGCCGAGTACGCCCATGACGTCGGCCGCGCCGTGCTGGACGTGCTCGGGGTGGGCGCGGTCGCTCCGCACGAGTCGACCATCCGCCGGGTCCTGCAACGGGTCGACGCCTCGGCGCTGGAGGCGGCGTTGCAGTCCTGGGTGTTGCCCCAGCTCAGCGCCCAGCCGGCCCCGGAGGGCACACCCCGGCGAGAACAGCGCCGCGTGCTGGCCTTGGACGGCAAGACCCTGCGCGGCGCCCGCGTCCGTGCCGCCGACGGCAGGGTCTGGCTCCCGCATCTGGTGTCGGTGCTCGACCAGACCAGCGGTGGCGTGCTCGGCCAGGTTCAGGTCGCAGAGAAGGGCAGCGAGATCACCGCGTTCACCGCGCTGCTCGACCCCCTCGACCTCGACGATGTACTGGTCACCGCGGACGCTCTGCACACCCAGCGAGCCCACGCCGACTACCTACACCGCCGCGGCGGGCACTACCTGATGACGATCAAAGCGAACCAGCCCACGCTGCTGGCACGGGTACGGGCGCTGCCCTGGACCCAGATCGGCGTCGCTGATCGTCAACGCGGGCGTGGGCACGGCCGCGTCGAGACCCGCACGATCAGCGTGGTCAGCCTGCACCCCTGTCCCGACCTGGGCGCAGAGTTCTTCCCCCACGCATCCCAGGCGATCAAGCTGGTGCGCCGGCGTCGCCCACTGCGGCCTGGCGGGAAGTGGAGAACCGAGACCGCCTACGCGATCACCAGCCTGACCAGCACCGACGCCGATCCAGGACTGCTCGCCCGCTGGATCCGTGGGCACTGGTCGATCGAGAATCGCCTGCACTGGGTCCGTGATGTCTGCTTCGACGAAGACCGCGCCACCGCCCACACCGGTCACGCCCCGCAGGTCATGTCGGCGTTGCGGAACCTCGCGATCACCGCGCTACGCCTGCACGGCGTCAGCAACATCGCCGCAGCACTCCGCCACCACGCCCGCGACCCCCATCGACCACTGACCACCTACAAGATCATCTAGCGACTTTGCCGGGGCCCTGGTCCGGCGGCGGGGCCCGGCTCGACGGCGGCCGCGACGGGCTGCGCCTCACGGGCACCGTGCGGTTCTGCTCGGGCACCCACCTGCTCGACCGGGCCCTGGTCGTCGCCGGGGCGCAGGACGGCACCCGACTCATGGACCTGGACCTGCGCGCCCCGCAGGTGGAACGGGTGACCGCCTGGCGGGCGTCCGGGATGGCCGCCAGCGACACCCACGACGTCGTGCTGCACGACGTGCCCGTACCGGCCGAGGCCGTCGTCGGCGGCCCGGACGCCTACACCGCGCGCCCCGGCTTCGCCCACGGCGGAGCCGGGGTGGCCGCGGTGTGGCTGGGTGCCGCCGCCGCGGTCGTCGACCACGTCGCGGAACCCCTGCGCACCACCGACCCGGACCCGCACCGGCTCGCCGCGCTGGGGGCGGTGCACGCGGCCGTCGCGGCCGCCGACGCCCTGCTCGCCGTCACCGCCGCCCGGATCGACGCCGACCCCACGAGCCCCCACCACGACGCGGTCGCCACCGTGCGGGCCGCGGTGGAGCGGGCGTGCCGCACCGTCCTCGACGCCGCCCCGGAGATCGCCGGGGTGGCCGTGCTGGCCGGGTCGCCGCTGCTCACCGAACGTCTCGCGGACCTGCAGATCTACCTCCGCCAGCACCACGGCGGACGCGACCTCGCCGCCCTCGGGCGCGCCCTGGTCGCCCCGGCGACCTGATGGAGCCCGTACAGGCCGCGCACGTCTGGGAGGACGCGGCCGTGACCCTCGCCCGGCGCGAGCTGGACCCGTCGGCGTTCGGACGCCTGGTCGTGGTCTGCGCCCACCCCGACGACGAGACCCTCGGCGCGGCCGGGCTCATGCGCAGCGTCGTCGCCGCGGGCGGCACCGTCGAGATCGTCCTGGCCAGCGACGGGGAGGCCGCCCTGCCCGAGGTCGGGTCGATCGACCGGGCCGAGCTGGCCCGCACCCGCCTCGCCGAGCTCGACACGGCGCTGGCCGAGCTGGGCGTCCCCGCGACGGTCCACCGGCTCGGGCTGCCCGACTCGGCGCTGCACGAGGACCAGCTCGTCGGGCCGCTGACCGGGCTGCTCGCCGGCGCCGACGCCTGGGCGAGCCCGTGGCGCGGCGACCCCCACCCCGACCACGCCGCGGTCGGCCGGGCCTGCCCCCGGGCCGCCCCGGTGACCGCCCACGGCTTCGGGTTCCCGATCTGGGCGCGCACCCGGATCCCACCGACCGACCCCGGCGTGCCATGGGAGCGCGCCCACCGGCTGACCCTGTCGCCCGAGGACCGCGACGCCCGGCGGCGCGCGATCGCCGCGCACGCGTCGCAGTCCGCGGTGCCGCCCGGCGGGACCCGGGCGGTGCTGTCCGCGGCGACGCTCGCGCACTTCGACGGCGACCACGAGGTCCACTTCCGGGAGCCGTCCCCCTCGGGGGCGCCGCCGGAGCTGTTCGCCGGGCTCTACCGCGACGGCGCCGACCCCTGGGACGTGCGCGGCTCTTTCTACGAGCGGCGCAAGCGCGACGTCCTGCTGGCCTGCCTGCCCCGGGAGCACTACGCCCTCGCCGCCGAACCGGCGTGCGGGCTCGGCGAGCTGACCCGCGCGCTGGCGGCCCGCTGCGACCGGCTGGTGGCCTCCGACGTCGTCGACGAGGCCGTCGCCGCCACCACCGAGGCCGTCCGCGAGACCCCGGGCGTCGAGATCCTCCGGGCCGACGTCGACGACGACCGGGCCGTCCCCGGCGGCGTCGACCTCGTGGTGCTCGCGGAGTTCCTCTACTACCTGCCCGCCACGCGGGTCGACGCCGTGCTCGACCGCATCGCGGGTGCGCTGGTGCCGGGCGGCGACCTGGTGCTGGTGCACTGGCGACAGTGGCCCGCCGAGGCACCCGCCGACGCCGCGGCCGTGCACGCACGCGTGCTGGCCGACGACCGCTTCGACACCTTGGTCGAGCACACCGACGAGCAGTTCCTGCTGCACGTGGTCCGGCGCCGGTGAGCCGGCCCGTGCGGACCCGTGGCGCACCGTCCGCCGTCGGGGTGCTCGTCCCCGCCCACGACGAGGCGGCCACCGTCGCCGCGTGCGTCCGCTCCGTGCTGACCGCCCTCGACCACACGCCAGGGCTCACCGCGCGGGCGCTGTGCGTGGTCGCCGACCGCTGCTCCGACGCCACCGCCGCGCTCGCCAGGGCCGCAGCCGCGACGCACCCGGCCGCGGCCCGGGTGCGGGTGACGGTGCTCGAACCCACCGCCGGGGTGGCCCCGCTGCCCGGCGGCCGGCCCGTGCAGCGGCCGCACGGGGTCGCCGGACCGGTCACGATCGGCGCGGTCCGCGAGCTCGCCGCCCGCACCCTGGCCACGCTGCTCGCCGCCGACGGCGCCACCCCCGCCACGACCTGGCTGCTCGGCACCGACGCCGACGGCACCGTGACCCCCGGCTGGGTGGCCGCGCACCTGACACTGGCCGCGGCCGGCGCCGACGCCGGCGCCGGTGGGGTGGTGCTCGACCTGCCCGGGCTGCCGCGCCCGCCCGGGGAGCCGGCGCCGCCCGAGCACCCGGTGTACGGGGCCAACCTGGGCGTGCGCGCCGACGCGTGGGCCGCGGTGGGCGGGTTCCCGCCGCTGGCCTGCGGCGAGGACCACGGGCTCGTCGCCCGGCTGCGGGCCGGTGGCTATCGCGTCGTCCCGGGTGCGCCCGGGACGGTCCGGACCAGCGCCCGCACCCGGGGCCGGGCCCGCGGCGGGCTGGCCGACCTGCTGCGCGACGCCGGTCCGGCCCTCCCGCAGCCCCGGCCGGGTGTCGGCGCGGGCGGGGCGGGCATGCCTGTCGCGTGAGCCCGGCGGGCGCCGCGGTCAGCGCGCGACGGCGTGCAGCAGCAGGCCGGTGACGGTGCCGTCGGCGATCAGCCGCCCGATCCGCTCGGACTGCTCGCGGGCCGCGGCGTGGCGCGGATCGTGCCCGTGGTCGCGGTCCAGGACCGCGTCCACCCGGGCCGTGCTGTCCCGCCAGTCCTGCGGGGACGGGGGAAAGGCGGTGAGCGCCGCCTCGGCGGTGAGCGCGAACCCGGCGTCGTGCAGCAGGGCGCGCAGCTCCGGCGCCGACGGGAACCGGTTGCCCTCCGGGGACCCGGCCGGGCGTTCGGTGTCGGCCAGGAACACCAGCAGCCCGAGCGACCCGCCCGGGCGGAGCACCCGGTGCAGCTCGGCCAGCACGGCGGCCTTGTCCTCGACCGTGCAGAGCACGCCGAGGCACCAGCAGGCCGGGAACGCACCGTCGGCGAGCGGGACGGCGTCTCCGGCCCCGACCAGCGTCGGCAGCCCGAACAGGGCGGCCGCGGTCCGGCAGGCCTCCGGCATCGGGTCGACCACGACGGGGTCGGCCCCGGCGCGTCGCCGGGCCCACGCCGCGGGGCCTCCGGTACCGCCCACGATGTCGGCGAGCCGGGTGCCCGGCCCCAGCCCGCACGCCGTGACCAGCCAGTCCAGCCCGGCCGGGCTCGCGCTGCCCCGGCACGCCGCGGGCAGGGCGTGGTCGGGACCCAGCTCCGCGACCGCGGCGCGGGTCCACTCGGCGACGGTGTCGAACTCCTGTGCCATCCGCTCCGGGACGAGGTCGGCCATGGGCGCGCCTACCCCGTCGTCGCCAGCTCACGCCGGATCCGCCGGCCGATCTCGGCCTTGATCTCCGCCGCGGCGTCGTCGCCCGCGGAGGTGCCGCGCCCGGACAGGTTGACCCCGTCCACCCCGTCGACGGCGAGCAGCTCCAGCGCCTCGGCGGTCGCGGCGGCGATCCCGGCCTCCACCGGGTCCGGCGCGCCCAGCACCGCCTCGACCGCGTCGGCGTCGAGGCCGAGCCCGGGGAACGCCGCCAGGGTGCGCGCGCCCTGCTCGTCGGTGAACACCGCCACCCCGGCGACGACCGGCAGGCTCGCGCCGTACGCCCGGGCGGCGGCGGTGAACTCCGCGACCCGCCGCGGGGACGCCGCATGGTTGAGCACGGCGGCCCCGGCACCGGCGCGCTGCTTCTGGGCGAGCCGCGCCGGGCGCAGCGCCACCGGTGCGGCGTCCGGTGCCTCCGGGACGACGGCGGCCATCCCGGCGGCGGCCGCCAGCGCCGCGAGCCGGGTCCCGTCGAGGTCGAACACCTGGGTGACCTCGGGACGCACCCCGGGCCCGCGGGCGTCGCCGGTCACGCAGAACACCGCGTCCGCGCCGGCGGCGCCGAGCCCGGCGACGTCCTGCTCCAGCACGACCCGGTTGCGGTCCCGGCAGGTCAGTGTCACCCACGGACGGGCACCGGCCTCCCGCACGAGTGCCGCCAGCATGGTCGGCGGGAAGTCGGGGGCGTCGTGGTGCTGGCCGACGAGCACGGCGTCGCAGCCCGCGGCGGTGGTCGCCACGATCCGGCGCAGCGCCACCGGGTCGTAGGGCGGGCTGGTCAGGTCGGTCAGCACGAGCGGTCCGCCGCCGTCGAACGCCGAGGGCAGCACCGGGCGACCGGCGGGCCCGGTCCAGGGGACCAGCGGCGCCGAGGCGAACGGGCAGGGGCCGGTGCCGAGCTCGCAGCCGTGGTCGGGGCGGACCCCACCGCACGGGCCGAACTGCATCCGCTTGGGGCAGGCGTGCACCCGGCCGACCCTAGGTGCGGCACCGCGGCCCGGCAGGCCGGTCGCTCCACCCGGCGGCACCGCAGGGCGCAGATCACCGGGCGGACCCGGACTGGACCGGCGGCGCGCGGGTACCCCGCGCGGATGACGACCCCGGACACCGCGGTGATCGACGTCGACGGCACGCTCGTCGACACGAACTACCACCACGCCCTCGCCTGGTCCCGCGCCCTGCGCCGGTTCGACGTCACGGTGCCGCTGTGGCGGCTGCACCGCGCCGTCGGGATGGGCGGCGACCAGCTGGTACCCGCCGTGGCGGGGCAGGAGTTCGAGGACGCCCACGGCGACGACGCCCGCGCGGCCTGGAAGGAGGAGTTCGACCCGCTGCTCGGCGAGGTCGTCGCGTTGCCGCAGGCCGCGGAGCTGCTCGCCGACCTGCGCGACGGCTTCGGGATGAAGGTCGTGCTGGCCAGCTCCGGCGACCCGGAGCACGTCGAGGCCTACCTCGACCTGTTCGGCGGGCGCGAGCTGGCCGACGCCTGCCTCACCCGGGAGGACGCGCGCCGCACCAAGCCCGACCCGGACCTGGTCAGGACCGCGGTGCGCCGGGTCGCCGGGTCGACCGCGTTCGTGCTGGGCGACTCGGAGTGGGACGTGCGCGCCGCGGCGGCCGCCGGGCACCCGGCCTACGCGGTGCGCACCGGCGGCGCCGGTGTCGACGAGCTGACCGCGGCCGGCGCCGTCGAGGTCCTCACCGACCTCGCGGCGGTGCGGCAGGCGATCCCGCGGATCCTGCGCGGCTGAGGCGGGCACTCGATTTCGCTGCACACCGTGCAGCGAGTTGGTAGCGTCGGCGGCGCCCCACCACGCACCGACCCACCGCAGGGAGCCCCATGTCGAGCCCCATGTCGACCGACGCCGCCGCGCCAGGGACGACGGACACGACCGGCTCGCCGGTCGGGTTGCGCAGCATCGTGCCCCAGGACCTGCTCGAACGGCCTCCCGGCTGCCCGTTCGACCCCGCCCCCGGCCTGGCCGCCCGCCGCGGTGGCGGCGCCGTGCAGACCGTCGAGCTGCGCAACGGGGCACGCGCGTTCCTCGTCCTCGGTTTCGAGGAGGCCCGCGCGGTGCTGGCTGACACCCGGTTCAGCTCGGACCGCGCCCGCTACAAGGACGCCACCGCACTGCAGCCGCACGAGGTGGCCGAGCTCGCCGCCGCGGCCGATCGGGGCGAGCCGCTCCGGCCTGCCGACGTCGCGCGGACCGACGGCATGTTCGTCTTCATGGACCCGCCCGAGCACACCCGGATCCGCCGCCTCCTGCAGGGCCAGTTCACGGTGCGCCGGATGCGGGCGCTGACCCAGCGGATGCGGGCGATCGCCGACGAGCACATCGACGCGATGCTCGCCACGGGCCCCGGCGCGGACCTGGTGGCCGCCTATGCGCTCCCCCTGCCGTCGCAGATGATCTGCGAGCTGCTGGGCGTCGACTACACCGACCGGGCCCGGTTCCAGGAGAACACCGCGGTCGGGCTCAGCTCCACCTCGTCCGACGCCGACCGGGCCCGCGCCCTGGGCGAGCTGTACACCTTCCTGGCCGGGCTGGTGGCGCACAAGAAGGAGAACCCGGCCGACGACCTGCTGTCCGGGCTCGTGCACGACACCGACCCGCCGCGGGCCGACAACCAGCTCGTCGACATCGCCCTCGTGCTGCTCGGGGCCGGCCACGAGACAACGGCGAACATGCTCGGCCTGGGAGCGTTCGCCCTGCTGCGTGACCCCGGGCAGCTGGCCTTCCTGCGCGAGCACCCCGACCGGATCGACGACGCCGTCGAGGAGCTGCTGCGCCACCTCAGCATCATCCAGCTCGGCGTGAGCCGGGTCGCCACCGAGAACCTGGAGGTCGGCGGGGTGACCGTCCCGGCAGGGTCGACCGTCGTCGTCGCCCTGCCGGAGGTCAACCGCGACCCGCGCACCGTCGACGCCGGTGACGAGCTCGACCTGTCCCGCCGGCGCGTCCCGCACCTCGCGTTCGGGCACGGGGTGCACCAGTGCATCGGCTCCCAGCTGGCCCGGGTGGAGATGCAGGTCGGCTTCGAGCGTCTGTTCACCCGCATCCCCGGGCTCCGCCTGGCCGTCGAGGCCGAGCAGGTGCCGCTGCGCAACGAGATGCTGATCTTCGGGGTGCACGCGCTGCCGGTGACCTGGGGCTGACCTGGGGCCGACCTGGGACTGAGGCCCCGCCGGCCGGAGGGCAGGATGCCGGGGTGGACACCTCCGACCGGACCAGGCCGCCGTCGCCCGGTGTGCGCGCGCGGCGCAAGCTCGCCACCCGCGAGGGGGTGCGCTCCGCCGCGGTCCGGCTGTCGGAACGGCACGGCCTCGACGGCGTCACCGTCGAGATGATCGCGCACGAGGCCGGGGTGTCGGTGCGGACGTTCTTCAACCACTTCCCCAGCAAGGAGGACGCGGTCCTCGCTGTCGTGCGTGACCGCGCCGCGGACCTGGTCGAGGCGTTCCGCGCCCGCCCCACCGACGAGCCGGTGCTCGACGCGGTGCGCGAGGCCGCGCTGGGCGTGCTCACCGGCGACGACGGGGACCCGGACACCCGGGCCGCACTCCACCTGGCCCACCACGACCCGGCGTTGCAGGCCCGGCAGATGGCCGTGCTGCTGGAGCAGGAGGCCGCCCTGGCCGAGGCGATCGCCGACCGGGCGCCCGACAGGGACGCACAGGTCCTCGCCGCGGTCGCGCTCGCCGCGCTGCGGGTGGCCCAGGCCCGTGGCCTGGCCTCCGGCGGACGCGACCACGCGGCCCGGCTCGCCGTGGAGATCGACTCCGCACTGCGGCTGCTGCGCGTCGACCAGCCCGGCGGCACCGGGCGCTGAGACCCCGCCGTCCCCACGATGGCAGCATCGTCCTCGGCCCCGTGATCGCGCGGCCGGTCCTCCGACAGCCGCGGGAGCACCCATGTCGATCATCGCCGTCGAGGAGCACTGGACCTCGCCCGTGCTGGACGCGGCGCTGGCCGCCCTGCCGGCGGACCGGCGGGACCCGAGCACCGCGCTGAACGGCATCGGCGACCACCTCGCGCAGCTGCACGACCTCGGCGCGGGCCGGATCGCCGCGATGGACGCCCAGGGCGTCGACCTGCAGGTGCTCTCGGTCGCCCCGCCCTCGACCGGGCCGCTGGACCCGGCGGACGCGGTCGCGCTGTGCCGCGAGCTCAACGACACCGCCGCCGCGGCCGTCGCCGACCGTCCGCGACGCCTGCGGGCGATGGCGACCCTGCCCACCGCGGCGCCGTCGGCGGTCGCGGCCGAGCTGGAACGCGCCGCCGACCTGGGCATGGTCGGGGCGATGGTCTACGGCCGAAGCGGCGAGCTCCTGCTCGACGACCCGCGCCTCGACGACCTGTTCGCCGTGGCCGCGGCGCGTGCGCTGCCGGTGTTCGTGCACCCGCAGGTCCCGCCGCCCGCCGTGCGCGACGCGTCGTACTCCGGGTTCGGCACCACCACCGACCTGGCGCTGGCGACGTTCGGGTGGGGCTGGCACGTGGAGGCCGCCGTCGCGGTGCTGCGCCTGATCGCCCGCGGCACCTTCGACCGGCACCCCGGTCTGACCGTCGTGCTCGGCCACTGGGGGGAGCTGCTGCCCTACTGGGCCGACCGGGCGAACGGCGTCGCCCGGGTCGCGGGGCTGGAACGCTCGGTGCCCGAGTACGTGCGCGAGAACATCGTGCTCACCTGCTCGGGCATGCTCGACCCCGCGCACCTGCGGCACGCGCTGGCGGTGACGACCCCCGACCGGCTGCTGTTCTCGACCGACCACCCCTTCCAGCACCCGTCGCGGGTGGAGGTCGAGACGTTCCTCGACGAGTTCGACGCCACCGACCGCGCCCTGTTCACCGAGGGCAACGCCCGCCGGCTGTTCCGGATCGAGGGACCGGTCGGCCCGGACCGGTGACGGCAGTGCTGTCGGCAGGGGTGTCGGCAGTGGTGTCGACCGCCACCGGTGTGTCACGCGCCGACCGGGCCCGCGCGGGGTAGGGTGGGACCCGGATCAGATCTGCCGCCCGTCCCGGGCGTTCCACAGCCGGGGCGGAGAGCGGGTCCCGGACACCGTCGACGGCCTGTGGCGCTTCCCGCAGCCGGACCGCCGACCTCCGTGACTGCGATCCCCCACCGGCCGGTTCGTGGTGCGGAGGGGCCATCAGGCCCTTCGTCACGTCGAGCACGTCCGGCCGCGGCCCCCGACGGGACGCGGCCACGGACCGGCGCCGTAGGACGTCGACAGGAGCAGTACGTGGCGCGAGGAGGCAGGCCCCGGACCGGGGCTCGCCAGGGCACCCCCCAGCGACGTCGCCGCCCGCGCGGCAACGACGTGATGTCGGTGCTGACCGGGGCCGCACGCGAGGTGCGGACGGCTCTGCGGAGCGGCCGGGTCACCCCGGCCACCCGCACCAAGTTCCAGACGGTGGCGCTGCTGCTGCGTGACGAACGGGCCCGGGTCCGCGACCGGCACGACGACGCGAAGCGCGCCGAGACCCTGCAGCGCCTCGACGAGATCGCGAAGGCGCTGGCGATGGACGCGGTACGCGACGCCGGCCTGCTGGCCCTGCTCGCCGACGACGCCGTCGTCTCCGACTCGGCGCGCGCGCTGAAGCGGGAGATGCTGCGTTCGGCCGGTATCGAGGTCGACGAGCCGGAGCCGGAACCGGAGCCCGTCGACGTCCCGCAGGTCCCGGCGAAGCCGCAGGTCGTGCCGCAGTCCGTGGTGGCCCGGCAGATGGCCAACCCGTTCCTGGCGCCCGACTTCTCCGCCGCCCCGCCGAGCGGCCCGCGCCCGACCCCGCTGACCGGCTGGGAGCTGCTCGGCCCGCTGCTGCGTTCCTTCGAGCGCGCCGGGGCCGGTGCACCGGCCTGCATGGAGCTGCCCGAGCCGTCGACCCGCCCGATCCCGGGTGGCCGGGAGCTGATGCCGCACCAGGCGAAGCTCGTCGCCGCCGCCGAGAACGGGCACCGCACCTTCCTGCTCGCCGACGAGCCCGGCCTGGGTAAGACCGCGCAGGCGCTGCGCGCGGCGGAGGCGGCGAACGCCTACCCGCTGCTGGTCGTCGTGCCGAACGTGGTGAAGACCAACTGGGTGCGCGAGGCCGCGCTGTGGGCGCCGCGCCGGTCCGCGACCGCCATCCAGGGCAACGGCGACTCCGTCGACGGCTTCGCCGACATCGTCGTCGTCAACTACGAGGTGCTCGACCGGCACATCGGCTGGCTGGGCGACTTCGGGTTCCGCGGCATGGTCGTCGACGAGGCGCACTTCATCAAGAACCGCACCTCGCAGCGGTCCAAGCATGTCCTGGAGATCGCCGAGAAGATCCGGGCCTTCATCCCGCGACCGCTGCTCATGGCGCTGACCGGCACCCCTCTGATCAACGACGTCGAGGACTTCCTCGCCATCTGGCAGTTCCTCGGCTGGATCGACGCGACCAAGCCGCGCGCCGAGCTGCTCGACGCGCTGACCGCGACCGGGATGACCCCGGCCGACGGGCTGTTCGAGCGCGCCGCCCGCCAGTGCGTCGTCGACATGGGCATCGTGCGTCGTCGCAAGATCGACGTCGCCGCGGACATCCCGGCCCGGCGCATCGCCGACCTGCCCGTCGAGATCGACGGCCCGACCGGCCGGTCGATCCGGGCGGCGGAGAAGGCGCTGGCCCGGCGGATGGTGGCCCGCTACACCGCGGCGCTGGCGGCCCGCCGGTCCGGCCCGGGCGTCGAGGGCATCGACCACGGCCTGGTCCGCGACGTCGCGGGCTGGGAGCAGAAGGACGCGGCGGAGGCGGGCTCCGGGGACAACGTGTTCACGATGATGCGCCGCCTCGGCCGGGCCAAGGCCGGGCTGGCGGCGGACTACGCGGTGCAGATCGCGCGCAGCGCGGGCAAGGTCGTGTTCTTCGCCAAGCACGTCGACGTCATGGACGCCGCCGAGCAGACCTTCGCCAAGCAGGGCGTGCGGTACTCCTCGATCCGCGGCGACCAGACGCCGACGGTGCGCCAGCGCAACATCGACGCGTTCGTGAACGACCCGGGCGTCGCGGTGGCGGTGTGCTCGCTGACCGCGGCGGGGGTCGGGCTGAACCTGCAGGTCGCATCGAACATCGTGCTCGCGGAGCTGTCCTGGACCGCCGCCGAGCAGACCCAGGCGATCGACCGCAGCCACCGGATCGGCCAGTCCGAACCGGTGACCGCGTGGCGGATCCTCGCCGCGCAGACGATCGACGCCCGGATCGCGGACCTGATCGACGCCAAGGCCGGCCTCGCGGCGGCGGCGCTCGACGGCGCCGACGACGTGTCCGGCTCGTCGGCCGACGTGCAGCGCGAGGCGCTGGTCGCGCTGCTCACCGAGGCGCTGGAGGCCGATCTGGCGGCCGCGTGAGCGGCGGCCGTCGGCGCGGCCGGGACCGACCCGCGCGTCCACCGTCGGGCGCACGCCTCACCGCGGGACCCGCTCCAGGAAGCGCCGTAGCTGCCCGGCGACGACGTCGAGGTGGCTCTCGAGCAGGAAGTGGCCGCCGTCCACCAGGTGCACCTCGACGTCGCCGGCGTCCCGGGCGAACGCCCGTGCCCCGTCCGGTCCGAAGATCTCGTCGTTGCGCCCCCACACCGCGAGCACCGGGACCCCCGAGGTCCGCAGGAACTCGTGCAGACGCGGGTACAACGGTCGGTTGGTGCGGTAGTCGCGGAACAGCGCGAGCTGGACCGCGTCGTTGCCCTCGCGCGAGACGAGCGCGTGGTCGTGGTGCCAGGTGTCCGGGTCCACCGTGCCCGGGTCGGGCACCCCGTGCAGGTACTGCCACCGGATCGCGTCGAGGCCGAGGGCGGCACGGACGGGGGGGCTCGGTCTCCGGGCCGGGCGCGTCCCCGTAGGCCCAGACGTCGGTCCAGAACGACTCGACGAACCCGTCCTCGTAGCCGTTGCCGTTCTGGGTGACGATCGCGGTGATCCGCTCCGGGTGGGCGAGGGCGAGCCGCCAGCCGATCGGTGCGCCGTAGTCCTGGACGTAGAGCGCGTAGCGGTCGACCCCCAGCAGCTCGAGCAGCCCGTCGGTGACGTCCGCGAGCGCGTCGAAGGTGTAGTCGAACTCGGCCGCCGTCGGGGCGGCGGAGTGCCCGAAGCCGAGGTGGTCCGGTGCGATCACGTGGTGGTCGCCGGCCAGCAGCGGGATCAGGTGCCGGAACATCGACGAGCTGGTCGGGTAGCCGTGCAGGAGGACGATCGTGGGTGCGTCCGCGGGACCGGCCTCCCGGTAGAAGACCTCGTGTCCGTCGACGGTCGCGGTCCGATGGTGGACGAGCGGCATGACTAACTCCTTCACGTGCTCGATGTGGTTAGACACCGTCACGGAAGCACGCTCGCATGTAACCTGTCAAAGAAGTCGATGTGGTTAGGAGGCGACGTGGACCTGCTACTGGACCTGCTCAACAGCAGACCCCTGGTCGACGGCACGGAGCGCGACGCCCTCCGCGACCCCGCCGCGGCACACAGCTGGGCACGGGCGCACGGCGGCGACGGCGACCCGGAGGAGCTGGCGGCACTGCGCCGCGCACGGGATGCACTCACCCGGGTCGCACGGGGGGACACCGACCCGAGTGTCGCGCTGACCCGCTCCTCGACGGCGTGCACCGGACACCGGAGTTCACCGACGGCCGGCTGACATGGCGGACCGTCACGCCCCCGCACGCCCGGCTCGCCGTCGAGGCCGTACTCGCCTGGGCCGCCGTCGAGGAGCAGCTGCCCGGGCGGCTGCGCCCCTGCGCCAACGACGCGTGCCGACTGTTCCTGCTCGACCGCAGCCGTGCGAACCGCGCCCGGTGGTGCTCGATGGCGGTCTGCGGGAACCGCGCCAAGGCGCGCCGGCACTACGAGCGGACCCGCTGAGCCGGCCTCAGCCGGCCGACCCCACCAGGGCGGTCACCCGGATCTCGATCCGCATGGTGGCGAGCCCGAGCACGGTGACCCCGGTCTGGGTCCAGACCGGCGCGCGCCCGCCGAGCCGGTTGCGGAACTCCCGGACCATGACCCGGTTGTGCTCGTCGCCGATGGCCTCGGCCCCGGGCTCGACCTTGTGGTAGGAGTTCATGTGGACGACGTCGGCCCAGGTCGCACCCGCTTCGGCGAGCGTGCGCCCGACGTTGTCGAACGCCTGCACGATCTCCTGTTCCAGGTCCTCGGCGACGACCAGGTCGTCGTTCCAGCCACCCTGGCCCGAAGTCTCCACCCGGTCGCCGATCCGGACCGCCTGGCTGTAGCCGAGCAGGTCGCGGGCCGTGACGCCGTAGCCCGGCGTGACGTGGAACGTGGGGGTCGCGTGGTCAATGACTTCACTCATGAATTCAAGCTACGACTCATGGCTTCACCTGTAAAGTACGAGCTCGGAACCAGGGACGGGGGCGACGGGTGACGACGGAGCGGGCGACGCCGGAGGTCGGTGGTGACGAGCCGACGTGGCTGGACGGCGAGGAGAAGGCGGCGTGGACCAGTGTGATCTCGCTGATCATGCTGCTGCCCGGCCGGCTGGAGGCCCCGCTGCAGCAGGCGCACGGCATCACCCTGTTCGAGTACCTGACGCTCAGCCATCTGTCCGAGGCGCCGGGACGCAGGCTGCGGATGAGCGAGCTCGCCTTCCTGACGAACGGCTCGCTGTCGCGGTTGTCCAACGTGGTGAAGCGGTTGGAGGGCCGCGGCTGGATGCACCGCTCCCCCGATCCCGACGACGGCCGCTACACCCTCGCCGCCCTCACCGACGCCGGGTTCGACGTCGTGCACGCCGCGGCACCGACCCACCTGCGTGCGGTCCGGGACGTCGTGCTCGACCGGCTCGACGCGCAGGACCGGGCGGCGCTGGGCCGGATCGGCGTCGCGCTCGGGGTGCAGGACTTCCCGCCGCGCGCGGGGTCGCAACATTCCCGATCCGGAACCCGCGGGACGGAAGAGGACGGGCCTCCGGTTCGTTGACCGAGAGGTCACCGTGTCGATCCGTGAGGTGCTGTCATGCCGCTACCGCTGCCGTTGTCGATCCTGGACCTGGCCACCGTCGCCCGGGGTGAGACCGTCGCCCAGGGCCTGGAGGCCAGCACCAGGCTGGCGCAGCGCGCCGAGGACTGGGGGTTCCGGCGGATCTGGTACGCCGAGCACCACAACATGGGCTCGATCGCGTCGGCGGCGACGAGCGTGCTCATCGCCCACGTCGCCGCGCACACCGAGCGCATCACGCTCGGCTCCGGCGGGGTGATGCTGCCGAACCACTCGCCGCTGCAGATCGCCGAGCAGTTCGGCACCCTCGCCGAGCTCCACCCCGGCCGCATCGAGCTGGGGCTCGGCCGCGCGCCCGGCACCGACCAGGCGACCGTCGCGGCCCTGCGGCGGGATCCGCGCGCGTCGGAGACCTTCCCGCAGGACGTGCAGGAGCTGCAGGCCTTCCTCGGGACGACCAGCCTGGTCCCGGGCGTCGAGGCCCACCCGGGCCGCGGCACCGGGGTCCCGCTGACGATCCTCGGGTCCTCGCTCTACGGCGCGCAGGTCGCTGCCGCGCTGGGGCTGCCCTACGGCTTCGCCTCGCACTTCGCGCCGGACGCCCTGGAGAAGGCCGTGGCGCTCTACCGCCGCGAGTTCCGACCCTCGGAGCAGCTGTCCGCCCCCCACGTCCTGGCCGGGGTGAACGTGATCGCCGCGGACTCCGAGGACGAGGCGCAGCAGATCCAGCGCGAGGTGCAGCGGTCCCGGGTGCGGCTGTTCACCGGCCGGCGGGGGGGCCTCGCTGACCGACGCCGAGGCCGACGCGGTCCTCGACAGCGCCTCGGGCGAGCAGATCCGGTCGATGACCCGTTACACCGCGGTCGGGACACCGGAGACCGTCAGCGCGTACCTGGAGGAGTTCGCCGCCCGCGCCGACGCCGACGAGCTGATCGTCACCGGTCCGGCGCCGCGCCGGGAGAGCTGGTGGCGCAGCTGGGAGCTGCTCGTGACGAAGGTGCAGACCACCGACTGACGGCGGCCGTCAGCGGGGCGGCGGGCCGACGCTGTCGCGGGACACCAGCACCGGGGCGATCCTCCGGTGCACCGCCTGCGGCGCGTCCGGACCGTCGCCGTGGTTCAGCAGCAGGTCCAGCGCCTCCCGGGCGACGGCCTCGAAGTCCGCGCGCAGACTCGTCAGCGGCGGGATCAGGTGCGCCGAGACAGGCACGTCGTCGAACCCGACGACGCTGACGTCGCCCGGGACCCGCCGGCCGCGGTCGTGGAAGGCGTGCAGCAGGCCGGTGGCCAGCGCGTCGTTCGCGGCGAACACCGCGGTCACCTCGGGCATCCGGGCCATCAGCTCCCCCGCCCGGTACCCGGCGTCGGCGCTCCAGTCCGCGGCCATCACCGGGGGCACCTCGGCCCCGGCCGCACGCAGTGCCGCGGCCCAGCCGGCCGCGCGGCCCGCCGCGTCGAACCAGTCGGTGGGGCCTGCGACGTGCCAGACGGTCGCGTGCCCCGCGGCCAGCAGGTGCTCGGTGGCGATCCGGCCGCCCTCGACCTGGTCGACCGTCGCCATCGGCAGCTGCTGCTCGGGGTCGCCGTCGACGGTCACGAGCGGGACGTCGCCCGGGACGGAGTCGAGCGCCTCGGCCACCGACGCGACCGGCGCGATCACGACGATCCCGGCGACCTGCCCGTCGAGGTGACGCTGGACGGCCTCGCGCACCGACCCGCCGTCGATCTCGCGGACCCGGACGACACTGACCCCGAATCCGGCACCGACCGCCTGCTCCTCGAACGCGGCGAGCAGCGACACCGGGCCGAACAGGGTGGACCGGGGGGCGACGATCCCGAGCACCCGGTCACGGCCGGTCACCAGGGTGCGGGCGGCACGGTTCGGCCGGTAGCCGAGCTCCTCGATCGCGGTCCGGACCCGCACCCGGGTGCTCTCCCGGACGTTGGGGTGCGCGTTCAGCACCCGGGACACCGTCTGGTGGGAGACCCCGGCACGGCGGGCCACGTCGAACATGGACGGTGCCCGCCCCGGCCTCGGCCCAGGCTCCATCGCGATCCCCACGCCCACCCCCTCCGATCCGTGCAGCGTAGCCGTCCGTGACCGTGTCACCCACGGAGGGCGTTCGCCGGTCGCGACACGACCGGGACCTCCCCGGCACCCCGCAGAAGCGTCCCCCGAACAGCCGGGAGACCGGCCCGCCTACGGGTCGCGCGGAGCGGATCGATCGATTGTTAACCTTCACATCCACGATGTCCAGCACGGCGACGGACACTCGCAAGGTTCGCCGATCGATCGCCCGGCGGCTCGAATGGAGCCTTGACCGGGCTTCGTGTTCGCGTTAACAATCTCTCCTCACCGAGACCGTCGGCGCCGGGACCGCGAGGTCCCGCTCCGGCCCTCACCGCAGGCCGCGCACCGCAGCGCACCACCCGGAGGATTCCGATGTCGACGACGACACCCACCCCGACGGCGTCCACCGGGCGCCGCGTCTTCCACAGGCTGGCCGGCGCCGCCGCGGCCATCGCCCTCACCGCCGGGATCGCGGCCTGCGGCTCCGGCGGCTCCGGCGGCACGGCCCAGGACACGCTCACCCTCGGCTTCGCCCAGGTCGGCGCGGAGTCCGGCTGGCGCACCGCGAACACCGCCTCGATCCAGGAGTCGGCGAAGCAGGCCGGGATCGAGCTGCAGTTCTCCGACGGCCAGCAGAAGCAGGAGAACCAGATCAAGGCGATCCGGTCCTTCATCCAGCAGCGGGTCGACGTGATCGCGTTCAGCCCGGTCGTCGAGACCGGCTGGGACACCGTGCTGCAGGAGGCCAAGCGGGCACAGATCCCGGTGATCCTCACCGACCGCTCGATCGACTCCGCCGACCCGACCCTGGTGAAGTCCTTCATCGGCTCCGACTTCGTCAAGGAGGGCGAGAAGGCAGGCGAGTGGCTGGTGAAGGACTCGGCGGGCAAGCCGGAGGTGAACGTCGTCGAGCTGCAGGGCACGACCGGCGCCGCCCCCGCGATCGACCGCACCGCGGGCTTCCAGAAGGCCGTTGCCGGCACGCCGTCGATCAAGGTAGTCGCCTCGCAGACCGGTGACTTCACCCGGTCCGGCGGCAAGCAGGTGATGGAGGCGTTCCTGAAGTCCCAGCCGAAGATCGACGTCGTGTACGCCCAGAACGACGACATGGCGCTCGGCGCCATCGAGGCCATCACCGCGGCGGGCAAGGTGCCGGGCCGCGACATCCGGATCATCTCGGTGGACGCCACCAGGGACGGGATGAAGGCGACCGCCGACGGGAAGATCAACTACATGGTCGAGTGCAACCCACTGCTCGGCGGCCAGCTGATGGACATGGTGAAGAAGGTCGCCGCCGGCGAGCAGGTGCCGGCCCGCGTCGAGGTCACCGAGACCACCTTCGACCAGGCACAGGCCGCGGCCGCCCTGGCCGAGCGCAAGTACTGATCCCGCACCGTCCGCCCGGTGCCGGTGGAGCGCGATCCACCGGCACCGGGCGGCTCCACTCCCGGGAGCCGCGCCCGACCGCGCCCGGGACGCCCACCGGAGACGACCCCCGGAGACGACGATGACCGAGACCGGACCGCCACCGGCCGCCACGACCGATCCCGTGGTGGCACTGCACGGCATCGAGATCGGGTTCCCCGGGGTGAAGGCCCTCGACGGGGTCTCCCTGCGGCTGTTCCCCGGCGAGGTGCACGCCCTCATGGGCGAGAACGGCGCCGGCAAGTCCACCCTGACCAAGGCGCTGACCGGCGTCCACCGCATCGACGCGGGCACCATCACCGTCCGCGGCGGGCTCCGGGAGTTCACCGGCCCCGGGCACGCCCAGGAGGCCGGCATCGCCACGGTCTACCAGGAGGTCAACCTCTGCCCGAACCTCTCCGTCGAGGAGAACATCATGTTGGGCCGCGAGCCGCGGGCCCCGTGGTGGGGCGGCCGGCGCATCGACCGGGCCGCGGTGCGGCGCACCGCCGTCGCGGTGCTCGGGCGGCTCGGGCTCGATCTCGCCCCGGCCTCGCTCGTCGGTGACCATCCACTCGCCGTGCAGCAGCTCGTCGCGATCGCCCGCGCCGTCGCCACCGACCTGTCGGTGCTGATCCTCGACGAACCCACCTCCAGCCTCGACGCCGGCGAGGTCCGCGAGCTGTTCCGCGTCCTGCGCGAGCTGCGCGACGCCGGGGTGGCGATCCTGTTCGTCTCGCACTTCCTCGACCAGGTCTACGAGATCGCCGACCGGACCACGATCCTGCGCAACGGCCGTCTGGTCGGCGAGTACGCGATCGCCGACCTCCCGCGTCTGGAGATGGTGTCGAAGATGGTCGGCCACGCCCTGGAGGAGCTGGCGGACCTCGACCGCCAGCCCGCGGGCCCGGGCGCGGGCCACGCCGGCACGCCCTTCCTCGACGCCCGGGGGATCGGCCGGGCAGGCGGGGTCGCGCCCACCGACCTCGCGGTGCACCCCGGCGAGGTCGTCGGCGGCGCCGGGCTGATGGGATCGGGTCGCACCGAGCTGGTGCGCCTGCTCTTCGGTGCCGACCGTGCCGAGACCGGGTCGATCCGGGTCGACGGCCGGGAGGTCACCCTCGGCGGCCCGACCACGGCGATCGCCGAACGCATCGCGTTCTGCTCCGAGGACCGCAAGGGCGAGGGCGTCATCGCCGACCTGTCGGTGCGCGAGAACATCGTGCTCGCCCTGCAGGCGCGGCGCGGGTGGGCCCGGCGGATCCCGCGGAGCACCGCCGACGAGCTCGTCGGGAGGTGGATCACGGCGCTGGACGTCCGCCCGGCGGACCCGGACGCACTCGTCGGCACCCTGTCCGGCGGCAACCAGCAGAAGGTGCTGCTCGCCCGCTGGCTGATCACCGACCCCAGGCTGCTGATCCTCGACGAGCCGACCCGCGGCATCGACATCGGGGCCAAGACCCAGATCCAGAAGCTGGTCGCGGACCTGGCGGGCGACGGGATGGCCGTCGTGTTCGTCTCCGCCGAGCTGGAGGAGGTCGTGCGGCTCTCCGACCGGATCGCGGTGCTGCGCGACCGGCACAAGGTCGGCGAGCTGACCCGCTCCGAGGCCTCCACCGCCGCCGTCATGGAGATCGTCCCCGAGGGAGGCACCCAGCGTGGCACGCCTGCTGCCTGACACCGGTCCCGTCCGGGCCGCCACCGACGCCCCGGACGGGCCGGCGGCCGACCCCACGACGGCGCCGGACGCGCCGGCCGCTCCCCCGCCGCCGACGGGCACGACGCCGGGGCGGCGGCCCTGGTCACGGATCACCGGCTCGTCGCTGTTCTGGCCGGTCCTGGCCCTGGCGGCGCTGCTGCTGGCCAACCTGGTGTGGACCCCGGGGTTCTTCGCGATCACCGTCCAGAACGGCGCCCTCTACGGCAGCCTGGTCGACATCGCCAAGAACGGCGCCCCCACCGCACTGATCGCGCTCGGGATGACCCTCGTCGTCGCGACCCGCGGGATCGACCTGTCCGTCGGTGCCACGGTCGCGATCTCCGGTGCGGTGGCCTGCACCTGGATCGCCTCCGCACCGGACCCGGCCTCCCCCGGCGCGGCGCTGTCCGGGATCGGCCTCGCCCTGGGCCTGGCGCTGGTGCTCGGCGTCTGGAACGGCGCGATCGTCTCGGTGCTCGGGATCCAGCCGATCATCGCGACACTGGTCCTCATGACGGCCGGGCGCGGCATCGCCATGCTGGTCACCGACGGGCAGATCGTCACCGTCGCCAACCCGACCTACGCTGCGCTCGGCAGCGGGTTCTGGTTCGGCGTCCCGGTCGCGGTGGTGCTCACCGCGCTGGTCTACCTCGCCGTCGCCCTGCTCACCCGGCGCACCGCGCTGGGGATGCTGCTGGAGTCGGTGGGCATCAACCCCGTCGCGAGCCGGCTCGCCGGGGTGCGGGCCCGGGGGATCGTCTGGTCGGTCTACCTGTTCGTCGCGCTCTGCGCCGGCGTCGCCGGGCTGCTGATCAGCTCGAACGTCACCGCGGCCGACGCCAACAACGCCGGGCTGTGGATCGAGCTCGACGCGATCCTCGCCGTCGTCATCGGCGGCACGCTGCTGTCCGGCGGCCGGTACTCCATCGGCGGCACGCTGGTGGGCGCGCTGATCCTGCAGACGCTCACCACCACCGTCTACACCGCGGGCATCGCGCCCGAGGTGACGCTGGTGTTCAAGGCCGTCGTGATCATCGCGGTCTGCCTGCTCCAGTCCCCGAAGGCCCGGTCCGCCCTCGCCCGCAGGCGGCGACGGAGGCCCACCGGTGCCCCGACCACCTCCCAGGCGGTGTCCCGATGACGACCACGACGCCCCGGCCCACCCGGCGGGTCTCCGCCGGATCGCTGCTGTCCCGCCTGCCGCGGCCCTCGACGCAGGTGCTGCCGGTCCTCGCGACGTTCGTGCTGTTCGTGCTCCTGTTCGGAGCGGGCTCGGTCCGCTACGACAACTTCCTGTCCCCGCAGGTCTTCCTGAACCTGTTCGTCGACAACGCCTACCTGATCGTCCTCGCCGTCGGCATGACCTTCGTGATCCTCACCGGCGGCATCGACCTGTCGGTCGGGTCGGTGGTCGCGCTGTCCGGGGTGCTGGCCGCGACGCTGCTCGCGGACGGCTGGCCCGCGCTGCCGGTGATGGCGGCGGTGCTGGTCGTCGGCGTGGCGCTGGGGACGGCGATGGGACTGGTGATCCACCACTTGGAGATCCAGCCGTTCGTCGTGACGCTCGCCGGGATGTTCCTCGCCCGCGGGCTCTGCTACGTGATCAGCGTCGAGTCCGTCCCGGTGACCGACCCGACGTTCACCGCGATCGCGCAGGCCGCCATCCCGCTGGGCGGCCGGTCCTTCGTCAGCCCGTCGGTGGTCGTGGCGCTGGTCGTCGTCGCCGTCGCCGCGTGGGTGCTGCACCGGACCCGGTTCGGCCGGACCGTCTACGCCGTCGGCGGCAACCGGCACTCGGCGATGCTGATGGGCCTCGCGGTCGGGCGCACCCGGGTCGCGGTCTACGCGATCAGCGGGTTCTGCTCGGCGCTGGCCGGGCTGCTGTTCACCTTCTACTCGCTGTCCGGGTACAGCCTGGCGGCCGTCGGCACCGAGCTCGACGCCATCGCCGCCACCGTCATCGGCGGAACGCTGCTGTCCGGCGGCGTCGGCCTGGTCGTGGGTGTCGCTGCTCGGAGTGCTCGTCCTGGGCCTGATCCAGACCTTCATCTCCTTCGAGGGCACCCTCAGCTCGTGGTGGACCAGGATCGTGGTCGGCGCGCTGCTGCTGGTCTTCGTGCTGCTGCAGCGGGCGTTCGCCCGCCGCGGCGCGGGTGGGGTCGTGATCGATCTGGGCGTGCCCGGCGGGCCGATCGCGGTGGCCGGTCGACCCGCACGGTGCCCGGCTCGCCGGGCTGCGCACCCCCGACCGCGACGGCGGCGTCGGCGAGGTGCTGCTCGGCTGCGCCGACCCGCGCACCGACCCGGCCTTCCGCGGCGCGACGGTCGGCCGCTTCGCCAACCGCATCGACGGCGGGCGGTCGTCCTCGACGGCACCGAGCACGTCCTGACCTGCAACGAGCCCGGCGTCTCGCTGCACGGCGGGGACGGCCGGGTTCGACCACGCCGACTTCGTCGCCGGGCCCGTCGAGCAGGTGCCCGGCGGGCGCCGCGTCACGCTGACCCCACCGCAGCCCCGGCGGCGACGGCGGTTACCCCGGCACCCTGGACGTCGCCGTCGTCTACACCGTGACCGGCTCCGACGTGGGCATCGAGCTGACCGCCCGGACCGACGCCCCGACGGTGGTGAACCTGACCAACCACGCCTACTTCACCCTCGGCGGGGCCGGGGTCGCCGGGTGCGAGATCACCGTCCGGGCCGACCGCTACCTGCCCGTCGACGACCGTCTCGTCCCGCTCCGCGGCGCCCCGGCCCCGGTCGAGGGCACCCCGTTCGACCTGCGCGTGCCGGTCCGGGTCGGCGATCTGCTCGATCGGAGCACCCGCAGCTGGCGGTGGCGGGCGGGTTCGACCACACCTTCGTCCTCACCGACGGCGGCCCGGTCGCCGACGGGCTGCGCGGCGCGGCCCGGGTGGTCGAGCCGGTCACCGGCCGCACGCTGACCGTGTTCACCGACCGGCCGGGCGTGCAGTTCTACTCGGGCACGATGCTCGACGGCTCGAACACCTTCCCCGACGGACGGCCCGCCCGGCGCGGCGACGCCTTCTGCCTGGAGCCGCAGGACTTCCCGGACGCGCCGAACCGTCCCGACTACCCGTCGACGGTGCTGCGGCCCGGCGGGACCTACCGCAGCCGCATCCTGCTGCGCTGCGGCGTCGACACGGCCTGACCGGCCCCACGCACGACACGGCCCACGCACGGCGACGGCGGCCGGTCGCGGATCCCGCGGCCGGCCGCCGTCGGGCGGAGCCGTGCTCAGCCGTCGCCGCGGGCGCGGCGCTTGTTCCACACGTCGAACGCGACGGCGAACAGCAGCACGAGGCCCTTCACGACCGACTGCACGGACTGGTCGACGCCCATGAGCTGCATGCCGTTGCTCATCACGGCCATGATCAGGCCGCCGACCAGCGCGCCGACCACGGTGCCGACTCCGCCGGTCACCGCGGCGCCGCCGATGAACGCGGCGGCGATCGCGTCGAGCTCGAACATGTTCCCCGCTGCGGGCTGGGCGCCGTTGGACCGGGCCGAGTAGATGACCCCGGCCACGCCGGCCAGGAAGCCCATGTTCACGAAGATCCAGAACGTGACGGCCCGGACCCGCACCCCGGACAGCCGGGCCGCGGCCGCGTTGCCGCCGAGGGCGTAGACGTGGCGGCCGAACACGGTGCGCCGGGTGAGCAGGCCGTAGGCGAGCACCAGCACCGACAGGACGACCAGCACCACGGGCAGCCCGCGGAGGACGCCAGCTGCCAGGCGAACGCCATGACGACCAGCCCGACGAGTGCGATCCGGCAGGCGAACAGCGGGAACGACTCGACCTGCTGCAGGTCGAGGACCTTCGCGACCCGGCTCCGGTAGGCGAGCACCGCGTACCCGGCGACGCCGAGCGCGGCGATCAGGACGGTGAACGCGTCGTAGCCCTGGCCGCCGATGAGCCCGTTGAGGAAGCCGCCCGCGATCTGCTGGTACTCCGCGGGGAACGGCGAGAGCGAGATGTTGCCCAGCACCTGCAGGGTCAGTCCGCGGAACAGCAGCATCCCGGCGAGGGTCACGATGAAGGCGGGGATGCCGACGTAGGCGACCCAGAAGCCGTGCCAGACGCCGACCAGCACGCCGACGCCGACGGCCGCGACGACACCGACCCACCAGGGCAGGCCGCCGCCGATCACGAGCACCGCGGCGACGGGGCCGGTCAGCGCGACCACCGACCCCACCGACAGGTCGATGTGCCCGCCGACGATGACGATCACCATCCCGATCGCGAGGACCAGGATGTAGGAGTACTGCAGGACGATGTTGGTGATGTTGCCCGGGCTCAGCGAGACGCCGCCGGTGAGGACCGCGAACAGCGCGACGATCGCCACGAACGCGATCACGATGCCGCTCTGGCGGACGTTGCCGGCCAGCAGCCGTCGCAGGTCGCTCGTGCCGGAGTGCAGGGCCGCCGCGCCGGCGCCGGGGCGCTCGTCGGAGGAGGGGTCCTTCTTCGGGAGGGTGCTGGTCATGCGGAGCTCTCCGCCTCCTGGGTCATGAGGGCCATCAGGCCCTCCTGGGTGGCCTCGGCGACCGGCACCTCGCCGGTGATCCGTCCGGCCGACAGGGTGTAGACGCGGTCGCAGATCCCCAGGAGCTCGGGCAGCTCGGAGGAGATGACCAGGACCGCCTTGCCGGCCTCCACCAGCCGGTTGATGATCACGTAGATCTCGTAGCGGGCGCCGACGTCGATCCCGCGGGTCGGCTCGTCGAGGATGAGCACGTCCGGCTCGGTGAACAGCCACTTGGCCAGGACGACCTTCTGCTGGTTGCCGCCGGACAGGGTGCCGACCCCGACACTCGTGCTCGCCGCCCGGATGCCGAGATCCCGCCGGTAGGACTCGGCGACGCGCAGCTCGGCGTCGGCGTCGACCCAGCCGTGGCGGGCGAGCCGGTGCAGGCCCGCGCCGGAGACGTTGCGCCGGATGTCGTCGACCAGGTTGAGGCCGAGGTGCTTGCGGTCCTCGGTGACGTAGGCGAGCCCGGCCTCGATCGCGTCGGACACCGAGCGGGCGCGGACCTCGCGACCCCCGATCCGCAGGGTGCCGCTGACGTCGCGGCCCCAGGACCGCCCGAACACGCTCATCGCGAGCTCGGTGCGGCCCGCGCCCATCAGCCCGGCGATGCCGACGACCTCCCCGGCCCGCACCGACAGCGACGCGGCGTCGACGACCTTGCGGTCCTGGGTCGGGTGCCAGACCGTCCAGTCGGTGATCCGCAGCAGCTCCTCCCCCGGGCTGCTCGCCCGCTCCGGGTAGAAGGAGGTGAGGCCACGGCCGACCATTCCGCGGATGATCCGGTTCCGCGGGGCGGGCTCGTCGGCGACGGTGAAGGTCTCGACGGTGCGGCCGTCGCGGATGACGGTCGTGCGGTCGGCGATCGAGACGATCTCGTCGAGCTTGTGCGAGATGATGATCGAGGTGATGCCGTTGTCGCGGAAGCGCCGGATCAGCTCCAGCAGGTGCGCGGAGTCGGTGTCGTTGAGCGCGGCGGTGGGCTCGTCGAGGATGAGCAGCCGGACGTCCTTGGTCATCGCCTTGACGATCTCGACGAGCTGCTGCTTGCCGACGCCGAGCCGCCCGACCGGCGTCGCGGGGTTCTCGGTGAGACCCACCTCGGCGAGCAGGCGGGCGGCCTCGGCGTGGGTCCGTCGCCAGTCGACCAGCCCCAGCCTGCCGCGCCGCTCGTTGCCGAGGAACACGTTCTCGGCGATCGACAGGTGCGGCACCAGCGCGAGCTCCTGGTGGATGATCACGATGCCGTCGGCCTCGGAGTCGCGGATCCCGGCGAACCGGGCCGGTCGCCCGTCGAGGACGATCTCGCCGTCGTAGGTGCCCGCCGGGTGCACCCCGGAGAGCACCTTCATCAGCGTCGACTTGCCGGCGCCGTTCTCGCCGCAGATCGCGTGGATCTCGCCCCGGCGCACGGCGAGCGAGACCTCCGACAGCGCGGTCACCCCCGGGAAGGTCTTGGTGATGGCGCGCATCTCGAGGATGGTGTCCGGCAGGTCGCCGCCGGGGTCGTGGTCGGTCACGTCGTCCTCCGTCACGGAAGGTGGGGTGCGGCCGGTCGCGGGGCTCAGCCCTGGCGGCCGCGGGCGACGTCCTGCGCCGTGTAGTAGCCGGAGTCGACGAGGACGGGCCGGATGTCGGCCTTGAACACCGTCCGGACCGGCAGCAGGTAGGACGGCACGACCTTCACCCCGTTGTCGTAGGTGGTGGTGTCGTTGGCCTGCGGGGTGCCGCCGGAGAGGAACGCCTTCGCGGCGACGACGGCCTGCTCGGCGAGCTTGCGGGTGTCCTTGAAGACCGTGGAGCTCTGCACCCCGTCGTCGATCAGCTTGACCGAGGCGATCTCGGCGTCCTGCCCGGTGACGGTCGGCATCGGCTTGGCCGGGGTGCCGAAGCCCGCGTTCTGCAGGGCGGTGATGACGCCGCGGGAGATGCCGTCGAAGGGCGACAGGATGCCGTCGGGCCGGCTGCCGTCGTTGTAGGTGGAGGTGAGCAGGTCCTCCATCCGCTTCTGGGCGGTCTCCTGGCCCCAGCGCAGCGTGGCGGTCTGCTCGATGGTCGTCTGGCCGCTCTTGACCCGGATCGTGCCGTTGTCGATCAGCGGCTTCAGCACCGACATGGCGCCGTCGAAGAAGTAGAAGGCGTTGTTGTCGTCGAGGGAGCCCGCGAACAGTTCGACGACGACCGGGCCCTTCTTCGGACCGGGTGACCCGTCGGCGTTCTGCAGGCCCATGCCGCGCAGCAGCGCCTTCGCCTGGGCGACGCCGACCTGGAAGTTGTCGAACGTGACGTAGAAGTCGACGTTCGGGCTCTGCCGGATCAGCCGGTCGTAGGCGATCACGGGGATGCCGGCGTCCTTGGCGGCCTGCAGCTGCCCGGACAGGGCGGTCCCGTCGATGGCCGCGACGATCAGCAGGTCCGCGCCGCTGGTGACCATCTGGTCGATCTGCTGGGACTGGGTGGGGATGTCGTCGCCCCCGTACTGCAGGTCGACCTTGTAGCCGGCGGCGGTGAGCTGGTCGCGGACGGCGTTGCCGTCGGCGATCCACCGCTCGGAGGTCTGGGTCGGCATCGAGACGCCGACCGTCAGGTCGCCGGGTGCCGCACCGGCTCCGGCCCCGCCACCTCCCCCGGCTCCCTGGCCACCACAGGCGGCCAGCCCCAGCACCAGCAGGGCACCGACGGCGACGGTGCGCATCCTCGTGAACACAGGCGATCTCCTCGTCGAGACGGCGGCGGGTGGGTCCCGCCCGACCGGACCGGCGCACCCAGGAATGTGAACGCTAACTACAGACGCACCGACACGGAAGGCGCCGTTACCGCTCCGTTATCCGGCCGGTCGGTCCGTCTCGGTCAGCGACCTCATGATCGACGTGAACGTGTCGTACGACCAGCCGTCGCCCACGGAGCATCCGCACCGGACCGTTGAGTTCGACTTCTGTTAGCGATAACATTCGCTCGCCGTCCGATCGCTCGGCCGACCGTGTTCGTGACCCGAGGAAGTGCTCATGATCCGACCACCGATCGACCTCGCCGACGCCCTCGTGGTGGGCGTCGACTTCGGGACGCTGTCCGGACGGGCGGTCGTCGTCCGTGCGGCCGACGGGGCCGAGCTGGGCTCCGCCGTCCACGCCTACCCCCACGCCGTCGTCACCGACGCCCTGCCGGGGCGGCCGGACCTCCGGCTGCCGCCGGACTGGGCGCTGCAGGTGCCGTCGGACTACGTCGACGTCCTGCGCCACGCGGTCCCCGGTGCGGTCGCCGCCGCCGGGGTGGACCCGGCGCGGGTGGTCGGCATCGCCACCGACTTCACCGCCTGCACCATGGTCCCGACCCTGCGCGACGGCACCCCGCTCAACGAGGTGCCCGACCTGGCCGACGAGCCGCACGCCTACACCAAGCTCTGGCGCCACCACGCCGCCCAGCCCCAGGCCAACCGGATCAACGCCCTCGCCGCCGAGCGGGGCGAGAGCTGGCTGCCCCGCTACGGCGGGTTCATCTCCTCGGAGTGGGAGTTCGCGAAGGGCCTGCAGATCCTGGAGGAGGCCCCCGCGGTCTACGCCCGGACCGAGCGCTGGGTCGAGGCCGCGGACTGGATCGTCTGGCAGCTGTGCGGCCGCTACGTCCGCAACGCCTGCTCGGCCGGCTACAAGGGGATCCTGCAGGACGGCGCCTACCCCGGCCGTGACTTCCTCGGCGCGCTGAACCCCGCCTTCGCCGGGTTCGCCGAGACCAAGGTCGCCCACGAGATCGGCGAGCTGGGCACCGTCGCCGGGACGCTGACCGCCGAGGCGGCAGGCTGGACCGGGCTGCCCAGGGGATCGCGGTCGCCGTCGGCAACGTCGACGCGCACGTCACCGCCGCGGCGGCGAACGCCGTCCGGCCGGGGCAGATGGTCGCGATCATGGGCACCAGCACCTGCCACGTCATGAGCTCCGACGTGCTGCGCGAGGTGCCGGGCATGTGCGGGGTCGTCGACGGCGGCATCGTCTCCGGGCTCTGGGGCTACGAGGCCGGGCAGAGCGGCGTCGGCGACATCTTCGGGTGGTTCGTCGAGCACGGCGTGCCGCCCGCGTACCACGAGGCGGCCCGCGCGCGGGGGCTCGACCTGCACGAGTACCTGACCGAGCTGGCCGCCGGGCAGGCGGTCGGTGAGCACGGGCTCGTCGCGCTGGACTGGCACTCGGGCAACCGCTCGGTGCTGGTGGACCACGAGCTGTCCGGCGTCGTCCTCGGACAGACCCTCGCGACGCGGCCCGAGGACACCTACCGGGCGCTGCTGGAGGCCACCGCGTTCGGCACCCGGATGATCGTGGAGACCTTCGCGGCCTCCGGCGTCCCGGTGACCGAGCTGATCGTCTCCGGCGGGCTCACCCGCAACGCCCTGCTCATGCAGATCTACGCCGACGTGACCCGGCTGCCGCTCACCGTCGTCGAGGCCGGGCAGGGCCCGGCCCTGGGCTCGGCCATCCACGCGGCCGTGGCCGCGGGCGTCCACCCCGACGTTCCCACCGCGGCCGCCGCCATGGGTCGCGTCCGCGAGGGCGCACACCTGCCCGACGAGGAGTCGGCGAAGTCCTACGACGCCCTGTTCGCCGAGTACACCCGCCTGCACGACCACTTCGGCCGGGGCGGCGACGACGTGATGCACCGCCTGCGCGCGATCCGCCGCGAGGCCCGCGCCCAGCGAGAAGGAGACCCCGACGCATGACCGACACCCTGGCCTCCCCCCGAGCTCGCCGCCACCGTGGCGCGGCTGCGCGAGCAGGTGTGCGCGCTGCACGCCGAGCTGGTGCGCTACGAGCTCGTCGTCTGGACCGCGGGGAACGTCTCGGCCCGCGTGCCCGGCCACGACCTGATGGTCATCAAGCCCAGCGGGATCTCCTACGACGACCTGACCCCGGAGAACATGGTGCTGTGCGACCTGCGCGGCACCCCGGTCGAGGGCGACCTGACGCCGTCGTCGGACACCGCGGCGCACGCCCACGTCTACCGGGCCATGCCCGAGGTCGGCGGGGTGGTGCACACCCACTCCACCTACGCCAGCGCGTGGGCGGCACGCGCCGAGCCGATCCCCTGCGTGCTCACCGCGATGAGCGACGAGTTCGGCGGGGACATCCCGATCGGCCCGTTCTCGCTGATCGGCGACGAGTCGATCGGCCGCGGCGTCGTGGAGACCCTGACCGGCAGCCGCTCCCCCGCCGTGATCATGCAGAACCACGGCGTGTTCACCGTCGGCGCCGACGCCCGCTCCGCGGTCAAGGCCGCGGTGATGTGCGAGGACGTCGCCCGCACCGTGCACCTCGCCCGCCAGCTCGGCGACACCGTGCCCATCCCCCAGGACCAGATCGACAGCCTCTGGGACCGCTACCAGAACGTCTACGGGCAGCGCTGAGCTCCGCCCGACCCGAAGGAGGGATGTCTGATGAGCGGCTCGCTGCTCGACAGCTACGAGGTCTGGTTCCTGACCGGGAGCCAGGGCCTCTACGGCGAGGAGACCCTCGCCCAGGTCGCCGACCAGTCCGCGGCCGTCGCCGCCCGGCTCGACGCCGCCGACGAGATCC
Source organism: Pseudonocardia sp. ICBG601 (assembly GCF_020496245.1). Classification (NCBI taxonomy): domain Bacteria; kingdom Bacillati; phylum Actinomycetota; class Actinomycetes; order Pseudonocardiales; family Pseudonocardiaceae; genus Pseudonocardia; species Pseudonocardia sp. ICBG601. The sequence goes on along the minus strand of NZ_JAHLJA010000021.1, from coordinate 17,636 downwards.
CGGTGCGGGTGGTGTGGAAGCCCGTGCTGACCGATGCCGACGCGATCCGGCGGATCTGCCTGGAGGCCAACGCCGACGACCGGTGCCTCGGCGTGATCACCTGGATGCACACCTTCTCCCCGGCGAAGATGTGGATCCCCGGGCTCGAGGCCCTGACCCGGCCGCTGCTGCACCTGCACACCCAGGCCGACGTCGACCTCCCCTGGTCGGAGATCGACATGGACTTCATGAACCTCAACCAGGCCGCGCACGGCGACCGCGAGTTCGGCTACGTCCAGACCCGGCTCGGCCTGGCCCGCAAGACCGTCGCCGGACACGTGTCCGACCCGGTGCTCCGCGACCGCATCGGGACCTGGACGCGTGCGGCCGCCGGTGCCGCGGAGCTGCGCGCGCTGAGGCTCGTCCGGTTCGGTGACACCATGCGCGACGTCGCCGTGACCGACGGCGACCGCGTCGAGGCCACCCGGGTCTTCGGGATGTCGGTGCAGACCTACGGCGTCAACGACCTCGTCGCCGTGGTGGACCAGGTCGCCGACGCCGACGTCGACAAGCTCGTCGGCGAGTACGCCGAGATCTACGACGTCGCCCCCGAGCTGCTCCCCGACGGCGCCCGGCACGACGCGCTCCGCTACGGCGCGCGGGTCGAGATCGGGCTGCGCTCGTTCCTGGAGTCCACCGGGGCGCAGGCGTTCACCACGAACTTCGAGGACCTCGGCGGTCTGCGTCAGCTCCCCGGGCTCGCGGTGCAGCGCCTGATGGCCGACGGCTACGGCTTCGGCGCCGAGGGCGACTGGAAGACCGCGGCCATGCTGCGCGCGGTGAAGGTCGTCGCCACCGGGCTGCCCGGCGGCACGTCGTTCATGGAGGACTACACCTACCACCTGCGTCCCGGCCACGAGCGCATCCTCGGGGCGCACATGCTGGAGGTCTGCCCGAGCATCACCGGGTCCCGGCCGTCGCTGGAGATCCACCCGCTGGGCATCGGCGGGCGGGAGGACCCGGTCCGGCTGCGGTTCACCGCCGACCCCGGCCCGGGCGTCGTGCTCGGCATCTGCGACCTCGGGGAGCGGTTCCGCCTGGTCAGCAACGACATCGAGGTCGTCGACCCGGACGAGCCCATGCCGAGGCTCCCGGTGGCGACGGCGACCTGGGTCCCGGAGCCCTCGCTCGCGACCTCGGCCGAGTGCTGGCTGATGGCGGGCGGCCCACACCACACGGTGCTGTCGACCGCCGTCGGGGTCGAGGCCCTCGACGACCTCGCCGAGATCGTCGGCACCGAGCTGGTGCACATCGGCGACACCACACGGCCGCGGACGTTCCTGCACGAGCTGCGCTGGAACAACGCCTACCACCGGCTCGCGCGCGGCTTCTGAGCTCCGCCGCCCGGCGACGGGCCGGCGGTCCGGGTCACTCGTGCCCGGGGGTGCGGAACCTCAGGTCGCCCGCCATGTCGATCCGCGCGAGCTCGGCCCGGGAGGTGACGCCGAGCTTGGGGTAGACGCTGCCCAGGTGGTGCCCGACCGTGCGGTGGCTGATCAGCAGCCGGGCCGCGATCTCCCGGTTGGTGAGCCCCTCGGCGGCCAGCCGGGCGACCCGCAGCTCCTGGGCGGTGAGCCCGGCGGCGGCCGGCTCGTGCCGCACCCCGGACTGCGCGGCCAGCCCCAGCTCCCGCAGCGCCCGCGCCCGCAGCGGCTCCGCGCCGAGGCGGCCGAAGGCCTCGGCCGCCCCGGCGAGCTCGTGCCGGGCGTCGGCGCGACGGCGGACCCGACGGAGCCATTCGCCGTACAGCAGCCGGGTACGGGCCCGCTCGAACGGATCCGGAGCGGCACCCGCGCCGTCGAGCGCGGCCCGGTACGCGGCCTCCGTGTCCGGCCCGCCTGCGGCGAGGCCGCGCAGACGGTGCGCAGCGGCGCGGGCCCAGTGGGCATCGGTCCGCCCGGCCCACGTCTCGACGGCCGCCAGCCGGGCCGAGGCCGTCTCCGTGCGCCCCTCCTGCGTCGCGGCCTCGGCGGTGTCCGGGGCGGCGAGCAGTGCGAAGGTGGGGTGTGCGGCCTCGTGGCCGGGCTCGTCGAGCGGCATCAGGTGGTGCAGGGCCTCGCGGGGCCTGCCGTCGAACAGCGCCGCCCGGCCGCGCACCCAGTACACCGACGCGGTGAGCGCGCGCACCTCCTGCCGGACCGAGACGGCCAGTGCCCGGGTGGTGTGTTCCTCCAGGCCGGGGGCGTCGCCGCGGGCTGCGGCCAGGTTCGCCAGACAGAGCCGGCACTGGCTCGCCACGTGGTTCGCCCCCACCTCCTCGGCCAGCCGCAGGCCCTCGGTGGCGCCGGCCTCGGCGGTCTCCCACCGGCCCGCCGCGGCGTCGAGGACCGCGCTCTGTGCGAGCACCATCGCGAGCGCGGCGAACTCGTGCCGCCGCCGCAGCTGCGCGGCCTGTACCCGCAGCACGTCGTGCAGCGGCCCCTCGACCCCGCAGGCCTGGACCAGCGGCACGGGCGGCAGCAGCTCCCACGGCACGGTCCCGAGCAGGCCGACGGTGGCCGCGTCCGGGGCCGGGAGCGACCCGGCCGCCCGGCCGGTCCCGTCGTAGCAAGCCCACCAGGCCCGCAGTGTCGGCATGACCGGTGCCAGCTCCGGGACGCCGCCGGGGTCGAGGGCGAGCAGCCGCTGCAGCGCCGCCTGCTGCAGGTCCGGGCGGCCCGCCGACCACGCCGCGCGGGCCGCCACCGTACCCAGCTCCATCGCCGTGCGGGTCCCCGCGACGACGGCCATGTCCCCCACCAGGTAGTGGTGGGCGCGTTCGGAGAGACCCGTGGTGAACTCGAGGATCCCGCGCAGCCCGCCGCTGTACCGCACGACGGGCTCCGCCCCGCCCCGGCGCTCGGCGTCGTCGAGCAGTCGCCGGGCTCCCTCGGCGTCGCCGGCGCCCCAGGCGGCGCGGGCGGCGACCGCCAGCCGGCGCGCGGCGTCCGCGGGGTCCGGCGACAGGTCGGCCGCCCGCCGCAGCGTGCGTGCCGCCAGTGGACCGGCGCTGCGCTCCAGGCACCTGGCGGCCGCCTGCTCCAGCAGCGCCGCGACGTCCTCGTCGGGGCCGTCCGCGGCGGCCGCCAGGTGCCAGGCGCGGTGCTCGACGTCCTCGGCCGGCAGCGCCGCGGCCAGCGCCCGGTGCGCGGCCCGGCGGTCGGTGACGGGGGCGCCGTCGTAGAGGGCGGCCGGGACCAGCGGGTGGCGGAACCGGACACGTGTGCCCGAGGCGTGCAGCAGGCCGGAGCGCAGCGCCTCGTCCCAGGTGGAGGCGTCGACACCCCACCCGGCCCCGGCCCGGTCGACGACGTGCCGGTCGCCCCGCCCCTCCGCGGCCGCCAGCAGCAGCAACGCCCGGGTGGCCGGCTTCAGGGCCTCGGCGCGGGCGCAGAACGCCCGCCGCAGCCGGGGCCCCACCGGCATCGGCTCCCCGAACGCCTCGTCGTCGGCCTCGCGCCCGACGGTGGGCAGCTCCTGCAGCGCGAGCGGGTTGCCCGCCGCCATCGCGACCGTGTCGTCGACGAGGGCCTCGTCGGCGTCGGGGACGGCGGCGGCGACCAGCCGGCGGGCGTCGTCGTCGGCGAGTCCCACGACCTCCAGCGCCGGCACCCCCTCCCAGGGCCCCTGGGCCGGGTCGGCGTGGTCGGTCAGGATCACCACGACCGGCTCGGTCCGCACCCGACGCGCGAGGAAGCCCAGACAGTGCGCGGTCGCCTCGTCGACCCACTGCGCGGCGCCGACGACGACGAGCACCGGCCGGTCCCGGGCCAGGCCGGAGAGCAGCGACACCACGGCCGCGCCGATGAGGAAGCGGTTGGCCGGGTCCCGGCTGATCCCGAGCGCGCCGCGCAGTGCGGCGGCCTGCGGGTCCGGGAGCGCGTCGAGCCGGTCGAGGACCGGCCAGAGCAGCGCGTGCAGTGCGCCGAAGGCGAGCCCCGTCTCCATCCGGGTGCCCCTGGTCCGCAGCACCGTGACCCCGGACGCGGCCTCGACGACGTGGTCGACCAGTGCGGTCTTGCCGATCCCCGGCTCCCCCCACAGCACGAGCGCCGCACCCGCGCCGTCGGCCGCGCGTGCCAGCAGCCGCTCCAGTGCCGCGGTCTCGGCACGCCGTCCGAACAGCTCCATGACCCCCCGCAGCCTCGTCCCGCCTGCTCCCCGTGGCACGGCGGATCCGTCGGACCACCGTAGCCGCGTCGTCCGGATCGTCCGGTGACCGATCCGGCGACCGATCCGCCGGGACCGGCCGGACCCGACACTCGCCGGGTGATCCGACCCGCCCCCACCGATGCGCCCGGGACGTGCGGGGGTCCCGACGTCACCGGTGTTCCGCGCGACCGGCGTCGAACCCGGTCGTCGACCGCGGCAGCGCGAACGTGACCGATAGCCTGACCCACCTCGCCTCGATGATCCGGGGCGCGGGCGGGGTCCCGGCCCCGGACCACCCCCGAGTACCGCCGGCCCGGTCGACGGGCGACCACGGAGAGAGGCCCCACATGATCGTCGTCACCGACAACCGCTCCGCGAACCGGTTCGAGGCCCACGACGGCACGACGCTCGCCGGCGTCGCCGCGTACGTACGCACACCGGAGCTCGTCGCCTTCGTGCACACCGAGGTCGACCCGGCCTTCGAGGGACGCGGGGTGGGATCGGCGCTGGCCCGCGAGGGCATCGCGTCGGCGCAGGCCGACGGGCTGCGGGTACTCGCGATCTGCCCGTTCGTCGCTGCCTGGCTGGCGCGCCATCCCGAGCTCGCCCACCTCGAGTACCGGGCGACCAGCAGGGTCACCGACTGACCGGTCGCCGGCGCCACATCCGCGGCCCCGGTGGACACCACCACGGGCCGCGTCACCGCCGGGACCGGGAACGCGACCCCGGTCCGGCCGATCCACGAGGAGACCGATGAGCAGCACGACGACGAGCTGGCCGAGCCTGCGCGTGGCGGACTGGACCGCCACCCGCGAGACCCTGCACATGTGGACCCAGATCGTGGGCAAGATCAGGATGGCACACGCCCCGCTGATCAACCACTGGTGGCAGGTGACCCTGTACCCGAGCGCGCGGGGCCTGACGACGTCGGCCGTCCCGTACGGCACCGGGGCCTTCGAGATCGAGCTCGACCTGCTCGGCCACCGGCTCGAGGTCCGCAGCAGCGACGGCGGCGCGCTCGGCTTCGACCTGGCGCCGATGTCGGTGGCCGAGTTCTACGGCGCCGTCCTGGACGTGCTCGGCCGGCTCGGCATCTCCGCACCGATCCGGCCGCACCCCAACGAGGTCGACCCGGCGATCCCGTTCGCCGAGGACCTCACCCACGCCTCCTACGACGCCGAGGCCGCCACCCTGTTCTGGCGGCAGCTGCTGCAGGTGAACCGCGTGCTCGGTGAGTTCCGGGCGCACTTCGTCGGCAAGGTCAGCCCGGTGCACTTCTTCTGGGGCAGCATGGACATGGCCTGCACCCGCTTCTCCGGGAGGCCGGCGCCGGCGCACCCGGGCGGGGTGCCCAACTGCGGCGACTGGGTCATGGTCGAGGGCTACTCGCGGGAGCTGTCCAGCTGCGGGTTCTGGCCCGGTGGCGGCGAGGAGGGCGCCTTCTACTCCTATGCCTACCCCGCGCCCGACGGCTTCGCCGAGGCCCCGGTCGGCCCCGACGGTGCCTTCTACAGCCCGGACTTCCAGCAGTTCCTGCTGCCCTACGAGGTCGCCCGCGCCGCACCCGACCCGGACCGCGCGGTCGCCGAGTTCCTCCGCACGACCTACGAGGCGGCTGCGGACCTCGGGCACTGGGACCGCTCCGCGCTGGAGGACGACCCGCTCCGCTGGGCGTGACCGCCTAACCGGCGGTCGGGGTGATCCGGTAGAAGAACGGGCCGGTCCCGTTGCGGGCGATCGCGATCAGCAACGGGCCGGCGTCCTCGATCGCCCGGGCCGCCTCCAGGCCGCCGACGTGGATCGGGTCGAACCCCGCGTCCCGGTTGAGCCGGTCGACGAGCGTGCGGATCGCGGGGTCGGCCGCCACCAGGTTGCCCGGGGGCGTGGTCTGTGTCGCCAGGCGCGGGTACTCGGACGCGAAGTTCGCGCAGAAGGACTTCGCGACGGGCCCGCCCGTCCGGGAGCGGACGAGGTGCGCGTTCGACTCGTGCTCCGGGTCGCGCGGTCCGTAGACGTTGGTGGCGTCGATCGCGGGGACGCCGGCGATCCCGGTCGTCCGGCCCAGCGCGTCGGCGACCTGGTCTCCGGGGACGGCGACGACGAGCACGTCGGCCCCGGTCGCGTCACCACCGTCGCGGCCCAGACCGGTGACGGTGTGCCCGGCGGCCGACCAGAGCGCGGCCAGGCCGCCGCCGACGGTGCCGCGTCCCAGGATCGTGATCCTCACGTCTACCCCTCTCCCACCGGGACCGTGGCGGGCCCGGTGCACCAGCCGGGCGATCGGTCGCCGCGGGGGCCTCCCGTCGCGCTGTCGCGTGCCGAGGTGCGGGACGGGCGACCCGGCGGTGACGTTACGAAGGGCGCGGTCCCCGGGGATCGGTCACGCAATCGGTCGTCCGTGCTTCCCGATGTCCTCCTCTGTACTTCCCGATGTCCTCGACACGGTCCACCATGATCCGCAGGCCGTGGCAGCGAGGTGACGGCCCGACACGAGCGACGTGACCTACGGCGCGCCCGTCCGGCAGGAGAGCATCTGACCATGGTGTCCATGGACGCGGTCCTCGACGACCTGGAGGCCGAGAGCGCGGTCGTCCGGGCGATGGTCGCCGACCTCGACGACGCCGGGATCGGCGCGCCGACCCCGGCCGAGGGCTGGAGCGTCCGCGACCAGCTCACCCATCTCGCCTACTTCGACGAGGCCGCCGCCCTCGCCGCGACGGACCCGGAGACCTTCCGGTCGCGGGCGGCCGCGCTGCGGGAGCTGGGTCCCGGCTTCCCCGACCGGGTCGCCGCGGACCACGCCGGGCTCGGGGCGGAGGAGGTCCGGGCGTGGTTCGCCGGGGCCCGCGACGCCCTCGTCGGCACGTTCCGCGGCATCGAGCCGAAGACCCGGCTGCCCTGGTACGGGCCCGACATGAGTGCCCTGTCCTCGGTCACCGCCCGGCTGATGGAGACCTGGGCGCACGGCCAGGATGTCGCCGACGCGCTCGGGGTGCTCCGGGAGCCGACGGACCGGCTGCGCCACGTCGCCCACCTCGGCGTGCAGACCTTCGGCTTCACCTTCCGCAACAACGGCCGCGAGGTCCCGCAGGTGCCCGTGCGGGTCGAGCTGCTCGCCCCCTCCGGCGCCTCGTGGACCTGGGGCCCGGAGGACGCCGCGGACCGGGTCACCGGTTCCGCGCTCGGCTTCTGCCTGGTCGCCACCCAGCGCCGGCACGTCGAGGACACCGACGTGACCACGACCGGTCCGGTGGCCGCGGAGTGGGTCGCGATCGCCCAGACCTTCGCCGACACGCCCGGCCCCGGCCGCGCCCCCGGCGCCGTCGCGGCCGCCTTCCCGGCGCCGACCCGGACGCCCACGGGAGGACCCGCGTGACCCGAGCGCCGGGGCGCAACGGGCGCGGCGACCCCGCTCCGCCGGGGGACATCGCACGCGGACGGGCGCCGCGGGTGTGGGGAACGCCGCTCGCCGGAACCGGGAGCCGCCCGCGGACGACTGTCGGACCGTGCACACCCCATCGCTCGGCCCGGCCCGCTCGTCGGTCGTCGCCACCGTCGTCGCACTCGTCGTCGCGACCGTGCTGCTCGTCGCCGGATGCTCCGCCGCACCGCAGGCGGCCGGGCCGCAGGGCGCGGACGCCGCGTTCCCGCTGACGCTGGACCACGCCTTCGGGACGACGACGATCCCGGCCCGTCCGCAGCGGGTCGTCGCGCTGGGGTCGGCCGACGTCGCGGTCGCCAGGGCGCTCGGGGCGGACGTCGTCGGTGGCCTGCGCAACGCCGGGGAGTCGCAGCCGCAGGCGCCCTACCTCGCGCCGTTCCCGGACGGGGTGCTGACGATCAGTGAGCTGGAGCCGCTGTCGCTGGAGCGGATCGCGGCGTACCGCCCGGACGTCATCCTGGCCGTGTCGTCCTACCTGGTCACCGACCGCGACGCCTACGAGCGCCTGAGCGCGATCGCCCCGACCGTCGTCTACCGCGACGTGCTGTTCGGCGCCCCGATGGAGGACGACGCCCGGCGGATCGGCGCGGCCCTCGGGGCACCGGAGCGGGCCGAGGAGCTGGTGGCGCGGGCCGACGGCGCCGTCGCCGCGCTGCGGGCCCAGCTGCCCGGCCTCGCCGGCCGGTCGGTGCTGGTCGGACAGGCACGGGGCGACGTCATCCCGGTCATCGTCGACCCCGCGAACCAGTCCACCGCGCTGACCCGCGCGCTCGGGCTGGGCCTGCCGCCGACCTTCGCCACCGACCCGCCCGCCGGTGACGAGGTCGCCCCCGGCACGGTCGCGCTGTCCTACGAGGAGGCGGGTCGCCTGGCCGAGGCCGACCTGGTCGTCATGAGCTTCCCGACCCCGGCCGACCGTCGGCGGTTCGAGGGCAACCCGGTGGTCGCGCGGGCGCTGGCCCGCACGACCTACGTCCCGATCGGCCTCGACGAGGCGATCGCGCTGCAGGCACCGAACGTGGTGTCCACCGGCTGGCTCCTCGACCGGCTGCGCCCGGCGCTGGAGCGGGTGGCCGCCGCGCCCGCTACCGGCCGCTGAGGAACGCGACCGTCGCCCGGTTCACCTCGGCGGGCCGCTCGAGGTAGCCGTAGTGCCCGGCGTCGGCGATCTCGACGTACCGGGCACCGGGCACGGCGTCGGCGACCTCGCGGCTCAGGTGCGGTGGGATCGCGGCGTCGTCGGCGAAGGCGAGCACCAGCAGCGGCACGGCGAGCGCCCGGTAGGCCTCGGTCCGGTCCCCCAGGTCCATCGACACCTGCAGCTGGGCCCGGTGTCCCTTGGACACCCCCGCCCCGGCGAACGCCAGGACGTCGAGCCAGTCCTGGGCCTCCCGGTCGGCACGCAGGGTCGACGGCGACAGGTACTGCAACGCGGACACCGCGGCGTGGTAGTCCTCGGGCAGCTCGACCCCGGCGTCGGCGAGTGCGATCTCGCCCGCGGTGATCGCCCGCTGCACGGGGCCGAGCCGGGCGTGCGCGGCCATCGCGACGACCCGGGTGACCAGGTCCGGCCGGGCCAGCGCCGCCTCGATCACGACGCGGGAGCCGAGCGAGGTGCCGACGAGCGCCGCCGGGCCCGCGTCGAGGTGGGTGACCAGGGCGAGCACGTCGGCAGCCATGTCGTCGACGGTGAACCCGTGCGCGCACTCGTCGGTCGGCGGGATGCCCCGGTTGTCGAGGGTCACGACGCGGTGGCCGGCCTCGCGGAGCGCGGGAACCTGGTGGGTCTGCCAGACCCGTCCCGGGCTGCCGGTGCCCATCACCAGGACGACGGGCGGGCCGTCGCCTCCGTGGTCGGTCCAGGACAGCCGGATGCCGTTGAGGGTCGTGACCGTCATCCGCGCACCTCGCTCTCGGCGGCGAGCAGCGCACCCAGTGCCCGCTTGTCGATCTTACCGACGGCGGTGAGCGGCAGGTCGTCCCGGACGACGACCCGGTCCGGGGACATGAAGCGGGCCAGCCCGCGCTCGGTCAGGAAGGTGCGCAGGTGACGCCGCTTCGGCGGGGTCGCACCGGGTGCCGGGACGATCACCGCGCACACCGCCTCGCCCAGGTCGTCGTCCGGGATGCCGATGACGGCCGCGCCGGCGATGTCCGGGTGCGCCAGCAGGTGCTCCTCCAGCTCGGTGGCCGCGACGTTCTCGCCGCCGCGGTTCACGACGTCCTTGATCCGGCCCTCGACGACGAGGTGCCCGGTCGGGAGGCGGCGCACCAGGTCGCCGGTGCGGTAGTAGCCGTCCGGGGTGAACGACGTCGCGTCGTGCTCGCGGGCCCGGTAGTAGCCCCGCAGCGTGTACGGGCCGCGGGTCCACAGCTCCCCCGCCGTCCCCTCCGCGACGTCGGTGCCGGCGCGGTCGACGACCCGGACCTCGTCGGCCGGGCTGAGCGGGCGCCCCTGGCTGACCGCGACGAGGTCGTCGGGGTCGTCGAGCCGGGTGTAGTTCAGCAGCCCCTCGGCCATCCCGAAGACCTGCTGCACGGCGGCGCCGAGCTCGGGGCGGACCCGGCGGGCGAGCGTCGCGTCGCACTTGGCCCCGCCGACCTGGACCAGGCGCAGGGTCGACAGGTCCCAGGACCCGCGGCCGTCGCCGGCGAGGTCGGCCCAGAGCCGCAGCAGCGGCGGCACCATCGCGGTGACCGTGACGCCCTCGGCCGCGACCAGCCCGAGGGTGACGTCGGGGCTCGGGACCGGCGCGAGGACGACCGTGGCCCCGACCCCGAGGGCGCCGAGCAGGCCCGGGCAGGCCAGCGGGAAGTTGTGCGCCAGCGGCAGGCAGGCGAGGTAGACGTCGTCGGCGGTCAGCGCGCAGACCTCGGCGCTGGCCCGGGCGTTGTAGGCGTAGTCGCGGTGGGTGCGCGGGATCAGCTTCGGCTTGCCCGTGGTGCCGCCGGAGACGAGCAGGACCGCGACCTGTCCGGGGTCGGGCCGCGGGAGCGGCTCGGCGGTGCCGGCGGGCAGGTCGGCGATCGCGGTCGTCCCGGCAGCGGTTCGCCGTCGACGAGGAGGTGCCGCAACGAGGGGACCGCCTTCGCCACCTGCAGTGCGAGCTCGCGGTGGTCGAAGCCCTCGACGACGTCGGGTCCGACGTAGGCGACGGCCCCGGAGAGCGCGGCGAGGTGCTCGATCTCGGCCTGCCGGTGCGCGGGCAGGGTCAGCACCGGCACCGCCCCGGCCCGCAGCAGCCCGAACAGGGTCACCGGGAACTCGGCGGTGTTGGGCAGGTGCACCACGACGCGGTCGCCCTCGGCGATGCCGAGTGCCCGCAGCGAGCGGGCGCGAGCGTCCGCGGCCCGGTCCAGCTCGGCGTAGGTCCGCCGGCTGGGCCCCGCGACGACGGCGACGGCGTCGCCGTACCGGCCGGCCCACTGTCCCAGCAGGTCGCCGAGGGTGTCCTCGCCCCAGTAGCCCTCCCGCCGGTAGCGCTCCACGTCCGCGTCGGGCCAGCCGAGCGCCCCGTCGATGAGCACGGTCACGTCGTCTCCTCTCCGACCAGGAACCGGCTGACGCTGCGCAGCTTCTCCCGGGTCTCCTCCAGCTCCCGTTCGGGGTGGACGCGCCGACGATGCCGGCCCGGCCCGCAGCCAGGTCCGGCCCTGCGCGCGGTAGATGGCGCGCAGCACGAGCGCCGCGTCGAGCGCACCGGTGTGGTCGACGGTCAGCACCGCGCCGCTGTAGAGGCCGCGTGCTCCCTCGTGGCGGCTGATCGCCGCGCACGCCGGGGCCTTCGGCAGCCCGGACGCGGTGACCGCGGGGAACAGCCGTCCCAGCGCGTCCCAGGCGGTGGCGCCGGGCCGGAGCCTGCCGCGGACGCGGGACGCGAGGTGCTGCACGCTGCCGCGCTCGACCACCCGCATGAACTCCTCCACGACGACGGCGTCCGGGTCGCTCACCTCGCACCACCTCGTCCTGGGCGACCTGGACCGACACCGCGTGCTCGTAGATCTCCTTGGGGGTCGCGCCGCAGCTCGTCGGACAGCTCGGCGTCGCGTTCCGGCTCGCCGGACCGGGCCCGGGTGCCGGCGAGCGGCTGGGTGGAGAAGGTCCCGTCCGCGGCGACCTCGACGACGGTCTCCGGGCTGAACCCGGCCGCCTCCAGCCCACCGAGGCGCAGCAGGAACGAGCGGGCCGGGGTGTTGTGCGCCCGGCCGTGCCGGTAGGTGGCGGGCAGGTCGACCGGCTCGGTGACCGGGACGGTGCGGGACAGGATGACCTTGCGGAAGCGGTCCTCGCCGATCTCGGCGACGGCGGCGGCCACCGAGCCGCGGTAGGCCTCGGCGCGGGCGGACTCGTCGACGGTCACCGCCGGCCGGTGCGGGGTGCTGCGTGCCCGGCACCGAGGATCGCGTCGCGCCAGGCCCGTGCGACGGCGTCGTCGGCGGTGTCGACGTCCACGCCGCCGGGGTGCAGGTGCGCGGTGTGGAGGGGAAGCAGCAGGTGCAGCAGGGTGCGGTTGTCCGCGGGGAGCTCCCCGCCGTGCAGGAGGTGGGCCAGCTCGAACGACGCCCAGCCGAACGCCTGCCACACGGTGCCGCCGACCTCGGCGAGGGCGGCGGAGACCTGGCCGAGCGGGTCCGCGCCGAGCGGCTCGTGCCGGGTGCCGGTGGGCGCGGTGACGGTCAGGCCGTCGGGACCCAGCACGATCTCGGCGGCGGTGCCCGCGGCCAGGAAACACGTCCTCGCCGCGCTCGTAGAGCACGTAGGGGTCCGAGTCGGGCACCGTGCGGCGACGGCGGTGGCGCGGCGGCGATGGCGGTCGTTGGCGCGGTGCGGTCGGTGGCGGTGGGTCGGTGGCGGTGCGGTCGGTGGCGGTGCGGTCGGTGGCGGTGCGGTCGGCAGGCGTGCGATCGGCGGGCGCTGCGGGTCGGATCGGTGGGGGCGGGCTGGGTGCGCGGCGGGCCGGCCGCCTCGGTGGTCGTGGACATGGTCGGTTCTCCTTCGGGCCGGCGCTCGTGCCACCGGGGTGGGGGTCGTCGTGGGGTGCCGGGGCGTGGTGGGCCGGGCGTCGACGGGCAGGTGGGACGGCCGGCTCAGCGGCCCCAGGCCGTCGCGGCGTCGGGGTAGTAGTCGGCGAACATCCCCAGGTCGGTGGCCTGGTCGTAGCGGGGGTGGTCCCGCATCCCGGCGAGTGCGAGTCCTCGGCGAGCCCGTAGTAGCCGGGTTCGCCCTCGGGCCGGCGGGCCGGTCCGGCGGTGCCGTCGACGACCGCGCCGAGGTTCTCGGTGAACGCCGGTGCGCGGCCTCGACGAGGTCGGACAGCACGTCCTCCAGCACGCGTCGGCGTCGACGGGGAAACCGCGCCTCGGCCAGCACCGGGCCGGTGTCGATACCGGCGTCGATCTCGTGCAGGGTCGCGGGCGAAGCTGGTCTCGCCGTGCAGCACGGCGTAGGCGGCCGTCACCGGAGGGAGGCCGCGGTAGGACGGCAGCGGCCCTCCGTGCACGTTGAGCAGCCGCAGCCCCGAGGCCAGTACCTTCTCCCGGAACAGGAACGGGTTGTCGATCGACCACAGCAGGCCGTCGGTGCACCGCTCGGCGAGCTCGCCGGCGAGCGCGTCGAGGTCGGCTCCGCTGCGGACCTCGCGGGCGGCGCCGGGTCGAACCCGGCGGTGGGGTGGTGCGGGGGCCCGTGGCAGACGAGGTCGACGGGGTGGCCGTCGGCCCGGGCGTGCCGGACGGCGCGCCACAGCAGGGCGCCGTCGCCGACGAAGATCATCGTTCCTCCTCGATGGATGCGCGGGTGACCCGGCGCAGCGGTCCGAGCAGCAGTCCGGTCGCGGCGGCGACCAGACCGGTGACGGTGTTGTAGACCCAGAGCGCGTCGCCGTCGCCGACGACGCCGCCGACGAACCCGGCGACGACGGCGCCGATCGCGGCGCCGGTCATGGCCTGGGCGGCGAACAGGCTGTTCACCCGGCCCAGCAGGGCGTCGGGGGTGCGGAGCTGCAGCAGGGTGTAGCGCAGCACCTCCTCGATCGCGTTCGTCGCGCCGGCGGCGACCAGGGCGGCGAGGACCAGCGCGACGGTCGGTGCGGCGCCGGCCAGCGCGTAGCAGGCGTAGCAGAGGACATCAGGGCCAGCAGGAGCCGGCCGGGGCGCGGGCTGCGCCGGACCCAGCCGCTGCCCAGCGAGCGAGCACCACCCCGGCCGCGAGTGCCGAGTACATGAGGCCGACGACGGTGGACGAGCCGCCGAAGCGGGCCTCGACGAAGGCCGGGACCAGCACGAACGAGCCTCCGCCGACAATCCGACGAGACCGGCGACCATCACGCCGAACACCACCGGCTCGCGGACCGCGAACCGGGCACCGGAGCGCAGGGCGGCCAGCGGGCTCTCCACCGGTTCCTGCGGTGCGCCGTCTCCGCCGCCCGCGCCGGCCGCCGCGTCGGGCCGGTCGCCGTCCGGACCGGCCGCGGCGGCCGCGGTCGTCCGTCCCCGGCCCGGTGGCGGCGCGACCATGAGCAGCACCCAGGTCACGGCGGCGGCGAGTGCGCCGGCGGTGTAGTTCCAGGCGGCGGAGGCGACGCGAACACGATGCCGCCGACGGCCGGGGCGACCACCGCGCCGAGTCGCAGCCGACACGGTGTTCAACGCCCCGACCGCGTGCAGCTTGGCCCGGTCCACGATGGACGGGGTCACGGCGAGCATCGCGGTGATGCAGGTGGCGCCGGACAGCCGTTCGCGGCGACCAGTGCGGCGGGTCAACGGGGTCGACCCGATCCAGGCGGCGTTCACCGCGAGCCCGGCGAACGTCGTCCCGCTGATCAGCCAGGTGACGCGCACCAGGAGCCAGCGGTCGACCCGGTCGGCGAGGACCCCGCCGCCGAGGTAGCCGACGACGAACGCCACCGACTCGATCGCGGTCACCATCCGACGACCGGGGTGGAGCCGGTGCGGCCGTAGACCTCCAGCGGCACGGTGACCGCGACGATCCCGACCCCGAACAGCAGGATGGTCCGGGCGACGAACAGGTTGCGGAACGTCCGGTCCTCGCGCAGCGGGCTGACGTCGACCAGCAGGGACGCCATCAGCCACGCACCGACCAGGTCATGAGGACCTCGGCCCAGCGCTGCGCGACCCGGTCGACCGTGCCGGCGTCGAGGACGCGGTGGGGTGGGCAAAGGTCGACTCCAGGACGGGGCCGTCGATGGTGTCGCGCAGCAGCACGTCGGACGACGAGCGAGTGCGCGACCCGCACGCCGGGCGCGGGTCCGACCCGTACCGCGGTCTGCTCGGGGGCGAGGCTCCCAGCCGCCGCTCGCGGTCCCCGGCGGGCCGGGTGGTGCGACCGAGCCAGTTGAGCGCGACCTCCGCTCCCGGGCCGGTGACCCGGGCCGTGCCGTCGGCCGGGTACCGCAGCAGGCCCCAGCCCAGGCCGCGCCCGGGCGGTGCGGCGACGGCGTCGCGGGCCCTGGCGATCGCGGGAGCCGCGTCGGGTACCTCCGGGGCCGGGGGTGCCGCGCACCGGGACCGGGGCGAGCACGGTGAGGCAGCCCACCGTCCGGGCGAGGTCGATGTCGTCCCCGAGCTCCTCGGCGCGGCCGTGGTGTTCGAGGTCGACCAGCAGCGGGCCGTCCGGCGCGGTGACGGTGAGCGCCTCCCCGAGGACGGCGAGCAGCACCGCCTCGGCGCCGGCGCCGTGCAGCCCGGCGAGCGTGGTTGACGACGTCCGGGCCGGTCACGACGGTCTGCCGGAGGGTCGGCGTGGGTGTCCCGGTGGCCGCGGGGCCGCAGCGCCGGCAGCAGGGCCGACGAGGCGAGGGTCTCGCTCCAGAAGCCGGTCTCCGCGGTGACCTGTGGTCCGGCGCCGTGGGCCCGCAGCCGCGCGGCGAACGCGGCGAAGCCGGTGGCCTCCGGGGCCGGTTCGGTCCGGTGCCGTGGGTCGCGATGTCCTCGGCGAGCACCCGCCAGGACGTGCCGTCCACGGCGAGGTGGTGCGCCACGGACCGCGAGCCGTCCCGGTTCGGTGCCGCGGTCGAACCAGAGCAGCCTCAGCATCCCGCCGGGTCCCGCGTCGAGCTCGTCGCGGGCGGTGCGGGTCGCGTCGGCGACGGCGCGGGTGTGAGTGCGTCGCCCCGGCGGCCGGGTCGACGGGAACCCGCCGGACCAGCGCAGCGGGTCGGCGTCGCGGCGCGGGGAGGATCTGCAGGCCCGTCCAGCGCCCGTCCGCGTCGGTCTCCAGGGCCGAGTGCAGGACCGGGTGCCGGGTGACCAGGGCGTCGGCCAGCGCGGTGAGGTCGTCGGCGTCGAACCCGGCGGGGGTGGTGACCAGCACCGCCTGTGCCCGGCCGGCGACCGGGCCGCCCACGGATCCCAGCCAGGACAGGACCGGAGTGAGCGGCGCGGTGCCGGGCTCGTCGGCGGCCGGGGTGGCCGATGCCCCCGGCACCGACCGTGCCGGCGGTACCGGCTGTGTCACCGCCCTCGCCCTCGCCCTCGCCGGCGTCGAGCGCCGCCGCGACCGCGGCGACCGTCCCGGCGACGAGCAGGTCCCGTACGCGCAGCTCGATGCCCTCGCGCCGGGCAGTGGCGGCGATGTCGATGGCGCCGAGGCTGTCGCCGCCGAGGCCGAAGAAGTCGTCGTCGATGCCGACCGTGTCGAGTCCGAGGACGGCGGCGACGATCGCGCACAGCCGCTGTTCGAGCGGGGTGCGGGGGGCGCGGGAGGCGCGGTGCGCGATCGGTTCGGGCTCGGGCAGCGCACCGGTGTCGAGCTTGCCGTTGACCGTCAGCGGCAGCGCGTCGACCACCGCCCACAGGGTGGGCACCATGTAGTCGGGCAGCACGCGGGCCACCGCGTCGCGGACCGTCTCCGGGTCGGGGTCGCCGACCAGGTAGGCCGCGAGCCGCTTCGTCGTCCCGGTCGTGCGGATGACGGACGGCGGCCTGGTCGACCCCCTCCACCGCGCCCAGCGCGGTCTCGACCTCCGCCGGTTCCACCCGGTAGCCACGGATCTTCACCTGGTCGTCGCTGCGGCCGAGGAAGTCCAGGTTCCCGTCGCCGCGGCGCCGCACCAGGTCACCGGCCCGGTACATCGGCCACCGGGGTCCACGGGGTCGGCGACGAACCGCTCCGCCGTCGAGTCCGGCCGGTCCAGTAGCCGAGGGGCCAGTCCGGTTCCGGCGATGTAGAGCTCGCGACGACGCCGTCGGGCACCGGCCGCAGCGGCCGTCGAGGACGTGCGCGACGGTGTTGGTGATCGCCGTGCCGACGGTCGACGTCGCGCTGTCGGTGGTGCCCGCGCCGAGGGTGTTGATCGTGTACTCGGTCGGCCCGTAGAGGTTGTAGCCCCACGTCCCCTCGGTGTCACGCAACCGCGACCACACCGACTCCGGCACCGCCTCGCCACCGAGCAGCACCAGCGGCGGCACGTGCGGGGCGTCCAACAAGCCCGCGGCGAACAGGGGATGGGCATAGGTCGGGGTCACGTTCACCACGTCGACCGGTGCTCGCCGCAGTACTCGACGAGCCGTTCCGCGTCGCGACGCAGTTCCTCGTCGCACACGTGCACCTCGTGGCCCTCGACCAGCCACAGGAGCTCCTCCACGACATGTCGAAGGCGAACGACACCGTGTGTCGCGATCCGCAGCACCCGTCCGCCCGCCGCCTCGATCGTCGGGGCGAAGATCTCGCGCGGTGGTTGACCTGCATGTTCGTCAACCCACGGAACGGAGTGACGACACCCTTCGGCTTGCCCGTGGACCCCGACGTGAAGATCACGTACGCAGGGTGGTCGAGCCGGCCCAGGGTTGCCGGGTGCGAACGACCCCAGCTCCTCGTGGGTCAGCGGTGTGTCCGGGACACCGTCGAACAGACCGGTCTCGTCCAGGCGCACCTGCTCCACCGCACCGTCGAACCGTGCGGCCACCCCCGCGACGTCACCAGCAGCGTCGTCCCCGAGGCGGCGAGCACCTCGGCCAGCCGCTCGTCGGGGGGTGGTCCAACTCCAACGGCACGTAGGCCGCA
>NZ_JAHLJA010000020.1:0-10325 GCF_020496245.1 Pseudonocardia sp. ICBG601 | reverse complement strand
GGATCTTGCGAGGACGTTCTGGGAGCGTCAGGATCAGGCGTTGCGGGAGAAGTACGTTGCGCGGCGCAAGCTCGCGGAGATCACGACGTTGCCGCGGGTCGCGCGGTGCGGTCGGGTCTCGATCAACACTGGAGGTGAGGTGTCGCTGCATCACACCCCGGGCTCGGGTGAGGAGCCCGGCTCGGCCGGGTTCGGTGGCCTGGTGACCTGCGGGAGCGTCTGGGATTGCCCGGTGTGCTCGGCGAAGATCAGCGCGAAGCGGGCGAAGGAGCTCCAGCACTTGATCAACTGGAACGCTGAGCGGGGTGGGACGGTCGCGCTGCTGACCTTGACGATGAGCCATCACAAGGGCCACAGCCTGCGGGAAGTCCGTCGGGCGCTGACCCGGGCGTGGCGGCACCTGAGCACGTCACGGTCCTGGCAGGAGCTTAAACAGCTCCTCGACATGGACTACGTGCGCGGCATCGACGCGACTCAGGCGGAAGTGAACGGCTGGCACCTGCACATCCACGCCTTGTTGATCTTCCCGGAGGATGTGACTGCGCGGGTTCCGGAGCTGGTCACGAAGGTCTACAAGCTTTGGACCGCCGGGCTGGCGAAGTCCGGCTTCACCGCCTCGTTCGAGCACGGGGTCGATGTCCGGGTCGGGTCCGGCGCGCTGGAGAAGATGGCCAAGTACATCTCCAAGCTGGCGTTCGAGACCGCAGGGGGCCGCTGGAAGCAGGGCAAGAACGGGTCGAGGACCCCGTTCCAGATCCTCGCTGACGCCCTGGAGACTGGTGACGAGCGCGACATCGCGTTGTGGCAGGAGTGGGAGCAGGGCTCGAAGGGCATGCAGCAGCTGGTCTGGTCGAACGGGCTCAAGGCCAAGTGCAAGCTCGACGAGATCGACGACGAGACCATCGCGGAGGAGAACGCTGGAGGCGAACTCGCAGCGGTTCTACCTGCACGAACCTGGCGCAAGGTCTACCCCGAAGCCGAGGACCTCCTGCTCGCCACTCGCCACGGCGGTGTCCCCGCCGCGCACGCCTGGCTCGACGCCCGGGGTCTGGACTTCGAGTTCGAGACCGATACCACCGAACGCGCCGTGCAACTCGACGATCCACCCGAGCGACAACCGTTCGGCTGGCTTAAGGCAGCCCTGGCAGCTGAGGACCCCGAGCAGCGTCGAGCACGCCGACGCTGGTTCACCACACACCGGTTCGCCGAGCAACGGTTCACTGAGCAACGATCAGGTCAGGGCCCCAGCCCTGACTCAAGATCGAGAACTGTAGAGGTGGGTGGGGTGGCGCCCGACACCTCGACCGGCCGTCAAGCGAAGCAGGGTGGTTGAGGTGTCGGGCGCCACCCCACCCACCGAGACCGGTGTTTCCGCAGGTCACAGGCGGGTTGTGGCGGTGTGACGGTCGAGATCAGTTTCTGGTCGCTTCAAAGCCGGTTCAAAGGCGCTTCAAAGCCGCTCTCGGGGCACTCGCGCCGCTTCCGCCCCCCCCGGGGTGCGGTCCGGGTCGGTTTGCCGTCGACTGTCCGGCACGGCGACGACACCGTCGGGGTGTCGCCGCGACTGCATCGCGTGACTCCACTACACTTGTGCACACAGGTAGACAACTGCCTTCGTGATCATCACCAGTGAGGAAGGAGCTGCGGTTATGTCCATCGACGTCACGAGTGATCGTCCGGTGTTCGCTCAGATCGCGGATACGCTCCGCGAGCAGATCAGGTCCGGCGTACTTGCACCGGGGGCCAAGCTGCCCAGCGAGCCTGACCTTGTCGCTCAGTTCAAGGTCAACCGCAACACGGCTCGTCGTGCGCTCGCAGAGCTGCAACAGGAAGGGCTCATCGACAGCAAGCGCGGGATCGGGTCCTTCGTCCGCGAGGTCGCTCCGGTCCTGGCGCTGCGCAACGACCGCTTCTCTCGCTCCGCTCGGGCGGCAGGCAAGGGTGCTCTAGCTGCTGAGGCCGAGGCCCTGGGGCTCACCTGGCAGTCCGAGGACCAGAGCCCCATCGAGACCGTCACGGTCTCGTCGGAGATCGCCGAGGTCATCGGTGAGGCCACCGCTGTCGTAAAGCGCCGGCGTATGTGGGTTGCAGGTGTACCGACCCAGCTCGCCGACAGCTATATCCCTGCCAGCGTCGACGCCCAGATCGGCTACTCGGCTGGCCAGACGGCTCCCGGCGGCATCTACGGGCTCTTGGAGGCCAACGGCTTCCCGCTCGCGCGATTCCGTGAGGAGCTGATGTCACGCCAGGCCCGACCGGAGGAGGCGGTGGCGCTGCACCTGCCCACCGGGGCGCCGGTGACCGCACTCGTCCGCCACGCCATCACCGGCGACGGCCGGGTCGTCGAGTACTTCGACTCCGTTGCCGCTGGTGGCCTGCACCGCTACGTCTACGAGTTCGACGCAACCGACTGACCAGCCAAAAACAGCCAGAGACTGGGCCGATCGAGTGAGCGGCCCTTTCTCTTGCGGTGACTACTTGTCTATCCAGGTACCCGTGTGGGAAGGTAGACAGGTAGATAAGCTGACGGTCAGGTCCGGAGTGGCGGATCGAGAACACGGGAGATGCGCATGTCGAACCAGGGTCCGAACAGCTTCAAGATCGATCAGGCTGCGACGTTCCAGATGGTCATGGTCATGGACGTCGCACCGAAGCTGCGCTTCGGCAGCGAGACCGACCAGGAGTGCATGAAGGACGGCACCCCGAAGTGGACGGCGCAGGTCACGGCCGGGTTCCGGACCTTCGGTGCCCCGAAGTTCGCGGTCCTGTCGATCACCATCGCTTCGCACGAGGACCCCCGCCAGGGTGTCCAGCCCGGTATGTCGGTCGAGCTGGTCGGCTTGGAGGTCGGTGTGATGGACAAGAAGATCAAGGACCGCGACACCGGCCAGGAGAAGGTGGTGGGGGCGCAGGTCTACTACCGCGCCGAGGGCATCCGCCCGATCGGCGGCACGGCCCACAAGCGCGGCGAGCAGGCCGCGTGATGTCCGGCCCGGCCGTCCTGGTGCTGGTCTGCACCTTCTGCCAGGACGTCACCGAGATCGTCGACGACGGTGACCGGCTGCCTGATCAGTGCCCGCGGTGCGACGGCTGGGCCTTCACCGGCGACCTCGCCACGACCTCGTCGACCGACTCGACTCCGCTCGCCCGCGCGAGCTGACCACGACCACGGCTGAGGCCTCGGTCCGGATCACCTCCGGTCCGGGGCCGTTCTGAGGAAGGGGGGCCCGAGATGGGCATCTGGACCACCGCCTGCCGGGCGGAGCGAGAGCAGGACCGGGCTGGGCGTGAGCTGGTCGACCAGCTCACCGACACGTGGCGCCGGGCCTGTGAGCACGTCGGGTTGTCGCACGCCGTGCAGGTCGCCTCCGGCACCACGATCGTCGTCCCGACGCTGGCCCGGGCGGATGTCTCTGGCCCCGACCCGGTCCTGATTGTCAAGCTCATGCCGGGCCAGCTCGCCGCCGACTTCCGGGCCCCTGAGGTGGCCGAGCGGCTCTCGGGGTCTCTGGGCTGTGACCGCATCCGGGTCGAGCCTCGGGGTCCGCACTGGGTTCGGATCGAGTTGCTCACCGGAGACCCGCTCGCCGTCGACGTCACCACCTCGCTCCCCGCCCGCGACCACTCGGTCAGCGGAGCTCAGGTCCTCGTCGCCCGCGACGAGCTTGGCTGCCCGCTGGCGATGCCGTGGGTCCAGGCTCCGCACGCTTGTGTGCAGGGCGCGACCCGCTCGGGTAAGTCGGTGTGGTGCTACTCGGTGTTGGCGCAGCTCGCCCGCCTGGACGACGTCCTGATCGCCGGGTCAGACCCCTCCGGGCTGCTGCTCGGCCGCCCCTGGGCAGGCACCCGGCACCACGAGTGGCAGGCCACCGGTAGCGGCGACGTCTTGGCTCACCGCGACCTGCTCGACCGGCTGGTCGGGGAGATGGACGCGCGTATCGCCGAGCTGCCCGACCGCCACGACAAGCTCACCGCCTTCACCCGTGACCGGCCGCTGATCGTGGTGGTGCTCGAGGAGCTGGCCGGCCTACTGCGGCTGGCCTCCACCACCCCGACCCCGAAGGGCGAGCCGAAGGTGCGTGAGCAGCTGCTGCACGCGTTCGGGCGTCTGGTGTCGGAGGGGCACAAGGCCGGGATGCGGCTGCTGGTGGTCACCCAGCGCGCCGACGCGACGATCATCGAGGGCTTCGCCCGCGGGCAGCTCGGGCTGCGGCTGAGCTTCCGCGTCGACGACCCCGAGGCCCTGGTCATGCTCCATGGCCAGGACGCCCGCGCCGAGCTGGTCCAGCACCGGCAGTCTCCGCCCGGCGTCGCCCTGGTCCAGGCCCCCGGCATCGCGCTGACCCGAGCCCGCGGCCCGCGCCTGCCTGGGCCGTCGGAGGACGCCGACTACGCCCGGTACTGGGACGAGGTTGCAGGGGACGCCCCGGCGCGCCTCCACCAGGTAGCGGCCTGAATAGGCCAGAGTCAGCGGCCAAGGCCGACAAAGAAGTGAGCCCCCAGGAGTGTCATCCCAGGGGCTCGCCCGTCGGCCGGAAGTCATCACCATAACGATCGGACTGGACCGGCCAACATGGCTACTTCAAGCTTAACCCCGCCCCCGCGACTCGGGGCTACGGCACGCGGGCACATCTCGATCGCCTACGCCTCCCGCCGTCCCGCGCGGCATGCTGTGGTGTCGGTCAACCGTCGGCGTCGTCCTATCGACGACAGCACCGGATGCCGGACGGCGAACAGGGGCACCGCCCGTCTCGACCGCTGCCCTTCCTCGATACAAGGCCGCCTGAGCGGTGGTCAGGTTCAGTCAAGGGTCGACGGAGTCGATCGCGGAGCGACGCCGCTCGCGGCGCCCTTGGCGGGTTCTGAGCACCGTTCGACACTTGGGCCGCTTCGAGGGAGGGCTCA
The DNA here is from genome assembly GCF_020496245.1 of Pseudonocardia sp. ICBG601. Classification (NCBI taxonomy): domain Bacteria; kingdom Bacillati; phylum Actinomycetota; class Actinomycetes; order Pseudonocardiales; family Pseudonocardiaceae; genus Pseudonocardia; species Pseudonocardia sp. ICBG601. The sequence goes on along the minus strand of NZ_JAHLJA010000020.1, from coordinate 5,420 downwards.
CCGCAGCACGCGCTACTGCACCGGCACCGAGAACACTCTCAGTCTTCGTGCCGCAGGCGCGCGCCCGGCCGGGCCGGGTCCGGCCCGCGGGCCGGAGGCAGGAGCGGGCCGGAGCCCGTCCCGGCCGGGCACCGGCCAGAGCGGGCTGATCGCTGGGGGTGCTCGATGACCGCCGCGCTGACGCGCGTCGACACCGCGGGCGTGCCCGCGCTTGGTAACGACGCGATAAGTGACTCCGCCGCTGGTCAGAGCCATGGGGATGATCTTGCGAGGACGTTCTGGGAGCGTCAGGATCAGGCGTTGCGGGAGAAGTACGTTGCGCGGCGCAAGCTCGCGGAGATCACGACGTTGCCGCGGGTCGCGCGGTGCGGTCGGGTCTCGATCAACACTGGAGGTGAGGTGTCGCTGCATCACACCCCGGGCTCGGGTGAGGAGCCCGGCTCGGCCGGGTTCGGTGGCCTGGTGACCTGCGGGAGCGTCTGGGATTGCCCGGTGTGCTCGGCGAAGATCAGCGCGAAGCGGGCGAAGGAGCTCCAGCACTTGATCAACTGGAACGCTGAGCGGGGTGGGACGGTCGCGCTGCTGACCTTGACGATGAGCCATCACAAGGGCCACAGCCTGCGGGAAGTCCGTCGGGCGCTGACCCGGGCGTGGCGGCACCTGAGCACGTCACGGTCCTGGCAGGAGCTTAAACAGCTCCTCGACATGGACTACGTGCGCGGCATCGACGCGACTCAGGCGGAAGTGAACGGCTGGCACCTGCACATCCACGCCTTGTTGATCTTCCCGGAGGATGTGACTGCGCGGGTTCCGGAGCTGGTCACGAAGGTCTACAAGCTTTGGACCGCCGGGCTGGCGAAGTCCGGCTTCACCGCCTCGTTCGAGCACGGGGTCGATGTCCGGGTCGGGTCCGGCGCGCTGGAGAAGATGGCCAAGTACATCTCCAAGCTGGCGTTCGAGACCGCAGGGGGCCGCTGGAAGCAGGGCAAGAACGGGTCGAGGACCCCGTTCCAGATCCTCGCTGACGCCCTGGAGACTGGTGACGAGCGCGACATCGCGTTGTGGCAGGAGTGGGAGCAGGGCTCGAAGGGCATGCAGCAGCTGGTCTGGTCGAACGGGCTCAAGGCCAAGTGCAAGCTCGACGAGATCGACGACGAGACCATCGCGGAGGAGAACGCTGGAGGCGAACTCGCAGCGGTTCTACCTGCACGAACCTGGCGCAAGGTCTACCCCGAAGCCGAGGACCTCCTGCTCGCCACTCGCCACGGCGGTGTCCCCGCCGCGCACGCCTGGCTCGACGCCCGGGGTCTGGACTTCGAGTTCGAGACCGATACCACCGAACGCGCCGTGCAACTCGACGATCCACCCGAGCGACAACCGTTCGGCTGGCTTAAGGCAGCCCTGGCAGCTGAGGACCCCGAGCAGCGTCGAGCACGCCGACGCTGGTTCACCACACACCGGTTCGCCGAGCAACGGTTCACTGAGCAACGATCAGGTCAGGGCCCCAGCCCTGACTCAAGATCGAGAACTGTAGAGGTGGGTGGGGTGGCGCCCGACACCTCGACCGGCCGTCAAGCGAAGCAGGGTGGTTGAGGTGTCGGGCGCCACCCCACCCACCGAGACCGGTGTTTCCGCAGGTCACAGGCGGGTTGTGGCGGTGTGACGGTCGAGATCAGTTTCTGGTCGCTTCAAAGCCGGTTCAAAGGCGCTTCAAAGCCGCTCTCGGGGCACTCGCGCCGCTTCCGCCCCCCCCGGGGTGCGGTCCGGGTCGGTTTGCCGTCGACTGTCCGGCACGGCGACGACACCGTCGGGGTGTCGCCGCGACTGCATCGCGTGACTCCACTACACTTGTGCACACAGGTAGACAACTGCCTTCGTGATCATCACCAGTGAGGAAGGAGCTGCGGTTATGTCCATCGACGTCACGAGTGATCGTCCGGTGTTCGCTCAGATCGCGGATACGCTCCGCGAGCAGATCAGGTCCGGCGTACTTGCACCGGGGGCCAAGCTGCCCAGCGAGCCTGACCTTGTCGCTCAGTTCAAGGTCAACCGCAACACGGCTCGTCGTGCGCTCGCAGAGCTGCAACAGGAAGGGCTCATCGACAGCAAGCGCGGGATCGGGTCCTTCGTCCGCGAGGTCGCTCCGGTCCTGGCGCTGCGCAACGACCGCTTCTCTCGCTCCGCTCGGGCGGCAGGCAAGGGTGCTCTAGCTGCTGAGGCCGAGGCCCTGGGGCTCACCTGGCAGTCCGAGGACCAGAGCCCCATCGAGACCGTCACGGTCTCGTCGGAGATCGCCGAGGTCATCGGTGAGGCCACCGCTGTCGTAAAGCGCCGGCGTATGTGGGTTGCAGGTGTACCGACCCAGCTCGCCGACAGCTATATCCCTGCCAGCGTCGACGCCCAGATCGGCTACTCGGCTGGCCAGACGGCTCCCGGCGGCATCTACGGGCTCTTGGAGGCCAACGGCTTCCCGCTCGCGCGATTCCGTGAGGAGCTGATGTCACGCCAGGCCCGACCGGAGGAGGCGGTGGCGCTGCACCTGCCCACCGGGGCGCCGGTGACCGCACTCGTCCGCCACGCCATCACCGGCGACGGCCGGGTCGTCGAGTACTTCGACTCCGTTGCCGCTGGTGGCCTGCACCGCTACGTCTACGAGTTCGACGCAACCGACTGACCAGCCAAAAACAGCCAGAGACTGGGCCGATCGAGTGAGCGGCCCTTTCTCTTGCGGTGACTACTTGTCTATCCAGGTACCCGTGTGGGAAGGTAGACAGGTAGATAAGCTGACGGTCAGGTCCGGAGTGGCGGATCGAGAACACGGGAGATGCGCATGTCGAACCAGGGTCCGAACAGCTTCAAGATCGATCAGGCTGCGACGTTCCAGATGGTCATGGTCATGGACGTCGCACCGAAGCTGCGCTTCGGCAGCGAGACCGACCAGGAGTGCATGAAGGACGGCACCCCGAAGTGGACGGCGCAGGTCACGGCCGGGTTCCGGACCTTCGGTGCCCCGAAGTTCGCGGTCCTGTCGATCACCATCGCTTCGCACGAGGACCCCCGCCAGGGTGTCCAGCCCGGTATGTCGGTCGAGCTGGTCGGCTTGGAGGTCGGTGTGATGGACAAGAAGATCAAGGACCGCGACACCGGCCAGGAGAAGGTGGTGGGGGCGCAGGTCTACTACCGCGCCGAGGGCATCCGCCCGATCGGCGGCACGGCCCACAAGCGCGGCGAGCAGGCCGCGTGATGTCCGGCCCGGCCGTCCTGGTGCTGGTCTGCACCTTCTGCCAGGACGTCACCGAGATCGTCGACGACGGTGACCGGCTGCCTGATCAGTGCCCGCGGTGCGACGGCTGGGCCTTCACCGGCGACCTCGCCACGACCTCGTCGACCGACTCGACTCCGCTCGCCCGCGCGAGCTGACCACGACCACGGCTGAGGCCTCGGTCCGGATCACCTCCGGTCCGGGGCCGTTCTGAGGAAGGGGGGCCCGAGATGGGCATCTGGACCACCGCCTGCCGGGCGGAGCGAGAGCAGGACCGGGCTGGGCGTGAGCTGGTCGACCAGCTCACCGACACGTGGCGCCGGGCCTGTGAGCACGTCGGGTTGTCGCACGCCGTGCAGGTCGCCTCCGGCACCACGATCGTCGTCCCGACGCTGGCCCGGGCGGATGTCTCTGGCCCCGACCCGGTCCTGATTGTCAAGCTCATGCCGGGCCAGCTCGCCGCCGACTTCCGGGCCCCTGAGGTGGCCGAGCGGCTCTCGGGGTCTCTGGGCTGTGACCGCATCCGGGTCGAGCCTCGGGGTCCGCACTGGGTTCGGATCGAGTTGCTCACCGGAGACCCGCTCGCCGTCGACGTCACCACCTCGCTCCCCGCCCGCGACCACTCGGTCAGCGGAGCTCAGGTCCTCGTCGCCCGCGACGAGCTTGGCTGCCCGCTGGCGATGCCGTGGGTCCAGGCTCCGCACGCTTGTGTGCAGGGCGCGACCCGCTCGGGTAAGTCGGTGTGGTGCTACTCGGTGTTGGCGCAGCTCGCCCGCCTGGACGACGTCCTGATCGCCGGGTCAGACCCCTCCGGGCTGCTGCTCGGCCGCCCCTGGGCAGGCACCCGGCACCACGAGTGGCAGGCCACCGGTAGCGGCGACGTCTTGGCTCACCGCGACCTGCTCGACCGGCTGGTCGGGGAGATGGACGCGCGTATCGCCGAGCTGCCCGACCGCCACGACAAGCTCACCGCCTTCACCCGTGACCGGCCGCTGATCGTGGTGGTGCTCGAGGAGCTGGCCGGCCTACTGCGGCTGGCCTCCACCACCCCGACCCCGAAGGGCGAGCCGAAGGTGCGTGAGCAGCTGCTGCACGCGTTCGGGCGTCTGGTGTCGGAGGGGCACAAGGCCGGGATGCGGCTGCTGGTGGTCACCCAGCGCGCCGACGCGACGATCATCGAGGGCTTCGCCCGCGGGCAGCTCGGGCTGCGGCTGAGCTTCCGCGTCGACGACCCCGAGGCCCTGGTCATGCTCCATGGCCAGGACGCCCGCGCCGAGCTGGTCCAGCACCGGCAGTCTCCGCCCGGCGTCGCCCTGGTCCAGGCCCCCGGCATCGCGCTGACCCGAGCCCGCGGCCCGCGCCTGCCTGGGCCGTCGGAGGACGCCGACTACGCCCGGTACTGGGACGAGGTTGCAGGGGACGCCCCGGCGCGCCTCCACCAGGTAGCGGCCTGAATAGGCCAGAGTCAGCGGCCAAGGCCGACAAAGAAGTGAGCCCCCAGGAGTGTCATCCCAGGGGCTCGCCCGTCGGCCGGAAGTCATCACCATAACGATCGGACTGGACCGGCCAACATGGCTACTTCAAGCTTAACCCCGCCCCCGCGACTCGGGGCTACGGCACGCGGGCACATCTCGATCGCCTACGCCTCCCGCCGTCCCGCGCGGCATGCTGTGGTGTCGGTCAACCGTCGGCGTCGTCCTATCGACGACAGCACCGGATGCCGGACGGCGAACAGGGGCACCGCCCGTCTCGACCGCTGCCCTTCCTCGATACAAGGCCGCCTGAGCGGTGGTCAGGTTCAGTCAAGGGTCGACGGAGTCGATCGCGGAGCGACGCCGCTCGCGGCGCCCTTGGCGGGTTCTGAGCACCGTTCGACACTTGGGCCGCTTCGAGGGAGGGCTCACCGCAGCACGCGCTACTGCACCGGCACCGAGAACACTCTCAGTCTTCGTGCCGCAGGCGCGCGCCCGGCCGGGCCGGGTCCGGCCCGCGGGCCGGAGGCAGGAGCGGGCCGGAGCCCGTCCCGGCCGGGCACCGGCCAGAGCGGGCTGATCGCTGGGGGTGCTCGATGACCGCCGCGCTGACGCGCGTCGACACCGCGGGCGTGCCCGCGCTTGGTAACGACGCGATAAGTGACTCCGCCGCTGGTCAGAGCCAT
>NZ_JAHLJA010000019.1:0-35804 GCF_020496245.1 Pseudonocardia sp. ICBG601 | reverse complement strand
CACCGGCCCGGCCGGTGTTCCACGACGGCGTCGACGACGACGGGCTACCGCGCCCTGCTCGACGGCGCCACCGCGCGGTCTCCGCCTCCCGCGACGAGGGGTTCGGGCTCCCGGTGCTGGAGGCCATGGCGCGGGGCTGCCCGGTCGTGGTCACCGACATCCCGGCCTTCCGCGAGGTCGCGGGCGACGCCGGGGGTGTTCGTCGAACCGGGTGACGACGCCGGGTTCGCCGCCGCCGTGCGCGGGGCTGGACACGACGTGGACGCAGCGCTCCGATGCGGTGCGCGCCCGCGCCGCCGAGCAGACCTGGGACGACGCCGCCGTCGCGCTGCAGGCGGTCTCGAACGGGCACTGCGGCGCCACCGGCGACGGCGCGGGCGGGACTGACCCGGCTCCGCTCACGCTCGACTGCGATCCGGCAACACTGTGCGACCGCACGCGGGCGAGCATCCGTCACTCGCAGTACGGTTCCGCCGTGACCTCCGAGGAGACCCGAGCGACCCGCTCCGAGACCGATGCGTACGCACCGGACCCGGCGACGACCGACCGGCTCCTGGGCGGGCCCACCACGACCCCACTCGGTCCTCGGCGCGCATCCGCACGTCGACGGCACCGTGGTCCGTGTCCTGCGGCCGCACGCCGTCTCGGTGTGGCGGTGCTGCCGAACGGTGACCGCGCGCAGGCCTGCGAGCTGACGAGGGTGCACGACGCCGGACTGTTCTCCGGCCTCGTCCCCGGCTCCGGCGGCGACTACCGGCTGCTCGTGACCTACGGCGACGGCGCCGGCGGCACGACCGAGCAGACGGTCGACGACCCGTACCGCTGGCTGCCGACGCTCTCGGCGACATGGACCTGCACCTCATCGGCGAGGGACGGCACGAACGACTGTGGGACGTCCTCGGCGCACACGTCCGGGACTACGAGACCCCGTCCGGCCCGGTCGCCGGGGACCAGCTTCGCTGTCTGGGCCCCGAACGCCCGCGGTGTGCGGGTCACCGGCGACTTCGACGGCTGGGCAGGCTGGGCGCTGCCGATGCGCTCACTGGGCAGCTCCGGGGTCTGGGAGCTGTTCCTGCCCGGCGTCGGTGTCGGCGACCGCTACAAGTTCCGCATCCTGGGCCCCGACGGCCGGTGGCGTGACAAGGCCGACCCGATGGCCTTCGCCACCGAGATCCCGCCGCAGACGGCGTCGGTCGTGACCCGCGACGTCCACGAGTGGGGCGACGACGCGTGGATGGCCGCCCGCGCGCAGGTCCGCCCGCACGAGGAGCCGATGAGCATCTACGAGATGCACCTCGGCTCGTGGGTGCCGGGCCTGGACTACCGCGAGATCGCCGAGCGGCTGGTGGCCTACCTGGACACTACCGGGTTCACCCACGTCGAGCTGCTGCCCGTGGCCGAGCACCCGTTCGGCGGGTCCTGGGGCTACCAGGTGACCTCGTACTTCGCCCCGACCTCGCGGTTCGGCACGCCCGACGACTTCCGGTACTTCGTCGACCGGCTGCACCGGGCGGGCTACGGCGTGATCGTCGACTGGGTTCCCGCGCACTTCCCGCGCGACGAGTGGGCACTGGCCCGCTTCGACGGCACCGCCTGCTACGAGCACGCCGACCCGCGCCGCGGCGAGCAGCCCGACTGGGGCACGCTCGTGTTCGACTTCGGCCGCAACGAGGTGCGCAACTTCCTCGTCGCGAACGCGCTGTACTGGCTGGAGTCCTTCCACGTCGACGGCCTGCGGGTCGACGCGGTCGCCTCGATGCTCTACCTGGACTACTCCCGTGCCGACGGCCAGTGGCTGCCGAACGTCCACGGTGGCCGGGAGAACCTCGACGCGGTCGCGTTCCTGCAGGAGATGAACGCGACCGTCTACCGGGAGCACCCGGCGTCGTGACGATCGCCGAGGAGTCCACCGCCTGGCCGGGCGTCACCCGGCCCACCTACATGGGCGGTCTCGGGTTCGGGCTCAAGTGGAACATGGGCTGGATGCACGACACGCTCGACTACACCGGGCGCGACCCCATCCACCGCAGCTACCACCACAACCAGATGACGTTCTCGCTGATGTACGCGTTCAGCGAGAACTACGTGCTGCCGATCAGCCACGACGAGGTCGTGCACGGCAAGGGGTCGCTGTGGACCCGGATGCCCGGCGACGACTGGAACAAGGCCGCCGGGGTCCGTGCGCTGCTGGCCTACATGTGGGCGCACCCCGGCAAGCAGCTGCTCTTCATGGGCGGTGAGTTCGGGCAGCCGCGGGAGTGGTCCGAGCAGCGGTCGCTGGACTGGCACCTGCAGAGCGACGACCCGCTGCACGGCGGGATCACCACGCTCGTCGCGGACCTGAACCGGACCTACCGCGCGCAGTCCGCACTGTGGTCGCGGGACACCACCCCGGACGGTTTCGCCTGGATCGACGCCAACGACGCGCAGGGCAACGTGTTCTCGTTCCTGCGCCACGGCGTCGACGCCGAGGGCCGTGCCACCGTGCTGGCCTGCGTCGCGAACTTCTCCGGTGCCCCGCGTGAGGACTACCGGGTGGGGCTGCCGTTCGCCGGGAACTGGACCGAGGTCGTCAACACCGACGCGTCGGCCTACGGCGGGTCCGGGGTGGGCAACCTGGGCCGGGTGCGCGCCGAGCAGGTCATGTGGCACGGCCAGCCCGCGTCGGCGGTGCTGCGGCTGCCGCCGTCGGGGGTGCTGTGGCTGGTGCCGGAGGACACCGGCGGCCCGGTGCTGTCCGTCCCGGCGCAGGAGGCCGCCCCGGCCGCGACGGTCCCGCCGCCGCTGCCGGCCGCCGCGCTGCCCGACGAGCCGGAGGACACCGACGTCGAGGCACCGGCGACCCCGGACGACGACCTGCAGGTCGTCGTCACGCCCGCCGACCTCGTCGACCCGGGCCCGGACGACGCCGAGGACGCCCCGGACCCCGGTCCGGTCTCCACCTCGGTCGCGCCCGCCCCCGGCACCGTCGGTGTCCGGGCGGTGCGCACCGGCTCGTTCGTCAACGGGAGCTCCGGCACGGGCGCCTCGGACACGGGGACCACCGCGGGCGACTGATCCCCTGGGGCCCGGACCGTCAGGCCGGTGCGCGGGACGGCTCGTCCGCAGTGCGGACGGGACCGCCGGGCACCGGCCCGACGGCCGGGCGCAGCAGGGACCACCAGGTCGCCAGGAGCACTGTCGTGTAGAGCGCCCGTCCGAGCGGGGTCGCCCAGCCGCCGTCGGCCCACAGGTCGGACCAGCTCACCGGGACGACGGCGACACACCCGATCGCGACGACGACCCGGCGACGGGTGTCCCCCGCCCGGCCGGACGCGGCGAGCGCCAGCAGCCCGGGCAGGAGCAGCAGCAGGTAGTTGCGCCAGGCGATCGGCGCCGCCAGCAGACCGGTGGCGAGCACGGCGAACAGCGCCGTCCCACCCGGGCGGTGCCCGCGGCCGGGTCGAGGCCGTACCGGCGGGTGCGCCGCCCGAGGTGGACGAGCGTGCCGACCACGATCGCCGCGCCCACCAGGGTGCCGACGACGGTCGGGATCCCCCAGCGGAGCGCCTGGCCCGGCAGGGACGCATTGTCCGGGGTGGGGCCGACCGGCTCGGCCAGCGCCATCGTCAGCCACTGGAACGCCGTCGGCCACCCGGCGACGGCGACGCCGACCAGCGTCGCGACCGCCGCGGCGGCGATCCCGGCCAGGAACGGCCGCCGACGGGCCTGCACGGCGGGGAGCAGCAGCACCGGCGCGAGCGAGGGCTTGAGGGCGACCGTCACGCCGTAGCAGACGGCGGCCAGCAGCGGGTGCCCGCGCCGGTCGGCGACCCAGCCCGCGGTCAGCCCGGCCAGCAGCAGCGGGTAGATCTGGCCCAGCAGCAGCGTGCCGTGCAGCGGCGACGACGCCAGCACCACCAGGAGCGCACCGGTCGTCCAGCGGCGGCCGAGCCGCAGCTCCCGGCAGACCAGCAGCACCGACCCGGCGACGAGCAGCATCGACAGCGCCGTCAGCAGCCGGTAGCCGGTGACCGGGTCGAGCAGGGCCAGCGGCGCGAGCAGCACCGACAGCAGCGGCGGGTTGAGGTTGTGCAGCCGGGCGCCGGTGTCGTAGATCGCGGCGCTGCCCGGACCGTGCTGGAGCAGCGCGTACGCCGAGGCCCGGAAGGTGTCGAAGTCGACGTGCATCCGCGCGATGTCGGTCGCCGGGATCCAGCGCAGCAGCGGCGGGCCGCCCAGCACGAACAGCAGCGCCGCGGTCACCAGCGCGGCGACGGCGACGACCGGCGCCACCGCCCGCGCGAGACGGTGCACGCGGTCGCGCGCCGCCGACGCCCACCGCGGAGCCGGCGTCCCGGCAGGAGCGGCGACGGTCACCGCGGGCGCCGGTGCCTGCGGCCGTGGGCCATCGGGGCGGGTCCGGCTCAGAACAGGGCGCGGGCGAGCGCGCGCCGGGCCGTGGCGACCCGCGGGTCGTCGGCCGGGAAGAGCTCGAAGAGCCCGACGAGGTGCCCGCGGGCCCGGTCACGGTCCTCGCCCGCGGTCCGGGCGACGGTGTCGACCAACCGGGTGAAGGCGGCCTCGACCCGGTCGGCGGCCAGCTCGGCGTCGGCCGCGGCGAGCTGGGCGTCGACGTCGTCGGGTGCGGCGTCGGCCCGCGCGATCGACGACGGGTCGGCCTGCTCGGCACGGGCGAGGAAGCGGACCTGCGCCAGCGCCGCCTTCGCCTGCTCGTTGGCGGGCTCGCTGTCGAGGATCGCGGTGTAGGCGGCCGCGGCGGCGGCGTAGTCGCCCTGCTCCAGGGCGTCCTCGGCGGCGGTGAAGCGCGGGTCCTCGGGCTCCTCGACGGGCTCGTCCGAACCGGCCGCGGCCGCCCGGCGCTCGCCCTCGGCGATGGCGGGCATGCGGTCGCGCAGCGCGTCGAGCAGGGACTTCACCCACTCGGCGGCGCGGTCCTCGGGGATGGCGCCGTTGACCGCGTCGACGGGCTGACCGCCGACGAGCACGACCAGCATCGGCACCTGCTGCACGCCGAAGGCCTGGGCCACCCGGGGCTGGGTGTCGATGTCGACCCGGGCCAGGCGCCACGCACCGCCGCCGGTCGAGGCGAGGCGCTCCAGCTCGGCCGACAGCTGCTCCTCGCGCGGGTAGCGGCTGGCCCACAGCTCGACGACGACCGGCACCTGCAGGGACGGCTCGAGGACCTCGGCCTGGAAGCCCTGCTCGGTCGCGTCGACGACCCAGGAGCTCCCGCCCCCGCCGGGCGCGGGCGGACCGCCCCCGGCACCGCCGGACGGGGCGGGCCGGTTCGCCGCATCGGCACGGGCCTTCAGCCCGGAGAGGTCGACCGCCCCGGCCATGGCCGAGGAGATCGCCGCACGCTGGGCCGCCTGACGAGGATCTGGGCGAGACACGCCATCCATCCTGGCACGTCCGTGTGTCCGGCGTGACCCGCCCCGCCCGGTCGGACGCACCCCCGCGCGACGCGTCCCACGTCTCCTCGCCCCGCCCCGACGTCCCGGGATGTCCGCCGGGGTCCGACGCCCGCACGGCACCGCCGATGCCGCAGCTGCACCACCACGCCCCGGGAGAGAGCCGGCGGCACCCACCTGCGTGAACTCGCTTACCCGGTAAGCAAGTTCGCACCGGGACAGGTCCCGGTGACCGACCTACCCGTGCCCGCAGAGCCGACGACGGCACGGAGCCCCGGAACCCGGCGGAACCGGCGGGGTCGCCCCCACGATCACCGGACCGGCGGAGCAACACCGGGCCTCGCCACTCGTTGAACACCCTGCAGGGACTCGATGCTGACTCTGCGTGATCGCGGCGGGGCGTTCCCCCGGTTGCCCCACCCCGCGGTTCCCTTCCCCGACAGAACGATCGCCGGCTCCCCGGCGCACAACGGAGGGCTCCACCCCGATGAGCAACATGCAGACGACCGACAAGCCGACCCTGGCCTACGCGTCGGTGGCGCTGGGCATCATCGCGATCGCCGCGTTCCTCGTGCCGATCGCCGCCTGGATCCTGGGTGCAGCGGGCCTGGTCACCGGCTTCCTCGCCTACCGCAAGCCGGGCATGACCAAGCTCGCCCAGATCGGCATGACCGTCAGCTTCGTCGGCATCCTCGCCGGCGTGTACTACTTCTCGACCATCATGGCGGGCTGAGCACGGCCTTCCTCGCGGCACGCCGCGACGACGACACGGCCTCCGGACCCGGTCCGGGCGCCCGACGGCCGGTGACGGGTCTCCCGCCACCGGCCGTCGTCGTCCCGGCGCCCGGGCCGTGGCACCTCCCGTCAGGCCGGCGCGGCGAGCCCGGCCAGCAGGTCCGCCGTCTCCTCCGGCCGGGTGAGCATCGGGAAGTGCCCGCCCGCGAACTCGACGAGCCGCGCCCCGACCCGGTCCGCCTCCCGCCGTCCCGCGACGGGACTGACGACCCGGTCCCCCGCACACACCACCGACACTGTCGGCACCGCGGGCCACGACGGCACCGGGCACGGCTCGACGAGCAGCGACCAGTCCTGGGGTCTCAGCTGCGCCGCCGCGTCCGCGACCACGGCCCGCCCGTCACGTCCCGCCGCGTCGAGCTCGTCCGCGACGCCCCGGTAGAGCCCGTCGGCGACCGTCCGCGCGTCCGGCCAGTACGTGCTGACCCCCGGGCCACGACGGACCTCGGCGTCGTAACCGGCGACCATCAGGTCGCGCTCGGCACGCATCCGGTCCCGGTAGGGACGGCCCGGCTCGGGAACGAGTGCCGCGACGAGGACCAGCGCTCGCACCCGGTCGGCGATGCGGCCGGCGGCCGCGGTGGCCACGAGACCGCCGAGCGAGTGGCCGACCAGCACGACCGGCGGACCCTCGACCCCGGGTACCGACCCGTCCGGACCACCACCGGCGACGGCCAGGACCGCGTCGACGAGCTCGGTGTGGCCGACCCCCGCGACGTCGGACGGGAGGTTCGGCGCGACCGCCTCCACTCCCCGGGCCGCCAGGGCCTCGACCACCGGCGCCCACGACGCACCGCGGTGCCAGGCGCCGTGGACGAGCACGACCCGGGCCGGGCCCGGCTCCCCGGCTCCCGGTGCGACCGGGGCGCTCACGCACCGCCTCCGCGCAGGTGCTCCTCGACCCGCTCCACCTTGGCCTGCAGCTGCCCCCGGTACCCGGGCCGTATGTCGGCCTTCAGGACCAGACTGACCCGGGGCGACACGGCGGTGACGGCCTCGACAGCACGTTTGACCACCGCCATCCCCTCGTCCCAGGTCTCGGACTCGATGGTGGTGAACATCGAGGTGGTCTCGTTCGGCAGGCCGGACTCGCGGACCACCCGGACGGCCTCGGCGACGGCGGCACCGACGCTGCCGTCGCCGGAGTCCGAACCGGACGGGGCGATGCTGAAGGCGAAGAGCATGCCGACACCGTGCCACGCCCGGCATGCGGAACGGACCCGGTCACGGCACTTGCTAGCGTCGGACCATGGCATCCCGCGGGTCGCTCCCCTTCGACCCGATCCAGCGTGCGGCCGAACTGTGGGAGGAGCGGGTCGGCCCCGCCCGCACGATGGCGACGGTCACCAGCGTGATGCGCGTGCAGCAGATCCTGCTCTCGGCCGTCGACACGGCGCTGCGGCCGCACGGGCTGACCTTCGCCCGCTACGAGGCGCTGGTGCTGCTGGACTTCGCGCGCCGCGGCAGCCTCCCGATGCGAGTGATGGGCGAGCGGCTGCAGCTGCACCCGACGAGCGTGACCAACATCGTCGACCGGCTGCAGGGCGACGACCTCGTCCGCCGGATGCCGCACCCCACCGACCGCCGCGCCACCCTGGTCGAGCTGACCTCCGAGGGGCGTGCCCGGCTGGAGAAGGCCACCGCCGCGGTGACCGGCATCGACTTCGGTCTGACCGGGCTGGACCCGGCCGAGGAGGAGCAGCTGACCGCGCTGCTGCGCTCGGTGCGCCGCGCCGCCGGCGACTTCGCCTGACCCGCCCACCTCAGCCCGGCCGTCTCCGCCGGCGCGGCCCACCACCCGATGGCGGGCCGCCGTGTCCCGGACCGCGCCAGCTGCGCATCACCGAGCCGCGGGGCGGCCGGGGCCACAGCATCCGCCGCACCGCGGCCCGCCCGGCCAACGCGCCGCTGAGGCCGGACAGGCCCACGCACGCCAGGTAGTCGATGAGGTCCACGGGGCACACTCCGGGGTGTCGAGGCAGGTGATGACGCGGGTTGCGTCAACGGTGTTGACCCTACGACGGGGCACCGACAGACTCGGCCGCGTGCACGCTCCTCCTCCCCCGTCCGACCGGCCCGGTGCCGGCCCGGCGCTGCGGGCCGCGCGCGACCGGCGGGGCTGGTCCCAGTCCGAGGCGGCCCGTGCGCTGGCCGCGCTCGTCGCCGGGACCGGCGGCACCGCGCGGGCCGCGAGCCTGAAGACCCAGCTGTCGCGCTGGGAGAACGGCCACGCCGTCCCGGACGCCGCGCACCGCGCGCTCCTCGCCGAGCTGTACGAGACCACCCCGGCCGGTCTCGGTCTCGCCGACGAACCCGGGCCGGGCCCCCTCGACGGGGCCACGCGGCTGCGCGCGGCGCTGGAGCGGACCGCCGCCGTCGGGGAGGAGGAACTGGACCTGCTGCGCGCCCAGTGGGCCGCGACCAGCGCACTGGACGACCGGCTGGGCACCGCCGCCGCCCACGACGCGGTGACCGCCGTGGTCACCCAGCTGCGCGAGCCGGCCGCGCACGCGCAGGACCCGCACCTCGTGCGGGCACTCGGCGGACTGCTCGCCGCGGCCGCACTGCGGCTCGGGGACCAGGAACGCGACCGCGCCGCCCCGGACCGGGCGTGGGCGGCCTACGTCGAGGCGGAGTCCGCGGCCCTGCGGGCCGGGGACCCGGACACCGCGGACACGGCGCGGCACCGGCGGGAACGCCTGGCGGCCGAGCTGCCGGGCGTCGCCGCACCGGACGCCGACACCGAACAGACCGGCCCAACCGATACGACGGCGCTGCCGACGATCGACGTCCACACCGCCCCCGCGTGGCTCACCGTCGAGGACGGCCCACCGCAGCGCCCGGTCCGCGACCGCACCGATCTCGCACTGGGCGAGGTGCTCGCCGCCCTGCGTGCCGGCGACGGCGCCGCCGCGCGGGCCGCACACGCCCGGGCCAGGGCACTCGCCCTGCGGACCGGGTCGCAGCGCGTCCTCGACCGGCTCGCGGCGCTGCCCGGGACCACACTCCCCTGACCGGAGGCGGGTCGGCTCAGTCCGCCTGGTCCAGCAGCTCGTCGGCAGCGGCCCACGGGTCCAGCTCCCCGCCCAGCACCCGCTCGGTGAGGGCGTCGAGCGCGTCACCGCCGCGCACGCGTTCCATCCGGGCCCGGACCTGCTCCATCCCGATGCCCTCGATCTCGCGACGCGTCCGCTCACGGCGCCGTCGTTCCCGCTCGCCGGACTTCTCGGCCCAGGCGTGGTGCTCGTCGAGGGCGTCGGCGACGGCCGCGATCCCCTCCGCGCGGGACGCGACCGTCGAGAGCACCGGGGGCTCCCACGGCTCGGCACCGAGGCCGGGTGCGTCCGTGCCTCCCTCGCCGCCGTCCGGGAGACGCAGGTGCAGCATGTTCCGCAGCTCGCGCACCGTGCGGCGGGCCCCCTCACGGTCGGCCTTGTTGACCACGAAGACGTCGCCGATCTCCAGGATCCCGGCCTTGGCCGCCTGGATGCCGTCGCCCATCCCCGGCGCGAGCAGCACGACGGTCGTGTCGGCGAGGCCGACGATCTCCACCTCGGACTGCCCGACGCCGACGGTCTCGATCAGCACGACGTCGCAGCCCGCGGCGTCGAGCACCCGCAGGGCCTGCGGCGTCGCCCAGGACAACCCGCCCAGGTGCCCACGAGTGGCCATCGACCGGATGAAGACCCCGTCGTCGTCGGCGTGGTCGCCCATCCGCACCCGGTCGCCCAGCAGCGCCCCGCCGCTGAACGGCGAGGACGGGTCCACCGCCAGCACCCCGACCCGGCGCCCGCGCGCCCGCAGCTCGGTGACCAGCGCCGACGTCGACGTCGATTTGCCCACCCCCGGCGACCCGGTCAGCCCGATGACGTGCGCCCGTCCGGTGTGCGGGGACAGTGCCGCGGACACCTCGCGCAGCTGCGGACCGGCGTTCTCCACCATCGAGATCAGCCGGGCGACGGCGAGCTGCTCACCGCGGCGGGCGCGCTCCACCAGGTCGCGGGGGTCCGGCGGTCCGGGCACGGTCGGGCTCCTTGTCGGGACGAACGGGCGTCGGGACGGACGGGGTGGATGCACGTCGGCCCCCGCCGAGGCGGGGGCCGACGTGGACCACACGGAGGTCGGGACGGTCAGGCGGAGGGGACGCGCACGATCAGCGCGTCGCCCTGGCCGCCGCCGCCGCACAGCGCGGCCGCGCCGACGCCGCCGCCGCGCGCCTTGAGCGCGAGCGCCAGGTGCAGCGCGATCCGCGCACCGGACATGCCGATCGGGTGACCGAGGGCGATGGCGCCGCCGTCGACGTTCACCTTCTCCTCGTCGATGCCGAGCTTGCGGGCCGAGACGATGCCGACCGCGGCGAACGCCTCGTTGATCTCGACGAGGTCGAGGTCGGCGGGCTGGATGCCCTCCTTCTCGCACGCCTTGGCGATCGCGTTCGCGGGCTGCTCGTGCAGCGAGGCGTCCGGACCGGCGACGACGCCGTGCGCACCGATCTCGGCGATCCAGTCCAGGCCCAGCTCCTCGGCCTTGGCCTTGCTCATCACGACCACCGCGGCCGCGCCGTCGGAGATCTGCGAGGCCGATCCCGCGGTGATGGTGCCGTCGGCGGCGAAGGCGGGGCGGAGCTTGCCGAGCCCTCGGTGGTGGTGTCGCCGCGCACGCCCTCGTCGGTCGAGAAGACGATCGGGTCGCCCTTGCGCTGCGGGATCTCGACCGGGGCGATCTCCTGGTCGAAGGCCGTCCTGGGCGGCGCGGGCGGCGCGCTGGTGCGAGCGGGCGGAGAAGGCGTCCTGCTCCTCGCGGGTCAGGCCGTAGCGCTCGTTGTACTTCTCGGTGGAGGCGCCCATCGCGACCTGGTCGAACGCGCAGAACAGACCGTCGTAGGCCATGTGGTCGGTGAGGGTGGTGTCGCCGAACTTGGTGCCCTCGCGGGACTTGGTGAGCAGGTGCGGTGCCTGGGTCATCGACTCCTGGCCGCCGGCGACGACGATGTCGAACTCGCCGGCGCGGATGAGCTGGTCGGCCAGCGCGATGGCGTCGACGCCGGACAGGCAGACCTTGTTGATCGTCAGCGCCGGGACGTCCATCGGGATGCCGGCCTCGACCGCCGCCTGGCGCGCCGGGATCTGTCCCGCGCCTGCGGTGAGGACCTGGCCCATGATCGTGTACTGGACCTGGTCGGGAGCCACACCGGCCCGCTCGAGCGCGGCCTTGATGGCGACACCGCCCAGCTGGGCCCCGGAGAAGCCCTTCAGGGAGCCGAGCAGACGGCCCATCGGCGTGCGGGCGCCGGCGACGATCACGGTTCCGGACACGGGGTCCTCCATCAGGCTTCGTTGTCAGGTGGGCCGCCACCATACCCACGGCGACGACCCGTCCGGACGCACCGAACGGTGGGGGTGACCAGCGGCACAGACTCCTACCGGCGAGTAGAACCGGTAGCTTCAGCCCCCATGACGACAACCGAGGACGCCCTGTCGCCGCTGGTCGTGGCCGTGGACCACGTGGGCATCGCGGTGCCCGACCTGGACGAGGCCATCCGCTGGTACGCGGACAACCTGGGCCTGGTCGCGGTGCACACCGAGACCAACACCGAGCAGGGCGTGCGCGAGGCCATGCTGGGAGCACCGGGCGAGGCGGCCGGCGCCACGAAGGTGCAGCTACTCGCCCCGCTGAACGAGGACTCGACGATCGCGAAGTTCATCGGCGCAACGGCCCGGGCCTGCAGCAGGTCGCCTACCGGGTCACCGACGTCGCCGCCGCGGCGGACGCACTGCGGGCGAAGGGCCTGCGCCTGCTCTACGACGCCCCGCGTCGTGGCACGTCGAACTCGAAGGTCAACTTCGTGCACCCGAAGGACGCCGGCGGAGTGCTGGTCGAGCTCGTCGAGCCGGCCGCGGACGCGCACTGACGAGCGGAGGGACGGCCGGGGCACGACCCCGTCCCGAAGGACAGTACGGGCGTCCGGTGGGGTGGATCACGAAGTGCGCTTCGGGTATCACCCTCACCGTCGACCTACGGTTAAGATACTACGCAGTAACTTGCGGTATCCCAAGCACCATCGGGTGAGCCACCCGACTCCCCTGACAACGTCGCCATCGGAGGCCAGCAGTGAAGGACATCCGCGACGCCATCCTCGCCGGGCAGTTCACCGACGTCGGAGGCCTGGAGGTTCCCGAGCACTATCGGGGCGTCACCGTCCGCGCCGAGGACGTGGACATGTTCGAGGGTCTGACCACCAAGGAGAAGGACCCGCGCAAGAGCCTGCGCGTCGAGGACGTCCCGGTCCCCGAGCTCGGCCCCGGTGAGGCGCTCGTGGCCGTGATGGCCAGCGCGATCAACTACAACACCGTCTGGACCTCGATCTTCGAGCCCGTCTCGACGTTCAGCTTCCTCAAGCGCTACGGCAAGCTCTCGCCGCTGGCCAAGCGGCACGACCTGCCCTACCACGTGGTCGGCTCCGACCTCGCCGGCGTCGTCGTGCGGACCGGCCCCGGCGTCAACACCTGGAAGCCCGGCGACCAGGTCGTCGCGCACTGCCTCTCGGTCGAGCTGGAGAGCCCGGACGGGCACTCGGACACGATGATGGACCCGGAGCAGCGCATCTGGGGCTTCGAGACCAACTTCGGCGGCCTCGCCGAGCTGGCCCTGGTCAAGTCCAACCAGCCTGATGGGTCCGAAGCCGGACCACCTCACCTGGGAGGAGGCCGCGTCCCCGGCCTGGTCAACTCCACCGCCTACCGCCAGCTGGTGAGCAAGAACGGCGCCGACATGAAGCAGGGCGACGTCGTGCTGATCTGGGGCGCCTCCGGCGGCCTCGGCTCCTACGCCACCCAGTTCGCCCTCAACGGCGGCGCCACCCCGATCTGCGTCGTCTCCTCGGAGGAGAAGGCCCAGATCTGCCGCGACATGGGCGCGGAGCTGGTCATCGACCGCAACGCCGAGGGCTACCGGTTCTGGAAGGACGAGACCACCCAGGACCCGAAGGAGTGGAAGCGGCTCGGCGCGAAGATCCGCGAGCTCACCCGGCGGCGAGGACCCCGACATCGTCTTCGAGCACCCGGGCCGCGAGACCTTCGGTGCGTCGGTCTACGTCACCCGCAAGGGCGGTCAGATCGTCACCTGCGCCTCGACCTCGGGCTACATGCACGAGTTCGACAACCGCTACCTGTGGATGAACCTCAAGCGGATCGTCGGCTCGCACTTCGCGAACTACCGCGAGGCCTACGAGGCCAACCGGCTCGTCGCCAAGGGCATGATCCACCCAACCCTGTCGCGGGTGTACCCGCTGGCCGAGACCGGCCAGGCCGCGAACGACGTCAAGCAGAACCTGCACCAGGGCAAGGTCGGCGTGCTGGCGCTGGCCCCCGAGGAGGGGCTCGGCGTGACCAACCCGGACAAGCGCGCGAAGCACCTGGATGGCATCAACCGCTTCCGGGGCGTCTGACGCCGCCGGGGTTCGTCCCCGCGAAGGGCCCGTCCGTGTCACACGGACGGGCCCTTTGTCCATAGCGGGGTGAACCCGGTGACCCCCGGCCGTGAACTTACGGTCCGGCAACCCCCGCGACGGTACGGTGAACGACATGGTCGGCGACCACGACGTACCCGTACCCCGGACCGGTTTCTCGATCGCGCGCCGCGGCTACGACCAGGCGCAGGTCGACAGCCACCTGCGACGGCTCGACGCCCAGGTGCGCATGCTGGCCGCCGACCGTGACGCCGCGGTCGCCCAGAACACCCGGCTGAGTCGCGAGCTCGACGACGCGCGTACCCGGGCCGAGGCCATGCAGCAGCAGGTCAACCGGCTCGCCGGCCCGCCGCAGAACGTGCAGGGCATGAGCGAGCGGCTGCGCTCCATGCTGCGCCTCGCCGAGGACGAGGTCTCCGAGATGCACGCCAAGGCCGACCGCGAGGTCGCCGAGCAGCGCCGCCGCGCCGAGGAGCAGGCCCGCGCCCTGATCGAGGACGCCAGGGCCCGGGCCGAGCAGACCGTCGCCGACGCCGAGGCCCACGCGGCCGAGGCCGCCCGCCGCTCCGCCGAGCGCGACCGCGGCCTCGACGAGAAGCAGGCCCGCGTCGAGCGCGAGCTCGCCGAGCTGCGCGAGCGCACCGAGACCGAGCTGGCCGAGCTCCGCCGCCGCACCGAGGCCGAGCTGACCGAGCTGCGGACCACGACCGAGCGCGAGCTGGCCGAGCGGCGCAGCACCACCGAACGCGAGCTCGCCGAGGCCGAGCGCACCGTCACCGAGCGGATCACCAGGGCCGACGCCGCGGCCCGGGAGAGCCGCGAGCAGGTCGAGCACGACTTCCGGATCGCGATGGACCAGCGCCGCGCCGAGGCACTGACCTCGCTGTTCGCCGAGCGCGACGCCCTCGAGGCCGACATCTCCCGCCGGGAGCGCGAGGCCGCCGAGCGGATCCGCCGCGACCTCGACCAGGCCCACGCCGACGGCGAGAAGATCCGCTCCGACGCCCGCCGCGACGCCGAGGAGACCACGGCCGCCGCCCGCGCCGGGTGGAGCAGCTCACCGGGCTGCGCGCCCGGCTGACCGAGCAGCTGCGCGCCGCCCGCGCGCTCATCGAGTCCGGCGTCGACGACCTCGACGCCGGCCCGGACCTGGCCGACCTGCCCGTCGACCAGCCGCCCGCCGAGCGGTCCTCGGTCGACCGGCTGCCCGCCGAGCAGGCCCCTGCGGGGTCCGGGGCCGTCGCGCCCGACACCACCGGGGCTCCCGCGTCGGGTTCGGCCGACACCCCCGCGAGCGCACCCCGCACGGTCGAGGAGGCCGTAGCGGCGCGGGAGCGCCGGTCCGCCGCGACCGCGGAGGACGAGTCGGGGTCCCCGACCGGGTCGACGGGCAGCGGGTCGTCCGGATCCGGCCGTCCCCGGCCCTCGCCGCGGGCCCGAAGCGGCTACAGCGGCGGCAAGCGCGCCGCACGCACCCGCTGACCCGGGTCGGCCCCGCTCGGCTCAGTGCCGCCGGAACCCCGCGCGACGACGGTCCCGCGCGTTCCAGCACGGCAGGTGCCAGTGCCGCCGCTCCTCGACGCCGCGGCCGTCGTCGGCGGGCCAGGTCACCACGTGGGGCATTCCCGAGGGCAGCAGCTGGTCGCAGCCGGGGCACCGGTAGTGCTTCACCGTGGTGCCGCCCGGAACCCGGCGGACGTAGTGCTCGCCGTCGCGGCCGCTCTCCAGGTCGGTCGTCATGCCACTGCCCAGCGGTGGCGCGACGGGACGGCCCCGCCCCCGTTCCGAGGGGCGGGGCCGCCTGCCGCGTCCACGAGCCATGCGACCAGTGTCGCAAGCGCTACCGCTTGGTGTAGTCCCGGAAGCCGTGACCGGTCTTACGCCCGAGCCGGCCTGCGGTGACCAGGTGCTCCAGCAGCGGCGCGGGGGCGAACCCGGCCTGGTGGAACTCGGCGTACAGGGACTTCTGGATCGCCAGCGACACGTCGAGCCCGACGACGTCGAGCAGCTCGAACGGCCCCATCGGCAGCGCGCAACCGGTCTTCATGGCGGCATCGATGTCGTCGGCGGTGGCGTAGTGGGCCTCCAGCATCTTCACCGCGTCGTTCAGGTACGGGAACAGCAGCGCGTTGACGATGAACCCGGCCCGGTCGCCGCAGCTCACCGGCACCTTCTTGAGCTTCTGGCACACGTCGAGGACGGTGGCCGCCACGTCGCGCGAGGTGCCGATCGTGGACACGACCTCGACCAGCTTCATCACCGGCGCCGGGTTGAAGAAGTGCATGCCGATCACGTCGCCCGGGCGCTGGGTGGCCGCGGCACACTCGACGACGGGCAACGAGGAGGTCGTCGTCGCCAGGATCGCGCCGGGCTTGCAGATCTCGTCGAGCGCGCCGAACATCGCCCGCTTGACGTCGAGCTCCTCGGCGACGGCCTCGACGACCAGGTCGACGTCGGCCATGTCCTCCAGCTCGGTGGTGCCGCTGATCCGGGCGAGGACGGCGTCGCGGCCGGCCTCGTCCAGCTTCCCGCGGGCGACCGCCTTGTCCAGGGACTTGCGGACCAGCGCGACCGAGCCCTCGACCTTGGAGTCGCTGCGGCCGCGGACGACGACGTCGTAGCCGGCCTTGGCGAACACCTCGACGATGCCCGAGGCCATCGTGCCGGTGCCGATCACGCCGACCCGCGCCACGTCGCGCAGGGTCACGTCCTCGGGAACGGCGGAGGCCGGGGTCTCCCCGTCGGGGACGACGGTGGAGCTGTGCGGTGCGGAGTAGGTGTAGAAGCCGCGCCCGGTCTTCCGGCCGAGCAGGCCCGCGGTGATCATCTGCTTGAACACCGGGTTCGGCGCGTGCATCAGGTTGCGCGACTCGCCGTACATCGTCTCGAGGATCTCGTAGGCGGTGTCCAGGCCGATGAGGTCGAGCAGGGCCAGCGGGCCCATCGGGTAGCCGCAGCCGTAGCGCATGCCGGCGTCGAGGTCCTCGCGGCTGGCGTAGCGCTCGGCGTACATCTTCGCGGCGTGGTTGAGGTAGCCGAACAGCAGCGCGTTGGCGATGAAACCCGCGCGGTCGCCGATGACGACCGGTACCTTCCCGAGGGAGTCGGCGAACGCCTGGACGTCGGAGATGACGTCGGGCTCGGTGACG
Source organism: Pseudonocardia sp. ICBG601 (assembly GCF_020496245.1). NCBI lineage: Bacteria > Bacillati > Actinomycetota > Actinomycetes > Pseudonocardiales > Pseudonocardiaceae > Pseudonocardia > Pseudonocardia sp. ICBG601. The sequence continues at coordinate 18,978 of NZ_JAHLJA010000019.1, read as the reverse complement.
ACGGTCCGCACGACCTCGACCAGCTTCTGGACCGGCGCCGGGTTGAAGAAGTGCATCCCGACGACCTTGCCCGGGCGCGTGGTGCGCACGGCCAGCTCGGTGACCGACAGCGACGAGGTGTTCGAGGCGAGGATGGCGTCCTCGGCGACGACCTTGTCGACCTCGGCCAGCAGCGCGGTCTTGGCGTCCAGGCTCTCCGGGATGGCCTCGACGACCAGCTGCGCCGGTGCCAGGTCGGCCAGGGTGGTGGTCACGGTGATGCGACCGAGGAGCTCGTCGGCCTGCTCCCGGGTGAGCTTGCCGCGCTCGATGGCGCGGTCGGTCGAGGCCGCGAGGTGGGCCCTGCCGCGCTCCCCCGCGGCGTCATCCACCTCGACGGCGATCACGTCGAGACCGTTGCGGGCGAACACCTCGACGATGCCTGCTCCCATCGTGCCGAGGCCGACCACTCCGACGGTCCGGAACTCACGTGCCACGCTGCAACCTCCACCGATTCGACAACCTTGTCTTCCGCGTCGGCGCCGATCCTGTCATCCAGAGGTGCTACCAGTGGGTAACATGCGACCAGGACCACCCCGACGTGCGGGAGGGCCCTGGTCGTCGGGGGAGGAGAGGCGCCTCAGCGCCCGTGCCGGGCCTTCACGATCCCGACGAGCGTCTGCATCGTCCGCGCGGTCCGCTTGAAGCTCGTGACCACGATCGGCATCCCGAACCGCTGCCGGGCGATCGACTGGGCGCGGGTGAACTCGCGCAGCCCGTCGGCGCCGTGGATGCGGCCGAAGCCGGACTCCCCCACCCCGCCGAAGGGCAGCGACGGGATCCCGGCGAAGGAGATCACGCCGTTGATCGAGACCATGCCGCAGCGCAGCCGCTGCGCGATCTGCTCCCCGCGCTTCGCGGAGAACACCGTCGCGCCGAGGCCGTATCCGGTGGCGTTGGCGCGGCGGACCGCCTCGTCGACGTCGGGCACCCGGTTGACCACGACGAGCGGGCCGAACGTCTCCTCGGTGACCGCGACGGAGTCCTCGGGCACGTCGGCGATGACGACCGGGGAGATCGACCCGCCCTGGGCGGGCACCGAGTCGGCGCCACCGACGATCGCGCGGCCGCCGCGCTCCAGGGCGTCGGTGACGTGCCGGCGCACGATCTCGGTCTGCGACGGCATGGTCATCGGCCCGAGGTCGCCCTCGTTCGTGGCGGTGCCGACCTGCAGCGCCGACGCCGCGGCCCGCACCTTCTCCAGGAACCGGCCCGCGACGGACTCGACGACGTAGACCCGCTCCACCCCGACGCAGGTCTGCCCCGCGTTGGACATCCCGCCCCAGACGGCGGCGTCCGCGGCGCCGTCGAGGTCGGCATCGGCGTCGACGATCAGCGGGTCCTTGCCACCGCACTCCATGAGCACCGGCACCAGGTTCTCCGCGCAGGCGGCCATCACCCGGCGTCCGGTCGCGGCGGACCCGGTGAACGCGATCTTGCCGATGCCGGGGGCGCGGCACAGCTCGGCGCCGGTCGGCCCGAACCCGGTGACGACGGTCAGCAGCGGGTACCGGCCCACCTCGGGGACCGCCTCGGCGAGCGTGCGGGCGATCTCGTGGCCGACACCCGGGGTCAGCTCCGAGGGCTTGAACACCACGGTGTTGCCGGCGGCCAGCGCGTAGGCGATCGAGCCCATCGGCGTGAAGATCGGGTAGTTCCACGGCCCGATGACGCCGACGACGCCCAGCGGCCGGTACGCCACCGACGCCGCCTGGTTCGCCATCAGCAGGCCCGGGGACACCGAGCGCCGTCCGAGCACCTTCTTCGCGTTCGCCGAGGCCCAGTCCAGGTGGTCGATGGCGAGCACGACCTCGAGCCGGGCGTCGTCGAGCGGCTTGCCGGTCTCGGCGGCGACGACGCCCGCGACCCGGTCCAGCTGCGCGACCAGCGCCTTCTTCCACGCCGCGAGCCTGCGGCGGCGCTCGTCGAAGCCGAGCCCGTCCCACCAGACGGCGGCCTCGGCGGCGTCCCGGACCCGGGCGCGGACGTGCTCGCCGTCGTGCACGGGGTAGCGGGCCAGCTCCTCGCCGGTACGGGGCGAGAGCGACGCGAAGTCCCCGGAAGCGGGGACGGCGGCGGTCGTAGGGGTGGAGTCAGCGGCGGTGGCACTCACGTGACCAGGCTAGACGCCGCGGCAAGGCCCGGCCGGGCCCGTGCTGGCCCGGCGGGGCCGCGCCGGCCCGGGGAGGCCGCCTCGGGACAGCCGCCTCAGAACAGGAGCAGGTCGTCGCGCGCCATGCCCCGCAGCGCGTCGTAGTCGACGGTCACGCAGCGGATCCCGCGGTCCACGGCCAGTGTGCGGGCCTGCGGCTTGATCTGCTGGGCCGCGAACACCCCCTCGACCGGCGCGAGCAGCGGGTCGCGGTTCATCAGCTCCAGGTACCGGGTGAGCTGCTCGACGCCGTCGATCTCGCCGCGGCGCTTCACCTCGACCGCGACGTGCGCGCCGTTCCCGTCGCGCAGCAGCAGGTCGACCGGGCCGACGGCGGTCATGTACTCGCGCCGGACCAGCGTGTGGCCCTCCCCGAAGGTCTCCGGGTGCGCGGCGAGCAGCTCCTGCAGGTGGGCCTCGACGCCGTCCTTGACCAGGCCCGGGTCGACGCCCAGCTCGTGGCTGGAGTCGTGCAGCACCTCGTCGATGGTGATGACCAGCGACTCGTCGGCCTTGTTGCGCACCGTCCACACACCGGGCTCCTCGGTGAGCCAGCACGGTGGGGACATCCAGTTGAGCGGCTTGTAGGCACGGTCGTCGGCGTGGATGCTCACCGAGCCGTCCCGTTTGACCAGCAGCAACCGGGGGGCCATGGGCAGGTGGGCGGTCAGCCGTCCGACGTAGTCCACCTGGCAGCGGGCGATGACGAGACGCACCCGCCTCACTGTAGGGCCGAGTGGATGGATCACCCTGGGCGGGTGATCGAGCAGACCTCGACCCGGCAGGTGTACGCCAACGACTGGATGAGCGTCCGCGAGGACGGCATCCGGCTCCCGGACGGCGCCGAAGGGCTCTACGGCGTCGTCGACAAGCCCACCTACGCCCTGGTGATCCCCCGCGACGACGACGGCCGCCTGCACCTCGTCGAGCAGTACCGCTACCCGGTGGGCGGCCGCCGCTGGGAGTTCCCCGCGGGCACCGCACCCGACCGGGCCGACCAGGACCCGGCCGAGCTGGCGGTGCGCGAGCTCGTCGAGGAGACCGGGCTGGCCGCGGCGCACATGACCCTGCTCGGCACGCTCGACTGCGCGCCGGGCATGTCCAGCCAGCGCGGACACGTCTACCTCGCGACCGGGCTGACCGCGGGGCCGCCGCGCCGTGAGCACTCCGAGCAGGACATGCGCGCCGCCTGGTTCACCGCCGCCGAGCTGACGGCGATGATCCGGCGCGGCGAGCTCACCGACGCCCAGTCACTCGCCGCCTGGACCCTGCTCACCCTGCACGACGCGGGCACCTGACCGGTGCGCACGGCCGCCGTTCGTGATCGCCGCTCCATGATCGGCGCTCCATGATCGCCAGGAGTGGAGCGCCGGGTGCAGTCGGCTGCACCCTGGGCTCCACTCCCGGCGATCATCCGGCGATCACCCCGGGGGTCACCCGACGCGCACCGGCAGCGCCGCGACCCGGCTGAACCCGGGGCGGGGCAGCCAGACGACCTCCTCGGCGGGCACGGCGAGGCGCAGCCCGGGGAACCGTTCGAACAGCATCCGCAGCCCCACCTCGCCCTCCTGGCGGGCCAGCGCGGCGCCCAGGCAGTAGTGCGCGCCCTGCCCGAACCCGACGTGCCCCTCGCCACGGCCGGTCGGACGGGCGAGGTCCAGCTCGTCGGGACGGTCGAAGGCCCGCGGGTCGTGGTTGGCCGGGAGCAGCCCGGCGATCACCGGGGTCCCGGCCGGGATCGCGGTGCCGCCCAGCTCGACGTCGACGGTCGGGTAGCGGAGCTGGGTGAACTGCACCGGGCCGCGGGCCCGCATCAGCTCGTTCACCGCGGCGGACCAGCCCGCCGGGTCGGCCCGCAGCGCGGCGAGCTGGTCGGGGGCGCCGAGCAGCGCCAGCGCACCGTTGCTGAGCAGGTGCGCGGTCGTCTCGTGCCCGGCCATGACGATCGCGAAGATCATCGTGACCATCTCGCGGTCCGAGAGCCGGTCGCCGTCCTCATCCTGCGCGGCGACGAGCGCGCTGATCAGGTCGTCGGCGGGCTCGGACCGGCGGGCGTCGACGAGGGCGTGCACGTGCGCGATCGCCGCCCGCAGCGCGGGGCCGGTCCGCTCGCGGTCCATCGTCGTGAGGATCTCGCCCCACTCGTGCCACTGCGCGCGATCGGCCTCCGGCACCCCGACGAGCTCGCAGATCACCGTGATCGGCAGCGGGTAGGCCAGCGCCTCGACCAGGTCGACCGGTGCCCCGCCGGCCCCGGCGGCCGCGACCTGGTCGAGCAGTGCGGCGGTGATCTCCTCGACCCGCGGGCGCAGCGCCGCGACCCGCCGCACGGTGAACGCCCGCGACACCAGCCTGCGCAGCCGGGTGTGCTCCGCGCCGTCGACGGTGAGGATGGTGCGCAGCAGGTAGTCGGCGACGTCGGCGGGGACCCCCATCTGCTCCATGATCATCTCGCGGTTGTCCGGCCCGCCGGCCAGCGCCGGGTCGGTCACGAAACGCGGATCGGTCAGGACGGTGCGGACGTCGTCGTAGCGGGTGGCCAGGACGGCGGGCGGGCTGCCCATCATCGTCACGGTCGCGGTGGGGGCCTGTTCGCGCAGCCGCCCGTAGGCGGCGTACGGGTCGGTGGTCACGGCCGGGTCCATCAGGTCCACGGCTCCACCGGGAGTGCTCGGTGCGGTCATCTCACCACTGCCTCTCTCGCGCGCTCGGGTCGGCGGACGCGTCGTCTCCACTCCTCGTCGATGTGGTCGACGAGCGGTCGGTACAGCGCGGCGACCTCCGCCGCGACGCCCGCGGCACCGGCCGCGGGGGCGGGCCCGGCCAGCAGCCGGGACAGGCTGTGCTCGATCAGGGCGGCGGTGTGTTCGGGCCCGGACGGCGCGAACGTGCCACCCGAGCCGTCGGAGAGGAGGAACCCCCGGGACACCGCGCCCCACACGTGGATCTGCTCGTCGACGGGCAGGTCGTCGTCGACGAGACCGGCGGTACGCAGCAGCAGGAAGTGCTCCCGGACGGCGCCGTCGTGGTGGCGCCCGAGCCCCTCGAGCGTCCCGGCGGCCTCGTGCGCGAGCCGGCCGAGGACCTCGTCGTCGCCCCGGTAGAAGGCCCGTGCGACGTTGTCCTCCGCCAGCCGCAGGTAGAACATCCGCGACATCCCCCAGGGCAGCGCGACCACCGGTTCGACGAGCATCCGGTCGGCGAGGTCGGCGAACAGCCGCCGCTGCGCCCGCAGCAGCACGGTGAGGAACAGCGCGTCCTTGGTGCGGACGTGCAGGTAGACGGTGCCCTTGCCGATACCGGCCCGGCGCGCGACGTCCTCGATGGTCACCCGCCGGTAGCCCTGCCGCACGAGCAGCTCGCCCGCCGCGTCGAGCACCCGTTCCATCCGGGCGGTGTCCTCCGCACCCGGTCCGTCCGATACCGCCACCGCTCCCCCTCCGTGCTCCATGACTGGATTGACGAATCCGGTCACAGGGTCACGGTAGCGCGCCGGGGTCTCGGCGGCGAGCAGATTCCGGGCTACCGTTCCCCGCATGACCGACTACGAGCACCTGCTGGTCAAGCAGGACGGCGACACGGTCCGGATCACGATGAACCGCCCGCAGCGACGCAACTCCCTCACCGAGGGCCACCTGCGGGAGCTGCTGGACGCGTTCGAGAGCGCGGGACGCAGCGACGCGACCGGGATCGTGCTGGCCGGGGAGGGCAAGGCGTTCTCCTCCGGCCACGACTTCGGCGACGTCGCCGAGCGCGACCTCGCCGGGGTGCGCTCCCTGCTGCGGCTGTGCACCACGGTCATGCACACCGTCCAGTCGGTGCCCCAGGTCGTGATCGCCCGGGTGCACGCGACGGCCTGGGCGGCGGGCTGCCAGCTCGTCGCGTCCTGCGACCTCGCCGTCGCCGCGGAGTCCGCGACGTTCGCGCTGCCCGGCGGCAAGGGCGGCTGGTTCTGCCACACCCCGGCCGTCCCGGTCGCGCGGAACATCGGCCGCAAACGCCTGATGGAGCTGGCCCTGACCGGGGACCCGATCGACGCGGCCACCGCCGCCGACTGGGGTCTGGTCAACTACGCCGTCCCCGACGACGACCTCGACGCCCGCGTGGACGAGTTGCTCGCCCGCGCGACCCGGGGCAGCAGGCTGTCCAAGGCCGTCGGCAAGCAGACCCTCTACGCCCAGCTCGACCGTCCCGAGGCCGACGCCTACGCCGTCGCGGCCGAGGTGATGGCGTCGATGTCGCAGTCCGGGGGTGCCCGCGAGGGCATGGCGTCGTTCCTGGAGAAGCGGGCCCCGCAGTGGACCGGCTGATCGGCACCTAGGCTCGCGGGACCATGCACATCCGCACCACCACCCGGCTGAGCCGGCGCCGTCTGCTGGGGGCGGCCGCCGCCCTCGGCGGGACCGCGCTGGCCGGGCCGCTGCTGGGCGGCTGCGGCGGGCCGTCGGACCCGCTGTCGCGGCTGCGCGCCGGCGGCGACGTCGTCGTCGGGCTGTCCGGGGAGCGCCCGTTCGGCTACACCGACGGCTCCGGGCGGGTCACCGGGGAGAGCCCGGAGGTGGCCCGCGCGGTCGTCACCGGCCTCGGCGGCAGCGGCCTCGCCGCGGTCCAGACGAGGTTCGACCAGCTCATCCCCGGTCTGCTCGACGGCCGCTTCGACGTCATCGCGGTCGGGCTGACCATCACCGCGCTGCGCTGCCAGCAGGTCGCGTTCTCCCGCCCCGACTACGTGGCGGGTACCGGCCTGGTGGTCCCGGCCGGCAACCCCCTCGGGGTCGCGACGCTGGCCGGGGTCCGCCGCTCCGGGGCGACGCTGGCGGTGCTCGAGGGAAGCGCCGAGCAGGAGTACGCACTCGCCGCGGGCATCCACGCCGACCACATCGTCACCGTCGACTCGCAGGGCGCGCTGGTGCGCGAGGTCGCGAACGGCGGCGCGCAGGTCGGCGCGCTCACCCGCATCGCGCTGCTCGACGAGGTCCGCCGCAACGCGGGCATCGGGCTGGAGGTGACCGCCGCGTTCGCCCCCGAGGTCGCGGGACGCCCGGTCGTCGGGGCCGGGGCGTTCGCGTTCCGTCCCGCCGACAGTGCCTTCCGCGAGGAGTTCGACCGCGGGCTCACCGCGTTGCAGGAGTCCGGGCGCTGGCTGGAGCTCGCCGCGCCGTTCGGGTTCACCGCGGCGAACCTGCCGCCGCGCGATCTCACCGTCGACGAGCTCTGCGCCCGCACCCCGGACTCGTGACCGACGCGCGCCGCCGGGGAGTGCAAGGATCCCGGTCATGGCACTGCGTATCGCGGGGATCCACGTCCCCGGCCCGTCCGACCTGCTCACCGGCGCTGCGTCGGTGGTCGAGGCGACCGGCGAGCTCGCCGGGACCGTCGCCGGGCTGCCCGCGCGGGCCGGGGAGCTGCTGGAGGAGGTCGGCTCGCTGGTCGGCCGGATCGGCACGATCGCGACCCGCGCCGAGCAGCTGCTCGACCGGGTGGACGGCGTCGTCGACCGGGCCGAGGGGCTGATCGGGACCGTCGACACCGTCGCCGAGGAGGCGACCGGGCTCGTGTCCCGGATCCGCCCGGTCGCCGAGCAGGCCGAGGCGCTCGTCGCCCGGGTCACCGGCGTCGCGGGGAACGCGGAGGAGCTCGTCGGACGAGTCACCGGCGTGGCCGGGAACGCGGAGGAGCTCGTCGGGCGGGTCACCGGCGTCGCCGGGAACGCCGAGGAGCTGGTGGCGCGGGGCGGCGGGGTCGCCGACGAGGCCGACATCCTGGTCCGCAAGGTCACCACCGTGTCCGAGCAGGCCGACGGCCTGGTCCGGCGGGTCACCACCGTCTCCGACGAGGCCGGCGAGCTGGTCCGGCGGGTCACCACGGTGTCCGAGGAGGCGGGCGACCTCGTCCGCCGGGTCACCACGGTCTCGCAGAACGCCGAGGGCATCGTCGAGCAGGTCTCGGTGGTCACCGGGAACGCGAGCGGGCTGCTCGCGCGGGTCGACACCGTCACCGGCGAGGCGGGCGGGCTCATCCGCACCGTCGGCGAGATCAGCGAGCGCGCCGGCGGCCTCATCGGGCAGGTCGAGACCGTCACCACCGACGCGACCGGTGTCGTCACCGCGGCGAAGGCGGTGTCCGACCGCGCCGGAGAGGTCGTCGGGCAGGCCGCGGGCGCCAGCGAGCAGGCCGGTGAGCTGCTGGACCTCTACGGCCCGCTGGCCCGCCGGGCGGCGCCGCTGGCCCAGCGCTTCGTCGACGAGCTCTCCGAGGAGGAGGTGCGCGCCGCGATCCGGCTGGTGGACCAGCTCCCGAAGTTCACCGAGCACATGGAGGACGACATCATGCCGATCCTCACGACGCTGGACCGTGTCGGACCGGACGTCCACGAGCTCCTGGACGTGCTCAAGGAGGTCCGGCAGGCGATCGTCGGGATCCCCGGGTTCAAGCGGCTCAGCCGCCGCGGGAGCGAGAAGGAGGAGGGCTGAGCTCCCGGCCGGGCGGTGCGTACCGCCCGGCCGGCACGGTCAGCCCAGACCCTGCGACTCCCGGATCAGGGTGACGATCTCGTCCATCATCCCGGTCAGGCGGAAGTTCTTCGGCGTGAACACCGCCGCGACCCCGCCCTCACGCAGCCGCTTCTCGTCCTCGGGCGGGATGATCCCGCCGACGACGACCGGCACCTCCCCGGCCCCGGCGTCCCGCAGCCCCTGCACGACCGCGGGCACGACCTCCAGGTGCGACCCGGACAGCACCGAGAGCCCGACGGCGTGCACGCCCTCCTGCACCGCGGCCGCCACGATCTGCGACGGCGTCAGCCGGATCCCCTGGTAGACGACCTCGAACCCGACGTCGCGGGCACGCACGGCGACCTGCTCGGCGCCGTTGGAGTGACCGTCGAGGCCCGGCTTGCCGACCAGCATGCGCAGCCGCTGGCCCAGCTCCTCACCGGTGGCACGGACCCGCTCGCGGACCTCGGAGATCTCGGTGGCGCCCTCGCCGGACATGCTCGCCCCCGCCACTCCGGTCGGGGCCCGGAACTCCCCGAACACCTCGCGCAGCGCCCCGGCCCACTCCCCGGTGGTCACGCCCGCCTTGGCGCAGTCGATCGAGACCTGCATGAGGTTCTGCTCGGTCTTGGCCGCGTCGCGCAGCGCCCGCAGCGCCTCCTCGACGGCGTCCTGGTCCCGCGCGGCCCGCCACTCGCGGATCGCCTCGACCGCGGCCCGCTCGGTGGCCGGGTCGACGGTGAAGATCGCGTCGGCGCCCTCGGCCTGCAGCGGGCTGGGCTCGGTCGTGTCGAACTTGTTGACCCCGACCACGACCTCCTCACCGGACTCCAGCCGGCGACGGCGGGCGGCGAGGGAGTTGACCAGCTCGCCCTTCATGTAGCCGGACTCGACGGCCGCGACCGCCCCGCCCATCTCCTGCACCCGGTCGATCTCCGCGCGGGCGCCCTCGACGAGCTCGGACACCTTCGCCTCGACGACCCGGGAGCCGTCGAAGATGTCCTCGTACTCCAGCAGGTCGGTCTCGTAGGCCAGCACCTGCTGCATCCGCAGCGCCCACTGCTGGTCCCACGGCCGCGGCAGGCCGAGCGCCTCGTTCCAGGCCGGCAGCTGCACGGCGCGGGCACGCGCGTCCCGGGACAGGGTGACGGCGAGCATCTCCAGCACGATGCGCTGGACGTTGTTCTCCGGCTGCGCCTCGGTCAGCCCGAGCGAGTTGACCTGCACGCCGTAGCGCAGGCGTCGCTGCTTGGGGTTCTGCACGCCGTAGCGCTCGAGGGTGATCTCGTCCCAGAGCCGGCCCAGCGCCCGGAGCTTGCACATCTCCTCGACGAACCGGATGCCGGCGTTGACGAAGAACGAGATACGTCCGACGACGTCGCCGAACTTCTCCGGCGGCACCTGCCCGGAGTCGCGCACCGAGTCGAGGACGGCGATCGCGGTCGACAGCGCGTAGGCCAGCTCCTGCGTCGGCGTCGCCCCGGCCTCCTGCAGGTGGTAGCTGCAGATGTTGATCGGGTTCCACTTCGGGATCTCACCGACCGACCACGCCACCATGTCGGTGATCAGCCGCAGGCTGGGCCCGGGCGGGAACACGTAGGTGCCCCGCGACAGGTACTCCTTGACGATGTCGTTCTGGGTGGTCCCGGCGAGCTTCGCCCGGACCTCGGCGTAGTCCAGACCGGACTGCTCCGCCTGCTCCTCGGCGACGGCCACGTACAGCGCGAGCAGCCACATCGCCGGGGCGTTGATCGTCATCGAGGTGTTGGCCTCGGCGACCGGGATCCCCTCGAACAGAGTGCGCATGTCCCCGATGTGGCTGACCGGCACGCCGACCTTGCCGACCTCGCCCTTGGCGAGCTCGTCGTCGGGGTCGTAGCCGGTCTGGGTCGGGAGGTCGAAGGCCACCGACAGCCCCGTCTGGCCCTTGGCCAGGTTGCGGCGGTACAGCTCGTTGGACTTCTCCGCCGAGGAGTGACCGGCGTAGGTGCGGATCACCCACGGACGGTCGCGCTCACGATCGGTGGGGTACGGCACCGGGACCTCCGTGTCGTCGCGGGAGCACAGTCGGCACTGCCTGTGATGCGGACAGATCCTACTCGTCAGTAGCCGACGGCGGGCACGGAGTCGTCCCTCGTCACAGTCGGCATGTTCGGCAAAGTACGCGATCCGCACGGGAAACCGAGCGCTGGATCGGTTCACCACCCGCCCCCTCGGACAGGGCGTGTCGCCCGTCCGGGTGCGACGATCGGTGGATGGAGCTGGACCTGGTCCCGCGGCTCGGCTCGGTCATCGGCATCGCGATCGTGCTGGCGGTGCTCGCGCTGCTGCTGCGCTGGACCTACGGCCACCAGAAGCACCACGCGCTGCCCACCGACGACCCGGACGACCCGGTCGCGACCGGCCTGCTCACCGAGGTCTCCCGGGTACCCGGGCCGGAGGCGGCGCGGGTGCTGCGCGACCGGCTGCGCTCCGAGGGCATCCGGGCGACGACCTCCCGCGCCGACGACGGCGGCTGGGCACTGCTCGTCTTCCCCCGGGACGTCGGGGACGCCCGCGTGGTGCTCAGCCGTCGCTCGCTGGACTGAGCGCTCAGCCCACCCGGTGGTAGCGGGCGTCGAGGAAGCAGAACACGCCGTAGCAGGCGATCCCCACGCCGACCGCGACCAGCAGGAACACCCCGTAGGGCTGTTCGCGCAGCGTCTTGAGCGCGGAGTCCAGCCCGTTGGCGCGCTGCGGGTCGAAGGTCAGTGCGGCGACGCCCAGCAGGACGCCCAGCACGCCGATCGCGATCCCCTTGGCGATGTACCCGACCTGTCCGGTGCGGGCGTTGATCCGCCGCAGCCGGGTGTCGGCGCCACCGAGGTCCTGGTCCTCGGTGAACGTCGTCCGGTAGCCGTTCCAGGCCATCACCCCGCCGCCGATCAGCACCCCCAGCCCCAGCAGCGCGGTGAGGACCTGCCCGCCCGGCAGGCCCAGCAGTCCGGCGGCCGCCCGACCACCGCCACCACCGGACGTGCGTCCGCTGATCGCGGTGGTCGCCGCGGTGACGGCGAGCACCGCGTAGACGACGGCCTGCCCGCCGGCAACGACCCGCTTCACCGTGCGCTTGGTGCCGTCACCGATGTAGTGGAAGCCCCACACCGCCGAGACGGTCCGCCACAGGACGACCGCGACGAACCCGACGACCAGCACCCACAGGAACACCCGGCCCGCCGGCTCGGCGGCGATCGCCCCGAGGGCGCCGTTCTGGTCGGCCTGCCCGCCCGAGCCGAGCGCGATCCGGACGGCGAGCCACCCGATCAGCAGGTGCACCACCCCGTTCGCGGCGATGCCGGCCCGGGCGGCGACGCGCACCGGTGTCGAGTGCGCGGCGTCCCGCGCCCCGCGGCCCGCCTTGCGGCCGGCCTGCGAGACGTCGGCGGCGTCGGGGGTGCTCACCATGACGGGCCTCCTCGTCGAGTTGACGCGAAGGGTGACACGGCGCGGGCCGGCCCGCCGGGCTGCTGGGCCGTTCGGAGCAGCAGCGGGCGGACCCGCCCTACCGCTCCGGCTCGCCCGCGACGCGTCGGATGTCGGCGCCCAGCGCGGACAGGTTCTCCACGAACCGCGGGTAGCCGCGGTCGATGTGCGCGACGTCCCAGACCTCGGTGGTGCCCCGTGCGCACAGCCCGGCCAGCACCAGCCCGGCGCCCGCCCGGATGTCGCTGGCCCACACCGGCGCGCTGGAGAGCTCGGGCCGCCCGCGGACGACGGCGTGGTGGCCGTCGGTGCGGGCGTCCGCACCCAGGCGCACCATCTCGTCGACGAAGCGGAAGCGCGCCTCGAACACGTTCTCGGTGATCATCGAGGTGCCCTCGGCGACGGCGGAGAGCGCGATCGCCATCGGCTGCAGGTCGGTGGCGAAGCCCGGGTAGGGCAGCGTCACGAAGTCGACCGCCTCCGGGCGTCGGGACATCGCGACCGAGAACTCCTGCTCGCCGGTGGTGATCTCGGCGCCCGCGCTGCGGAGCTTGTCCAGGACCAGGTCGATGTGGTGCGGGTCGACGCCGCGCACGGTGACCTCGCCACGGGTCATGGCGGCCGCGAACGCCCAGGTGGCACCGACGATCCGGTCCCCGATGACGCGGTGCGTGGTGGGCTGCAGGCCAGCGACGCCGTGCACGGTCAGCGTGGAGCTGCCGACCCCCTCCAGCTTCGCGCCCATCTGTTGCAGCATCACGCAGAGGTCGACGATCTCCGGCTCGCGGGCCGCGTTGTCGATGACCGTGGTGCCCTCGGCGAGCACCGCGGCCATCAGGATGTTCTCGGTCGCCCCGACGCTCGGGAAGTCCAGCCAGATCTGCGCGCCGTGCAGGTCTCCCGCCGTCGCGGTGACGCTGCCGTGCACGATGTCGGTGGTCGCGCCGAGCTTGCGCAGCCCGTTCTGGTGCATGTCCAGCGGCCGCGAGCCGATCGCGTCGCCGCCGGGGAGCGGGACGGCCGCCCGCCGGCACCGCGCCACCAGGGGCCCGAGCACGCACACCGACGCACGCAGCTTGGACACCGACCGGTAGTCGGCCTCCGCGCCGGGATCGGCGGGCACGTCGATGTGCACGGTCGATCCCTCGATCGCGACCGTGCAGCCCAGGCTCCGCAGGACGTCGGCCATCAGCGGCACGTCCAGGATCTCCGGGCAGTTCTCGAGCGTCGTCCGTCCCTCGGCCAGCAGTGCCGCCGCCATGAGCTTGAGCACGCTGTTCTTCGCCCCGACGACGTCGACGGACCCGCTCAGCCGGGCCCCGCCGTTGACCGCGAAATGCTCCACCACGCCCGGAACGGTAACGGGACCGTCACCGCGCCGGATGCCCGCCCCGGACGGCCCTGCACCTTCGGACCGTCCGGCGCACCCCCGCGTCTGGTCGCCGGAGCACCGGCGCGCCTAGCCTGTCGGGGTGGCGGTGAACCTGACGCGGATCTACACGAAGACCGGCGACGACGGTACGACGGCCCTGGGCGACTTCAGCCGGGTCCGCAAGACCGACACCCGGCTGGCGGCCTACGCCGACACCGACGAGGCGAACGCCGCGATCGGCGTGGCGGTGACGGTCGGCGGGCTCGCCGAGCGGGTCGCCGACCCGCTGCGGCAGATCCAGAACGACCTGTTCGACGTCGGGGCCGACCTGTGCGCGCCGATCGTCGAGAATCCCGAGTACCCGCCGCTGCGGATCACCGAGGGCTACGTCACCCGGCTCGAGGGCTGGTGCGACGAGTTCAACCTCGAGCTGCCCAAGCTCAAGTCGTTCATCCTGCCCGGCGGCACCCCCGGCGGCGCCTACCTGCACGTCGCGCGGACCGTCACCCGCCGTGCCGAGCGGTCCGTGTGGGCCCTGCTGGAGGCCGACCGGGAGCGGACCAACCCGCTGACGGCGCAGTACCTCAACCGGCTCTCGGACCTGCTGTTCATCCTCGGCCGGGTCGCGAACCCCGACGGCGACGTCCTGTGGCAGCCGGGTGGCCCGCACGGCGCCCCGACCGCCGACGCCTGACCGACCGCGCGGGACGAACCGACAGAGCGGGCGGCTCCGCAACGCCACGGGGTGGGCGGGGTCAGGACGCCTCGCGGAACCCGTGTCCCTGGCCCGGGGGCGTGGACTCCAGCCAGGCCATGAAGCCGGTGCGGACGCCCGCGGACATCGCGAGCTCGACGTCGACGTCGCGCCCGGCGGCGTCGCGGCCACGGCAGCGCAGCACCTCGACCGCCATCGGGATCGCGAACTCCTCCGACCGGTGCGGCGGCCGCCGGTCGACGATCTCCAGATCCGCCCGGTCCATCACGACGGTCGCACCGATCCGGAAGCTGGTCAGGCGGTACCAGGCGAAGCGCTCGCCCTCGTAGCGCCCGACGCCGAAGTGCCAGTCCGTGACAGCGAAACGGCGGCGCAGACACAGGTCCACACCGCCGCCTCGCATGAGTCGTACCCGCCGTACGGCGAGCCAGACCAGGGGATCACCAGGCACAGCAGCAGAACTCCGACGATCGCCGCGATGAGCTCCACTGCCGTGCCCGGTCCCCGTGCTAGTTCGCTCGGCCGCCCGAAGGCGGGCCTCGGCCGGGCGATCGCCGATTTCCCCTCGTCGGTGGACGAGTCGGCGCCGTCCGCGAGCCCGCCGGGCCCGCCTCGACGTCGATCTCGTCCGCCTGCTCGGCGAACTCGGCGAGGATGGACACCCGCTCCGCCGACACCGACAGGAACCCGCCGTGCACCGCGATGGTGCGCTTCGAGCCGTCGGTGGAGTCGATGCGGACGACCCCGGCCTCCTCCAGCTGGGCCAGCATCGGTGGTGGCCGGGCAGGATGCCGACCTCCCCGACCGTGGTCCGGGCGAGCACGAAGCGTGCGTCACCCGACCACAGCCGGCGCTCGACCGAGACCAGCTCCACGGTCATCTCAGCAGGCATGGAGGATCAGCTCCAGCTTCTTGCGGTTCTTCTCCAGGTCGTCGAGACCACCGCAGAGGAAGAACGCCTGCTCCGGGACGTCGTCGAACTCGCCCTTGGCGATCTTGTCGAACGCCTCGATGGTCTCCTTGAGCGGGACCGTCGAGCCCGGCTGGCCGGTGAACTGCTCGGCGACCAGGAGGTTCTGCGAGAGGAAGCGCTCGATGCGACGCGCCCGGCGACGAGCTGCTTGTCCTCCTCGGACAGCTCGTCGATACCGAGGATGGCGATGATGTCCTGCAGGTCGTTGTACTTCTGCAGGATTCGCTTGACCTCGTTGGCGACGCGGAAGTGCTCGTCACCGACGTACTGCGGGTCCAGGATCCGCGAGGTCGAGGTCAGCGGGTCCACCGCCGGGTAGATCCCTTCTGGGAGATCGGCCGGGAGAGCTCCGGTGGTCGCGTCGAGGTGCGCGAACGTCGTCGCCGGAGCGGGGTCGGTGTAGTCGTCCGCGGGGACGTAGATCGCCTGCATCGAGGGTGATCGAACGGCGCCGGGTCGAGGTGATCCGCTCCTGCAGCTCGCCCATCTCGTCGGCCAGGGTGGGCTGGTAGCCCACCGCGGACGGCATGCGCCGAGGGGGTCGAGACCTCCTGGCCGGCCTGGGTGAACCGGAAGATGTTGTCGATGAACAGCAGGACCGTCCTGCTCCTGCACGTCGCGGAAGTACTCCGCCATCGTCAGCGCGGAGAGCGCGACGCGCATACGGGTGCCGGCGGCTCATCCATCTGACCGAACACCAGGGCGGTGTTCTTCATGACGCCCGACTCGGTCATCTCCGTGATGAGGTCGTTGCCCTCACGGGTGCGCTCACCGACGCCGGCGAACACCGAGGTGCCACCGAAGTTCAGCGCGACACGCTGGATCATCTCCTGGATCAGCACGGTCTTGCCGACACCGGCACCACCGAACAGAACGATCTTGCCGCCGACGACGTAGGGCGTCATCAGGTCCAGCACCTTGATGCCGGTCTCCAGCATCTCGGTCTTGCCCTCGAGCTCGTCGGAAGCGCGGGGCCTTTCTGGTGGATCGACCGGAGGGTCACCGGTGAAACTGGATGGACGGGTCGTCCAGGCAAGTCGCCGAGGGCGTTGAACACGTGCCCCTTGACTGGTCGCCGACCGGGACGGAGATCGGGCGGCCGAGGTCGGTGACCTCCTGGCCGCGCACGACACCGTCGGTGGGCTGCATGGAGATGGCCCGGACCAGGTTGTCACCCAGGTGCGTGGCGATCTCCAGTGTCAGCTTGCGCCTTGTCCGCGGAGAGGTCCACCTCCAGCGTGAGCGCGTTGAGCAGGCTCGGGACTCGCGTCAGGGGAACTCGACGTCGACGACCGGGCCGGTCACCTGGACGACGCGCCGGTGATCGGGCCGGCCGAAGTTTCGGCGGTCGTGGTCATCAGCTCTCACTTCCTGCGCTGGCGAGAGCGTCGACCCCACCGACGATCTCGCTGATCTCCTGGGTGATCTGTGCCTGGCGAGCCTGGTTGGCCTCCAGGGTCAGGCTACGGATCAGTTCGTTGGCGTTGCCGTCGCGGCCTTCATGGCCCGCTGCCGGTTCGCCGACTCCGACGCCGCCGACTCCAGCAGGGCCGCGTAGAGCGGGCCCCGATGTACTTCGGCAGCAGCGCGTCGAAGAGCGTGTCCGGGTCCGGCTCGAACTCGTAGAGCGGCTGGAGACCCTTGGTCTCCGGGTGGTCCCGCTGGCTCTCGGCCGTGTCGGCGTCGCCGTCGATCTCGTCGACCGGCTTCGCCGAGGCACTGTCGGCCGCGTACTCGACCTCGAGCGGAGCCATCCGCCGGGCCTGCGGCACCTGGGTGATCATGTTCTTGAAGCTGGTGTACACGAGGTGCAGCTCGTCCACGCCGTGGGTGCCGTCGGCATTCCCGTCGTGGTCGTCCTCGCCGGGCACATGAACGCGTCGACCAGCGTCTTCGCCGCCTCGGCCGCGTGCTCGTAGCCGGGCTGCTCGGAGAAGCCGGTCCAGGACTGCTCGATCTCCCGGTTGCGGAACCGGTAGTACGAGACGCCCTCTGCGGCCGATCACGTAGAGGACCGGCTCCTTGCCCTGCTCGCGGAGCAGGGCAAGGAGCTGCTCGGCCTCCTTGAGGACGTTGGCGTGTAGCCGCCGCACTGACCGCGGTCACTGGTGACGACCAGGACCGCGGCGCGCTTCGGCTGCTCCCCTCGACGAGCAGCGGGTGGTCCAGCGCCGAGTTCGACGCGAGCTCCGAGAGGTGCTCGTCATCAGCTCGGCGTACGGACGCGCCTCGTCCACCCGTGCCCGGGCCTTCGCGATCCGTGAGGTCGCGATCAGCTCCTGGGAACGGGTGATCTTCTTGATGGACTGCGTCGACCGGATACGCCGGCGCAGCACCCGGATCGTGCCGCCATCGGGTATCAGCCTCAGTTCTTCTTGACCGTGACGGTCTCCTGCTCGACATCGTCCTCGTCGAGAGCCTTCTCGGCTTCTCCTTGGGGACGACCGAGGAAACCGTCGGACGCGGTGAACTCGTTGCGCTTGAACTCGTCGACCGCCTTGGTCAGCGTCTCGACGGCGTCGTCGGAGAGCTTCCCGGTGTCGGTGATCTCGTTCAGGGCACCGGAGGCGTGGCGCCGCGAGTACTCGCGGAACTCCGCCTCGAAGCGCTGCACGTCGGCGACGGGCACCGAGTCGAGCTTGCGGAGGTGCCCAGCCAGATCGAGACGACCTGGTCCTGCACCGAGGACCGGCGCGTACTGCGCCTGCTTGAGCAGCTCGACCAGGCGCTCGCCACGGCCCAGAGCGGCGGCCGAGGCGGCGTCGAGGTCGGAACCGAGGCGGCGAACGCCTCCAGCTCGCGGTACTGCGACAGGTCCAGACGCAGCGAGCCCGAGACCGTCTTCATGGCCTTGATCTGCGCCGAGCCACCGACCCGGGAGACCGAGATGCCGACGTTGATCGCTGGCCGGACACGCCTGGTGAACAGGTCGGACTCGAGGAAGACCTGGCCGTCGGTGATCGAGATGACGTTGGTCGGGGTGTAGGCCGACACGTCGTTCGCCTTGGTCTCGATGATCGGCAGACCGGTCATCGACCCCGCGCCGAGGGCGTCGAGAGCTTCGCGCAGCGCTCAGCAGACGCGAGTGCAGGTAGAAGACGTCGCACGGGTAGGCCTCACGGCCCGGCGGGGCCGCAGCAGCAGCGAGATCGCCACGGTAGGCCTCGGCCTGCTTCGACAGGTCGTCGAACACGATCAGGACGTGCTTGCCCTGGTACATCAGTGCTGGCGAGGCCGAGCCGGTGTAGGGGGCGAGCCACTTGAAGCCGGCCGGGTCGGACGCGGGGGCGGCGACGAGCGTCGTGTACTCCAGCGCTCCGGCGTCCTCCAGGGACTGCCGGACACGGCGATCGTGGGAGCCCTTCTGGCCGATGGCGACGTAGATGCAGCGGACCTGCTTCGTCGGGTCGCCCGACTCCCAGTTCTCCTTTGCGTTGATGATCGTGTCGACGCAGACCGCGGTCTTGCGGTCTTGCGGTCGCCGATCACCAGCTGGCGCTGGCCGGGCCGATCGGGGTCATGGCGTCGATGGCCTTGATCCCGGTCTGCAGCGGCTCGCCGACGGACTGGCGGTCCATCACGCCGGCCGCCTGGAGCTCGAGCACGCGGCGGGCGTCGCTCTCGACGTCGCCGAGGCCGTCGATCGGGTTGCCCAGCGGGTCGACGACCCGGCCCAGGTAGCCTCGCCGACCGGCACGGACAGGACCTCGCCGGTGCGGGGACCTGCTGGCCCTCTCGAGGCCGGTGTAGTCGCCCAGGACGACCGCACCG
>NZ_JAHLJA010000018.1:0-2402 GCF_020496245.1 Pseudonocardia sp. ICBG601 | reverse complement strand
CCCGCCTCGCCGGATACCAGGAGGAGGACCCCGCATGACCGTCATCGACACACCCGCCCGAGGTCCGCAAGGGACTGGCCGGCGTCGTCGCCGACACCACGGCGATCTCGAAGGTCGACGCCGACACGAACTCGCTGCTCTACCGCGGCTACCCGGTGCAGGACCTCTGCGCGCACCGCGGCTTCCTCGACGTCGCCCACCTGCTGTGGCACGGCGAGCTGCCCGACCCGGCGGCGCTGGCCCGGCTGGAGGCGCAGGAGCGGGCACTGCGCCCGATCGACCGCAGCCTGCAGGCGCTGCTGCTGTCGACGCCCACCACCTGCCACCCGATGGACACCCTGCGCACCGCGGTGAGCTGGCTCGGCTCCGAGGACGCCCAGGAGGACGACCCGACCGCCGACGCGCAGAAGTCGCTGCGGCTGCTGGCCGCACTGCCGACCGTCGTCGCGATCGACCAGCGGCGCCGGCGCGGACTGGACCCGATCGCGCCCGACCCGGACCTGGGCTACGCGGCGAACTTCTTCCGGATGACCTTCGGGGAGGTCCCGGAACCGGAGGTCGTCCGGGCGTTCGAGGTCTCGATGATCCTCTACGCCGAGCACAGCTTCAACGCCTCCACGTTCACCGCGCGCGTGGTGACCTCGACGCTGTCGGACCTCTACAGCGCCGTCGTCGCCGGGATCGGTGCGCTCAAGGGGCCGTTGCACGGCGGCGCGAACGAGGCCGTGATGCACATGCTCGCCGGGATCGACGGCCCGGACGCCGCGCAGGCGTGGCTGGCCGACGCGCTCGCGCAGAAGAAGAAGATCATGGGCTTCGGGCACCGCGTCTACAAGCGCGGCGACTCGCGGGTGCCGACCCTGCAGGCGGCGCTGGAACAGGTCGTCGAGCTCCGCGGCGCCGGCACGCTGCTGGCCACCCACTCGGCGCTGGCCGCGGCGATGCTGCGGGAGAAGGGCCTGCACCCCAACCTCGACTATCCGGCGGGCCCGCTCTACCACCTGATGGGGTTCGACATCCCGATGTTCACGCCGCTGTTCGTGATGTCGCGGATCACCGGGTGGACCGCCCACATCTCCGAGCAGCTGGCCGCGAACTCGCTGATCCGCCCGCTCGCGGCGTACGAGGGCGCCGCCCGCCGCGAGGTGCCCGGCCCGGCCTGACCCGGTGCCGTCCCGCCACCGGCCGACCGCCGGTTCCCCGCACCCCGGCCCGCCCGTCGATCACGGGCGGGCCGGGGTGCCGTCGCCCGGAAGGTGCCCATGAGCCTCCACCCGACCGCCCCGACCGAGTACCCGGTGGACCCACCGGGGGTGCGACTGACCCGTGACGGCCCGTACGTCGCCGTCCTCACCCTGGACCATCCGCCCGCCAACGCGCTCTCCGCCCCGGTACGGGCGGCGGTCGGGCGCGCGCTCGACGCGGTGGAGGCCGACACCGCGGTCCGGGCGCTCGTCCTCACCGGGGTCGGCCACTTCAGCGCGGGCGGGCACCTCGGCGAGGAACGACGGGCCCGCGACGACGGCACCTCCGCGGACTTCCTGGACGGGGTCCTGCGGCTCACCGACCGGATCGAGGAGCTGCGGGTCCCGGTGGTCGCCGCCGTCACCGGGGGCGCGGTCGGCGGTGGGCTCGAGCTCGCGCTGGCCTGCGACATCCGCGTCGCGGCCGACGACGCGTTCTTCGTCGCGGCGGGCGTGAACGTCGGGCTGATCATGAGCGTCTGGCGGCTGCCGCGGCTCATCGGTCTCGGACCGGCCCGGGAGATGCTGCTGACCGGGGAGCGCTGCGACGCGGCGACCGCGCTGCGGACCGGGCTGGTCGGCACGGTCGTCCCGGCGCGCGACCTGCTGCGGACCGCGTGCGGGCGCGCGCACCGGATCGCCACCCGGGCACCGCTGGCGGTGAGGGGAACAGGAAGCCGTCCCCGTCGACGTAGCCGATGTCGCCGAGCGTCGTCCAGGTCTCGTGCTCGGGGTGCTGCGAGGCCTTCGTCTTCTCCGGGTCGTTGTGGTACTCGAAGGGCACGGTCTCGCGCTCGACGTAGACCGAGCCGATCTCGCCGGTGGGCAGCTCACGGCCGTCGTCGTCGCAGATGTGCAGGACACCCAGCAGCGGCCTGCCGACGGTGCCCGGCTTGGTCAGCCAGGTCGCGCTGTCGGTCATGGTGAGGCCGTTGCCCTCGGTCCCGGCGTAGTACTCGACCAGGATCGGGCCCCACCAGTCGATCATCGCCTGCTTGACGTCGACCGGGCACGGCGCCGCCGCGTGCACGGCCACCCGCAGCGAGGAGACGTCGGCCGCGTCCCGCTGCTCCTGCGGCAGGTGCAGCATGCGCACGAACATCGTCGGCACGAACTGGGCGTGGGTGACGCGGTGCCGGGCGATCGCGTCGAGCGCGG
>NZ_JAHLJA010000017.1:0-32812 GCF_020496245.1 Pseudonocardia sp. ICBG601 | reverse complement strand
GCGGGTCGGGGCCGACGACGCAGCCGCCCTCACTCGCCGCGCGACGTGCTGCTCATGGGCACCGCGCGGACGCCCGCACACGCGATCGGCCGCGACGACCTCGGCGCGCTGGAGGCCGGGCGGCGGGCGACGTCGTTACATCGACACCGACGACTCCGCGTTCGTCGCGCCGTCCGACGACGACGCAACTCGTGTCGAACCTGGTGTGGGGCGGCGGCTCCCGCCTGGTCCACGACGTGTGGGTGGGCGGCGAGCAGGTCGTCGACGCCGGCGAGCCGACCCGGGCCGACCGCCGGGCGTCGCTCGCCGCGGTGCGGTCGATCTCGGCGCGGCTGCGCGGGCAGCTCTGATCGGTACCCCGCCCCGTCAGCGGCCGAGTACCGCCGCGAGGTGCGGGTCGGTGAACCGGCGGTCGGGGTCGAACCGGTCGCGGACGGCCGCGGAACGCCTCCCACCCCGGGTAGGCGACGGCGAGCTCGTCCGGCCCCCAGGCGTGCCGGGTGGTCCAGCACGGCCGCCCGTCGGCGTCCTCGCAGACCGCGCCCGGCGAGCCGGCGGACCGGCTCCTCCGCCGGTCCGCGGGTCCGCAGCCGCAGGTAGGCGGTGTCCCGGCCGGACGCCGGGTGCAGCAGACCGGTCTCGGCCCGGCCGGTGCGCACCCGCACCGGCCGCAGCTCCCGCCCCCGCGCGGCGACGGCGGCCCCCAGCTCACGCAGGACGGTCCCGAGGGCGGCACGCGGCACGGCCCACTCGGACAGGTCCGGGTCCCACGGCTGCGGGTCCGGCAGGACCTCGTGCGGCGGCCCCGCCGTGCCGGGCGCCCAGCGCTGCGGCGGCGGCCACCCGGACCGCAGACCCACCCGGAGGACCACCACGACGACGCCAGCCGCGACACCGCCTGTCCCCAGCCGGCGCGCTCGACCGGACCGGTCGCCTCGGGCTCCGGCTCGGCCCAGCGCAGCACCGCGGACCCGGCGTGCACCGACGGGCCGACCGCGATGTCGCACTCGGTCCAGGCGTGTTCGACGAGCAGGTCCTCGCCGAGCACCTCGTCGATGCCGACGGCGCGCTCGTGCACCTGCAGCCGGGTGAGCGGGACGGTGCGGGAGCTCCAGCGCGGTCGCGATGCCGAGCGCACCGAGCCCGCAGCGGCGGCGTCGGATCGGGCCCGGTGACGTCGCGGACGGTGCCGCGGCCGTCGACCAGGCGGACGGCGCGGACCTGGTCGGACAGCGAGCCCTCGCGTGGCGCCGCCGTACATGCCCAGCCCGGTGGCGGGCCGCCGATGGTGGCGCGGGGCGCGTCGGGCACGGTGGCCAGTGCCCGGCCGGCGGCGGCGAGGGCGACGCAGAGGTCCGCGACGGTCTCCCCGCCCGCACCCGCACGGTGTCCTCGCCGATCTCGACGACGCCGGTCAGCGCGGACACGTCGAGCAGCACGTCCTCGGTCCGGACGAGGGGTCCCGGGGCGCGCCCACCGGCGCCGGTGGGCCGGACGGTGGCGCCTCGTTCCGCGGCCCGTCGCACGGCCGTCACGACGCCGGCCTCGTCGAGCGGGCGGTCGGTGCGCCGGGGGCCGTCGCGGCGGGATCGGTGCTCATCCCTCGCAGGGTAAACGCCGGGGGTCACCGTGCGGAACGATTCGAGCACGCGTCGCGTGCGTCGTACGGTGTCCGGTGGGGCAGGGTGAACGTGGTGACGGGTGTGCCGGACGGGACGGCGGAAGCTGCGGCGAATGCCCTCTTGTGACCCGGACGGCCGCCCGATACGGTCACACTCCGTGGTGATCATGTCGCCACGCGAGTCCGGGACGAGGGTGTCCCGCGCTCGGCCCCGTCGTCCTGCCCGGAACCGCGCTCCCCACGGCTCCGGTCGGCTCGACGGCGTCACCGGCGGCGCGCGCGCCGCGCCGGTGGCCTCCGCACGCGCGAGGGCCGGGTCGGTGGTCGGCTCCCTCCGACCATCGCCCCGGCCCTCGCCTTGCGTGCTGACGACCCAGCTCCCCAGCCGGTCGTCACCTCATCCCGCGGTCCCAAGGTGCGTCCGCGGGATGTTCTGGTGCGTCCTCGGCGCTCCCGGTCCCCACCGGTCCTGCCGTGCGGCCGCACGCCCGTGGCGTGCGACTACTCCCCGGGACGCGCCGGGGGTGTCGTGGTTGCCTCGCGTGCCGATCCGACCCCGATCCGGTGCCGAACGGCCGTACCGCGCTGCCCGTACCGGAGGAACGGCCGGGCCGGACGGCCCGCGATCCGCCGCTCCGGCCGCTCAGGCCGAGCGGGTCAGCCGGTGCCGCCGGCACCGCCCAGCAGGTCGGCGATCGCCGCCCGGTCCGCGGCACGCTCGATGTCGCGACGGCGGCGCAGCATCGCCATGGCGGCGTCACCCGGTGCGTTCCAGGCGCTGTCGCCCTGCTCCCGGGCCGCGTGGCCGGCCGGCTGTGCCGGGACCGGTGCGGGCTCGGAGTGGAACGCGGCGACCGTGTCGCCGGTCGGCCGGACCGCGCCACCGC
Source organism: Pseudonocardia sp. ICBG601 (assembly GCF_020496245.1). Taxonomy (NCBI): domain Bacteria; kingdom Bacillati; phylum Actinomycetota; class Actinomycetes; order Pseudonocardiales; family Pseudonocardiaceae; genus Pseudonocardia; species Pseudonocardia sp. ICBG601. Next base: position 30,304 of record NZ_JAHLJA010000017.1, on the reverse strand, counting down.
GGCGGGTCGTGCGGACGGTGTCGCGGTGCACGCGACGCACGGCGTTGCCGGCGTCCCCGCTCCGCCGGCCGTCCCGCCAGCCCCCGACCGTGAGGGCGTGGAAGATCGGGGTCTCCTCCTGGATCTCCTCGTGCGACTCGTGCCGGCCGGGGAACGGCCAGCTCTCCTGCGCGGCGCGTCGCGCCCGGATCGACGACTCGAGGCCACCCGCAGCGTTGTCGAACTCGTACACCCGCCGTACCTCCTGCTCGCCTGAGATGTGAGGACCCACGGCCTGGTCCGTATCGCGTACATCTCGTACCGCCGTTCAGCCCACTCACCCGGTCAACGGGTGACACCTGAGTGGGGAAACGGGGGTGACAGTTCTCGTGGCGATGCCCCCTCGTACGAGTGGCGCGACCCGTCGGAGACTCTCCGTGTTGTCTACGGAGAGTGTTCATCCGGACTCCTCCTGGAGCAGTCGGTAGCCACGGTCCAGGTTTCGGGGCGGCGGCGGATGTCGGCGACGGACTCTCGCAATAGGCCCGGTGGCCGCGATTCGGCACGTCGCGGCCACCACGCGGCGGTGAGTGACCATCTCACCACTCCGTCGTGCCGAGTCCGGTCCGCGGTGTGTCGACTACACGGGTGTAATTCGACGGAGAGTGACAGAGCGGCGAGCGCGCTGCTCCGTCCGATCCGATGCTGGACCGACCGGGGTGGGGTGCGCGGAGGGCCGGGCCGTCACCGGTGCGTGCACCGAGCCGCACCGGCCGGTCCGCCGTACCGTCCGTGCCATGACGGAGCGGACCGGGCGGCCCGCCGCTCCTGCCGGGGGCGGCATCCCGCGCCCGCGGCACGACGACGACCCTGCCCATCGCACACCTGACGACGACACGCACCCCGACGACACCGCCGAGCACCACCGCGCCGCCCTCTCCGACTCCGGGGCCGGGTCGCACCTCGCGGACCCGGTGGCGCGGGCCGCCGGACCACGCCACCGCCCCACGCCGCCGGCGGAGATCCCGCGACCGCTGCGGATCGCCTCCGAGGCCGTCGCCCGGATGCTCGTCATCGCCGCCGGGCTCGCGCTGCTGGTGTTCCTGGTGATCGAGCTGCGGGTGATCGTCGTCCCGATGGCGATCGCGGTGCTGCTGACCGCGCTGCTCGCCCCGCTGGTCCGGTGGCTGCACGAACGGCGGGTGCCCCGCGGCATCGCGACGGCGCTGGTCATGGTCGGCGGCCTGGCCGCGCTCGGCGGGCTGCTGACCGCCGTCGTCAGCACCCTGGTCGACGGCACCGCGCAGGTCGTCGCGGAGGTCACCGACAACGTCGGCTCCCTGCAGGGGCTCGCCGACGCGACGCCGTTCCGGATCGACGTCGGCGTGCTCGGCGACCAGGTGCTGCAGGCGGTGCGCGACAACCAGCAGACGCTGACCTCCGGCGCGGTGACGACCGCCGCGACCGTCGGGGAGATCCTCGCCGGGTTCGCGCTCTGCCTGTTCGCGCTGATCTTCATGCTCTACGACGGCCGCCGCATCTGGGGCTTCGTCCGGCTGCTCACCCCGCGGGCCCGCCGGTCGCGGGTCGACGTCGCCGCACGGCGGGGGTTCGCCTCGCTCGTCGGCTACGTGCGGGCGACGGTGCTGGTCGCCGTCGTCGACGCCCTCGGGATCGGCCTGGGCCTGTGGGCGACGGGGGTGCCGTTCGTGCTGCCGCTGGCCGCGCTGGTGTTCCTCGGCGCGTTCGTGCCGGTCATCGGGGCGGTGCTGACCGGCGCCGTCGCTGTGCTGGTCGCGCTGGCGACCGAGGGACCGGTGACCGCACTGATCGTGCTCGGTGTCGTGCTGGCCGTGCAGCAGCTGGAGAGCCATGTGCTGCAGCCGCTGCTGATGGGCCGGGCGGTCCGTCTGCACCCGCTGGCGGTGGCGCTCGGCGTCGCGGTCGGGGTGGTCGTCGCCGGGATCGCCGGCGCGCTGCTCGCCGTCCCGCTGCTGGCCGTGCTCACCGCAGCGGTGCGGTCCCTGGTCGCGTCGCGCGAGGTCGCGCCGCGGGCGGTGGACCCGTTGCGCCCCCGCGAGGCGAACCCACCGCCCGCCCTGCCCGGCTGAGCGGCACGCCCTGCCGCACAGGGCCTGCGATGGGACGATCGCGACGTGCGCTATCTCGTGACGGGTGCGACCGGCTACATCGGTGGGCGGCTCGCGCCCCGGCTGCTGGGCCGCGGTCCCGAGCCCGACCTCGTCCCGGACCCGTCCGCGGGCCCGGTCCACGTGCGCTGCCTGGTCCGCAACCCGGACAAGCTCGCCGACGTGCCGTGGGCCGCCGACGCGGAGATCGTGCAGGGCGACCTGCTCGACCCGGACAGCGTCCGCGCGGCCTGCGAGGACGTCGACGTCGTCTACTTCCTCGTGCACTCGCTGTCGGACTCCGACTTCGCGGCGACCGACCGGCGCGCCGCGCTCATCCTCGGTGAGGCGGCGCGGGCGGCCGGCGTGCGACGGATCGTCTACCTGGGCGGACTGCACCCGGACACGCCGCCCGGCGGGCTGTCGGCGCACCTGGCGTCGCGGGTGGAGGTCGGCGAGACGCTGCTGCGCTCCGGGGTGCCGACGGTCGTGCTGCAGGCCGCGGTGATCCTCGGCTCCGGGTCGGCCAGCTTCGAGATGCTGCGCTACCTCACCGAACGACTGCCGCTGATGATCACGCCGCGCTGGGTGCGGAACCGGATCCAGCCGATCGCGGTGCGCGACGTGCTGCGGTACCTCATCCGGGTCGCCGAGATCGACGCCCCGGACGCCGAGCTGAACCGCACGTTCGACATCGGCGGCCCGGAGATCCTCACCTACTACGACATGATGCAGCGCTACGCCCGCGTCGCCGGGTTGCCGCGACGCCGGGTGGTCCCGGTGCCGGTGCTGACGCCGTCGCTGTCGGCGCACTGGATCAACGTCGTCACCCCCGTGCCGAAGTCGATCGCCACGCCGCTCATCGAGTCGCTGGTGCACGAGGTCGTCTGCACCGAGGACGACCTCAAGCGCTGGGTGCCGGACCCGCCGGAGGGCCTGATCGGCTACGACCGGGCCGTCGAGCTGGCCCTGTCCCGCATCACCGACGGCGAGGTGGAGACCCGCTGGTCCGGCGCGACCGTGGAGAACGTGCCGTCCGACCCGCTGCCGAGCGACCCGGACTGGGCCGGCGGCGACGTCTACCTCGACGAGCGCGAGCAGCCCTGCAACGCGACCCCGGAACGGCTGTGGACGGTCATCGAGGGCATCGGCGGCGAGCGCGGCTGGTACTCGTTCCCGCTGGCCTGGTCGGTGCGCGGCTGGATGGACCGCGCGGTCGGCGGTGTCGGGCTGTCCCGCGGCCGTCGCGACCCGCACGACCTGCGCACCGGCGACGCGCTGGACTGGTGGCGGGTGGAACGGATGATCGAGCCCGGCGGGCCCCGCCCGGCCGGCAGCGACTGCGGCCCCGAGGAGGGGCTGCTGCGGCTGCGCGCGGAGATGAAGGTGCCCGGCCGGGCCTGGCTGGAGATGTCGGTGCGCCCGCGTCCGGGCGGGTCGGTCTACCACCAGCGCGCGGTGTTCATCCCGCACGGCCTGGCCGGTTACCTGTACTGGTGGTCGGTCGCGCCGTTCCACGGGATCGTGTTCGGCGGGATGGTCCGCAACATCACCCGCACCGCCGAGCGCGACGACGACGGCCCCGCCCCGGCGAGCCGCCGTCCGGCCTGGCTGCGGTCCCGCCCGCAGCGCGACCGGGCGGCCTGACCCGCTCCGGTCCGGGACCCCGACCGGCGCCGCCGGCCCCGGTCCCGACCGGTTCGGCCCCGGGAGGGCGGTGTCGGCCGCGATCGCTCCTTAGAGCGTGTTTGGAAATTCTAGTGGGTTGAGGGTGTCGTGTGTTTCTGCTGGCGGGTGGCGGGGTATCCACGGGCGATGCGGCGGGTGATGGTGTTGATCGCGGCCCAGCGGATCATGGCTTCGGATGTGGTGGGGTGGCGTTCGTAGTCTCGGGCCAGGCGTCGGTGTGCGGTGAGCCAGGCCAGGGTCCGTTCGACCACCCACCTTCGTGGGAGGACGGTGAATCCGCGCTGCTCGGGTGGCTTGCGGATGATCTCGATCGTTGTCTGCAGGATCGTGGCGGCCCAGTCGAGCAGTCGCCCGGCGAAGCCGGCGTCGGCGTAGACGAACCGCACCCTGGTGCGCAGGTAGAGGTTGAGCAGGATCGGCTTGGCGCCGTCGCGGTCCTGTACCGAGGCCGAGCACACCATCGTGGTCAGCAGCAGACCGAGGGTGTCGGTCACGATGAACCGTTTCCGTCCGCCTGTCTTCTTCCCGGCGTCGTAGCCGCGGGAGTCCTGGCCGACGGTGTCGGCGCCCTTGACCGACTGGGAATCGATGATCCCCGCACTCGGCTCCGGATCACGGCCCTCGGCGATACGTAACTGCCCCCGCACGACCGGGAGGATCTTCTCGGTGACCTTCTGCTGTTCCCACTGGTTGAAGTACCAGTAGACGGTCTGCCAGGGCGGGAAGTCCACCGGCAACGCCCGCCAGGCACACCCGGTCCGCACGACATACAAGATCGCGTCCAGCACGTCCCGACGAGCATGAGCAACAGGCCGCCCCCGCCGCGCGAGCGGCGGTAACAACGGCTCGATCACCACCCACTGGGCATCACTGGTGTCCGAGGGTACCGGCGCGGTCGTTCCTGCATGCCGACCACGATGGAGCACCCCAGCCGTGTCGACCATCCCGACACACCCACCATTTCCAAACACGCTCTTAGGGCGATGTCGGCCGCGATCGGGACCCGGGAGCGCGGTGACAGCCGCGGTCGGGGCTCTGGAGGGCGGCGCGCAGCACGGCTGACTCGCGCTCGGTCACCGAGCGCGCGAAGTGCAGGAGGACCGCCTCGGTGTCGCCCGGACCGTCGAGCAGGTCGCGCAGGGCACGCGCGGTCTCCTCCTCGCGGCTCGCGGCCGGCGTGTAGAGGTAGGCGCGACCCTCCAGCTCACGCCGCACCCAGCCCTTGCGGTGCAGGTTGTCGAGCACCGTCATGACGGTCGTGTACGCCAGCGGGCGGGCCGGGGCCAGACGGGCGCGGACGTCGCGCACCCGGCACGGGCCCACACCGCTCCACAACACGTCCATCACGGCGGCCTCGAGCTCGCCGAGTCGACCACGCATGTCGCCTCCCCGGTCCGAGGGTAACCGCAACCCCCCATGCTCCCCCGATCGGTGACTGCGCGCCTCGGCGGTCGGACGCTGCGTGCACGGGTCCACCACCGCGTACACGGCGTGGCCCCGGGCCGGGCACGACCGTTCCCACGCAGCGCAACGGTCTCGGCACCACGTACCCCGCGGCGGGTGCTCGCCAGGCACATTCGCTCGTCGCGGGCGTACCGGTCGCGGTAACAGGTACGGCGCCCGACTGCCCGCTGTGCACTCGATCGGAGCAACGCGGACTCGCGCTGCGTCACCGGGACCGGGGCCGCTCGTTGTCACCTCCGGTACCGCAACCGCAGCCCACCGCGCGCCCGTCGCACGCGGTGACCGGACCCGAGGGAGGTCGAGTGGACGTCGTACGGACCGTGGTGCCCGGCGCGCTGCTGCTCGACCCGACCGCGACCGGCGCCTCCGGACCGGACCTCGCCCCCTTCACCGTGCGACGACGGCGCCGGCCCGCCCAGGACGCCGTGCTCGGCCTGTTCGGCCACCCCGGCGACGCGATGCTGCTCGGCGTCCCCCGTGGCAGCGGCTACGCCGTCGTCATCGACGCCCGGCCGGACGGCGGCACCTTCGGCCGGCTCGCCGTCGCCCTGCTCGAGGGCCCGCAGCGGCTGCTCGTCCCGCCGGGCTGCCTCTACGGCGTCCAGTCCGTCGCGAGCGGGACCGTCGTCGAGCTCCGCAGCGTCACCCGTCTCCCACGGCGGGAGCGCTTCGACGTCGACCCGGACGACCCGGACCTCGCGGTCCGCTGGCTGCGCCCCCGCCCGTCCCGGACACCGGGAACCGCACGGTCCTGGGCCGCCCTGATCGCCCGCCTCGGCGCCCCCGCAGGCCCCCGCCGGGACCGCGTCTCCCTCTGGTGACCCCGGGCGCCGGCCCCCCGGTGTGAGGACGGGCGCATGTGAGCCGGTCGGCCCGGTCGCCGAGATCACGAATCGGTCACGTAACGTCGGTACCAGGCCGGATCGACGACGCCCCGTGCCGGACGGCGGCACGACCGTGTCTGCCGGGACACGGACGCGAGGGGTTGCCGCGGTGCTGAGCGAGCGTGAGAACCGTCGGCTGCACGAGATCGAGGTGCAGCTGCGCCGGACCGACCCGCAACTGGTCCGCCGGATCTCCGCGCTGAACACCGCGCTGCACGCCCCGGCCCGGCACGGCGGACGGCTGCTCGCCGGGTTCGCCCGCGACCGGCGCACCGTGCACGGCTCGGGGCCGTTCCCGACGATGCTGCTGGGGATCGCGCTGGTCGTGCTGCTGCTCGGCGCCGTGCTGGTGAGCGTTCCGGTCGTCGTCGCGGGGATCGTCGTGGCCGCCCTCGCGCTGGCCGTCGCGGCCACCACCGGTCCGCAGGCGCGGCCCGGCACCGCCTGACCGGCCATCCGTACACCGGCCCACCCGCACGCCGGCCCACCCGCACGCCGGCCCACCCGCACGCCGGCCCACTCGTACGCCGGCACGCACCGGGCCCGGGACGCACGGCGCGTCCGGCCCGGCCTCAGCCGTGGGCGAGGTCGGAGAACCGGCTGTAGTGCAGCTGGTGGGCGACGGTGATCGTCGTGGTCGGGCCGTTACGGTGCTTGGCCAGGATCAGGTCGGCCTCACCGGCGCGCGGGTCGTCCTGTTCGAACGCGTCGGGGCGGTGCAGCAGCACCACCATGTCCGCGTCCTGCTCGATCGAGCCGGACTCACGCAGGTCCGACAGCATCGGCCGCTTGTCGGTGCGCTGCTCGGGGCCACGGTTGAGCTGGCTCATCGCCACCACCGGGACGTCCAGCTCTTTCGCGAGGAGTTTGATCTGCCGGGAGAACTCCGAGACCTCCTGCTGGCGGGACTCGACCTTGCGGCCGGAGGTCATCAGCTGCAGGTAGTCCAGGATGATCAGCTTCAGGTCGTAGCGCTGCTTGAGCCGGCGCGCCTTGGCCCGGATCTCCATGAGCGTCAGGTTCGGCGAGTCGTCGATGTAGAGCGGAGCCTCGGAGATCTCCGACATCCGCCGCGCCATCCGCGTCCAGTCCTCGTCCGACATCCGGCCGGCGCGCATGTCGGCCAGCCGGATCCGGGCCTCCGCCGACAGCAGACGCATGACGATCTCGGACTTGCTCATCTCGAGTGAGAAGAACGCGCTGGTCATACCGTTGCCGATGGAGCAGGAGCGGGCGAAGTCCAGACCCAGGGTCGACTTGCCCAGACCCGGCCTCGCGGCGACGACGATCATCTGGCCCGGGTGCAGACCGTTGGTGACCTGGTCGAGGTCGGCGAAGCCGGTCGGCACACCCGTGGACTGGCCGTCCCGGGAGGCGATCGCGTCGATCTCGTCCATGGTGGGCTGGAGGAGCTCCTCCAGCACCGTGTAGTCCTCGGTGGTGGTGCGCTCGGTGACCTCGTAGACCGCGGCCTGGGCCCGGTCCACCGCGTCGTCGACGTCGCCGCCGTCGGCGCCGTGGTAGCCGAGCTGCACGATCCGGGTGCCGGCCTCGACCAGCCGTCGCAGGACCGCCTTCTCGCCGACGATCTCGGCGTAGTACGCCGCGTTCGCCGCGGTGGGCACGGTGGCGATGAGGGTGTGCAGATACGGGGCGCCGCCGAGGCGGACCAGCTCACCGCGCCGCTGCAGCTCCGCCGAGACGGTCACCGCGTCCGCGGGCTCACCACGGCTGTAGAGGTCCAGGATCGTCTCATACACGGTCTGGTGGGCCGGCCGGTAGAAGTCCTCCGGCTGCAGCACCTCCACGACGTCGGCGATCGCGTCCTTGCTCAGCAGCATGCCGCCGAGCACCGACTGTTCGGCCGTGAGGTCCTGCGGCGGCTGACGGTCGAACGTCGCGCTCTCGCCGGATCCGGACGCCTTCTCGCCGTCACGGACCGCACGGGGCTTGTTGCCGGGACGATCGTCCGTCAGAGCCATACGCAGCGTCACCCCCGGTGGACACAGTACCGAACGCACGTTCGACGCGCGAGTGGTGCGTACCGCTCACTCGCGACCGTCGTCGGTGATCTGCCGGCCGGCGTGGTGCCCGACGGACCGCAGCGGGCGCGACCCGGGGAGCACGGCGCTCGCGTACCGGCACGACCGACAGTAGGTCGGCCGCAGGGCCCGTGGCGAACCGGCCTGGTGATCGAATTGGGGATGAACTGTGCACGGATGCCGCCCGTCCCGGGACCGTGTTGGGGACAACCTGGGGACAGCATCCCGGAACGGGCCGTATCCGCAGGTCAGAGGCATACTCACAGCTGTGGACAACTTTGCTCTGGCGTGTCGTCGCACGCCGCGTACGGGCGTGTCGGAGCGCCCGGCGGGCCGTTCACCGCCCGGCGCGTCCACAGGCCCGCCCGTCGAGTGGATCGTCACCGGGCGGCGTGTCGGCTGCGTGACAAGGCATCCCGGTGCGGGGTCGTTCGATCGGTGTCGATCGTCCACCCGGGACTGCACACCGTGTCCGCGACGCCCGTAAGGCCGGCTCCGGACACACGAAAGGGCGGGGTCCGGAGCACATGGCTCCGAACCCCGCCCTGATCACGCTCGGTGGTCGTACGACCACCGGACCGCTCAGCTCGCGACGACCGCGATCGGCAGCTCGGTGGTGACCTCCGGGTGCAGGCGGACCTGCACCTGGTGCTTGCCCAGGGTCTTGAGGTGACCCGGGACGTCGATGCTGCGCTTGTCCAGCAGCGGACCGCCGGCCGCCTTGACGGCGTCGACGACCTGGGCCGGGGTGATCGAGCCGAACAGGCGGCCCGTGTCGCCGGCCTTGGCCGAGACGGTCACGTTGATGTTGCGCAGCTGCGAGTCGACCTGCTGGGCGTGGCCCAGGTCGCGGATCTCGCGGGACTTCTGGGCCCGGCGGATCTGCTCGACCTGCTTCTCGGCGCCACGGGTGGCGACGACCGCGAGCTTGCGCGGCAGCAGGTAGTTGCGGCCGTAGCCGTCCTTGACCTCGACGATGTCACCCGGGGCACCCAGGTTCGGGACGTCGGCGTTGAGGATGAGCTTCATGTGTCTCCCCTTCCTCAGCGAGCGGTCGAGGTGTACGGCAGCAGGGCCACCTCGCGGGAGTTCTTGACCGCGACGGCGACGTCCCGCTGGTGCTGCCGGCAGTTGCCGGAGACCCGACGGGCACGGATCTTGCCGCGGTCGGAGATGAACTTCCGCAGCAGACCGGTGTCCTTGTAGTCGATCAGCTGGGCCTTGTCCTTGCAGAAAGCGCAGACCTTCTTCTTCGGCTTGCGCACGATGGCCTTGGCCATGGTGGTGCTCCTGGAGATCGTCCTCCGCCCGTCACGGGCGGAGAGGTACGTGGATCAGAAGGGGGGCTCGTCGTCGGACGCGGCGCCACTGCCCGCGGGCGGGGCCGAACCCCAGGGGTCGTCATAGCCGCCGCCGGAGTTGCCTCCGCCGCCGGAACCGCCACCCTGTCGGGCGCCACCGCCGTCGTAGCCACCGCCGCCGCCACCGAAGCCACCGGAGCCTCCGCCCCGGTTGACCTTGTTGACCTTGGCGGTCGCGTAGCGCAGGGACGGGCCGACCTCGTCGACCTCCATCTCCACGACGGTCCGCTTCTCGCCTTCCTTGGTCTCGAACGACCGCTGGCGCAGACGACCCTGGACCACGACGCGCGCGCCGCGGGTCAGGGACTCGGCGACGTTCTCCGCCGCCTGGCGCCAGATGTTGCAGCGCAGGAAGAGCGCCTCGCCGTCCTTCCACTCGCCGGACTGGCGGTCGAAGGTGCGCGGGGTGGACGCCACGGTGAAGTTGGCGACCGCGGCGCCGGACGGGGTGAACCGCAGCTCGGGATCCGCCGTCAGGTTGCCCACGACGGTGATGACGGTCTCGCCGGCCATGACGGCTCCAATCAGCCGGCGGCGGGCGCCGGCGTGCGGGTGACGTCCTTGCGCAGGACCTTGGTGCGCAGCACGGACTCGTTCAGACCCAGCTGGCGGTCCAGCTCGGCGACGGTGGCGGGCTCCGCGGTGATGTCGAGGACCGCGTAGATGGCCTCGCCCTGCTTCTTGATCTCGTAGGCCAGGCGGCGCTTGCCCCAGACCTCGATCTTCTCGACCGATCCGCCGTCGTTCTTCACGACGGTGAGGAACTGCTCCAGGGACGGCTGCACAGTGCGCTCGTCCAGGCCGCCGTCGAGGATGACCATGACCTCGTAATGACGCATGAGAACCACTCACCTCCTATGGACTCGAAACGGTCACGGCCCGGACGGCCGTGACAGGAGGTTCTCAGTGCACCCCGACAGTTTCCGGCGGAATGCACGGGACCTGCGGGGATGCCGGTACAGGCTAGCAACGGCCGGTCCGGCCCCGACCTGCGGGTACGGGGATCGCCGTGGCGGGTCCGGGTCGTGCCCGCGGGGGCGCCGGTCGCCGTACGGGTGCCCGGTCCGCGGCCTCCCGCGGGGGAGCGCCGCGGCGGACCCCACCGGCGGCCGAGGACTGTCGGGGGTCCTCGCTACCGTGCCCGCATGCAGATCGGAGCACACGTCCGCGACGCCGAGGACCCCCTGGCCGCGGCCGCCGAGGTCGGGGCCGAGGTGATCCAGCTCTTCCTGTCCGACCCGCAGGGCTGGAAGAAGCCGCCGCCGCACCCGCGGGCCGCGGAGCTGGCCGCCTCGGACGTCGCGGTGGTGGTGCACGCGCCCTACACCGCGAACGTCGCGTCCACGAACAACCGGATCCGCATCCCCAGCCGCACGATCGTCCAGCACCACCTGGCCGGGGCCGCCGAGGTCGGCGCGTTCGGGCTGGTCGTGCACGGCGGCCACGTCACGAAGGACGACGACCCGGCGGTCGGCGTCGACAACTGGCGTAAGTTCGTCGAACGCCAGGCCGGTGAGCACGGCTTCGACGTGCCCGTCCTGATCGAGAACACCGCGGGCGGGGACAACGCGATGGCCCGCCGGTTCGACGCGCTGGGCCGGCTGTGGGACGCCGTGGGCGAGTTCGGCGTCGGGTTCTGCCTGGACACCTGCCACGCCTTCGCCGGCGGCGAGGAGCTGGCCGGGATCGTCGAGCGGGTCCGGGGGATCACCGGGCGGATCGACCTGATCCACCTGAACAACTCGCGCGACGCGTTCGACTCGGCCCGCGACCGGCACGCCAACATCGACGACGGCACGATCCCGCCGGACGAGCTGGCCGCCGTCGTCGCGGCGGCGGGGGCGCCGGTCGTGGTGGAGACCCCGGCCGAGGGGCAGGCCCGCGACATCGCGTTCCTGCGGGAGCACACCTGAGGCGGGCTCGGGCGGTACCGGCGAGCCGGCCGGCCGGCGTGAGCCCCGGGGCGCCTCAGAGCGTGTTTGGAAATTCTAGTGGGTTGAGGGTGTCGTGTGTTTCTGCTGGCGGGTGGCGGGGTATCCACGGGCGATGCGGCGGGTGATGGTGTTGATCGCGGCCCAGCGGATCATGGCTTCGGATGTGGTGGGGTGGCGTTCGTAGTCTCGGGCCAGGCGTCGGTGTGCGGTGAGCCAGGCCAGGGTCCGTTCGACCACCCACCTTCGTGGGAGGACGGTGAATCCGCGCTGCTCGGGTGGCTTGCGGATGATCTCGATCGTTGTCTGCAGGATCGTGGCGGCCCAGTCGAGCAGTCGCCCGGCGAAGCCGGCGTCGGCGTAGACGAACCGCACCCTGGTGCGCAGGTAGAGGTTGAGCAGGATCGGCTTGGCGCCGTCGCGGTCCTGTACCGAGGCCGAGCACACCATCGTGGTCAGCAGCAGACCGAGGGTGTCGGTCACGATGAACCGTTTCCGTCCGCCTGTCTTCTTCCCGGCGTCGTAGCCGCGGGAGTCCTGGCCGACGGTGTCGGCGCCCTTGACCGACTGGGAATCGATGATCCCCGCACTCGGCTCCGGATCACGGCCCTCGGCGATACGTAACTGCCCCCGCACGACCGGGAGGATCTTCTCGGTGACCTTCTGCTGTTCCCACTGGTTGAAGTACCAGTAGACGGTCTGCCAGGGCGGGAAGTCCACCGGCAACGCCCGCCAGGCACACCCGGTCCGCACGACATACAAGATCGCGTCCAGCACGTCCCGACGAGCATGAGCAACAGGCCGCCCCCGCCGCGCGAGCGGCGGTAACAACGGCTCGATCACCACCCACTGGGCATCACTGGTGTCCGAGGGGTACCGGCGCGGTCGTTCCTGCATGCCGACCACGATGGAGCACCCCAGCCGTGTCGACCATCCCGACACACCCACCATTTCCAAACACGCTCTCAGCGCCAGGCGAAGACCGGCTGCTCCAGGTGCGCGACCCGGGTGGGGCGCCCGTGCAGGACGACCTCGCGGAACTGGTGGAGCACCGCGCCGGTGGGGGCGTGGACGAAGCGGCCGAACAGCGGCACCTGGATCACCGGGGCGTCGGACTCGGGGATCGTGAGGAACCGCGGCTCGTGGTCGATCTCGGCCAGCGGCGGGCGGTACAGCTCGGCCACCTCGTCCGGGTTCGGCGTCGGCTCGCCCGCACCGCCGGCCCACAGCACGACCGGGGTGATGACGTAGCCGGATCGGGTCGGGTAGTCGTCGAGCAGGCCGAGCACGCGGTCCGGACCGAGCTCGAGCCCGATCTCCTCGGACACCTCGCGGCGCCCCGCCTCCTCGGCGGTCTCACCCGGGTCGAGCCGCCCGCCCGGTAGGGCCCACTGCCCGGAGTGCGCCCGCAGCGACCGGGCGCGCCGGGTCAGGACGAACGCGACCTCGTCGGCGAGGCGGCCGTCGCCGGTGGCACCGGGGACCGGCAGCAGCGTCAGGGTGACGGCGGCGGCCCGCTTCCCCGCCCGGTCCGCCTCCGACGCGGCCCGGCGCTCGGCCGGCGGGAGCGTCGTCAGCGCCGCCTCGACACGCTCCCGCAGCCGCTGCTGCACCGGTTCCGGGACCACCACGTCGTCGGCCATGTCCCGATCGTCGCACCCGGCCGGGCACCGCACCGGTCTCCGTCGCCGCCGCACACGTCACACCCCGTGCGGCGCCACCCCGCGCCGTGCCGGGCCCTCGGCGGTCTCGCCGGTCGGTGGCCGCCGCGGCTGCGTCGCTGGTGGTCCGGCACGCGGCCGCGACCGATCGAGGACGTCGCGCACCATGCCGGGCCCGGTGCCGCACGGGGCCCGGTGCCGGACCGCCAGGGCGGCCGCGCAGCCGGCCGGACGGAGCCGCGGGTCAGTCCACGGGACCGCGCCGGGGGCGGGCCGCCCGGGACGGCCACGGCCGGGGTGCGGCCGCGCGAGTGGCCCGGCCGGAGCCGGTGGACCGGGTCGCGCCGTCCGGACCGGCGGCACCGGGTCCGCCGCCGTCCCCGCTCCGGCGCCGCCCGCTCCGTGCGGGCACGGCCCCGGCGGACGCGGCGGCGGGCACTGTGGGCGCTGCGGGCACTGCGGGCACTGCAGCCCGGGAGGGACGTGGGCCGACCGGCCAGACCGGCTCCGGGTCCCGGCCCGGGTCGGTGCCGGGCCGCAGGATCTGCCGGACGACGAGCACGCACAGGGCGACGACCACGGCGTCGCGGACCAGCACCGTCACCAGGAACGGCTCGGGGGGCAGCCCCTTGTTCGCGACGCCGAGGTACTGGTACATCCGCGGCACCCACACCAGCGCGTCGACGGTCATCCACGCCAGCAGCAGCCGCCAGCGCGGCAGGGCGAGCACCGCGAGCGGGACCAGCCACAGCGAGTACTGCGGGCTCCACACCTTGTTCAGGAGCAGGAACGCCGCGACCGTCAGGAAGGCCAGCTCGGCGACCGCGGGCGGCCGCGGAGCGCGCAGCGCCAGAGCGGCGATCGCGACGAACGCCAGCGCCATGAGCACCGCGGTGACGGTGTTGAGCACGGTGGGGGACTGCCCGTCACCGAGCGGGCCGTCGAAGCCGGACCAGCCGGTGAACCAGTACAGCGAGTACCAGACCGAGTCCGGGTCGGCCGGGCGCGTGCGGTTGAGCAGGAAGAACTCGGCCCAGCCGCGGGGCCAGGCCAGCGCGACCGGGAGGTTCACCGCCACCCAGGCGAGGACGGCGGCGCCGATCGTCCAGGCGGCACGCGGGAGACCGCCGTCGTCGCGGCGTCGCCAGCCGACGAGCAGCACCGGCAGCAGGAGCAGCAGCGGGTAGAGCTTCGCCGCGCCGCCGATCCCGAGCAGCACCCCGGCCCAGACCGGCCGGTCCCGGCGCAGCGCGAGCAGCGCGCCGGTCGCGAGCGCGACGGTGAGCGTGTCGAAGTTGGTGAACGCGTGCACCACCACCAGCGGCGACAGCGCGACCAGCGCGGCGTCCCACGGGCGTTCCGGGCGGAGCATCAGCACCGCCCACACGACCACCAGCCAGGCCATGGCCAGCCAGATCGCGGTGACGTCGAAGTAGACGACGACGTCGAGCGCGGTCGGCAGCGGCAGCCGCTCGGCCAGCCACTGCCAGCCGTCGGTCAGCTGCGCGTTGAGGTACTGGAACATCCCGGTGACGACCGGGTACTCCATGTACCGGGCGGTGCGGGAGCCGTCGGCGGCGGTCTCGAACCAGGCGTCGCGGTAGGGCACGGCGTCGTCGGCGAGACCCTCCAGCCCGTAGAGCGGGACGGTGTCGGAGTAGCACATCGCGACGTACTGGCGGTCGTTGCGCCAGTCCAGCGCGAGCGCACCGTCCGGGGTGCGGTACTCCTGCAGGCAGGCCGCCTTGCCCAGCCAGCCCAGCGCCAGCACGACGACGGCGAACAGCAGCACCACCCGCAGCGGCGTCCACCACCGGGACCGTCCGACGAGTGCGTGCCGGCCCATCGGGCCGCCGACGACCCGACTGGCGGCGCGCACCAACGGCTCGGTCCAGGTCGGGATGTCCCGGTCCCGGACGCCCGCCCCCGGCGCCTCGCGGGGGGCGGGCGGTGCGGCTCCGGGCCGGGCGCCTGCGGTCAGTTGTCGCCCCCGCGGCCCGGACGGTCCCGGCCCGCGTCGGAGCCCGGCTGACCATCGCCGTCACCGCTGCCGTCGCCGTTGCCGCCGTCGCCGTCACCCGACGCGTCGCCCGAGCCGTCGCCCGAGGAGTCACCCCGGTCCGCGCGGTCACCCCGGTCGCCGTTGTCGCCGTTGTCACGGCCGTCGCCGGGCTCCTGGGTGGTGGTGGTCTGCTGCTCGTCACCCTGCCCCGAGTCGTTCGAGACGGCCCGCGCCGGGGCCTGACCGATCGGCTCGAAGTCGGAGAACTGCTCCACCGGGGTCCCCCGCAGCACGTCGGTCATGAACGACTGCCAGATCGAGCCGGGCAGCATCCGCCCGTAGACCGGACGTCCCGCGGAGTTCTTGATCGGGGAGTTGTCGTCGGTACCGACCCACACCGCGGTGGACACCGACGGGGTGTAGCCGACGGTCCAGGCGTCGTTGTTCTGACCCTCGACGCTGCTCTGCACGGTGCCGGTCTTCGCGGCGACCGGACGCCCGTCCAGCCCGATCCGCGACGAGCTCGCGACGTCGGTCATGGACTCGGTGACGTTGCGGGCGACCTCGGCCGGCATGACCTGCTGGCCGTTGTCGGTGCTGCCGCGGTCGTAGATGACCCGGCCGTCGCTGGCGGTGACCTTCGCGACCAGGAACGGGTCGCGCCGCATGCCGTCGGCCGCGAACGTGGCGTAGGCCGCGGCCATGTCCTCGGGGTGGACCTCGCGGTCGCCCAGCGAGATGCCGCCGGTGGGGTTCGGCAGCAGGTCGGCGGGGATGCCCGCCTGGTGCGCGGCGTCGGCGACGCGCTGCGGGCCGACGTCGAGGCCCATCCGGTAGAAGACCGTGTTGATCGACTTGGTCATGGCCTCCTTCACCGAGCACTGGCCGCAGCTCACGCCCTCGGAGTTGGTGACCGTGGTGCCGGCGAGCTCCTGGGGGGAGGAGCCGTCGTAGATCGTGCCGAGGCCGACCGGCGGGTTCGCCTGCAGCGCCGCCGCGAGCACGAACGGCTTGAACGACGAGCCGGGCTGCTTGAGCACCGAGGCGTAGTCGAGACCGACGCCGTTCTCCCCGCCGAAGTAGGCGATGACCGCGCCGGTCTTCGGGTTCACCGACACCAGCGAGGACCGCAGGTTGTCGGGCTGGCCCTCCATCACCTTCTGGACGGCCTTCGCCGCGTCCTCCTGGGCCTTCGGGTCGATCGTCGTGGTGACCGTCAGGCCCTGTGTGTTGATCTCGGTCTCGGAGATCCCGAGCTTCTCCAGCTCGGCGCGGGCCGCGTTGTAGATGTGGCCCTTGTCGTCACCGGGGATGCCCCCGCCCTCGGCCGCGGAGGCCTCCCGCCACTGCGGGAACCTCTGCTGCGCCCGGTCGGCCGGGCTCATCCAGCCCTGGGCGACCATGCCGTCGAGCACGAAGTTCCACCGCTGCTGGGACATCTCGAGGTTCTTCGCCGGGTCCCAGCGCGACGGCGACTGGATCAGCCCGGCGATCATCGCGCCCTCGGAGGCGTTCAGGTCCTGGACGTTCTTCCCGAAGTACGCCTGGCTGGCGGCCTGGATGCCGTAGGCGCCGCGACCCAGGTAGATCGCGTTCAGGTAGTTGCCGAGGATCTGCTCCTTGGTCATCTCCTTGGACATCTTCGCGGCCAGCACGACCTCGCGGAACTTGCGGAACAGCGAGTACTGGTCGTTGCCGGTGGTCACCTTGATGTACTGCTGGGTGATCGTCGAGCCGCCGCCGATCCCGCCGGAGAGCTGGTTGATCACTGCCCGCGCGATGCCGGTGATGTCGAAGCCGGGGTTGGAGAAGAACGTGCGGTCCTCGGCGGACAGCACGGTCTGCTGGACCGGCACCGGCACCTGGGACAGGTCGACGCTGGTCCGGTTGACGTTGTCCGGCCGCACGGTGGCCAGCGGGGCGCCGTCGGCGTAGGTGAAGGTCGCGACCTGGGTGACGGCGATGTCGTCGGCGGCGGGGACCGGGAAGACCAGCCAGCCGATCGCGAAGGCGACCAGCGGGCCGATCACCGCGACCGCGGCGAGCCCGATCAGCCAGCGCCGGAGCCGGCGACGACGGCCGGGCTTCTTCTTCCCGTCGCCGCCGTCGCCGGGACCGCGACCGTCGGAACGACCGGGCGGGCCGGGCGGCCGGCCGCCCCCGGCCCCACGACGGGGGGCCGTGGCCGGTGCCGCACCGGCCGCCGCCGCACCGGCCGGCGGACGGCCGGTGCGCTGCGGGGCCGCCGTGCGCGGGCCGGCCTGGGCCGGCCGGACGACCGGGTCGAAGTGGCCGACCCCCGAGTCGTCGTGGGTCAGCAGCGGCGGAGGGGGCTGGGGGACCGGGCGCGGCGGCGGTCCCGCGGGCGCGGGACGGCCGCCCACCGGCGGACGGCCGGGGGGCGGCGGGGTGCGCCGGGGGTCACGCTCGTCGTTCACCGGGCGGCTCCGTGGGATGCGGTGGACCGGATCCGCAGCAACCCGGGCCGGGGGTGCCCGGGGCCGAGGGGATCCGGCGTCGGACCGGCGCGGTGCACGCGGTCCGGGTGGTCGTGCTCGTCGGGCAGGGCGCCATCGGACTCAGCCACCCGCACTCCGCCGGCCACGGCGGGGGCGGCCGGTGCCGAGGACGAACGAGCGGACCAGGTGGTTCCAGCGGCACTCGGTGCACACCTCGACGACGTGTACCGAGAAGTCGGGCACCTGCGCCGCGAGCTGCTCGAGGTCCGCCGCGGAGCGGGCCGAGCCGGAGACGTGACGCAGACTCTCGCCGAACACCCAGGAGACCTGGGCGAGCTCGTCGTGCCGGCAGACCGGACAGGCCCGATCGGCGGGGGCGCCGTGGAAGCGCGCGGCGCGGAGCAGGTAGGCACCCGCATCACACACCTCCTCACGGCCGACCCGACCGGCCCGGACGTCGGCCAGCAGAGCACGGCGCTGCAGGGCGTAGTCCACCACCTGTCGCGGGCTGAGCACCCGTCCAGGGTACGCGGGACGGACCCGCGGACCCATCGCCGTCCCGCACGGGGCCCCGCGGGCACGACCGTTCCGTACCTGGTCGGGGGACTCGTCCGGTCCGCGGTCGCCTGTGATCACGATCATCACACGGGCGGATCGATGTATCGGACCGATAGGGTGACCGGTCAGCGGTCCGCACGGAGGAGGTCGCGATGCTGGACTTCGCGGTCCTCGGCCTGCTCCAGGACGGTCCGCTGCACGGGTACGAGCTGCGCAAGCAGCTCGGTCGCCGGCTCGGCGGCTTCCGCGCGTTCTCCTACGGCTCGTTGTACCCGGCCCTGCGCCGGCTGCTCCGGGCCGGGTCGATCGCGGAGACCACCGACGAGGCGGGTGATCAGTACGGACGCACTCCGGGACGGCTGCGACGGGGCAGGCGGGTCTACCGCATCACCCCGGCGGGCCGGGACCGGTTCGCTGCCATGCTCGCCGAGGCCGGCCCCCAGGCCTGGGAGGACGGAAGCTTCGACGTGCACCTGGCGTTCTTCGCGCGGACACCGGCGGAGACCAGGATCCGGATCCTGGAGGGCCGCAGACGGGCCGTCGAGGAACGCCGGGACGGCCTGCGCACCGCGCTCGGCAGACCCTGCGAGGGCGTCGACCGCTACACCCGCGAGCTGCACCGGCTCGGGCTGGAGTGCTCCGAGCGCGAGGTGTGCTGGCTGAACGAGCTGATCGCGACCGAACGGGCCGAGCAGGATGCCACGGACGGCCGTGACGAGAGGACCTTCCCCGGCGGCGGGCCATCCCGGCCCGCGACCGGCGGGGTACGACAGGACGAGACAACAGGAGGAGCCTGACATGAGCCAGGTTCGGGTGGCGGTCGTCGGCGTGGGCAACTGCGCGGCATCGCTGGTCCAGGGGGTTCACTACTACGCGGACGCCGATCCGTCGACCCAGGTCCCCGGCCTGATGCACGTCGACTTCGGCGGGTACCACGTCCGGGACGTGACCTTCGTGGCCGCGTTCGACGTCGACGCGAAGAAGGTCGGTCAGGATCTCGCCGACGCGATCTCGGCCAGTGAGAACAACACGGTCAAGATCGCGGACGTGCCGCCGCTCGGGGTGACCGTGCAGCGCGGGCCGACCCTCGACGGTCTCGGCCGCTTCTACCGGGAGACCATCACCGAGGCCGACGGCGAGCCCGTCGACGTCGCGGCGGTGCTGCGCGACACCGAGGCCGACGTGCTGGTGTCCTACCTGCCGGTGGGCAGCGAGGACGCCGACCGGTTCTACGCACAGGCCGCGCTGGACGCGGGTGTCGCCTTCGTCAACGCGCTGCCGGTGTTCATCGCCTCGGACCCGGAGTGGGCGGAGAAGTTCCGCGCGGCCGGCGTCCCGATCGTCGGCGACGACATCAAGTCCCAGGTCGGCGCGACCATCACCCACCGGGTGCTGGCGAAGCTGTTCGAGGACCGCGGCGTGCAGCTGGACCGCACGATGCAGCTCAACGTGGGCGGGAACATGGACTTCCTGAACATGAAGGAGCTCGAGCGGCTGGAGTCCAAGAAGGTCTCCAAGACCCAGGCCGTCACCTCGCAGGTGGACCGGGACATGGGCAAGGGCAACGTGCACATCGGCCCGTCGGACTACGTGTCCTGGCTGGACGACCGCAAGTGGGCCTACGTCCGGCTCGAGGGCCGCGCGTTCGGTGACGTCCCGCTGAACCTGGAGTACAAGCTCGAGGTCTGGGACTCCCCGAACTCCGCGGGTATCATCATCGACGCCGTGCGGGCGGCCAAGATCGCCAAGGACCGCGGCATCGGCGGACCGATCCTGTCGGCGTCGAGCTACTTCATGAAGTCGCCGCCGGAGCAGTACCGCGACTCCGAGGCGCGCGACAAGGTCGAGGCGTTCATCCGGGGCGAGATCGACAACTGATCGGTTTCTCGGTACAACGGCCCGGGGACGACCGCGCAGGTCATCCCCGGGCCGTTCCGTACCGGAGACGTTCCGGAATCTGAAATTACCGATCCGGAATGTTCTCGTTATTCGTCGTGATCGCAGTCATGCAATGAATGTGTTCTGCGTCATTTAATCGAGCGATATCTGTTCGTAATGTGCGGTCCGGCCTTGCGCGACCACCGCCCATCCGGGGTGAGGGGTGCAGGGTCACCGCCGGGCGACGACGCGGGCGGGTCGTGAGCGCTGTCCGGTCTCCCCACCGGAACTCCCCCTTCGTACCGGCGTCCACGGGTCCCGCCCCGACCGCTCCTCCGGTGGTGCAACATCCCGAGGACCCCACCGTGCCCCAGCGTCATTCCGCTCCGGCGCTCCGCGTCGCCGTCGTGGCCACCACTGCCGCCGCGGCCGCAGTTCTGTCCGTGCTCCCCGCCGCCACCGCGGCCCCCACGGGCACCACCGCTTCCGCGGCACCCACCGCGGAGACCGTGACCCGTGCCGTCGCCCCGGCCGCGAACGTGCTGCCGACGCGCGGCGCGAACCCGGCCGCGCTCTCGGTCTCCTCCGCGGCGCAGGCCGCGGCCCCGGCCGCGCAGGCCGTCGCCGCACGCAGCGGCGCGATGTCGACCGCGCTGGCCCAGCTCGGCAAGCCCTACCGCTGGGGCGCCACCGGCCCGAGCGCGTTCGACTGCTCCGGCCTGGTCCGCTACGCCTTCGCCAAGGCGGGCAAGGACCTGCCCCGCACGAGCCGTGCCCAGGCCCAGGTGGGCACCCCGGTGTCGAAGTCGAACCTCAAGCCCGGTGACCTGGTCTTCTTCTACAGCCCGGTCAGCCACGTCGGCATCTACATCGGCGGCGGCCAGATCGTGCACGCCTCCACGAGCGGTCAGCCGGTGAAGATCTCCGACGTCGACCGGATGCCGTTCAACTCGGCCCGCCGGGTCTGAGAGCGTGTTTGGAAATGGTGGGTGTGTCGGGATGGTCGACACGGCTGGGGTGCTCCATCGTGGTCGGCATGCAGGAACGACCGCGCCGGTACCCCTCGGACACCAGTGATGCCCAGTGGGTGGTGATCGAGCCGTTGTTACCGCCGCTCGCGCGGCGGGGGCGGCCTGTTGCTCATGCTCGTCGGGACGTGCTGGACGCGATCTTGTATGTCGTGCGGACCGGGTGTGCCTGGCGGGCGTTGCCGGTGGACTTCCCGCCCTGGCAGACCGTCTACTGGTACTTCAACCAGTGGGAACAGCAGAAGGTCACCGAGAAGATCCTCCCGGTCGTGCGGGGGCAGTTACGTATCGCCGAGGGCCGTGATCCGGAGCCGAGTGCGGGGATCATCGATTCCCAGTCGGTCAAGGGCGCCGACACCGTCGGCCAGGACTCCCGCGGCTACGACGCCGGGAAGAAGACAGGCGGACGGAAACGGTTCATCGTGACCGACACCCTCGGTCTGCTGCTGACCACGATGGTGTGCTCGGCCTCGGTACAGGACCGCGACGGCGCCAAGCCGATCCTGCTCAACCTCTACCTGCGCACCAGGGTGCGGTTCGTCTACGCCGACGCCGACTTCGCCGGGCGACTGCTCGACTGGGCCGCCACGATCCTGCAGACAACGATCGAGATCATCCGCAAGCCACCCGAGCAGCGCGGATTCACCGTCCTCCCACGAAGGTGGGTGGTCGAACGGACCCTGGCCTGGCTCACCGCACACCGACGCCTGGCCCGAGACTACGAACGCCACCCCACCACATCCGAAGCCATGATCCGCTGGGCCGCGATCAACACCATCACCCGCCGCATCGCCCGTGGATACCCCGCCACCCGCCAGCAGAAACACACGACACCCTCAACCCACTAGAATTTCCAAACACGCTCTGAGAGAAGCGTGCGGAACGCAGCTCAGCTCTGAACGCAGCTCAGCTCTGAGCGCACCCGCTCCCCGGTACGACCGGCCCCGTCCGCGCGCAGGACGGGGCCGGTCGTCGTAGGTTCACCGGGCCTGACTTCGGTCACTTGTCTTAGTGCTTCGCCGCGGGCTGACGGAGCGCGTCGAGGAGGGCCTGTTTGTCGGCGGGGACGGCGGGCGGGAAGGTCTGCTGGGTGCCGTTGATGGCGATGGTGGCCGAGCGCAGTGGTCGGAGCTGGCGGACGACGTTGCGGATGGTGAGCCCGGTGCGGTTCTGGATCTCGCGGGCGACTGCGAGGGCGGTGAACACGATGGTCAGGTGCGCTTCGATGGACTGGCGTTGGTGGTGGAACATCGGGCGGGCGCGTAGGTCGGTTTTGCTCATCCGGAAGGACTGCTCGACGTGCCAGAGGTCGTGGTAGTCGCCGATGATCTCCCCGGCCGCTGCGCCGCCGGCCGGGATGTTGGTCACGTAGCCCTTCAACCCGACCAACCGGTATGCCCGAGCCAAGGAGGCCTCGTCCAGGGCGCGGGAGCCGTTGGTGACCTTGACGAACCGCGGTGTGCGCGCGGGCTTCTCGCCGGCGATGACCTCGCGGGCCCGGTTCTCCTGCAGGGTCAACGTGCGCCGGTCCCGGACGGCCCGCTTCGTGGAGTAGGCCCAGACCGCCCGCCAGGATCCCGGATGCTGGTTGGGGTTCCAGACGGGCTCGGCCTTGACCTTCGGGCTGTTCTCGCTGCGCCCGGTGCGGCGGTCGCGTGGTGTGAGGGTGTCGATGATCTGCCCGTCGACGAAGGCGTCGCCGTGCCAGTGGAAGTGCGACTCCAGGTCAACCGGGGCCTTGGTGAGTCGGGAGCCGACGATGAACCGCAGGCCGGCCTCGTCGAGGTCGCGCAGGTTCGCGGCCGAGAGCATCCCTGCGTCGGCGACCACGACCATCCCGCCCGGCTCGACCGGCAGCTGGTGTCGGGCCCGGAAGGCCTCGATGATCGGCAGGATCGTCGCGGTCTCGGTCTTGTTGCCCTCGAAACAGCCGATCTCGAGGGGGAACCCTGCGCGATCGACCAGCAGCCCGACGACGACCTGCGGGTCGACCCGGCGTTCCTTGGAGAACCCGACCTTGCGCAGGTCGTCCTCCTTCTCCGCCTCGAAGTAGAGGGTGGTGACGTCGTAGAGACACAACGACACATCCCCACTGCCACGGGCGTGGGTGAAGCAGGCCCTCGCGATCTCGTCGCGGTAGCTGCGCCCGGTGCAGCGCAGCAGGGTGCGGCGCATCGTCTTTTCGCTCGCCGCGGTGACGCCCAGACCGGCCAGCACCCGACCGGTGTCCAGGATGGACGTGGGCTCGACGATCCGGGCGATCACCAGGTCGCGGAACGTGTCATCAGCGACCTCTGCGAACCCGAGGCCCGCGTAGACCTCGGCGAGGATGTCGAACAGCACCCGCGACCCGGTCGTGATCACCTGCGGCGCACCCACCCGCCGGGTTGTGGTGCTCGGGGCGCGCCGCGGCATCTGGCCGAACAGCCCCTCCTGCGTGGCACCGCCGGCCGCGGTGGGCGCGATCAGCTCGGCCCGCCGGGGTGACGGCGCGACGCCCAGATCCAGGGCCTGCTGTGCAGCGTCGTCGATCAGCCCACGGGCCTGCTCGACCAGCAGGCCCAGCTCGGCCTCGGTGTGCGCTGACCCGACATGGGCCACGATCCGTCGATGGCCCTGCACGGACTCGGCGATCTGGACCGCGGTCGCCCCGGAGGCCGTCCGTACCCGCCTCACCCACGCCACCTGACCGAGCGTAGAGCACCGAATTAGTGCCTCACACCGCTCCCGCGCAAACACATCACCGCAGCTCAGCGCAGTACAAGCTGCGAAACCAGGCTCGGGTGACCAAAGTCAGGTCGTAGGTTCACCGGGTGACCGCTCCCCGCCGCCCGCTCGCCCTGATCACCGGTGCCTCCCAGGGCATCGGCGCCGCCACCGCCCGGCTGCTCGCGCCGCGCTACGACCTGGTCCTCGGCGGCCGGGACGAGAAGCGGCTGGAGGCCCTCGCCGATGAGCTGACCGAGGCGGGCCCGGTCGCGGTCCGCACCATGGCCGTCGAGCTCACCGACGACGACGCGCTGGCCACCGCCCTCGACGGCATCGACCGGCTCGACGCGCTGGTCCACTCGGCCGGGATCGGGGAGCTGGGCACCGTCGAGGAGACCACCGCGCAGACCTGGCGCCACCAGTTCGACGTCAACGTCGTCGCGGTCGCCGAGACGACCCGGCTGCTGCTGCCCGCGCTGCGCGCGGCCGGGACGGACACCGGGTCCGACGTCGTGCTCGTCAACTCCGGCGCCGGGCTCACCGCCCGCCCGGGCTGGGGTTCCTACGCGGCCAGCAAGTTCGCGCTGCGCGCCTTCGGCGAGGCGCTGCGCGCCGAGGAGTCCGGCAACGGCATCCGGGTCACCTCCGTGCACCCGGGCCGGGTGGACACCGCGATGCAGGAGCGGGTCGTGGCCCAGGAGGCGGCCGCAGCCGGGACGGCGGACGGCGGGTACGACGGCTCGAAGTTCCTGCGCCCGGAGTCGGTCGGCGCCGCGATCCTTGCCGCGCTGACCGCGACCCGCGACGCCCACCTCACCGAGATCATGGTGCGCCCGCAGGGCTGAGGGCGGACTGCGCGCGCAGCTCGTCGAGCGCCGCCAGCAACGGTGGCGCGGCAGCGGCGGCGTCCCGGACCACCGCGAGGATCGTCCGCACCGGCGTGGGGCGCACGACCGGCACCGCGCAGGTCCCGGCCGGCAGGTCGACGGCCCCGAGCCGGGGGAGCACGGTGACTCCGATGCCGGCGGCGACGAAGGCCAGCGCCGTGCGGTAGTCGTGAGCCTCGACGTGGAACGGCGGGCGGAACCCGGCGGCGGCGCAGGCCTCGACCAGGTTGCGCCGGCACCACCCGCGGGCGAAGTCGTTGTCCACCCATCGCTGCCCGGCCAGGTCTGCCAGGTCGACCTGCTCCGCCCCGGCCAGCGGGTGATCGTCGGGCAGCACCACGACGTAGGGGTCGTCGAGCAGGTGGTGCACCGAGAACCCGGGCCAGGCCTCGTAATCCGGTCGCTCGACGGCGATCTGCAGGTCCGAGCGGTCGGCCGGGTCGTCGGGCAGCCACTCGCGCAGGGCCAGGTCGAGTCGGACGCCCGGGAAGCCACCGGTCAGCCTGCGCACGACCCGCGGCATCCAGGCGGACCCGACGGAGGCGAAGTAGGCGAGCGACAGCGACCCGGTGCGCCCGGTGCGCAGGTCCTCGACGAGCACCTGGGCCTCCCCGAGCCGGGCCAGCACCGCGTCGGCCTGTTCGGCCAGCAGCAGCCCTGCCGCGGTCGGCCGCAGCCCGCGGCCCACCCGCTCGAACAGCACCAGACCGGTCTCCCGGGCGAGCGCGGTGACGTGCTGGCTCACCGCCGACGGCGTGTACCCCAGGTTGGCGGCGGCGGACTGCACCGACCCACCGGCCACGACCGACCGGAAGATCATCAGACGATGGGTGTCGAGCACCGCCCGACCGTACAGCAGAACTGAATCCAGGAACAGAACATGTCGCTGGTGCTGAACCGTGGGGCGGTCCGACGATGTCCTCATGACCACCGTGCACCTGGGGCTGCTCGCCCTCACCACGCCCGCCGTCCTCGCCGCGCTGTACCGGTCGTTCCGGGACCGACCGCGACGGCTGCCCGTCCGCACCGGCTACGACACCCGCCGGCCCACCCTGTGAGCCCCGCGACCCGGTCCCGCCTGCTGCCGCTCGCCGCCGCGGCCACCACCGTCGTGCTGTGGGCGTCGGCGTTCGTGGCCATCCGCGCCGTCGGTCACGACCTGTCCCCGGGTGCGCTGGCCCTGGGGCGGATGCTGCTCGGGGCCCTGACCCTGACCGCGATCCTGAGCGTCGTCCGCGCCCGGAGACGCACCTCCGGCCCACCGCTGCCCCGCGGACGCCTGCTGGCCGCGGTGGCGATCTGGGGTGCGGCCTGGTTCGGCGTCTACAACCTCGCGCTGAACGCGGCCGAGCGGCACCTCGACGCCGGCACCACCGCGCTGCTGGTGAACGTGGCGCCGGTGGTCGTCGCCGTCCTGGCCGGGCTGCTGCTCGGGGAGGGCTTCCCCGCGCGGCTGCTGGCCGGGATGGGCGTCGCGTTCGCCGGGGTGGTGCTGATCGCGGCCGCCTCCTCCGCCGGGGGCGTCGACCTGTCCGGGGTGCTGCTGGGGCTGCTCGCCGCGCTGGTCTACGCGGGTGCGGCCGTCGCGCAGAAGCGGCTGCTGCCTCGGGTGGACGCCCTGACGATGACCTGGACCGGCGCGGTCGCCGGGGCCGTCGCACTGCTGCCGTTCCTGCCGTCGCTGGTCGCCGAGCTCGCCACCGCACCGGCGACGGCCGTCGCCGGCGTCGTCTACCTGGGGGTGTTCCCGACCGGCGTCGCGTTCCTGACCTGGGGGTACGCCCTGACCCGCACCACAGCGAGCAAGCTGGCCGCGACCACGTACGCGATCCCGCCGCTGGTGGTCGGACTGTCCTGGGCGCTGCTCGGGGAGGTGCCCGCACCGGCCGCGCTCGCCGGCGGCCTGCTCTGCCTGGTCGGCGTCGCCGTCGCCACCCGTCCGGCCGGGTCCCGGGGTCGGGGATCCTCCGAACGACCGACCCCGGTGACCGGCTCGGTCACTACGCTCGACGGGCATGGGGGAGTCCAGGGACGACGAGCGGTCCGTGCTGCGGGTGTCGGACGCCGAACGGAATGAGGTCGCGGAACGGCTGACGCTGGCGCACGACGAAGGCCGGCTGTCCCTGACCGAGTACGACGAGCGGTTGCAGCAGGCCTACGCGGCGACCGTCCGCGCGGATCTCGACCGGCTGGTCGCCGACCTGCCCGCGGTGGAGCGCACGGCCCTGCCGTCGGTGCGTGCCGAGACGGCGGAGGTGGAGAAGGCCGAGGCAAGGCGTGAGCACCTCACCGAGTGGCGGTCGTGGGCCGGCACCGCGGTCATCCTGACCGGCATCTGGGTGGTGACCGCGGTCTCCGCGGCCTCCGACGGGGAGGGGCTCCCGTTCTTCTGGCCGATGGTGCCGATGGGGATCTGGGCCGCGGTCCTCGTCGCACAGTTCTTCTTCGGCTCCGATGACGAGGACGACGACGAGGACGAGGACGACAAGGACTGACGACGAGGACCGACGCGAGGATCGAGGCCCTGCGACGGCTGCCACGCGCCCCGGACCGGGCATAGAGTCGCCCCGTGCTCGACCCCGCCCGCCTCGATCTGTCCGCGCTCGCGGACGCGCTCGAGGACCGCACGCCGGAGGTCACCTGGTACCTCGACCCGGCCGACGCCGAGGTGCACGGCGTGTCCGGCGGCACCCGGCCCGATCCGGACTGGGTGGAGATCCGGCCGGTGACCAGCCGGGAGTCCTATCGGGACATGTCCGACTTCACCGCGGGCGTGCAGCACCGCCGGGCCGCGGCGTTGCTGGACCGCGCGATCGACGGCCGGGGCGCGTTCCGCCGGTTCAAGAACACGCTGTTCGAGTTCCCCGAGGTCCGTGACCAGTGGTACCGCTTCCGCGACGCCCGTGCCCGGCGCCGGGCGGCGGACTGGCTGGTCGCGGCCGGCCTGATCGGTGCCGAGGACGGCGAGCGGATCAAGGCCCGCCACCCCGATCCGGACCCGTCCAACGACGACGTGCCCGCCGCCGTCGCCGACGACCTGGCCCTGCTCTACGGACCCCGACTGCGCCAGGTGCTGCTGTTCGGGTCCTGGGCCAGCGGGGAGGGCTCGGTCGAGTCCGCGATCGACCTGCTCGTGGTGCTCGACGACGACGGGGTCCCGATCCTGCCCTGGGAGGAGGTCCGCGCGATGGACGACGTGCTGTGGCAGCACACCCGGCGGACCGGGCTGACGATCAGCGTGCTGCCGGTCGGGCAGGGCGAGCTCGTCCGCGCCGCCGACCCGACGGTCGTGCGGGCCCGCGCCGAGGCGGTGCGGGTCCGGTGACCCGGCGGGTGCACGGCGGGCTCGCCCGGGCCCGGGTCGAGCTGGGCGGGGCCCGGGTGCTGGCGGAGAACGGCTTCGGCGACGCCGCGGTCTCCCGCGCGTTCCACGCCGCGTTCCGCGCCGCCGAGACCGCGCTGCTGGTGCTGGGGGAGACCCGCGCCGAGCACTCCGAGGTGGTCAGCGCGTTCGTGCGCCGGGTCGTGCGGGAACGGTCGCTGGACCCGCGCGCCGGTCGGCTGCTGCGGTCGCTCTACAACCGGCGGGCGCTGGCCGACCACTCCGACGCGACCGCCCCCGCCGCCGAGGCGCGCGCCGCTCTCGACGACGCCGCGTTCGTCCTCGACGCCGTGGAGGCCTGGCTCGCCGAGCCCGCCCTGTCCACGCCCCCGGCACCGGAGAACGGGGCGACCCGGCGGCCGGAGAAGCCGGTCCGGCGCGGGTCCCGGGCCTGACCGGCCGCGGCGGCGGTGACCGCGCGGGTCAGAAGAAGTCCCCGCCGAAGTCGGAGTCGTTGTCGAACAGGCCCCCGCCGTCGAAGCCGCCGTCGAAGCCCGGGTCGGCTCCGTCGACCCCGCCGTCGAAGCCGCCGTCGAAGCCCGGGTCGTCGAGCGCCGCGCCGTCGGCGAACCCGTCGGCGTAGGCGGCCTGGTCGGCGCCGGCCATCCCGCTGAACAGCGAGGTGAACAGCAGCGCCGAGCCGACGCCCCAGGCCCCGGCGACGAGTGCGGGCTTCCACCAGGGCTCGGAGTACCAGCCGCGCGGCACCGGGCGCCCGGCGACGGTCCCACCGGGGTAGTAGTGGCTGTTGCGGTCGGTCGGTCGCGGCGACGCACCCAGGCTGCGACCCTCCACCTCGACCTCGCGGTCCTCGGTGACCTCACCGGCGCGGGACTGGCCGGGCAACGGCGGCAGCTCGGGTCCGGGGTCCATGCCCATCGCGGTGCGTGCGGCTCGGACGTAGTAGAGGCCCTCGTAGGCGGTCTCGGTGACCTGCCGGCACTGCGCGGGGGTCCGCGCCTGCTCCATCTGCGAGCCGGCCGCGGTGTAGCGCTCGGCCGCGTCGGCCAGCGCCTGGCGGCTCGCCTCGTCGGTCCCGGTCAGGGCCAGGACCTGGCCGCCGAGCCGTTCCACCCAGCGCCGGGACTCGGCCTGGGCGTCGGCCAGGGCGGCGGCGGAGTCCGCGTTGTGCCGCCGGACCAGCCAGACGACGGCCGCGACGACGGCCAGCACCACGATCAGGGTCAGGACTGTGCTCATGACGGACCTCCTGCCCGCCTCAACGGGCAGGAGGTCGCCCGCGTTCCCTACCGGACGACGTTGACCAGGCGCCCCGGGACGACGATGACCTTCTTCGGCTCGGCCCCGTCCAGCGCGGCGACGACCTTCTCGTCGGCCAGCGCGGCCGCCCGGATGTCGTCCTGGCCGGCGTCGGCGGCGACGACGACCCGGGAACGGACCTTGCCGTTGACCTGGATCGGGTACTCGACGGTGTCCGCGACCAGGTAGCGCTCGTCGGCGACCGGGAACGGGGCGTAGGCCAGCGTGTCGTCGTGGCCCAGCTTCTGCCACAGCTCCTCGGCGATGTGCGGGGCCAGCGGTGCCAGCATCAGCACCAGCGCCTCCGCGACCTCGCGCTCGACCGGCGTGCCCCGCTTGGTCAGGGCGTTGTTCAGCTCGATCAGCTTCGCGGCGGCGGTGTTGTAGTGCAGCGCGGGGTAGTCGGCGCGGACGCCGGCGCTCGCCTTGTGCACGGACCGCAGGATCTCCTCCGACGGCGCCGTGTCGACGACGGTGACCTCACCGGTCGTCTCGTCGACCAGGTTGCGCCACACCCGCTGCAGGAACCGCTGCGGGCCGACGACGTCGCGCGTCGACCACGGGCGGGAGGCGTCCATCGGACCGGTGTACATCTCGTACAGCCGGAAGGTGTCCGCGCCGTAGCGGTCGCACATGTCGTCGGGCGTCACGACGTTCTTCAGCGACTTGCCCATCTTCCCGTACTCCCGGGTGACGGGCTGCCCGTTCCACGTGAAACCGGCGGTGCCGTCCTCCCCGACGACCTCGACGACCTCCTCGGCCGGCACGTAGGTGCCGCGGGCGTCGGTGTAGGCCCAGGCCTGGATGTAGCCCTGGTTGAACAGCTTCCGGAACGGCTCCTCGCTGCTCACGTGGCCCAGGTCGAACAGGACCTTGTGCCAGAACCGCGAGTACAGCAGGTGCGCACGGCGTGCTCGACCCCGCCGACGGTACAGGTCGACGCCGCCCGGGTCGGCGACCGACCGCGCCGTGTCCTTGCCGATCCAGTACTTCTCGGCCTC
>NZ_JAHLJA010000016.1:0-2688 GCF_020496245.1 Pseudonocardia sp. ICBG601 | reverse complement strand
CGGCGGGCTCGGCCCGGTCGCGGCGAACCTGGACCGGGGCGGCACGGCGCTCAACGCCGCGCTCAACGAGCTCCCGGCCACCACCCGCGACCTGCGGGGGCTGCTGCCCTCGCTCGACGCGACCCTGGGCAAGGCCCCGGTCACCCTGGACAAGGTCCCGCAGTTCTCCGACGACCTGCGTGCCCTGCTGCCCGAGGCCGACCGCGCCCTGCTCCAGCTCAACCCGATGCTGGAGTACCTGAAGCCCTACGGCGGCGACATCTACCAGTTCTTCACAACTTCGGTGAGACGGTGTCGCGCGGCGACGCCAACGGCACGCTCCTGCGCGTGATGCTGGTGTTCCACGCGCAGTCGTTCGCGGGGAACCCCGTCCCGCTGAACGAGATCCCGCCGCTGGACGACAACAACCCGTACCCGCGGCCGGGCACCCAGAACAGCCCGGAGGACGACGCGCCCCCGCCGCAGGTGGCCGACCCCGGACCGGCGAACCAGTCGCCGCCACCCGGACCGGCTCCCACGGTCGGGCCGCAGTCCGAGGGCGACGCCGCCCGGGGCAGCCGGCCGGCACCGGAGCCGGAGCCGTCCGGTGGTGGACTGTTCGGGCTGGGCGGATGATCCGCCGCCTCCGCACGACCCTCGAAGGGCGTAGCGCCGCATCCGCGGCGCTGCGCCCTTCGGGGCGTTCCGGCCTCGTCCTGATCATGGTGCTGGTCCTGGCGGCGCTGACCGCGGTGGGCGTGTCCCGGGTGAAGGTCGAGACCGGCGTCGAGTCGTTCCTGCCCTCGTCGGACCCGTCGGTGCAGCGCTACGCCGAGCTCGCCCGTTCCTTCGGCGGTGACCCGATCGTCGTGCTGCTGCGGGCCCCGCAGGCCCCCGGCCTGCTCGACCGGGACGTGCTGCCGCAGGTGCTCGGCGTCGAGGGCAGGCTGTCGCAGCTGCCGGACGTCGCGTCGGTCTACGGCCCGGCGACCACGCTGAACCAGCTGGCGTCGCAGTCGCAGAAGCTGCTCGCCGAGCTCACCGGCCGCCGCGACGGGCTGCAGCGCGCCGCGGCGATCACCGCCGAGCAGCGCGGCGAGGACCCGGTGGCGGCCGGCAACGCGGCCGTCGCCGCCTTCGACGCCCGCTACGGCCCGCTGATCGTGCAGGGCCTGCCCGTCGGGCTGCCGACGCTGCGCAACCAGCGCTTCATCGACCACTCGATCATGGGATCGGGCGGTGAGCCGCGGCCGCAGTGGCGCTACGTCGTCCCCGACGACCGGTCGCTGGCGATCCTGGTCCGCCCCCGTGAGGGACTCGACCAGGCCGGGACCGAGCAGCTCGTCGCCGCGGTGAACGTTCACCGCGGCGACGAGCTGCTCGGTCCCGGCCTGGTCGAGTCCCTCACGGGGGCGGACCAGGATCGCCAGCGACCGGTCGTCGGGGACGACGTAGCGCCACTGCGGCCGCGGCTCTCACCGCCCGATCCCATGATCGAGTGGTCGATGAAGCGCTGGTTGCGCAGCGTCGGCAGCCCGACGGGCAGGCCCTGCACGATCAGCGGGCCGTAGCGGGCGTCGAAGGCGGCGACGGCCGCGTTGCCGGCCGCCACCGGGTCCTCGCCGCGCTGCTCGGCGGTGATCGCCGCGGCGCGCTGCAGCCCGTCGCGGCGGCCGGTGAGCTCGGCGAGCAGCTTCTGCGACTGCGACGCCAGCTGGTTCAGCGTGGTCGCCGGGCCGTAGACCGACGCGACGTCCGGCAGCTGCGACAGCCTGCCCTCGACGCCGAGCACCTGCGGCAGCACGTCCCGGTCGAGCAGGCCGGGGGCCTGCGGGGCCCGCAGCAGCACGACGATCGGGTCACCGCCGAAGGAACGGGCGAGCTCGGCGTAGCGCTGCACCGACGGGTCCGACGAGGGCAGGAACGACTCGACGCCGGTCTCGACCTTCACCCGGGACACGCCCACCGCGGTCAGCGCCGCCAGGACCAGCACCATGATCAGGACGAGGCCGGAACGCCCCGAAGGGCGCAGCGCCGCGGATGCGGCGCTACGCCCTTCGAGGGTCGTGCGGAGGCGGCGGATCATCCGCCCAGCCCGAACAGTCCACCACCGGACGGCTCCGGCTCCGGTGCCGGCCGGCTGCCCCGGGCGGCGTCGCCCTCGGACTGCGGCCCGACCGTGGGAGCCGGTCCGGGTGGCGGCGACTGGTTCGCCGGTCCGGGGTCGGCCACCTGCGGCGGGGGCGCGTCGTCCTCCGGGCTGTTCTGGGTGCCCGGCCGCGGGTACGGGTTGTTGTCGTCCAGCGGCGGGATCTCGTTCAGCGGGACGGGGTTCCCCGCGAACGACTGCGCGTGGAACACCAGCATCACGCGCAGGAGCGTGCCGTTGGCGTCGCCGCGCGACACCGTCTCACCGAAGTTGGTGAAAGAACTGGTAGATGTCGCCGCCGTAGGGCTTCAGGTACTCCAGCATCGGGTTGAGCTGGAGCAGGGCGCGGTCGGCCTCGGGCAGCAGGGCACGCAGGTCGTCGGAGAAATGCGGGACCTTGTCCAGGGTGGACCGGGGCCTTGCCCAGGGTCGCGTCGAGCGAGGGCAGCAGCCCCCGCAGGTCGCGGGTGGTGGCCGGGAGCTCGTTGAGCGCGGCGTTGAGCGCCGGTGCCGCCCGGTCCAGGTTCGCCGCGACCGGGCCGAGCCCGCCGGCGAGCCGG
>NZ_JAHLJA010000015.1:0-3427 GCF_020496245.1 Pseudonocardia sp. ICBG601 | reverse complement strand
GGCGCCCATCCCCCGACGAGCAGTCGCAGCTGGGCGCGGCACATGCCCGGGCGCGCGGTGAGCAGCGCGTCGAGCTCGGCGTCGGTCGGTTCGCACATGGGGTGACCTCCAGTTGAGGGTGCAATGGCGTAGGCGGCGAGCGGCTCGGTGGCGACGCCATGCCGTCGGGTCTGTGCCGCTCACGCACGGCTCGCGCTCTCGCGCACGACCGCGCGGATGACCTCGATCGTCTGCTCGGGCCGCTCGAGGTGAAGCCCGTGCGAGGTGCCCGGCCACCGCGTGACCGGCACGCCGAGCGCCTCGGCGATGCGAGCGTGGACGGCCCGTGCGCTGTCGCCGATGCGGCCCGGCTCGTGGTCGGCGCTCACGATCGCCGCCGGGACGCCACGGGGCAGGTCCGACTCGTCGAGATCCGCCGCGCGCGCGGTGAGTCCCTCGATCGCGCGCGAGAGCTCACGGACGTCGATGTCGGCGTTCGCCCGCGCCGCGTCGGCGTACGGGCCGCGCAGTCCGGTGTTCTCGATGGCGCGTTCGATCACGGAGCGCATCCTGCGACGCAGGAGCCATCGCACCAGGGGCAGACGGACGGCACGCGTTGTCCTGGCGTGCATGCCCTCGATCGTGGAAGCGAGCTCCACGTCGCCGCACGGCATGGGATCGAGCAGCACGAGGCCGGCGACGTCGTCGGGGAAGTCCCGGGCGAAGTGCAGGGCCACGTCGCCGCCGAGGCTCTGCCCGACCACGACGACGGGTCCCATCCCGAGCCGACCCACCAGCGCGTGCAGGTCCTCACTCGCGTCGGCGAGGGTCCCCGGCACCGGCGAGACACCCGTGCCCGGTCGGTCGTGCAGGATGACGCGCGCACCCGGGTCCGCGACGAGGGCTTCCGGGTAGCCGGGATAGAAGCCGCGGCAGCTGACGTGGCCTCCGGGCAGCAGCAGGACGGGAGGACCGGAGCTGCCGTGGACCTGGGTGCTCTCGTTCATGGGGCTCTCCGTCGCTTCCCTGACGCGAGGGCGGCGGATCGGGTCCGGGCCTCGCTCACCTGCACGTCGATGGCGCGACGCGCGCAAGATTTGGTCATCAATCGTCGGGCTGTATTGTGGAACAATATGGAGGTGCACGCATGAGCGCAACCATCCCCGGGAACGACCGCGCGGGGACCGCAGCGGAGCGGGTCGCCGCCGTGCTGCGCGACGAGCTGCTCGACGGCGCACACCCGGTCGGCACCCGGTTCCGCGAGGAGAGCCTCGCGAAGCGGTTCGACGTCGCCCGGCACACGATCCGTGCCGCGCTGCGCCTGCTCGTCGACTCCCGTCTCGTCACCCACGAGCGCCATCGCGGCGTCGGCGTGGCACCGCTGAGCAGGACCCGCATCGACGAGGTCTTCGACTACCGCAAGGTGCTCGAGCTCGGCGCGCTGCGTCTCGCGCAGACCGCCGGCGCGGACCTGTCGGAGGTCGAGGCCGCCGTCGAGCACCTGGAGGCGATTGCCGAACGCGACGAGCCGCTCGCGTGGCGCGAGCTCACCATGGCGCACAGCGCGATCCACGAACGGATCGTCGCCGCATCCGGCAACCCACTGCTCATGGACAGCTACCGGCGCTGCGAGGACGAGCTGCGGCTGCTGCTGACCTTCGTCCGGCCCGACTTCGACGCGGCGGCGATGGCGGCCCTGCACCGAACGCTGTTCGAGCGCCTGCGCGTGAAAAATTTCAATCACGCAGGCGCTCGAACAGCGTTCGGTGCAGGGCCGCCATCGCCGCCGCGTCGAAGTCGGGCCGGACGAAGGTCAGCAGCAGCCGCAGCTCGTCCTCGCAGCGCCGGTAGCTGTCCATGAGCAGTGGGTTGCCGGATGCGGCGACGATCCGTTCGTGGATCGCGCTGTGCGCCATGGTGAGCTCGCGCCACGCGAGCGGCTCGTCGCGTTCGGCAATCGCCTCCAGGTGCTCGACGGCGGCCTCGACCTCCGACAGGTCCGCGCCGGCGGTCTGCGCGAGACGCAGCGCGCCGAGCTCGAGCACCTTGCGGTAGTCGAAGACCTCGTCGATGCGGGTCCTGCTCAGCGGTGCCACGCCGACGCCGCGATGGCGCTCGTGGGTGACGAGACGGGAGTCGACGAGCAGGCGCAGCGCGGCACGGATCGTGTGCCGGGCGACGTCGAACCGCTTCGCGAGGCTCTCCTCGCGGAACCGGGTGCCGACCGGGTGTGCGCCGTCGAGCAGCTCGTCGCGCAGCACGGCGGCGACCCGCTCCGCTGCGGTCCCCGCGCGGTCGTTCCCGGGGATGGTTGCGCTCATGCGTGCACCTCCATATTGTTCCACAATACAGCCCGACGATTGATGACCAAATCTTGCGCGCGTCGCGCCATCGACGTGCAGGTGAGCGAGGCCCGGACCCGATCCGCCGCCCTCGCGTCAGGGAAGCGACGGAGAGCCCCATGAACGAGAGCACCCAGGTCCACGGCAGCTCCGGTCCTCCCGTCCTGCTGCTGCCCGGAGGCCACGTCAGCTGCCGCGGCTTCTATCCCGGCTACCCGGAAGCCCTCGTCGCGGACCCGGGTGCGCGCGTCATCCTGCACGACCGACCGGGCACGGGTGTCTCGCCGGTGCCGGGGACCCTCGCCGACGCGAGTGAGGACCTGCACGCGCTGGTGGGTCGGCTCGGGATGGGACCCGTCGTCGTGGTCGGGCAGAGCCTCGGCGGCGACGTGGCCCTGCACTTCGCCCGGGACTTCCCCGACGACGTCGCCGGCCTCGTGCTGCTCGATCCCATGCCGTGCGGCGACGTGGAGCTCGCTTCCACGATCGAGGGCATGCACGCCAGGACAACGCGTGCCGTCCGTCTGCCCCTGGTGCGATGGCTCCTGCGTCGCAGGATGCGCTCCGTGATCGAACGCGCCATCGAGAACACCGGACTGCGCGGCCCGTACGCCGACGCGGCGCGGGCGAACGCCGACATCGACGTCCGTGAGCTCTCGCGCGCGATCGAGGGACTCACCGCGCGCGCGGCGGATCTCGACGAGTCGGACCTGCCCCGTGGCGTCCCGGCGGCGATCGTGAGCGCCGACCACGAGCCGGGCCGCATCGGCGACAGCGCACGGGCCGTCCACGCTCGCATCGCCGAGGCGCTCGGCGTGCCGGTCACGCGGTGGCCGGGCACCTCGCACGGGCTTCACCTCGAGCGGCCCGAGCAGACGATCGAGGTCATCCGCGCGGTCGTGCGCGAGAGCGCGAGCCGTGCGTGAGCGGCACAGACCCGACGGCATGGCGTCGCCACCGAGCCGCTCGCCGCCTACGCCATTGCACCCTCAACTGGAGGTCACCCCATGTGCGAACCGACCGACGCCGAGCTCGACGCGCTGCTCACCGCGCGCCCGGGCATGTGCCGCGCCCAGCTGCGACTGCTCGTCGGGGGATGGGCGCCC
>NZ_JAHLJA010000014.1:0-12474 GCF_020496245.1 Pseudonocardia sp. ICBG601 | reverse complement strand
ACCTACCTCGGCTGGCTGCCGTTCTTCGCCGTTCCGCCGTCGCCGCACCGGCCGCACGATGCTGGTCGTCGGCCTCGTCCTCGCGGTGATGATCCTGCCGATCATCACCGCCGTCGCCCGTGAGGTCTTCCTCCAGGCGCCGAAGCTGCAGAGGAGGCCGCGCTCGCCCTGGGGGCCACCCGCTGGGAATGATCCGGCTCGCGGTGCTGCCGTTCGGCCGCTCCGGGATCGTCTCGGGCGCGATGCTCGGCCTCGGCCGCGCGCTCGGCGAGACCATGGCGGTGGCGATCATCCTGTCGGTCTCCGGCGGGATCACGTTCAACCTGATCGGCTCCGGCAACCCGTCGACGATCGCCGCGAACATCGCGCTGCAGTTCCCCGAGGCGTCCGGCATCGACGTCAACGTCCTCATCGCGTCCGGTCTGGTGCTCTTCCTGATCACCCTGCTGGTCAACATGATCGCTCGCTACATCGTCGAGCGCCGCCGCGAGTTCTCGGGAGCGAACTGAGATGTCCACCGGGACCGAACGAATCCGCACCGACACCGAGGCGACCGTGACCGGAAGCACGCTGCAGGCCCCGGCCACGACGACGGCTCTGCCGCGTCGCAAGGGCTCCCTCCGGAAGTGGTCGCCGTGGGCCCTGGTCGCCGGATCGGCCGTGGTGGCGGCCGGTGCGACCGCGCTGGCGGGCGGCTTCGGCATCGGGCTGTGGGTCTTCCTGACCGTGGTCGTGTACCTGGTCGCCACCTACGTGGTGTCCCGCGCGGTGGAGGGCGCCCGCAAGGCCGCCGACCGGTTGGTGACAGCGATCGTCACGGGTGCGTTCCTGCTCGCGATGATCCCGCTGGTGTCGGTGCTGTGGACCGTCGTCTCGAACGGCTGGGCACGGTTCGACCCGACGTTCTTCAACAGCTCGATGCGCGGCGTCGTCGGGGTCGGCGGCGGTGCACTGCACGCCATCCAGGGCACGCTCATCATCACGGCGCTCGCCGCGATCATGTCCATCCCGGTGGGTGTGCTCACCGCGATCTACCTGGTCGAGTACGGCAACCGGTCACGCCTGGCGCGGGCGATCACGTTCTTCGTCGACGTCATGACGGGCATCCCGTCGATCGTCGCCGGTCTGTTCGCGTTCGCATTGTTCGCGCTGTTCGTCGGCCCGGCGGTGCGGTTCGGCTTCGCCGGCGCGGTCGCCCTGACCGTCCTCATGATCCCGATCGTGGTGCGCTCCACCGAGGAGATGCTCAAGATCGTCCCGAACGAGCTGCGCGAGGCCGCGTACGCGCTCGGTGTGCCGAAGTGGCGGACGATCCTCAAGGTCGTCATTCCCACGACGGCCGGCGGTATCGCGACCGGCGTCATGCTCGCCGTCGCCCGCGTCATCGGTGAGACCGCCCCGCTGCTGGTCACCACGGGTCTCGCGCTCGGCGTCAACCTGAACCCGTTCTCGGGGCCGATGGCCACGCTGCCGGTGTTCTCGTACTACTCCTACGCCGTTCCCGGCATCCCGCGTGAGGCGTTCCTCGACCGGGCCTGGACCGCTGCGCTGGTCCTGATGCTCGTCGTCATGGTGCTGAACATCGTCGCCCGCATCATCTCCCGCATTTTCGCCCCGAAGACCCGATAAGGAATCCGCGACATGGGCAAGAGTGTCGAAGCCAAGGACCTGAACATCTACTACGGGTCGTTCCTCGCCGTCGAGGGCGTCAACATGAGCATCAAGCCGAAGACGGTCACCGCGCTGATCGGTCCGTCCGGCTGCGGCAAGTCGACCTTCCTGCGGTCGACCAACCGGATGCACGAGAACATCCCCGGCGCCCGCGTCGAGGGCAAGCTCGAGCTCGACGGCCAGGACCTCTACGGGGCGAACGTCGACCCGGTCGGCGTCCGCCGCCAGATCGGCATGGTCTTCCAGCGGCCCAACCCGTTCCCGACGATGTCGATCTACGACAACGTCATCGCGGGGATGAAGCTGAACAACAAGCGGGCGTCGAAGGCCGAGTTCGACGACACCGTCGAGCGGTCGCTGCGCGGCGCGAACCTCTGGAACGAGGTCAAGGACCGGCTCGAGAAGCCGGGTTCGGGCCTCTCCGGTGGTCAGCAGCAGCGGCTCTGCATCGCCGCGCGATCGCGGTGCGGCCCGACGTGCTGCTGATGGACGAGCCCTGCTCGGCGCTGGACCCGATCTCCACGCTCGCGATCGAGGACCTGATCAACGAGCTGAAGAACGACGACTACACGATCGTCATCGTGACCCACAACATGCAGCAGGCGGCGCGGGTCAGCGACTTCACCGGCTTCTTCAACATCGAGGGCACCGGCAAGCCCGGCAAGCTGGTCGAGCTCGACGAGACCAAGACGATCTTCTCCCAGCCGAAGCAGAAGGCGACCGAGGACTACGTGTCCGGCCGCTTCGGCTGATCCTCGCAGCACGTCCGCACGGCGCCAACGCCCTCGGCCCCTCTCGGGGGGCCGGGGGCGTTCGTCGTCGCGGGCCGGGTCAGAGGACCGGGAGCTCGTCCACGGTGCCGCCGGTGACGGCGTAGACGACGTGGTCGGCCAGGTGCACGCAGTGGTCGGCGTAGCGCTCGTGGAAGCGGGCCAGCAGCGCGGCGTGGACGGCGGCCGGCACGCCCGCCGTCCAGTCCGGGCCGAACATCAGCTCGAAGACCTGGCGGTGCAGCGCGTCGACGACGTCGTCGTCCTCGCGCAGCTCGGCGGCGAGGACGACGTTGTGGGTGCGGAGCACCTCGACGGCCTTGTCGCCCATGGCCGCGACCCGGGCGCCGTAGTCGGCGAACAGCGGGTGGGCCTGCTCGGCGAGCACCACGTGGTCCCCGCTCCGGACGACGGTGGCGGCGATGTGCCGGGCCAGGTCGCCCATCCGCTCCAGCTGCTGGGCGCACCGCAGAGCGGTGATCACCGCTCGCAGTGGAGCGGCCATCGGCTGGTGGATGTTCATGGTCTCGACGGCGAGGAGCTCGATCGCGTCGCGGTAACCGTCGATGACGGGATCGCGGGAGACGACCTGCTCGGCGAGCCGGGTCCGGTCGGACAGCAACGCTTCGGACGCGTCGCGGAACGCCGCTGCGACGAGCGGACCCATCTCGTCGAGCATGGACCGGAGCTGCGCGAGGTTGTCGTCGAGCGTCTCCCTGCGCATGGCGACGACCTTAGAGCGTGTTTGGAAATTCTAGTGGGTTGAGGGTGTCGTGTGTTTCTGCTGGCGGGTGGCGGGGTATCCACGGGCGATGCGGCGGGTGATGGTGTTGATCGCGGCCCAGCGGATCATGGCTTCGGATGTGGTGGGGTGGCGTTCGTAGTCTCGGGCCAGGCGTCGGTGTGCGGTGAGCCAGGCCAGGGTCCGTTCGACCACCCACCTTCGTGGGAGGACGGTGAATCCGCGCTGCTCGGGTGGCTTGCGGATGATCTCGATCGTTGTCTGCAGGATCGTGGCGGCCCAGTCGAGCAGTCGCCCGGCGAAGCCGGCGTCGGCGTAGACGAACCGCACCCTGGTGCGCAGGTAGAGGTTGAGCAGGATCGGCTTGGCGCCGTCGCGGTCCTGTACCGAGGCCGAGCACACCATCGTGGTCAGCAGCAGACCGAGGGTGTCGGTCACGATGAACCGTTTCCGTCCGCCTGTCTTCTTCCCGGCGTCGTAGCCGCGGGAGTCCTGGCCGACGGTGTCGGCGCCCTTGACCGACTGGGAATCGATGATCCCCGCACTCGGCTCCGGATCACGGCCCTCGGCGATACGTAACTGCCCCCGCACGACCGGGAGGATCTTCTCGGTGACCTTCTGCTGTTCCCACTGGTTGAAGTACCAGTAGACGGTCTGCCAGGGCGGGAAGTCCACCGGCAACGCCCGCCAGGCACACCCGGTCCGCACGACATACAAGATCGCGTCCAGCACGTCCCGACGAGCATGAGCAACAGGCCGCCCCCGCCGCGCGAGCGGCGGTAACAACGGCTCGATCACCACCCACTGGGCATCACTGGTGTCCGAGGGGTACCGGCGCGGTCGTTCCTGCATGCCGACCACGATGGAGCACCCCAGCCGTGTCGACCATCCCGACACACCCACCATTTCCAAACACGCTCTCAGATCGGAGTTCGCGTCGGCTTCGGCCCGGGACCGGTGAACGCTCGGTGAACGGCGGGGTCAGGCGGCGCGGGCACGCAGGCCGACCCGCAGGCCGACACGGAAGCGCTCGGTGGAGCCGAGGACGGTCGACTGGACCCCGGTCACCTCGAACCACTCGAGGGCGTGTCCGGCGCGGCTCATGGCGTCCCGGATCGCAGCCTCGACGCTCTCGTCCGAGGTCCCGACGACCTCGGTGACGACGCAGCTCGCGTGTTCCATGCAGCAGACGTGCCCCCGGCGTCTCACCGTCAAACCCGATCGGTCGACCGTTCGCCGAGTGGGGTGTATCGACTGCCCCGAACGGGCCAACGATGCTCTCAGACGGCGAGCGGACCGGGCATCTGACCGGTGACGACGTACACGATCCGGCGAGCGACGGCGACGGCGTGGTCGGCGTACCGCTCGTAGAACCGCGCGAGGAGCGCGACGTCGACCGCGGCGGACACCCCGTGGGTCCAGTTGCGGTCCATCAGCACGGTGAACATGTGCTGGTGGATGTCGTCGACGGCGTCGTCGTCGGCCTCGAGCTCGTTCGCCGCGTCGAGGTCACGGGTGCGGATGACCCGACCGGCCTTCTCCGCGAGCTCGACGCCGACCCGGCCCATCTCGGCGAAGTAGGACTTCACCTCGTCGGGCAGCACGGACTGCGGGTGCCTGCGACGGGCGGCCTGGGCGACGTGCAGGGCGAGGTCACCCATGCGCTCGATGTCACCGGCACCGTGGATCGCGGCGACGACGACCCGCAGGTCGGTCGCGACCGGCGCCTGCAGCGCGAGCAGGCCGAAGGCCCGGTGCTCTGCGGCGGCACGGACGTCGTCGATCTTGACGTCCTCGGAGATGACCTGCTCGGCGAGCTGGAGGTCGGCCTCGAGCAGTGCGGTCGTGGCGCGCGCCATGGCACGTGCGACGTCGTCGCACATGTCTGCCAGGCCGGAGGCCAGCTCGTCCAGCTGCTCCTGATAGGTGTCGCGCATGTCCCGAGCCTAGGCCCCCGAGCGGCGACGTTCAGCCGCGGCGGGTGAACCCGCCGTGAACGCTGGACGACATACCCCGTTCGGGGGATACGGGCGGTTCAGTCGCAGTCGGCGTCGTCGGAGGGGACGGCCTGCACCGGAGCCGCGTCGCCGGCACCGACGACGAGCTCCAGCACCCGGCTCGCGGTCGGGTCCGGGACGGGGCGGGCACCCGGCAGCGCCTCCACGAGGGTGCCCGCGGCGTCGGTGTTGTCGGGGGAGTAGCGGACCTGCGCGCCCGGTGCCGCCGTTCCGGGGGTGACGCTGCCGATCTCGTAGCCGCGGTCGCGCAGGTCCGCGGCGATCCGGTCGACGGCACCGGGGCGGCCGGTCGCGTCGACCAGGTTCACGACGGTGCCCGGCCCCGGAGCACCCGCGGAGCGGGAGGCCGGCGCTGTCGCGCTCTCGGGCAGCGGTCCGTGCTCGCGCAGCGCGGAGAACAGCGCGCGTGCCTCGGAGCGGCGCAGCTCCAGCTGGCCCCGGGTGTTCGGGGCGTCGCTGACCGGGACGGACAGGAACAGCGGGGCTTCCCCGTCGCCCGCGGCACCCGACCGGGCGAGTCCGCGGGCGAGGGTGAGGATCTCGCCGGCGTCGACCCCGTCCGCCGACAGCGCCGACGACACCCCCGCCGCGGAGCGGCCCGGCGCACCGGGGGTCAGCAGCGAGGTGGTCGAGAGCGCATCGCCCAGCGCCGCGGCGAGCACGCGTTGCTGGCGCCGGACCCGGTTGGCCGGGGAGCTGTCCGCGGTACCCGCGGCGGAGGCGAAGCGGACCGCGGTGGCCCCGTCGAGCTCCACGGTGCCCGAGCCCTCCACGACCGGGCCGAGCACCGGGTCCACGACCGGGCGCTCGGTGCAGACCTCGATCCCGCCGACGGCGTCGACGAGCTCCGGGGTCCCGGCCAGGTCGAGTGCGACGAAACCGCTCACCGGCATGCCGGTGAGCTGCTGGACGACGCCGACACTGCAGGCCGGGCCGCCGACGTCGTAGGCGGTGGCGAAGGCGGTCCGGGACTCCGCGGGCACGGTGCCGCCGTAGGTGCCGGTCGCGGCGTCGAAGCGCCGGCACGGCGGCCGGGAGACCTCCAGCGTCGCGGGGATCGACAGGGTGACGGCCGGGCCGCCGCCCGCGGGCCGGTGGACCAGCACCGCCGTGTCGGTGCGCGCGGACTCCGCGGTGCTCGCGCGGTCGGCCTGCAGACCCAGCACCAGGACGTTCTGGTCATCGGCCTGGGTGTCGGCATCGAGGATCGCGTCGGTGTCCGGGGCGAGGGCGACGACGTCGCGGACACCGGCGTGGACCTCGCTGCGCCCGGCGAACCCGAAGGCGGTGGTGACCAGGACGAGCACCGCGGCCGCCGCCGCGCCGATCCGCAGCGCACGGGCGCGGGGGTCGAGCCGGGCCGGTGGCGGGGTGCCTACCGGTTCCGGCTCCGCGGAGCCGGGGACGGCCTCGTCCGGCGCGGCCTCCTCCGCCGTGGAGGTGTCCGCGACGGGCGGGTCGTCCCGGTAGCGACGACGGCGGCGGCGCGGCACCAGCGCGTCGACGACCTCGGTGACGCGCGAGTCCGCGGCGCCGCGGCGTGCGGGGCGCGACGGCGCCGCGCCCGCCCCGGCCCGTCCGGCCTCCGCGGTGGCGGCGACCCCGGTGCTCCCGGCGACCCCGGTGCTCCCGGTGGCCCCTCCGCTCCTGGAGCCAGGGCGCGCTGCGGCGGCCGGGGTCGCCCGGGTTCCCGGACCGGTTCCGGTGGCCGGGGTGGCGGGACGCGCGGTCTCCGGCGCCTCCGCGAGGGTGCGGGCGGGCCGGGCGCCGGCGCCACCGGGAGCGATGGGCGACGGCGGGCGCGGGGTGCCGCCCGGGGGTGGCGCCGGGGTGGGGCGCGACGGGGCGGGCGCGGCACCGTCACGCGGACGTGGACGCTGCGGCGCGGGCGGTTCACCGGGACGGCGCGGTACGGGCCCGCCGCGCACGCGTCGCACGCCGGTCGGGGCGACCGGCCCCGGCGGGGCGTCGGCCGGTCGCGGCTGCGGCTGCGACGGGTGTGCGCCGGTTGCTGGGCGCGGCTGTGGGTTCGATGGGTGTGCGCCGGTCGCCGGGCGCGGCTGTGGCCCGGACGGATGCGGCCCGGAGCCGGGGCGCGGCTGGGCCCCGGAGGGCTGGGCTGAGGACGGCTGGGCCCCGGACGGGTGCGCACCGGGGCGCCGCTGCGGGCCCGACGGGTGCGCGCCGGGTGGCGGGACGGGTGGTCCGGGAGGGCCCTGCGGTGCGGGGGGCGCGGGCGGGCCCGCGTCGTCCGGGCGCCGACGCGTACGCCGGGACCGGCGCACCTCGTCGTCGCCGTCCTGCACCGGGCCTCCTCGTCGCGACCGCCGGAGCGGACGCGCGTGACGGGGCGCGGGGTGGGGGACGCGCCCTTCCGGATCGTGCGGCCGCGGGGACCGCACGGCCGATCTTATTCGGCTCGGACCGACGCGGGTGGCGCGGGGCGCGACGCGCCCTGCTCCGGTTGGGGGATCGACCTGCGTCCGGCTGCCGCCCCGGCCAAGGTCACCCGGCCGTCGGCGTCGCGGTGGGCGACGGCGTTCCGTCCCGCCTGCTTGGCCGTGTAGAGGAGCACGTCGGCCTCGGTGACGAGGGCCTCGACGTCGTCGTCGCCCGGACGGGACCGGGCGACGCCGATGCTGATCGTCATCCGCAGGTCCGGGTGCAGGTCGGTCCAGTCGTGCGCGGCGACGCGCTCGCGGGCGGTCTCGCAGGCCGCGACGCCCTCCTCGGCGGTCAGCCCGGGCAGCACCAGCGCGAACTCCTCGCCGCCGTAGCGGGCGCAGAACGCGCCGGGTGGCAGGGCCCGGCCCAGCTCCAGCACCATCCGCTGCAGGACCCGGTCCCCGAACGGGTGCCCGTGGGTGTCGTTGACCAGTTTGAAGTGGTCGATGTCGGCGAGCGCCAGGCAG
This sequence comes from Pseudonocardia sp. ICBG601, assembly GCF_020496245.1. Lineage (NCBI taxonomy): Bacteria > Bacillati > Actinomycetota > Actinomycetes > Pseudonocardiales > Pseudonocardiaceae > Pseudonocardia > Pseudonocardia sp. ICBG601. The sequence continues at coordinate 4,361 of NZ_JAHLJA010000014.1, read as the reverse complement.
ACGGGCAGGTCGGTGCCCGCGGCGAGCAGGTCGATCAGCCGCTCGTCGAGGTAACGGCGGTTGTACGACGCCGTCAGGCTGTCGCGGCGGCTCTGCTCCCGGGCCTCGGCGTGCTCGCGGCGGAGCCGGTCGAGCTCGTCGGCCGGGCTCGGCGCGCTGAGGCCGTGCAGGAGCCGGACGGCCTCGCGCAGGTGCAGGTAGGCCTGCTCGTAGCGGTGGTGCTCGGCGAGCCGCTCGGCGGCCGCGGTGTGCAGGGCCGCGCGGGCCGCGGGTGAGGCGGGGGCGAGGTCGTCGTCGTCCGGGGCCTCGGGCCCCTGGGCGGGCGGCGTCGTGCCGACGCGGCGGGCGGACCGCACGAGCCTGCGCACCGTCCATGCGGTGTCGGTCATGATCCACCTCCCCGTCGTCGTGCCGTTCCGGCGCCACTGGGACTGTTCATCGGTGACACCCCTGCGACGCTTGAGGCGTACGGGGTCGTCGGCACCCGTTCGGCGCCGTGGTTCCCCGGGTCGGGGTAACGCGTTTCGCCCCGGGGCCGCCGCGATCAACCTCCGGAGTGCTCCACGTCCGCCCCGAAGGGGATCGACGGGTCGTCCGGGTCGTCGAGCCAGTGCTCGGGCAGCACGACGCGACCGGGTGAGCCCTGACGCCCCCGCGGCCCGTCGGCCTCGGCCGGGAACGGCTCGTCCGGGTCCAGCCCGGACAGCAGCTCGTCGAGGTGGTCGATCGACTCCACCATGCCGAGGCTGCGCCGCAGCTCCGGGCCGACCGGGAAGCCCTTGAGGTACCACGCGATGTGCTTGCGGACGTCGCGGATGCCCTTGTGGTCGCCCATGTGCTCGCACAGCAGGACGGCGTGCCGGCGCAGCGTCGCCGCGACCTGGCCGAGGTTCGGCGGCGCCGGCAGCTCGCGGCCGGCGAACGCGGCCTCCAGGTCCCCGAACAGCCACGGCCGCCCCAGGCAGCCCCGGCCGACCACGACGCCGTCGCAGCCGGTCCGGGCGACCATGTCCAGCGCGTCCTGCGCGGAGAAGATGTCGCCGTTTCCCAGCACCGGAACGTGCGCAGGGACGGCGTCGCGCAGCCGGGCGATCTCGTCCCAGTCCGCGGTGCCCGAGTAGCGCTGCGCGGCGGTGCGCGCGTGCAGCGCGACGGCGACCGCGCCCTCGTCCACGGCGATCCGCGCGGCCTCGAGGTGGGTCTGGTGCTCGTCGTCGATGCCGATCCGCATCTTGACGGTGACCGGTCGGTCGCCGGCGCCGGTGACCGCGGCCCGCACGATCCGCCGGAACAGCTCCCGCTTGAACGGCAGTGCCGCCCCGCCGCCCTTCCGGGTGACCTTGGGGACCGGGCAGCCGAAGTTCATGTCGATGTGGTCGGCGAGGTTGCGCTCGACGATCATCTCCGCGGCACGCTGCATCGACGCCGGGTCGACGCCGTAGAGCTGCATCGAGCGGGGGTGCTCGTCCGCGTCGAAGGCGATCATGCGGAACGTCAGCGGATTCTTCTCGACCAGCCCGCGAGCGGTGATCATCTCGCAGACGTAGTAGCCGGCGCCCTGCTCGCGGCACAGGCGACGGAACCCGGGGTTGGTGATGCCGGCCATCGGCGCGAGCACCACAGGGGTGTCGACCTCGAACGGGCCGATGCGCAACGGCGGCAGCACGCGGTCACGGCGGGCAGGGGTGTCCGTCCGCGCGTCGCGGACGCTGTCCAACACGGTCACGCCCACCAGTGTCCCAGGCGCGCGGGACGGCGCCGACCTCGGCGTCGCTCAGAGCGTGTTTGGAAATTCTAGTGGGTTGAGGGTGTCGTGTGTTTCTGCTGGCGGGTGGCGGGGTATCCACGGGCGATGCGGCGGGTGATGGTGTTGATCGCGGCCCAGCGGATCATGGCTTCGGATGTGGTGGGGTGGCGTTCGTAGTCTCGGGCCAGGCGTCGGTGTGCGGTGAGCCAGGCCAGGGTCCGTTCGACCACCCACCTTCGTGGGAGGACGGTGAATCCGCGCTGCTCGGGTGGCTTGCGGATGATCTCGATCGTTGTCTGCAGGATCGTGGCGGCCCAGTCGAGCAGTCGCCCGGCGAAGCCGGCGTCGGCGTAGACGAACCGCACCCTGGTGCGCAGGTAGAGGTTGAGCAGGATCGGCTTGGCGCCGTCGCGGTCCTGTACCGAGGCCGAGCACACCATCGTGGTCAGCAGCAGACCGAGGGTGTCGGTCACGATGAACCGTTTCCGTCCGCCTGTCTTCTTCCCGGCGTCGTAGCCGCGGGAGTCCTGGCCGACGGTGTCGGCGCCCTTGACCGACTGGGAATCGATGATCCCCGCACTCGGCTCCGGATCACGGCCCTCGGCGATACGTAACTGCCCCCGCACGACCGGGAGGATCTTCTCGGTGACCTTCTGCTGTTCCCACTGGTTGAAGTACCAGTAGACGGTCTGCCAGGGCGGGAAGTCCACCGGCAACGCCCGCCAGGCACACCCGGTCCGCACGACATACAAGATCGCGTCCAGCACGTCCCGACGAGCATGAGCAACAGGCCGCCCCCGCCGCGCGAGCGGCGGTAACAACGGCTCGATCACCACCCACTGGGCATCACTGGTGTCCGAGGGGTACCGGCGCGGTCGTTCCTGCATGCCGACCACGATGGAGCACCCCAGCCGTGTCGACCATCCCGACACACCCACCATTTCAAACACGCTCTCAGAAGTCGACGGTGACGCAGGCGGGGCGTCCGCCCGCGGTGCCCGCATGCCCGGCGTGGGAGGCGGTCGGCTTCTCGTGCAGGACGACGGACTCCGCCCGCCGGTCGTCCGGGAAGACCCACGGGACGGTGGCGGTCGACTCGCCCGCGCCGTTCGCGTCGGTGGTGACGTCGAGCCAGATCTCGTTCATCGGGTTGGCGTAGGACGGGTCGACGCTCGGTGTCACCGGGTCCTCGGAGAACTGGAAGTGCGGGCCCGCGTCGGCACCGGAGGCCGCGGTGCAGGGCTGCGTGTGCGCGTGGGCGCCGTAGGTCCGGTTCGGCAGCAGCCCGGTCACGCGGAGGGTGGCGACGGTGGCACCGTCCTGCTCGGTGTGGGTGACCGCGACGGTCGAACCGACCGGGACGAGCGCCGGGTCGTAGGTGAACGCCGGCCCCTCGCCGCCCGGGCGAAGCTCGCGGACACCTGGGTCTCCGCGGCCGGTGACTGCCCGCCGCAGGCGGTGAGCAGGAACGCGGTCATGAGCAGGAGCACGGGACGCTTCATGATCGTCAGTGTCGGAGATGTGCGGTTTCGGGGCGCGTCGTCGTGGGCCGGTACGCCCGGACGGGTGTCGTGGTCGGGAAGGGGCCTCACGGGTCGCTCGACGGCCGTCGACCGTTCGTCCTCACGATCCTGTGCGACATGGGGTGTGGAGCGCGGGCGGCGATGCTCACGGACTGTAGGATTTCCTCAGGTTCCGCCGGGCGAGCACGGGGCGCGGGGGAGGGCCGGGGCCTCTAGCTCAATCGGCAGAGCAGCGGACTTTTAATCCGCGGGTTCGGGGTTCGATCCCCCGGGGGCCCACACAATCCGCAGGTCTCGGAGTCGCCCGAGCTGGTCACTGATCTTCCTGACAGTGACGTGCGAGTCGTCAAGGCGCCGCCTTCGGCCGCGCGGGGCCGGCCACGCCGGTCCCGCCGTCCGACCCTCTACCTCCGGCCCCGGGCGTGGCCGTCGGTGCCGGTTACCCGGCCGCGAGCCGCTGCGGCTGCCCTTACGCGAGGCTGCGAGCAGGGCGCCGGGCTCGGACGAAGAGGAAGACGGGGGCCGTTCGAAGTGTCGTTCTCAGTCCCTCGGGCAGTGGAGCATCAGCAACCGGCTGTGGCTCCTCGACAGCGTCGACGATGTAGCCCGCGTCCAGAAGCGGCCCGAAGATCGCTGAAACCGGGCGCCGGTACAGCGTGGCGGTGACCTCCTGGCCGTCTAGGTCCCACGTCTCGTGGACTTGCTCGGTCCGGTGGTAGTCGGCCTTGTCGCACAGCGCCCAGCCGTTGATCGGGTGGTGAACAGAGAAAAGCAGTGCGCCACCGGGAGCCAGGCAGCGGCTGAGTTCGGCCAGTGAGCCTTTTTCACCTGACGTTTGTGCTGGTCAGGGGCGTGAAGGCCGGCCGGGGTGGGGCTCCTGGTAGACGGATGGGTGTCGAACCGTCGTCTGCCAGGAGCCCCGTTGCTGTCCTACCCATCCGGGATGAACGTGTCCAGCCGTAGCGTCCGTGATCTGCGATCTTCTCCGGGGGCATCGGCGTCAGCGTGGAACACGCTGGCGCCGGCTCTCAGCCGGTCGGCAGGCCTTGCTGGTGCTCGCCTACCTGCGTAAGGGCGAGACCTACGCTGCC
>NZ_JAHLJA010000013.1:0-3219 GCF_020496245.1 Pseudonocardia sp. ICBG601 | reverse complement strand
CGCAGGTCAGGGGGCCCTCAGTCCTGCGGCGTCGTCCCGGCGGGGCACCATGGACTGTCATGAAGGTCATCGTGGATTTTCGACCGCTGCGAGAGCACGCGGTCTGCATGGGTGTCGCGCCGGAGGTCTTCGAGGTGCGCGACGACGACTACCTCTACATCCTCGACGAGAACCCGGCGAGTCGCTGCGGCCGAAGGTCGAGGAGGCGGCACGGAGCTGCCCCAAGGCCGCCATCACGATCGAGGGCTGAGCCCAGCGCCGGGACCGAGCCGGCGCAGGTTGCCGGGGCACTCCTCGCGGCGAGCAGGATCGCGGCGAACGAGTGCACCGCCTGCGAAGGAGCCGACCGTGACACAGGGCGCGACGACCGACGTCTGGACCACCCCGCTCACCCCGCTGGCCTTCCTGGGCCGCTCGGCCGAGGTGTTCGCGGAGTCCACGGCGATCGTCTACGGCGACCGCAGGCACACCTACGCCGAGTTCGCGGCGGAGGCGACCCGGGTGGCGAACGCACTCGCCGCGTCGGGCGTCGAGCCCGGTGACCGGGTCGCCTACCTGCTGCCGAACGTCCCGGAGATGCTCGTCCGCGCACTTCGCGGTGCCGCTCGCCGGCGCGGTCCTGGTCGCGATCAACACGCGGCTGTCGACCGAGGAGGTCCGCTACATCCTGGACCACTCGGCGGCCACGGTGCTGGTCGTCGACGCCGTCCCTCCTTGTACGAGACGGTCCGCCCGGTCGCCGACGAGCTGGCCACGGTCCGCGAGATCGTCACCGTCGTCGACCCTGCGGCGCCCGGCGACGGCGTCGGCTCCGGACCAGCTACGCCGACCTGCTCGCCCGCGGCTCGGACGACCCGCGGCCCTGGGCCGTCGACGACGAGCGCGCCACCATCACGATCAACTACACCTCGGGGACGACCGGCAACCCGAAGGGCGTCCGAGTACCACCACCGCGGTGCCTACCTGAACTCCTTCGGCGAGATCGTCCACTCCGGGCACACCGCGGACAGCGTCTACCTGTGGACGCTGCCGATGTTCCACTGCAACGGCTGGTGCACCCCGTGGGTGACGCGATCGGGCGATCGGGCGCACCCACGTCTGCCTGCGCGAGGTCCGGGGCGACCCATCTGGCGGCTGATCGGCGAGCACGGCGTCACCCATCTCAACGGCGCCCCGACCGTCGTCACGACGATTTTGAACGCGCCGAGGCCGTCACCCTGGGGCTACCAGCTGGTGATCACCACGGCGGGGGCGCCGCCGTCGCCGACCCGATCCTGCAGATGGAGCGGATGGGGTTCCGGATCGTGCACGTGTACGGGCTCACCGAGACCTACGGCCGTACTCGGTGAACCAGTACCAGCACGCCTGGGACGACCTCGACGCCGAGGAACGCGCCCGGCTCCAGGCCCGCCAGGGCGTCGGCATGGTGTGCGTTGACCTTGTCGCCGACGCCCTGCTCCAGGCCGATGCCGCCGAGCGCGGCGAGGCCGAGGGCCTTCTGGTGCGCGTCGCCGAACGCCTGGCGCGGGTCGCCGACGCCCGGGACCTGCGGGAGGTTGTCGGGCAGGTTCGGCACCTGCGGCGTCTCGCCACCGCAGGCGGTCAGCCCGACGAGCGCGGCCGCGGCGACGGCGGCACCGACGGTGCGGCTGATCCGGCGCGGGTGGTTCGTGGTCGTACGCATCATGCGAGTCATCCCCCGGAGAGAGCGGTGTACGCCTGATGGGCTATCGGCTTGCTCCGAAGGTTGCAACTCGAACCACACGACGGGTCCCCACGCGGGCGGCGAGTGGCTATCGCCGACGGCTGAGCGGCGCCGGGCCGACGGCGGAGGGACGACCGGGCCGACGTCGCCGTCGGGGGCCTCGTCGAGGTCCAGGACGACCGGGGCGTGGTCGCTGGGCGACTTCCCCTTGCGCGCCTTGCGGTCCACCCACACCGCCGCGCGACGGTCGGCCGGGCCCGACCCGGCCAGCACCAGGTCGATCCGCATCCCCTGGTCCTGGTGGAACCGGCCGGCCCGGTAGTCCCAGTAGCTGAACACGCGCTCGTCGGGCCAGCGCTCGCGCAGGACGTCGCGCAGCCCGGTCCCGAGCAGCGCGGCGAGCGCGGCCCGCTCGTCGGGGGTGACGTGGGTGGCGCCGTCGAACAGGGAACGGTCCCAGACGTCGTCGTCGGTGGGGGCGATGTTGACGTCCCCGGCCACCACCGTCGAGTCCGGGTCGCCCGCCGCGACCTGGTCACGCAGCGCGGCGAGCCAGCGCAGCTTGTAGGCGTAGTGCGGGTCCTCCGGGCTGCGGCCGTTCGGCACGTAGACCGAGGTGACCCGCAGCCCGCCGCAGGTGGCGGTGACGGCGCGCGCGTCCGGCTCCGCCAGCCCGCCCTCGGTGAAGACGGGCTCGTCGGGCAGGCCGCGCACGACGTCGTCGAGCCCGACCCGCGACAGCAGGGCGACGCCGTTCCAGCGGCCCTGGCCGTGGTGCGCGCTCGCGTAGCCGCGCTCGGCCAGGGCCTCGTCGAAGCTCGCGGCGAAGTCGTCGTCGGAGAGCTTGGTCTCCTGCAGGCAGACGACGTCGGGTGCCCGTTCGTCGAGCCACGGCAGCAGCCGCGGCAGCCGGGACTTCGCGGAGTTCACGTTCCAGGTGGCCAGACGCACGGCCCCGACCCTACGAGAGGAACCGCGTCACCGATCGCCGGATGCCCGCGACGTCCAGGCCGTGCGCGGCGTCGTGGTCCTCCGGGCTGCCGTAGCGGCGCAGCTCGGCGGCGCCGACCCCGAGCCCGAGCACCCGGTGCCGCACGTCGTGCAGCGCCTCGGCCACCGGCCGCACCGAGGTCCCGGCCAGGTAGGGCTCGACGAGCACGACGTCCGGCTCGGACAGCGTGGCGCGCAGCGTGGCCGCGTCGAACGGGCGCACGGTCGGCGCGTAGAGCACGGTGACGTCGAGCCCCCTCGACGGCGGCCAGCGTCCGGTCCGCCAGCGGCCCGACGGCGACGACCGTCCCCCGGCCCCCGCGGCGCAGCACCGTCATCGACGGCCCGGTGCCGTACGGCCGCGCGTTGGACGCCACCCGACAGCCGACGTAGACCCGGTCGTCGCCGGCAGGGCGGCGCGCAGCTGCGCCTCGGCCTCGTCGGCGTGCCCGGGCACGTGCACGGTCCAGCCCTCGAGGGTGTCGAGCAGCGGCACATCGCGCGGGCCGAAGTGGGTCTCCCCC
>NZ_JAHLJA010000012.1:0-40033 GCF_020496245.1 Pseudonocardia sp. ICBG601 | reverse complement strand
GACCGCGTCGAGCATCGTGCCCTCGCCGTCGGGTCCGGCCTGCTCGTGAGCTCGTCGATCATCTGCGCCAGGTAGCGGGCGACCAGCGCCTTGACCTCGGGGCCGTAGACGGTGATGTCGTTGTCGAACTCCGGGTTCGGCCAGATGATCGAGTTCACCTGGGTGTCCGGGCCCGACGCGTAGGTCTGCAGCAGGTCGACGTCGCCGCGCTCGCCCTCGGCGGCCGGGGCGATGACCATCGCGGCCGCGCCGTCGCCGAAGATCATCCGCGAGGTGCGGACGTTGCCGATCTTGTCGGAGACTTTTCGACGCAGACCAGCAGGACCGGCCGTTCACCTCCTGCAGCTGGCGCACGGCCTCGGACAGGCCGTAGGGCAGCCCGGCGCAGGCGGCGATGATGTCGGCCGAGCAGTGCGTCTGCAGCAGGCCCAGGCGACCGGACAGCCACGTCGACAGCGACGGGATGAGCCGCTCGCTGGTGCAGGTGGCGACGAGCACGGCGCCGATCTCGGAGCGGTCGCGGCCGGAGTGCTCAAGCGCGCGGACCGCTGCGGCCCAGGCCAGGTCCTCGATGTCGAGCTCGGTGTAGCGGCGCTGGTCGATGCCGTCTTGGCGGCGATCTCGTCGGCGCTCATCGGTGACCAGGAGAACGCGGAGTTGCGGACGACGTCGTCGTTGGAGCAGACGTGCTCACCCCGGACGACGGCGAGGGCCTCCACCTTCGGCTGCACCGCGAACGCCTCGCGCACCCGGATCGGGGGCAGCGGGGCGACGGGCTCGACCGGGTCGGACTGGTGGAGAGCCGGCCGCGCCGCGCCGGACGGGCGCCAGTGGCGCGGTCCAGGAACTGCTCGACGTCGCGGTTGCGCGGGTGGAAGGCGATGACGTACTCGTCGTCGCCGATCTCCTCGGCGGTGCGCAGCTCGGTGGAGGCACGGTCCCAGGGGTACTGGTTGTGCAGCACCATCGCCCACCGGGTCAGGGCCTCGAGCTCGGGGCGCTCGGCGTGCGCGTCGAGGATCTCGGTGAAGGAGAAGACTGGGTAGTCCGGGTCGTGGTGGGGCACGACGAAGGTCTGCGCGCCGGGCGTGGTGAGGAACTGTTCGACGGTCGGCTTGACCGCGGGCAGCTCGGTCGCGTGGTGGACGGCGGTTGCCGTAGACGTCGAAGAGGAGGTCGAAGATGCGGCGCTCGGTCTCCTCGTCCCAGGTGGTGGGGAGCGCGGCGAAGGCGTCGGCGACGGCCCGGATCTTCTTGTCGCCGTCGCGCCAGGGGGTGAGCAGCGGGAGGAAGACGTCGGCGCGGTGGCGGGGGAGGTCACGCCAGCGGGTCGGGCGCTTCTCGAACATGGTGAGCGTGTACCGGTTGACCCAGAACAGGTTCTGGCTCATGTCGCGCAGCAGCGCGAAGCGACTCTCGTAGGCACCGTTGGTGACCCGCTCCAGGATGTCGGTGCCGGTGGGCGCCTTTGCCCCGAAATCGCGACCGACGATGGCCGTGAACTGTTCCAGATCGTCGATGACGGAAAAATCGAGTTCACCGAGAAAATTGGCGGGAAAGACCAGTCGGTCGTGGTTGTTGACCACGAACGGTTTCATGTGACGACCTCCAGCAGCGGCGACGACCGGCGGAATCGCCAGGCGGGACGCGGTGCGGCCTGGTCGATCGGATCGGTTGCGGTGCCTGCAACGCTATCGATGAACAGTCACGATCGGAATGTGATCCAGCCGCCGAGTGTGCGCTCTCACGGATGGTTGGTCAACTCCGACTGTTACCGGCGAGAATGTTACCGGTCGGTCTACTCGCCGGTTCTCGGAAAGAGCTCCGCAGGCCCGCAGGTTGACGGGCGGGCTGGTCCACAGTGGAACGATCACCGGGCGTGGCCGGTCGGTCCCGGCACGTGCACACGCCGACGGGGGCATGGTCGTCGGCGTCACAGTCCGCGCGGTGATCGTCACCCGCGCTCCGGGGTGCGCGCCATCGTCCGAACGGGGGAGGACGGGGCTCGTCCTCCGATGTGGACGGTCGTACGCGGGAGCCGCGGCGGCCGCCCGGCGGCGCACGGTGGGAATGCGACTGCGGAATGCGATCCCGAATTCCCGGACACCGTTCCGGGGAACTCCGGTGTTCAGCCGTGGGCGGTCGCCGGGGCCGGGGCCGCGACGGTCTCCGCCTTCGGCGCGGGCGTGAGCAGCACCAGGACCGTGGCGAGCAGCCCGGCGGCGCCCGCCGCGACGAAGGAGATCGTGTACGCCGTGGCCGAGGGCGGTCCGCCGTCGCCGAGCACGTAGGTCGCCGTCACCGCGGCGACGACCGCGGTGCACGAGCTCGTGCCGAGCTGCCGGGCCAGGGTGTTGAGGCTGTTCGCCGCGGCGGTCTCCGACTCCGGCACCGCCCGCATGATCGTCAGTGGGATCGCCGAGTAGGCGAGCGCGGCGCCGACCGCGGCCACGGTCGAGGCGGCCATCAGGAGCGGCACCGTCGAGGGCATCGCGGCGAAGGCGAAGTTGCCCGCCCCGAGGAGCAGCGTGCCGACCACGAGGGTGGTGCGCGGGCCCCGCAGCCGCGACAGCCGGGCCGAGGCCGAGGAGAACACCACCATCGACCCGCCCATCGGCAGCAGCACCAGCCCGGCGACGACGAGCGAGAGCCCGAACCCGTAGCCGGTCGAGACCGGGGCCTGCAGGATCTGGGTGGCGAGCACGAAGCCCGCGAACATCGCGAAGCCCACCAGCACCGAGGCGAGGTTGGTCAGCAGCACGGCGGGCCGTGCCGAGACCCGCAGGTCCACCAGCGGCGCGGGGACGCGCAGCTCGTACCAGGCGGTCGCGGCGACCAGCACCACGGTGCCGGCGAACAGGCCGAGCACGGTCGCCGACGTCCAGCCCCAGTCGTCGCCCTTGGAGATCGCCAGCAGCAGGCACACCAGTGCCCCGCCGACACCGAACGCCCCCGGCACGTCGAACCGGCCGCCGGTGCGCAGCCGTGACTCGGCCACCAGCCGCCGGACCAGCAGGATCTGCAGCACGCCGAGCACCGCGGCCCCGGCGAACAGCCAGCGCCAGCTCGCGAACTGGGCGACGACGCCGGTGATCGGCAGCCCGATGGCCCCGCCGAAGCCGAGCGAGGACGACATCAGCCCGACCCCGGACCCGACCCGGTCGGCGGGCAGGACGTCGCGCATCAGGCTCATCCCGAGCGCGATCACGCCGAACGCGGCGCCCTGCAGCACTCGGGCGACGAGCAGCAGCTCGATCCCGGGCGCCAGCGCGCCGAGCAGCGACCCCGCCCCGACCAGGCCGAGCGCCACGAGCAGCATCCGGCGCTTGCCGAACATGTCGCCGAGCCGCCCCAGCACCGGCGCCGACACCGCGCCGGCGACGAGGTTGGCGGTGATCAGCCACGACGCCGTCGACCCGCTGACGTCGAGCAGCTCCGGGAACCGCGGCAGCAGCGGCACGACCATGGTCTGGACCAGTGAGACGAGCAGTCCGCAGGAGGCCAGGACGGCGATCGCGACGCCGGGGCGCGGCGGCGCCGGTGCGGTTCCCCCGGGGTGGGTGCTCTCGGGCTGCTGGTGCGGACGGCGTGCCCGGAACACTCGACCTCCGTGGTGGGGTGACGGATCGTGCTGACGGCGGACCCCCGCCGAAGCGGGAGTCACCCATCAGATGAGCACGCCGGTCACCCGTCCGGCAAGCCGGGTCACTCCGCGCGCGGGGGGACCGGCTCGGGCGGCGGCGGGCCGTCGTAGACCGCGGAGGGGCGGATCAGCCGGCGCTGCGCGGCCTGCTCCAGCACGTGTGCACACCAGCCGACGACCCGGCTGACCGCGAACGTCGGCGTGAACATGCTGCGGGGGATCCCGCAGCCCTCCATCACCACGCCCGCGTGGAACTCCACGTTCGCGAACAGCGGGTGGTCCGGACGCAGCTCGGCGAGGGTGGCGGCGACCCGCCGTTCGACGTCGGCGGCCCGCGCGGGCAGCGGTCCGCCCAGCTCCGCGGCCACCTCGCGCAGCAGCGCCGAGCGCGGGTCCGGCCCGCGGTAGACGGCGTGGCCGAACCCCATGATCCGCATCCCCGCGGCGAGCCGGTCGGCCACCCAGCGCTCCGGCGAGCCGCCGGCGTCACGGTCGATCGCGTCGAGGCTCTCCAGCGCGCGGTCGGGGGCGCCCCCGTGCAGCGGCCCGGCGAACGCGCCGAGCGCGGCGACCACGCAGGACGCGACGTCGGCGCCGGTGGAGGCGACCACCCTGGCGGTGAAGGTGGAGGCGTTGAAGCCGTGGTCCACCGTCGCCACGAGGTAGGCGTCGAGCGCGCGGACGTGCGCCGGCGCGGGCTCGGCGCCGGCCAGCATCCACAGCCAGTTCGCGGCCGACGACAGGTCGGTGCGCGGGGCGACCGGGTCGAGACCGTGACGCAGCCGGTGCAGCGCGGCGAGGACGGTCGGTGTCGCGGCACAGACGGTCGCGGCGTCGCGGGGGCCCGCCGTCGGGTCGTCCCAGAGCGGCCGCATCCCGTGCTGCGGGCCGAGCAGCGACAGGGCGGTGCGCAGCCCGGCGAGCAGGTCGGGTCCGCAGGCCTCGGCGATCGCGGGCAGCTGCGCGGCGACGGCGTCGGGCAGGGCCCGGCGCTGCGCGGTGGTAGCGGTGAACTTCGCGAGCTCGGCGGTGCCCGGGAGGCGGCCGTGGACGAACAGGAACCACACGTCGTCGAAGGTGCGGGTGCGCGCGAGGTCGACCGCGGAGTACGGGCCGTAGTGGTAGAAGCCCTCGTCCCCGCGGACGTCCCCGATCCGGGTAGTGGTGACGGCGACGCCGCGCAGGCCCGGTGGGACCTGCGGGGCGGCGGTGCCGGTGCTGTCGGTGCTGGTCATGACCGGACCGTCCGCCCGTCGGGAATCGTTGTCAATATTGATCGGATCAATGTTGATACGGTCCATCTCGTGGAGTACCTGACCGTCGCCGAGACCGCGGAACGCCTCGGCGTGAAGCGGGAGACCGTCTACGCCTACGCCAGCCGCGGGCTGCTGACCAGCGTGCGCGGCGCGCAGCGGCGGGGCAGCCGGTTCGCCCAGGACGAGGTGGAGGCCCTCGCCGCGCGCGGCCGGGAGGCGGGGGAACCGTCCGGGACGGTCGAGCGCATCAGGACGCGGATCACACTCGTCGCCGACGGGGGGCCGTGGTTCCGCGGGGTGGCGGCGCCGGCGCTCGCGGGGTCGGCGGACCTCGAGCAGGTCGCCGCGCTGCTGTGGGAGGTCCCGGGCCGGGTGTCGTTCGACGCCGCCCCGGACCTGCTCGCCCCGGCGCGCGCCGTGCTCGCCGCCGCCCCCGCCGGGGCACGGGCGACCGACCGGTTCCGGCTCGCCGTCGCCGCGGTGGCCGCCGCCGACCCGCTGCGTGCCACCGCCCGGCCGGGCGCGGTGGTGGCGACGGCGTCGGCGCTGCTGGGGACGGTCGTGACCGCACTCGCCGGGGACCCGGGGTCCGGACCGGCCGACCTGGCGGAGCGGTTGCTGCCGGCGCTCCTGCGTGACCCGGGCCGGGCACCCGCGCCGGCGACGGCCGGGCACGTCCGCGCCGCGTTGGTCCTGCTCGCCGACCACGGCCTGGCGTCGTCGACGGTCGCCGCCCGGGTCGCCGCGAGCACCCTGGCCGACGTGCACGCCGTCGTCTCAGCCGGGCTCGGCGCCCTGGACGGGCCTCGACACGGACTGGTCAGCGGGCTCGCCCACCGCTTCCTCGCCGAGGCCCGGGACGACCCGTCCGGCGCGCTCGCCCAGCGGTTGCGGGCCGGCGAGCGGGTTCCGGGCTTCGGGCACTCGGTGTACCGGGGCGCCGACCCGCGCGCGACGGTGCTGCTCGACCGGCTCCGCGCGGACCCGGCCGCGGACCGCGTCGTGGCCTGCGTCGACGCCGTCGTCGCGGGGATGGACCGGGGTGGGGACGGCCCCGCCCCGAACGTCGACCTCGCGCTCGCCGCGCTGATGCACGCCCACGACCTGCGCCCCGACGCCGGCGAGCTGCTGTTCGCCTGCGCCCGGACCGTCGGCTGGGTGGCGCACGCCCTGGAGGAGTACGCCGAGCCCGGCCTGCGGTTCCGGCCGACCGGCGTCTACACCGGGCCGCGGCCCGGGTCGACCAGCGAGGCGAGCACCACCACGTTGTCGGTGTAGCTGCGCACGCCCCGGTCGAACGTCCCACCGCAGGTGATCATCCGCAGGCCCGCGCCGGGCAGATCGCCGTAGACGGCCGCGGTGGGGAAGCGGTCCTTGGCATAGCGACGGACGGCCTGGACCTCGAAGGTCGCGGTGGTGCCGTCGGCGCGGTCGACCGACACCAGGTCACCGGGGGCGAGGGCGTGCAGCCGGAAGAACGGGCCCGGCTCGTGGTCCCAGTCGACGTGTGCCGCGAGCACCGCAGGCCCCCGGGAGCCCGGCGCGGGGGCGCCGGTGTACCAGCCGGTGGCGGCACCGTCGGGTGGCACCTCCAGCGTCCCCCGCCCGGTCAGGCCGAGCGGGACGAGCCCGCTGTCGAGCCCGATCGAGGTCGCCCGCACCCGCACCGGGTCCGACGGCGGCAGCGGGGCCGCCGCCGGGCGGAGCGTGCTCGTGGGCAGCGGCGGAACCGTTCCGCCGATCGCCACCGGCGGCGCCCCGAGCGGCACGGCCAGCGCCAGCACGACGAGCACCCCCCACCACACCCGTCGCACCCCGCGCGGCCCGCGGCGGCCGTGCGGCCCGGGCAGCTCCCGCGGACCGGCCCCGCACGCGGGGCCGCAGCGCCCGCGTCCGACCGGCCTCGTGCCCGGCGGACCGGTGTGCGCGGGGGTGCGGGTCACGAGTGGCGGGTGGTCAGGGGGAGCGACGCGCGGCCGGTGCGGCGCCCGCTCCACACGACGACACCCGCCCCGGCGGCGAGGACCGCACCGGTCCCGACCAGCAGGAACACCGTCGGGTCGACCCCGGCGCCGCCGGAGCCGTCACCGGCCTCGACACCGCCGCCGGGGACCGCGCGCACCTGCCCGGTGCCGGCGGCCGCGACGAGGTCCGGGCCCTCGCAGGCCCGGCCGTCGCCGTCGCGATCCAGGTTGTTCGGGTCCGAGGGGTCGGCGGCGAGCACCGCCTGGGCCTGGGCGCGGGAGAGGTCGACGCAGTCCAGGTCGCTGCCCCGCCCGGCGGCGGGAGCACCGGCCGCGGGAGTGGTCGTCTGCGGAGCCGTGGTCGTCTCCTCGGGCGCCGTCTCCTCGGGGTCGGTCTCGTCCGGGTCGGTGGCGTCCGGGTCGTCGTCGGCCGGCGTCGCGTCGTCGGTGGGGTCCTCGGCCGGCGGCTCCTCGGTGTCCTCCTGGGCCGGGGCCGTGACGGCGCTCGTCACCGGGGTGGCGGCCGGTTCCGCGGCCGACGCCGCCCCGGCCAGCGGGAGCCCGGCGAGCGCGGCGAGGGTGACGGTGGCGGCGACGGCGCCGGTGCGGCGGACGAGCGAACGTGCGGTCATGATCCACTCCCTGTGACGAACGTGATCCTCGTGACCGGTGGGGCGAACGGGACGCCCTGTCCGATGGCGGAGAGTGAAGCGACACCCGGTCGGCGGGGCCAGACAAGTCGCCCGTACGGGGATCACCGGGGCGAGTGGTGTCGCCCGGAGTGACCGGCTCCTCGGCGCGCCGGGCGCGCCCGGGGCGGTGCGACGTCCAGGATGGCGACGTGACCACCACCCCCGTCCCGCCCCGTCGCCGTCGCCGGTCGCTCGACGACGGCGTCTCCGACGCGTTCGTCGAGCTCTGGTCCCAGCGCCGGCCGTGCGTCCTGGTGACCCTGCGCCGCGACGGCACCCCGCACGCGGCGCCGGTGGGGGTGACCGTCGACGTGGCCGAGCGCACCGCCCGGGTGATCTGCAGCGGCGGGTCGCAGAAGGCGCGCAACGTCGCCGCGGCCGGACCGGACGGGGCCCGGGTCAGCGTCACCGTCGTCGACGGGCGCACCTGGTCCACCCTGGAGGGCCGTGCCGTCGTGCGGGACGAGCCCGACGTGGTCGCCGACGCCGAGCGCCGCTACGCCGCCGAGTACAAGCAGCCCCGGCCGAACCCCCGGCGGGTGGTGCTGCAGATCGCGGTCGACCGGGTCCTCGGCAACGCCTGAGGGGATACTCGCCGGTGTGGACCTGCCGGAGACGACCTTCCTCGGCCACAGCACCCTGCGACTGCGGATCGGTGGCCGCACCGTCCTCACCGACCCGGTGCTGGGGAACTCGGTCGGCCCGTTGCGCCGTACCGCGCCGGCCGTCGACCCGGCGGGACCCGCGGGGGTCGACCTGGTCCTGATCTCCCACCTGCACGCCGACCACCTGCACCTGGCCTCGCTGCGCCGGCTGCCCCGGTCGGTGGAGGTCGTGGTGCCCACGGGGGCGGGCGACTGGCTCCGCCGCCGCGGCGTCGCCCGGGTCTCCGAGCTCGCCGTCGGGCAGACCCGCGTCGTCGACGGGCTGCGCGTCACCGGCACCCCGGCCGACCACTCCGGGCACCGGTGGGGGCCGCGGTTCACCCACGGACCGCAGGCCGACGCGATGGGCCACCTGCTGGAGGGCGACGGGCTGCGCGTCTACGTCGCGGGGGACACCGGGCTGTTCCCCGGGCTCGACGACGTCGCCGCCCAGGGTCCGATCGACCTCGCCGCGCTGCCGGTGTGGGGCTGGGGCCCGAACCTGGGGCCGGGGCACCTCGACCCGGCCGGCGCCGCCGAGGCCGTCCGGCGGCTCGCACCGGCCGTCGCGGTGCCGGTGCACTGGGGGACCCTCGCCGTCGCCGGGCTGTGCTCGGTCCCGGGGCGGACCGGGTCCCGGATGCGGGAGCTGCTCGTGCGCCCGCCGCACGACTTCGCCGACGCCGTCGCCGCGGCCGGGCTGCCCACCCGCACTCTGGTGCTCCCGCCCGGTGCCGCCGTCGGGACGCCGGCGTGAGCGCGCTGCAGCTGCTGGCCGCACCCGCGCAGGACTGGCTCGAGGCCGAGCTCAGCCCGGACGCCGGGCGGATCGCCTACCTCGTCGTCGCCGGGGGAGTGCTGCTCGGGTTGGTGCTGCCGGTGGTGCCGACCGGCGCGATCGTCGGTGCCGCCGCCGCGACGGCGATGACGAGTTCCGCGCTGTCGCTGCCGGTGGTGCTGCTGCTGGCCTTCGCCGCGGCCCTGCTGGGTGACCTCGTCACCTTCGCCGTCGCCCGGCTGGCCGGTGACCCGGTCCGCGCCGCGGTCGCGGGCGGGCGGCTCGGTGGTGCGCGCACCGCGGCCCGGATCGAACGCATGCGCGGCGCGTTCGCCGAGCGCGGCTGGCTGGTCGTGCTGGTCGGACGGGTCGCCCCGGCGGGGCGGGTGCCGACCCTGATCGCGGCCGCGGTGTCGGGGATGACCTGGGCGAAGCTGGTGCCCGCCGTCGCGGCCGGTGCGGTGCTGTGGACGCTGCTCTACGGCGTGCTCGGGGTGCTGACCGGCAACCTCACCGACTCCCCGGTGGTGGCGGCGCTGCTCGCGGTCGGGCTGGTGGCCGTCGTCGCCGGGGTCACGGCGCTGGCCGGACGGGTGCGGTCCCGGCTGCGGGCCCGCCACCGGGTCGGCTGAGACCGGACGGCCCACCGGCGCACACGGAACCGGCCGGGCGCGACGGGAGGGGGTGTCGCGCCCGGCCGGAGTGGGTGCCCGGGGCGTGGCGTCGCCCCGGGGAGATCGCATCAGTTGCCGTCGCCGAAGGGGTTGATGCCGAACGGCAGCTCGCCGGAGGAGCCGTCCTGCGGCACGGTCCGCGCCCCGTTCTGGGCGGTCGCGGCGGCGGTGTCCTTCACGCTGCCCAGGGTCACCGGCACCTCGCGGGCACCGGAGCCGCTGCCGACGGTCAGCGTGACCTGCTGGCCGGGGGCGAAGTTGCCGACCCGGGCGATCAGGTCCGCGAAGCTCGACACCGGGTACTCGTTGACCTTGGTGACCACGTCGCCCGCCTTGATCCCCGCGGTCGCCGCGGGCGAGTTCGGCTCCACCGCCGCGATCTGTGCGCCCGCGGTCTCGCTCGGGGCGCCGCGGGAGGCCGACACCGCGCCCTGCACACCGAGCTGCGGCTTGGTCGCGACGTCGGAGTCCATCAGTTCCTGGGCGACCCGCTTGGCCGTGTCGACCGGGATCGCGAAGCCCAGTCCGATCGATCCGGAGCTCTGGCCGGCGGTGGCGATCGCGGAGTTGATGCCGACGACCTGCCCGGCCAGGTTGACCAGCGGGCCGCCGGAGTTGCCCTCGTTGATCGGGGCGTCGGTCTGCAGGCCGTTGTAGACGACCAGGGGCTGGCCGTCGCCGCCCGCGGTGACGGTCCGGTTCAGCGCGGAGACGATGCCCGCGGTGACGGTGCCGGACAGGCCCTGCGGGGAGCCGTTCGCGACGACCTGCTCGCCGACCTGCACGCTCGAGGACTCCCCGAGGGTGGCGGGCTTGAGGTCCCGGGCGCCCTGCAGCTTGATGACGGCGAGGTCGTAGCTGGGGGAGGTGCCGACGACGGTCGCGGTGTACTGCCTGCCGTCGGAGGTGGACACGGTGATCCGGCCGCCGCCGGCGGCGTTCGCCACCACGTGGTTGTTGGTGAGGATCTGGCCGTCGGAGGTCAGGATGACCCCGGAGCCCTCGGCGAGACCCTGCGCGGTGCGCACCTGGATGTCCACCGTGCTCGGGGTGATCGCGGCCGCGGCGCCGGCGATCGAGCCGTCGGCGGGGGTGGCCGGGGTGCCGGGTGCGGGGGCGCTGGTCAGCGTGGCCTGCGAGGAGGGGCCGTCGAGCACGAGGTAGGCACCGCCGACCCCGGCCGCGCCGCCGACCAGGGCGGCCGTCAGCGCGACGGCGGCCAGGCCCGCGCCGAACCGGCGCGGCGGCTTCGGTGCCGGCCCCTGCTGGGGGAAAGGCGGGTAGACCGAGGTGGGCGGGCTCCCCGCGCCGTACGCCGGGATCGTGGGGTTGCTCGTCGTCGCCCACGGCGGCGGAGTCTGGGGCCCCTGGCTGCCGCCCTGCTGCCGGTGGTCGGTGTCGGTCACGGTGGTCGCCTCCTGTGCGCGGGTGCCGTCGTCGCCGGTCGGGTGGGCGGGGGCCGCCCCCTCGTGACGCGGTGCGGGCCGGACGGGGTCGGTGGCGCCGCCTGCGGTGGAGGTCCGTCCGTCGGACGGCTCGCCCGTTCCCGGCCCGTTCTCGGTCATGGTGCAACTGTGCGCCGCGACCCTGAGACGACCCTGTGACCGCGCTGGGAATCGCTCGGGCATCGGGTGAGAGTGCCCGTCGCGGCCGCGCCGGTCGGTCGGGACGCCCTGGTCAGGAGAGGGCGCCGTCCCACGGTGACGACCCGGCCCCGGCGCGGCGAGCGCGGCCCCGCCGAGGACCCCCACCCACAGCACGGGGCGGAACCTGGACGGTCTAGGCGACCAGCTCCACGATCGTCGCGTTGGCGGTTCCGCCGCCCTCGCACATGGTCTGCAGCCCGTAGCGGATCCCGCGGTCGCGCATGTGGTGCACCAGGCGGGTGAGCAGCACGGTGCCCGAGGCGCCCAGCGGGTGCCCGACGGCGATCGCCCCGCCGAGCGGGTTGAGCACGGCGTCGTCGGCGCCCAGTTCGGCCTGCCAGGCCAGCGGGACCGGCGCGAACGCCTCGTTGACCTCGCACGCGCCGATGTCACCGATCGACAGCCCGGAGCGCTTCAGCACCTTCTGCGTCGCCGGGATGGGGCCGGTCAGCATCCGCAGCGGGTCGGCGCCGGACACGGCCCCGGAGTGGTAGCGGACGATCGGGGTCAGGCCGAGCTCGCGGGCCTTCTCCGGGGTGGTGACCAGCACCGCCGACGCGCCGTCGGAGATCTGCGAGCTGTTCCCGGCGTGGATCACCCCGTCCGCGGAGAACGACGGCTTCAGCGCGGCCAGGGTGTCGGTGGTCGTCCCGCGGCGCAGGCCCTCGTCGGCGGTGAACCCCGGCGCCCCGGGTACCTCGACGAGCTGGTCGTCGAACGCGCCGGCGTCGATCGCGGCGGCGGCGAGCTCGTGAGCCCGGGCGGCGTAGGTGTCGAGCCGGGTCCGCGACAGCGTCCAGTCCCGGGCGATCCGCTCGGCGCCGACACCCTGGTTGAAGTCGCCGTTCGGGAACTCCCCGGACTCCAGGTCGGCGCGGTAGCGCTCGCGCACCAGCGGTCCGTAGGGACGCCCCAGGTCGCGGCCCGCGCCCAGCGGCACCCGGGTCATCGACTCCACCCCACCGGCGACGACGACGTCGTACTGCCCGGCCAGCACCATCCCGGCCGCGAAGTCGAACGAGGACTGGCTCGACCCGCACGCCCGGTTCACCGTCACCCCGGGCACCGACTCCGGCCAGCCCGCGGCGAGCAGGGCGTAGCGGCCGATCTGCGCGGCCTGGTCGCCGACCTGGTTCACGCAGCCCCACACGACGTCGTCGACGACGGCGGGGTCGATCCCGGTCCGCTCGACCAGGGCGGTCAGCACGGCGGCGGACAGGTCGACCGGGTGGACCTCGGCCAGCGAACCCTTCCGCTTCCCGATCGGTGTGCGGACGGCGGCACAGACGACGGCCTCGGGCATGACGGGTCCTCCTCGGTCACCGGTGACACGACTCGTTCGCGACGCTAAGCCATCGCAGGGGGTCGGCGCTGAGAGGGCGGTCACGCCATCGGATGCGCATCAGGTGTCGAGCCGCTCTGGATCGATGAGGTACCGTCTCCTCGTACGCGAAGGGGAGTAGCTCCCAACGCTGCGCTCGACATACTGGTCCGCCTCGTCCTGCGACGGCCGACCCGGGCGCAGCGGCCTGACCACCACCAGGCGAGCGAGACCTTCGATCCGGATACACCGGATCGAGGGCACCCATCCTCGGTCCGGTCGAGATCGAGGGATGGACATGGATGGATTCCTGATCGCGTTCGCGGTCAGCTTCGGCGTCATCTTCGTGGCCGAGCTGGGCGACAAGTCGCAGCTCATGGCCCTCACGTTCGCGACGCGCTTCAACGCGATCCCGGTCCTCATCGGGATCACGATCGCCACCTCGGTGACCCACCTCGTGTCGGTCGCCGTCGGCTACGGCCTCGGTGCGTCGATCCCGACCGGCTGGATCGCGCTGGTCGCCGCGGTCGCCTTCCTGGCGTTCGGCGCCTGGACGCTGCGCGGTGACAGCCTCTCCGAGGACGAGGAGGCCAAGGCCAGGCGGGCCGGCGGATCCGCCGTCGTCGCCGCGTCGGTCGCGTTCTTCCTCGCCGAGCTCGGTGACAAGACGATGCTCGCGACGATCACCCTGGCCGCCCAGCACGGCACCCTCGCCGGGTCGATCGGCATCTGGGCCGGGTCCACGGCCGGCATGGTCGCCGCGGACGCGCTGGCCATCGTCGTCGGGCGCCAGCTCGGCAAGCGGCTCCCGGAGCGGGCCATCTCGATCGGCGCCGCGGTGATGTTCTTCGTCTTCGGCGCCTGGCTGCTGTACGAGGCCGTCCCGCAGGTGTGGGGCGAGAACGCCTGGGCCCGCGTGTTCGACGTCGCCGGGCACCACGGGCTCGGATGGGCCGCACTGGTGCTGGGGGCGCTCGCCGTGGGCGTCGGGCTCTGGTTCCGCGGTCGCGCGCACCGTGCCCGCGGGGAGCGCAGGCTCGACGTCGCCCGGAACCCGGGCAGCCCGGCCTGGTGGGCCCGCACGCTGTTCGTGCTGGCCGCGGTCCTCGGCTTCGGGGCGCCGCTGCTGGTGGCCCTCGACGTGCTGCAGCCGATCTCGGTGCTGGCCCGGCCGGCGGTCGCCGTCGTCGGGGCGGGGCTGCTGCTGCTCGGGTTCGCCGTCGTCGCGGTCGCGATGCTGCAGCTCGGCACGGTGTGGCGCCGCTCGGCCGCCGAGGCCGGTGCGGCCGCGGCCGGGGACCCGGACGCCGCACGACGCCCGGTGCTCGCCACCGGCGGGATCTACCGTCGTGTCCGCAACCCCGCGCTGACCGGCCTGATCGTCGGGTGCGCCGGGATGCTGTTCATGGCCCCGACCCTGCTCGGTGTGCTCGCCGGGGTGCTGATCCTGGTCGCGGTGCAGATCCAGGCCCGCGCGGTCTACGAGCCCGGCCTGGGCAGTGCTCTGGGCCCCGAGTACGCCGAGTACCGGGCCCGGACCGGCCGGTTCCTCCCGCGGGTCCGCACCGACCGCACCCCCGCGGGCGAGGGCGACCGCACGACCGTCGGCTGAGCGCCCCGCCGACGGCCCCGGCGGCTCCACAACCCCGCCGGCTCCACGACCCCGCCGGCTCCACGACCCCGCCGACGCTCCGAAACCGATGACTCCGCGGCACCGCCGCGCGACGACACCGCCCGCCCCAGTGCGACCGGGGCGGGCGGTGTCGTGTCCGGGGGATTCCGGGATCAGGTGTACCAGGTCGGCTCGGGCAGCTCGTCGCGCAGCACCCACGCCCCGACCTCGCGCCGCTTGTAGGCGACCGGGTCGTGCAGCGTGTGGGTGCGCACGTCGCGCCAGAAGCGGTCGAAGCCGAGCTCGGTCCGGGTCGCCCGCGCGCCGAGTCCCTCGAAGATCCCCCCGGTGATCTCCAGCGCGACCTCGGTGGCCCGCGCCTTCACCGCGGCGACGCGCACCTCGTGCTCGCCGCGCTGCTCGGCGGTCACGGCGTCGGCGTCGTCGTGCAGCCGCTGCTGCTCGGCCGCGACGGCGTCGGCCAGCGCCTCCACCGCCCAGAGCTTGGCCGTGTAGTCGCCGTAGAGGTCGAGCTGGTAGGGCTCGTCGACGGCCCGCTCGTGGCCGCCGTAGAGCCACGGCCGGGTCCGGGTGCGGGTGTACTCCGCGCCCGCCTCCAGGGCTCCGCGCGCGATCCCCAGGTAGAACGCGACGAACACCAGCTGGATCACCGGCACGTTGAAGGTGTTGTAGACGCGCGGGGCGAACACCTTGTCGGTGAACCCGGCGGCCGACGCCCACGGCACCCGCACGCCCGAGACCGTGACGCTTCCCGACTCCGACAGGCGCAGGCCGATGTTGTCCCAGTCGTCGCCGTAGACGATGCCCTCCTGGGCGCTCGGCACGATGGCGAACACGTGGGTGTCGGTGTTCTCGATGACGCCCTCCAGCACGGTCACGTCGGAGACCCGGCTGCCGGTGGAGAAGCTCTTGCGCCCGTCGTAGACGAGCTCGTCGCCCTCGTCGCGGATGGTCAGGTCGTCGTCGCGGGGGTTGACCGCGCCGCCGAAGAACCAGCGTTCGCGGGTCGCCTGCTCCTCGACCGCCGCGATCTGCTCGGGCGTGCCGACCAGGCGCGCGGCCCAGAACCACAGCAGGTGGTAGCCGAGCAGCTGCCCGATCGAGCCGTCGCCGGCCGCGACCTCGCGGATCACCCGGTAGGCGACGGTCCAGTCCTGGCCCCCGCCCCCGTGCTCGACCGGGCCGAGCAGGGTGACCAGGCCGGAGGCCTTGAGCAGGGCGACCTCGGCGTGCGGGGTGGCGCCGGCGCGCTCGCGGGCGGCGGCGTCGCGGGCCAGAACGGCGCGGACCTCGCGGGCGCGGGCGATCCAGCCCGCGGCGTCGGTGGGTACGGGGTCCCAGGACTCGGTCACGGTCTCGGGACGGATCTCGGTGGTGGTCATGGGTGACTCCTCGTGGTGCAGGGAGCCGGGCACCTCGACGGCACGCCACGGGCACCCGGGTGCGGGCGCGCCACGACGGTGCGCGGGGGGAGGGGACCCGGCTGCGGGAACGGTGCCGGGCGATCACCGGCGGGACGGACGCCCGCCGGCCGTCACACGTGGAGAGGTGCGACGGGGATGCCGGTCAGCGACAGAGCGAGGAGGTCACACGCGAGAGGTCGACGTGGCGTCGACGGGTGAGCTCGGTGAACAGCACGGTCCCAGTGTTCGGGTAGATCGCCGCGGAAGTCAACGAGACGTTCCCGGAAATGGGACGCGGCGCGGGATGTCCGGTCAGGACGGTCCCCGGAGACGCGCACGGGCCCGGCGACGTCGGTCGCCGGGCCCGTGCGGGCAGGTTGTCGGTCGGACGCCGCCGGTCAGACGGCGGTCAGCTGCGGCTCGCGGGCGGCGAGCTCGGCCTCCTTCTCCCGGATGATCGGGAGCACCTTCGCGCCGAAATACTCGACCTCCTCCTGGAAGTGCAGGAAGCCGAGCAGCAGCAGGTTCGCGCCGCGCCGCTTGTACTCGATCGCGCGGTCGGCGATCTGCTCCGGGGTGCCGATGAGCTGGGTCCGGAAACCGTCGTTGTACTGGACGAGGTCCTCGAAGGAGGAGTCGGCCCACATGCCGCGCTTGTCGCCGGTGGAGTTGCCGGCCTGCTGGACGGCGTCGCGGAAACCCTCGACGGCCGGCCGGTTGGCCTTCTCGATGATCTCGCGGAGGGTGTCCCTGGCCTCCTTCTCGTCGTCGCGGGCGATCATGAAGCCGTTGAGGCCGAACCGGCCCGGCTGCAGGCGCTCGGCGGTCTTCGCGTGGCCGAGGACCTCCTCGACCTGCTCGGAGAAGCCGTCGTAGTCCTTGCCGTTGGAGAAGTACCAGTCCGACACGGTGCCGCCGTTGTAGCGGGCCGCGGTGGAGTTGCCGCCCTGGAAGATCTCCGGGTGCGGACGGCCCGGGACGTCGAGCGGGCGCGGCTTGAGGTCGAAGTCGCGGATCCGGTAGAAGTCGCCGGCGAACTCGGCGCCGCCGTCGGAGGTCCAGATCTCGCGCAGCACCCGGATGAACTCGTTGCTGCGGCGGTAGCGCTCGTCGTGCTCGAGCCACGGCTGGCCCATCGCGGTGGACTCGGCCTTCAGCCAGCCGGAGACGACGTTGACCGCGAGCCGGCCGTTCGTCAGGTGGTCGGCGGTGGCGACCCACTTGGCCAGCACCGAGGGCTCCCACAGACCGGGGTGGACGGCGGCGATCACCGTGAGCCGCTCGGTGGCCAGCCCCAGCGCGAGGGAGAACGCGGTGGCCTCGTGCTGGTGGTCGGCGCCGTAGCTGGCCATGTAGCGGATCTGGGACAGCGCGTACTCGAAGCCGTTGTTCTCGGCGGTCTGCGCCAGCTTCTTGTTGTACTCGAAGCCCCAGTCGGTGCGCTGTTCGATGGTGCTGGTGACCAGCCCACCGGAGACGTTCGGGACCCAGTACGCGAACTTCAGCGGCTCCTGGATCCGGGTGTTGGGCGTGGTGTCGAGAGCATCGGACACGGGAGACTCCTCGGGGGTGTGCCGGGCACGGCAGACGGGCGCACGACGGCGCCGGAAAGAGAGGAAAGAGGGAGGAAACGGACCTGCGGTGACGCGATCAGCGACAGGCCTGGCTCACGACGACGAGGTTGTCGACGTGACGGCGTCGGGTCAGCAGGAAGCCGGTCACGGTCCCACCGAACCCGCAGAGCCGGTGGGTGTCAACCGGATGCCGGGGAGATCACCGCGGGGCCTTCGTCGAGATCCGCAGGGAACGTCGTCTGCGAGACCCACGCCGGCCACCACGAGCCGTCCTAACCGACGTGCACCACGGGGCGCCGGGCCACGTCGGGCTCGGCCTTCCGCAGGATCTCCCGGGTGATCGGCGCGACCTCGCCGACGCCGGTGAACAGGTACCGGCCGAAGTGGCGCACCGGGTTGCCCTCGGTCCAGTCGAAGTAGGCGTGCGGGCGGTGCCGGTGACGTCGCGCAGGTGCAGCAGCAGCGCGGCGATCGCGTTCGGGACCGAGGGCGCCGACGTCGTCAGCACCCGGTAGGGGCCGCGCCGCTCGCCGCGCACGGTGATGCCCGACTCGAACTCCGACGGGTCGGTGACGGTGACCTCGACCAGCACCACCCGGTCGGGGTCGGGGATGTGGTGGTCCTCGGTCTCCTCGGCGAGCTTCTCCCGGTACTCCTCGTCGCGGGCGACGCTGTCCCGCTCGCCGGGGCGGGGCTCGTGCGCGACCAGGCGCAGCGGCCGGCCGGAGCCGGAGCACTCGTCGAGGAACCCGCGGGCGGTGTCGTCGAGGGTGACGTCGGTGACGCGCAGCTCGAACGCGCGCAGGGTGCGCGACAGCAGCGACACCACCAGGATCCCCGCGATGAAGCAGGCGGCGATCTTCACCCCTTCCGGCCGTTCGACGACGTTCGCCACCGTCGTGTAGACGAACACGAGCGCGATCAGCACGAACGCGACGACTGCCGGGCGGCTCCCGGTGCGCCGCACCGACAAGGCGACGGCGACCGCCGCGGAGGTCATCAGCACCAGCACGCCCGTGGCGTAGGCCCCGCCCTGGGCGTCGACGTCGGCGTCGAACAGCACGGTCACCCCGAACGCGACGACCAGCACCACCAGGACCAGCGGCCGCGCGGCCCTGGCCCAGGACGGCGCCATGCCGTAGCGGGGCAGGAATCGGGGCACCAGGTTGAGCAGGCCCGCCATGGCCGAGGCCCCGGCGAACCACAGGATCGCGATCGTGGACAGGTCGTAGACGGTGCCGACGACGTTCCCCAGGTCGCGGTGGGCGAGGAACGCCAGCGCCCGGCCGTTCGCCTGCCCGCCGGGGGCGAAGTCCGCCTCGGGGATCAGCAGCACGGTCACGACGCTGGAAGTCACCAGGAAGGTGCTCATGATCAGCGCGGCGACGGTGAGCAGCCGCCGGGTGCCCGCGATCCGGCCCTCCGGGCGGTCCTCGGTGTCACCGTCGCGGCCCCGGACCAGCGGCATCACCGACACCCCGGTCTCGAACCCGGACAGGCCCAGCGCGAGCTTGGGGAACACGATCAGCGCGATCCCCACCATCAGCAGCGGGTCCGGGTAGCGGGACACGAGCAGCGCCGACCAGTCCGCGACGACGTGCGGCGCCGTGACGATCCGGACCAGCCCGTCGACCACGACGACGGCGTTGAGCACCAGGTAGACCGCGACCAGCGCGACCGCGATGCGGATGGCCTCGGAGAACCCGGCGAGGAACACCCCGCCGAGCAGCGCGAGCAGCAGCAGCGTGATCAGCACGTTCTGCCCCTGCAGCGCGGCGGGGGCCAGCGGGTTCTGCACCAGGTGCGCGGTGGCGTCGGCCGCGGACAGCGTCATCGTGATGAGGAAGTCGGTGGCCGCGAACCCGAGCAGGACCAGGACGAACACCTTGCCGCGCCACCCGGGCAGCAGCCGCTCCAGCATCGCGATGGAGCCCTCGCCGTGCGGGCTCTCCCGGGCGACGCGGCGGTAGACCGGCAGCGCGCCGAGCAGCGTCACCGCGACCAGGACCAGGGTGGCGACGGGGGAGAGCACGCCGGCGGCGAGCGCCGCGATCCCCGGCTGGTAACCCAGCGTCGAGAAGTAGTCGACGCCGGTCAGGCACATGACCTTCCACCAGGGATGGCGCGGGTGCTCCGGCTCGGGCCGGGTGTGCGGCCCGTGCCGTTCGGGCCGGTGCGCGTCCTGCAGGAGCCAGGAGCCCACCCGGTCGCGGACCCGTCGCGGGGTCTTGGTGATCGCCACCGGCCCAGGATTGCGCTACGACACGGTCGTCGCCAGCCATGACGTGATCCGCTGCGCGCGCGGTGATCCGTCGCGCGCGTGCGTCCGGACGTGCGCGGCGAACGGATCACCGCGCGCACCGTGGGCAGCGCTGTCGTGCCGACGACGCCCCGCGGCCGGTGCGGCCGCGGGACGTCGTCGGGGTCGCCGGCCGGGTCAGACCGTCTCGGACTCCCGGTCGCCGCGCTGGGCGCGGACCGCCCGGAGCACGACCGGGGCGACCAACAAGATCGCGATCAGCGAGTACACCACCACCGCCAGCGGGGTGGAGACCAGCGTCGTGACGTCGCCGTCGGCGATCTGCAGGGCGCGGCGCAGCTGCAGCTCCGCATCCGGGCCGAGGATGACCCCGATGATCGCCGGCAGCACCGGCAGCCCGAACCGGCGCATCAGGAACCCGATTCCGCCGATCGCGAGCAGCACCAGCAGGTCGACCGGCTGGCCGGACACGGCGTAGGCGCCGACGCAGGCGAAGAACAGGATCCCCGCGTACAGGTACGGCCGCGGGATCCGCAGCAGCTTCGCCCAGGCCGGGGCGAGCGGCAGGTTCAGCACCAGCAGCATGACCAGGCCGATGAACAGGCTCGCGATGAGTGTCCAGACCAGGTCCGGCTCCTTCTGGAACAGCAGCGGGCCGGGCTGGATGCCGAACTGCTGGAACGCGGCGAGCATGACGGCGGCGATCGCCGTCGTCGGCAGGCCGAGGGTCAGCATCGTCGCCAGCGTCCCCGCCGACGACGCGCTGGCCGCCGACTCCGGCCCGGCGACGCCCTCGATGGCACCCTTCCCGAACTGCTCCGGGTGCTTCGACAGCTTCCGCTCCGTCACGTACGCCATGAACGTCGACATCTCGGCGCCGCCGGCCGGGATCGAGCCGAAGCCGAACCCGATGAACGGTCCCCGCAGCCACGGCTTCCAGGTGCGCCGCAGGTCCTCGCGGCCCAGCCACGGACGGCCGACCGGGATGACCTCCTGCGGGCGTCGTCGCAGGTGGGCGGCCACCCACAGCGCCTCGCCGATCGCGAACAACCCGACCGCGACGATGATGACGTCGATGCCGTCGGCCAGCTGCGGCACCCCGAAGGTGAGCCGCGGCTGCCCGGAGATCGGGTCGAGCCCGACCAGGCCGATCGTGAGGCCCAGCGCGAGCGCGGCGAACCCGCGGACCCGCGAGGCGCCCAGCACACCGCTCACGGCGACGAAGGCCAGCACCATGATCGCGAAGTAGTCCGGGGCGCCGATGTCGACGGCCACCGAGGCGATCAGCGGGGCGACCAGGACCAGCCCGGTCACGCCGACGATGCCGCCGATGAAGTGCCCGATCGCGGCGGTGGCGAGCGCCTGGGCGCCGCGCCCGGACTTCGCCATCGGGTTGCCCTCGATGGCCGCCATCACCGACGCGGACTCGCCGGGGGTGTTGAGCAGGATGGACGTCGTCGACCCGCCGAACATGGCCCCGAAGTAGATGCCGGCGAACATGATGAACGCACCGGTCGGGTCGAAGGCGTAGGTCACCGGCAGCAGCAGCGCCACCGCCATCGCCGGGCCGATGCCCGGCAGCACGCCGATCGCGGTGCCGAGCAGCACCCCGAACGCGGCGAACAACAGGTTCTGCGGGGTCAGCGCGTGCGCGAACCCGTTCATGAGCAGGTCGAACGTGCCCATCAGCACTGCACCTCGGTCATCCCAGAACCCCCATCAGCGGGCCGCCGGGCAGGTCGACGCCGAGCACGGCGTCGAACAGCACCCAGGTCAGCAGTGAGAGCGTGTTTGGAAATTCTAGTGGGTTGAGGGTGTCGTGTGTTTCTGCTGGCGGGTGGCGGGGTATCCACGGGCGATGCGGCGGGTGATGGTGTTGATCGCGGCCCAGCGGATCATGGCTTCGGATGTGGTGGGGTGGCGTTCGTAGTCTCGGGCCAGGCGTCGGTGTGCGGTGAGCCAGGCCAGGGTCCGTTCGACCACCCACCTTCGTGGGAGGACGGTGAATCCGCGCTGCTCGGGTGGCTTGCGGATGATCTCGATCGTTGTCTGCAGGATCGTGGCGGCCCAGTCGAGCAGTCGCCCGGCGAAGCCGGCGTCGGCGTAGACGAACCGCACCCTGGTGCGCAGGTAGAGGTTGAGCAGGATCGGCTTGGCGCCGTCGCGGTCCTGTACCGAGGCCGAGCACACCATCGTGGTCAGCAGCAGACCGAGGGTGTCGGTCACGATGAACCGTTTCCGTCCGCCTGTCTTCTTCCCGGCGTCGTAGCCGCGGGAGTCCTGGCCGACGGTGTCGGCGCCCTTGACCGACTGGGAATCGATGATCCCCGCACTCGGCTCCGGATCACGGCCCTCGGCGATACGTAACTGCCCCCGCACGACCGGGAGGATCTTCTCGGTGACCTTCTGCTGTTCCCACTGGTTGAAGTACCAGTAGACGGTCTGCCAGGGCGGGAAGTCCACCGGCAACGCCCGCCAGGCACACCCGGTCCGCACGACATACAAGATCGCGTCCAGCACGTCCCGACGAGCATGAGCAACAGGCCGCCCCCGCCGCGCGAGCGGCGGTAACAACGGCTCGATCACCACCCACTGGGCATCACTGGTGTCCGAGGGGTACCGGCGCGGTCGTTCCTGCATGCCGACCACGATGGAGCACCCCAGCCGTGTCGACCATCCCGACACACCCACCATTTCCAAACACGCTCTGAGACCCCGGCGGCGATGCCGAGGTCGCGAAGCACCGCGCGCGAGCCGAGCGCGTAGGTGGCACCCGCGAACAGGACGGTCCCGGCGATCGGCCACCCGGCGAGCGGGATCAGCGCCGCCGTCGCGACGATCACCCCGGCCAGCATCCCGACCGTGCGCAGGTCCATCGGCACCTCGAGGTCGACGTCCTCGCCGCCCTCGGCCTCGCCGCGGCCGCCGCGCAGGACGTCGACGGTCAGCAGCGCGGCCAGCACCAGCAGCGCCGCGCCGAGCACGAACGCGACGGTGCGCGGCCCGAGCGGGTCGGACGCGGTGCCGCCGCCGCCCTCGGCGAGGGTGTCGCCGAGCACCAGCAGGCCGGTGAGGGCCAGCAGGACCGACACACCCAGCTCGGAGTGCTCCTTCCACCAGGAGCGGGCGGTCCCGGTGTCCCCGATGGTCGTCACGTCAGCCCCAACCCGGTCAGCACCCGCTCGACGCGGGCGTCCTCGTCGGCCAGGAACCGGCCGAACTCCGGCCCCGGCAGGTAGGCGTCCTGCCAGCCGTTGCGTGCCGGCACCTCGCGCCACTCCGGCGTCGTGTGCAGCTCGGCGTAGGCGCGCTCCAGCTCCGCGACGCCCTCGGGGTCCAGCCCCGGCGGCGCCACGACGCCGCGCCAGTTGGTGAACTCGACGTCGATGCCGGACTCGCGCAGTGTCGGCGCATCGAGGCCGGGCACGCGTTCGCCCGCGGTCACCGCGAGCACCCGCAGGTCGCCCGAGGCGATCTGGTCGGCGAACTCGCCGAGCCCGGACACCCCGAACGCGACCTTGCCGCCGAGGACCGCGGCGAGCAGCTCGCCGCCGCCGTCGTAGGAGATGTAGTTGACCGCGCGCGGGTCCACCCCGGCTCCCTCGGCCATCAGCATCGGGGCCAGGTGGTCCGGGCCGCCGGGGGAGGAACCGCCGCCCACCGGGGTCTTCCCGGGCGCCGCCCGCCAGGCGGCCAGCAGGTCGCCCACGTTCCGGAAGGGCGAGTCACCGGGGACGACGACGATCTCGGTCTCCTCGGTCAGCCGCGCGATCGGCGTGGTCTGCTCCAGCGTGGCCGGCGAGTCGTTGGAGTACACGCTGCCGACCACACCCAGGCCCATGCTCATCACGAGCCGGTCGTCGCCGGCCTCGTTGACGGTCCGGCCGAGCCCGACCGTGCCGCCCGCACCGGGCAGGTTGAAGACCTCGACCGACCCGGTCAGCCCGGCGTCCTCCATGGCCTTGGCCGCGCTGCGGGCGGTGACGTCGTAGCCGCCGCCGGGGGCGTTGGGGACGAGCATCCGCAGTCCGCGGAGCTGGGTGCCGTCGCCACCGCCGCCGATCGCACCGACCGCGGGCGGGACGAGCAGCAGGGCGGCCAGGACGGCCAGGACCGTGCCGACGAGAGGTCCGACCCGGGGCCGCGGCACGGGCGGCGCGGGGTCGTCCGGCGTGGGCCGGTGTTGCGAGGGCGGTTCCTGCGACTGCGGAGGGGCCATCGACTGGGGCATGTGCGTCCGATCTCACCGTTGCGAAGCGAACGCGCTGAAGTGTGCGGGGTCACCCGAACGGTGTCTCCGTAACGGCCACAACGGTCCTTGTGGTCGTTTCGGTCATCACGGACACGGCGCCGCCCGCGGGCCCGAGTGGTCAGCGCGACCGCAGGCCCAGCTCGCCCAGGACGTGCTCCACCCGTTCGTTCTCGGCGGTGGTGAACCGGGCGAAGTCCGCGCCCGGGAGCCAGGCGTCGTGCCATCCGTTCGCGGCCAGCACCTGCCGCCACTGCGGGGTGGCACGCATCGCGGCGACGGCGTCGGCCAGCGCGGCGCGGTCGGCGTCGGACAGCCCGGGCGGCGCGACCAGCCCGCGCCAGTTGCTGAACTCGACGTCCACCCCGGACTCGCGCAGTGTCGGCACGTCGAGGCCGGGCACGCGTTCGCCCGCGGTCACCGCGAGCACCCGCAGGTCACCGGTCCCGATCTGGTCGGCGAACTCGCCCACCCCGGACACCGCGAAGGCCACCTCGCCGCGCAGCACCGCCGCGAGCAGCGGACCGCCGCCCTCGTAGGACGCGTAGTGGACCCGGGCCGGCGCGATGCCGGCGCCCTCGGCCAGCAGCATCGTCGCGAGGTGGTCCGGCCCGCCGACGGTCGAGCCGCCGCCGACGGTGAGCCCGCCGGGAGCGGCGTGCCAGGCGTCGAGCAGGGCGCGGACGTCCCGGTAGGGCGAGTCCGCGGGCACGACGACGATCTCCGACTCCTCGGTCAGCCGTGCGATCGGCGTGGTGTCGGCGAGCGAGAGCGGGGTGTCGCGCGAGGCGGTCGCCCCGACCACCCCGAGCCCCATGCTCATCAGCAGCCTGCCGTTGCCGGCCTCGCCCTCGATCCGGCCGAGCCCGGCGATCCCGCCGGCACCGGACAGGTTGAACACCTCGACCGGACCGGTGATCCCGTTGTCGGACAACACCTTCGCCGCACTGCGGGCGGTGACGTCGTAGCCGCCGCCCGGCGGGTTGGGCACGAGGATGCGCAGGTCGGACAGCGGCCGGGGCCCGCCGGTCAGCACGATCGGGACGACGACCGCGGCGAGGGCCAGCACGAGCACCGCGACCAGCGCGGTGACCTGGCCCCGGCGGGCGCGGCGGGCGGGCGGCGGCCCTCCGAGGCGCGCCACCGTCCCCACCATGCCCGCCCCCCGTCGCCGTGTCGCTGCCGTGTCGCTGCCGTGCCGTTGCAGCGCCGCTGTCGTGCCGCTGTCGTGCCGCTGCCTGCCGCCGCCGTCGGAGTCTGCGCGCCCGCGGCCGGGCCGGTCCACGAGGGTGAGCCGCGCGACGCGTCGTCGTCCGCGGGCTCGGTCCCACGGATCGCGGTCCCACCGGTCGCGCGGTCGCCGCCGCGGGCACGCGCCCTACGCTGGGCGCATGCGACGGAGCGCCGGGGGAACGGGAGGGCCACTGGCCCGCCAGTTCCTCGTCTGGCAGCTGGTGGTCGTGGTCGTGCTGCTCGGCGCGGTCGCGGCGCTGGCCGCGGTGCAGTCGTCGGAGTCGTTCCGCGAGACCGAGGGGCGCCGGATGCTGTCGGTCGCCGAGGACGTCGCGTCCGTGCCGACCGTCCGCGAGGCGTTGCAGACCCGCCGCTACGACCTGCTGCCGTCGTTCGCCCGCAGCGCGGAGAACCTGTCCGGGGCCGGCGAGATCGAGATCGTCGACGCTGGGCTGGTGGTGCGCACCTCACCCGACCGTCCCGGGTCCGGCAGCGTTTCGATCCCGGCGCCAGCACCGCGCCGCGGGGCCGCGCCTGGGTCGGCAACTCCGACGGGCGCACCGTCGTCGCCCAGGTGCCGGTGGTCGACGACCGGGGCGCCGTCGCCGGGCTGGTGTCGGCGGGGATCCGCGCGCCGTCGCTCTGGGAGTCCCTCGCCGGGGCCCGCGCCGAGACCGGCGCGCTGCTCGGACTGGCCCTGGGCGTCGGCGTCCTCGGGTCGCTGCTGCTCGCCCGCCGCGTCCGCCGCCAGACCCTCGGCCTGGAGCCGGACGAGATCGTCGAGCTGGTCCAGCGCCGGGAGGCGATGCTGCTCGGGATCAAGGAGGGCGTGGTCGGGCTGGACACCGCGAACCGGATCACCCTGCTCAACCCGGTGGCCCGCGAGCTGCTGCAGCTGCCCGGTGCCCGGGAGGGCGACGCCGTCGCCGACCTGGGGCTGGACGACCGGCTCCGCGAGGTCCTCACCGGCGCCGCCGACGGCGAGGACCAGCTCGTCCTGCTCGACACCCGGGCCCTGGTCCTCAACCGCCGCCCGGTCCGGATCGAGGGACGCGACGGTAGGATCGTGGGCGCCGTGGTGACCCTGCGGGACCGCACCGAGCTCACCACCCTGCAGCACCGTCTCGACGCCTCGCACACCGTCACCGACACCCTGCGCGCGCAGGCCCACGAGTTCTCCAACCGGCTGCACACCATCGCCGGGCTCACCGAGCTCGGCGAGCACGACGAGGTGCGCCGGTTCGTCGCCGGGATCGTCGCCGCCTCGGAGGGTTGGCGGCGCGAGGTCACCGCCAGCGTCGGCGACCCGGCGACGGCCGCGCTGCTCGTCGCGAAGAACAGCCAGGCCGCCGAGCGCGGCGTCGAGCTGGCCCTGGACCCGGAGTCCCGGCTCGACCCGACCGATCCCGACCACGACCCGGACCTGTCCGCCGACCTCGTGACCGTGCTCGGCAACCTGATCGACAACGCGATCGACGCGACCGCCGGGCACGAGGGCCCGCGCCGGATCGAGATCGGGCTCGCCGGCGGCGGCGACACCGACGGCGACGAGGTCTGGATCGAGGTCCGCGACTCCGGTCCCGGGATCGCCTCGGAGCTCGCCGAGGAGGTGTTCCGGGCCGGCTACTCCACCAAGGCCGCCGAGATCGGCGGCCGCGGGCTCGGTCTGGCCCTGGCCCGGCAGGCGTGCCTGCGCCGGGGTGGCACCATCGCGGTGCGGCCGGCGCCGGCCGGCAGGGCCGGTGCGGTCTTCGAGGCGGTGCTGCCGGTGGCGCCGACGGGGGTGCGGGTGTGAGGGTCCTGGTCGTCGACGACGACTTCATGGTCGCGAAGGTCCACTCCGGCTACGTGGAGCGGATCGAGGGCTGCACCGTGGTCGGCGTCGCGCACAACGGCGCCGACGCCCTCGACGCCGCCGCCCGGCTCCGCCCGGAGCTGGTGCTGCTCGACGTCTACCTCCCCGACATGTCCGGTCTGGAGGTGCTGACGCGGTTGCGCACCGGGGCCGCCGACGACCCGTTCGTGCTGGTCGTCACCGCCGCCGACGACTCCGACACGGTCGCCGCTGCGCTGCACGGCGGGGCGCTGCACTACCTGGTCAAGCCGTTCGACTCCGCCGCGCTCGCCGCCCAGGTGCACCGCGCGACGCGGATACGGCGCGACCTGGACCGCGTCCGCGACCAGTCCGACATCGACCGGATCTTCGGCGGCACCGGTGCCGCCCCCGCCCGCACCCCCGGCGGCCCGGAACGCATGCCGAAGGGCCTCACCACCCCGACCGCCGAGCTCGTCGCGGGCACCCTGCGCGACCACTCGGGGACCGACGCGGAGGCGGACCTGTCGGCGACCGAGTGCGCCGAGGCCACCCGGCTGTCCCGGGTCAGCGCCCGCCGGTACCTGGAGCACTTCGTGTCGACCGGGCAGGTCACCGTACGGCTGCGCTACGGCGGCACCGGCCGCCCGGAGCGCCGCTACCGCTGGGTCGGCTGACCGGCCCCCGGCGGCGCCTGCTCCGCCTGCTGTGCCGCCGGGACGGCCTCCGCCTGCGGTGTCGCAGGGTCGGCCTCCGCCTCCTCGGCCTCGGCGGCGTGCTCCAGCAGCACCGCCGCGATCGGCTCGCACAGCAGGTCCGGCAGCGCATGCCCCATCCCGTCGACGGTGACGAGCTGCGCCGCCGCCCCGATTCGCGCCGCCAGGTGGTCGGCGTGCGGCGGCGGGTGCACCGGGTCCTCCGGCGCCTCGACGACGAGAGTCGGCACCGTGACCGAGCCCAGCTCGCCGCCGCGGTCCAGCCCGTCGAGGTCGGCCTGGGCATGTGCGGTGCACGGCTCGACCCGCCCGGTGTGGTCCATGATCCGCCGCTCACGTGCGGCGAACTCGACGCCGTCGAACGGCAGCACCCCGCCGGAGACGCGCCGCCAGTACTCGACCCGCCAGGCCAGCTCCCCGGCCTCGTCGCGCGGGTCGCCCAGCTCCTGCCACATCCGCCGGACGTCGCGGGTCGGGCCGGGCAGGTCGGCGTCGCCGGTGTCGAGCGCCGCGGAGCACGGCAGCGCCGCGGAACACAGCAGCGCCGCACTGACCATGCGGTGCGGCGCGTCGAGCGCCAGCAGCTGGACCAGCGTCCCGCCCAGCCCGATCCCGACCAGGTGCGCCCGGTCGATCCCACAGCCGTCGAGCACCGCGAGCGCGTCGGTCGCCAGGTCGGCGACGGCGTAGGGCCGGTCCTCGAACGCGTGGGTGGAACGACCGGTGTCACGGTGGTCGTAGCGGACCACCCGGTGCCGCTCGCGCAGCGCCTCGACCAATGCGTCCGGCCAGCCGTACCCGGCCGAGCCCGCCCCGTTCATCAGCAGCACCGGGGCCGCCGGCGTCGGCCGGTGCGCGGGCAGGTCCTGCACCCAGAGGGTCACGCCCGGCTCGGCCTCGACCGTGCGCACGGTGCCCTGCGACTCCACACCGTGCCGCTCGACACCGGGCCGCTCCACACCGGGGCTGTCCACACCGGGCAGGCTGCCAGACCGGCACGGACGCCCCGCCGGCGCCCGGCCCGGAACACGCGACGGCCCGGTCCGCACAGGGCGGGCCGGGCCGTCGCGAGGCGCTGGGGGAAGGTCAGCCGACCTTCTCGATCAGCGCGGCGCGCTGACGGTCGCCGAGGCCGGCGGCACGACGCGACACGTCGATGCCGGCCTCCTCCATCACCTTGGAGACCTTCGCCGGGCCCCAGCCCGGGACGCTCTTCAGCAGATCGGCGACCTTGGTCTTGCCGACGATCTGGTCGGTCTTCGCGCGCCCCAGCACAGCGGGGATGGTCTCCTCGCCGCTGGCGATCTTGTCGCGGAGCTCCTTGCGGGCGGTACGGGCCGCAGCCGCCTTCTTGAGCGCCTCGGCGCGCTGCTCCGGGGTCAGGGTGGGCAGAGCCATCGCTGACAACTCCTCTCGGTTCACGCACCCCGCTCACCGGGGTGGACTGCTATCTCCGATCGCGGTACAGACTGGCAGAGACATCGCCACGACCTGCGGGAACCCCCTCTTCAGGGCGTGTCGGGCCTGGTCACGGCCTTCCGTGGCGCTGTTCACCGCACCCGGGCGACCGCCCGTCGCACATTCGACGAGTGGGGCTGTTGCCGCAGGTCAGCGCGATGATGCCGCGGAAGCGGTGACGGCGGGCTCACCCGTCGAGCACGGAGCGCAGTCCCGCGAGATCCCAGAGGGTCCGGACCTCGTCGATCCGGCCCTGCCGGACCCGCACCAGCTGCACCGCCAACACCTCCGCCGCGCGCCCGGTGGGGGCGAGCCCGGGCAGCAGCCACGGCAGCTCCCGGTCGTGGGTGAAGCCGACGCGGACCTCGTCGACGACCCGACGGACGTCGACGGTGCGGGACAACCGGGTCCGGGTCAGCCCGGACGGCCGGGCACCGGCGACGGCGGCCAGGTGCGCGGCGACCGCGTCCCGGCCGTGGCCCCCGGCGCCGGTGGGCAGCTCGGTCCAGCGCACGTCGGCGGCCAGCGCGGCCGTCGCCGGGCCGGGGTCCCCGTCGTCGTAGAGCGCGCCGGCCGCGGTGTCCCAGAGCCGCGCGATGTCACGCATCAGGACCTGCATCGCCGGGGTCACCCGAGCACGGTGCCACGTCGCGACCCACCCCCGCACGCGACGACGCCCGGGGGCGCGTGCCCCCGGGCGCTCGTCGGGCGCCGGTGGCGAGCCGGGCGAGACCCGCGGGTCCAGCTCGGCGCGCTCGTCGGTCTCGGCGCCCAGCGGCTTCTCGGGGTCGACCGCCTTGTCGTAGGAGGCGGTGACGCTGATCAGCCGGTGCCCGCGGTAGCGGGCGTAACGCAGCGACCGCAGCCAGTTGTAGAGCGTGCCGAAGCGGTTGCCCCAGCCGATCAGGAACATCACGTGCACGTAGCACCAGATGAAGTACCCGATCCAGCTGGTGAGCTTGATGCCGCGCACGTCGGCGACGGCCTCGCGCGCGCCGATCGTGGCCATCGAGCCCTTGTCGAAGTAGCGGAACGGGGCCGGGGTGGTGTCGTCGCCCTTGGCCCGCGCCTTGATCAGCTTGCCGACGTAGGTGCCCTGCTGCATCGCGACCTGCGCGACACCGGGCAGCCGGTCGATGGTGGAGACCATGTCGCCGATGGCGAACACGTCGCTGCGGCCCGGCAGGCTGCAGTCCGGGTCGACCGCCAGGCGCCCGGCCCGGTCGACCTCGCCGCCGGAGGCCTTCGCGAGCAGCTCGGCCAGCGGGGACGCCTGCACACCGGCGGCCCACACCTTGGTGCGGGCGACGATGCGCTCCTCGCCGTTCGGGCCCTTGACCGTGATGGAGTCGGCGTCCATGTCGGTCGCCATGGTGTTCAGGCGGACCTCGATGCCCTTCTTCTCCAGGGTCTTGCGGGTGTAGTCCTGCAGCTTCTTCGCGAACGGCGGGAGCACCGCCGGCGCCGCGTCGAGCAGGATGATCCGCGCGGAACGGGTGTCGATCGACCGGTACTCGCGGGGCAGCACGTACTGCGCCAGCTCGGCCAGCTGACCGGCCAGCTCGACACCGGTGGGGCCGGCGCCGACGACCACGAAGGTCATCCACGCCTGCTTCTCCTCCTCGGTCGTCGCGACCTCGGCGAGCTCGTAGGCACCCAGGATGCGCGAGCGCAGCAGCCGGGCGTCCTCGATCGACTTCATGCCGGGGGCGTGCTCGGCCCACTCCGGGTGCCCGAAGTAGGCGTGCGTGGCGCCCGCGGCGACGACGAGGGTGTCGTAGGGCAGCGTGATCCGCTGTCCGTCCGGCGCGGCCGCGTGCACGACCTTGGCCTCGAGGTCGATGTCGCCGACCTCGGCGAGCAGGGTGCGCACGTTGCGCTGCTTCTTCAGCACCCGGCGCAGCGCCGGGGCGATCAGGCCGGGGGACAGGATGCCCGTCGCCACCTGGTAGAGCAGCGGCTGGAACAGGTGGTGGTTCGTGCGGTCGACGATGGTCACGTCGACATCGGCGCCCTTGAGCGCCTTGGCGGCCTGCACACCGCCGAACCCTCCGCCGACGATCACGACCTTGTGCCGGCCCTGCCGCTCGTCGTGCTCTGCCGTGCTCACCTGAGTCCGCCCCTTGTCGGTCGGTCCTGGCGCGGCGTCACCGCGCACCTGCTCGATGGCCGGTGTCGGTCCCCGCCTCCGGACCCTGAGTCCTGGTGTCGGCGGTGGACGGCGGCCGTCCTGGCCGGTCTCCGACCGTACGAACCCTCGGCCGCCGGGGCAATTCGGATCGCTCCGGAAACGCCTTTCAGAGTCCGAACTCACACGGTGGGGGAACGGAAGCCGGATGCGGGCTCGCCGACCGTGCGACGATGGAGCCCATGTGCGGGATCGTGGCTGCGTTCGGTGGACCCACGGCATGGCCGGGCGGTGAGCCCGCCGACCCCGAGAAGTACGAGCGGATGCTCGCCAGGGTGGCGCACCGCGGACCCGACGACACCGGCGTGCAGGTCGTCGGGAACACCTGGCTGGGCCACCAGCGCCTGTCGATCATGGACGTCAGCGGCGGGCACCAGCCGATGTCCGACGCCGCGCGTACCGCCTGGATCGTCGGCAACGGCGAGATCTACAACCACGAGCGCATCGCCAAGGCGTTCCCGGACGGCACGGTGCGTACCAAGTCCGACACCGAGGCCGCGCTGCACGCGGTGATGTGGGACGGCCAGGCCGCGGTCGCCTCGCTCAACGGCATGTTCGCCGTCGCCATGGGGCGCACCGACGGTCCCGGGCTCGTCGCCCGGGACCCATTCGGGGTCAAGCCGCTGTACTGGGTGCCGTCGGC
The DNA here is from genome assembly GCF_020496245.1 of Pseudonocardia sp. ICBG601. Taxonomy (NCBI): domain Bacteria; kingdom Bacillati; phylum Actinomycetota; class Actinomycetes; order Pseudonocardiales; family Pseudonocardiaceae; genus Pseudonocardia; species Pseudonocardia sp. ICBG601. The sequence continues at coordinate 8,245 of NZ_JAHLJA010000012.1, read as the reverse complement.
AGAGTTCCGTGACGGCGGCGGTGCGGCCGGGGCCGTCCCGTACACCGCGCCGGACCCGTCGGAGACGGTGCTGTTCGCCAGCGAGCTCCGTGCGTTCGACCCCGAGGACCGTCCGTACGTGCGCTCGTTCCCGCCCGGCTGCCTGTGGAGCCCGTCGTCGGGGCTGGTGCGGTTCGCCGACGCCGTGCCGGTCGAGGTCCGCCCGGCCCGCCGCGCGATCCGCCCCGGCTGGGACGACGCCGACCTGTCCCGGGTGCGCGAGGCCGTGGTGTCCGCGGTGCGCCGCCGGATGATGTCCGACGTCGGCGTCGGGGTGTTCCTGTCCGGTGGCCTCGACTCGGCGCTGGTCGCAGCCATCGCCGCGCAGGAGGCACGGGCCCGTGGCGAGCAGCTGCCCACCTTCGCCGTCGGGACCGCGGAGTCCGGCGACCTGATCGCGGCCCGCAAGGTCGCCGCGCACATCGGTTCGGACCACCACGAGGTCCTGGTGACGCCCGAGGACATCGCCGAGGCCCTCGACCACGCCGTCGAGGTCATCGAGCACTACGACCCGGCCCTGGTCCGCAGCGCCGTGCCCAACCTGATCCTCGCCCGCGAGGCGGCGAAGAAGGTCAAGGTCGTGCTGACCGGGGAGGGCGCCGACGAGCTGTTCGCCGGCTACTCCTACGTCCACGGGCCCGAGTACGCCGACCCGGACACCCTGCAGGCCGAGCTGGTCCGCTCCCTGGAGCAGCTGCACCACCTGAACCTGCAGCGCTGCGACCGGACCACCATGTACTTCGGGCTGGAGGCCCGCGAGCCGTTCCTCGACTCCGGCCTGGTCCGCGCCGCGCTGGCGCTGCCGCCGGAGTGGAAGCAGCGCCCCGGCGGCCGGCCGGAGAAGGCGATCCTGCGCGAGGCGTTCGAGGGCTGGCTGCCCGAGGACCTGCTGTGGCGCGGCAAGGAGCAGTTCGGCGACGGCTCCGGCGCCGGCACCGTGCTGGCCGAGCTGGCCGCCGGCAAGGCCGCCGCCGCGGCGGCCGCCGGGCTGACCGACGAGGTGCCCGAGCACCCGTCCGACTCCTGGCCGCTGCGCAGCGAGGAGGAGATCCTCTACCACGGGATCTGGCGGTCCCACTTCGACGGGATCCGGCCGGACCACGTGCTCGGGGCCTTCGCGACGGCCTGAGCCCCGCTCACACCCGTGCGGCCGGTCCGACGGTGTCGGGGTCCTCGGCGCGGCTCGCGCGGTCGGCCCGGGCGGCGTCGGCCAGCTCCTTCACCCCCGGGACGTCGTCGCCGTCCCAGCTGTCGGGGTCCCACAGCCCGGCGGCGGCGAGCGCCCGGCCGCAGTGCACGTAGGCGTCGTGCACGTCGACCAGCAGCGCGAGCGGCGGCGGCCGGTGCCCGGCCGGGCCCTGGCCCTCGGCGTCGGCCGGGCCCCACAGCGCCAGCACCGCGGGGTCGCGGGTCACCCGGGCGCGGCCGTGCACCCGCAGCACGTGCGTGGCGCGCGGCACGCAGAAGGTGAGTCCGATGCCGTCGTGCGCGAGCAGGTTGCGCATGCTGTCGACGCGCCGGTTGCCCGGCCGCTCCGGGACCGCGAGGCGCCGGCCGCCGTCGAGCACCCGGACCGAGCCGGGGGCGTCGCCGCGCGGGGTCACCGTGACCGTGCCGTCCGGCGCGGTGGTGCCCAGGAACACCAGCGGGGAGGCGGCGACGAACCGGGCGGCGACCTCGTCGACCCGGTCGGTGGACTTGCCCGCGACCATCGGGTGCGGCGCGGCGACGACCTCGCGCAGCTCGTCCTCGGTCCGCACCGCGTCCGGTTCGGGGGCCGGGGCGGCCGGCGCGGGAACCGGGTGGTGCCGTCCGGCGGGCACGATCATCGGGGTGCCCGCGACCGGGTCGGGCACCACCCGCGACTCCATCCCGAAGACCCGGCGCACCAGGTCGGCGGTCATCGTCGTCGCGGGCGGGCCCTGCGCGACGATCGCGCCGTCGGCCATCGCGATCAGGTGGTCGGCGTAGCGGCAGGCCAGGTTCAGGTCGTGCAGGACGACGACGACCGTGCTGCCCCGCTCCCGGTTCCGGTCGACGAGCAGGTCCAGCACCTCCACCGCGTGCGGCAGGTCCAGGAACGTGGTCGGCTCGTCGAGCAGCAGGGCCCCGGTGTCCTGGGCCAGCACCATCGCGATCCACACACGCTGGCGCTGACCGCCGGACAGCTCGTCGACCGGGCGGTCGGCCAGCTCCAGCACCCCGGTCGCGCGCATCGCCTCGGCGACGGCGGCGTCGTCGGCGTCGCCGCGGCCGCCGAACCAGCCCTGGTGCGGTGACCGGCCGCGTTCCACCAGGTCGGCGACGGTGATGCCGTCCGGGGCGGTCGGGGACTGCGGGAGCAGCCCGAGCCTGCGGGCCAGCTCGCGACCGGACAGCGACCGGACGTCGGTGCCGTCGAGGCGCACGGTCCCGGCGGCCGGGGCGACGATCCGGCCCAGCCCGCGCAGCAGGGTGGACTTGCCGCAGGCGTTCGGGCCGACGATCACGGTGATCCGGCCGGGCGGGACGTGCACGGTCAGGCCGTCGACGACGACGCGCTCGTCGTAGCGCAGGACCAGGCCGTCGGCGTCCAGCGCGGGCCCGGCGGGCACGGTGGCGGGGGTGGTCACGGGGTTCCTCCGGTCCGGGAGCGGGCGAGCAGCCACAGCAGGTAGGGGGCGCCGATCGCACCGGTGACGACACCCGCGGGCAGGGCGACCTCGGCGATCAGCGTGCGGGCGACGACGTCGGCGAACAGCACCAGCGCGGCCCCGACACCAGCGGCGTGCGGCAGCGACGCCCGCCCGGGGCCGGCGAGCCGGGCGGCGAGCGGCCCGCTGACGAGCGCGACGAACGACACCGGCCCGGCCGCGGCGACCGCGGCGGCGACGAGCAGGACGGCCACCGCCAGCAGCGCGCCCCGGGCCCGGCCGACGGGCAGCCCGAGCGCGGTCGCGGTGTCGTCACCGAGCTCCAGGCGGGGCAGCGCGCGGGCCAGCAGCAGCGCCGCGGGCACGAGCACCGCGCAGGCCGTCGCCAGCGGGACCGCCGTCGACCAGCCGGTCTCGGTGACGCTGCCGGTCAGCCAGACCAGCGTCTGCTGCGCCGTGGTCAGCGACGCGGTGATCATCAGGTAGGAGACGACGGCCATCGCGGCCGACCCGATCCCGACCCCGACCAGCACGAAGCGGGTACCGCCGAGGCCGTCGCGGCGGGCCAGGACGGCGACGAGCAGCGCCGCCGCGACGGCGCCCAGCACCGCACCGGCCGAGGTCCCGGTGGCGGACAGACCGAGCACGATCGAGGCGGTCACCGCACCGACGGCGGCGCCGGCACCCACACCGATCACGTCCGGGCTGGCCAGGGTGTTGCGCAGCACCCGCTGGAACAGGGCCCCGGCCAGGCCGAGGGCCGCGCCGACCAGGAGCGCGGTCAACGCCCGCGGCATCCGCAGCCGCAGCACCACCAGCTCGGTGCGCGGCGTGCCGAGCCCGGTCAGCGCGGCCAGCACGTCGCCGGGCCCGAGGCCCTGTGCACCCACCGAGAGGGAGGTGACGAACGCGGCGAGCACGGCGACGGCGACGGCGAGCCCGGCCGTCGTACGACGGCGCCGGGCCCGGGCCCGGATCCGGCGCAACACCGCGGTGGGATCCCCGCCGGTGACGGTCCCGGTGCTCATCGCAGGAACCTCCGCCGCCGGACCAGCGCGACGAACAGCGGGGCGCCGACGACGGCCGTCACCACCCCGGCCTGGACCTCGCCCGGCGGGGCGACGACCCGGCCGAGCACGTCCGCGGCCAGCAGCAGGACGGGTCCGGCGAGCGCCGCCAGCGGCAGCACCACCCGGTGGTCGGTCCCGGCGAGGCGCCGCACCAGGTGCGGCACGGCGAGCCCGAGGAACGCGATCGGCCCCGCGGCGGCGGTCGCGGCCCCGGCCAGCACGACCAGGGCCACCCCGCACACGGCGCGGTCGGTCCCGACCGGGCGGCCGAAGGACCGGGCGACGTCGTCGCCGAGCGCGAGCGCGTTCAGCCGCGGACCGCAGGTCAGGGCCAGTGCGAGCCCGGCGACGACGAACGGGGCCGCCTGCGCTGCGATCCCGAGGTCCCGGCCGGCGACCGAGCCGACCTGCCAGAACCGGTAGTCGTCGAAGGCCTGGGGGTCGGTGAGCAGGAACAGGGTGGTGATCGACTGCAGGCCCGCGGCGAGCGCGGCGCCCGCCAGGGCGAGCGTCGCGGGGGAGACGCTGCCGCGGCGGCCGATGCCGGCCACTCCGGCGACGACGACGGCCGCCACCGCCGCCCCGGCGAAGCCGAACCAGACGTAGCCGCTGAGGGTGTCGACACCGAGCAGCGCGATCCCGAGCACGACGGCGAGGGCGGCGCCGGTGTTGAGCCCGAGGATGCCGGGCTCGGCGATCGGGTTGCGCGTGATGCCCTGGGCGAGCACCCCGGCCACACCGAGCGCGGCCCCGGCCAGGACCGCCAGCACCGTGCGCGGCAGCCGCACCTCGGTGACCACGAGCGCGTCCGGGGAGGTCCGGTCGACGGCCCCGGTCAGGACGTCCAGCACGAACCCCGGCGCGAGCGGCCGGGCACCGACCAGCAGGCCGAGCGCGGCCACGGCCAGCAGGGCGACGGTCAGGCCGGCCACGGCGGGCCACCGCCGCCGCCGGACCGTCGCCGGCGCATCCGGAGGGGACGGGACGGTGGGCGTGGCCGTCGGGGCGGTCACCGCGCCTTCGCCGCCGCGTCCGCGAGCTGGCCCACGGTGCGGTCGAGGGCGTAGCGCCAGCCGTCGACCGAGGCGCTGGAGAAGGCCTGGGACACGTCGCGGTCCGACAGCAGCACACCGCGCCCCGCGGCGACCGACGGCACGGCCTTCCACAGCGGGTCGTTCGCGATGGCCGAGGTGTCCTTCGAGATCGCCTGCATGACGGTGACGTCGGCGTCGAGGAGGTTCATCCGCTCCCGCGAGATCGGGACGGAGAAGCCGTCGGTGCGCTGCGACTCGATCTGCGGGGCGTTGACCATGCCCAGCTCCTTCAGGAACGCCAGGCGCCCGGATTCGCCGGTGTAGGCGGCGTACTCGCCGAGGGTGTTGCGGGCCCCGGACACGACCGTGGCGCCCTGCAGCTGCGGGTGCTGCGCGCGGGCGTCGGCGAAGCGTCGCTCCAGGTCGGCCTGCGCGCGCGCCGCCTCCTGCGGCTTGCCGACCGCGGCTCCGACCATGCGGAGCTGGTCGCGCCAGGTCGTCTTGTAGTTCTCGCCGCCGGCCGGGATGCCGATCACCGGCACGCCCAGCTGGGTCAGCCGGTCGTGGCGCTCCCGGTCGCCGGAGGAGCGGGTGTCGAGGATCAGGTCCGGGTCCAGGGCCGCGACGGCCTCCAGGTCGACCTCGAGCGTGCCGAGGATCTGCGGCGGGGTGGTGTAGCGGGCCTGCACCCACGGTCCGAGGCCGTCACCGCCGACGGCCAGCCAGTCCGCGGCCCCGACCGGCTCGACGCCCAGGGCCAGCGCGGTCTCGGCGTCGCTCCACCCGAGGGCGACGACCGGCGGGGCTGCTCGGGGACGGTGACGTCGCCGAACGCGGTCGGGACCGTCACCGGGAACGCACCGTCCCCGGACGGGGTGGCCCCCGACGGTGTGGTCCCGGGCTCCGGTGAGCCGCATCCGGCCAGCAGCATCAGCACGATGAGCAGACCGGCGAACAGGGGGAGCGTTCGTCGCACGGAAGGGCCGCCTCTCCAACTTATAGGTGACCCTCACTTCATCATCCCGGTGCGGCGGACGGAAGAGCGGACCGCAGCCGTGTGCGCCACAGATGCCGCCGGGCGGCCGCACCGGCGCTCCGATGGCCTCGACCGTGACGGCTCGGCTGCGGCGGGCTCAGTTCTGGTCGGGGCGGAGACCGTCGACCTGCTCGGAGCCGGTCGCGGACGGCTCCTGCGAGTTCCCGGGCTCGGCCCCGGCGGGGACGTCGGCCGCGCCGGTCGCCGCGCAGGACTCCTCGACCGACTGCGGCCGGGCCGCGGCCGGGTCGGGGGTCGGCGACGCGCTCGACGAGGACGACCGGGACGACTCCGAGCTCGTCGACGGCTGCGTCGTCGGGGCGGCGAGTGACGGTGCGGTCCCGGGCGCCGGCTCGGGGGCGGGTCGGCGATGGCGTTGCGGACGACCTCGCGCATGTAGGGGACGTCCGGGTCGGCGGTGACGAAGTAGCCCGTCGGGGAGTTCGGGTCCGGCAGCGACGGGTCGAACGCGACGCTCTCCAGCCGGAACCCCTCGTCGGCCAGGACGGCCAGCGCGGGCAGCACCTGCTGGGGCATGTCGGTGGCCACGTTGTCCCGGGTCACCGCGGCGATGCTCTGGAACCGGGAGATCAGCTCGGTCGCGGTCGTCTGTGAGATGACGGCCTGGATCAGGCAGCGCTGGCGGCCCATCCGCTGGTAGTCGGTGCCGTCACGGCGGGAACGGGCGAACCACAGCGCGTCCTCGCCGCCCAGGGTCTGCACCCCGGGGCTGATGTAGCGGTCCGGGGTGACATGCCGGCCGAACGCGGTGACACCACCGACCGGGATCGGCTCGGGCCCGACGTTCACGGTGACCCCGCCGACGGCGTCGATCATGGAGGAGAACCCGGCCATGTTGACCTCGAGGTAGTAGTCCAGCGGCAGGCCGGTCATGTACGCGATCGAGGACTGGAGCAGGTTGATGCCCGGCGACGAGGTCGGTCCCGACGGGGCGATCTCCGGGTGCTGCTCGGCGTAGGCGTAGATGGCGTTGAGCAGGTAGTCGCCCGACAACGGCTGCGACGGGTCGTGGAAGCCGTTCGGGAACTTCTCCGCGGCCGGGCTGCCCGGCGGGAACTCGGCCCGCTGGATGTTGCGGGGCAGGCTGAACAGCGTCGTCCGGCCGGAGCGGGTGTCGATGCTGGCGACCATCATGGTGTCGGTACGGGTGCCGGTCCGGTCGTCGCCGGCGTCGCTGCCCAGCAGCAGCACGTTGAGCCGGGGCTTGCCCAGCGCCTCGGCCGCCGAGGTCCCGCCGCCCTGGAACAGCGAGTTCAGCAGCCCGCGCTGGGAGTTGACCAGCTCGACGCCGTAGCCGAACGGGACGGCGACGGCGAGGCACAGCAGGGCCGCTGTCCCGGTGCCGACGATCTTCTGGCCGAGCGGCATCCCGCGCGGCCGGGCCAGCGCGTAGGTCCGCGCGACCGGGCGATCCAGGCGATGCCGGCGACCACCAGCGCGCCCGCGATGACGGTCAGCGTGGTCGTCGAAACAGGTTCTGCAGCAGCGTCGACCGCCGGGCCAGCAGCGCCACCGCCGCCAGCCCGACGACGATCGCGACCAGCGTGCCGAGGATCAGCCCGCCGGTACGACGACGGCGCAGCGCGAGATGGCCGCTGCCGGGCACCACGGTGGACGCCGCGGTGAGGCCGAGTGCGGCGGCGAGGGTGCGCCGCGCGGGATCGGGCGCGGCCGACGGGCCGGCGGGCGGGGCCAGCGCGGTCTCGCCGTCGCCGTAGTCGTCGTCGACGCTGCCGTCGTCGCCGCGGCCGTCCGGGGCGGGTCGGTTCCAGGATGCCGCGGCGCCGGCCGCTGCGGAGCCGGCCGCTGCCGTGCCTGACGCGGCACCGGCGGCCAGGCCGGGGTGCGGCGGCCGCGGCGGGGCGGGACGTGCGGCGTCGCGCGCGGGATCCGGTGCGGCGCCACCCGGGCCGGCCGGGCGCGCGCGTCGGCGGGTCGCCCCTGCGGGCCGTCGGGCCTGCCGCCGTCGGGTCTGCCGGTGTCGGGCCGGCCGGGGACGGTGTCCGGGCGGACCGCGCCGGAGGACCGCGCACCGGATCCGGCGGGGCACCGTGGGCACGGGGGCACCGCCGGGCCGGCCGCCGGAACGCGGGTCGGGGCCACCGGGACGGGTCACCGGGGGGCGCGGGGCCCACCCGGCGGCACCGGCCCGGGACCGGACCGCCCGGGCCGCTCGGGGCCGAGGGTGCGCCGGGGCGCGACGGTGCGTCCGGCGCGAACCACCGGACACGGCGCCACCGGACACGGAGCCACCGGGACGGTCGCCGGGCCGGCGCGGGACGATCGGCAGCTCGCCGTCAGCCGGGCGCGCGGTCGCGCTCCTGCGGCGGGGCGTCGGGCTCGGACGCGCGGTGCCGCCGGTGCTCGGCGGCGGTGTCCGGCGGCCGGGGACCTTCACGGTCTCTCCGATGC
>NZ_JAHLJA010000011.1:0-16882 GCF_020496245.1 Pseudonocardia sp. ICBG601 | reverse complement strand
GTCGTCGGGCCGGAACACGTGGTGGCCACCACTCACGTCCCCGGCCCCGTCGGCGGACGGCACGCCCAGGTACACCGCGCAGCCGGTGCCCGCCGCCAGCGCGTCGGCCCAGTTCATCGCCCGGGCGCGCAGGTCGTGCCGGTCCCACGGGGTGCCCAGCCGCCCCAGCCCCTCGCCCAGCAGGTAGCGGCCCGACGACGACTCCTGCGCCACCAGCCCCTCCTCGCGGAGGGTGCGCAGCAGACCGTGCGCCGTCGGGCGCGGCAGGTCCAGGGCCGCCGCCAGCTCGGCCAGCGCCAGCGGGCGCCCCGCGCCGCCGAGCAGCCGCAGCAGCGCCGCCGCCCGCTCCACCGACTGGATCGCCCGTGCCACGCAGCGATCGTAGGCCGTCCGGACGCTCCGCGGACTGGATCATGGACCGATCGACCCGCAACGTTCGGCATCGTCGAACGGTCTGCGTTGCCCGGGCACGTCCGCACTCCTAGCGTCGCGCATCACACGACGGGGCCGCCCGGCTCCGCGAGGGGACTCACCCAGGAGGGGGTTCGATGACGAGCTCCGAGAACACGGCAGCCGAACCGGCACCGGCGACCCGGGCCACACGCACGACACCGGCGACGGCGAAGGCGCCGTCGCTGATCGGCGAGCTGAGCGCCGAGTTCGCCGGGACGATGATCCTGATCCTCTTCGGCGTCGGCGTCGTCGCGCAGGTCGTCACCACACCGGACGGCTCGAAGGGCGCCTACGACTCGATCGCCTGGGCTTGGGGCTTCGGCGTGATGCTGGGCGTCTACGTGGCGGGCCGGATCTCCGGCGCCCACCTGAACCCGGCCGTCACGCTCGCGTTCGCCGTCTACGAGGGCTTCCCGTGGCGGAAGGTCGCGCCGTTCGTGCTGGCCCAGACCCTCGGTGCGTTCGTCGCCGCGCTGATCGTCCGGTTCGTCTACGCCGACTTCATCCGCTCGGTCGACCCGAACCTGACCGACACCCAGGGCATCTTCTCGACCTCGCCGGGCGACCCGACGACGATCACGACGGCGTTCTTCGACCAGGTCGTCGGCACCGCGATCCTGGTGTTCGTGATCTTCGCGCTGGTCCACCCGCGCAACAAGGGCCCGCTGTCCAACATGGCCCCGTTCATGATCGGCATCCTGGTCGTGGGCATCGGCATGGCCTGGGGCGCGAACGCCGGCTACGCCATCAACCCGGCCCGCGACTTCGGCCCGCGCCTGGCATCGTGGATCACCGGGTACGAGACCGCGTGGGTCACCGGTGACGGCACGCCGTACTGGTGGCTGCCGATCGTCGCGCCGCTGGTCGGCGCCCTCGTCGGCGGCGGCCTGTTCAAGCTGCTGATCGACCGCTACATCCCCGTCGAGGACGCTCCGCAGGAGGTCGGCGACGTGCGCTGACCGCACCCGCCCCCACCCCCGAACCACCCGCTCGAGACACACAGGAGAACTCATGGCCGAGTTCGTCGGCGCCGTCGACCAGGGCACCACCTCCAGCCGCTTCATGATCTTCGACCACAGCGGCAACGAGGTGGGTCGCCACCAGCTGGAGCACGAGCAGATCCTGCCGCAGGCCGGCTGGGTCGAGCACGACCCGATCGAGATCATCGAGCGCACCAACACCTGCCTGCAGCAGGCGCTCACCAAGACCGGACTGTCCGCGTCCGACCTGGTCGCGCTGGGCATCACCAACCAGCGTGAGACCACCGTCGTGTGGAACCGGCGCACCGGGCGCCCGTACTACAACGCGATCGTCTGGCAGGACACCCGCACCGACCGGATCGCGACCGCACTCGACCGCGACGGCCGCGGTGACGTCATCCGCCGCAAGGCCGGTCTCCCGCCCGCCACCTACTTCTCCGGCGGCAAGATCCAGTGGATCCTGGAGAACGTCGACGGCGTCCAGGCGTCCGCGAGGCCGCGAGAACGGCGACGCGGTCTTCGGCAACACCGACACCTGGGTCATCTGGAACCTCACCGGCGGCACCAACGGCGGGCTGCACGTCACCGACGTGACCAACGCCAGCCGCACCATGCTGATGGACCTCGAGAGCCTCGACTGGGACGACGAGCTGCTCGGCTTCTTCGGCATCCCGCGGCAGATGCTGCCGGAGATCAAGCCGTCGTCGTCGGCGACCGCGTTCGGGAAAACCCTCGCGAACGGCCCCCTCGGCGGCGAGGTCCCCATCACCGGTGACCTGGGCGACCAGCAGGCGGCGACCGTCGGCCAGGTCTGCTTCGCCCCCGGCGAGGCCAAGAACACCTACGGCACCGGCAACTTCATGCTGCTCAACACCGGCACCGAGCTGGTCCGCTCGGAGTCCGGCCTGCTCACCACGATGTGCTATCAGTTCGAGGGCGAGCGTCCGGTCTACGCGCTGGAGGGCTCCATCGCGGTCACCGGCTCGGCCGTGCAGTGGCTGCGCGACCAGCTCGGCATCATCTCCGGCGCCTCGCAGTCGGAGTCGCTGGCCCGCCAGGTCGAGGACAACGGCGGCGTGTACTTCGTCCCGGCGTTCTCCGGCCTGTTCGCGCCGTACTGGCGTTCCGACGCCCGCGGCGCGATCGTCGGCCTGTCCCGGTTCAACACCAACGCGCACCTGGCCCGGGCCACGCTGGAGGCGATCTGCTACCAGTCCCGCGACGTCAGCGACGCCATGACCAAGGACTCCGGGGTGACCCTGGAGACGCTGAAGGTCGACGGCGGCGTCACCCAGAACGAGCTGTGCATGCAGATCCAGGCCGACGTGCTGGGCGTCCCGGTCTCGCGGCCCGTCGTCGCCGAGACCACCGCGCTCGGTGCGGCCTACGCGGCCGGGCTGGCCGTCGGGTTCTGGAAGAACACCGACGAGCTGCGGGAGAACTGGAACGAGGCCCGGCGCTGGGAGCCGACCTGGTCCGAGGAGCAGCGCAACGAGGGCTACGGCCGCTGGAAGAAGGCCGTCGAGCGGACCCTGGACTGGGTCGACGTCCAGTAGGACCACCCGCCCGGTGTCGCCCTCACCACACGTGGGGGCGACACCGGGCACACCCGCGATCGGACGGGTGTTCAACGGGTAGTCCCCCGGCGGGACAGCACGAGCACGAACCACTCAGGAAGGTCTGATCATGAAATCGGTGGCGCTCTCCCCGGAGGCCCGTACCACGGCGCTGCAGGCGATGGGCGACCGCGAACTGGACGTGCTGGTCGTCGGCGGTGGCGTCGTCGGCGCCGGTGCCGCCCTCGACGCGGCCACCCGTGGTCTGTCGACCGGGCTGGTCGAGGCCCGCGACTTCGCGTCCGGCACGTCGAGCCGTTCCTCCAAGCTCATCCACGGCGGCCTGCGCTACCTGGAGATGCTCGACTTCCGCCTGGTGGCCGAGGCGCTGCAGGAGCGGGGGCTGCTGATCCAGACCCTCGCGCCGCACCTCGTCCGCCCGGTGCCGTTCGTCTACCCGCTCAAGCACCACGTGTGGGAGCGCTTCTACGCCGGTGCCGGCGTCGCGCTCTACGACTCGCTCGGGCTGCTGTCCGGCCGGGCCCGCGGCCTGCCCCACCACCGGCACCTCACCCGTCGCGGCGCCCGCAAGGTCGTGCCGTCGCTGCGCAAGGACGCCCTGGTCGGGGCCCTGGAGTACTACGACGCCCAGGTCGACGACGCCCGCCACACCATGGAGATCGCCCGTACCGCGGCCGCCTATGGCGCGCACGTGGCGACCCGCGCCCGCGTCGTCGGGCTGCTGAAGGACTCCGGCCGCGTGATCGGCGCGACCGTGCAGGACCTGGAGTCCGGCGACCGGTTCGACGTCCGCGCCAAGGAGGTCATCAACGCCACCGGGGTGTGGACCGACGACACCCAGGGCCTCGCCGGCGAGCGCGGCCAGTTCAAGGTGCGTGCGTCCAAGGGCATCCACCTGGTCGTCCCGCGCGACCGGATCCGCGGCGACGCCGGGCTGATCCTGCGCACCGAGAAGTCGGTGCTGTTCGTCATCCCGTGGGGCCGGCACTGGATCATCGGCACCACCGACACCGACTGGGACCTGGACAAGGCGCACCCGGCGGCGAGCGCGGCCGACATCGAGTACCTGCTCGCGCACGTCAACGAGGTGCTGGAGCAGCCGCTGACCCACGAGGACGTCGAGGGCGTCTACGCCGGCCTGCGCCCGCTGCTGCACGGCGAGTCCGAGGCGACCTCGAAGCTGTCCCGTGAGCACGCCGTCGCCACCCCGGTTCCCGGGCTGGTCGTCGTGGCCGGGGGCAAGTACACGACCTATCGCGTGATGGCCAAGGACGCCGTCGACGCGGCCGTGCACTCGCTCGACGCGAAGGTGCCCGCCTCCTGCACCGAGAAGGTCCCGCTGCTCGGCGCCGAGGGCTTCACGGCGCTGCGCAACTCGACCCACCAGCTCGCCGCGCGCAGCGGGCTGCACCCGGTGCGGATCGAGCACCTGCTCGGCCGGTACGGCTCGCTGATCGACGAGGTCCTCGACCTCCTCATCGCCGACCCGACCCTGGCCGAGCCGCTCACCGGCGCCGAGGACTACCTGCGGGCCGAGGTCGTCTACGGCGCCTCGCACGAGGGCGCGCGGCACCTGGAGGACATCCTCGCCCGCCGCACCCGGATCTCGATCGAGACCTTCGACCGGGGCGTGGGTGCCGCCGAGGAGACCGCGAAGCTGGTCGCCCCGGTGCTGGGCTGGAACGACGAGCAGATCGCCCGCGAGGTCGACCACTACGTCAAGCGGGTCGAGGCCGAGCGGGAGAGCCAGAAGATGCCCGACGACGCCACCGCCGACGCCGCCCGCCTCGGCGCGCCGGACGTGGTGCCGGTCAGCGGCTGAGCACGCCGCCACCCCGTGAGCGAACCCGAGCGGACCCCGGACGGCCGGTACATCGTCGTCCGGGGCCGCCGGTGGCGCGCCACCGATCCGACGATCCCCGACGACGTGCGGTCCGCGCTGCAGCAGCACCTCGGGAAGGCCCGCGCCGAGGTCGGGGCCGGTAGGCGGACCGGCGACGACGACCGCGTCGCCGCCGCCCGGACGCGGGTGTCCGCGGCCAAGCACGGCCTCGGCGAGCGCGGCACCCCCTGGTGGGACCAGGACGACGACGCCCGCCGGGAGCGCTGGGAGACCGCGCTGCACGAACTCGACGACTGATTCCGGAGACGCCCCTGATCGAGGACCGGATCCGTCCGCGATCGGTCCTATCGTCGTTCCCGTCGGACCGGGACGGCCCCGGTCCGCGGACCCGAGAGGCGGCCCCGGAATGAACGCCACCGACGAGAAGCAGGCCCTGACCGGCGAGCGTGCCGAGCTGATCGCCACCCTGGAGCGGCACCGCGGCTTCCTGCTGCAGACCGCCGACGGGCTGACCGAGGAGCAGGCGCGCACCCGCAGCACGGTGAGTGCGCTGACGATCGCCTCACTGCTCAAGCACGTCGCGGACACCGAGGAGCAGTGGTTCCGCTTCGCCGTCGAGGGCGCCGCCGCGTTCGGTGACGTCGAGGTCTACAACGACTCCGTCGACTGGGGCGCCGTCGACGCCGAGGCCGACGCGAACGGCGGTGACTGGTCCGCCTCCGGCGAGGAGTGGGTGGACACCCGGTTCGTCCTGGCCGACCACGAGACCCTGGACTACCTGCGGGCCCGGGTCGAGCAGGTCGCCGCGCGCACCGAGGAGGTGCTGCGGACCGCGGACCTGGACACGGCGCACCTCCTGCCGGTCGCGCCGTGGTTCGAGCCGAACACGTCCTGGTCGGTCCGCCGGGTCGCGATCCACATGCTCGCCGAGACCAGCCAGCACGCCGGGCACGCCGACATCATCCGCGAGGCGATCGACGGCGCGCGGACGATGGGCTGAGCCCGGGCCCGCTGCTCCGGACGACCCGCGCGAACGGCGCCGAACGGATCCCGGGCGGGTTCGACGCAGTCGTGCCGACCCGCCCACCGTCCCTTCCACGGCGGTCCGGAGCGGCGCAGGATGACGCCGTGACCTGCTCCCCCGCGGCCCGACGGTGACGGCCGCCGCGCTGCTGCCGCCGCTGACGGCGCTCCGGCTGTTCACGACGTGGCGGTTCGCGCCCCTCCTGCTCGGGGCGAGTGCCACGGCGGCCGCGGGCTACACGGTCGCCGCCCGGGGCCGTCCAGGATGGCCGCGGGGCCGTGCCGTCGCGTTCGGCGCCGGGCTGGTCGTCGCCGTACTGGCCGGGTCGTCGTTCGTCGGGGTGTACGACGACACGCTGTTCTGGGTGCGCGCCGTGCAGAACCTGCTGCTGCTCATGGTGGTGCCGATGCTGCTCGCGCTCGGTGCGCCGCTGACGCTGCTGGCAGCGGGCGTGCCGGAGGACCGTCGCCCGGCCTGGCGACGGGTGCTGCACTCCCGGGCCGCGCGGGTGCTGACCGGCCCGTTCGCGGCGACCGTGCTGCTCGTCGCGCCCCTGATGGTCGTCTACCTCACCCCGCTCTACGCCATGACCCTGCGCGACGGCGTCGTGTCCGGTGCCGTCGGAACCGGCCTCGTGGCCTGCGGGTTCGTCTACTTCTGGACCCGGCTGCGGATCGACCCGACGCCCGCGTCGACGCCGTACCCGGTGACCCTGGTGCTGACGATCGCCGAGATGGTCGGCGACGCCGTGCTCGGGATCGTGCTGTGGCTGGGCCCGGCCGTCGCGGCGGCGTACTACCTGGGGCTGCACCGCGGCTGGGGCCCGGACCCGCACACCGACCAGGTGCTCGGCGCCGGGGTGCTGTGGATCGGCGGCGACGTGGTCGGGCTGCCGTTCCTCGGGGTCGTGCTGTGGCTGTTCTCCCGGGAGGACGCACGCCGGGCCCGCGCGACCGACGCCGAGCTCGACGCCGCCGAGACCCCGGCTCCTGCGTCCGGCACGACGTCCGGCCCGGAATCCGGCCCCGACGCCGCGCCCGCCCCGTCCCGGCTGTGGTGGCAGGACGACCCGCAGCTCGCCGACCGCTTCCGGCCCCGGACCTGACCGGGCCCGGCCGCGGGGCCGGGGTTACGTTGCGGCGGTGGCGGACCGGGTGAGCATCGCAGACATCGAGACGGCGGCGGAGCGGATCGCCGGGGGCGTGGTGCGCACCCCGACCGTCCCCTCCCCCGGGCTGTCCGCGGCCCTCGGCGCGCCCGTGCTGCTCAAGCTGGAGCACCTGCAGCGGGCCGGGTCGTTCAAGCCGCGCGGGGTGCTGGCCAAGCTCGCGTCGCTGACCGACGTCGAGCGCGCCGCGGGCGTCGTCGCGGTGTCGGGCGGCAACCACGGGCTCGCCGTCGCCGAGGTCGCGGGCGCCGCGGGGGTGGACGCGGTCGTCGTCATGCCGCGCACCGCGCCGGCCCGGTCGGTCGCCGCGGCCCGCGCCGCCGGTGCCGACGTGCGGCTCACCGACGACATCGCGGCCGCGTTCACGCAGGCCGGGGAGCTGCAGCGGGCCGGGCGGACGCTGGTGCACCCGTTCGACGACCCGGTGATCGTCGCCGCGCAGGGCACCGTGGGGCTGGAGCTGGCCCGCGACGCGGTCGCCCTCGGCGAGCCGCCGACCGACGTGCTGGTCTCCATCGGCGGCGGGGCGCTGATCTCCGGGGTCGCCACGGCCGTCCACGCCCTGCTGCCCGGCACCCGGGTGTGGGGTGTGGAGACCGTCGGTGCCGAGGCGATGTCCGCCGCCCTGGCCGCGGGCGGCCCGACGCCCGTCACGATCTCGTCGGCGATCACCACGCTGTCCGCGCCGTCGGCGTCGCAGCTGACCTACGACCACGTCCGCGCGCTGGTGCACGAGGTCCTCGTCGTCGACGACGCCGAGGCCTGCCGCGGCACCCTCGCCCTCGCCGAGCACGCGGGGATCTGGGCCGAGCCGGCCGCGGGCTGTCTGGTCCCGGCCGCCCGCCGGATCGTGGAGTGGCACCCGGACGCCCGGCTCGCCCTGGTCGTCTGCGGCGGCAACGCCGACGTCGCCGACGTGGTCCGCGCCGCGGCGCAGCCGTGATCACCGGTTGTGGAGCGCAGCGTCCGCGAGGCGGGCGTGATGCTCCACAACCGGCGATCACCGCGGGATGACCGGATGCGGCCGGGGCGTTGGCCCGGATGTGGAGCGGACCGGGGTCGTGGTGATCGGCGCGGGCCAGGCGGGCCTGTCGGCGGCGGCCGGGCTGCGGCGCGGCGGGCTGGAGCCGGGCCCCGGCTTCGTCGTGCTCGACGGCGAGGACGGCCCCGGCGGCGCGTGGCGGCACCGCTGGCCGACCCTGCGGATGCGCACGGTGAACGGCATCCACGACGTCGCCGGGGTCCGCTCCGGCTTCGACGACCCGGGCGCCGACCCGGACCTGCCCGCGCGGGACGCCGTCCCGGCCTACTTCGGGCGCATCGAACGCGAGCTGGACCTGCGGGTCGTGCGCCCGGTGCACGTCCGCCGGGTGTCCGACGCCGGCGGGCCGCCGGACGTCGACACCGGCGGACCGCTGGCGGTCGACACCGACCGCGGCACCTGGGTCGCCGACCACCTGATCAACGCCACCGGCACCTGGACCCGCCCGTTCGTGCCCGCCTACCCGGGCCTCGCGACGTTCCGCGGCACGAGCCTGCACGCCCGTGGGTACCCGGGTCCCGAGGCCATGGCCGGCCGGCGGGTCGTCGTGGTCGGCGGCGGGATCACCGCGGTGCAGCTGCTGCTGGAGATCGCCCCGTACGCCGCCGCGACGACCTGGGTCACCCGCCGGGAGCCCGAGTGGCACGACGGGCCGTTCGGGCCCGGGCAGGGGCGCGCCGCCGTCGCCCGGGTCGAGGAGCGGGTCCGGGCCGGGCTGCCACCCCGCAGCGTCGTCGGTGTGACCGGGCTGGGGCTCACGCCCGGGGTGCGGGCCGGGATCGCGAGCGGGGTGCTGGCCCGCAGGCCGATGTTCGCCCGGGTCGTGCCGGACGGGGTGGAGTGGTCCGACGGCACCCGCGAGCCCGCGGACGTGCTGCTGTGGGCGACCGGCTGGCGGCCCGCGCTGGGCCACCTCGCCCCGCTGCGGCTGCGCGGACCGGGCGGCGGGATCGTCATGGGCGCCCCGCTGGACACCGGCGTCGTCGCCGACCCGCGGGTGCACCTGGTCGGCTACGGCCCCTCGGCGAGCACGATCGGCGCCGACCGGGCCGGTCGCGCCGCGGCGCGCGCGGTCCTGGAGCGGCTACCGGTCGCTGCCGGCGCCTGAGTCGGCGGCCTCCCGGCCGAGCAGCCGGTACTCCCGGACCACCATCACGATGATCGCGATGTCGAGCGCGGCGAGGAACGGCAGCACGATGGAGTGCGTGTGCCAGGCGTGGACCAGCTCGTACACGACGAACACCGCCAGGATCACCACCGCGGGCGGGTAGGCAGGGCGCCAGCGGGTCAGCAGCGCCGCGACCAGGCCGAGCTTGAGCACGCCGTGCAGCCCGAGGTAGACGATCACGAAGGTGCGGTCCCCGCCGGCGAAGCGGTCGACGCCCTCGGTCAGGTGCCGGGCCAGGGTGCCGTCCGGTGGACCGATCAGGTCGCGGGCGAGGATCTGCGCGACGACCCGGTGCAGCCAGTCCCCCGACACCAGCACCAGCGCGACGGCGCCCAGCAGCTCCGCGGCCCCGTCGATGCCCTTCACGACCAGGGCGACGCGGAACAGCTGCTCGGTCCGGCGGGCCGAGGTCGTCGCCGCCGTCGGTCCGGCGGTCACCGGGTGATCCCGGTGTGGCCGAGGGAGTAGCGGCCGGGCTGCGGCCACACGCACAGCCCGTGCGGGCCGTCGCCGACCGGGATCCGACGGATCAGGTGCCCGTCGTCGGTGGAGAGCACGTACACCTCCCGGTCGTAGCGCCCGGACAACCACAGGGTCCGGCCGTCGGCCGAGACGTTACCCATGTCGGGACTCGCCTTCCCGGGGATCCGCCAGAGCGCCTTCGTCGCCCCGGTGCGGGAGTCCAGCACCGAGACGCTGCCGTCGTGCCGGTTGGTGACGTAGAGGTCGCGGGCGTCGCGGGAGAGGTAGAGCCCGTGCGCGCCGGCGCCGGTCGGGATCTCGCGCAGCACGCGGGTGGCGGCGCCGTCGAGCACCCAGACCCCGTTCTCCTCGGAGTCGGCGATGTAGAACACCGAGCCGTCCGGGGCGAGCTTGATGTCCTGCGGGCCCATCATGGTGTGCCGCACCGGCATGTCGACCATCCGCAGCAGCCGTCGTCCCGGGATGTCGACGACGGCGACGCGGCCGGCGAACTCGCAGGTGAACACCGCGGTCCGGCCGTCGGGGGTGAAGTCGGCGTGGTCGATGCCCGCGCAGTCCGGGGTCGGGATCTCGGTCTGGCGGGCCCAGGTGTGCGGGTCGTAGAAGACCAGCTTCCGGCGGGCCTCCGCGACCGAGATCGCCGAGGCCCCGTCCGGGGTGAAGTACATGTTGTAGGGGTCCTCGACCGGGATGTTCCGGCCCGGCAGCCCGGTGCGCGGGTCGAACGGGGTGATCTTGTTCGTGGTGTCGTCGGTGGCGTAGAGGGTCTGCATGTCCCACGCCGGGACCACGTGCTGCAGCTCCCCGCCGAGGCGGTAGGTGCCGACGGTGGCGAAGGTCGCCGGGTCGATCACCCGGACCTCCCCCGACTTCGTGTGCGGGACGTAGACCAGCGGCTTCGCCGCACGGGCGGCGTCGGAGAGCATGTTCGCGCCGGCGGCCGCGTCGACGTTGCCGGGGTCGGTCACCGGGGGCATGCCGGGCAGCCCGGCCTGCTCCGGCGCGGCCTGCGCGGCCGACGGGGCCGGGGACGCCCCGGGGGTCGTCGGCGCGGGGCCGGAGCAGCCCGCCGCGAGCGCGGCGAGGGCCAGCAGGACGTACAGCGGGCGGCGCACGGGTTCCCTCCGGGGTGGGCGGGTCATGCCGGGGCCAGCAGGCGGGTCGCGGTGACCGCGCGCAGGCCGCGGGCGTCGAGGTCGTCGAGGACGGCGGGGAGCGCGGCGAGCGTGCCGGGGTGGCCCAGGTGCATGCTCACGACGCTGCCGGGCCCGGCCGTCCGCACCCGGGCGGCGACGGCGGCCGGTCCGGGGTCGGTGAAGTCGCGGGAGTCGACGTCGTAGGACAGGGTCACCGGGTAGCCCGCGTCGGCGGCGAGGCGGCGCAGCAGCGGGGTCGCGTGCTGGGCCTGCGAGGGCCGGAAGAACGCCCCGGGCCCGCCGGTGGCCGCCGCGATCACGTCCCGGCAGCGCTCGATCTCGACGCGGGCGGCGGCCTCGCCGAGGCCGTCGACGTCGCCGTGGGACCAGGTGTGGTTGCCGATCTCGTGGCCGAGCCCGGTGACGATCCGGGCGGCGTCGGGGCTGTCGGCGAGCCAGGTCCCGACGGCGAGCACGGTCACCGCGGCGCCCCGGTCGTGCAGCAGCGTGAGCACCCGGCGGGCCAGGTCGAGCTCGCCGGCGCCGTGGAAGGTGAGCGCCAGCTCGGGGCGCCCGGTGCCGGCGTGCGCGACCTCGGTCCCGGCCGGGTCCGGGGCGGGCGTGGTGGTCGGCGGAGCGGACGGGGTGCCGGTCACCGGGGACGGCGGCGGGGATGCCGCGGTGCCCGTGGAGCACCCGCCCGTCGCCGCCAGCAGGGCTGCGGCGGCCGCCGCGCGCAGCACCTCGCGCCGGGTCGTCCCGGCGGACGGCTCCACCCCTCGCCACCTCACGCCGCGGACTGTAGACCCCGCCCGACCTGGGAATTCCTTTACCCGAGGGAGGATCGGGACGGACCGGACGAGCCGGGCGAGACCGTGGCGCGAACGCGCACCGGAGAGCTACAGTTATTAGCGATGCTCAACAAATCGGGACCGGCCGACCGGTACAAGTGGGTCGCACTGTCGAACACCACGATGGGCGTGCTGATCGTGACGATCAACATGTCGATCCTGCTGATCGCGCTGCCGGACATCTTCCGCGGCATCGGGATCGACCCGCTGGCGCCGGACAACATCGACTACCTGCTGTGGCTGATCATGGGGTACCTGGTCGTCACGGCGGTGCTGGTCGTGAGCTTCGGCCGGCTCGGCGACATGTACGGCCGTACCCGCATGTACAACCTGGGCTTCGCCGTCTTCACGGTGTTCTCGGTGCTGCTGGCCGCCACCTGGATGCAGGGCGACGCCGGCGCGGTCTGGCTGATCACCATGCGGGTGCTGCAGGGCGTCGGCGGGGCGCTGCTGCTCGCCAACTCGACCGCGATCCTCACCGACGCGTTCCCGGTCCACCAGCGCGGGCTCGCGCTCGGGATCAACTCCGTCGCGGCGATCGCCGGCTCGTTCCTCGGGCTGGTCGTCGGCGGGGTGCTCGCCCCGGTGAACTGGCACCTGGTGTTCCTGGTGTCGGTCCCGGTCGGGGTGTTCGGCACGATCTGGGCCTACGCCCGGCTCCGCGACACCGGCGCCCGCCGCGCGGCGCGGATCGACTGGTGGGGCAACCTGACGTTCGCGGTCGGGCTCGTCGCCGTCCTGATGGGCATCACCTATGGCATCCAGCCCTACGGCGACGACGTCATGGGCTGGACCAGCCCGCTCGTCCTCGGCCTGATCCTCGGCGGGATCGCGGTGCTGGCGCTGTTCACCTGGATCGAGCGCCGGGTGCCCGAGCCGATGTTCCACGTCTCGCTGTTCTCGATCCGCGCGTTCACCGCGGGCAACATCGCGAGCCTGCTGGCCGCGCTCGGCCGCGGCGGGCTGCAGTTCATCCTGATCATCTGGCTGCAGGGCATCTGGCTGCCCGAGCACGGCTTCCCGTTCGAGACGACGCCGCTGTGGGCGGGCATCTACATGGTCCCGCTGACGATCGGGTTCCTCGTCGCCGGACCGGTGTCGGGCATCCTGTCCGACCGCTACGGCGCCCGCGCCTTCGCCACGGTCGGGATGCTCGGCGCGGCCGCGACGTTCCTCGCGCTGCTGGCGCTGCCGGTCGACTTCGACTACCGGGCGTTCGCGCTACTGCTGGCGCTCAACGGCCTGGCGATGGGCCTGTTCAGCTCCCCGAACCGGGCGGCGATCATGAACTCGCTGCCCGCGCACCAGCGGGGCGCCGGGGCCGGCATGACCTCGACCTTCCAGAACGCGGCGACGGTGCTGTCGATCGGGGTGTTCTTCTCGCTGCTCATCGCGGGCCTGTCGACGACGCTGCCCACGTCGCTGCACGACGGGCTCATGGCCCAGGGCGTGCCGGAGCTCGCGGCGGACCGGGTCGCGGCGCTGCCGCCGGTCGGGATCCTGTTCGCGGCGCTGCTGGGCTACAACCCGATCGCGACGCTGCTCGGCCCGCAGGTCCTCGGCGCGCTGGCGCCCGCGCAGTCGGCGTACCTGACCGGGCGGGAGTTCTTCCCGCAGCTGATCTCCGGCCCGTTCGCCGACGGGCTGACCTTCGCCCTCGGCTTCGCCGCCGTCGCCTGCCTGGTCGCCGCGGTGGCGAGCGCGCTGCGCGGCGGGAAGTACCACCACGTCGACGACGAGGCCGACGTGGTGGCCCCGGTCCCCGCCCGGACCTGACCCCCGGGGCCGGGCGGGGACCGCGGGCGTCAGTCCGCGGCGACCTCGCTGCCGTCCTGGCTCCAGCGGGTGTGGAACTTGCCGTCGGCGTCGGTGCGCGCGTAGGTGTGCGCCCCGAAGTAGTCGCGCAGCCCCTGGATCAGGTTGGCCGGGCCGCGCTCGCGGCGGTAGCCGTCGTAGTAGGACAGGCTGGAGGAGAACGCGGGGATCGCCACGCCCTGCTCGGTCGCGGTCACCACGACCCGGCGCCACGCGTCCTGTGCGTTCGCGACGGCCTCGGTGAAGTACGGGACCATCAGCAGGTTGTCCAGGTCCGGGTGGGACTCGTAGGCCTCGGTGATCCGGTTGAGGAACTGGGCGCGGATGATGCAGCCGCCGCGCCAGATCCGGGCCATCGCGCCGAGGTCGAGGTCCCAGTCGTTGGCCTGCGAGGCGGCACGCATCTGCGCGAAGCCCTGGGCGTAGGCGACGACCTTGGACGCGTAGAGGGCCTGGCGGATGTCATCGACCAGCTCGTCGCGGTTCTTCCCCGAGCCCGGGGTCGGGCCGCCCAGCGTGGTCGAGGCCTCCCGGCGCTCGTCGCGCAGGTTGGACAGCGTGCGGGCGAACACGGCCTCGGTGATGCCGGTCAGCGGGACGCCGAGGTCGAGCGCGTCGATGGCCGTCCAGCGGCCGGTGCCCTTCTGCTCGGCCTGGTCGACGATGACGTCGACGAGCGGCTTCCCGGTCCTCTCGTCGGTCTTGGCCAGCACGATGCCGGTGATCTCGATGAGGAAGGACTCGAGGTCGCCCGAGTTCCACTCCTCGAAGATCTTGCCGATCTCCGGCGCGGACAGCCCGGCGACGTGCGTGAGCAGGTCGTAGGCCTCGGCGATGAGCTGGATGTCGGCGTACTCGATGCCGTTGTGCACCATCTTCACGTAGTGCCCGGCGCCGCCGGGGCCGACGTGGGTGCAGCACGGGGTGCCGTCGACGTTCGCGGCGATCGCGGTGAGGATCTCCTCGACCTCGCCGTAGGCCTCCTGCGGGCCGCCGGGCATGATGCTCGGCCCGTTGAGGGCGCCCTCCTCGCCGCCGGACACGCCGATGCCCATGAAGCGCAGCCCGCGCTCC
Organism: Pseudonocardia sp. ICBG601; assembly: GCF_020496245.1. Lineage (NCBI taxonomy): Bacteria > Bacillati > Actinomycetota > Actinomycetes > Pseudonocardiales > Pseudonocardiaceae > Pseudonocardia > Pseudonocardia sp. ICBG601. The sequence continues at coordinate 2,268 of NZ_JAHLJA010000011.1, read as the reverse complement.
TCGCAGTACGCGGCACGGCGGTCGGTGTCGGGGAAGTGCGAGTTGCCGGCGTCGATGATGATGTCGCCCCGGTCGAGCAGCGGGGCCAGCTCGTCGATGACGGCGTCGACCGGCTTGCCCGCCTTCACCATGACGACGATCTTGCGCGGGGTCTCCAGCGCGTCGACGAACTCCTGCAGCGACTCGGTGCCGGTGAAGGCACCCTCGTCGCCGTAGTCCTTCATGAACTCGGTCGTCTTCGAGGTGGTGCGGTTGTGCACCGCCACCGGGAAACCACGGCGGGCCATGTTGCGGGCGAGGTTCGCCCCCATCACCGCCAGCCCGGTGACCCCGATCCGGCTCTTCTCCGCCATCAGTGCTTCCTCCGTGTCGTTCGGACGCCGCTGTACCCGACCCATCCTGGCCCGCGGCCCCCGGCAGCGCAGCGAGGAGCGCGTGTCCCCTCGGTCACCCTGCGAGGAAGTCGGCGAGCAGGGCGCTCGCGGTCTCCGGCGCCTCCTCCGGGATCCAGTGCCCGCAGCCCTCGACGAGCTCGAAGCGGAAGTCGTCGACGTACGCCGAGGACCCCCGCATCTGCCCCTCGGTGAGCGCGAGGTCGCCGTCGCTCCACACCCCCATCGTCGGCACCGTGATCCGCGGGGGCTGCGGGATCGTGGTGGGCACGAACGTCGCCGGGTCGATGTTGGCGCGGTACCAGTTCAGCGACGCCGTCAGGGCGCCCGGCCGGGACAGGTCGGCGAGCTGACGGACGGCCATCGGGTGCCCCTCGGGCAGGGTCGCGTGCAGCCAGCCGCGCAGGAACTGCCAGTCGTCGGCCGGGACGACCTGCTCGGCGACGCCGGGGAACTGGAACCAGAGCATGTACCAGGACATCGCCTTCTGCCGGAACCCCGCGGTGGCGAACGCGGCCGGGTGCCCGACGGAGAACGCGGCGTAGCGGGTCACCCGCGGCGAGGCGAGGGTGAGGGCCCAGCCGAGGGAGGCGCCCCAGTCGTGCCCGGCGAGGGCGAACCGGTCGATCCCGAGAGCGTCGGCGACGCCGAGGACGTCGGCGACCAGGGCCCGCATCCGGTAGTGCTCGACCTCGGCGGGCCGGTCGGAGTCCCCGAAGCCGCGCAGGTCCGGGACGACGACGCGGTGCCCGGCCCCGGCGAGCGCGGCGGCCTGGTGGGTCCACAGGGCGGCCCGGTCCGGCCAGCCGTGCAGCAGCAGGACGGGGCTGCCGTCGCCGCCGGTGTCGTGCACGGACAGGGTGATCTCGGGCAGGGTCGTGCCGGGGACGGTGATCCGCTGCGGGGCCGGGAGCGTCATGGGCCGACCGTATCCCCGGTTCCCGCCCGCTGGGACGCCGCGCACGGCGGGACCGCCGGTGGGGTGACACTGGCCCGATGGTCCGCCTCTCCCCCGACACGGACCGGGACGGCCGGGCCGTGCCGGTGGGCGTGATCGGCCTGGTCGGCGGCGTCGTCGGCGGGCTGATCGGCGGCGGCAGCGGGGTGCTGTTCGTGCCCGCGCTCGACCGGTTCACCGCGATGTCGCGGGCCCGGATCCACGGCTCGTCGACGATCGCGAACATCGGGGTCTGCGTCGCCGGTGCGGCCGCCTACGCGCTCGGCGGCGGGACGCTGGACCTGCGGACCGGCGCCGGGCTGATCGTCGGCGGCACGGTCGGCGGGTGGATCGGGCCGAAGCTGCTGGCGCGCGCCTCGGAGACGCTGCTGCGGGTGCTGCTGGTGGCCGTGCTGGTGCTGACGGCGGCGAAGCTGCTCGTCGACGCGCTGGGCGTGCCGCTGCTCGGCGGGGCGGTGGTGCCGGCGTCACTGGTCGCCGATCCCTGGTTCCTGTACCCGACGGCGACGGTGGTCGGCCTGGTCATCGGGGCCTGGGCGGGTGCGATGGGACTCGGCGGCGGACTGCTCGCGGTGCCGGCGATGGTGCTGCTGTTCGGCACGGACCTGCACGTCGCGGCCGGGACCTCGCTGCTGATGTTCATCCCGAACTCGATCGTCGGGACGGTCGTGCACCTGCGTCAGGGCACCGCGTCCGGGAAGTGGGGCACGGTGCTGGCGGTGACCGCCGCGCCGGGCACGGTGGCGGGCGCGTTCCTCGGCCTGGCGCTCGACGCGGTCGTGCTGGCTGGGTGTTCGGCACGTTCGCGACGGCGATGGCGGTGCGCGAGACCGTCGGGCTGGTCCGCCGACGACGGAAATGAGTGCGCAGGGAACCGGGGGCGGCGCTACCCTGTGGGGTGCGCTCAGAACACGAGAA
>NZ_JAHLJA010000010.1:0-19281 GCF_020496245.1 Pseudonocardia sp. ICBG601 | reverse complement strand
GCACGGTCGGCGCGGGTGGGCCGCGGGGCCGACCGCCGCGCGGGGCTCGCCGACGAGCGGCCGGACAGACGCGAGTACAGCCAGATGCCCGCCACCGCAGCGCGACCAGACCGGCGGCGACGACGACCCACTGCAGGATGCCGATCACCGTGCCGACGACGAGGACGGCGAGCACGACGATCCCGATCCGCCTGGGCGAGCTTCAGCACGACGTTCGACATCGCGGGTCCTCCACGTCCGGTGTGGGGTTGCGGTCCGATGTCGGATCGCCGCGATGCCGCGTTACACCGCCCCGGCGGGCACGTGCACCGTCGCGCGCGGCGCGGTCAACCCTCCGCGTCACGGACGTCGGCACCCCGCTCGGCGAATGCCACGAAGTCCTGCATGTGCAGTCGTGACTGCCGGCGGAAGACGCCGCGCAGGAGTGTGGCGCCGCCAGTCGCATGGACAGGCTGCTGAACCGGTACTCGTTCTCGCTCGTCCAGAGCGTCGTCCCCGGACCGGCCTCGGTGAACCGTTCCCGAGCGGCACTCCACATACCGTCGGCGACGATCTCACGTTCGAAGTGGACGACCCTGTCCGCCGGGATCCCGTTCAGGTTCCGCCGGTTCCCGGCGCGTGATGGTTCTCGACGGCCTCCATCTCCTGCCCTCCCGTCCGCAGCACGACGCGCGACCGGGTACCGCCCTCCCCGTGCAGTCCGTCGATGGGCTCGTGCAGCACCAGGCCGCGCAGCCATCTCGGCAGGTGGACGGGGTCGGCGAGCAGCTGGACCACGCTCTCCCGCGGCAGGGCGATCTCGGTCGAGACGGTGTACCTCACGGCGGGTGCTCCAGGGGCTCCGGACGAAGGGTGCACACGCTAGTGACCGTGACCACGGGCGTCCACGACCGTCGGATCGTCCCCGGAGACGGAGCGACCCCGGAACCATCGGTGATGGTCTCGGGGTTCGATCGTGAGTGGCTGCCCGGGTCACCTGACTGACCTCGGGAAATGCTCCTCCGATTGGATCGAACCAATAACCGCCCGATTAACAGTCGGTGCTCTGCCATTGAGCTACGGAGGACCGTTTCATGCCGTTCCGGATGGTGTTCCCGGCGACGAGAAGAACTCTACAACACCCCGTACAGCCCTCTCGCAACCCCCCGTTCGGCCGCTGTTCCCGCAGGTCGGAGCCCCATCCGGGTGGCGGTCGGACAGCGGCCCGCGGTCCGGGTACGGTCGCGGTCGGAGGTGAGGGGAATGGTCAAATTCCTCGTGGGTGTCGCCGTCGGGTACGTCCTCGGCACCAGAGCCGGTCACGAGCGCTACGAACAGCTCGTCCCGTGCCTATCACCGGGCGGCGGACCATCCCGCGGTGCAGGGCGCCGCGGGCGTCGCGCGGGCGGGTGTCGAGGGTGCGCTCGACAAGGTGCGCGGCGGCCAGAACACCGGGCACTGAGGGCTCGCCCCGTCCCGTGACCCGTCCCGGGTCACGGGACGGGCGGTCAGCGTGTGCGGGCGACCGCGAAGACCGGCGGAACGGAACCAGGTGCCGCCGTCGGCCTCTCGGCGGTAGGCCGCCCGCAGCCGGGGCGCGAGCTCGCGGACGAACGCGTCGTAGGCGTCGTCGTCGAGGGCGTCGCGGACCGGGCGCAGAGCGGGTGCCGGAGATCCAGCGCAGGACCGGGTCGTCGCCGTCGAGCCGCTGCAGGTAGTCGTCTCCCAGGCGTCGACGTCGGCGCCCGCGGCGGCCAGGATGTCGGCGTAGCCGAGCGGGTCGAGCACGGTCTCGTTGCCGCGCAGCACGAATCCGGTCGCGCCACTGCGGGAGCGTGGCGACCTCGCGGGTTCTGCACGTGTGAGGGCGCGTCGAAGTTGCCGGGGACCTGCACCGCGATCCACGCGCCGGGCGCCAGCGACGCCATCCAGCGGCGCAGCACCTCGGGGTGCTCGGGCACCCACGCAGCACCGCGTTGGTCAGGAGCACCCCGGTGTCGCGGGGCGGGGTCCAGTCGCGCACGTCGACCTGCGCGGCGTCGACGCCGGCGGCGCGGGCCGCGGCGACCATGTCCGGGGAGGAGTCGAACGCCTCGACCGTCGCCGTCGGCCAGCGGCGGGCCAGCAGCCCGGTCAGTGGCCGGGGCCGCAGCCGCGTCGACGACCCGGGTCAGCGCCGGGTCGGTCTCCCCACCCGGGCCAGCAGGTCCAGGAACGGGCGCGAGCGGTGGTCGTCGAAGCGCGGTAGAGCTCCGGGTCCCAGCTGGTCGTGTCACGGTTCGTCCGGGAGTCGTGCGGCGATGCCCTCCGCCAGCCTCCGGGGCGGCGACCGGGTCGGTCCCCCGGTCGGGGCGCACCTGCAGGACCAGCCCGTCGCGGCCGGGACCCGGCGCTGCAGCACCCAGACCCCTCCCCCGGGCAGCTCGCGCCGTTCCGGGTGCGGATGGACTGGGTGACCCGCTCCTGCACCGCCTGCGGCACCTTCCCCGGGTCGGTGAGCCGGAACCGCAGCGGGCGCCCGTCGGCGAGCAGCTCGGTGCGGGGGCGATCTGCTCGGCCGAGGTCGGCGTCACGACCAGGCTGACCTTGTCCAGGTGGCCTTCGCGATCTCGTGCCAGCCCAGCCGCTCCCCACCGGGCGGCCAGATCCCCCACGAGGTGACCACGAGCATCCCGTCCGGGGCTGCGCGGTGGCGACGACGGCCTCGGAGTCGGCGAGGGCGTCGGCGACCGCGTCGGGCACCGGCTCGCGGCCGAGCAGCCGCGCCCAGAAGCCCGTCACGACGCGACCCCGGACGCCTGCTCGCGCAGCTGGATCTTGTACTGCTCCAGCGGGACGAGCACGCCGAACAGGTCCATGTACTCGTCGTGGTCGGTCTCGGCGTTGGTGCGCTGCAGCTGCGACTTGAGTCGGCGATCTCGCGCTCGACCAGGCCGAGCCGGACCCCGGCGAGGACGCCGTTGACGTAGCGGACCCTCGTCGGTGTTGCGCTTGGGGAGCTCCAGGTTCTCCACGGCCAGCTCGCTGACCAGGCGCTTCACGTCGTCGCCCGCACCCTCGGCGACGACGGCGTCGAGCCAGTCCGACCCGTCCAGCCCGGCGCACACCCCGCCCGCCCATGATCGCCCGGTGCACCGCGGCCAGCTGCGGTGGGTGAACCCGGCCTCGGGCAGCTCGTCGAAGCCGGGTCCGACGACGCCGGGGATCTGCAGCGCCGCCTTGAGCGCCTCGCGCTGCAGGTGCAGCTGGGTGTCGTCGCGCTTCGGGGCGGGCAGCGGGGCGCGACGCCGGGAGCGGCCCCCCTCGGGCGACACCCCGGCGCTCTCGCGCACCCGTCGCACGACGACGGCGATGTCGTCCCAGCCGACCCAGCCGGCCAGCCGTCGCGCGTACTCGTCGCGCAGGTCCTCCCGCTTGATCTGCGCGACCAGCGGGACGGTCCGCTGCAGCGCAGCGACCCGGCCCTCGGCGCTGGCGAAGGTCGTGGCTGCGCAGCTCGGTGCGGATGGCGAACTCGAACAGCGGCTCGCGCCGGGCGCCGAGGTCCTTCACGGCGGCGTCGCCGTGGTTGTTGCGCAGGTCGCAGGGGTCCTGACCGTCCGGGGCGACGGCGACGAAGTCTGCGCGGCGAAGTTCTGGTCGCCCTCGAACGCCTTCATCGCGGCGCTCTGCCCGGCCGCGTCGCCGTCGAAGGTGTAGATGACCTCGCCGCGATCGAAGGAGTCGTCGCCGATCAGCCGGCGGATGACCGAGACGTGCTCGGTGCCGAACGCCGTGCCGCAGGACGCGACCGCCGTGGTCACCCCGGCCAGGTGCATCGCCATGACGTCGGTGTAGCCCTCGACGACGACCACCTGCCGGGTCTTCGCGATCTCTCCTCGACGAGTCCGGCGTCGCGGACCCGGCCGGCGTGGCCGAGCAGCTCCTCCAGGTGCTCACCGCGGGCGGCGAGCAGCACCGCGGCCTCGGTGACGTCGAGGTCGACCCGTCGCGGACCCGGCGCAGGGCCCGGCGGAACGCGGAGTCCGAGGGACCGGCTCGGCGGGCGCGGGGGTCGGGAGGGGTACCGGCGGGACGGCCTCGGCCGGGACAGGGGCGGCAGGAGTATCGGCCATGCCACCCACACTAGGTTTCACGGAACACCGCAGCGACCGTCCGTTTCCCGGCGATGGATCACGCCCGGTACGGAATACGGCTCAGGCGACCTCGGCGGGCGTGCCGCCGGTGACGGCGACGAGCTCGTCGAACGTCGTCGGGAACACCGAGCGGGCCACCCCGCCCGCCGCCCAGACCCGGTCGAACCGCCCAGCGCGACGTCGACCAGGGTGCGGACCGGCGCCGGGTGCCCGACGGGGGCGACCCCGCCGATGACCTGCCCGGTGGCCTCGCGCACGAACTCCGTCGACGCCCGTCCGACCCGCTGCGCGCCGACCAGGGCCGCGACCCGGTCGGTGTCCACCCGGTGCGCGCCGGAGGTGAGGACGAGCAGCGGGGCGCCGTCGGCGTCGAAGACCAGCGAGTTCGCGATCTGGCCGACCTCGACCTCCAGTGCGGCGGCCGCCGCGGCGGCGGTGGTCACCGCGTCGGGCAGCAGCACCAGGCCCGCGATCGACGCGGGATCGGCACCGGCCCGGCGCAGCGCCTCCTTCACGGCGGCGACGCGGGGGTGGTCGGCGGGGTGTTCGACGCTCGGGCTCACCGGGACATCCTGCCCGCACCGCGCGCGGCCGCTGCCGGGTTCCCCGGAGGTTCCTCGTCAGCGGTTCCTCAGAGCGTGTTTGGAAATTCTAGTGGGTTGAGGGTGTCGTGTGTTTCTGCTGGCGGGTGGCGGGGTATCCACGGGCGATGCGGCGGGTGATGGTGTTGATCGCGGCCCAGCGGATCATGGCTTCGGATGTGGTGGGGTGGCGTTCGTAGTCTCGGGCCAGGCGTCGGTGTGCGGTGAGCCAGGCCAGGGTCCGTTCGACCACCCACCTTCGTGGGAGGACGGTGAATCCGCGCTGCTCGGGTGGCTTGCGGATGATCTCGATCGTTGTCTGCAGGATCGTGGCGGCCCAGTCGAGCAGTCGCCCGGCGAAGCCGGCGTCGGCGTAGACGAACCGCACCCTGGTGCGCAGGTAGAGGTTGAGCAGGATCGGCTTGGCGCCGTCGCGGTCCTGTACCGAGGCCGAGCACACCATCGTGGTCAGCAGCAGACCGAGGGTGTCGGTCACGATGAACCGTTTCCGTCCGCCTGTCTTCTTCCCGGCGTCGTAGCCGCGGGAGTCCTGGCCGACGGTGTCGGCGCCCTTGACCGACTGGGAATCGATGATCCCCGCACTCGGCTCCGGATCACGGCCCTCGGCGATACGTAACTGCCCCCGCACGACCGGGAGGATCTTCTCGGTGACCTTCTGCTGTTCCCACTGGTTGAAGTACCAGTAGACGGTCTGCCAGGGCGGGAAGTCCACCGGCAACGCCCGCCAGGCACACCCGGTCCGCACGACATACAAGATCGCGTCCAGCACGTCCCGACGAGCATGAGCAACAGGCCGCCCCCGCCGCGCGAGCGGCGGTAACAACGGCTCGATCACCACCCACTGGGCATCACTGGTGTCCGAGGGGTACCGGCGCGGTCGTTCCTGCATGCCGACCACGATGGAGCACCCCAGCCGTGTCGACCATCCCGACACACCCACCATTTCCAAACACGCTCTCAGAGGACGGCGAGGACCAGCAACACGACGACGACCACGGCCAGCACCCCGGCCACGCCCAGCAGGATCCAGCGGTTGCGGCCGAGGTCCCCGCCCTGGGACCGGGGCCGGGCACCGCGTTCGAACAGCTCGGCGGCCCGGTCGTGGGTCGGGCGGTCGGCCGGGTCGTCGGCGGTGAGGCCGTCCAGGACCGTCGCGAGCGCGCTGCCCGCCGGCGGCCGCGGGCCCACCGCCTCGCGCAGGACGACGCCGAGACACCACAGGTCCGCGGCCGGGGTGTCGGTGCCCTCGGGAGCGGCGGGCGCACCGGTCCCGCCGGGGCGCGGGCCGACCGCGCGGGCGAGACCGACGTCGGTGAGCAGGGCGCGGCCCTCCGCGGTGATCAGCACCGCGTCGGCGTCGAGCCCGCCGTGGGTGCCGCCGTCGGCGTGCACCGCCCGCAGCGCGGCCAGCACGTCCCGCCCGACCAGCGCGACCTGCCGGGGCGACGGCGGCTCCGCCTCGACGACCGCGCCCAGCGGCCGTGCGTCCGGGTGCTCGGTAACCAGGTACTCGCGCATGTCCCCGGCCGAGGACCGGTCGGTGACCAGGTCCAGCACCCCGACGACCGACGGGTGCCGCAGCCGTCCGGCCGCCCGGACCTCGGTCAGCAGCCGCTCCCGGACCCCCGCGACCGGGGGCAGCGCGATCTCGGTGACGGCGACGGTGCGGCCGGTGATGCGGTCCTCGGCGCGGTGGGTCGGCCCGAAGCCGCGGCGGCCCAGCTCGTCGAGCAGCAGGTAGCGGCCGTCGACCATCCGTCCGGCGATCACGCGGCCCCCAGCCGGACGACGACCGGGGCGTGGTCGGAGAAGCGCCGGTCGTGTGCGGGTGCCCGGTCCACGACGGCCTCGTACGCCGCGTCGGCGAGCCCGGGCGTGGTGAGCAGGTGGTCGATCCGCCACCCGGTGTCGTTGTCGAAGGCCCGCCCGCGGTAGCTCCACCACGAGTACGGCCCGTCGACGCCCGGGTGCCGTTCGCGCACCACGTCGCGCCAGCCGTGTTCGAGCAGCTTCGCGAACCACTCCCGCTCGTGCGGCAGGAAACCGGAGTTGCGCCGGTTCCCGCGCCAGTTGCGCAGGTCCAGCTCGGTGGGCGCGATGTTCCAGTCCCCACCGACGACCATCTCCCGGCCGGTGCGGCGGCGCACCGGCCGAACGCGGTGCGCAGGTGGTCGCCGAACGCGGCGCAGAACGCGTCCTTGGCGTCCTGCTTCGGTGTGCCCGCCTCACCCTTGGGCAGGTACAGCGAGGCCACGGTGAGCCCGCCCGGCAGGTCCACCTCGAGATAGCGGCCGTCGAGGTCGGTCGCAGGGTCGGTGCTGTTGCTCGCTCCGCGGGCTCCGCTCGGGAGACCGATCCGTACGGCCTCCGGCTCGTCACGGCTCAGCACGGCGACGCCGTTGCGCCCCTTCGCCGTCAGCGAGGGCGCCAGCCGCAGGTGCCAGCCGCCCGCGTCGAGCGCGGCCAGGAAGGCGGCCGGCAGCTCGTCGGGCAGGGCCCGGACCTCCTGCAGGCAGACCGCCCGCGCGTCGGTCGCGGCCAGCCACTCCAGCAGCCCCTTTGTCGTGGCGGCACGGACCCCGTTGACGTTGACCGTGGCGAGGGCGTTCACGCCGTCTACTGTGCCGCACCCATGATCACGCTGCGCGACGGGTTCAGCACCGGCTGCCCGGGGTCGCGGCGACGGAGTCCACCGGGACCCACTGGTTCTGCTCGGTGAGCTTGCGGAAGCCGCCGTCGACGATCGTCTCGGCCGCGACCTCGGTGCCGACCGGCAGCGTGCGGACGGTGCCGCCGAGTTGCCGGGGGCCGCGCGCACCGTGACCTGCTCGCCCTGCACGACGACACGGCAGCCGGTCGTCTCCAGATCGCCCGTGACACCGCCGTAGGCGAGTGCGACGGCCGTCAGGCCGACACCGATGAGCCCCACCAGCGGCCAGCCCTCAGGAGGGACTTCCGGGTGAGCCCGAAGACCTTCGCCACCGTGGTTCCCCTCCCGTCGGACGCTGCCGCCGACCACGGTAGCCGGTCCGCGGCCACGGGCTCGACCATCACGGGGGTGTCGGGCCGGTTACTCCTACGGGCGTGCGGAGCCGGTGAACAGATAGCGTGTGGCCCAGTCAGCGGGTCGCCGCGCCGGGGACCCGCCCGGTCGTCCCGGGCCCGTCCGCCGGCGCCGTCGCGGCCCGCTCGCTGGACACGGCAGCACACACGACGAGCCGAGGCAGGCCTGAGGACGCGATGAAGCTCACCTACACGTACACCGACGAGGCGCCGGCGCTGGCGACCCACTCCTTCCTGCCGGTCATCGAGGCCTTCGCCGGACAGGCCGGGGTCGACGTGGAGACCCGCGACATCTCCCTCGCCGCCCGGATCCTGGCGAAGTTCCCGGACCGGCTGACCGAGGCCCAGCGCGTCCCGGACTCGCTGGCCGAGCTGGGCGAGCTGGCGAAGACCCCGGACGCCAACATCATCAAGCTGCCGAACATCTCGGCGTCGATCCCGCAGCTCAAGGCGGCCATCACCGAGCTGCAGGGTGCCGGCTACGACGTACCGGACTACCCGGAGAACCCGCAGACCGAGCAGGAGAAGGCCGCCCGCGCCGCCTACGACTCGGTCAAGGGCTCCGCGGTCAACCCGGTGCTGCGCGAGGGCAACTCCGACCGCCGCGCCCCGCTGTCGGTGAAGAACTTCGCCCGCAAGCACCCGCACTCGATGGGCGCGTGGAGCCCCGACTCCACCAGCCACGTCGCCACCATGGACGAGGGCGACTTCCGCCACTCCGAGACCTCGTTCACCGCCGCCGGTGACGGCGCGGTCCGCATCGAGCACGTCGCCGCCGACGGCACCGTCACGGTGCTGAAGGAGAAGATCGCGCTGCTGGACGGCGAGGTGTTCGACGGCGCCGTCATGCGTCGCGAGGCACTGCGGGCCTTCCTCGCCGAGCAGGTCGCCGACGCCAAGGCCAAGGGCGTGCTGTTCTCGGTGCACCTCAAGGCCACGATGATGAAGGTCTCCGACCCGATCATCTTCGGGCACGCCGTCCGCGCCTACTTCGCCGACGTCTTCGACTCCTACGGCGACGACCTCGCCTCCGTCGGCGCCGACCCCGACGACGGTCTCGCCTCGATCCTGACCGCGTTGGAGAAGCTGCCCGCCGACAAGCGCGAGGCGATCGAGAAGGCCATCACCGCCGCCTACGAGACCGGCCCGGCCCTGGCCCAGGTCGACTCCTCGCGTGGCATCACCAACCTGCACGTCCCCAGCGACGTCATCATCGACGCCTCGATGCCGGCCGCCATCCGCTCCTCCGGGAAGATGTGGAACGCCGACGACGCCCTGCAGGACACCAAGTTCGTCATCCCGGACTCGTCCTACGCCCCGCTCTACGACGAGACCGTCAAGCACTGCCAGGCCAACGGCGCCTTCGACCCGACGACGATGGGCACCGTCCCGAACGTCGGCCTGATGGCGCAGAAGGCCGAGGAGTACGGCAGCCATGACAAGACCTTCGAGATCGCCTCCGCCGGCACCGTGCGCGTCGTCGACGCGGCCACGGGCGAGGAGAAGCTCTCGCACGAGGTCGGCGAGGGTGACATCTGGCGCGGCTGCCAGACCAAGGACGCCCCGATCCGCAACTGGGTCGGGCTGGCCGTCGAGCGGGCCCGGGCCACCGGCTCCCCCGCCGTCTTCTGGCTGGACTCCGCGCGCGCCCACGACGCGCAGCTGATCGCGAAGGTCGAGAAGTACCTGGGCGAGCACGACACCGACGGCCTGACCATCGAGATCCTCCCGATCGCCGAGGCCACCCGCTACACCCTGGAGCGGACCCGCAAGGGCGAGGACACCATCTCGGTCACCGGCAACGTGCTGCGCGACTACCTCACCGACCTGTTCCCGATCATGGAGCTGGGCACGTCGGCGAAGATGCTGTCGATCGTCCCGCTGATGAACGGCGGCGGCCTGTTCGAGACCGGCGCCGGCGGGTCCGCGCCGAAGCACGTGCAGCAGCTGCAGAAGGAGAACCACCTGCGGTGGGACTCCCTCGGCGAGTTCCTCGCGCTGGCCGTCTCGCTGGAGATGCTGGCGTCGAAGACCGAGGAGCCGCTGCGGGCGAAGCTGCTCGGCCAGACCCTCGACGAGGCCACCGGCAGGCTGCTGGAGAACGGGAAGTCGCCGTCGCGCAAGGTCGGGGAGCTCGACAACCGCGGCAGCCACTTCTACATCGCGCTGTACTGGGCGCAGGCCCTCGCCGCGCAGACCGAGGACACCGAGCTGGCCGCGATCTTCGCCCCGCTCGCCGAGAAGCTCGCCGCCGCCGAGGACACGATCGTCGGTGAGCTGAACGCGGTCCAGGGCGACCCGGTCGACCTGGGCGGCTACTACTACGTCGACCGCGCGAAGACCGACGTGATCATGCGGCCGAGCGCCACGTTCAACGCGGCGATCGACGCCTTCGCCGGCAAGTAGCCCCACCGACGACGGCCCGTCCCCCGCCGCCGGGAGGGCGGGCCGTCGCCGTGTCCGGACGACCACCATCCGTGGACCCGTTCGCGACACCACACCGCCGTCCGGGTGGCCGGAGGGTGATCGTTGCGATCATCGAGTGATCATGAGCGGCGCCGTGGGCGACGTCACTGACCCGTCCGGCGCAACCCCGGTCACGGTCCGACCGTACTCGCCGGTACAATTACGTTAGCTATGATCATCATCGCCCTGCCCCGCACCACCCCGACCGGGCCGCGCTCCCCCGCCCCGTCGGGCGCTCCGGTGCGAGTACCGCGGGCGACGAGCACCGGCCCCGGCCGTCCGGGCAGCAAGCGCCCCGCCGGCCCGCGCCGGCCACCCACCAGGCGTCCCGCCGGGCCCGAGACGACCGGCGGCAGCCGGAGCTGACCCCGGCCCGGACCGGGGCGGGGTCAGCTGATCGTCAGCGAGCCCTGCGTGATCGTCAGCGCGAGCAGCAGGACGACGACGCCGAACCCGCCGTACACCAGCGCGTCGGCGTAGCGGCCGCGGATCGCGAGCAGCCCGACCCGGTCCGGCGGCAGCGCCACCCGCAGCCCCGCGGCGACCAGCATCGCCACCGCCAACGCCGCGGACCCCTCGCGCCAGTGCTCGGTCACCACCCGTTGCAGACCGACCAGGGACACCCCGAGGACGACGAGCAGCGGCCAGTGCGCCCGCAGCCGGGCCCGCAGACCGTGCCCGGAGCGGGTCTCCACCATCACTGCTCCCTGCCGTCCGTCACTCCGACGAGCTGCGTCCGGTACCGACGCTCACTCCGACAAGCTGCGTCCAGTACCGACGCTCACTCCGACAAGCTGCGTCCAGTACCGACGCTCACTCCGACAAGCTGCGTCCAGTACCGACGCTCACTCCGACAAGCTGCGTTCGGCTGCCTCGACGACGTTCGTCAGCAGCATCCCGCGGGTCATCGGCCCCACACCACCCGGCATCGGCGCCAGCAGTCCGGCGACCTCGGCGACCTCGGGGGCCACGTCGCCGACCAGACCCAGGTCGGTCCGGGTCACCCCGACGTCGAGCACCGCGGCGCCCGGCTTGATCTGGTCGGCGGTGATGAGCCCGGCCCTCCCCGCGGCGGCGACGACGACGTCGGCCTCCCGCAGGTGCGCCGTCAGGTCCCGGGTGCCGGTGTGGCACAGGGTGACGGTCGCGTTCTCCGAGCGGCGGGTCAGCAGCAGCCCCAGCGGGCGGCCGACGGTCACGCCGCGACCCACCACGACGACCCGCGCCCCGTCCAGCTCGACACCGAACCGGCGGCACAGCTCGACGATGCCGCGCGGGGTGCACGGCAGCGGTCCCGGCTCGCCGAGGACCAGCCGGCCCAGGTTCGTCGGGTGCAGGCCGTCGGCGTCCTTGCCCGGGTCGACCCGCTCCAGCGCGGCGCCGGCGTCGAGGCCGTCCGGGAGCGGGAGCTGCACGATGAAGCCCGTGCAGGTCGGGTCGGCGTTCAGCTCGTCGATCGTGTCCTCGACCTGCGCCTGGCTCGCGTCGGCGGGGAGCTCACGCTGCAGCGAGGTGATCCCGACCTTGGCGCAGTCGCGGTGCTTGCCGCGCACGTAGGCATGTGACCCGGGGTCGTCACCGACCAGCACCGTGCCCAGGCCGGGGGTCACCCCGGCGGCGGTCAGCTTCTCGACACGGCCCCGCAGGTCGTCGAGCAGCTCCGCCAACGTCGCCTTGCCGTCCATCACGCGTGCGCTCACCCGGGCATCCTCTCAGGCAGTGCCCGGGCCGGTCGAACCTGACCGGAGGACGCCCGCGTGCCGGGCGGGTAGGGGACGCCGCCCCCGCGACCTGCGACGACGGTCCGATCGCGTGCAACCGGAGCACAGGCCGGGGTCTGGCCGTACGGAGGGGCGATGAACGATCTCTATGAGAGGAGAATCACACCACCGGTGCACGGCCGGTCATGAACTCGACGAGGAGTTTCCCATGAGCGTGGAGAGCGACACCGCGGGGGCGCAGGCTTCCACTCCGTCCGGCTGCTGGAGGAGGGCTTCGAGACCGTCGTCTCCGCCGACGGCAGCGCCGAGATGCTGGCGAAGGCCTTCGCCAACGGGATGAAGTTCGGCGGGCACGTGCTGCGCGTCGTGCAGGCCGACTGGCGGTGGCTGAACCGGGACGTGCACGGCGAGTACGACGCGATCATCTGTCTCGGGAACTCGTTCACGCACCTGTTCTCCGAACGTGACCGCCGCAAGGCGCTCGCCGAGTTCTACGCCATGCTCTCCCATGACGGTGTGCTGATCCTCGACCAGCGCAACTACGACGCGATCCTGGACAACGGCTTCAGCTCCAAGCACCAGTACTACTACTGCGGCGACGACGTCGTGGCCGAGCCGGAGTACGTCGACGACGGCCTGGCCCGGTTCCGCTACAGCTTCCCGGACGGCTCCCGCTACCACCTCAACATGTTCCCGCTGCGCAAGGACTACACCCGGCGGCTCATGCAGGAGGTCGGGTTCCAGCGGATCGACACCTACGGCGACTTCCAGTCGACCTACGCCGACGACGAGCCCGACTTCTTCGTGCACATCGCCGAGAAGGCCTACCTCGACCAGGAGGACGTCGCGTGACGCGGACGCCCGAGCACACCGCCGAGCACACTGCCGAACACACCGCCCGGTCGTACTACGACTCCGACGACGCCGACACCTTCTACGCGCGGGTCTGGGGCGGTGAGGACATCCACGTCGGCGTGTACGAGGACCCGGACGAGCTGATCTCGGTCGCGAGCGCCCGCACGGTGACCCGGATGGCGCAGGTCGCCGGGGTCGGCCCGGGCACCCGGGTGCTGGACCTGGGAGCCGGTTACGGCGGCGCGGCCCGCAGGCTGGCGGCCGGGCACGGGGCCGCAGTGCACTGCCTCAACCTCTCCCCCGTCGAGAACGCCCGTAACGAGCGGATGACCCGGGAGCAGGGGCTGGACGAGCAGGTCACCGTCACCACGGGCAGCTACGAGGCCGTTCCGGTCGAGGACTCCTCGGTGGACCTGGTGTGGTCCCAGGACGCGTTCCTGCACTCCGGCGACCGGGAACGGGTGCTCGACGAGGTCGCCAGGGTGCTGCGCCCGGGCGGGCAGGTGGTGTTCACCGACCCGATGGCCGTCGACGGGCTGGACCAGTCCTCGATCCAGCCGATCCTGGACCGGATCGCGCTGTCCACGATGGGCACACCCGGCTTCTACACCGACGGGCTGGAACGACGCGGCTTCACCGGTGTGCGGTTCCACGACCACGCCGGGCAGCTGCCGACGCACTACCGCCGGGTGCGCGAGGAGCTCGTCGCGCACGAGGAGGAGCTGTCGTCGTCGATCTCGCGGCCCTACCTCACCGCGATGAAGGCCGGCCTGCAGCACTGGGTGGACGGCGGGCGGGCCGGGAAGCTCACCTGGGGCATCGTGCACGCCGTCCGGTCCTGAGGACCGCCTGCGGTCAGCCGCCCAGGAACGCGCGGACCGCGGCGGTGGTCGCGGCGGGCTGCTCGTCGACGAGGAAGTGCCCGGCCCCGGCGAGTGCCTCACCGGTGACCAGGTCCGGGTCGGCGGCGGCGCGACGCCACACCTCCAGGGGGCTCTCGGCGTTGGCACCGACGACACCGCGCTCGCCCCACAGCACCAGGGTGGGCGCGGCGATCCGCTCCCCCGCCCGCTCCGAGGCGGCGTCGTGGTCGAGGTCGATCGAGGCGCCCGCCCGGTAGTCCTCCAGCATCGCGTGCCGGGCGGCCGGGTCGGCGAACGCGCGCTCGTAGGAGGCCAGCGCCTCGGGCGGGTGCGCGTCGAGCCCGGAGCCCCAGCCGCCGAGCAACGAGTGCAGGAAGCCGATCGGGTCGCCGGCGATGAGCCGTTCGGGCAGGTCGGCGGGCTGGATGAACAGGAACCAGTGGAAGTACGCCGTCGCCAGCGCCCGGTCGGTGTGGGCGTAAACGTAGGCGGTGGGGAGGATGTCCAGCAACGCCGCCCGCGTGATGCGCTCGGGATGGTCGAGCAGCATCCGGTGGGTGACGCGGGCGCCGCGGTCGTGGGCGACGACGGCGAAGGTGTCGAAGCCGAGGCGGGCCATCACGTCGACCTGGTCGGCGGCCATCGCCCGGAACGAGTAGCCGGCGTGGTTCTCGCCGTCGGCGGGGCGGCCGGACTCGCCGTAGCCGCGCAGGTCCGTGGCGACGACGGTGTGGTCGCGCGCCAGGTCCGCCGCGAGCGGCCCCCACATGGCGTGGGTCTGCGGGAAGCCGTGCAGCAGCAGCACCGGCGGGCCCTGTCCGCCGCGCACCCCGTGGACGACGACCCGCTCCTCGGGCGGCCCGACGGTCAGGTCGAAGGCGTCGAACTCGGCTGTTCCGGGCACGGATGCCGTCCTCCCTGGTCGCCTCGCGCACCGGCGGCGGCCGGGCGTGCCACATCGAACACCCAGAACCGCAGCACCGCGAACCGCAGCAGCCCGCCGACGAGGCTGGCGGCGACGACCGCCGCCTCCTCCCCCGGTGTGGTGTCCCCGGCGACCTGGTGCAGCGCGAGCAGCACCGCGGAGGTGTAGGTCGCGTAGAACGCGACGGTGCCCGCATCGTGCACCCACTCGCGCAGCCGGTGCGCGGGGGCGCCGTCGAAGGCGAAGCGGCGGCTGGCCTCGGTGCTGACCGCGGTGGTGAGGACCAGCGCGACCAGGTTCGCCGGGACGGCCGGGAGCACCGGGCGCAACAGCAGGAACAGCGCGGCGTTCAGCGCGGTCGCCCCGCCGCCGACGACGGCGTAGCGGGCGAGCTGCACGGCGAGGGGGTACCGCCGCGACACCGCGGCGACGGCGCCCGTCACGCGCCCGCGTACCCGGGCGGCGGACTGCGCCGGGTCACCGAACGGCACGTGTGCCGACTGCGCTGCGTCCACCGGTCCTCCCGCCCCTGCTGGGTAGATCTTCGCAGGAGTACCCCCGAAGGATCACCCGAATCAACCGGACGCGTCACACCCGCCACACCGGTGAGGTCCCGGGCGGGTGCCGGCGCGGCCGGGCGCCGTCACAACGCGAGGAACACCGTCTCCCCCTCGCCGCGCAGCCGGATGTCGAACCGGTACCGGCCCGGCCCGTCCGCGACGGCGACGAGCGTGTGCCGGCGGTCGGCCGGGACGGCGGTGAGCAGCGGGTCGGTGGCGTGCGCCGCGGCGTGCTCGGGGAAGTAGATGCGGGTGACGACGCGGTCGAGCAGGCCGCGGGCGAACACCGAGACGTTCACGTGCGGAGCCTCGGCGGAGCGCGCATCGGCACCGTGCGGAGCGCCGGCGGAGCGCGCATCGGCACCCTGCGGAGCCCCGGCGGAGCGCGCATCGGCACCCTGCGGAGCCTCGGCGGAGCCCGCATCGGCACCCTGCGGAGCCTCGGCGGGCAGCGCACCCGGCAGCACGGTGCGGATCCACCACCGGCCCTCGTCGTCGGTGGGGCAGCGGCCGAAGCCGCGGAAGCCCTCGACGGACGGCTTCGCCGCGCCGCGGGGGTCGTCGGGGTGGTCGAAGCGGCCGTCCGGGTCGGCCTGCCAGGTCTCGACCAGCGCGTCCGGGACGAGTGCCCCGTTCCCGTCGAACACGGTCCCGCCGATCAGGACGGCGCCCGGGGTGCCGTCGGGCACGACGTCCGGGCCGTCCGGCCAGGGCAGGCCCAGCGCGAGGTAGGGGCCGACGGTCTGGGTCGGGGTCAGCGGCAGGCTCATGCGTGGGGCTCCTCGAACCGGGTGGCGCCGCGGCCGCGCAGCACGATGTCGAACCGGAACGCCAGCGCCCACTCCGGGCGGGTGGCCTCCAGGTCGAAGGTGGACACCAGCCGCGTCCGCGCCTGCTCGGGCGTCGCGTTGTAGATCGGGTCCTGGGCGAACAGCGGGTCGTCCGGGAAGTACATCTGGGTCACCAGCCGCTGGGTGAACGCGCGCCCGAACAGCGAGAAGTGGATGTGCGCGGGGCGCCAGGCGTTGTGGTGGTTGCCCCAGGGGTAGGCGCCGGGCTTGATCGTGGTGAACGAGTAGCCGCCGTGGGCGTCGGTGAGGACCCGGCCGCCACCGGTGAAGTTCGGGTCGAGCGGGGCGGGCCAGTTGTCCCAGCGGTGGGCGTAGCGGCCCGCGGCGTTGGCCTGCCAGACCTCGACCAGGGTGTCCGGGACGGGGCGGCCGTCGGAGTCGAGGACCCGGCCGAACACGACGATCCGCTGTCCCTGGGCCTCACCGTGCGCACCGACGGTGAGGTCGTCGTCGCCGGGACGGACGGGCCCGGTGAGCAGCGGCCCGGTGATCTCGGTGAGCCGCTGGGGCAGGATCACCGGCTGCTCGGACGGCGCCCGCAGCGCGGTGCTGCGGTAGTCCGGTGAGAGCAGCGGTGCGTGGGTCCCGGCCGGGACGGGGGCGTAGCCCTGCATCGGCGGTCCTTCCTCGTGGTGGGTGGGTCTAGACGGCGCCGGGCGGGGGCCGACGTAGTTCTCGGCGAGGCTCGTCGCGGCGGCGCGGGAGGTCACGGTGTAGCGCAGCTGGGAGCGTTGCAGCTCGACGCCGAACGCGTCGCCGCCCTCGGTGGCGGGGTCGAAGCGGTGCAGCATCGAGGTCATGAACCAGGAGAAGTGCTCGGCCCGCCAGACGCGGCGCAGGCAGGTCTCGGAGTAGCCGTCGAGGCCCGCGTCGTCGCCGTCGCGCAGCGCGCGGACGACCGCGTCGGCCAGCACCCGGACGTCGGCGATGGCGAGGTTCATGCCCTTGGCGCCGGTGGGCGGCACGATGTGCGCGGCGTCGCCGGCGAGGAACAGCCGTCCGCGGCGCATCGGGGAGGCGACCATGCTGCGCATCGGGGTGACCGAGGGCTTCTCGATGAACTCGCCCTCGTTGATCGTGAAGCCGTCGCAGGCCAGGCGGGTGTGCAGGGCGTCCCAGATGCGGGCGTCGGACCAGTCGGACGGGTCGGTGTCGTTCGGGACCTGGACGTAGAGCCGGGTCACCTCGGGGCTGCGCATCGAGTAGAGCGCGAAGCCGTCGTCGTGGTGGGCGTAGACGAGTTCGTCGGTGGTGGGGGCGGCCTTCGCGAGCACGCCGAGCCAGGAGAACGGGTAGACGCGCTCGGCGATCTCCGGGGCGACGAGCGGGCGGGAGACGCCGTGGAAGCCGTCGCAGCCGGCGATGACGTCGCAGCGCAGGACGTGCGCGGTGCCGTCGGCCGCGGCGTAGGTGATCGACGGGGTGTCGGTGTCGACGTCGTGCAGGGCGACGCCGGTGACGCCGAACTCCACCGGCAGCCCGGCGGCGTCGACGCGGTCGGCGAGCAGGTCCTTCACGACCTCCTGCTGGCCGTAGACGGTGATGCCGGTGCCGACGAGGTCGGCGAAGTCGATGCGGTGGTCGGCGCGGGGTGCGCCGGGGCCTCGGCGAAGCGCAGCGCGATGCCGGTGTGCGGCATGCCCTCGCGGTCCAGCCGACCGGCGACACCCATCTCCCGGAGCAGCTCCACGGTCGGTGCCTCCAGCACGCCGGCGCGGACCCGCGCCTCGACGTAGGCACGGTCGCGGGACTCCAGGACCACCGACTCGATCCCGGACAGCGCCAGCAGCTTCGCCAGGACGAGCCCGGCGGGGCCCGCTCCGACGATGCCGACCTGGGTCCGGGTCTCGCGTCGCTGCGTCATGGGCATCACCTTCCCGGCCCGGCACCGGAGCATTCGACCCCGCTTCCGCTCTGCGGAAGAATGCCCGGCCATGGGGACACGTCCGGTCCGGTCGGGGGTCACCGCGCGGGTGCTGGACGTGCTGGGTGCGTTCAGCCCGCAGGCCCCGGTGCTCGGGCTGACCGACATCGCCCGGCGCACCGGGCTCCCGCTGACGACGGTGCACCGGATCGCCGGTGAGCTCGCCGCGGGCGGGGCGCTGGACCGCGGCGACGACGGCCGCTACCGGATCGGGCTGCGGCTCTGGGAGATCGCGCAGCTGGCCCCGGCCAGCCACGGGCTGCGGGAGGCGGCGATGCCGTTCCTGGAGGACCTGCACGAGGTCACCCGGCACAACGTGGCGCTCGCCGTGCTCGACCCGGACGACCCCGGCGAGGTCGTCTACGTCGAGCGCCTGTCCAGCCGCGGCGCAGTCTCGATCGTCTCGCGGACCGGGTCCCGGCTGCCGTCGACGGCGACCGGGGTCGGGCTCGTGCTGCTCGCGCACGCCGACCCGGCGGCGGTGGAGACGGTGCTGGCCCGCCCGATCCGCCGGTTCACCCCGTGGACGGTGTGCCGCCCCGACGGCGTCCGTGCGCTGCTCGCCCAGGCCCGGACCAGCGGGTTCGTGGTGTCCGACCGGCAGATCGAGGAGGTGTCGATGTCGGTGGCCGCGCCGGTCCGCGGCGGGGACGGGCCGGTCGTCGCCGGGCTGTCGATCGTCGTTCCGGCCGCGACGAACCCGCACACCCTGGTGCCCGCGGTGCGCGCGGCGGCCCGCGGGATCAGCCGGGCCCTCGCCGCATCGTGATCGTCCGATGCCGTGGCCACGGCGCCCGTCGTCACGTTCCGTGCCACCGTGGCCGGGTGCGCGACTTCCGGATCGAGATCCCCGACGCCGAGCTGGACGACCTGCGCGAGCGGCTCGCCCGCACCCGCTGGCCGGACCCGGCGACGGTCGACGGCTGGTCCCAGGGCGTGCCGCTGGACTACGCCCGTGAGTCTGCGACTACTGGCGCACCCGCTACGACTGGCGCCGCGTCGAGGCCGAGATCAACGCGTGGCCGCAGTTCCGCACCGGTCTCGACGGCGGCGGCGACGACGCGGTCGAGATCCACGTGCTGCACGCCCGGTCGAAGCACCCGGACGCGATTGCCGCTGCTGCTCACCCACGGCTGGCCGGGCTCGCTCGTCGAGTTCCTCGGCGTGCTGCCCGCGCTGAACGACCCCGAGGGACCCGGCCGACGCCTTCCACGTCGTCGTGCCGACGCTGCCCGGGTCGGGTTCTCCGGCAAGCCCACGACGACCGGGTGGGGGGGCGACGGATCGCCGTCGCCTGGGCGCAGCTGATGGACCGGCTCGGCTACGAGCGCTTCGC
>NZ_JAHLJA010000009.1:0-28715 GCF_020496245.1 Pseudonocardia sp. ICBG601 | reverse complement strand
CAGCCGGTCAGGCCGGACGCGGCCCACTCGTCGAGGTCCTCCCGCGGGGTCCAGAGGCGATGCAGGAGTTGTGCGAGCCGCAGCCGCCGAGCACCTTCGCGCGGGCGTGGCGCATGTGGGAGTTGCCGCGCTCCTGCGGCTCGACCGGGTAGTCCCAGTCGTAGCCGGAGTCGAGCAGCGCCATCCAGTCGGTGAGCCGCAGGATGTTCGGGTCGCCGACGTCGGACGGGCCGGCCTCCAGCAGCAGCACCCGCGCCGCGGGGTCCTCCGAGAGCCGCGCGGCGAGCGCGCAGCCCGCCGAGCCGCCCCCCACCACGATGTAGTCGAACCGGTCGGTCACGCCGTCTCCCCCATGCCCTGCTCGATCTCCTTCGCCCGGTGCTCGGGCAGACAGCCCAGCCCGTGGCGCCCGCGCAGCCGGAACCACGCCAGCCCGGCCAGCGCCACGACCCCGATGAACAGGAACGCGATGAACCGCAGCCACCCGGTGCCGTAGACCTCCTCGCGCGGCCAGGCCAGGTTGATCGCCATCGCCGCGCCCCACAGCACCGCCAGCACGTTCACCGGCAGGCCGAGACGCCCCAGCGAGAAGTACCCCTTCTGGCCCTCGTCCGGCCACTGCCCGCGCAGCCGCCGCACCAGCATCGGCACCGTGACCAGCAGGTACGCGATGTAGATCATGATGATCGCGACGCTGGTGACCGCGGTGAAGACCTCGGGCACGCCGACGTTCGCGACCAGGATCAGGATCGCGACCACCCCGACGACGATCGCCGGCACCACCGGCGTCTTGTGCTTCGGGTCGATCCGCGCCAGCACGGAGCCGGCGGGCAGTGCGTTGTCGCGGGCCATCGCGAACATCAGCCGGATCGCCGCGGTGTGCACCGCGAGCAGGCAGACGATCACCGCGATGCTGATGGTGATCAGGAAGACCCGGCCGATCGTGCCGCCGGCGACCTCCAGCAGCACGAGCTGCCCGCCGCCGTCCTTGCTGCCCAGGCGCGGGTCGGCCAGGTCGGGTGCGGCCAGGATGATGCCGAGCAGGATCAGCCCGCCGAGCACGAACGACGCGACGACCGCGCGCAGGATCGCCGCCGGTGCGGTGCGCCGCGGGTCGACCGTCTCCTCGCCGAGCGAGCTGGCGGTGTCGAAGCCGTACATCACGTAGGCCGAGGCGAGCGCCGCGACGAGGAACGTGCCGAAGTACCCGCCGCCGCCCGCCGCCGGGGCCGGGGTCTCGAACAGCACCGAGACGGGGTTGCGGATGCTCAGCAGCAACGCCACGACGATGACGACGGCGGCGATCAGCTCGATGAACACCCCGGTCGAGTTGATCCGCGCCATCAGCTTCACCCCGACCGCGTTGATCACCGTGGTGAGCACGATGAGGATCGCGCCGAGCAGCACGCCGTTGACGGCGGCGTCGCCCGCGTCGGAGGCGTCGCCGACGAGCTGGAAGCCCGACCAGATCTGCGGGAACGTCAGCTGCGCGGCCAGCGCGACCGCCGACAGCGACACCACCGAGGCGGTGAACATCATCCAGCCGGCCAGCCAGGACACGGTCGGCCCGGCCAGCTGCTTGGACCAGTTGTAGACCGACCCGGCGACCGGGTAGCGCCCGGCCAGCTCGGCGAACGACAGCGCCACCATGAACTGGCCGGCGAACACCATCGGCCAGGACCACCAGTACGCCGCGCCGCCGGTGCCGAAGCCGAAGTAGAACAGCTGGAACGTGCCGGTCAGGATCGAGATGTAGCTGATCCCGGCCGCGAAGCTGGCGAACTTGCCGATGCTGCGGTCGAGGGTCTGGCTGTAGCCGAACTCGGCGAGCCCTCCCCCGTCGCCGTCGGCGTCCGGGGAGCGGTCCCGCCGGGCCGGTCCGGGAACGGTCATCGTCGACCTCCTGTGCCGTTGCGTCGCGTCATCATGGAGGCCTCAGCGGCCCGAGAACCACCCCTGCGGTACCGGGGCGGTGTTGGTCCAGACGTGCTTGATCTCCTGGTACTCCGCCAGCCCGGTCGGGCCCAGCTCGCGGCCGTTGCCGGACCGGCCCATGCCGCCCCACTCCGCGCCCGGGAAGTACGGGTGGAAGTCGTTGATCCAGACGGTGCCGTGGCGCAGCGCGGAGGCGACCCGGTGGGCGCGGCCCATGTCGGCGGTGAACACCGCTCCGGCCAGGCCGTAGGCGGTGTCGTTGCCGAGCCGCACGGCCTCCTCCTCGGTGGTGAACCGCTCGACGGTCAGCAGCGGGCCGAAGGTCTCCTCGCGGATCAGCCGCGAGTCCGGGGCGAGGTCGGTGATGACCGTCGGCAGGTAGAAGTAGCCCTTCGCCAGCTCGGGGTCGTCCGGCCGGGCGCCGCCGCAGCGGATCGTGGCGCCCTCGGCGCGGGCCGCCGCGACGAAGTCCTCGATCTTGGCCAGGTGCGTGGCGGAGACCAGCGGGCCGACCTCGACGCCGTCGGTGAGGCCGTTGCCGAGCCGGATCAGCTGCGCGCGGCGCACCACCTCGTCGACGACGGCGTCGGCGACCGAGTCCTCGATGATCAGCCGGGCGCCCGCGGAGCAGACCTGACCGGAGTGCAGGAACACCGCGAGCATCACGTAGTCGACGGCGAGCTCGAAGTCGGTGTCGGCGAAGACGATGTTCGGGTTCTTCCCGCCCAGCTCGACGGCGGTGCGCTTCACGTCTCGGCCGAGGCGCGGATGATCTTCTGCCCGGTCGCCAGGCCACCGGTGAAGCTGACCATGTCGACGTCCGCGTGCTCGGAGAGCGGGCCGCCGACCGAGGGGCCGTCGCCGAGGACGATGTTGACCACCCCGGCCGGGATCCCGACCTCCTCGCACAGCTCGACGAGCGCGATCGAGGTCAGCGGGGTGACCTCGCTGGGCTTGACCACCATCGTGTTGCCGGCGGCGATCGCCGGGGCGACCTTCCAGGACAGCTGCAGCAGCGGGTAGTTCCACGGGGTGATCAGCGCGCAGACACCGACCGGCTCGTGCACGATCCGCGAGACGACGGCCGGGTTGCCGGTGTCGACGATCCGCCCGGCGTCCTTGTCGGCCAGCCCGGCGTAGTAGCGGAAGACGGCGGTGACGTCGTCGATGTCCTGGCGGCCCTCCGCGATCGTCTTGCCGGTGTCGAGGGTCTCCAGCCGGGCGATCTTCTCCCGGTCGCGGACCAGCAGGTCGGCGATCCGCCGAGCAGGGTGGCGCGCTCACCGGTCGTGGTCCGTCGCCACGGCCCGTCGTCGAAGGCGCGGCGGGCGGCGGCGACGGCACGGTCGACGTCGTCGGGCCCGGCCTGGTCGACCTCGGTGACCGTCGAGGCGTCGTAGGGGTTGACCACCGGGGCGGTCCCGGCGGACCCGGTGGTCCAGCTTCCGTCGATGTAGAGGCTCGGCACGGCGCGAGCTTTCACCGGAAACGGGTCGGTGTGCAAACGCGGGCCCGGCGTCCTTGCGTGGGGAGACGGTCACGCTTTCCGGCCGCCCCGCGTGGCAACGTGCCGAATGCCGGGTTAGGGTTGCGCGATGAGCAACACGGTGCGCGGACGGGAGCCCGGGGTGCAGTCGGTCGACCGGGCCATCACCCTGCTGACCCTGCTGGCCGACCGCAGCGAGGCGGGGGTCAGCGAGCTCGCGGCCTCGCTCGACGTCCACAAGTCGACCGCCTTCCGGCTGCTCGGCGCGTTGGAGGAGCGCGGGCTGGTCGAGCAGATCGCCGACCGCGGCAAGTACCGCCTCGGGTTCGGGCTGATCCCGCTCGCCGGCCGGGTCGCCGAGCGCCTGGAGGTCACCACCCAGGGCCACCCGGTCTGCGAGACGCTCGCGGAGCGGCTCGGCGAGACCGTCAACATCGCCATCCCCGACCGCGGGTGGGCGGTCAACGTCGACCAGGCCCGTGGCCCGTCGATGGTCACCACGTTCAACTGGCTCGGCCGGATCACCCCGATGCACAACACCTCCAGCGGCAAGGTGCTGCTCGCCTCGGTCGTCCTCGACGACCCGGCGACGATGCCGGACACGGTGCCGGAGCGAGGGCCGCGACACGCTCGTCGAGGAGCTGCACCGGGTCCGCCGGCACGGGCGCGTGGTCGCTGGAGGAGCTGGAGACCGGCCTGAACGCCGTCGCGGCGCCGGTGCTGGACCACGGCGGTGCGGTGGTGGCCGCTCTCTCGGTGTCCGGGCCCGCCTACCGGCTCTCGGCCGAGCGGATCGAGCGGATCACCCCGGAGGTCGTCGCCGCGGGGCGCGAGATCAGCCGTCGCATGGGTTTCTGGCGCGACCGCTGAGCCGCTACGGCCGAGCCGCCGGCCTACGGCGGCGCGGGCCTACGGCGGTGGGGCCGGTGCGGACCCCTGCAGGCGTTCCAGCACCGGGGGCAGGGTGCGCTCCAGCTCGTCGCCGTGCCGCTCGAACTCGCGCCGCAGGAACGGCGCCGCCAGCTTCAGCAGCCCTTGAGCCGCACCCGGGCGTGGAAGCTCACGACGCTCCCCCCCCTCGGCGGGCTCGACGACGATCTCCTCGGTCGCGGTGACCGTCGGGTTCTCCCCGACGAACACGACCCGGCCCGCCGACAGCTCCCGCAGCGTGTGGTCGAGCTCGCTCTCCCGCCCGCCCCACACCGACACCGTGTGCCAGGCGGCGCCGACCGCGACCGGGCCACCGCCGTCGGAGCGGGTGCTGGAGCGCACGGTGGGGTCCCAGATCTCGCTGTGCCCGTGGTCGGCCAGGTAGCCGAGCACCGTCTCGGCAGGGGTGGACACCGTCATCACCCGCTGGACGCCGACCACGACGCTCCTCTCCCCGGCCGGGCGCCGCTCGGGCCCGGCCCGCTGCTCCCGACCGGCGCAGATGGTCTCACGGCGACCGGCCATGATCGAGAGCACCCGCGCCGGATTCCCCGGAACGCCCGTGCCGGGGCCGCGCGGCACGCACACTCCTCCCGACGCGGGCGGGCCGGGCGGGCCCGCCACCGACGACGGAGGTGCCGCGGTGCACGACCGAGACCGACCGGGGACCCGTGGACGAGCGGACGGCCCCTTCCCGGCCCGCACCCGTCGTCGGGCGGGGTGGCGCGCTCCGACCCGGACGGGCTCGACGCCGCCGCCGCGGCGCTCGACCGCGTCGCCGAGGATCTCACCGGGGACGCGGCGCTCGTCGGCCCGGCCGTGCCGGTGCCGGGCTTCGCGGCCGGGACGGCCGCCGCGGCCTGGGAGGACGCGATGGTGCGGGCCGTCCGGGAGCACGCGGGGCACACCGCGTCGACGGCGTCGGCCCTGCGCGCGGCCGCCACCTCCTGGCGCGCCGCCGACGACGACGCCGCGGTGGCGTTCGCCGGGCGCGCCTCGTGAGCGCCGGGCCCGCGCTGGGCGACCTCGTGGCCGCCGACCCCGGGCGTGGCTGCGCGCGCCGGCACCTGGGACGGGATGTCCCGGGCCCTGTCCGACCGCGCCGCCGAGCTGGAACGCTCCGCACCGCGAGTCGTGGACGGGGGCCGACGCCGACGCGGCCGCGCTCGCCCGCGCCGAGCAGGTCCGCAGGCTGCGTGACGACGCGGGCACCGCGACCCGGGCCGCGCAGGTGCTGGGCACCCACGCCGGCGAGGTGCTCGACGCCCAGCGCCGGCTCGTCTCGCCGCGCTGGCGGTGCACCCGCAGTTCGTCGTCGACCTCGAGCGCGGCACGCTGTCCGCCGGCGTCGGCGCGCACTGGCCGGGTGTGTGGCGGCTGCCCGCGATGGTCGCCCGCTTCGGGGCGGACCTGGTCCGCCTGTCCACCGCGGTGGCCGACGCCGTCGGCGCCGCGCCCCGGTCCGACCGCGCCACGGCCGCCGCGCTCGACGCGCTCCGCCCCGCCCCCGCGGCGGCCCCCCGCCCGGTCGCGCCCGCCGCGGCGCCACCCCCCGGTGCGGGCGCCGGTGCCGTGCGGTCCTGGTGGACGGGCTGCCCGGGGCGACGGGAGCAGCTGCTGCACACCCGGCCCGGGCTCGTCGGTGGGCTGGACGGCGTGCCGGTCGCCGACCGGGACCGGGCGAACCAGGTCCTGCTCGACGCCGAGCTGTCCCGGCTGCGGTCCCGGGCGGCGCTGCTGGACCGGGCCGGGGACACCGCGGGCGCGGACCGCGCCCGGCGCGCCTCGGCCGGTCTGGAGACCACCCGTCGACGCCTGGACGCCGGTGACGCGTACCTGCTCCGCCTGGAGCGCGGGAGCACCGGCGGGCGGCTCGTGCTCGCCGTCGGCGACCCGGGACACGCCGCGCACGTGCTCACCCACGTCCCGGGGACGACCGCGGGCTGGGACGGGTGCCCGGCGACCTGGCCCGGGTCGAGGCGACCCGCGCGGCCGCCCGGGCGGCCGCGCCGGACGCCGCCGTGGCCGCGGTGCTGTGGACCGGCTACGACGCTCCCCCGACCTGCTCGCGGCGGCGGACCCGGGGGCCGCCCGCGCCGCAGCGGGGACCTGCGGTCCTTCCAGGACGGCCTGCGGGCCGGGCACGCGGGACCGGTCCACCTGACCGTCGTCGGGCACTCCTACGGCTCGACGGTGCTCGGGAACGCCGCGCGGGGCGGCGGCCTCGCCGCCGACGACGTCGTGTTCGTCGGCAGCCCCGGGACCGGCGCGGGGCACGCCTCCGAGCTCGGCACCGCACCCGGGCACGTCTGGGCGACGACCGCGCGGCACGACCCGATCGGCCGGGTGCCCGGGGTCGAGGTCTTCGCGACCTCGCGCGGTCTCGCCCCCACCGGGCTCCTGCACGGCCCGAACCCGGCGGCACCGGGGTTCGGTGCCCGGGTGTTCGACTCGGCCCCCGGTTCGGCGCTCCCGCGCCCGACGACCCGGCCACCCCGAACGACGAGTCCGCGTTCGCCGCCGCGCACGGCGGCTACTGGGACCCCGGCTCGCCGAGCCTGCGCACCCTCGGCCGGATCGTCGCCGGAGCACCCGTTCCGTCGTGACGCTCCGTCATTCGATGCCGCTTGCGCAGACCACCGCACGTCCGGCCGGCCGAACGACCACCGCTCAACGAACCAGAGATGGGGCAGGTCACAGGTAGTCGTCAGACCGAACCGCGACTAGCCTGTCCCGGACGCGGCCACGGGCAGTAGCATGCGGGCGTGACCGAGACCGAGAGCAGACCGGCACGGCGCACCGGCCGTCCGCCACTGACCGACCGCGCGACACTGCTGGCCGCTGCGCGCGAGCTCGGCTTCTCCGACCTGACGGTCGGCGCGGTGACCGCGCGGGTCGGGGTGAAGTACTCCACGTTCTACCGCCACTTCCCCAGCCTGGAGGCGCTCGTCGCGCCTGGTGGACGACGTGGTGACCGACGGCGTGTTCCCCGCGACCGACGAGGGCCGTTGGCAGGAGCAGATGCTGGCGTTCGCGGCGGCGACGTTCGACGTGATGGCCGAGCACCCGGGCCTCGCGCCCGCGATGGTGCGGCTGCCGGAGTCCCCCGAGGCGTTGCTGTCGGCGTTCCGGCGGCTGACCGACCGGCTGCTGGAGTCGGGCTTCACCGCGGAGGACGCGGTGCTGGGCGCCTCGACCGCCTTCCAGATGGGCATGCAGCCGTGGCTGGCGGCCAACCCCTCGGCATCGGGGACGCGCGCCGTCGCGACCAGGTGCTGGAGTCGGCCGAGCCGTTCGACGCCCAGATCCGCTCGGTCTTCCGGGACCGGATCGACGACCCCGCGCAGCTGGACCCTGAGCCGCGTCGAGCTGGTCATCGCCGGGCTGGAGACCCGCCTGGCGTCCTGACCCCCGACACGACGACGCCCGGGGTGCTTCGCGTGAGCACCCCGGGCGTCGGCGTCGGATCAGGCGGTCAGGTGGGAACGACCTGGTCCGCCTGCGGACCCTTCTGACCCTGGGTGACCTCGAAGGTCACGGTCTGCCCCTCGTCGAGGCTGCGGTATCCGGAGGACTGGATCGCGCTGAAGTGGACGAACAGGTCCTGCCCGCCTCCGTCCGGCGTGATGAACCCGTACCCCTTCTCCGCGTTGAACCACTTGACGGTTCCCTGTGGCATCCGGATGTCTCCTCGCGTCTTGCCGGTTCCTACGGGGTGGACATTAGCCGTACCGGACCCCGCTGTGCTACAGGCGACGTGCTATCGGGTACTGGCGCGTCGTGTCGGACGTCCCGTTCGCCCGGTTCTCCGGGCCGGCACCGGCTCACCGGCGCGGATCAGCCGCCCGCCGTAGAGCGCCCCACGCCACCAGCAGCGGCTGCCCGGCCAGCCGCGCGGCCCGCTTGGCGTCGGTGTCGAGGCCGAACCCGTCGACACGGTTGCGGTACTGGGAGACGTTGCCCGGGAAGATCGCGGTGAAGAACACCGCGGCCAGGCCGCCGACCCGGCGGCGCTCCTTCGGGAGGCCGGCCAGCGCGGCGCCGAGCGCGATCTCGGCGGCCCCCGAGAGCAGCACGACGTCGTCGGTGTCCATCGGGACCCACGGCGGGACCTGGGCACGGAACTCGCGGCGGGCGAAGGTGAGGTGCGAGGTCCCGGCGAACACCAGCATCGCGCCGAGCGCGAGGCGGGCGAGGTCCTGCCGGGTGCGGGTCGCCGTCGTACGCGTCATGGTCCGACCGTGCCACGGCGCGGGCGGCCGGGCGCGCCGGACCGCACCGCCGGGTGACCCGTCAGGGACGCCCGCGCAGCTCGATCCCGGCCGGGCTGGTCGCCCCCGCCAGCCCGCAGACCAGGTCGAGCTCGGCGACGACGTTCTGCAGCACCTGCGCGACGCCGCGGGCGCCGTCCAGGGCGAGCCCGTGCACGAACGGGCGCCCCAGCAGCACGGCGCGGGCGCCGAGCCGGACCGCGGTCGCGACGCGGCCCCGGTCCGCACCCCGGAGTCGAGCAGCACCGGCAGCGCATCGCCGACCGCGTCGACGACACCGGGCAGCGCGTCCAGCGAGGCGACCGCGTGGTCGATCTGGCGGCCGCCGTGGTTGGACACGACGACCCCGTCCACACCGGCGTCGGCGGCGCGGCGGGCGTCGTCGGGGTGCAGGACCCCCTTGAGCAGGATCGGCAGCCGGGTCCGCGAGCGCAGGGTTGCCAGGTCCTCCCAGGACAGCCGCGGTCGCGAGTAGACCCGCAGGAAGGTCTCCACGGCCGCCCGCGGACGGGCGAGCGCAGGTTGTCCCGGAACCGTCCGGGGGCGTTGCGGGTGATCTCGAGCAGGGTCCGCACGGCCTGCGGGGTGACCTTCGGCGGCGCCCCGGCCGACGGCGCGGCGAGGGTCTCCTCCACCAGGCGGCGGAACACCGGGTCGGAGGTGTACTGGGCGATCCCGATGCCCCGGGCGAAGGGCAGGTGCCCCAGGTCGAGGTCGCGGGGGCGCCAGCCCAGCATCGTGGTGTCGAGGGTGACGACGACGGCGTCGCAGCCGGCGGACTCGGCGCGGCGCAGGAAGCTGTCGACGAGCTCGTCGGAGGTGGACCAGTACAGCTGGAACCAGGTGGGGCCGCCGACCGCGGCGATCTCCTCCATCGGCGCCCCGGCCTGGTTGGAGATCACCATCGGGATCCCGGCGGCCGCGGCTCCGCGGGCGACGGCGAGGTCGGCGCCGCGCCGGACCAGGTCCAGTGCCCCGATCGGGGCGAGCAGCAGCGGTGCGGGCAGCGTGCGGCGAATGCGGCCGACAGCTCGACGGTCAGGTTGCGCTCGCCGACGTCGCGCAGCACCCGCGGCACGATCTCCCGACGGGCGAACGCCGCCCGGTTCGGCGCGCATCGTGGTCTCGGCGCCCGCGCCGCCGGTGACGTAGGCGTCGGCGCGCCGGCTCATGGCCCGCCGCGCGCGGCGCTCCAGCTCGTCGGGGCCGGTCGGGACCCGGGGACGGGCGCCGGAGACGCCGTCGCGGTAGATGCGATCCTGCCGAGCCCGGCCCGGTGCCGTCATGGCGCCCTCCCCCGTCGTCGCGCGGGTGAGCCTACGGCCCGCGCCGACCGCCCCGGACGGACGCCGGACCGGGCCGCGTCCGGGTTGGGTGCGGTGCGACGGTCAGTGCGGGTCGGCCGCGTTCAGCCGGGCGACGACGTCGGCGTACTCGCCGCGGGCCTCCGCACGGCGCAACGGCAGCACCCGCTCGACGAGGACCTCCCCGGCCGGGGTCGGGGCCTCGAGCAGCGTGAGGACCTCGGCGACGAAGTCGTCGAGCGGCATCGCGATCGGGCTGTCCTGCTGGCCGGGCAGCAGTTCGGTCGCCACCGAGGGCGGCACGATCTCGAGGAGCTCGACGGTCGTGTCGGCGAGCTGCAGGCGCAGCGACTCGGTGAGCATGTGCACCGCGGCCTTGGTGGCGTTGTAGCTGGGCGTCGCGGCGAGCGGGACGAACGCCAGCCCCGACGACACGGTGACGACCGACGCGACCGGCCGTCCCCGCAGGTGCTCCACGAGCGCGCCGATCAGCCGGATCGGGCCGAGCAGGTTGGTGGCGACGACCTGCTCGGCCGAGGCCAGGAACCCCTCGGGGTGTGCCAGTCCTCGACCCGCATGATCCCGGCCATCGCGACGAGCACGTCGAGGTCGGGGTGCCGGTCGAGGACCTCGGTGACGGCCTTCGTGATGCTCGCCGGGTCGGCGGTGTCGATCTCGACGGCGTCGAGGCCGGGGTGGGCGGCGACGAGCTCGTCGAGCAGGTCGCGGCGCCGACCGCCGAGGACCACGGTGTTGCCGCGCCCGCGCAGCGCCAGGGCCAGTGCGAGTCCGATGCCGCTCGTCGAGCCGGGGATGAAGACGGTGCGTCCGGTGATCTGCATGTCCCCACCGTCGCCGCGCGGCGGACGGGGACGGCAGAGACCGGTCATCGGGGGATCACCGGTCCCTGGTTGCCCGGCGGGTGCCCGCGGATACTCGGTGACGTGGACCGTGCAGCCCTGGCCGACTTCCTGCGCCGGCACCGCGCCCGCCTCCGTCCCGGTGACGTCGGGCTCCCCGACGGTGCCCGCCGGCGCACGGCGGGGCTGCGCCGTGAGGAGGTCGCGACGCTCGCGGTCATGTCGACCGACTACTACACGCGGCTGGAGCAGCAGCGCGGGCCGCAGCCCAGCGACCAGATGCTGGCGTCGCTGGCCCGGGCGCTGCGGCTGGCACCGAGGAGCGCGACTACCTGTTCCGGTGCGCGGGCCGGAACGCGCCGGCGTCGGGCCCGGTGTCCGAGCACGTGGCCCCCGAGCTGCTGCGGGTGCTGGACCGGCTGCACGACAGCCCGGCGCTGATCCTGACCGTGCTCGGCGAGACGCTCGTGCAGAACGAGATGGCCCGGGCGCTGTTCGGCGACCACACCCACCACGCCGGGCTCGCCCGCAGCGAGGTCTTCCGCTGGTTCACCGACCCGGACGCCCGCGCATGTACCCGCCCGACGACCGCCCCCGCCAGAGCCGCGCGCAGGTCGCGACGCTGCGGGCGGCACTGGCGATGCTCGGGCCCCGGTCGCGGGCCGGGAGCTGGTGGGGGTGCTGTCGGAGCGCAGCCCCGAGTTCGCCGCCCTGTGGGAGCTGCACGAGGTCGGACGCCGGTTCGCCGACCACAAGACGCTGCTGCACCCGGAGCTCGGCGAGCTAGAGGTGGACTGCCAGGCGCTGTTCACCGAGGACCGGTCCCAGGCGCTGCTGGTACTCACCGCGGCGCCGCGCAGCGAGACCGAACGGCGCCTGGAGCTGCTCCGGGTGATCGGCAGCGAGCAGTTCAGCGCGGGCTGATCACCCGGCGCCGGTCACGGGTGCAGGCGCACCGGGAGCGCCGTGAGCGAGTGGATCAGCGTGCTCTGCCGGTGCTGCCCGGGGGCGCCGGCGAGCGTCATGTCCGGGAACCGCGCGAGCAGCGTCCGGAACGCGACGTCGGCCTCCAGGCGGGCCAGCGGTGCGCCGAGGCAGTGGTGGATGCCGTAGCCGAACGCGAGGTGCCCGGAGGTGTCGCGGTCGGGGTCGAACCGCTGCGGGTCCGGGTAGCGCTCGGGGTCGCGGTTGGCCCCGATCAGCGAGACGAGCACGACCTCGCCGGCCGGGATCGTCACCCCGGAGTACTCGACGGGCTCGTCGGTGAAGCGGATCGTGACGAGGTTGACCGGGCCGTCGTACCGGAGGAACTCCTCGACCGCCTGCGGCACCCGGTCGGGGTCGGCACGCAGCCGGACGTGCTGGTCGGGGTCGCGCAGCAGTGCCAGCACACCGTTGCCGATGAGGTTGACCGTGGTCTCGTGCCCGGCGACCAGCAGCAGGAACGCCATCGCGGTGACCTCGGTGGGGCTGAGCGAGTCGCCGTCCTCCGAGGCACGGACGATCTCGGACAGCATGTCGTCGCCGGGGTGGGCGGACTTCTCGGCGACGAGCGCGGACAGGAACTGCGCCATCGACGCGGCGGCCGCGCCACGCTCCTCGTCGGGTCCGCTGGAGAGCAGTAGGTTCGACCAGTGCCGGAAGTCGTCGCGGCGGTCCCCCGGGACACCGAGGATCTCCGAGATGACGGTCATGGGCAGTGGGAAGGCGAAGTGGTCCAGCAGGTCGAGCTCGGGGCCCGCCTGCTCGGCGGCGTCGGCGAGCTCGGTGGCGATCTGCTCGATCCGCGGCCGCAGCCGGGCGATCGCCCGGACGGTGAACGCCCGTCCGACGAGCTTGCGCAGCCGGGTGTGGTCCGGCGGGTCGGCGTTGAGCATGTGCGCGACGAGGGAGTCGGCGAACTGGCGGATCGAGGTCGCGCCGTGGCGCTGCAGCACCTCCGGCAGCCGGCGGGAGTCCTTCTGCAGCCGCGGGTCGTTGAGCGCGGCACGGGCGTCGGCGTAGCGGGTGATCATCCAGAAGGTCAGCCCGTTCGGCCCGGTCGCGCGGACGACCGGGCTCTCGTCGCGCAACCGGCGGTAGAGCTCGTCGGGATCGTCGAAGAAGTCCTGGTCCAGCCGTACCGGCCGGGTGTCGTGGTCGATCGTCATCGTCCGCTCCTCGCACTGGGTGTCCTCGACACTCGCCAGGATTGCACTCATCGTGCAAAAATGCACGCGTGATGAAACGGACGGAGCGACCGTCGGCCCGCGAGCGGAACCGGCGGTCCATCCTGGACGCCGCGCAGGCCGTGCTGCGCGAGAACCCGGACGCCTCGCTGGACGAGGTCGCGGCCCGCGCCGGGGTCGTGCGGCGCACCCTCTACGGCCACTTCACCAGCCGTCACGACCTCGTGGTCGCACTCGTCCGGGCGGCGTCGGCGGACTTCGTCGAGAAGGTCGGCGAGGTCGACCCCGATGCGGCCGACCCGGCCGTCGAGCTCGCGGCCACCCTCCTGCGCACCTGGAGCACGTCGCGGCGCTACGGCCCGGTCATCGCGCTGGCCCGCCGGACCGCCGACGACGAGCTCCGCGCCGCGATGGGCCCGTTCCACACGATCATGGTCCGGCTGCTGGAGAACGGGCAGCGATCCGGTGTGTTCTCCCGGCATGCCGCGGCCCCGGTACTGGCCGAGGTACTGCAGGCCGGGTCCCTGGCCTACATGCGCGCCGCACAGGAGGGGCGGTGGGACGGCGACGAGACCGACGTCGCCCTCGGGCACCTGCTGACCCTCGGGATGCCGGAGGCCGACGCGCGAGCCGCGGTCGCGCGAGCCGCGGTCGCGCGAGCCACGTCTTGACCTGAAGCACCGTTCAGGTCCTAGCGTCGCCGCCATGTTCACCGACGAGGAGATCGCCTACCTGCACAGCCAGTTGATCGGGCGGCTCGCCACCGCCCAGCCGGACGGGACGCTGCAGGCCAGCCCGGTGGGTTTCGGTGTCAACACGACGCTGGGCACCATCGACGTCGGCGGCCACGGGATGGAGCACAGCCGCAAGTTCCGCAACGTCGCCGCGAACGGCCAGGTCGCCTTCGTCGTCGACGACGTTCTGTCGACCGACCCGTGGCGGGTGCGGTTCGTCGAGATCCGGGGACGGGGCGAGGCGCTGACCGACCCAGCGGACTCCGCGGGGCAGTCGACGGGGTCGAGCGCGATCATCCGGATCCACCCGACGCGGATCCTCACCCTCGCGCTGTCGCCCGAGGAGCAGCAGGTGGATTCGCACGAGGCGGGGATCCGGGCGCGCGACGTGGGGTGAGGGCCGCTGCGGCATCGCGTCGATCCCACTGCGGCGGGATGCGCGCGGTGTGGTCGGGGACCGTGCCGTACACCGCCTCCCCACATGGGCACACCGATCAGGTGCGGGGTCAGGAGACCCGACCCCGACCGGCCAGGACCGGTGCGCGCGGCGTCATCGTGCGGTCACATTCCCCACCTGGGTACCGCCGACGAGGATGACGTGCGGAGTACCACGCGACGCCGACTCGCCCACCCTGTCGCGGACGGTTCCGACCGCCGTGCGCACGCCCGTGATGTCCACGGTCGCCCCCGGCGGCAGCCGAACGTCGATGTTCCCGATGACGATGTCCACGTCGATGACGACCTCACCGGTGACGAAGCGCGCGCGACGCATGTCGAGGCGAGCGTTGCCGAACCAGGAGCGCACGACCACGCGCGGCGGTACCAGCCATTCGCCGGCACGCCGGAGGTCGCCCGCGGTGTTCGCCAGTTCGAGCAGATCACGTGTGGGCACGGCGTCCTGGGCCCCCGGGAGATCCAGGACGACGCTGTTCAGATCCGCTCGGGTCACCGCGGTGGACCCAGCGGCCAGCCGGTCGGCCAGCTCTGCCCCGTCGAGCCGACCTTCGAGGTGGTGCCGGTTGAGCAAGGCCGCCACATGGTCCCGCTCCGCGTACGAGACACGGAGGTCCCGAGCTGGGACGACGGCGTCGGAACTCTCGTACGAGGTCATGCACTCGACCATAGGCACCGTCGTCGGTGAACGACTCGGGGTCTTCCCGGAGCTCGGTTCAGGGGCCACCCGAGGACGGTCTCGACATCAACATCGACACCGACACCGCCGTGGCGTTGCCTCCCGCTCCGGCATCGGGAGTCGGCTGCCGCTTCCCCGGCCGGAGCGCACCGGGAGGTGCAACTGCCACCCTGACGGGCATGGCATTCCTCCAACTCACCACGATCATCGTGGACGTCTACGACGAGGCGATCGACTTCTTCACCCACGCGCTGTGATTCGAGTTGGTCGAGGACTCCCCCGCTCAGAGCAACGACGGCCGGCCCAAGCGGTGGGTCGTCGTCCGCCCGCCGGACGCGGAGACAGGGATTCTTCTCGCCCGCGCAGACGGAGAACGCCAGGTCTCCGCGATCGGCGACCAGCATGCCGGCCGGGTCGGCTTCTTCCTCCAGGTCGAGGACTTCGAGAGCCGATACGCACACATGCGTGACGCCGGGGTCGAGTTCCTCACTGATCCGCGCACCGAGTCCTATGGGCGCTTCGTGGTGTTCCGCGACATCGCCGGCAATCGCTGGGACCTGATCGAGCCCGTGGGCCCGGCCTGATCTGGCGCATCATCCGTCGAACCAGCGGTGGCGACGGGCTCGCCCGACGGCCGGCGGGGCGCGCTTCATCAGATCGTCGTGGGCACGGGTGGTCATCTGGATAGGCCCCGTGCGAGGAAGAGGGAGCGACGTCCGGTCGCCGGGCTCGACCGACGCGTCTGCCGGGGCCTGATTCGGGATCGTCACCGACCGGCGCATGACGAAGACATAGCTTGAGCCAAGGGGGTCCCTTCGATGCAGGGAACAGATGTCGAGCTGGCTATCGACGCCGTACGAGCTGGCATGGACGTGATCCAAAGGACGCCGGGTGGGCAGCTCCGACGCATTCAAAAGAGTGCGGTCGACTTCGCGACCGCTGCGGACCTCGATGCGGAACGCGCGATTCGATCGGTACTCCGGGTGCGTCGACCAGGTGATGCATGCACCGGAGAGGAACTCGGCGAGTCCGGTGGAGCAAGCTCGCGCATGTGGTTGGTGGACCCGCTCTGCGGGACCCGCAACTTCGCCTCCGGCGCCGGGGACTACGGCCTCAACGTCGCGCTCTGTATCGACGGCACTCCCACCGTGTCGGCGGTAGGCGACCCGCGGCGCGAACTCATCCACTGGACCGACGGGGTAACCACAGGGACGCGGAGCGAGGCCGGCGACCAGCTCCTGTGTCCGAGTGCTCAGAACCGAATCATCGAACTCAATGCAGATGAGCCGTGGGACGTCGTGACCTCGTCGCTCCTGGGCGACCGCGGGCTACGAGAGTGGATGACCCCGAGAGTCAGCGCCACATCCTTGGCTTTGGCGTGGGTGGCTGCCGGGCACAGAGCCGCATATGTCAACGACGACGACCTTCGCGGAAGCGTGCATTTCGCTGCCGGCATCGCTCTCTGTACGGGAGCCGGATGCATCGTCACCGACCTGAGAGGAGACGCTGTCGACTCCGGGCACGGACTCGTCATCGCAGCAGACCACGACGTGCACAGTGAGTTGCTGCAGCGCATCAGCGACCTGAGTCCCTGATTCAGGAGCCGCGCCATCATGGCCGTTCTGATACCGGACTCGTGGGCGCACGCGCGGTGACCCGCATGACGGGATGGTCGTGGGTGGCCGCCGGCGACGGTCGCAAGCCGAGCGATACCGCACTCTCCTTGCACGGCCGTCACCCGTGGACGATTCCTCTTTTGCTCTCTGGCTGGTGCGTGTCCGGGAGAGGTTTGGTCCAGGTGATGCAGTAGCGCCACATGGGCAGCAGGCGCCAACGACATCCGGGAAGGGCGGATCGGGCTGCGCGACGAACCTCGGAATAGGTGTGCGGCGATGGCCAGACCATGGGGGCTGTGTGCTCCCAGAAGCCGTACCGGCGACGCAGCACGGCGTGCTGCACGGCTCCGATGCCGTGGAGCACGACCTCGATCGGCTGGGAGGTCCTCGCCAGACCGACCACGACGACTCGACCGCCCGGCGACGTGAGATCAGCGCATCGCCGTAGTGCTTGGACTGGATCGGGCAGGTGATGCAGTGTGGCCATCGAAGCCACGACATCGAACGAGTCGGCTGGGAACGCGTAGCTCAGAATGTCGCCGTGGACCCACTCGACCATCGGGGCCTCGCTCCGTGCCGAGCGGAGAACTGTCGGGTCCAGGTCGATCGCTACGACCTGGGGAACCCTGTGCACCAGGTCCGCTGCGAGGAGCCCGTTGCCGGTGCCGACGTCGAGAGCTGTCTGGGCGCCACGTGGCACCGCATCCAGGACCAGCCGGTGGTAGTGGATGTTGTGGTTCCACCGCCTCGCCGAGCTGCCTGACACAGCACCACCTTGCCAAGCGGCTCAAGCAATCCACGACAATCGGCACATCGACGGGCTGAACCACGCCGGATCTCGCCTCGTCTGCCGTCGCATGGGCGGGCTGCGCGATCCGTCCAACACTCAGGACGCAGGACTTCTCCTTCGGTCGCAAGATGGCCGCGACCGAAGCGACGGAGGTCCTGGAGGTCTCAGAAGGACGTCGCCCCCCCGGAGCCCATCGATGAGGGCTTCCCAGGGGATCTTGAGTCACTGCCTGGATCAAGTCATTGACCTCGGAAAATGCTCCTCTGATTGGACTCGAACCGATACCGCCCGATCCAGGATCAAGACCCGCGGTCAGTAGTCATGTGTGCTCGAAACCGGCGATGAACTGCCACAACGCCGTCGGCACGGATACGGGTGATTGTGGCTCGTTGCCACTCTCGACGGTGGGTCGCGGGAGGTAGACGGCGCCCTCAGAGCGTGTTTGGAAATTCTAGTGGGTTGAGGGTGTCGTGTGTTTCTGCTGGCGGGTGGCGGGGTATCCACGGGCGATGCGGCGGGTGATGGTGTTGATCGCGGCCCAGCGGATCATGGCTTCGGATGTGGTGGGGTGGCGTTCGTAGTCTCGGGCCAGGCGTCGGTGTGCGGTGAGCCAGGCCAGGGTCCGTTCGACCACCCACCTTCGTGGGAGGACGGTGAATCCGCGCTGCTCGGGTGGCTTGCGGATGATCTCGATCGTTGTCTGCAGGATCGTGGCGGCCCAGTCGAGCAGTCGCCCGGCGAAGCCGGCGTCGGCGTAGACGAACCGCACCCTGGTGCGCAGGTAGAGGTTGAGCAGGATCGGCTTGGCGCCGTCGCGGTCCTGTGCCGAGGCCGAGCACACCATCGTGGTCAGCAGCAGACCGAGGGTGTCGGTCACGATGAACCGTTTCCGTCCGCCTGTCTTCTTCCCGGCGTCGTAGCCGCGGGAGTCCTGGCCGACGGTGTCGGCGCCCTTGACCGACTGGGAATCGATGATCCCCGCACTCGGCTCCGGATCACGGCCCTCGGCGATACGTAACTGCCCCCGCACGACCGGGAGGATCTTCTCGGTGACCTTCTGCTGTTCCCACTGGTTGAAGTACCAGTAGACGGTCTGCCAGGGCGGGAAGTCCACCGGCAACGCCCGCCAGGCACACCCGGTCCGCACGACATACAAGATCGCGTCCAGCACGTCCCGACGAGCATGAGCAACAGGCCGCCCCCGCCGCGCGAGCGGCGGTAACAACGGCTCGATCACCACCCACTGGGCATCACTGGTGTCCGAGGGGTACCGGCGCGGTCGTTCCTGCATGCCGACCACGATGGAGCACCCCAGCCGTGTCGACCATCCCGACACACCCACCATTTCCAAACACGCTCTCAGCCGAGCAGGTCCAGGAACTCCGAAGCGCTGAGTCCGGCCTGCCGCAGAACGGAGCCGAGAGTGCCCCGGACGATCTCGCGGTGCAGCGGGACGATCACGACTCTGCCGTCAGGGTGGCGGAGCTTCGCATGGCTGCCCTTGGTCGAGCGATGCTCGAAGCCCGCTGATTCGAGCGCCTGGACGACCTGCTTGCCGGAGACCTGAGGGAGGGCTGGGCTCACGCCGGGATGCGGATCTCGATCGGAGTCACGAGCGGGTGCTCGAAGGAAGCCGGCACCTCGTCGTCCTCGAAGTACAGCTCCAACGCCTCACGGAGGTTGGCCAGCGCCTCGTCGACCGTCTCCCCCTGGCTGGCGACCTCGATCTCCAGACAGCGGGCGACGTACCACTCGCCGTCCTTCGCGACGGCGGCGGTCAAGGTGCGAGCGGTGTCCATGTGCCGAGTCTACGGCCCGAGGTGAGTGAGGTCGGCCCTTGCGGAGGACGAGCCCACGCACTCCAGGTCGACCGTTCATCAAGAGTGACGATCGAGGACGGAGGGCGGTAATGAGACAGCAAAGCCTGCCGACAGGCGGAGTGATCGCCTCACATCACGGAGTAGTCATGCGTGCCGCGTCCGTCGTCGTCCTCCTCGCCTTGCTCCTGCTCGCGGGATGCAGCGCCGAGCCCCCCTCGAGCACCGGGAGCCCCGCTACCACTGCGTCAGCAGCGCCGGTCACAACCAAGCCAACCCCGACCGCTCCACCCTCGGCGAGCATCGGTCAGACAGTGAGCAACCGTGGCATCACCTTGACCGTGACCGACGCCCG
Organism: Pseudonocardia sp. ICBG601; assembly: GCF_020496245.1. Classification (NCBI taxonomy): domain Bacteria; kingdom Bacillati; phylum Actinomycetota; class Actinomycetes; order Pseudonocardiales; family Pseudonocardiaceae; genus Pseudonocardia; species Pseudonocardia sp. ICBG601. The sequence continues at coordinate 9,317 of NZ_JAHLJA010000009.1, read as the reverse complement.
CGCAGTCGACTCAATCCAGATGAACGAGTCCAGTTTCCGACCGGGCTCGGGCTACGAGCAGTACACGAAGACGACGCCACAGGCAGGCGGCCGATTCGTCTCTGTCACCGCGCACGTCGTCAACAACGCCAAAGTGGGCCTCGACCTCACCTGCAGCCTGCCGATCAACACCAAGCTCGTCGACTCGCAACAACGCAACTTCGACGCCATCGACGACCTCTACAAGCTCAAGGGCAACCCTGAGTGCAACGATCAGCTCCAGCCGGGCTTTGAGGCCGACATGACCTGGGTCTACCTCGTGCCGCAGAGCGCCAAGGTCATCGGCTGGGGCTTCCAGGACACCACCGACTTCTCGGGCACGGTCGACTTCACCACGGGCCGCTTCGACGCCTGATCCGAGTGGTCCCGCCCCCTCCTCGTCGTACTGACCGAACCGCCCTGGTGGCCGCGACCGGGGCCAAGGAGGTCCTGGAGGTCCTGGAGGTCCTGAAAAGACATCGACCCCCGGAACCCACTAGTAGTGGACTTCCTGAGGGTCGATCTTGAGTCGCTACCCGCGTCAAGCTATCGACCTCGGAAAATGCTCCTCCGATTGGACTCGAACCAATAACCGCCCGATTAACAGTCGGGTGCTCTGCCATTGAGCTACGGAGGACCGTTCATGCCGCTCCAGGTGGTGTTCCCGGCGACGAGAAGAACTCTACAACACCCCGCACAGTCGTCTCGCAACCCCCCGTTCGGCCGCTGTTCCCGCAGGTCGGAGCCCCATCCGGGTGGCGGTCGGGCAGCGGCCGCGGTCCGGGTACGGTCGCGGTCGGAGGTGAGGGGAATGGTCAGATTCCTCGTGGGTGTCGCCGTCGGGTACGTCCTCGGCACCAGAGCCGGTCACGAGCGCTACGAACAGCTCGTCCGCGCCTATCACCGGGCAGCCGACCACCCCGCGGTGCAGGGTGCCGCGGGCATCGCTCGGGCGGGCGTCGAGGGCGCGATCGACAAGGTGCGCGGGGGCCAGAACACCGGGCGCTGAGGCCCGCCCCGTCCTATGACCCCCGTCCCGGGGGCTCGGGACGGGGCGGCTCAGTGTGTGCGGGCGACCGCGAAGACGCGGCGGAACGGGAACCAGGTGCTGCCGTCGGCGCTCGGCGGGTAGGCCGCGCGCAGCCGAGGAGCGAGCTCGCGGACGAACGCGTCGTAGGCGTCGTCGTCGAGGGCGTCGCGGACCGGGCGCAGGGCGGTGCCGGAGATCCAGCGCAGGACCGGGTCCTCGCCGTCGAGCCGCTGTAGGTAGGTCGTCTCCCACACGTCGACGTCGGCACCCGTGGCGGCCAGGAGGTCGGCGTAGCCGAGCGGGTCGAGCACGGTCCCGTCGCCGCGCAGCACGATCCGGTCGCGCCAGTGCGGCAGCGAGGCGACCTCGCGGGTCAGCACGTGCGAGGGCGCGTCGAAGTTGCCGGGGACCTGCACCGCGATCCACGCACCGGGCGCGAGCGCGGCCGTCCAGCGGCGCAGCACCTCGGGGTGCTCGGGCACCCACTGCAGCACCGCGTTGGACACGAGCACCCCGGTGTCGCGGGGCGGGGTCCAGTCGCGCACGTCGACCTGCGCGGCGTCGACGCCCGCGGCCCGGGCCGCGGCGACCATGTCCGGGGAGGAGTCGAACGCCTCCACCGTCGCCGTCGGCCAGCGGTCGGCCAGCAGCCCGGTCAGGTGGCCGGGACCGCAGCCGGCGTCGACGACCCGGGTCAGGGCCGGGTCGGGCTCCCCCACCCGGGCCAGCAGGTCGAGGAACGGGCGGGAGCGGTGGTCGTCGAAGGCGCGGTAGAGGGCGGGGTCCCAGCTGGTGCTCACGTGTCCTCCGGCAGACGGGCGGCGATGCCCTCGGCGAGGCGGCGCGCGGCGACGGGGTCGGTGCCCGGGTCGGGCCGCACCTGGAGGACCAGCCCGTCGCGGCCGGGGACCCGGCGCTGCAGCACCCAGGCCCCTCCCCCGGGCAGCTCGCGCCGGTTGCGGGTGCGGATGGACTGGGTGACCCGTTCCTGCACCGCCTGCGGCACCTTCCCCGGGTCGGCGAGCCGGAACCGCAGCGGGCGCCCGTCGGCCAGCAGCTCGGTGCCGGGAGCGATCTGCTCGGCCGAGGTCGGCGTCACGACCAGGCTGACCTTGTCCCAGGTCGCCTTCGCGATCTCGTGCCAGCCCAGCCGCTCACCGCCGGGGGGCCAGATCCCCCACGAGGTGACCACGAGCATTCCGTCCGGGGTCTGCGCGGTGGCGACGACGGCCTCGGAGTCGGCGAGGGCGTCGGCGACCGTGTCGGGCACCGGCTCACGTCCGAGCAACCGCGCCCAGAAGCCGGTCACGACGCGACCCCGGAGGCCTGCTCGCGCAGCTGGATCTTGTACTGCTCCAGCGGGACGAGCACCCCGAACAGGTCCATGTACTCGTCGTGGTCGGTCTCGGCGTTGGTGCGCTGCAGCTGCGACTTGAGGTCGGCGATCTCGCGTTCGACCAGGCCGAGCCGGACCCCGGCGAGCACGCCGTTGACGTAGCGGACCTCGTCGGTGTTGCGCTTGGGGAGCTCCAGGTCCTCCACGGCCAGCTCGCTGACCAGGCGTTTCACGTCGTCGCCCGCACTCTCGGCGACGACGGCGTCGAGCCAGTCCGACCCGTCCAGCCCGGCGCACACCCCGCCCGCGGCCATGATCGCCCGGTGCACCGCGGCCAGCTGCGGGTGGGTGAACCCTGCCTCGGGCAGCTCGTCGAACGCGGGGCCCACGACGCCGGGGATCTGCAGGGCCGCCTTGAGCGCCTCGCGCTGCAGGTGCAGCTGGGTGTCGTCGCGCTTCGGGGCGGGCAGCGGGGCCCGACGCCGGGAACGGCCCCCCTCCGGCGACACCCCGGCGCTCTCGCGCACCCGGCGCACGACGACGGCGATGTCGTCCCAGCCGACCCAGCCGGCGAGCCGGCGCGCGTACTCGTCCCGCAGGTCCTCCCGCTTGATCTGCGCGACCAGCGGGACGGTCCGCTGCAGCGCCGCGACCCGGCCCTCGGCGCTGGCGAGGTCGTGGCTGCGCAGCTCGGTGCGGATGGCGAACTCGAACAGCGGCTCACGACGGGCGACGAGGTCCCTCACGGCCGCGTCACCGTGGTTGTTGCGCAGGTCGCAGGGGTCCTGACCGTCCGGTGCGACGGCGACGAAGGTCTGCGCGGCGAAGTTCTGGTCGCCCTCGAACGCCTTCATCGCGGCGCTCTGGCCCGCCGCGTCGCCGTCGAAGGTGTAGATGACCTCCCCGCGGTCGAAGGAGTCGTCACCGATGAGCCTGCGGATGACCGAGACGTGCTCGGTGCCGAACGCCGTACCACAGGACGCGACCGCCGTGGTCACCCCGGCCAGGTGCATCGCCATCACGTCGGTGTAGCCCTCGACGACGACCACCTGCCGGGTCTTCGCGATCTCCCGCTTGGCCTGGTCCAGGCCGAACAGCACGTGGGTCTTGCGGTAGACCGGCGTCTCGGAGGTGTTGAGGTACTTGGCCTCGATGCCGTCGTCGTCGAACAGCCGGCGCGCGCCGAAGCCGACCACGTCGCCGCCCAGGTCGCGGATCGGCCACAGCAGGCGCCGGTGGAAGCGGTCGATGGCGCCGCGACGGCCCTCCTTGGAGATGCCCGCCTTGATCAGCTCGTCGAGCTGGTAGCCCTGGGAGAGCAGGTGCTTGGTGACGACGTCCCAGCCGGCCGGGGCGTAGCCGCAGCCGAACTTCTCCGCGGCGGCCTCGTCGAACCCGCGGTCGGCGAGGAACTGCATCCCGGCCCGCCCGGCGGGGGTGCGCAGCTGCTCGGCGTAGAACGCCTGGGCCTTCTTGTTGATCTCCAGCAGACGGCTGCGGGTACCGCGGTCGCGCTGCACCGAGGAGCCGCCGCCCTCGTAGGTGAGCCGGACCCCGCACCGCTCGGCGAGCCGCTCGACGGCCTCGGGGAACCCGATGACCTCCATCTTCATGACGAAGTCGATGACGCTGCCGTGCTCACCGCAGCCGAAGCAGTGGAACGTGCCGTGCGAGGGACGAACGGTGAACGACGGGGACTTCTCGTCGTGGAACGGGCACAGGCCCTTCAGCGAGCCCGCCCCGGCGCGGCGGAGGGCCACGTACTCCTCGACGATCTCCTCGACCCGCGTGCGGTTGCGGACCTCGGTGATGTCGGCGTCCCGGATCCGTCCTGCCACGACGGCCAGTCTAGGCGCCTCCGGCCCGGCGTCCCGGTCCGCCCGCCGGCGGTGCGGCGATGTCGGCGTCCGGCCGCTCCACCGGGGCGGCGGCGACGGTGTCCGGCTGCTCTGCGGGGACGGCGGCGTCGGCCGTCACCGGGTGACCGCGCAGGCCGGGCACCCGACCCAGGCCGACGAACATGCCGACCAGCGCGATGCCGAGGCCCAGCACGGCCTGCACGGTGAGCGGCTCCCCGAGCACGGGCACGGCGACCAGCGCCGTCGTCGCCGGGACCAGGTTCAGCAGAGACGACACGAACACCGTGGACCGCAGGCGTAGCAGCACGAACATCAGCACGAAGGCGCCCGCCGAGTTCACGACCCCCAGGAAGGCCACGGCTGCCCATCCCGACGGTGCGCGGGACAGCCAGTCCGCACCGAGGAACGGCCAGGCGACCAGGGTCGCGACCAGCGAGGTGGCCATCTGGACCACGACGCTGGTCACCACGGGCGTGCCGTCGTTGAACCGCTTCTGGTAGAGCGTGCCGGCCGCCAGCGACAGCATGCCCAGCACCGGGAAGACGAGGTTGCCGCCGAGACCGGCACCGAGGTCGTCGGCCAGTACGACGTAGACGCCGGTGGCGCCGATCAGCAGGCCCAGCACCGGTCCGACACCCAGGCGGGTCGCCAGCAGCAACGGGGTCAGCAGCCCGACCAGCAACGGCGCCATCCCGAGGATGAGGCTCGACAGCCCGGCGGGCACACCCGAGGCGAGCCCGCTGTAGACGAAGCTGAACTGCCCGACCTGCAGCAGCAACGCCGTGACCGCGAGGTGCAGCCAGGCCCGGCCGCGCGGCAGGCCCGGCCGCTGCACGGCGACGGCGACGAGCATCACGACCAGCGCGATCACGAACCGCCAGAACAGGACCGCGGGGACGTCGGTGGAGCCGGTCGCGATCTTGCCGGCGATGAAGCCGGACGCCCAGAGCGGCACGAAGAGCACGGCCAGCACCGGGACGAGCCAACGCGAGGAGGTCACGCCTTCACTTCATCGCAGTGCTAACGACCGGGGCAAGCCGGGGTGGGGGGAGCCTCACCCCACCCCGGTCCGATCAGGCCGCGACGACGACCGACGGCGGCAGCTCGGCGAGCGCGGAGTCCAGGTCCGGGTGGTTGCGCATCCCGTGCAGTACCGCCCGGACGCCCGGCACCGTCCGCGGCGCGACGCGGGCGGCGCCGATCAGCCGGACGTCCAGACCGCGGTTGCGGGCCACGTGCCGCAGATGGTGCAGCGCCCGCGCGCCGCGCGCGGTGACCCCGGTACCGAGATCGACCAGGACGTGCCGGACCGGCGACCACCCGGCACCGGCGACGGCGAGGTGCGCATCGACCTGGCGCAGCAGCGACGCACCTGCCGCCGCGTCCAGCTCGCCGTCGACGCGGACGTGGAGGACGTCCTCGCGGGGGCGGTCGGTGCGGACCCTGCTCCTGTTCATCGCGTTCTCCTTCCGGATCGTCGTCTCCCCCATATCTCTAGCGTATGGTTAAGATTTTCGCCATCACGTGGCCACACTCAGGTTCGCGGACGACCGGCTCCGGCACCCGAGCGTGCGCCGCGGACCGCGAGGGAGGAACCGACATGGCACTGGACCGGCTCGACGACCCCGACTACCCGACCGTCGCGATGGGCCAGGCCGCGCACCTGCTGGAGGTCGAGCCCGCGTTCCTGCGCAGCCTCGACAGCGCGGGCGTGGTGAACCCGCACCGCTCCCCGGGCGGGCACCGCCGCTACTCGCGCAACCAGCTGGAGCAGGCCGCGCGCCTGCGCACCCTGCTGGACGACGGGCATCCGCTGGGCTCGGCGTCCTGGATCGACCGACTGCGCGGCGAGCTCGCCGACAGCGAGAACCGCCTCGGCGCGGCACACCGCGAGATCGAGCGCCTGCGCACGGAGCTCGCACGCCTGCGCTCCGAGCTCGGCGACACGAATCCAGAGCAGCCCTTGACAACAGAAAATCTCCAGCTATAACTGGAGATATCCGGAGCGGGACTCCGGAGGACCGACATGACGAAGGACAACGAGGAGTCAGCCGGTCGGTCGTGAACCGGCACGGCTGGAAGGGAGTGGTTCGAGATGCTGCTGCGTACCGACCCGTTCCGAGCCCTGGACCGCATCGCTTCGCAGGCGTTCGAGTCCGGCGGCACCTGGTCGCGCCCGGCGGCGATGCCGATGGACGCCTGGCGTCACGGTGACGAGTTCGTCGTGGAGTTCGACCTCCCCGGCATCGACCCGGACGCCGTCGATCTCTCCGTCGAGCGCAACACCCTGACGGTCAAGGCGGAGCGGCGGCCCGCCAACGCCGGGACCGACCAGGTCGAGTGGGTCGCCTCCGAGCGGGCCTACGGCGTGTTCGCCCGCCAGCTGTTCCTGGGCGACAACCTCGACACGTCCTCCATCCACGCGTCGTACGACGCCGGGGTGCTGCGCATCCGCATCCCGGTCGCCGAGGCGGCCAAGCCGCGGACGATCGCCGTCGAGTCCGGGCACGACTCCGACCGGGCGGCGATCAACGCCTGATCTCGGTTCCGGGCCCGGCCGCGTGCCGGGCCCGGGACCGGCGTCGGACCGGCGGGACGGCCGGTCGACGGCGCCGTCACGACGAGCACGCGTAGCCCGAGCGTGCTCCCGCCCCACCCCGGCCGTGGTGGCCCGAGGGTCTGTGAGCGTGATCACGAGGCCACCGACCACCCCGACCCTGTGAACGGACCGACCCCGTCCTGGCAAGTCACTTCACCCTGAGTGACGAACACGCGGCGTGTTGGCGTGGTTCCGGCGTTCGCATTCGCGAACATCTCCGGTGTGCGTGTTCGAGGTGTGCGGGTCGCCGGACTGCTGGCGACGATGATGGTGATGGCCGGGTGCGGATCCCCCGGATCGTTCGTGGACGTGCTGGACACGGCGCTCGACACCGGCGTCGTCGACGTCGGCGCGATCGCCCCGGTGACCCCCGGGACCGTGGAGGGTGCGGCCGCGGGCAGCGCGTCGGCGACGCTGAAGACGCTGGCGGTGAAGGGCCGGGCACCGAAGACCGGCTACACGCGCCAGCAGTTCGGGCGTAGCTGGGCCGACATCGACCGGGACGGTTGCGACCAGCGCAACCAGGTACTGGCCCGGGACATGGACCGCGAGACGTTCAAGGCGGGCACGCACGACTGCGTCGTGCTGACCGGGACGCTGCGTGACTCCTACACCGGCACCACAATCGCGTTCACCCGTGGCCAGGGCACCAGCGAGAAGGTGCAGATCGACCACGTCGTCGCGCTGTCCGACGCCTGGCAGCAGGGCGCCCAGCAGCTCGACGCGGCCACCCGGGAGAAGATCGGGAACGACCCGCTGAACCTGATCGCCGTCGACGGGCCGACCAACGGCCGCAAGAGCGACGGCGACGCCGCGACCTGGCTCCCGCCGGACAGCCGTTACCGCTGTGCCTACGTCGCGCGTCAGGTCGCGGTGAAGAAGAAGTACAAGCTGTGGGTGACCAGCGCCGAGCGCGACGCGATCGACCGGGTCCTCGGGACCTGCCCGACCCGGGCCGTGACCAGCGAGGCCGACGCGGCGAAGCCCGCGATCACCCTGCGCTGAGCCCCGCACCGACCCCGGCCACCCGGCCCCGCCGCCCCACCCGGACGGCGGGGCCGTCGGCGTCTCGGGGCCGGCCGGTGTCGGGGCCGGCAGGTGTCAGGGCCGGCAGAGGGTGCGGTGCCAGGCGTGCGCCTGCGGGTCGGTCAGCGTCGCGACCTGGTCGATCACGACGCGCAGCCGCGACCGGTCGTCGGGAGCGGCGGCCCAGTCCTCCGCGCGGGCCGGGTCGAGGGCGTCGGGCCCCCGGTCGTACAGCGCCGCGACGAGGTCGTGCAGCAGGTCGCGCTGGCGGGACTGCATCGCCAGCCGCCGCGGGTCGCTCATCACGTAGCGGGTGGCCAGTGCCTTGAGCACCACGACCTCCGCCACGGCGACGACCGGCACCACCAGGTCCGCGCGGTGCCGGGCCAGCGGCGCGTCGCCGTAGGTGTCCAGGGTCGCGTCGGTCGCGGCGAGGGCGAACCGGCCGACCAGCTCGGAGGTCATCCGCTTCATCGCGACCAGGTCGTCGCCCGCGGCGGTGGCGGCGTCGAAGCCGCGGACCGCGCGGACCACCGGCAGCGCGTCGAGCCGGGCGGCGGCCTCGGCACAGGCGCCCTCGTCCTCGCCGAAGCGCAGCGACGCCTCCACCGCGAGCGCCGCGCGCTCGGCCGGCGAGGACAGCACCGCCAGGTCCATCCGGCCGGCGTGCACCGCGTCCTCGACGTCGTGCACCGAGTAGGCGACGTCGTCGGCCCAGTCCATCACCTGGGCCTCCATGCTCCGCACCCCCGGCCGTGCCCCGGCTCGCACCCACTCCAGGGCAGGCAGGTCGTCGGCGTAGGCACCGAACTTGCGCTCCGCGCCGCGGCGCGGCCACGGGTACTTGGTGGCGGTGTCCAGGGTCGCCCGGGTCAGGTTGAGCCCGCCGGGGACGCGGCCGTCGCCGGAGCGGGCCTTGGGCTCCAGGCGGGTCAGGATGCGCAGGGTCTGGGCGTTGCCCTCGAACCCGCCGCAGTCGGCTCCCGCGACGTCGAGCGCACGCTCGCCGTTGTGCCCGAACGGCGGGTGGCCGATGTCGTGGGCCAGCCCGGCGGCGTCGACGACGTCGGGGGTCGAGCCCCGCTCCTCGGCGATGCCGCGGCCGATCTGGGAAACCCTCGAGCGAGTGCGTCAGCCGGGTCCGCGGGATGCCGCTGACCTCGGCGCCCTCCCCCGGGCCCGACCACTGGGTCTTGCCCGCGAGCCCCGGCGCAGCGCGCGGGAGTGCAGCACCCGGGCCCGGTCGGGGAGTAGGGGGCTGCGCCGCTCGACGCGGCCGCGCTCCCCCAGCCCGGAGCCCTTCGGTGCCTCCGGATGGCGGCGCTCGCGTCGGCGGCGGTGTATCCCGGGCCGACCGGGGCGTGCTGGAGGGTCATCCCAGCCCGCTGCTCGCGGTGTCGACCGACGCGTGGGTCAGCTCGTAGAACAGCAGCGCGCCGGTCTCGCGGT
>NZ_JAHLJA010000008.1:0-16037 GCF_020496245.1 Pseudonocardia sp. ICBG601 | reverse complement strand
CCACAGCGCCGTCTCCGGGCGGCTCGACCCCACGGTCATCGACACCGTCGTCGCCGACCGGGCGGACCGCACCGTCTACGCCTGCGGCCCCGACGGCCTGCTCGACGCCCTGGAGGGCGCCTGGGACGGCGTCGTGGCCGAGCGCTTCACCCCGCCGGCCCGCGCCACGAGGGCACCGGCGGCACCGTCGACCTCGGCGGCGACGTCGTCGTCGAGCCGGGGCAGAGCCTCCTCGAGGCCGGGGAGGCGGCCGGGAGGCTCATGCCCAGCGGCTGCCGGATGGGCATCTGCTTCGGGTGCGTGCTGCCGCTGCGCGAGGGCAAGGTGCGCGACCTGCGCACCGGCGAGGCGCACGGCGAGCCCGGCGACCTCGTCCAGACCTGCATCAACTCCGCGTGCGGGCCCGCCCGCATCGACCTTCCCTGATCCTTCCGCCCTTGATCTTCCGCTCCGACCGAAGGAGGTCCTCATGACCGCCGTCCTGGAGAACCCCGCGCACCTCGAGCCCGGCCCGGAGGAGACCGGCCGGGAGCAGCACCCGCAGCGTCCAGTGCTGGAGCTCGTGCCCTCCTCGCGTCGCGAGGACGTGCAGGCCACGACCGAGCTGACCGCCGAGCAGATCGAGGAGCTCGGCCGCCGGCTCGACGCCATCCGCGACCGTGTCCTCGCCGAGCGCGGCGCGTCCGACGCCGAGTACATCCGCGGCGTCATCCGCAAGCAGCGGGCGCTGGAGATCGGCGGTCGTGCGCTGCTGTTCGCCGGGGTCCTGCCGCCGGCCTGGATCGCCGGCACCGCCATGCTCTCGATCGCCAAGATCCTCGAGAACATGGAGATCGGGCACAACGTCATGCACGGCCAGTGGGACTGGATGCGTGACCCGAAGATCCACTCGTCGACCTGGAGTGGGACAACGTCTCGTCCTCGGCGGAGTGGAAGCACTCGCACAACTACATGCACCACACCTACACCAACGTCGTCGGCAAGGACCGCGACGTGGGCTACGGGATCCTGCGCCTGTCCGAGGAGCAGCGGTGGACGCCGTACTACCTCGGGAACCCGCTCTACAACTTCCTGCTCAGCCTGTTCTTCGAGTACGGCGTCGCGCTGCACGACCTCGAGGTCGAGAAGGTCGTGGCGGGGCAGAAGCCGCTGAGCCGGGTGTGGGAGCAGGTCAAGTCGATCGGCCGCAAGACCGGGCGCCAGATCCTGAAGGACTACGTCGCGTTCCCCGCGCTGGCCGGGCCGTTCTTCCTGCCGGTGCTCGCGGGCAACGTGACCGCGAACCTGGTGCGCAATGTGTGGTCGCACGCGGTGATCTTCTGCGGGCACTTCCCGACCGGGGCGGTGCAGTTCACCGAGGAGCAGCTCGAGGACGAGAGCCGCGGCGAGTGGTACGTCCGCCAGCTGCTGGGCTCGGCCAACCTCGACGGCGGCCGGTTCTTCCACCTGATGACCGGGCAGCTGAGCTTCCAGATCGAGCACCACCTGTTCCCCGACCTGCCCAGCAACCGCTACGCCGAGATCGCCCCCGAGGTCCGGGAGCTGTGCCGGGAGTACGGGCTGGAGTACACGACCGGGCCGCTGTGGAAGCAGTACATGCAGGTGCTCGGCACGATCAACCGACTGGCCCTGCCGAACGGCAAGCGCTGACCGCGGCCGCGCTGCTCGTCCCGCGGCGGCGGACCGGATCCCGGCCCGCCGCCGTCGTGGGCGCAGTGCGGGCCCTACAGGTCCGGGACGACGTCGAGGAAGCCGTGCACCTGCGCGATCCGGCCGTCGCCGTCGGTCACGACGACGTCGAACCCGACCACCGGGGGCTCGGCACCCGAGGCGAAGACCTCCGGCGGCGCCGCCTGCCAGCGGAACCGCGCGTGGTCGTGGTGCGCGTCGACCTCGCCGTCCAGCCGGAACTCGAACCCGGCCAGCTTCTCCCGGGCCGCGCCCAGGAACCCGGCGACGCCGTCGTGCCCGGTGACGTCGGCGAGCGGGTCGGTGTAGCGGACGTCGGTGGTGAACAGCTCGGCGACGCGGGCCTTCCGCGCCGCCGGGTCGGCCTCGTTGAACGTCGCGACGTAGCGCTCGGCGAGGGTGGTGAAGTCGGTCATCCCTACCTCCTGGGTGGTGCGGTCCGGTCGGCACCGAGCCTGCTGCCGCCGGCGCCGCGGCGCGATGACCTGCGGGGTAATCGGATCCACCTACCCCGCAGGTAGTCGTCGCGGCGTCCGGGCCGGGCTAGCGTCGGGCCGGTGAGCGACACCGACGCGCGCCCCGCCCGCACCGCCGGACCGGGGGAGATGCTGCGGTTCTGGCGGGGCCGCCGCCGGCGCAGCCAGCTCGACCTGGCACTGGCGGCGGGGGTCTCGGCGCGCCACCTCAGCTTCGTCGAGACCGGGCGTTCGGGCGCGAGCCGGGAGCTGCTGGGCGCACTCGCCGAGGCGTTGGAGATCCCGCTGCGGGAGCGGAACGCGTTGCTGCTGGCCGCCGGCTACGCGCCCGCCTACGCCGAGCGGTCGCTCGACGACCCGGATCTCGCGCCCGTGCGGGACGCGCTGGCGCGGCTCGTCGCCGGGCACGATCCGTACCCGGCCCTCGTCGTGGACCGCTGGGGCGACGTCCGGCTCGCCAACACCGCGGCCTCGGCGCTGCTCACCGGCCTCGACCCGGCGGTGCTCGGGCCGCCGCCGAACGTGCACCGGGTATGCCTGCACCCCGCCGGGCTCGCGCCGCGCATCCGCAACCTGGCCCAGTGGCGGGAGCACCTGCTGCACCGGCTCGAACGGCAGGTGCGGATGACCGCGGACCGGCGGCTCGTCGCGCTGCTCGCCGAGTGCCGGGGCTACCCCGGACCGGGGGAGACCGCGCTGCCGTCGCCGGGCTCGGACGTGCTGCTGCCGCTGGTCCTCGACACCGACGACGGCACGTTGACGTTCCACTCGGTGATCTCGACCTTCGGCGCACCGCACGACGTCACCCTCGCCGAGCTGGCGCTGGAGACCTTCCTGCCCGCGGACGACGCGACGCGCGCCGCCCTCACCCGCCGCGCCGGCCGCTGAGCCCCGTTCAGCCCGCGACACCCGAGGACAGCGACAGCACCGTCACCGTCCCGTTCAGCACCGAGTCCCCGATCACCTGCTGCTTGTAGACGATCGGGTTGTGCACCGCGAGGGTGCGGGCGTTGCGCCAGTGCCGGTCCAGCGCCCGGTCGACGTCGACCGTGGAGGCGCCGCCCACCTCGAACAGCTCCGAGGTCGCGTCCAGGACCAGCTGGGGCACGGTCGACTGGGCCCGGTACACGTCGAGCTCGGCCCTCGGGCCGTGCCCGGGATCGGTGAGTGCCCGCTCCAGCGAGGCCGCCGCGGCGTCGACCACGGCGGCGACGGTGAACGCGGCCGCGTCGACCCTGCCGACGACCTGCTGCACCAGCGGGTCGTCCTTGGGCAGGTCGGCGTTGCCGTAGGGCCAGTTGCGGCGCCGGTCGCGCACGTAGTCGGCGGCGTCGTCGGCGGCGCGCCGGGCGATCCCGGCCAGTGCCGCGAGCTGGACGAGCTGCAGGAACGCCTGCCGGACCGGCTGGTGCACGTCGGTCGGCGCGGGCCGCACCTGGGCCGGGTCGACCTCCACCGCGGTGAACCGGGTGGTGCCGCTGGCCGTGAGCTTCTGCCCGAAGCCGCGCCAGTCGTCGACCCGCTCGACACCCGGGGCGGTCGTCTCGACCAGCACGGTCACCCGCTCGCCGTTCTCGTCGAGGGCGACCACGTCGACCAGGTCGGCGTAGAGGGTCCCGGTGCAGTAGAACTTCTCGCCGTCGAGCAGGAGCTTGTCCCCGTCGCGGCGGAGCACCGTGGTGGCGGAGTTGCGCACCACCCCGCCGCGCTCGGAGATGGCGTTGCCGACCAGCCGCCCGGCCGCGATCTGCTCCACCCGCCCGCGCAACACCGGGTCGTCCGCGGCGCCTGCCGACCACAGCTCGGTGAACAGGAGGTGGGTCCGCAGAGCCTGCGGGATGTTCGAGTCCGCCGCACCCAGCTCGACGAGCAGCCCGAACAGCTGGCGCAGCGAGGCGCCCGCGCCGCCGGCCTCCACCGGCAGCCGGACGGCGCCGAACCCGGCGTCGCGCAGGGCGGCGATCTCCGCCACGGGCAGGCGCCGGTTCAGCTCGCGTTCGACCGCACCGGCGGCGATCCGGTCGAACAGCGGGCGGAACCGGGCGTGCAGCTCGGCGTCGGTCACGGACACGGGGGTCTCCTGGGAGCTCGGGGACGACACACGTGGGGAACAGGGTCGGGAGGCGAGCGTAGGTCTCCCGCCCCGTGGGCCGCCGTGACCCGCGCCTCAGCCGGTGTGCGGGCGGCCGACGGTCCGTGTCCGGTCGGACACGACCCGCCGGTACGTCCCGAACGGAGGTGGCTACCCTGGTGCAGCGTGGCACCCACCTCCGTCTTCCCCGCCCTGGAGCCGATCCTGCCCCGCGTCGCCAAGCCGGTGCAGTACGTCGGCGGTGAGGGGAACTCGCAGGTCAAGCCGTGGGACTCCGCGGCCGTCCGCTGGGCACTGCTCTATCCGGACGCCTACGAGGTCGGCCTGCCCAACCAGGGCGTCCAGATCCTGTACGAGGTCCTCAACGAGCGCGCCGACGCGCTGGCCGAGCGCTGCTACGCGGTCTGGCCCGATCTCGAGGCCCTGATGCGCGAGTCGGGGGTGCCGTCGTTCACCGTCGACGCCCACCACGCGGTCGGTGACTTCGACGTCCTCGGCGTCTCCTTCTCCACCGAGCTCGGCTACACCAACCTGCTCACCACGCTCGACCTGGCGGCGATCCCGCTGCACGCCCGCGACCGCGACGAGACCCACCCGGTCGTCGTCGCCGGCGGGCACGCGGCGTTCAACCCGGAGCCGGTCGCGGACTTCGTCGACGTCGCCGCGCTCGGTGACGGCGAGGAGGTCGTCGGCGACATCACCGACGTCGTGCGCGACTGGAAGGCGCAGGGGCGCCCGGGCGGGCGCCGGGAGCTGCTGCTGCGGCTGTCGTCGACGCCGGGCTGCTACGTGCCCTCCCTCTACGACGTGACCTACGCCGAGGACGGCCACATCGCCGCGGTCACCCCGGTCGACGAGCGGGTCCCCGCCACCGTCCAGAAGCGCACCACCATCGAGCTCGACGAGTGGCCGTACCCGAAGAAGCCGCTGGTCCCGCTGGCCGAGACCGTCCACGAGCGGGCCAGCGTCGAGATCTTCCGCGGCTGCACCCGCGGCTGCCGGTTCTGCCAGGCGGGGATGATCACCCGCCCGGTGCGGGAGCGGTCGCTGCAGGGCGTCGGGGAGATGGTCGACGCCGCCGTGCGGGCCTCGGGCTTCGACGAGGTCGGTCTGCTGTCGCTGTCGAGCGCCGACCACTCCGAGATCGCCGAGATCACCAAGGGCCTCGCCGACCGCTACGAGGGCACCAACACCTCGCTGTCGCTGCCGAGCACCCGGGTCGACGCGTTCAACATCGACCTGGCCAACGAGATCTCCCGCAACGGCCGTCGCTCCGGGCTGACCTTCGCCCCCGAGGGCGGCTCCGAGCGGATCCGCCGCGTGATCAACAAGATGGTCTCCGAGGACGACCTGATCCGCACCTGCGCCGAGGCGTTCTCCCAGGGCTGGCGGCAGGTGAAGCTGTACTTCATGTGCGGGCTGCCCACCGAGACCGACGAGGACGTCCTGGAGATCGCGGGCATGGCGCACCGCGTGATCAAGGCGGGCCGCGAGGCGTCCGGGCGCAACGACGTCCGCTGCACCATCTCCATCGGCGGGTTCGTGCCCAAGCCGCACACCCCGTTCCAGTGGGCCGCCCAGTGCGCCCCGGAGGTCGTCGACGCCCGGCTGCGCAAGCTGCGCGAGGCCGTCAACTCCGATCGGCGGATCGGGCGCAACATCGGCATGCGCTACCACGACGGCGAGCCCTCGCTGATCGAGGGACTGCTCGCCCGCGGCGACCGCCGGGTCGGCGCCGTCATCGAGAAGGTCTGGCGCGACGGCGGCCGGTTCGACGGCTGGTCCGAGCACTTCTCCTACCGCCGCTGGGTCGACTCCGCCGCCGAGGCGCTGGAGCCGCAGGGTGTGTCGCTGGACTGGTACACCGTCCGCGAGCGCGGGGCCGACGAGATCCTGCCCTGGGACCACCTCGACTCCGGCCTGGAGCGGGACTGGCTGTGGGAGGACTGGCAGGACGCGCTGGCCGGCCGCGAGCAGGACGACTGCCGGTGGACGCCGTGCTTCGACTGCGGCGTGTGCCCGTCCACCGGCACCGACATCGAGGTCGGCCCCAGCGGGACCACCCTGCTGCCGCTGACCGTGGTCAACCCGACGGCCTCGGCCGCGGGGTCGCTCGGGGACGCACGCCCGGGTGACTGAGAACGGCTTGTCCTCGATCCCGGACCCGGCCCTCGCCGGCGCCGACGGGTCGTCCTGGGAGTACGGCGGCAGACGCCTGCGGGTCCGGGTCGCCGACGAGCGCGACGTCGCCGCGCTCGGCCGGCTGCGTCGGCTCTGGCTGGAGGAGCGCGCCGGGCGGCCGGTCGAGGACCCCTCGTTCGCCGAGTCCTTCGCCGCCTGGTGGCGGGTCGAGCAGCCGCGGCGCGCGTTCTGGGTGGCCGAGGCGGGCAGCGACCGTGCCGGCTGGACACCGGTCGGGTCGATCAACGTGCTGGAGACCGTGCAGATGCCCCGCCCCGGTGGCCGCGGCACGCGCAGCGGGCAGGTCGGCAACGCCTTCGTCCTGGCCGCGTTCACCGAGGCCGGCGTGCCGCGGGCGCTGCTCGCCGCGGTCGTCGCCCACGCCAGGGCCCGTGGGTACCGGCGGCTGATGCTGGCCCCGACCGCGGGCAGCGCCGCGTTCTACCGACGTGCCGGGTTCCGGCCGGCCGGCGACACCCTGCTGGTCTTGGGCGACTGAGGGGGCCACCCCCGCGTTCGCGTCCGTCCGGTCGGCTCCGTCCCGCGGTGTCCGGATCGGATACGCGACGGTCACAGGGGCACGTGATCTCACGGGAAACGTCGAACTAGGGTCTGGCCGCAACCGGGCGCGACGGCGTCCGGATCCGGCGTGGGGGGACCACATGGCGACGACGCACGACCCGGCGGGCAGCAACCGCCCGGACTTCTCCCACGAGGAGGAGGGCTACCACAAGGGCCTGGGGAAACGGCAGCTCCAGATGATCGCCATCGGAGGTGCGATCGGAACCGGGCTGTTCCTCGGTGCGGGCGGCCGGCTCGCCTCGGCGGGCCCCGCGCTGGCGCTGGTCTACGCGGTCTGCGGCGTGTTCGTGTTCCTGATCCTGCGGGCGCTCGGTGAGCTCGTGCTGCACCGGCCGTCGTCGGGGTCGTTCGTCTCCTACGCCCGCGAGTTCTACGGCGAGAAGGCGGCCTACGTGGCCGGCTGGCTGTACTTCCTCAACTGGGCCTTCACCTCCATCGTCGACGTGACGGCGATCGCGCTCTACATGAAGTTCTGGGGCGCCTTCTCCGACGCCCCGCAGTGGCTGATCGCCCTGATCGCCCTGGTCGTGGTGCTGGCGGCGAACCTGGTCTCGGTGAAGCTGTTCGGCGAGCTGGAGTTCTGGTTCGCGCTGGTCAAGGTGATCGCACTGGTGGCCTTCCTGGTGGTGGGCACGGTGTTCCTCGCGGGACGGTTCCCGATCCAGGGCGCCGAGACCGGCATCTCGGTGATCACCGACAACGGCGGTCTGCTGCCCAACGGCCTGCTCGCCGCGGTGGTCATCACCCAGGGCGTGGTGTTCGCCTACGCCGCGACCGAGCTGGTCGGCACCGCGGCGGGGGAGACCGAGAACCCGGAGAAGGTGATGCCCCGAGCGATCAACTCCGTGATCGCGCGCATCGCGCTCTTCTACGTCGGCTCGCTGGTGCTGCTCGGCCTGCTCCTGCCCTACACCGCCTACCGCGAGGGCGTCAGCCCGTTCGTCACGTTCTTCGACTCGATCGGCGTGCCCGGTGCCGGCACCGTGATGAACCTGGTGGTCCTGACCGCCGCGCTGTCCAGCCTGAACGCGGGGCTGTACTCGACCGGTCGGATCCTGCGCTCGATGGCGATGAACGGGTCGGCGCCGGGCTTCACCGGCCGGATGAACAAGTCGGGAGTGCCCTACGGCGGCATCGGCCTGACCGCGGTGATCACCCTGCTCGGCGTCGGGCTGAACGCGGTGGTCCCCGAGCAGGCCTTCGAGATCGTGCTGAACATCGCCTCGCTGGGCATCCTCGCCAGCTGGGCCACGATCGTGCTCTGCCAGATCCGGTTCGTGCGGATGACCGAGTCCGGCATCCTCACCCGGCCCTCGTTCCGGCTGCCCGGCTCGCCGTGGACCGGCTACGCGGTCCTGGTCTTCCTGCTCGGGGTGCTGGTGCTGATGGGCTTCGACTACCCGGTCGGGACCTTCACCGTCGCCTCCATCCCGGTGCTGGCGGTGCTGCTGACGATCGGCTGGTTCCGGGTGCGGACCCGGGTCCGCGAGGCCGCACAGGAGCGGATGGGCTACACCGGCGCCTTCCCGGTCCGCGCCGACCGGCCGCACCCGCCGCACCGCGGCTGACCGGACCGGGCCCGGTCTCTAGACTCCGAGCCGTGGCACGCGTGAAGGCAGGAGCGGCGGCGAACCCGGCACCCCCGACGGTGCAGCGGGTCCGCCTGCGCTTCGCCAAGCGCGGCCGGCTGCGGTTCCTGTCGCACCGCGACGTCGCCCGCAGCTTCGAGCGCGCCGTCCGCCGGGCCGGCGTCCCGGTCGCGCACTCGCACGGCTTCAGCCCGCATCCGCGGCTGTCCTGGGTCGGGGCCGCCCCGACCGGTGCGGCCAGCGAGGCCGAGTACGTCGAGATGGGCCTGACCCGCGAGGTCGACCCGGAGCTGGTCCGCGCGGCGATGGACCAGGCGCTGCCCGACGGGCTCGACGTCGTCGCGGCCGCGACCGCGGTCGGTCCGCCGGCGCTGGCCGACCGGATCGACGCCGCCCGCTGGCGGCTGGAGGTCCGCGGCATCGCCGTCGAGGAGGTGCGGGCCGCGGTCGAGGCGTTCACCGCGCAGGAGTCGGTCGTGGTGACCCGGCTGACCCCGTCCGGCCGCAAGGAGATCGACGTGCGTGCGGCCGTCGTCACTCTGCTCGTCGAACCGCAGGTGAACGCCCGGAGGGCGATCGTGACCCGTCCCGGTCGGCGGGTTCGCCGTCCCCGGTCACCGACTGTGCGATACTGACGGCGGTCGTACGGCTGACGACACCGACCGTTCGACCCGATGACGTACTGGGCGCGCTCACCGTCCTCGCAGACCTGGCGCCGCCGGTACCGGTGACGGCCACCCGGTTGGCGCAGGGCCTGCTCGACGACGCGGGCGACCTGGTGGATCCGCTCGGTGCGGTCCCGGTGACCCGGGCCCGGCCGGACGCTTCCTGACCCGGACGGCGCACCGCCTCCGGTCCGGCGTCGAGCACCATCCCCGGAGATCGGGGAGCGACACCAGATGTGCCGCACCGCGCAACCCGCGCGTGCTGCGGAACGTACGCGCAAGGTCCCTGCGTGGCCGCCTCCGACGCGAGGCGCCCGGGGGCGAAGGAGCTGAATGTCCGTGAACGACACGCCCGCCGGTGACACCGGCGGGCTCTCCGAGCTGCCGGAGAAGATGCGGGTCCACGCCCTGGCCAAGCTGCTGGGGACCGCGAGCCGAGACGTCCTCGCCGCCCTGTCCGGGCTCGGCCAGGAGGTCCGCAGCGTCCAGTCCAGCATCACCCGGGCGACGGCCGAACAGGTCGTCGCCGCCCTGCGTCCGGGCACCGAGCCCGCCGCGGCGTCGGCCGACCGCGCCCCGGAGCCGGCCGTCACCGACGCGCCCGACCCGGTGGTCACCGAGGTGCTCGCCCGCACTCGACCTCGGTGCCGGCAGCGCCACCGACAGAGACAGCGACACCGACAGCGGCCCCGACGCCGGCCCGGAGTCGCCGCGCGGCCCCCGCCGACCCGTTCACGACCGGCGCCGCCCGGGCTCGTGGCGCGGCCGCACCGGCGCTCGCCCCGGTCTTCGCGGTCCCGATGTTCCAGGCCCCGGCCGCCCCGGGTGCCGCTCCCGCCGCGACCCCGGAGCCCGCGGGCCGCGACACCGCGGCCGAGCAGGGCCGAGGACGGCCCCGGCGACGGCGCCCCTCGCAAGGGACGGAAGGGGCCGTCGCCGCAAGGACCAGCGATGCCGCCCCGGCCGACGCTGCCGCTACCGACGGCACGACACCGGCACCGACAGTGCCGGCACCGACAGCACCGGCGGCCCGGCCCGTGTCGACGTCCCGGCCGGGGACCCCGCCGACGACCGGGCCAACGACCGGGCCGAGGACCGGCCCGGCTCCGACGACGACGGTGACGACGAGAACGGCAACCGCCGTCGTCGCCGCCGGGGCCGCCGTGGCCGTGGCCGCGGTAAGGGCGGCGAGGACTTCGGCGAGGACGGCGGCGACGACTCCGACGACTCCGAGGACCCCGGCTCCGAGGACTCCGGGGCGGACTCCGGGTCCACCGGGGCCGGCTCCGAGGACTCCGACTCCTCGGACGACTCGGACGACTCCGAGGACCAGTCCTCGGGCGGCTCGCGCCGGCGGCGGCGCCGTCGTCGTCGCGGGGGCTCCGAGGTCGAGGACCGTTCCGAGGACGACCCGCCCAACACCGTCACCCGGGTCCGCGAGGCCCGCAGCGAGTCCCGCCAGGACTCCGGATCGTCCTCCGACGACCAGGTCCAGGGCGTGCGCGGCTCCACGCGGCTCGAGGCCAAGCGCCAGCGCCGCCGGGACGGCCGCGACGCGGGCCGTCGCCGCCCGCCGATCCTGTCCGAGTCGGAGTTCCTGGCCCGGCGCGAGTCGGTCGACCGCCAGATGGTGATCCGTCAGCGCGCCGACCGCACCGAGATCGGCGTGCTCGAGGACGGCATCCTGGTCGAGCACTTCATCACCGGTGGCAACTCCGGCAGCTCGATGGTCGGCAACGTCTACCTCGGCCGCGTGCAGAACGTGCTGCCGTCGATGGAGGCGGCGTTCGTCGACATCGGGCGCGGCCGCAACGCCGTGCTCTACGCCGGCGAGGTCGACTGGGACGCCGCCGGACTCAACGGCAAGGCGCGCAAGATCGAGCAGGCGCTCTCCTCGGGCGACCAGGTCCTGGTGCAGGTCACCAAGGACCCGGTCGGTCACAAGGGTGCCCGGCTGACCACGCAGATCTCCCTCGCCGGTCGCTTCCTGGTCTACGTCCCCTCCGGTGGCGCCGCGGGGATCTCCCGCAAGCTGCCCGACACCGAGCGCAAGCGCCTCAAGGAGATGCTGAAGGAGATCGTCCCGGCCGACGCCGGTGTGATCATCCGGACCGCCTCCGAGGGCGTCTCGCACGAGGCACTGGAACGCGACGTCCGCCGGCTGCAGGCGCAGTGGGAGGTCGTCAAGGAGAAGGCGAACAAGACCGGCCCCGGCGCGCCCAAGGCGCCGACGCTCCTCTACGAGGAGCCGGACATGCTGGTCAAGGTCGTGCGCGACCAGTTCAACGAGGACTTCTCGAAGCTGATCGTGTCCGGCGCCGACGCCTGGGACACCGTGTCCGGCTACGTCGAGCACGTCGCGCCCGAGCTCGCCGACCGGATGCACCGCCACACCGGGCCGTCCGACGTCTTCACCGAGTACCGGATCGACGAGCAGCTGCTCAAGGCGCTGGACCGCAAGGTCTGGCTGCCCTCGGGCGGCACGCTGGTGATCGACCGGACCGAGGCGATGACCGTCGTCGACGTCAACACCGGCAAGTTCACCGGCTCCGGCGGCAACCTCGAGGAGACCGTCACCCGCAACAACCTGGAGGCGGCCGAGGAGGTCGTCCGCCAGCTGCGGCTGCGCGACATCGGCGGGATCATCGTCGTCGACTTCATCGACATGGTGCTCGAGGCGAACCGGGACCTGGTCCTGCGCCGCCTCACCGAGTGCCTCGCCCGGGACCGCACCCGTCACCAGGTCGCCGAGGTGACCTCGCTCGGCCTGGTCCAGATGACCCGCAAGCGGGTCGGCGGCGGGCTGCTGGAGCACTTCTCCACCACCTGCGAGCACTGCCGCGGGCGGGGCGTCATCGTCTCGACCGACACCGGGCCGGACCACCAGCACGGCCGCTCCGGCAACGGCGCCCAGCACGGCAACGGTTCCGGGAACGGGCACGGCTCCGGGAACGGCAACGGGAACGGGAACGGCTCGGGCAACGGGCACGGCAGCGGCTCCGGGAACGGTGGCCACGCCGACTCCGAGGGCGGCGGACGCCGCAAGCGGCGTCGGGGCGGCAACGGCAACGGGGACTCCGGCCAGGGCGAACCGGGTGACGGTGGCTCCGGCCGCCAGGACCCGGGTCGCCAGGACACCGCGCGCCACGACACCGCGCGCCAGGAGGCCGACCGCAACGGCTCCGGCCACCGCAACGGCTCCGACCGTCCGGACGGGCGCGTCGGGGACCGGGACCGTGCCCGGGACGACTCCGGCGACACCGGGCGCGTCGACGCCGCCGCGGCGGTCGCGGCCGTCGCCGCGGGAAGCACCCCGAAGGGCGACGACGGCGCGGCCGCCGGAGCCACCGGGGTCTCCGTGCCGGCCACGGCCGACACCACCACCGTCGACGCCGCGCCCGCACCCGCACCGGCCGACGACGAGACCGTCGTCGCCGAGCCGCGCGGGGAACTGACCGGTTCGGCGGCCCCCGTGGTCGCCGAACCCACCGGTGCCCCGCAGGCCGCGGCCCCGGCCCGGGACGTGGCCCCGGAGCCGACGGCGACGGGGTCCGCCCCGGAGCCCGAGGCACCCGCACCGCGCCGTCGCCGGGCCAGCCGGTCCGCCGGCCCGGTCCGCGGTGGTGAGCCGGTGGTCATCACGACCGCCTCCACGCCGGAGGAGTCCACTCCGCAGGCCGCCACGGCGACACCGGCCGACGCGGGAACGGCGGCCGTCCCGGCCGTCGCCGCGCAGCCGGAGCCCGCCGCGGTGGTCACCCGTACCCGCCGTTCGCGCCGGGCGGCCTCCCGCCCGGCGGGTCCGCCCCAGGACGGAGGGTGACAGTGACCCCGCCGGAGAGCGCTCCGACGGGGTCGCGTAACCTTGACCGACAGAAGCCACGCCTCTGCACACGACAGTGTTCGGCACGGGGGCCGTGGTGTGCGCGCCGGGACCGGCGCGAGCTGTCACAGCCCGAGCGCACCAGATGCGCCCCCGATGTTCAGGAGTCGTGCGTCAGCGATGTACGCGATCGTCAAGACCGGCGGCAAGCAGTACAAGGTGGCCGTCGACGACGTGGTCACCGTCGAGAAGCTCGACGGTGAGCCCGGCGCCGAGATCATTCTGCCCGCCGTGCTGCTCGTCGACGGCGACCAGGTGACCACCGACGCCAGCGGCCTCACCTCCGCGGTGACGGCCACCGTCGTCGAGCACACCAAGGGTCCGAAGATCCGGATCCACAAGTTCAAGAACAAGACCGGGTACCACAAGCGTCAGGGGCACCGTCAGCCCCTGACGAAGGTCCAGGTCACCGCGATCGGCAAGTAAGGAGCCCGGGTCATGGCACACAAGAAGGGTGCGTCCAGCTCCCGTAACGGTCGCGACTCCAACGCCCAGTACCTGGGTGTGAAGCGTTTCGGCGGCCAGTCGGTCAAGGCCGGCGAGATCCTCATCCGTCAGCGCGGCACCGCCACCCACCCGGGTGTCAACGTCGGGCGCGGCAAGGACGACACGCTGTTCGCCCTCGCCGCCGGGACCGTCGAGTTCGGTTCCAAGCGCGGCCGCAAGACCGTGAACATCGTGCCGGCCGAGGTCTGAGCGACCCGCCAGCACAGCGACGCCGACGGCGGGTCACCCCGGTAACGGGGGGCCCGCCGTTCGTCGTGTCACCACCCACCGCGGCCCCGCCGCGGTACGACACCGACAGGAGCACCGTCATGTCCCGGTTCGTGGACCGCGTCGTGCTGCACGCGACCGCGGGTGCCGGGGGCAACGGCTGCGCCTCGGTACACCGCGAGAAGTTCAAGCCGCTCGGCGGCCCCGACGGCGGCAACGGCGGCCGGGGCGGCTCGGTCGTGCTCGTCGTCGACGCGGGCGTGCACACGCTGCTTGACTACCACCACCGCCCCCGCGCGGAGGCGAAGAACGGCACCCAGGGGCAGGGGGCGTCCAAGCAGGGCGCCAACGCCCCGGACCTGGAGCTGCGGGTGCCCGACGGCACCGTCGTGCTCGACGCCGATGGCGAGGTCGTCGCCGATCTGGTCGGCGTCGGCACCCGGTTCGTCGCCGCCGAGGGCGGACGGGGCGGGCTCGGCAACGCCGCGCTGGCCTCCGCCGCCCGCAAGGCCCCCGGGTTCGCGCTGCTCGGCGAGCCCGGCGACGAGGTCGAACTGACCCTGGAGCTGCGCAGCCTCGCCGACGTCGGCCTCGTCGGGTTCCCCAGCGCGGGCAAGTCCTCGCTGGTCGCGGCGCTGTCCGCGGCCCGTCCGAAGATCGCCGACTACCCGTTCACCACCCTCGTGCCGCAGCTCGGCGTGGTCAGTGCCGGCGACGACACCTTCACCGTCGCCGACGTCCCTGGCCTCATCCCCGGCGCCGCCGAGGGCCGTGGCCTCGGTCTGGAGTTCCTGCGTCACATCGAGCGCTGCTCGGTGCTGGTGCACGTCGTGGACTGCGCGACCTTCGAGACCGAGCGCGACCCGGTGTCCGACATCGAGGCGCTGGAGACCGAGCTGGCGCACTACGCCGAGGCGCTCGGCACCAGCGCGCTGGGGGAGCGGATCGACCAGCGGCCGCGTCTGGTCGCGCTCAACAAGATCGACGTCCCGGACGCCGCCGACCTGGTCGACATGGTCCGCGACGACCTGACCGAGCGCTTCGGCTGGCCGGTGTACGCGATCTCCACCGCGTCCCGCGCCGGGCTGCGGGAGCTGAGCTTCGCGATGGCCGAGCGGGTCGCCGCGGCCCGCGCCGCGCGCCCGGAGGCCGAGCCGAGCCGGATCGTGCTGCGCCCGCGCGCCGTCGACGACACCGGCTTCACCATCACACCCGACCCGGAGCTCGACGGCGGGTTCATCGTGCGCGGGGAACGCCCCGAGCGGTGGATCCGCCAGACCGCGTTCGAGAACGACGAGGCCGTCGGCTACCTCGCCGACCGGCTCGCCCGGCTCGGCGTGGAGGAGGCGCTGGCCAAGGCCGGAGCCGTCCCCGGCTGCCCGGTCACCATCGGCCAGGTCACCTTCGACTGGGAGCCGTCCACCCCGGCCGGCGTCGCCGCCCTGCTCACCGGGCGCGGCACCGACATCCGGCTGGAGGGCAACGAGCGGGTCGGCGCCGCCGAGCGCAAGCGCGCCCGGGTGGCGCGCCGGGCGCACCTGTCCGACGCCGAGCTCGCCGCGGGCGCCCGCTACTCGTCGGACCACGAGATCGAGGAGTGAGACCGGCGTGAGCACGCGCGCCACGCTGGGTGCCGCGAAGCGGATCGTGGTGAAGGTCGGGTCGTCGTCGCTGACGAGCCTGACCGGCGGGCTCGACCCGGCCCGGCTCGACGCGCTGGTCGACGCCCTGATGGGGCGCCGCGCCGCCGGCACGCAGGTGGTGCTCGTCTCCTCGGGGGCGATCGCGGCCGGGCTCGCGCCGCTGCAGCTGCGCAGGCGGCCGCGGGACCTCGCGACCCAGCAGGCCGCCGCGTCGGTCGGGCAGCTGCTGCTCGCCCACGCCTACTCGGCGTCGTTCGCCCGGCACGGGCAGGGCATCGGGCAGGTCCTGCTCACCGCCGACGACATGATCCGCCGCTCGAACTACCGCAACGCCCAGCGCACGCTGGAGCGGCTGCTGCAGCTCGGGTCGCTGCCGGTGGTCAACGAGAACGACACCGTCGCCACCGCCGAGATCCGGGTGGGCGACAACGACCGGCTCGCCGCACTCGTCGCGCACATCGTCGGCGCCGACGCGCTCGTGCTGCTCTCCGACGTCGACGGCCTCTACGACGGCCACCCGCGA
>NZ_JAHLJA010000007.1:0-27072 GCF_020496245.1 Pseudonocardia sp. ICBG601 | reverse complement strand
ACATCGCGATGGCGGCCGGCAGGTACCGGTCCAGCTCGGAGATGCGGACCGGACGCACCCGGCTGTCGGGCGCGACCATCGGGGCCGTTCGAGGGTCATCAGGGGCTGGTCGGGCCGGATCTCGCGGGCCGGGCCCCAGCCCGGTGCGAGCTCCTCCCACAGCGGCAGGACGAGCTCGGCCCGCCCCACCAGCGACGAGCACAGCCGCCGGCCCGGCGCGCGCGGTCGGCGAAGGCACGCAGCGCCGCCCGGTCACCGCGCAGCGGCACCAGGTTCGCCCCGGAGAAGCACAGACCGTCCGCCGGGGCCCCTGGGACCACAGCTCACCGCCCAGCCGCCACGGGTCGAGGCCGACCGCCTCGATGCGGGAGGCGACCATGCACGCGGCGACGGGGTCGGCGTCGAGCACGTCGTGCACCCCGGAGCGGTGACGATCGTCGAGAAGCCGTGCCCCGGCCACCCTCAGCACGGGTTCATGATGCCACGTCGAGGCCCGTCCGGTACCGGTACTCGCTCAGCCGACGGTCACCTGGGGTTCACCCGTCACGCCCTCCGCGCTCTCGCCCATCTCCTCGGCGAGCCGCATGGCCTCCTCGATCAGCGTCTCCACGATCTTGTGCTCGGGGACGGTCTTGATGACCTCGCCCTTGACGAAGATCTGCCCCTTGCCGTTGCCGGAGGCGACGCCGAGGTCGGCCTCGCGGGCCTCACCCGGGCCGTTGACGACGCAGCCCATGACGCCACGCGCGCAGCGGGACCTCCATGCCGGTCAGTCCGGCGGTGACCTCGTCGGCGAGGGTGTAGACGTCGACCTGGGCCCGCCCGCAGGACGGGCAGGACACGATCTCCAGCTTGCGCGGGCGCAGGTTCAGCGACTCCAGGATCTGCTGGCCGACCTTGATCTCCTCGACCGGCGGCGCGGACAGCGACACCCGGATGGTGTCGCCGATGCCCTGGCGCAGCAGCGCCCCGAACGCGACGGCCGACTTGATCGTGCCCTGGAACGCGGGCCCGGCCTCGGTGACGCCCAGGTGCAGCGGGTAGTCGCACTGCTCGGCGAGCAGCTCGTAGGCCCGCACCATCACGACCGGGTCGTTGTGCTTGACCGAGATCTTGATGTCGTGGAAGTCGTGCTCGGCGAACAGGCCCGCCTCCCACAAGGCCGACTCGGCGAGCGCCTCGGGCGTCGCCTTGCCGTACTTCTCCAGCAGTCGCTTGTCTTGTCGAGCGAGCCCGCGTTGACCCCGATCCGGATCGGCGTGCCGTGGTCCTTCGCGGCGTGGGCGATCTCCTTGACCTGGTCGTCGAACTTGCGGATGTTGCCCGGGTTCACCCGCACCGCGGCGCAGCCGGCCTCGATCGCGGCGAACACGTACTTGGGCTGGAAGTGGATGTCGGCGATCACCGGGATCTGCGACTTCTGCGCGATCGCGGGCAGGGCCTCCGCGTCGTCGGCCGACGGGCAGGCGACGCGCACGATGTCGCAGCCGGCCGCGGTCAGCTCGGCGATCTGCTGGAGGGTCGCGTTGACGTCGGAGGTCAGGGTGGTCGTCATGGACTGGACGGAGATCGGGTGGTCGGATCCGACACCGACCGGGCCGACCTGGAGCTGCCGGGTCCCCGGCGCGGGGCCAGGGTCGGCGCGGGCGCGGACGGCATACCCAGGGAGACGCTCACGACCTCCACTATCCCACCGTGTGGCACGGTCCGCCGTACCCGGTGAGGAGGGGCACTCACGTGCGGCCGTGCTTCTCCTGCGCATCCTGCAGCGTCGAGCTGTGCGGCAGCCAGGTCGCCAGCTCGACCGGCCAGCCGTCGTCGGCCAGCATCCGGACGACGGCGGGGTCGTCGTCGAGGATCATCGCGATCTCCCGCTCGCGGGCGAGCAGCCGCAGGACCTCGCGCTTGACGTAGCGGGCGGGGCGGTGGTCGTCGTCGGGGCGCATGAACAGCGGCCCGGTCGGCAGGCCGACGCGCTCCAGCCAGGTCTCGGTCAACCTGCGGTTCCGCTCGGGCGGCCGGTCAGGTAGACGACGTCGTACTCGGCCTGGGCCGCGCGCAGCCGCTCGGCGCCCTCGTCGAGCAGCGGGTCGGCGTGCGCGGCGGCGAAGAACGTCTCCCACGGTGCACGTCGAGATAGTGCAGCCGGTGCGAGACGTCGGCGAGGACGCCGTCGATGTCGAAGACCGCCAGCGGGCGGGCGCCCTCGGGTGTTGCGCTCACCCGAACAGCCGCACCGGGTTGACGATGTCGGCGATCGCGACCATGACCGAGAACCCCAGGAAGACGATCACGAACACGTAGGCGACCGGGAGCAGCTTCGCCGCGTCGACCGGCCCGGGGTCGGGGCGTCCGAGCAGCTTCGCGGTGTTCCGCTTGATCGACTCCCAGATCGCCGGGACGATCTGGCCGCCGTCCAGCGGCGGGACGGGGAGCAGGTTCAGCAGGAACAGCGACAGGTTCACCGCGGCGAGCATCATCAGGAACCGGCTGACGTCGGCCTGCCACGGGACGTCCTGCTGGGCGAGGATCTCACCGCCGATCCGCGAGACGCCGACGACACCCATCGGACTGTCCTGGCTCCGCTCCTCGCCGAGGAACGCGGCCCCGAACAGCGCCGGGATGCGGGCGGGGATCTGGGTGATCGCCTCCGCCGTGCGGACGACGCCGTTGCCGATCTGCGCGGCCACGTCGCCCGGGCCGAGCTGCATGTACTTCGTGTCGAGGGCGACACCGAGATAGCCCGCCGTCACCGTGGCGTACGGGTCGGCCGAGTCCCGGGCCGGGAGGACGTTCGGGATGACGTCGACGGTCAGCGGGATCTGCCGGCCTGCCCGCTCGACGACGATCTGCGTGGGTCCCGACGACGCGCGGATCGCGTCCTGCAGGGCGGTCCCGTCGTCCGGGCCGAACTCCTGTCCGCGGACGGACAGGATGCGGTCGTCGGGCTGGACCCCGGCCGCGAGCGCCGGCGCGAGCGGCGCTCCGGCCGGGCACTCCTTCGGGACGCCGTTCTGGACCGCGACGGCCGGGAGCACGCACTTCTCGAGCGACTCGATCTGGGTGGTGGCCGCAGGCACGCCGATCCCCATCAGGACCAGCGAGAACAGCACCACCGCCAGGATCAGGTTCATGAACGGCCCGGCGAACATGACGATGATCCGCTTCCACGGCGACCGGGTCCAGAACTGCCGGTCCGCGTCCTGCGGCAGCACGTCCATCTGCGACTGCGCCCTGGCGTCGTCCATCAGCCCCTGGAACGGGCCGGTGCGACGGCTGCGGCCCAGCGTTCCGCCCTTGGCCGGCGGCAGCATCCCGATCATGCGCACGTAGCCGCCCAGCGGGATGGCCTTGATGCCGTACTCGGTCTCGCCGCGGCGCACCGACCAGACGGTGCGGCCGAACCCGACCATGAACTCCGGGACCTTGATCCCGAACCAGCGGGCCGTTGCGAAGTGCCCGAGCTCGTGCCAGGCGATCGACAGCAGTAGCCCGAAGAAGAAGATCGCGATCCCGACGACCGTCCACACGATGGTCACGACCGCGTCTTCTCCCGCTCGTGGGCCTTCTCGCGCGCGTGGGCCCGGGCCCAGGTCTCGGCAGCCAGCACGTCGTCCACGGTAGCCGGGTCACCCGTCCAGGCGTCGGCCGCCTCCAGCACCTCGCCGAGCAGGTCGGTGATCCCGGTGTAGCCGATCGTCCCGGCGACGAACGCCTCGACGAGCTCCTCGTTGGCGGCGTTGAGCACCGCGGGCAGGCAGCCGCCCGCGGTCCCGGCGGCGCGGGCGAGGCGCACCCCGGGGAACGCGTCGTCGTCGAGGGGCTCGAAGGTCCAGCTCTGCGCGGTGTCCCAGCGGCACGGCGCCGAGGCGCCCGCGATGCGCTCCGGCCAGCCCAGCGCCAGCGCGATCGGAAGCCGCATGTCCGGCGGCGACGCCTGCGCGATCGTCGAGCCGTCGGTGAAGGTGACCATCGAGTGCACGATCGACTGCGGGTGCACGGTGACGTCGATGCGGTCGTAGGGCACCCCGAACAGCAGGTGCGCCTCGATCACCTCGAGACCCTTGTTCACCAGCGTCGCCGAGTTGATCGTGATGACCGGGCCCATGTCCCAGGTCGGATGCTTCAGGGCCTGCTCGACCGTGACGCCCGCCAGCTCCGCGCGGGTCCGACCGCGGAACGGGCCGCCCGACGCGGTGAGGACGAGCCGGTCGACCTCGGACTCCCGTCCGCCGCGCAGGCACTGCGCGAGCGCGGAGTGCTCGGAGTCGACCGGCACGATCTGCCCCGGTGCGGCCGCCGCCGACACCAGCGGACCGCCTGCGACCAGCGACTCCTTGTTCGCCAGCGCGAGCCGGGCGCCGGTGGCGAGCGCGGCCAGGGTCGGGCCGAGGCCGCGGGAGCCGGTGATGCCGTTCAGGACGATGTCGGCGCGGCACGCCGTGACCAGCTCGGTCGCGGCGTCCGGGCCGTCGAGCACCTCGACGCCCGGCAGTTCCGCCCGCAGCCGCACCGCCGCCGCGGCGGACGCGACCGCGACCCGCCCGACGCGGTGCGCACGGACCTGGGCCACCAGCAGGTCCACGTCCGATCCGCCCGCGGCCAGCCCGGACACCGTGAACCCGCCGGCGCGGGTGATCACGTCCAGGGCCTGGTACCGATCGACCCGGTGCTGCCCAACACGACGAGTGACTTCATCACGGCACATCATCCTCGCCCCGCGAGCTGTGCGACGATGACCCCGCACGGAGCCGGACCAGGAGGACACACGGTGGCCAGCAAGGCAGTCGCGCACAGCGCAACGACGAGCAAGACCCGCGAGATCGCCGTCGCGTCCGGGATCGACCCGGCGGACGAGCCCTCGGTCGACTGGGGCTGGCACCAGAACTTCCACCGGGGCGTGCCGATCGCGGCCGCCGTGGTCGGCGTCGTGCTGCTGCTGTTCACGATCGGCCACCCGGTGAGCTGGACCGAGTTCCTGTTCTCCGCGGTGCCCGCCGTCGTCTGCTTCATCGGCGCGATCGCGTACCCGCTCCACCAGCGCCGCCGTCGTCTCTGAGGCGCGGCATCGGGCCGACGCCGGATGGCGCGCGACGCGGGTGAGCCGGTCGAGCTGACGATCGGCGGCCGGGTCGTGCGGCTGTCCAGCCCCGACCGCGTCTACTTCCCGGAGCGGGGCGAGACCAAGCGGGACCTGGCCGCGTACTACACGGCCGTCGGCGACGGCGTGGTCCGCGCGCTGCGCGACCGGCCGTGCATGCTGCACCGCTTCCCCACCGGTGTCACCGGGGAGAAGGTGCACCAGAAGCGGCTGCCGCGCGGCGCCCCCGACTGGGTCCGCACCGTCCGCGTGACCTTCCCGCGGTACAACCGCACCGCCGACGAGCTGTGCGTGACCCACCCGGCCGACGTCGTCTGGGCGGTGCAGATGTCCACCGTCGAGTTCCACCCCTGGAACTCCCGCGCCGCCGACGTCGAGTCCCCCGACGAGTGGCGCATCGACCTGGACCCGGAGGCTTATTCAGGGCCCGTGAAATAACGATCTAGCCCGGCGTGTCGGGTTGGGCGACAGCCCGTCCATCGCGAAGATTGGTTTGTCGAATCAATCCGAGATGAATGGGCTGTCGCAGTATGTACTATACCACTGGCTTTCGGCGTGATGAGATTCAGGATCTTGCCGCTCTGGTGCATGAGCAGGATCAGCGGAACGCGACTGGCCTGCGACGGCCTTGGCCGCCGATTCTGGGATTGTTCTGGTCGGTGGTGATCACGTTGGCGTATCTGCGCGGGAATCGTGTGCAGTGGGAGTTGGCGGAAACCTACGGGGTGTCGCAGTCGACGGTCAGTCGAGCGATCGCGGGGGTGACACCGTTGCTGGCGCAGGCGCTGCGGAGTGTAGTTCCGACTGCGGAGGAGCTTCGTGCCGATCGGCAGTACATCATCGACGGAACCCTGCTGCCCTGCTGGTCATGGACCGCCGTACCAGGTCTGTGGTCGGGCAAGCATCGCACCACCGGCGTCGTCGTCCAGGTCGCAGCCACCCTGGAAGGGCAGCTGTCGTGGATCTCCGACCCGACCCCAGGCTCCCGACACGACCTACATTGCCTCGACCAATCCGGCGCCCTCGACCACCTCGCCACATACCCACCGATCGGCGATAAAGGCTACATCGGGCGCGGCATGCTCACCCCGTTCAAAAAACAACCCGGCCGGGAACTTCTCGACTGGCAGAAAACATTCAACAAGAGCCTCAACCGCACACGCGCCACCATCGAGCGAGTCATCGCCCATATCAAGTCGTGGAAAGTTCTCCACACAGACTACCGCCGACCCTACGCCACATTTAAAACGACGATCTCGGCAGTCATCGGACTCATCTTCTACGCACTTACCTGACGGAGCCTGAATAAGCCTCCCGATGCCGCAGGCGTCCTGGGCCGACGTCCGCCGCGTCGCCGGCGTCGTCCGCGAGGTCCTCGACGAACTGGGCGCGACCGGCTTCCCGAAGACCTCCGGCGGCTCCGGGCTGCACGTCTACGTGCGCATCCCGCCCGACCACGGGTTCGCCGACGTCCGCCGCGCCGCGCACGCCTTCGCCCGCGAGGTGGAGCGTCGCTGCGACCGCGTCGACCTGTCGTGGTGGCGCAAGGACCGCGACCCGTCGACGGTGTTCGTCGACTACAACCAGAACGCCCGCGACCACACCATCGCCTGCGCCTACTCCGTGCGCGGCACCCCCGACGCGCGGGTGTCGACCCCGGTGACCTGGGACGAGATCGACGACTGCGAGCCCCGGGACTTCACGATCGCCACCGTCCCGGCGCGCTACGCCGAGCTGGGCGACCTGCACGCCGGCATCGACGAGGCCGTGTTCGGCATCGAGCCGCTGCTGGAGTGGGCCGCCCGGGACGAGCGCGACGGCGCCGCGACACCCGATCTGCCCGATCTCGACGCGGGCTCCCGCTAGGCTCGGCGCCCATGGACGACGGGCCCCGCAAGGACAGGCTGACCCGGCTCGGGTACGGGATCGGCGGCGGCCTCGCCGTCGGGTCCGCCGTGTGGGTGCTGTCGGGCACGTGGTGGTGGCTGCCGGTCTTCCTCGTCGTCGGGCTCGCGCTCGGGCTGTTCCTGCGCGCGACGACCCCGGAGTCCTAGCAGGACACCTGGCCCGGCCCGGGCTCCTGGGCGCGGGCGCGCAGCCTCGCGAACTCGGCGACCATCGCCGCGCGCGACCAGTGCGCGTTGAGCCCCGAGGGGTTCGGCAGCACCCAGATCCCGGTCGCACCCAGCCGCTCCGCCTGCTCCCCCACCACCGCGCCGCGTCGACCGAACGCGGTCCGGTAGGCCCCGATCCCGACGACGGCCAGCCACGCCGGCTCCCGCACCGCGACCAGCGCCCGCAGCCGTTCCCCACCGGCGACGAGCTCGTCGTCGGTCAGCTCGTCGGCGCGGGCGGTGGCCCGGGGCGCCATGTTCGTGATGCCGAGACCGAGCCCCGCGAGCTCGCCCTGCTCCGCGGGTGCCAGCAGCCGCGGGGTGAACCCGGAGGAGTGCAGGACCGGCCAGAAGCGGTTGCCGGGGCGGGCGAAGTGGTGCCCGGTCGCCGCCGACACCAGGCCCGGGTTGATGCCGCAGAACAACACCCGCAGCGGCGGGTCGTCCGGGCCGGGCAGGACGTCGTCGATCGTGGAGTCCCGGGCGCGGTCGAGGGCGTCGCGGTCGGGCAAGCGGGGCACGAGGGTCATCCGACCACGACCGCACCGGGGCCCGCCGCCCGGGACCGATGGATTCCGGGCGCGCGAACGGTCTGTCCACGGACGGGCGAGCCGGGATGCCGCGCCCGCGCCCCGAGAGGAGACTCCCCGCCGTGGACCTGCCCGTGATGCCCCCGGTGAAGCCGATGCTGGCCAAGCCCGCCCCGTCCATCCCCGACGGCAGGCTCTACGAACCCAAGTGGGACGGCTTCCGCTCGATCGTCTTCCGCGACGGCGACGAGGTCGAGATCGGCTCCCGCAACGAGCGGCCGATGACCCGCTACTTCCCCGAGGTCGTCGAGGCGGTGCGGGAGCACTTCCCGCCGCGCGCGGTCGTCGACGGGGAGATCGTCGTCGCCTCGGGGAACGCGCTGGACTTCGAGGCGCTCCAGCAGCGGATCCACCCCGCCGTCAGCCGGGTGACGCTGCTCTCGACGGAGACGCCGGCGTCGTTCGTCGCCTTCGACCTGCTGGCCCTCGGCGACGACGACCTCACCGCACGCCCGTTCGCCGAGCGCCGCGCGCTGCTGGAGGAGGCGTTCGCCGGCGTCGCCCCGCCGGTGCACCTCACCCCGATCACCGACGACACCGAGACCGCACGCCGCTGGTTCGAGAAGTTCGAGGGCGCCGGGCTCGACGGCCTCATCGCCAAGGACCCGGCCGGGACCTACCAGCCCGACAAGCGCGTCATGACCAAGATCAAGCACGAGCGGACCGCGGACTGCGTCGTCGCCGGGTACCGGGTGCACAAGTCCGGGCCGGACGCCGTCGGGTCACTGCTGCTGGGCCTGCACGACGCCCGCGGCGTGCTGGTGTCGGTCGGCGTCGTCGGGGCGTTCCCGATGGCGCGCCGACGCGAGCTCATGTCCGAGCTGCAGCCGCTGGTCACCGACTTCGACGACCACCCGTGGGCCTGGGCGAAGCAGCTGGAGGGCGAGCGCACCCCGCGCAAGTCCGAGCCGAGCCGGTGGAACGCCGGCAAGGACCTGTCCTTCGTCCCGCTGCGGCCGGAGCGGGTGGTCGAGGTCCGCTACGACTACATGGAGGGCCAGCGGTTCCGCCACACCACCCAGTTCGTGCGGTGGCGCCCGGACCGCGACCCCGCCTCGTGCACCTACGAGCAGCTGGAGCGCCCGGTGACCTTCGACCTCGCGGAGGTCCTCGCCGGCCACGGGTGATCGGCGATCACGGCCGGCAGCCGCAGGACTCCCGGTGCACGAAGGTCGTCGGCAGCCGCAGCGAACGCCGCTCGGCGTCGGGTTCGGCCATGCGGCGCAGCAGCAGCCGGACCGCCTCGCGCCCGATGTCGGCGAACGGCTGCGCGACGACGGTGAGGCGCGGGCTGAACGCGTCCGCCCACGGGAAGTCGTCGAAGGCGGCCAGCGCCAGGTCCCCGGGGATGGTGAGCCCCAGGTCGTGGGCGGCCTGGACGGCGCCGATGGTCATCGCGTTGTTGCCCGTGACCAGCGCGGCGGGCCGGTCGGGCGAGGCCAGCAGCTCGCGCACGACGGCACGGGCGGGCTCGCTGTCCGAGCGCCCCTCCACCACCGGCCCTGGCGGGAGACCGGCCCGGCGCATCCCGAGCCGGTAGCCCTCCAGCCGCTCGACGGTCGTCGACAGCCCGGGGAGACCCATCACGAAGCCGATCCGGCCGTGCCCCGCCTCGGCGAGGTGGGTCACCAGCCCTGCGACGGGCTCCACGTTCTCCGAGCCGACCTCGTC
The DNA here is from genome assembly GCF_020496245.1 of Pseudonocardia sp. ICBG601. Lineage (NCBI taxonomy): Bacteria > Bacillati > Actinomycetota > Actinomycetes > Pseudonocardiales > Pseudonocardiaceae > Pseudonocardia > Pseudonocardia sp. ICBG601. Next base: position 17,596 of record NZ_JAHLJA010000007.1, on the reverse strand, counting down.
CAGGACGCCGTCGAGCATCCGGTCGACCAGCACCGTCGGCACGCCCTGCGCGGCGAGCGCCTCCAGGGTCGCGGTGGAGTCGCCCGAGGGGGCGAACAGCACGCCGTCGACGCGGCTGCGGAGCTGCGTGACGGCCGTCGCCTCGTAGCCCGGGTCGTCGTGCGGGTCGGCGAGCAGCAGGGTGTGCCCGGCCGCGGCGGACTCGTCCTCGACCGCGTGCAGCAGCTCGCCCAGGTACGGGTTGGAGATCGCCGACAGGGCGAGCCCGAGCGTGCGGGTGCGGGAGGTGGCGAGCGAGCGGGCCGCGGCGTTGGGCGTGTACTGCACCTGCGCCATCGCGGCGAGCACCTGCTCACGGGTGGCCTCCCGGACCGGCCGGGTGCCGTTGAGGACGTGGGACACGGTCGCGGTGGACACCCCGGCGAGCCGGGCGACCTCGGCCATGGTCGCGATCACACACCTCCGACGCGGGTCACGGGTTGGCGACAGGCTACAGGCAACCGGTTGCGCAAGCGGTTGCTCCGCACTTACCGTGCACCGGTCATACCGGACGGACGTGTCCCGGATCACACCGTTGAACACCCGTCGGAGCCCTCGACGAGGAGAGTGCCCGTGCGCCCGAGAACCAGGTCGCGTCCCGCCGTTCTCACCGCGCTACTGGCGGTCATCGGCCTCGCCCTCACCGGCTGCGCCGGTGCCGGCACGTTCGGCCTGCCCGAAGGTACGCGGATCGTGACGATCGCGATCGTGTCGAACCCCCAGATGGAGGACGCGATCGAGCTCAGCCCGCGGTTCGAGGCCGAGAACCCCGGCATCACCGTGCGCTTCGTCAGCCTGTCGGAGAACGAGGCCCGCGCGAAGATCACCGCGTCGGTCGCCACCGGCGGCGACGAGTTCGACGCCGTGATGATCTCGAACTACGAGACCCCCCAGTGGGCCCGCAACGGCTGGCTGGTCGACCTCGACCCGCTGATGGACGCCACCCCCGGCTACGACCGCGACGACTTCATCCCGACCATCCGCGGCGCCCTGTCCGGCCCGGACGGGCACATGTACTCGGTGCCGTTCTACGGCGAGTCCGCGTTCCTGATGTACCGCAAGGACCTCTTCGCCCAGGCCGGGCTGACCATGCCCGCGAAGCCGACCTGGGACCAGGTGGCGCAGTTCGCCGACCGCCTCACCGACCGCCAGCAGGGCCGCGGCGGCATCTGCCTGCGCGGCAAGCCCGGCTGGGGCGAGGTCATGGCCCCGGTCGACGCGATGATCAACTCCTACGGTGGTCGCTGGTTCGACCAGGACTGGAACGCGCAGCTGACCTCGCCCGAGGTGCGCAAGGCGGTCAACTTCTACGTCGATCTCCTCCGTCGCGACGGCCAGGCCGGTGCGGCGGGCTCCGGGTTCTCCGAGTGCGGCAACCAGTTCAGCCAGGGCAACACCGCGATGTGGTTCGACGCCACCGTCGCCGCGGGCCTGCTGGAGGACCCGGCCCAGTCCAACGTCGCCGGGAAGGTCGGCTATGCGCCGGCGCCGACCGGCGTCGACGGCCTGTCCTCGGGCTGGCTGTACTCGTGGGCGCTGGCCATCCCCCGCACCACCGCGGAGAAGGGCCCGGAGCAGGTCGACGCGACCTGGAAGTTCCTGTCCTGGATGACGTCCAAGCCGTACCAGGAGATGGTCGGCGAGGACCTCGGCTGGACCTCCGTCCCGCCCGGCGCCCGCCAGTCGACCTACCGGATCCCCGAGTACGTCGCGGCGTCGAAGGCCTACGCGCCGCAGACCATTGCCGCGATCAACGCCGCCGACCAGGACCGGCCGACCCGCGACCCCGTCCCGTACACCGGGCTGCAGTTCGTCGGGATCCCCGAGTTCCAGGACCTGGGGACCCGGGTCAGCCAGCAGATCTCGGCGGCGATCGCCGGACAGCAGACCGCCGACGAGGCCCTCGACGAGGCCCAGAGCTACGCCGAGACCGTCGGCGAGTCCTACCAGCAGAGCGGGGGCGACCGGTGACGACCACAGAGGCACCACCGCAGGCGGCACCGGAACGGCAGACCTCGCCGGCAGCACAGCGCCGCGACGGCTGGATCCGCCGGGCCCCGCTGCTGCCCGCGCTGATCTTCACGATCATCATCACGCAGCTGCCGTTCCTGGTGACGATCTGGTACTCGCTGCAGTCCTGGAACCTGGTGCGCCCCGGCAGCCAGCGCTTCGGCGGGCTGGAGAACTACGCGACGGTGTTCACCGATTCGCAGTTCCGCGGGGTCGCGCTGAACTCGATCCTGCTGACCCTGGGTCGGTGGCCATCGCGATGGTCCTCGGGCTGCTGATCGCGCTGCTGCTCAACCGCGCGTTCCTCGGCCGCGGCATCGTCCGGACGCTGATCATCACGCCGTTCCTGATCACCCCGGTCGCCGGTGCCCTGCTGTGGAAGTCGGTCCTGTTCGACCCCACCTACGGCCTGGTGAACTTCCTGCTCTCGCCGTTCGGCGCCGGGCAGACCGACTGGGTGTCCACCTTCCCGCGGGCCGCGGTGATCATCGCGCTGGTGTGGCAGTGGACGCCGTTCATGATGCTGCTGATCCTCGCCGGGCTCGGCTCGCAGCCGCAGGAGGTCCTCGAGGCCGCCCGGATGGACGGGGCGACCGGGTTCGCGGTGTTCCGCGAGGTGACGCTGCCGCACCTGCAGCGGTTCATCGAGCTGGGTGTCGTGCTCGGCGCGATCTACCTGGTCAACACGTTCGACACGATCTACATGATGACCCAGGGCGGTCCGGGTACGGCGTCGGCGAACCTGCCGTTCTACATCTACCAGCGGGCGTTCCTGGGCTTCGACATCGGTGAGTCCGCCGCGATGGGCGTGGTCACCGTGGTGGCGACGATCATCGTGGCCACCCTGGCGCTGCGCCTGATCTTCCGCAGCTTCTCCGCCGCCGAGGAGGCGTGATGACCGCAGTCACCGAACGGACCTCCACCCCCGCGACGACGCCGCGGAAGGCCCCGCGCGGGGCCGGTCCGCTGCTGGGCGTCCTGGCCTGGATCGTCGGGCTCGGGTTCTTCTTCCCGGTGCTGTGGATGGTGATGACCGCCTTCAAGACCGAGGCGCAGGCCGTCACGATCCCGCCGACGGTGTTCTTCGCCCCCACCTTCGACAACTTCGCCGAGGTGTTCGGCGGCGGCGTCGGGCCCTACCTGCTCAACTCGCTGTTCGCGACGGTCGCCTCGACGGTCCTGGTGCTCCTGCTGGGCACCCCGGCCGCGTTCGCGCTGTCGCTGCGGCCCGTGAAGAAGACCCAGGACGTGCTGTTCTTCTTCATCTCGACCAAGATGCTGCCGGTCGTCGCGGCGATCGTGCCGATCTACGTCGTCGTGAACTACCTGGGCGCGCTGGACAACATCTGGACGCTCGTCGTGCTCTACACGGCGATGAACCTGCCGATCGCGGTGTGGATGATGCGGTCGTTCTTCCTGGAGGTCCCCAAGGAGCTCCTGGAGGCCGCGAGCATGGACGGCGCGTCGCTGTGGCGCTCGCTGCGCGAGGTCGTGCTGCCGATCATCTCGCCCGGCATGGCCGCCACGGCGCTGATCTGCATGATCTTCGCCTGGAACGAGTTCTTCTTCGCGGTGAACCTCACCGCCTCACGGGCCGCGACCGTGCCCGTGTACCTCGTCGGGTTCATCACCTCCGAGGGCCTCTACTTCGCCAGCCTGTGCGCCGCGGCGACCGTGGCCGCGCTGCCGGTCGTCATCGCCGGCTGGATCGCCCAGAACAAGCTGGTCCAGGGCCTGTCCTTCGGGGCCGTCAAGTGATCGTGTTCGTGAACAGGATGGGAGCCCGCCGTGGCTGACGTGGTGTTCGACCAGGCATCTCGGATCTACACCCCCGGGGCGAAGCCTGCCGTCGACCGGCTGGACCTGACGATCGAGGACGGCGAGTTCGTCGTGCTCGTCGGGCCGTCCGGATCGGGCAAGTCGACGGCGCTGCGGATGCTCGCGGGCCTCGAGGAGATCGACGGCGGCTCGATCCGGATCGACGGCGAGAACATGGTCGGGGTGCCCTCGCGCGACCGCGACATCGCCATGGTGTTCCAGAACTACGCGCTCTACCCGAACAAGACCGTCGGGGAGAACATGGCGTTCCCGCTCAAGATGGCTGGGATCGACAAGGCCGAGCGTGCGGTCAAGGTCAAGGAGGCCGCCGAGATCCTCGGCCTGACCGACTACCTCGACCGCAAGCCGCGCGCGCTGTCCGGCGGCCAGCGCCAGCGCGTCGCGATGGGTCGGGCGATCGTGCGCGAGCCGCGGGTCTTCCTGATGGACGAGCCGCTGTCGAACCTCGACGCGAAGATGCGGGTGCAGACCCGCACCGAGATCGCCGCGCTGCAGCGACGGCTGGGCGTCACCACCGTCTACGTCACCCACGACCAGGTCGAGGCCATGACGATGGGCGACCGCGTCGCGCTGCTGGCCGACGGCAAGCTGCAGCAGTTCGCCACCCCGGCCGACCTGTACGACCGGCCGCAGAACGCGTTCGTCGCCGGGTTCATCGGATCGCCGGCGATGAACCTGTTCACCGCGCGGGTGACCGAGCGCGGGGTGACCCTGGCCGGGCGGGAGATCGCCCTGCCCCAGGACGTCCGGTCGACGATCGGGGCGCAGCGGCTCACCGAGGTGACCCTCGGCATCCGTCCCGAGCAGTGGACGGTCTCCCCCGACGGCGGCGAGGGCATCCCGGCCCGGGTCGACGTCGTCGAGGAGCTGGGATCGGACGCCTACCTCTACGGCACCCTCGCCGAGGTCGCCGGTGACCTGTCGGCGACGGCCTCGCTGACCGGTTCGCGCGACGACGCCGTCGTCGTGCGGACCGCGGGACGCACCGGCGCACGGCGCGGGGACCGGGTGGCGCTGACGCCCTCGACCGAGGGGCTGCACCTGTTCCACCCGGAGACCGGCGACCGGCTCTGAGCGGCTCTGCCCGGCGGCGCGAGGGGGCCGCCGGGCGGACCGGCCCGGATGCGACGCGGCGAGCGGCACGAGGGGCCGCCGGGCGGGTCAGCCCGGGTGCGAGGCGGCGAGCTGGCCGCAGGCCGCGTCGATCTCCTGGCCGCGGGTGTCGCGGACGGTGCAGGCGACGCCGGCCGCCCGGACCCGGCGCACGAACTCCTCCTCGACGGGCTTGGGCGAGGCGTCCCACTCGCTGCCCGGCGTCGGGTTCAGCGGGATCAGGTTGACGTGCACCCTTGAGGTCCCGATGTGCTGCCGCAGGACCTTCCCCAGCATGTCGGCGCGCCACGGCTGGTCGTTCACGTCACGGATCAGCGCGTACTCGATGGAGACGCGGCGGCCGGTCGTGGTGGCGTAGCGGCGGCCCGCGTCGAGGACCTCGGCGACCTTCCACCGGTTGTTGACCGGGACGAGGGTGTCGCGCAGCTCGTCGTCCGGGCAGTGCAGCGAGATCGCCAGGGTGACCGGGATGCCCTCCTCGCGGAGCCGGTCGATCGCCGGGACCAGCCCGACGGTGGACACGGTGACCCCGCGGGCGGAGATGCCCAGCCCGTCCGGGGCGGGCTCGGTGATCCGGCGTACGGCAGCGACGACCCGCTTGTAGTTGGCGAGCGGCTCGCCCATCCCCATGAACACGACGTTCGACAACCGGGTCGGCTCGTCCAGCACGCCGTCGCGCGCCTGGGCCGCTGCGCGCCGGACCTGGTCGACGATCTCGGCGGTCGACAGGTTGCGCTGCAGACCGCCCTGGCCGGTGGCGCAGAACGGGCACGCCATCCCGCAGCCCGCCTGGCTGGAGATGCAGACCGTCGCCCGGTCCGGGTAGCGCATCAGGACACTCTCGGCGAGCACGCCGTCGTGGCCGCGCCACAGCGTCTTGCGGGTGGCGCCGCCGTCGCACGCCTTCTCGGTCAACGGTGTGACCAGCGGCGGGAGCAGCGGGCGCAGCTTCTCCCGGACGTCACCGCCGAGGTCGCTCATGGCGTCGAGGTCGTCGGTGAGACGACCGAACCAGTGGCGGGCCAACTGGTCGAGGCGGAACCGCGGTACGCCGAGCTCCTGCGCGACGGCGGCACGGTCGGCCGGGTCGAGGTCGGCGAGGTGGCGGGGCGGAGTACCGCGGCGGGTGCGTCGAAGACGAGCGGGAGGCTGGACATGGCACCCCCAGTGTGCCAGCCCGGTCGCGGGTCAGCGGATCCCGGGGATCCGCACGTTGAAGCGCCGGGACAGGTCCTCCAGGATCCCGAGCCTGCGCGCGGCCGCGACCCACAGCACGATCCCGGCGCAGAGACCGGTCACCGGCACCGCGGACCCGGTCCCCTGCCCCTCGTAGGTCAGGGCCAGGAAGGCGCCGAACGCGGCGATGAGCAGGACCAGGCCGCCGGTCGCGACGAGGCTGCGCTCCTCCAGCACGGTGGACGCCTGGATCAGCAGCACCCCGACGAGCGCGGCGGACAGGGAGGTGGACAGCTCGCCGTAGCCGACCAGGGACAGCAGCAACGGCAGCAGCACGACCCCCGCGACGCCGATCACGATCAGCCGCTGCATCCGGCGCTTGCGCTCGGGGTGCAGGGTCACCGCCATCGCGGCGTTGCGCCGGCGCACGATCCACAGGTACGCGGTCAGGAAGATCCCGAGCGCGACGAGGACGGTGGCGAACCCGTTCCCGAGGCCACCCGCGCCGACCGCCCAGGCGAGCAGGCCCAGGACGATCTCCAGACTCGGCACGGGAACGCCCAGCGACGGCTGGCGCATCGTGTACGGCATGCACCCACGGTAGCGAGAGCGGCCCGGGACACGGCGCGGGTGTGGCGGAACGACACACCCGTCCTCCCTCGAACCGGACATCATGGGAGGCTCGTCACGTGCCCGGGTCCCCGAACCCCCGGGCCGCCACCACCACACCGCCGGGCCCCGCCCGGCCTCCCCCAGGAGAGCCATGACCCTCCCCACGACGTCCTCCACCGACCCCGAGCCCGCCCCGCGCGCCGGAGGTCCCGCCCTCGGTCGCCGCGCGATGATCGCCGGCGCCGGCGTGGCCGCGATCGGCGCGGTCGCCGCCTGCGGTGGCGGCAGCGGTTCCACCACCACCGACAACGGTGGCCAGGCCCAGAGCGGGGACGCCCCGCAGGGCTCCCCCGGCACCGTCCTCGGCCCGGCGTCCGCGGTGCCGGTCGGCGGCGGCGCGATCTTCGCCGACGCCCAGGTCGTCGTCACCCAGCCGCAGCAGGGGACGTTCACCGGGCTGTCCGCGATCTGCCCTCACCAGGGCTGCGCCGTCAGCCAGATCACCGACGGGCAGATCGTCTGCCCGTGCCACAACAGCCGTTTCTCCCTCGACGGCGCCGTCCTCGACGGACCGGCCCAGCGGCCGCTCGACCCGCGGCAGGTCACCGTCGCGGACGGGTCGATCACCCTGTCCTGAGCCCGCTCCCGGCGCCGCGGCTCAGGACGGCAGCACGAGGCCGTCCGCGCGGCGCCGGGTGTGGAGCCGGTAGCCTCCGGCAGCGCCGGGGGAAGCGCCCTGCCAGAATCGCTGTCGAGCGCGGGCCAAATCGTCGGCGGCGATCCCGGGTCCGTCGTCGGAGATCGCGACCGTCCCGCCGTTCAGCCCGCTGGACCACCGCACCCGCACCGTCGAACCGCGGCCGGTGTGCCGCACAGCGTTGTCCAACAGCACGTCCAGCACCTGCTCTAGAGAGCCGTCGGGCCAGCCAGCGGGTAGCTCCAAGGGCTCCCAGTCACCGGAGTAGCCCTCGAGGGTTACCCCCGAGGCGGCGGCGGCCAACCGCCACGCGTCGACTCTACCGGCTGCGACGACGGCGGCGTTGCAGTGTGCGGGAGCAGCGGTGCCGGCAGCGACCGCCGCCGACTGCGCCTCAGCTGAGGCGAGTCCCAGCATCCCATCCAACAGTCGTTCCAGCCGGTCGATTTCTCCAAGCGTGGAGTCGTAAGTGGCGCGACCGCTGGCAGCGATATGGGGGTCAAGCCCGTCGACTCGCAGCCGCAACGCGCTCAGCGGGTTCCGAATCTGGTGCGACGCATCGGCGACGAGGCGCTGCTGTTCAGCTGCGCCAGCACGGACCGCTGCCGACATCCGATTGAACGACTCAGTTAGCTCACGTAGTTCTCGCGGCCCAGCACAGACGGCGATCTGTTCCCCTGCGCGACCTTGCGCGACGGCTCCGACGCCGCGGGCCAGCACCCCGATTGGACGCAGCACCCAGCGGGCCAGCAGCAGCGCGAGCGCAGCGAACCCGACCGCTGCAGCAAGTGCCCCACACAGCACAAGTGCCCAGGTAAGGGCCACGTCAGCGGCCGCTCGTGCCGGGTCGGCGAGCAGCAGCACAGCCCCGTTGGCGCGGTGCCCGGTCCCGACCGGCTGCCACAGCAACACCGAGTCGCGGGCGAACGGCGTAATCCACGTCGGGGCGACCGACGGCTGATTGCGCAGCGCCGCGTCCAGCGCAGCGGGCACCCCAGGGGCATCCAGCGCGAGGCCGACCGATACCACCGGTCGCCGCTGCGCATCGACGACGAGTACGCCTTCGCGGTAGAGGTCCGCGTGACGACGTGCGCCGCAGTCCAGAACGCCGTGGGAATCATCGGTTCCCTCGAGGGCGGCCATCTCGGCGAACCAATCGAGGTCGGCGCCGCGAGTCAGCGCCCAAGCCTGGGCCCGCGTGGTCGCCTGCTGCTCCAGTAACGGCATCACGAACGCGGCCACCGTAAGCAAGGAGAAAAACGAGAGGACGAGCAACAGACGTCGCTGCACCTCGTCACCGACCCAGGCGGTAACCGAACCCACGCACGGTCGCGACCAGTCCAGGGCGGTTGAGCTTAGCCCGCAGCGCCGCGACATGTACATCCAGCGACTTCGACCTGGCGACCGACGCGGTCCCCCACTCCTCGTCGAGGATCTGGCGGCGGCTCACGGCCACTCCGACGCGGCTGGCGAGCGCCGCGAGCACGGCAAACTCTTTCCCGGTCAGGGGCATGTCTACTGCGCCGACGATAACTTGGCGGGCACCGAGGTCAACCCGCACGTCCTCCACCTCTACCACTGTAGCGTCTGCGAGCACGTTTGCAGCCCGGCGCACGACGGTATCGATGCGGGCAAGTAACTCGCGCAGACGTACCGGCTTGACCAAGTAGTCGTCGGCACCGAGGTGCAACGCTCGCACGACGTCACCCTCCGCAGAGCGAGCGGTCAACACGATCACAGGGACCGCAGAGTCCTGCCGTACCTGATGCAACAGACTCAGGCCGTCACAATCAGGCAGGCCCAGATCGAGCAGTACCAGATCGACCTCGCCGAGCAACCCGATCACTGCACCCCCGGACGGCGCGTGCACGACGCCGTGCCCGCGGACACGCACCGCCTCTGCTAGGGCACCTGCCACGCCTAAGTCATCCTCGACCACCAACACCCTCACGATGGGACATCGTGCCGCACCACCTCAGTGCGTGTTTGAGAAGTGTCGGCGTGTCAGCGCTGCACCCGGCCAGGTGTGGTCCATCGTGGACAGGTGGCTCGGCGTAAGCGGCGATACCCCTCGGACCTGACTTTGGTCACCCGAGCCTGGTTTCGCAGCTTGTACTGCGCTGAGCTGCGGTGATGTGTTTGCGCGGGAGCGGTGTGAGGCACTAATTCGGTGCTCTACGCTCGGTCAGGTGGCGTGGGTGAGGCGGGTACGGACGGCCTCCGGGGCGACCGCGGTCCAGATCGCCGAGTCCGTGCAGGGCCATCGACGGATCGTGGCCCATGTCGGGTCAGCGCACACCGAGGCCGAGCTGGGCCTGCTGGTCGAGCAGGCCCGTGGGCTGATCGACGACGCTGCACAGCAGGCCCTGGATCTGGGCGTCGCGCCGTCACCCCGGCGGGCCGAGCTGATCGCGCCCACCGCGGCCGGCGGTGCCACGCAGGAGGGGCTGTTCGGCCAGATGCCGCGGCGCGCCCCGAGCACCACAACCCGGCGGGTGGGTGCGCCGCAGGTGATCACGACCGGGTCGCGGGTGCTGTTCGACATCCTCGCCGAGGTCTACGCGGGCCTCGGGTTCGCAGAGGTCGCTGATGACACGTTCCGCGACCTGGTGATCGCCCGGATCGTCGAGCCCACGTCCATCCTGGACACCGGTCGGGTGCTGGCCGGTCTGGGCGTCACCGCGGCGAGCGAAAAGACGATGCGCCGCACCCTGCTGCGCTGCACCGGGCGCAGCTACCGCGACGAGATCGCGAGGGCCTGCTTCACCCACGCCCGTGGCAGTGGGGATGTGTCGTTGTGTCTCTACGACGTCACCACCCTCTACTTCGAGGCGGAGAAGGAGGACGACCTGCGCAAGGTCGGGTTCTCCAAGGAACGCCGGGTCGACCCGCAGGTCGTCGTCGGGCTGCTGGTCGATCGCGCAGGGTTCCCCCTCGAGATCGGCTGTTTCGAGGGCAACAAGACCGAGACCGCGACGATCCTGCCGATCATCGAGGCCTTCCGGGCCCGACACCAGCTGCCGGTCGAGCCGGGCGGGATGGTCGTGGTCGCCGACGCAGGGATGCTCTCGGCCGCGAACCTGCGCGACCTCGACGAGGCCGGCCTGCGGTTCATCGTCGGCTCCCGACTCACCAAGGCCCCGGTTGACCTGGAGTCGCACTTCCACTGGCACGGCGACGCCTTCGTCGACGGGCAGATCATCGACACCCTCACACCACGCGACCGCCGCACCGGGCGCAGCGAGAACAGCCCGAAGGTCAAGGCCGAGCCCGTCTGGAACCCCAACCAGCATCCGGGATCCTGGCGGGCGGTCTGGGCCTACTCCACGAAGCGGGCCGTCCGGGACCGGCGCACGTTGACCCTGCAGGAGAACCGGGCCCGCGAGGTCATCGCCGGCGAGAAGCCCGCGCGCACACCGCGGTTCGTCAAGGTCACCAACGGCTCCCGCGCCCTGGACGAGGCCTCCTTGGCTCGGGCATACCGGTTGGTCGGGTTGAAGGGCTACGTGACCAACATCCCGGCCGGCGGCGCAGCGGCCGGGGAGATCATCGGCGACTACCACGACCTCTGGCACGTCGAGCAGTCCTTCCGGATGAGCAAAACCGACCTACGCGCCCGCCCGATGTTCCACCACCAACGCCAGTCCATCGAAGCGCACCTGACCATCGTGTTCACCGCCCTCGCAGTCGCCCGCGAGATCCAGAACCGCACCGGGCTCACCATCCGCAACGTCGTCCGCCAGCTCCGACCACTGCGCTCGGCCACCATCGCCATCAACGGCACCCAGCAGACCTTCCCGCCCGCCGTCCCCGCCGACAAACAGGCCCTCCTCGACGCGCTCCGTCAGCCCGCGGCGAAGCACTAAGACAAGTGACCGAAGTCAGGTGGACAGGTGGCTCGGCGTAAGCGGCGATACCCCTCGGACACCAGCGGTGCTCAGTGGGCGCTGATCGAGCCCTGTCGGCGTTGCGCGTCGATGAAAGCGACGATCAACGCCTACGGGGGTCGAGCTCCCCCGCGAAGAAAACCGTTGCGTCCGGCAGGATCGCGTTGGCCTCACGAAGCTGGCGGTTCTCCCGTTCCAACAACCGGACCCGCTCGGACTCACTCGAGGTGACACCGTCACGGTCCCCGGTATCGATCTGGGCTTGACGCACCCACCGACGCAACGACTCCGCGCCACAGCCCAGACGGGCAGCGGCGGTCTGACAGGCAGCGGTCAAGCTCGGGTACTCATCGAGATGACCCAGCACGAGCCGGACCGCTCGCTGCTTGGTCTCCTCCGGGATCTGCTTCGGCACGATCATCTTCCTTCCAGACTCGAAAGGAAGCGGCATCACACCGTGGACGCTTCACGTACCCATCTACCCGCCCGCGGCGATCCGCACCCTGCCGCGCGGTGAGGTGCTGTTGCTCTACCGGCACCTGCCCGTCATCCGCGCCACCACCCTCGACGCCTACCAGCGTCCCGACGGCGACCAGCTCCACCGCGACGTCGACACCGTCGCCTCCGGCGCCATCCCCGATCACCGCGGCCGGCTACCTCACGCCCGGGGACGGTCAGGACAGTACGCGCAGCTGGAACGGGTAGTCGTAGGCCCGGTTGTTCGACGCCCGGACCGCGCCCTTGATGTGGCACCACAGAGAGACCACGAACAGACCCACCATCAACGGGATCGCGACGATGATCCCGAGAGGCTTATTCAGGGCCCGTGAAATAACGATCTAGCCCGGCGTGTCGGGTTGGGCGACAGCCCGTCCATCGCGAAGATTGGTTTGTCGAATCAATCCGAGATGAATGGGCTGTCGCAGTATGTACTATACCACTGGCTTTCGGCGTGATGAGATTCAGGATCTTGCCGCTCTGGTGCATGAGCAGGATCAGCGGAACGCGACTGGCCTGCGACGGCCTTGGCCGCCGATTCTGGGATTGTTCTGGTCGGTGGTGATCACGTTGGCGTATCTGCGCGGGAATCGTGTGCAGTGGGAGTTGGCGGAAACCTACGGGGTGTCGCAGTCGACGGTCAGTCGAGCGATCGCGGGGGTGACACCGTTGCTGGCGCAGGCGCTGCGGAGTGTAGTTCCGACTGCGGAGGAGCTTCGTGCCGATCGGCAGTACATCATCGACGGAACCCTGCTGCCCTGCTGGTCATGGACCGCCGTACCAGGTCTGTGGTCGGGCAAGCATCGCACCACCGGCGTCGTCGTCCAGGTCGCAGCCACCCTGGAAGGGCAGCTGTCGTGGATCTCCGACCCGACCCCAGGCTCCCGACACGACCTACATTGCCTCGACCAATCCGGCGCCCTCGACCACCTCGCCACATACCCACCGATCGGCGATAAAGGCTACATCGGGCGCGGCATGCTCACCCCGTTCAAAAAACAACCCGGCCGGGAACTTCTCGACTGGCAGAAAACATTCAACAAGAGCCTCAACCGCACACGCGCCACCATCGAGCGAGTCATCGCCCATATCAAGTCGTGGAAAGTTCTCCACACAGACTACCGCCGACCCTACGCCACATTTAAAACGACGATCTCGGCAGTCATCGGACTCATCTTCTACGCACTTACCTGACGGAGCCTGAATAAGCCTCCGACTATCGTGAAGACCAGCAGCCAGCCGATGAGGAACAGTATCCAGATCAGCAGGTTGAAGTTGAACGCCGCCGCGGCAGCCCTCCGCACGAACGGATCGTCTTTCTTGACCAGTCAAATCAACAACGGACCCAGCAGACTCAACGACCCAGCACTGAGCACCGTGGCGAACAGCGCCGAGAGATGAGCGATGATCGCCACGCCGCGACTGTCCTCAGACACCTCATTCATGTCCACAGCAACTCCTCGCTCTCACACGGGCACTGAATAATCCTCGAAACACGCCGCACAGCGGCTATATTTCTTCACTCCGGAAAGAGTCCGCCAACCGGGACGCGCCCTCGACAAGGTCCAGCATCTCCAACAATAACCGCGCGTCGTCACCGTCACGCGCGAACGACACCACCACACCCGCCGCGCGCGCCGCGACCACCGGGTCATGATCCGCGCGGCTACCGGACCAGCCATTCGAGTACATGTAACTCGGATCGCTCCCGCCGCCTGGCATCGATCCACCCCGCTATCTCAGGAAAAGTCGTTAACGGCAGAAACTCAACGGGCCTCAGCGATGAATCAGAACAGCCCCCCACCCGCAGACGACACACCCGCACCCGTTATTTGCTTCTTAGTAGGTTTCTTTTTAGCGGCCCGGCGGGCCGCGTTACGCGCAGCGATGACTTTCTGTAGTGAAACATACATGCCGCCGGTATCACCATACGGTTTAGCGCTCGTCGGTAACTCCCGGGAAAGCCGATACTGCGACCACGCCCCGTACACCCCCGGAGCTAACTGCTGTAACGACAAGACCACTTCCCGGGACAACACCCGCCGGCGACCCGCCATCACCACCGCCACATCAGCCAGCAGTTCCCGAGTCTCACCCTCCGGCGCCGTGTCGCCAGTCACGGATTCCCCCGTCACGCCAAGACTCCGAGCAGAAGAATCAGCCCCGACCGCAACCGCGGGAACGGGAGCAGAAGCGATGGACGCAGAAGCGGAGACAGCAGGAACGGTAGGGATGGTAGGGATGGAGGCTTCGACCCGGCCCGCGTCCATGAAGGGCCGTAACGCGGCCAGGAGGCGTTCGTACTCGCTGTCGACCAGGTCGATCTCGATCCGCATCTGATCGATCTGCAACTCGTGGTGAACGACGTCGTCGGACTCGACACCGGTGATGTCGCAGAACCGGACCGTGCGAACACCCACTACCGACCACCCACCACACGCAGATACCCGACCGGGCCGGGCTGCCCGGCCGCGCGGGTCCTCACTCCTCGTCCACGTCGCCGGCTTCGGCGGCGGCGCGTTGCAGTGCCGCGAGCGTCGCCCCCGACAATGCCTTCGACGCGATCGCGTCGCCGACCTGCCGGGGTGTCATGAACCCCGACCCGGACGGGGCCAGGTACTGCTCCCCGTCAGCGCCGACCCGGTACTCCAAACTCGAGGCGACCCGGCGGAACCGGGTCCGGCCCCCGACCTGGGCGCCCTCCCACTTCTCCACCTTCACCGCCAACCGGCAACACCCACACCGCAACCTGCGCAACAGCAACCCGGTCTCATCCACACCGGTGAAGTGGATACCCGCCTGCCGGATCGTGGGGAACAGATGCCGGCCCCGTTCCCGACAGGCCAACACCTCATCCGACACCCCATCGACATAGGCGTCGACATCATCATCGGATGCCCGCGGCCGCACCCCAGCCGCCCGCAGGGCCCCGGCAAAGTCGTGATGGGTGGGTCCTGAGCTGCGGTGACGTGGGGGGTGGGGGTGGGTGCGGACACAGGCTTGGCGTGATCATGAGGGTGTCGAATCCTTGCTCACGTCAGGAAGCCTGTGTCCGCAGTGTCAGTGTCTCCGATCGTTGCTGCTCTGGAAGGCCTGGAGGTCGGTCCTGACGCGGGGAGAGCCGCGCCGGTCGGTGAGGCGGCGGGGTTGTCGCTGGTGGAGGCCCTGTCGCGAGTGCCGGACCCGCGGAAACCACGCGGTGTCCGCCACGGTGTCCTCGCGGTGTTGCTACTGGGGGCGTGCGCGGTGTTGGCGGGGGCCCGGTCGTTCACCGCGATCGCCGAGTACGCCCATGACGTCGGCCGCGCCGTGCTGGACGTGCTCGGGGTGGGCGCGGTCGCTCCGCACGAGTCGACCATCCGCCGGGTCCTGCAACGGGTCGACGCCTCGGCGCTGGAGGCGGCGTTGCAGTCCTGGGTGTTGCCCCAGCTCAGCGCCCAGCCGGCCCCGGAGGGCACACCCCGGCGAGAACAGCGTCGCGTGCTGGCCTTGGACGGCAAGACCCTGCGCGGCGCCCGCGTCCGTGCCGCCGACGGCAGGGTCTGGCTCCCGCATCTGGTGTCGGTGCTCGACCAGACCAGCGGTGGCGTGCTCGGCCAGGTTCAGGTCGCAGAGAAGGGCAGCGAGATCACCGCGTTCACCGCGCTGCTCGACCCCCTCGACCTCGACGATGTACTGGTCACCGCGGACGCTCTGCACACCCAGCGAGCCCACGCCGACTACCTACACCGCCGCGGCGGGCACTACCTGATGACGATCAAAGCGAACCAGCCCACGCTGCTGGCACGGGTACGGGCGCTGCCCTGGACCCAGATCGGCGTCGCTGATCGTCAACGCGGGCGTGGGCACGGCCGCGTCGAGACCCGCACGATCAGCGTGGTCAGCCTGCACCCCTGTCCCGACCTGGGCGCAGAGTTCTTCCCCCACGCATCCCAGGCGATCAAGCTGGTGCGCCGGCGTCGCCCACTGCGGCCTGGCGGGAAGTGGAGAACCGAGACCGCCTACGCGATCACCAGCCTGACCAGCACCGACGCCGATCCAGGACTGCTCGCCCGCTGGATCCGTGGGCACTGGTCGATCGAGAATCGCCTGCACTGGGTCCGTGATGTCTGCTTCGACGAAGACCGCGCCACCGCCCACACCGGTCACGCCCCGCAGGTCATGTCGGCGTTGCGGAACCTCGCGATCACCGCGCTACGCCTGCACGGCGTCAGCAACATCGCCGCAGCACTCCGCCACCACGCCCGCGACCCCCATCGACCACTGACCACCTACAAGATCATCTAGCGACTTTGCCGGGGCCCTGCAGCCGCCCGGGCGGCCTGCTCACCCTGAATCGACCGCACCACCGACGCAGAGGCCGGGGCGAACTCCGGGAACGCCGCCATCTGCTCAGTCACCCCGCCTCACCCGCCCACGACGAACACGTCGTACTCGTCATCACCGAAACCGACCCGCCGATCATCACCATCAACCACATCCTCGACATCATCACAAATGTCGTGAACGTCCAGGACGGCATCGCCGTCGTCGGTACCTGCCAGCACAGCCATCGAGCGCTCCCTCACCACACCCGTACGAATCTCAGCGGCCAGGACTCAGTGGCTCTGCTCGTAGGCGTGCGTCACCGGCGCGCTCAGGCGGTGGAAGCACTTGCCTCGATGAGTTCGCTGAATACCTCGGAGGGTTTCTTCCAGTCGAAGATTTTACGTGGTCGGTCGTTGATGTCGGCGGCGATCATGGACAGGTAGGTGGGGTCGGAGGGGATCTCCACGCCTTTGGGGAGGTACTCGCGCACGATGCGGTTGAGGTTCTCGTTGCTGCCGCGCTGCCAGGGAGAGCGCGGGCGAGCGAAGTAGACCGGCATCGAGCCCTTGGACACCACGTGGTGGGCGGCCATCTCGGCCCCGCAGTCCCAGGTCAGCGAGCGGCGCATCACCTCGGGGAGCCCAGCGGTCGCAGCGACCACCGCCCGGGTCACAGTGTGGGAGTCACGCCCGTGCAGCGGGACCAGGACCAGGAACCGCGAAGTGCGCTCCACCAGCGTCGCTACCGCGGTCTTACCTGCTTTACCGATGACCAGGTCGCCCTCCCAGTGCCCGGGCACCGCCCGCCCCTCAGCCTCAGTAGGTCGTTCATCGATGTAGGTCGGTTCGACGATCCGGGGAGCAGATGGAGGCCTACCGCCGCCACGACGGGCGGTCCGGCGGGTCCGTAACGCGATCAACTCGCGAGCCAGGGTGGACACCGGGGTGGCATAGACCCACTGGTAGATCGCCTCGTGAGGACACCCGGTAAGTCTCGTCGGTCGGATAGAGCCGGGGCAGACGGCCCGCGATCGAGGCCGGGGACCAGCCGATCTGCAACAACCCGGTCACTACTTCCCGCAGCCGCGGTGACCGGTCCACCGCGAACATCTTCGGCCGGGACCGCCCGACCCGCGCCGCTTCCTCAGCCGGCCCCGCCCGGTAGCCGGCCCGGCCGCCGTGACGGGCGACCTCACGAGAGATCACCGACCGATCCCGCCCCACCACCGCAGCGATGTCGCACAACCGCCGGCCAGCGGCCAACCCGGGAGATCTCCTCCCGATCAGCCAAAGTCAACAGTTTCCGCACGTCATGATCCTGTTCCTCGCCGAACAACAAGATCAAGTGCTACGACCGCCTGAGCGCGCCGGATTCCGAGAGGTGCACTGGAGGACTACCCGTGTCCCCCACCGGACTG
>NZ_JAHLJA010000006.1:0-31536 GCF_020496245.1 Pseudonocardia sp. ICBG601 | reverse complement strand
CCGAGCCGCGCGACGCCGGTCAGCGGCGGGCCGGTTCCGGAACGGGCCGTTCTCGTCGCGGTGGGCGACGATCGCGGGGGCGAGGGACTCGGAGATGCCCGAGACCCGGCGCAGCAGCGGCGCGGGACGCGGAGTTCACGTCCACCCCGACGGCGTTCACACAGTCCTCGACGACCGCGTCGAGCGACCGCGACAGCGACGACTCGGGCAGGTCGTGCTGGTACTGGCCGACCCCGATCGACTTCGGGTCGATCTTGACCAGCTCGGCGAGCGGGTCCTGCAGGCGCCGCGCGATGGAGACCGCGCCGCGCAGCGAGACGTCCATGTCGGGCAGCTCGGCCGAGGCGTAGGCCGACGCCGAGTACACCGACGCGCCGGCCTCGGACACCATCACCTTGGTCAGCTTCAGGCCCGGGTTGGCCGCGATCAGCTCACCGGCCAGCGCGTCGGTCTCGCGCGAGGCGGTGCCGTTGCCGATCGCGATCAGCTCGACCGCGTGCTTCGTGCACAGCGCCGCCAGGGTCTTCAGCGACCCGGCGCGGTCCTTGCGGGGCTCGTGCGGGTAGATCACCGCGGTGTCGACGACCTTGCCGGTGGCGTCGACGACGGCGACCTTGACCCCGGTGCGCAGGCCCGGGTCGAGGCCCAGGGTCGCGCGGGTGCCCGCGGGGGCGGCGAGCAGGAGGTCGCGCAGGTTCGCCGCGAACACCCCGATCGCGCCCTCCTCGGCGGCGGTGCGCAGCCGGACCCGGATGTCAATGCCGAGCGCGGTGAGCAGCCGGGTCCGCCACGCCCACCGGACGACGCCGAGCAGCCAGGCGTCGCCGGGACGGCCACGGTCGGCGATGCCGTACTCGGCGGCGATCAGCGCCTCGTAGGGGTTCGGCTCGTCGTCGGCGACGCCGGCATCGAGGGTGACGTCGAGCGCCTCCTCGGACTCGCCGCGGAAGGCCGCGAGGATCCGGTGCGACGGCAGCGTCGTGAACTTCTCGGCGAAGGCGAAGTAGTCCGAGAACTTCGCCGCGGCCGGGTCGTTCCCCTTGCCCTCGCGGACCGTGGTGACCAGCCTGCCGTGGCTCCACATCCGCTCGCGCAGGCCACCGACGAGGTCGGCGTTCTCCCCGATCCGCTCGACCAGGATCGACCGGGCGCCCTCCAGCGCGGCGCCGGCGTCGGCGACCTCGTCGGTCACGTAGCCCGAGGCGGTCTCGTGCGGGTCGAGCGTCGGGTCGGCGAGCAGCGCGTCGGCCAGCGGCTCCAGACCCTGCTCGCGGGCGATCATCGCCTTGGTGCGGCGCTTGGGCTTGTAGGGCAGGTAGATGTCCTCGAGCCGGGCCTTGGACTCGGCGGCGAGGATGGTGGCCTCGAGGGCCTCGTCGAGCTTGCCCTGCGAGCGGATGGAGTCGAGGACGACGGTGCGCCGCTCCTCCAGCTCCCGCAGGTAGCGCAGCCGCTCCTCCAGGGTGCGGAGCTGGGCGTCGTCGAGTCCGCCGGTCGCCTCCTTGCGGTACCGCGCGACGAACGGGACCGTCGAGCCCTCGTCCAGCAGGGCCACCGCGGCCCCGACCTGGTCCGGCCGGGCGCCGAGTTCGTCGGCGATGCGTTGGTTGATCGAGCGGTGCTGCTGGATGTCCGGGGGTGCCGTGCCTGTCACCGCCCCATCGTCGCGAACGGTGTCGCGGGCGCCACCGCCGGGTGGGGGTCGGGCCCGCGCCCGTCCGGACGGGTGCCTCCGGGACCGCGGACAAGTGTCCGACATCCGATGGAGAACCCGGTGGGTGAGCGCCCGCTCACCCGTGCCAGACTTCCGTCGTGACCCGCTGTGGATCATGGCCCGCCCGCGGGCCCGGGTCCCGTCACCTCGTCCCCGACCGCTCCCCCAGGTCCCGGAGGTTCCCGTGAGATCGCTCGGTCCAGTGCTGTCCGTGCTCGTCGCAGTGGTCGTCGCAGTGGCCATCGGCGTGGTCGCAGCCGGGGCGGGTGCGGGGGTCGCGTCCGCGTCCACCTGTGACGACGCCTGCCGGGTCGACGGGGCCCGCGCCTACGTGGCCGCGCTCGTCGACCACGACCCCTCCGCGGTGCCGTTCCACCCGGCCGCGACCCGGGTCGAGGCGGGGCTGCCGACCGGGTTCTCCGGCGACCAGCTGCGCGCCGACCTGCGGTACGGCCCGCAGTACCGGATCATCCGCGGCGTCTCAGAGCGTGTTTGGAAATTCTAGTGGGTTGAGGGTGTCGTGTGTTTCTGCTGGCGGGTGGCGGGGTATCCACGGGCGATGCGGCGGGTGATGGTGTTGATCGCGGCCCAGCGGATCATGGCTTCGGATGTGGTGGGGTGGCGTTCGTAGTCTCGGGCCAGGCGTCGGTGTGCGGTGAGCCAGGCCAGGGTCCGTTCGACCACCCACCTTCGTGGGAGGACGGTGAATCCGCGCTGCTCGGGTGGCTTGCGGATGATCTCGATCGTTGTCTGCAGGATCGTGGCGGCCCAGTCGAGCAGTCGCCCGGCGAAGCCGGCGTCGGCGTAGACGAACCGCACCCTGGTGCGCAGGTAGAGGTTGAGCAGGATCGGCTTGGCGCCGTCGCGGTCCTGTACCGAGGCCGAGCACACCATCGTGGTCAGCAGCAGACCGAGGGTGTCGGTCACGATGAACCGTTTCCGTCCGCCTGTCTTCTTCCCGGCGTCGTAGCCGCGGGAGTCCTGGCCGACGGTGTCGGCGCCCTTGACCGACTGGGAATCGATGATCCCCGCACTCGGCTCCGGATCACGGCCCTCGGCGATACGTAACTGCCCCCGCACGACCGGGAGGATCTTCTCGGTGACCTTCTGCTGTTCCCACTGGTTGAAGTACCAGTAGACGGTCTGCCAGGGCGGGAAGTCCACCGGCAACGCCCGCCAGGCACACCCGGTCCGCACGACATACAAGATCGCGTCCAGCACGTCCCGACGAGCATGAGCAACAGGCCGCCCCCGCCGCGCGAGCGGCGGTAACAACGGCTCGATCACCACCCACTGGGCATCACTGGTGTCCGAGGGGTACCGGCGCGGTCGTTCCTGCATGCCGACCACGATGGAGCACCCCAGCCGTGTCGACCATCCCGACACACCCACCATTTCCAAACACGCTCTCAGAGGAGACCTACCGCGTGCGCGAGGACGGCGTCGTGGTCGCGGACTTCACCCTGTCCGTCGGGGTGGGCCCGGTCGGCCTCACGACCGCGCGGGTGCACGAGACCTTCCGCTACGAGAGCGGCCTGATCCGCGAGATCGTCGCCGACATCCGGATCGGGGGCTGAGCGGCATGCGGGTGACCAGCCGCCGGGGTTTCCTGACCGGTGCCGCGCTCGGCGCCGCCGCGCTCGGCGCCGCCGGGACCGCGAACGCCGCGCCCGCCCTGCTGCGCCGGGACGTGACCGCGATGTCCGCTCCGGCCGTCGTCGTCGGGAGCGGGCTCGGCGGGTCGATCGCCGCGGCCCGGCTCGCCGAGGCGGGCGTGCGCACCCTGGTCCTCGAACGCGGCCGCCGCTGGACCACCCCGGCCGCCGACACGTTCCCGCCGTTCCTGCGCCCGGACCGTCGCTCGTCGTGGCTGACGCCCGCGCCGGTGTTCCCCGGCCAGCCACCGACGCTGTACAAGCCCTACACCGGACTGTTCGAGAAGGTGTCCGGGCGTGGGATGAGCGTGCTCTGCGGGGCCGGGGTGGGCGGATCGACCCTGGTCTACGCCGGAGTCTGGATCCGGCCGGACGCGGCGGTGTTCTCCGCGGCGATCCCCGGCATCGACCACGACGAGCTCGCCGCGGTCCACTACCCGCGCGCGGCCGCCCGGGTCAGGGTCTCGCCGATCCCCGACGACGTCCTGGCCCACCCCGCGCACGTCGGCACCCGGCTGTTCCTGGAGCAGGCCCGCCGCGCGGGGCTGACGGCCCAGCTGCTGCCCAACGCCACCGACTGGGACGTCGTGCGCGCCGAGTTCGCCGGGCGCGCGACCCCGTCGATGTCGGTCGGCGAGTACTTCTCCGGGGTCAACTCCGGGGCGCGGCTGTCGTCGGACAAGAACTACCTGCGCGACGCCGAGGCCTCCGGTCTGGTCACCGTCGCCCCGCTGCACCGGGTCACCGACCTGCACGCGCTCGGCGGCGGCCGCTACCGGCTCGACGTCGAGCGGATCGACACCGACGGCGTCGTGCAGGAGCGGATCGCGCTCACCACCGGCGCGGTGTTCCTCGCCGCCGGGTCGACCGGCACCTCCCGGCTGCTCGTACGGGCCCGCGAGACCGGGACGCTGCCCGACCTCACCGCCGACGCCGGCCGGTTCTGGGGCAACAACGGCGACCGCATCCAGCTGCGCGTCGGTGTCCCCGAGCCCGCGGGCGGACCGCAGGCCGGACCGATGGCGGCCGGCATCCGCCCGCCCACCGACGACCGCGCCGAGGCCGTCACGCTCACCTACGGTCCCGCACCGCTGCCGTTCGACATCCGGGCGATGTCGCTGCCCGGGTTCGGGGCCTGCGACCCGGTGGGCGAGTTCCGCTTCGACACCGCCACCGGCGAGGCCGTCCTGCACTGGCCCACCGACGGCGACGCCGACGCCCAGCGCACCGTCCGCGACCTCACCCAGCGGTTGATCGCGCCCGACGCCCCGCTCGGCGTCGGGCTGGGCCGGACCGTGTCCGGCCTGGCCGCGCAGTTGCCGTCGGGCCTGTCCGGGCTGGTCGCCCGCGCCGCGGACGCCCCGACCGGGGTGCTCGACCTGGGCACCCTGGACCCGGTGACGTGGCACCCGCTGGGCGGCGCGGTCCTGGGCCGGGTGACCGACGACCGCGGGCGTGTCACCGGGCACCCGGGGCTGCACGTCGTCGACGGGGCGCTGGTGCCGGGGTCGACCGGCAGCACCAACCCGTCCTGGACGATCGCCGCGATCGTGGAGCGGGCGATGGACGGGATCCTGCGCGACGGCCTCTGACCGCCGCGCCCGTGGCGACCCGCCGCCGTCCGTGGCACTCCGCGCACGGGGCGCCACGCGAGATCAGCGGGTGCCGCGGTCCCCGGTCACCAGGTCACCGGTCACCAGGTCACCGGCAGCGACCGCACCCCGCCGGTGACCTGCTCGGCCCGCACCTCCAGATCCTCCGGGGCGACGGCGAGGCGCAGCCCGGGCAGCCGCCGGAACAGCCGCGCGAACACCGTCGCGAGCTCGGTGCGCGCCAGGCTCGCGCCGATGCAGAAGTGGCCGCCGTAGCCGAAGGACACGTGCGGGTTGGGCCGACGGGTCGGGTCGAAGGCGTCGGCGTCGGCGAAGACCTCGGCGTCCCGGTTGGCCGAGGCGGTCGCGATCATGACGGCGTCGCCGCGGCGGATCGTGACGTCGCCGACCTCGATGTCGGTGTGGGCGTAGCGCAGCAGGGCGAGCCCACCCGGCGAGGACAGCCGCAGGACCTCCTCGACGGTGCCGTGCAGCCGCCCGTCGATGTCGGCGACGAAGGCGTCGCGGCGGGCGGGGTCGGTCAGGAGCAGGAGGACTCCGAGGTCGATCCGCCCGACGGTCGTCTCGTGCCCGGCGAACAGCAGCGCGGCGGCGAGCCGGGTCATCTCCTCCTCGCCGAAGTCCGGGTCCTGCTCGCGGGCGCGGACGAGGTCGGTGACGACGTCCTCCCCCGGCTGCGCACGCTTGGCATCCGCCAGGCGGCCCAGGTAGGCGCGGAACTCCCCCATCGCGACGTCGGCGTCGCCACCGGAGCGGATCGTGGCGACCCGCTCGGACAGCCCGTGGAAGTAGCCGCGGTCGGCGAACGGCACCCCGAGCAGCTCGCAGATGACCAGCACCGGCAGCGGGAACGCGAGGTGGGCGTGCAGGTCGGCGACGCCGTCGGCCGCGCCCTCCTTCGCCGCGACGAGGTCGTCGAGACACCCGTCGACGAGCTCGCCGACGTGGTCGCCGAGCAGCCGCATCCGCTTGGCGGAGAACGCGGGCACCAGCAACCTGCGCATCCGCTCGTGCTCGGCCTTCTCCCGCTCGAAGGCACCGCTGGGCCCGCCCAGGATCGCGGCCTCCGACACCCGAGCGGCGTTCTCCGGCTCGGGGTGCGAGCGCCCGAGCCGCGGGTCGGCGAACAGGGCACGGGCCTCGGCGTGCCGGGTGACCAGCCAGGCCGGGTCACCGACCGGGGTGCGCACCGGGACGACCGGGCCCTCGCGGCGCAGCACGGCGTAGAGCGGGGCGACGTCGATGATGTTCGGACGGTCGAACGGCAGCTGCGGGGCCTCGGTGGTCGTCACGGTGACACTCCCTCGTGCGCACGGTCTGCGAGGACGTAATGGTAGCCGACTATCGTTTCATGGTGCAAGACGATCTCCGGCCGACGCGCGGCCACCGGCCCGGCCGACGATGCTGGGGAGATGGCGACAGTCGGACGCACGACCCGTGGGGCGCCGGCCGTCCCGGCGCCCCCGGCGCTCCTGACCCTGGCACTCCTGACCACGGCGCTCCTGACCACGGTGCTCCTGGCGGTGGGCTGTGCGGCCCCGCCTGCCGACACACCGGCGGCGCCGGGGCGGGCGGGCACCCCGGTGCGTTTCGCCGAGCCGCTGCCGCCGCCGGCCGAGCCGGGCGTCGCGCCCCCGGTGACCGGCACCCCGCCCGGGCGGATCGTCGCGGTCGGGGCGGCCCCGGAGGGCATCGTCGCCGACGGGCCGACGCGGCGCGTCGCGGTCGGGGTGCGCCGGCCCGACCGGCTCATGCTGCTCGACGCCGACACCGCCGCCGTCGCCGGGCGGGTGCCGCTGCCGGGCGTGCTGCGTCACCTGCAGCTCGCCGGGCCGGGCGGGCCGGTGCTGGTCCCGAGCGAGAGCGCGAACGGCCTGCTGCGCGTCTCGCTCCCGGACGGCCGGGTGTCCTCCGAGGTCATGACCGGCCCGATGGCCCACGACGCGACCGGGACCGCGGCCGGGACCGTGTTCGTCGCCAACGAGGCGGGCGGCAGCGTGTCCGTGGTCCGCGGGGACCGGGTGGTGCGACAGCTGACCGACGTCACCCAGCCCGCCGGGCTCGCCCCGGCCGGGGACCGGGTGGGACTCGTCGACGTCCGCGAGAACACCCTCACCGTCTACGACGCCGCGACCGGCGACGGGATCCGCGAGCTCCCGGCCGGGGACGGCCCGACCCACCTGGTCGCCGACCGGCACGGCCGCCTGATCGCGACCGACACCCGGGGCGGGCACCTGATCGTCGTCGACCCGGCGGGCACCCCGGCCGAGGTCGGACGGGTGGACCTGCCCGGGGAGCCCTACGGCATCGCCTACGACCCGGTCCGCGACCGCGTGTGGGTCACCGCCACCGGGGCGAACCTGCTCGTCGGCTACGACATGACCGAGCCGACGCCGCGGGAGGTCGCCCGGATCCCCACCGTGCGCCAGCCGAACACGGTCGCCGTCGACCCGGACACCGGGCGGCTGTTCGTCACCGGCACCGCCGACGGCGTCGTCCAGGTCGTCGACGGGCCCGCCTCGTAGCCCGACGCGACGAGCGCAGGACGGCACGGGCGGAACCCGCTCTCCCCTCGATCATCGACGGCCTGTCGGTGCCGCTCGCCCGGTCGCGATCAAGGCTGCGGGGCGAAGTGGGTCCGCACCGCGTGCCCGAACCACTGGTCACGGAACGCGGCGGCAGCCCGGCTCGCCGACGCCTTCGGAACGAGCACGTCGAAGCCGTGGTAGGCGCCGGCGAACTCGCGGAACTCCACCGAGACGCCGGCCGCACGCAGGTTGTCCACGTAGTGGACGGTCTCGTCCCGGAACGGGTCGAGACTGCCCACGAAGGTCATCGTCGGAGGGAGCCCGGCGTGGTCCGTCGCCCGCGCCGGAGCCGCGTACGCCGGAACGTCCGCGGAGCCGTACAGGTCGCCGAGGTACAACCGCCACGCCGACCGGTTGGTCACGGAGTCCCAGACCGGCGCGTCGTTGTCCCGCCCGGACTCGGTCTCTCCGCGATCGTCGATCATGGGGTACAGCGGCATCTGGAAGGCGACGGCGACCTCGCCCTCGTCGCGCGCGTAGAGCGTCGGCGCCGCGGTCAGCCCGCCGCCCGCGCTGCCGCCCGCGACCGCGATCTGGTCGGGCCGCACGCCGAGCCGGACGGCGTTGTCCCTCAGCCAGAGCAGCGCCGCGTAGGAATCGTCGAGCGCGGCCGGGTACGGCGCCACCGGGCTGAGGCGGTAGTCCGGTGAGACGACGACGGCGCCGCTCCCCGCGATCAGGGGCCGGAGGGAGAACGCCTCGAACTCGGGGGCTCCCGTGGCGTACCCGCCGCCGTGGAGCCAGAGCAGTCCGGGAGCATCGGGCCGGGCGTCCCGCGCCCGGTAGACCAGGATGCGCAGCCGCGACCCGTCCGGCCGCCGGATCCACTCCTCGCTGCGGACCAGACCGGCGGGCACCCGCCTGCGCAGCAGCCGGTCGACGGGCCCGGGGAGGGCGCTCGATCGGCGCAGCTGCTCCTCGGTCCGTGCGGACCGGATCCTGCGGATCAGCGTTCCGCGACGCCGCAGCTCCGGGTCGATCTGCGACGGGTGTACGGGCATGGCGGCCCTCCTCGTGGGGTCGGTCGCGTGGCTCGCGTCGTGAGACCGTGGCCCCACCATAAGCAGTGGGGCCCTCCGTTCAGCCGCTGAAGTGCACCGCCGACGGTGACACGCACCGGCGGTCCTGACCCCGGGCCGTCCACGGAGCCGCGGAGCAAAGAAGGGCGTGACCGCGAGCGGCCCACGTCATCGGAGCGCCCGGGTGACGACCGGTCCCGCGCCGGTCACGCGTCGGCGGGCCGGTCGGACCGGCGCCACCGGAGGTGGGAGACACGGGCGAGCAGCACGGCCGTCCCGGCCACCACCAGGGCCACCGCGAGCACGGTGGTCATCGGCAGCAGCCACGTCACGTACAGGGCCGCGCCCCACCCCGTCAGGCCGGTCGAGGCACCCACGACGAACGGGAGAGCCGTCCCCACGACGACCGGGAGGACGGGGACCACCAGCCGCCACCGGGCCCGGCCGCGCCGGACGGCCCACCGGCGCGCCCGCCACACCCCCGTCGCACCGAGCAGCAGGACCGTCGTGGTCAGACCGGCCAGGACGAGGTCCACCGCGGTGAGCGGGTTCGTCGCACCCGCGGGGACACGTCCCTCGGCGACGGCGACGAGGGCGGCGGTGAGCTCGGACGGCGCGCCACCGGAGTTCGTCAGCACGACCGCGGCGACGCCGGCGTCGCGGAGGGTGATGTCACCGGTGAACGTGGCCAGCGTGCCGCCGTGGCCGACCGCGGGCGACGTGCCGGGAAGCGGGACCTCTCGCCAGCCCAGGCCGTAGCCCTGGGCCCCGGGCTGTGCGGTGTGGGTCTCCCGCAGCGACTCCGGGGTGAGCAGCCGCCGTCCCGAGGCCGTGGTGCCGTCACCGGTCTGGAACCGTGCCCAGGTCGCCATGTCGGCCACGGTGGAGACGACGCCGCCGTTCCCGGCGCACAGGCCCGGGAGCTCCGGCACGGCCACCCGCACCGCGAACGCCCCGATGTGCCCGGGTGCGAGGTCGGGCGGCTGCTGGTCGCACCGCACCGTCGAGGTCGTCGAGGTCATGCCGAGCGGGGCGAGGACCTGCTCGGCGAGGTGGGTGTCGACGTCCTGGCCGGTCACTCGCTCGACGACGCGGGCGGCCAGGACGTAGTTGGTGTTGTAATACTCGAACCGGGTGCCCGGCTCGGCGACCAGCCCCACACCCCGGAGGTCGGAGACGACCTCCGCCGTCGAGCCGGCGACCGGCAGCGCGTACTCGTCGTAGCGCTCGTTCGACAGTCCCGAGGTGTGGGAGAGCAGGTGCCGCAGGGTCATCCGGGCCGAGCGGGGGTCGCCGAGGTCGAGCTCGGGCAGCAGCTCGCCGACCGGCTGGTCGAGCCGGACCCGTCCGGCGTCGACGAGCCGCATCACCGCGACGGAGGTGAACGCCTTGCTCATCGAGGCGATCCGGAAGCGGGTGTCCTCGGTGACCGGCTCGCCACGACCGTCGGTGCCGCGGAGCAGGAACCGGGTGCGGCCGTCCGGCGTGAGCACGGCGGCGGCGAGGCCGGGGGGATGGAACGCTCCGACGTAGTCGTCGACGACGGCATCGTCGCCGAGCCGTGTGGTGGCCGCGACGGCCGGGGCGGCCGCCCCGCACAGCAGGGCGACCATCGTGCTCACCACGACGGCCGCGACGCGGACTGCTCGGACACCGGATCGTCGCACCGGACACCTCCCTCGGGCGCACCGGACCGGCGCCGTTCCCGACGATCGTCGAACCGGCCGGGGCGCCGGACATCCGGGACGACCCTCGTCACCCGCCGGGGATCACGTGTCCGGGTGATCCCGGGGGTGTCCCGGACCCGCTCCGACCGTCCTCGGTGGACGCTTCGGGCGTGGACTGGTTCGGGAGCGCGATCACGGCCGTACTCGGGACGCTGCTGCTCAGCGGGGTGGTGAGCCGCCCGCTGCAGCTCGACTTCTCGGTGTCGCGCCGTCTCGCGGCCGGTGCCGTCGCGTTCGGGGCCGCCGTGCCGATCATGGAGGCGATCACCCCGGCCGCGGTCGCGGCCACGGCCACGGCCACGGCCACGGCGATCCCCGCACCGTTCCCGTTGCTGTGGTACGTGCTGCTCGGCGGCATGCTGGCGACGCTGCTCGCCATGGTGCTGCTGGTCCTGGCCGAGGTGCTGGTGCCCAGCGGGTCGCTGCCCGGGCCGGTCGCCCTGGTCCGCAGTCTCCCCGGCCGGCGGTCCCGTGCGCGGCGCTTCGCGGCGATCACCCGGATCCTGCTCCGGCGCGGCCTGGCCGCGTACGTGTTCACCCGTCAGCGTCCCGATCTCGCCACCCCGGAGGGCCGGACCCGGCTGGCCCGGTCGGTCCGCGCGGCGCTGGAGGACGCGGGCGTGTCCTTCGTGAAGCTCGGTCAGATCCTCGCCACCCGGCCGGACCTGCTCCCGCCCGAGTTCGTCGACGAGCTCACCCACCTCCAGTCACGGGCACGCCCGGTGCCGTGGAGCGCGGTGGAGACCGTGATCCGGACCGAGCTGGGCGCCGACCCCGCCACGGTGTTCTCCCGGATCGACCCCGAGCCGCTCGCGACGGCGTCCATCGCCCAGGTGCACACCGCGACGCTGCTCGACGGCGGCGATGTCGTCCTCAAGGTGCAGCGGCCGGGGATCGCCCCCGTCGGCGCCGACGACATGGAGATCCTGGCCCGGCTCGCCCGCCGCCTGGAGCGGCGCGCGTCGTGGGCGGCGCGGCTCGGCGTCGTCGCGCTGGTCGACGGTTTCGCGGCGTCGCTGCGCGAGGAGCTGGACTTCCGGATGGAGCGGCGCAACCTCGCCGCGGTCGACCCGGGGCCGGCCGCCGTGGTCCGCACGCCTGCGGTGTACGCACAGCACAGCACGGCCCGGCTGCTGGTCCTCGAGCGGATCCACGGCCGACCGGTCACCGAGGCCCCGCCGCAGCTGCGACCCCGGTTCGCGCATGCGCTGCTGGAGGCGCTGCTCACCCAGATCATGGTCGGCGGCCGCTTCCACGCCGACCCGCATCCGGGCAACATCCTCTACACCGACACCCCCGACGGAGCCGGGCAGCTGGTCTGGCTCGACCTCGGCTCGGTCGGTGTCCTCGACGCCGGTCTCCGGGCGTCGCTGGTCCGGCTGCTGGTCGCCGTCGACGGCGGCGACGCGTCCGACGTCCGGGACGTCCTGCTGGAGATCGCGGACGCCCCCGACGCCCTCGACGAACGCCGCCTGGACCGCGACCTCGGCCGGTTCCTCGCCCGGTTCACCGCCTCCGGGGGCGGGACCGACCCGGCCGTGTTCGTCGACCTCGTCCGGATCCTCGCCGACCACGGCGTGACCGCCCCGCCCGAGCTGGCCGCGGTGTTCCGCGCGATCGGCACCCTCGACGGCACGCTGACCGCGCTCGACCCGGGGTTCGACCTGGTCGCCGAAGCCCGCCGGTACGCCACCACCCGGCTGACCACCGGCACCGACCCCGACGACCTGAGGCGGCGGCTGACCACCGAAGCCGTCCTGCTCCTGCCGATGCTGCGGCGGCTCCCGCACCGCGTCGACCGGATCGTCGGCGCGCTGGAGGCCGGCACCCTCACCGTCCGCGTGGCCCCCCGGGCGGGGCACCTCGCCCGTCCGGCGGCCGGTGTCGTCGGCCAGCTCGTGACCAGCGCACTCGCCGCCGCGACCGGGCTGATGGCGGCACTGCTGCTGACCGCGCCGACCGGTCCCGAGGTCGGACCCGGCCTCGCGCTCAACGGCCTGCTCGGCTACCTGCTCCTCATGGTCGCGGCCGTGCTGGGGCTGCGTGCCCTCGTCCGTTCCTACCGGACCTGAGACCGCGGCGCGGCGGCGCTCGGCGGGAGACGGCCGGTCACTCGCGACGCAGGAAGAACAGGAACGGCTGGGCCAGGCCGCGCATGTCCATGGCGCCGAGCACGGTGTCGTCGTCGACGCGGCGGAAGACGTCGTGGATCGGCAGGTCGTCGTAGCACATGGTGGCGCTGGCGACCCCGCGGTACTCGGTGATGCGCAACCGCGCCTTCGGGGCCCGGGTGGCGAGCGCGGGGCCCGCGGTGCGGGCGATCCGCGCGAGGGTCGCGTTGCGCAGCGCGGCCGGGTAGCGCAGCAGCGCGGGCAGCGGGACCAGGGCGGGGTTGAGGGAGAACCGGCCGCCGCGGGGGTGGTCCATGACGAGCGGGTGGACGTCGTCGACGCCGTCGAACCGCTTGCCGTGCCAGCCGAAGCGGGCCAGCAGCCCGTCCATCGGGTTGCCGGTGGGGATCTCACCGCCCGACCAGTCGCCCAGCATCTCCTCGACCCCGACGGCGGGCAGCGCGTCGAAGAAGCCGAGGCCCTCCTCCAGGGTGGCGCCGTGCGCGAGGTGTCGGAGCGTGTCGGCCGGTGCGGTGCTGGTCATCGCGAGCTCTCCATCGAAACGTCGGCGTGTCGATCAACGGTACAACCCGCACCCCGCTCCGCCCCTGCTCGCGGGGTACCGGGTTACCGGGTCAGCTCAGGGCGGAGCCCTTCGTCTCCGGCAGGGTCAGCACCGCGACGAAGGAGATCACCGCCCCGACGGCGACGTAGACGAAGAACAGGATCGCCAGGTCCGCCTCCTGCAGCGAGGCGATGACCAGCGGCGCCGTCCCGCCGAACACGGCGACGGTCAGGTTGTACCAGGCGCCGATCCCCAGGGCGCGGACCGTCGTCGGGAACAGCTCGCTCATGATCGCCGGCGCGACCGAGGTCATCGCCGTGTAGAGCCCCAGCCCGACGGTGAACACGACGAACATGTTCCAGAAGCCGGGCCCGATGAGGAACGACAGCGGGACGACGAGCAGCGCGGTGGCCGCGGACCAGACGAGCATCTGGGGTCGGCGGCCCCAGCGGTCGGCGGCGGCCCCCATCGGGTACTGCAGGAGGACGAAGATCGCCGTGGCGATCGAGAGCGCGAGGAACACCTCGGTCGCGTCGGCGCCGCGGGAGCGGGTGGCGAACGGCGTCAGCGCGGAGAAGAACGTGTAGTAGCAGAGGGTGTGCAGGATCGTGAAGCCGACGAGCTGCGCCACCGCCTTCGGGTGCTCGCGCAGGGTCAGCAGGAGCGGGTTGCGGATCCGGGCCGCCGACTCCTTGTTGTCCTCGAACTGCTCGGTCTCGCTCATCTGACGGCGCATCCAGAGCCCGATGACGCCGAGCACCCCGCCGAGCAGGAACGGGATCCGCCAGCCCCAGGCGGCGAGCTGGTCGTCGGTCAGCGTCGCCGCCAGCACGAAACCGGTGAGCGAGGCGAACAGCACCGCGGTGCCGGTGGAGATGTAGAAGAACGACGAGTAGCGCCCGCGCCGCTCACGGGGGGCGATCTCGGCGAGGTAGGCCGAGGCGTTGGAGACCTCCCCGCCCAGCGACATGCCCTGCGCGATGCGGGCCAGCAGCAGCAGGACCGGGGCGAACCAGCCGATCATCGAGAACGTCGGCAGCAGGCCGATCACGAACGAGCCGCCCGCCATCAGCAGGATCGTCACCAGCATCGCGGTCCGACGACCCTTGAGGTCGGCGAACCGGCCCAGCAGCAGACCGCCCAACGGCCGGAAGAAGAAGGCCAGCGCGTAGGTCGCCAGCGTCGCGATGAGCGCGGCCCTGTCGGCCGGGAAGATCTGCGTCGCGAAGTAGATCGAGAACGTCGCGTAGATCGTCCAGTCGTACCACTCGACCGCGTTGCCGATGGACGCCGCGACGAGCGTCCGGACCGGAAGACGGTGACGCTCCGTCGTTCCGGTGCTGGCTGGCTGGGACACGGTTCCCCCTGACGTGTCGGCCGAACGGTCGGCGAACCGTATCCGGTGCGGCCCGACAAATCGACCGGACCGATCGGGAGAGGAACGAACCGAGTATCGCTGCCGCGCGCCGGGCACCCCATCATCACTTCTCGGTAGACCGGGCCGGGCGGTCCGGTGCCGCCCCACGACCCCGGAGGATCCCCGCGATGCCACTGTCCACCGCCACCGACGGCTTCCGGCTGGCCTACGACCGCCACGGCGAGCCCGGTGCGCCGCCGGTCCTGCTGCTGCACGGCTGGCCGGGCGACCGGACGGACATGGCCGCCGTCGCCGCACGGCTGGCCCCGGCGCACGACGTGGTCGTCCCCGACCTTCGCGGGTTCGGCGCGTCCGAGAAGCACGACCGCGACCCGGCCGAGCAGTACTCGGCGGCCGCGCAGGCACGCTCGCTGACCGCGCTGCTGGACGAGCTGGACCTGTCCGGGGTGGTCGTCGCGGGCTACGACGTCGGCAGCCGCGTCGGCCAGCAGATCGCCGCGGACCGGCCCGACCTGCTGCGCGCGCTCGTCGTCACCCCGCCGGCGCCCGGTGTCGGCAGGCGGATCCTGGGCGAGGACCCGGTGCGCGAGTTCTGGTACCAGTCCTTCCACCAGCTCGACCTGGCCCGCGAGCTCGTCGACGGCGACACCCGTGCCGCCCGCGCGTACCTGCGCCACTTCTGGTCGCACTGGTCCGGGCCCGGGTTCACCCCCGACGACGAGCGCCTCGACCACCTCGCCGCCGTCTACGGGGCGCCGGGCGCGTTCGTCGCGTCGATCAACTGGTACCGCTCCGGCGGTGGCGCGGTCGCCCGCTCGCTGGCCGAGACCGCGCCCGAACCGGCCGACCGGGTCACCGTCCCGACGGCGTTCCTGTGGCCCGAGCACGACCCGCTGTTCCCACGCGACTGGTCCGACCGGCTCCCGGAGTTCTTCACCGAGGTGACCGTCACCGCCGTCGACGGCGTCGGGCACTTCGTCCCGGTCGAGGCGCCGCAGGTGTTCGCCGACGCGGTGGCCGCGGCGGCCGCGCCGCCGCGGACGGTGCACTGATGGGGACCCCGCGGGTGCGCGACGACGGCCCCGTCCGGACCGTCACCCTGGACCGCCCCGACGCCGCGAACGCCCTGCACCTCGTCGACGTCGACGCGGTCGCCGCGGCCGTCACCGACCTCCCGGACCGGGTGCGGGTCATCGTGGTCACCGGGGCCGGGGACCGGGCCTTCGGCGCCGGGATGCACCTCGACGCCTTCCGCGACGCCGACCCCGGCGACGGTCGCGCGATCATCACCCGGCTCGCGGCCTGCCTGCGTGCGGTGCGCACCGCGCCGGTCCCGACCATCGCCCGGCTGAACGGCGCCTGCCTGGGTGCCGCGTTCGAGCTGGCCATGGCCTGCGACCTGCGCGTCGCCCACACCGGGGTGCGGGTGGGGCTGCCCGAGGTGCGCCTCGGGATCCCCTCGGTGGTCGACGCGGCGCTGCTGCCCCGCTACGTCGGCGCCGCGCTCGCCCAGGAGATGGTCCTGACCGGCAGCGTGCACCGGGTCGACGAACCCGGGACGGCCCCGCTGGTGAACCGGCTCGTCGACTCCCCCGCCGGGCTCGACGCCGCCGTCGACGAGCTCGTCGCGGCCCTGCTCGCCCCGACCCGCGAGGTCCTGGCGGCGCAGAAGGAGCTGCTCGAGACCTGGCGCGAGCAGGGCATCACCGGATCGGTGGAGGCCAGCGTCGACACCTTCGCGGAGGTGTTCGCGCTGCCCGCGACCCGCGCCGCGATCGCGCGGTACCGGCCGTAGGGTCGCCGCCATGGCCGTCACGACCAAGATCGCCGACCTGACCGGGCCCGGGCACACCGACCGGTTCGGGATCGGCGGCACCGACCTCGGCATCCTCGCCACCGCGCCGGACGGGCGCCTGGTCGCCGTCTTCGGCGACACCTTCGAGCGGGCCGGCGTCGGCGGGCCCGGCTGGCGCTCCCCGGTCGTGCTGTTCGCCGACCCGGACGGGTTCCGGACCGGCCTGCGCTGGACCGGCTCCGGTGGCGACACCGCGGACTACGCCTGCCGGCTCGTCAGCAAGCCGGCGACGAACTGGTTCCGGCTGCACCGCCGCGTCACCACGATCCTGCCCGCCGACGTCATCACCGTCGGCGACACGATGTACCTGCACGTCATGGCCAACAAGGGCCTCGGCAACGTGCTGTGGAGCGAGATCATCGCCTCCCGCGACAACGGCGTCACCTGGGAGCGCACCGGCTGCGACTGGCCCGGCGACCACCACGACGGCCTGTTCCAGCAGCTGACCTGGTGCGACGGCGGCGACGGGTACGTCTACGCCTACACCACCGGCTTCCAGCGCCGCGACGGTCTGCTGCTGCACCGGGTGCCCGCCGACCGGATCACCGACCGCGACGCGTGGGAGCCGTGGGGCTTCGCCGGGGAGCGCTGGGACTGGGGCAACCCGCCGACGCTGACGCTTCCGGGTGCCTTCGGCGAGCTCAACCTGCGCCGGGTCCCGGGCCCGGACGGGCGCGAGCACCTGCTGCTCACCGTCTTCGACGCCGGGAACTACCGGATCGACACGCTGCTGCTCGATCGGCCGAACGCCGACCTGCACCGTGCCCCGCGGACCACCGTGCTCACCGGCTGCGGCTGGGACGACGAGGACCACGCCACCGGCCGCGTCGCGCAGCTCTACGGCGGCTACGTCGTCCCCGGCTCGACGCTCGACGACCTGCACCTCGTCGTCAGCCAGTGGAACACCACCACCCACTGGCCGTACCGCGCGATGCAGTTCCGGACGGACGTCACGGAGCTGCTGCGGACGGAGCAGTCCGAGGTCCGGTCGTCATGAGAAGTGGGTAACGGGGAGCTGGTCCTGCAGGCCCGCCTCGACGACGTCGACGCTCCCGCCGCCGTCCGGCGGCTGCGCCGGGTCGTGCCGCGGCTGCTGACCGGGTTCCCCGGTGTCGTCGTCGCGGCCGCCCCCGGGCCCGCGCTCCGGCCGAGGAGGCCGTGGCGATGCCCCGGGGTCAGCCGGGTTCCTGCCCGCCGGGCGGCAGGAGGCTGAGGTACCAGCGGCCCGCCTCCTCGGTGACCGACAGCGTCACCAGCACCGGACCCGAGCGGATCTCGACCCGGTCCGCTCCGGTGGGCAGCACGACGGGTGACCCGGCCGCCTGCAGGCGTTCGACGTAGTCGTCGGCGAAACCCCGGTCCGGGGCGTCGAACAGCAGCTCGTGCAGCCGAGCACCGCCGTCGGGGCTCCGCAGCGCAGCGCCGGCACGGTCGTAGAGCGCAGCGGGGTCGTCGGCGCCGCGCTCGCCCGCCGCCGCGATCAACGCGACCGTCCCGACGATCCACACCCCGACGAACGCGACGGCGATCCACCCCAGCAGGGTGCGGGTGCGCGCAGGACGTCTCATCAGGGCGACAACTGTGTCATACCGGACACCCGCACACCGGACACCGTCGGCCGCCGCACACCGGTCGCCGTTCACCGGGTCGTGCCGATGCTCACCCGAACCCCGCGGGTACCCCCGCTCGTAGATCCGGGTGGAGGTGGTCGACGGTGGCCCGATGGTGGCGACCCGTGCTGCTGGTGACGCTGGTGATCGCGGGCTCCGCGGTCCTGCTGGTCACCGGCTGGCCGACGGTCGAGGGCGTCCGTGCGACGACGGCGGCCGCGGGCTGGGCGGCGCCGGTCCTGTTCACGCTGCTGTTCGTCGGGTTCACCCTGGTCCCGGCGCCCGCGACCGTGATGGGCATCGCCGCCGGCGTCCTGTTCGGCCTGCCCGTCGGCCTGGCGACGACGATGACCGCGGTCGCCGCCGGCTCGCTGATCGGCTTCGTGCTGTCGCGGACGCTGGGCCGCGAGGTCGTCGCCGGGATCGGCAGCGCCCGCATCCGCCGTCTCGACGCACGGCTGCGCCGGGGCGGGCTGTGGGCCGTCGCCGGGGGCAGGCTGCTGCCGGTGATCCCGTTCCCGGTGCTCAGCTACGCCTGCGGGCTGACCGCGATCCGGCTGCGCGACTACCTCGCCGGGTCCGTGCTGGGCGTGCTGCCCTCGGCCGTGGCGTTCGTGACCATCGGCGCCTACGGCGGGGACCCGGGCTCGGTGCCGTTCCTCGTCGCGGTCGCCGGGCTGGTGGTGCTGACCGTCGCGGCGCTGGTGGCGTCCCGGACACGGCGGCGGGCCGGGAGGACGGCCGGGCGGACGGCGACGGCACCGGTGCCGCCGGCCCCGGTGGCCTGACCCGCCACGGCCGGCCAGCCGGTCCTCACGCGGGCGGTGTGCCCGCCGTCGCGGCGTCTCGCTCGGGACGGCCCGGCAGCACCAGGTTCAGCAGCACTGCCACCACCGCCGTCACGACGACGCCGGACTCCAGCAGCGGGCGCCACTGCCCGGGCACCAGCGCCAGCAGGTTCGGCACCGACGCCAGGCCGCGCCCGAGCCCGACCGACAGCGCGACGACCACCAGGGCACGCTGGTCGAGGCCGCGCTCGGTGAGCATCTGGATCCCGATGGCGCACACCATTCCGAACAGCAGCACGACCCCGCCCCCGAGCACCGCGGGCGGCGTCGCCCCGATCACCGCCGCGGCCTTGGGCAGCAGCGCCATCGCGACGAGGACCCCGGCCGCGATCGTCACCACGTGCCTGCTCATCTGGCGGGTGAGCGCGATGAGCCCGATGTTCTGGCTGAACATGGTGGTGGGCAGCGCGGAGAAGACCGCGCCGAGCAGCGCGCTGCCGCCCTCGGCGAGGATCCCGCCGCGCAGCTCCCGGGTGGTGGCGGGGCGCCGGGCCCCGGCCTGGGTGACGGCGTTGACGGTCCCCACGGAGTCGACCATGTTGACCACGCCGACGACGGCCACGGTCAGGATCGCGACCACGTCGAAGCTCAGCCCGAACGCGAACGGCGTCGGGAACGCCACCCAGCCCGCGGGCCCGACCCCGGCCAGGTCCACCATGCCCAGCGCCA
This sequence comes from Pseudonocardia sp. ICBG601, assembly GCF_020496245.1. Taxonomy (NCBI): domain Bacteria; kingdom Bacillati; phylum Actinomycetota; class Actinomycetes; order Pseudonocardiales; family Pseudonocardiaceae; genus Pseudonocardia; species Pseudonocardia sp. ICBG601. The sequence continues at coordinate 12,184 of NZ_JAHLJA010000006.1, read as the reverse complement.
GCGCGACGAGGTAGCCCACGACCAGCGAGATCAGCACCGCCGCCGTGCCGAGCAGCCCGCGCCCCCACCGGTTGAGCACGACGGCGAGGACGAGCACGAACGCGGCCAGCCCCAGGTTCGCCGCGGCGCCGAAGGTCGGCGAGCCCGCCCCGCCCGCGGCGAGGGTGAACGCCGACGGCAGCAGACCGAGCCCGATCACCAGGATGATCGTGCCGGTGACCAGGGGCGGGAACAGCCAGGCGATCCGGTGGATGTTCAGCGCGATCACCACCTGGACGACCGCGGTGACCAGCACCGCGCCCCATACCGCGGCGAGCCCGCGCTCGGCGGCCAGCGGCACCGCGACCGAGATGAACACGAACCCCGAGCCCATCATGATCGGCAGCCGGCCGCCGACGATGGAGAACCCGATGGTCTGCAGCAGCGTCGCGAGGCCGGCGCACAGCAGCGCCCCCTGGATGAGCAGGGTCCGCTGGGCCGGTGTCGCCTCCACCGCGGCGGCCAGCAGGAACGCCGGGGTCAGGTTGCTGGCGAACATGGCCAGCACGTGCTGCAGCCCGAGCGGGACGGCCTCGCGCAGCGGCGGCATCGTCTCGATGTCACTGCGGTCCGGCGTGGGCGCGGGTCGGGGTGCGGTGGTCGCCATCGCTCCTCCTCGGTCGGATGCGACGACGGTGCCCCGTCCGGATGACACCCGTGTGACGCGCCGTTACAGCTGTTTCGTCCGGTTCGGGGGACGCCGGCCTCGCCCGGCGGCGCTCAGGTGCCGATCGCCCCGGACAGGGTCGCGGCGAAGGCCCGGACGTCGTCGAGCAGCAGGTCCGGGGCCTGCAGCGCGGCGAAGTGCCCGCCGCGGTCGTGCTCGGTCCAGCGCACCACCCGGTGCGAGCGCTCCACGAACGGCCGCACGGCGTGGTCGCCGAGCAGGTTCAGCACCGCGGTCGGCACCCCCGACGGCGGGCGGGTCTCCCGGAACGCCGTGGGCGCGATCTCCCGGTACAGGCGCATCGCGGACCCGGCGGTGCGGGTGAACCAGAAGCTCGCGACGTCGGCGAGGTAGGCGTCCGGGTCCACGGGGGTCTGCCGGGTCGTGTCCGGGTCGTAGTCGACGAACCACTCGAGGTGCCAGGCCAGCAGCCCGACCGGGGAGTCGGTCATCGCGTAGCCGAGCGTGGACGGGCGGGTGCTCTGGATCGCGGCGTAGCCGCTGCGCCCGGGCCAGGTCTCGCCGAGCTCGGCGACACGGGCCCGCTCGGCGTCGGTCAGGCCGGCGAGCGGGTCGGCCGCCGACGGGTCGGGGGACGCGCCGACCAGCGCGTTGAGGTGCACCCCGAGCACCGGCCGGGATCCCGGCGGGCGATCTCGGGCGCGATCATCGAGCCGTAGTCGCCGCCCTGGGCCAGGAAGCGGTCGTGGCCCAGGGCCGACATGAGGTCGGTGAGGCAGCGGGCGTGCCGGTCGACGTCCCAGCCGAGGTCGCGGGTCGGACCGGAGAACCCGAACCCGGGCAGTGACGGGGCGACGACGTGGAACGCCGGGAGCGTCGCGTCCCCGGGTTCGGTGAGCGGCCCCAGCAGCCCGAGGAACTCCGCCGGGGTGGACGGCCAGCCGTGCACCAGCAGCAGCGGGACGGCATCGGGCCGCGTCGAACGGCGGTACAGCGCGTGCACCCCGGCGTGGTCGGGGGTGTCGACGACGACGGAGTCCGCGGCCAGCCGCTCCTCCACGGCCCGCCAGTCGAAGCGGTGCCGCCAGCGGTCGGCGAGCTCACGCAGGTGACCGGGCGGGACGCCGTAGGACCACCCCGCGCCGGACGGCACGTCCGGCCAGCGGGTGTCGTCGAGGCGGGCGTGCAGACGGTCGATCTCCGCCTGCGGGACGGGGAACGGGTTCGGTGCCAGCGGTGCCGTCGGTGCCATAGGTGCCATGGCGCCGACCGTGGCACCGAACCCGGACTCCTCCGGTCCGCGTGCCGCGGTCAGGCCGAGACGACGGTCCCGACGTGCTCCCCGGCGAGGGCCTTCGTCACGGTCCCGGCGACGGTGCCGTTGACGATCTGCACCGACCGGACGTGCCGGGCGCGCTGCAGCGTGCGCAGGGCCTCCCGGTCGATCGGCAGGGGCCGGGCGGGATCGGCGAGCAGGTCGGCCGCGGTCGCCGTGCGCAGCACGGTGCCCCCGTCGAGGCCCCCGTCGAGCACGCCGTCGACGTCGCGGACGTAGGTCAGCGACGCGGCACCCCAGGCGTCGGCCAGCAGCAGCGCGCCGGTGTCGGTGCGGTGCGGCGGGATCTTCCCCGCCGCCGCGGGCAGCTCGTGCACGCCGTAGGGCGGGTAGCCGTTGGTGACGGCGGCGTTGGACGCGGCCAGGTGCACCGGGAGCTGGTGGGCGACCGTGTCGTGCCCGAGGTAGGCGACGCCCTGCTCGGCGAGCAGCGCGGCGACCAGATGCCCGTTCTGCTCGGCCTCACGACCGGCGATCTCGGCGAGCGCACCGGTCGGCAGGCCCAGGTCGAGGCCGACGCCGAGCGCGTGCCGGGCGCGGATCCCGGCGCCGGTGGCGATCAGCAGCGGGTCCCCGGAGATCGCGGCGCGCAGCTCCTCGACGATCGGCAGCAGCACGTCGCGGCCGCGGTCGATGATCGAGCGGCCGCCGAGCACGACGACGCGCAGGCGGGGCAGCATCCGGATGACCGGCTGCTGCTGGTCGACGGGGCGGACCTGCTCGCGGTCGAGCAGGGTCTGGCGGGCCAGCGGGGACTCGACGTCCTTGGGTGGGTGGTGCTCATCGGGCGTCTCCCGCGGTGATGATCGTGCCCACGTGCTCGCCGGCGAGCGCGCGGTGAGGTTGCCGGGCTTGAGACCGTTGACGATCTGGATCGAGCGGACGTGCGTCGCGTGCCGCATGAGCTCCAGCACCGGGCGCTCGACGATCAGGTCGGGGAGGTCCCGCTCGATCAGCTCGTCGACGGTGATCTCCGGGATCAGCGTCGCCGACGGGTCGTTCTTCGGGTTAGCGGTGTAGAGGCCGTCCTCGTCCTTGACGAAGATCATGTTCTTGCAGCCGTAGGTCTCGGCGACCAGGTAGCAGCCCGCGTCGGTGCGGTAGGGCGGGATCACGCCCTCGTCGGCAGGGGCTGCCACATCGCGTACGGCGGCATGCCCGCGAAGATCGCCGCCCGGACCTCGGACAACGACAGGGGCAGCGCGTCGAACCCGCCCCCGGCGACGACCGGCACCCCGTGCCGGGCCATCAGGTAGCCGAGCATGGTGGCGTTCTGCCCGGCGACGGCGCTGCCGACCGAGCTGAGCACACCGGTGGGCAGGCCGAGCTCGGCGGCCAGGGAGTACGCGTGCCGGGCGCGGGTGCCGCCGCCGGTGCCGATCAGCAGCCGGTGCGTCGACCGGGCCTCCAGCAGCTCCTCGACCAGCGGGAACACCGCCTCACGGCCACGGTCGATGAAGCTCTGTCCACCGACCTTGACCACCGACACGTCGGGTAGGACCCGGGTGTCGGACGTCCGCTCGGTGGCCGCGGCGAGCTCCGGGTCATCGAGCGACCGGGTCAGCAGCAGCGACTCGAGCTCGGCCGCGCTCGCGGCGTGCGTCATCGCATCTCCTCGTGTTCGGGTGCGCGCACCCGGACGGGCCGCGCGGTCGAGGCGAACCTAGCGACTCCGGGCAGCGTCGTGCCGCCGACGCCACGGGCGCCATCGGCCGGGCTGCGGTACCGGACCCGGGCGGCGCTCCGTCGGCGCGGCCGGTCGCGCTCGACCGGCCCGCATCCGCTGGTCACGACGCCGTCCGGGTGATCCCTGCCACTGGCCGGAGCCCGCTCCGCAGCTCCGGCCCACTCCGCGCTCCGCCCCCGCACCCACGGCACACCCCCGCTACGCGCGGCGTCGCACGGCTTCCGGCCCCGCCGCTCGCATCCCGACGCCGGGCACGAGCGGACGGGGGCGATACGGTCGGACGGGTGCAGGGCAGCGCGCCAGCACTGCGGCACGGCGGCACTGCGGCACGGCGCCTCAGACGCGCAGGCGGAACGTCCCGGTGGGCGCGTCGAAGGCCAGTTCGTCGGTGTCGAACGCCGCCCCCACCGCACCGGAGGCGGCCAGCTCGCCGGGCGTCCCCGTGCGCAGCGCGCCGGCGCCGTCGAGCAGCCAGGCCCGGTCCGCCAGGCGCAGCGCCGGTTCCAGGTCGTGGGTGGACAGCAGCACCGCGAGGTCCTGCTCCCGCGCGAGCCGGCGCAGCGTCCCGAGCAGCGCGACCCGGGAGGAGACGTCGAGGAACGCGCTCGGCTCGTCGAGCAGCAGCAGCGACGGCTGCTGGGCCAGTGCGCGGGCGACCATCATCCGCTGCCGCTCGCCGTCGGACATCCGGGCCAACGGACGTCCGGCCAGGGGGCCGGCGCGGACCGCGTCGATCGCGGCGTCGACGGCGGCCTCGTCCCCCGCGGTGAGCACACCGGCGGCGCCGGTGTGCGGCAACCGCCCCAGCTCGACGACGTCGCGGCCGGTCAGCTGCCCGGGGTCCGGCCGGTCGGTCAGCACCACACCGACCCGGCGGGCCCGTTCGGGCGGCCGCAGCGCCAGCAGGTCGGTGCCGTCGAGGGTCACCGCGCCGCCCAGCGCGGGCTGCAGCCCGGCGAGCGTCCGCAGCAGCGTCGACTTGCCCGTGCCGTTCGCCCCGAGCAGCACGGTCAGCTCGCCCCGCGCGGCGACGGCGTCCACCCGGGACAGCACCGGGCACACCCGGGCCCGGCGCAGCGCCCCGCCCTGCGCGTACCCGGCGACGAGCCCGGTCAGCACCAGCCCGGCGTTCACCAGGCCGCGCCCAGGCGTCGGGAGCGCAGCAGCACCGCGATCACCACCGGTGCCCCGACCAGCGAGGTCACCACGTTAAGCGGGATCACCGTGCCGACCCCCGGCGGGTTCGCGACGACCGCACACGCCAGCCCGACCAGCGCACCGGTCAGCGCGGTGGCCGGGACGAGCACCCGGTGCCGCGAGGTGCCGACCGCCAACCGGGCCAGGTGCGGCACGGCGATGCCGAGGAACCCGATCGGCCCGCAGAACGCGGTGACCGTCCCGGCGAGCACCGCGGCGACCCCCAGCACTGCCAGCCGCACCCGGGCGACGTCGACGCCTGCGGTGCGGGCGTAGTCGTCGCCGAGCAGCAGTCCGTCCAGCGGCTTGGCCAGCACGAGGACCCCCACCAGCCCGGCCGCGACGATCCCACCGAGGATCGGCAGCTCGCCGCGGCCGACGCCGGACACCGAGCCGAGGCCCCACATCAGGTACTGCTGCGCGGTGCGCGGGTCGGTCCAGACCAGCAGCAGGCTGACCACCGAGGTGACCGCCGACCCCAGCATCACGCCGATCACCAGCAGCGCGGTCACCGACCGGGCGAACCGCGACAGCGCCAGCACCAGCGCGAGCACGGCGGCGGCACCGACCGCCGCGGCCGCGACCGTGGTGAACCGTCCCCCGACGACCGGTGTTGCCCCCAGCCCGCCGGTGGCGAACGCCGCGGCCCCCGCAGCCGCCCCGAGGGTGGTCACCAGCGCGACGCCGAGCCCGGCGCCCGCGCTGACCCCGAGCACGTAGGGCTCGGCCAGCGGGTTGCGGAACAGGGTCTGGGTGAGCAGCCCCGCGGTGCCCAGCCCGACACCGACGGCCGTCGCGGTCACCGCCCGCGGCACCCGCAGGTCGGTGACGAGCAGGTCGAGCCGGGCGTCGGGGGTGCCGGTGCCGAACAGCGCCGACAGCGTCCGGTCGAGCCCGATCACCACCGAACCGGTCGACACGGCGAGGGCGAACAGCACGACGACCCCGGCCGCGAGCAGCACCAGGACCAGCGGTGCGCGGCGTCCCGAGCGCTGCCCGGCCCGGTCCGAGACCCGGCTCGCCGCGGCGGGCGACGCCGGTGCGGCCGGCCTCATCCGGCGGGCACCTGCCGGTAGTAGGTGAAGGCGTGGCCCGGCAGGACCCCTGGGTGCAGGATCGCGACGAGGTCGGCGAGGATCTCGTCCTGGTGCAGCGCGCCGCGCTCGTAGAGGGGGTTGCCGCCGTCGGGGGTGGTGGCCCTGTCGCGGGTCCACAGCTGCCCGCCGGGGCGGACCGCGGCGAGCGAGGACAGCCGCGGGTCGACCGCGGCGACGTCGGCGGTCGTGGCGAACGGGCCGTCGGCGAGCCAGATGCGGGCGTCGCCGTCGTCGGCCAGCACCCGCTCCAGCGATTGCGCCTGGGTGCCGGTGCCCGGCATCCCGGCACCCAGCCAGGTGGCACCGGCGTCGCGGAAGAGAATGCCGGCGGTCGACTCGGCGGCCGGGACGTTCCAGGTGCCCTGGTAGGGCTGACCGGCGACGATCGGGGTCGGGGGCAGGCCGCGCACGCGACCGGCGAGATCGGCGTAGCGGCCCGCGATGCCGTCGAAGATCTCCGCGGCGCGGGCGTCCTGACCGGTCAGCGCCCCCGCGACCTTGATCCACTCGGCCTGGCCGAGCGGGCCGGTCTCCAGGTAGTCCGCCCAGCCGACCACCGGGATCCCGGCCGCGGACAGTGCCGGGAACGCCGCGTCGTCGGTCCCGGCCGAGAGCACGACCGGCGGCGCGGCGGCCACGACCGCCTCGGCGTCGATCGTCGAGTTCGGCGCGAAGTCGACGGCGGCCCCGGAGGCGACGCGGGCACGCACGGCCGGGTCGGTGACCAGCGCGGCCCCGCCGACGCCGGTGATCCGGTCGAGCCCACCCAGCTCGGTGATCATCGGCAGCTGGGTGGTCGAGCCGGCGAAGATCCCGCTCACCGGGGTGTGCACGACCGGGGCCCCGGCGAGTGCTGCGGGCAGCGCCGGGTCGCCCTGCCCGCAGCCGACGAGCACCACCGACTGCGGCTGCCCACCCGGGAAGGGCGTGCGGACGGTCAGGACCCGGTAGCCGTCGCCGACGGTGATCGTGACATTGGTGGCGTGGGTGAAGGCGACCGTGTCGTCCGTGGCGGACGCGGCGCCCGGCACGCAGTCCTGCGCCGCGGCGCCGGCCCCACCGGGGGCGGGCGGTGCCGTGGCGGGCGCGGAGCACCCTGCGACGACGGCCAGTGCGAGCAGGGCCGCGAGGACCCATCGATGACGCGTCACCTGAACAGTCTCACATATGTGGATCAGGCCCCGACGAAGGCGGAGAGCCCGTCCAGGAGCCGGTCGACGTCGTCGTCGGCGGTGTAGCAGGCCAGCCCGATCCGCAGGGAGCCGGTGTCCCCCAGGCCGAGCCGCCGCGAGCACTCCAGCGCGTAGAACGACGAGGCCGGCGCCGCGATCCGCCGCTGCGCCAGGTACCGGTAGGCCTCGACGGGGTCGCGGTCGTCGAAGGTCACCAGCAGGGTCGGGGTCCGCCGGGCCGCCCGGGACCGCACCGTGACCCCGGGCAGCGCGGCCAGGTGGGTCTCGATGCGCTCACGCAGCGGGCGCTCGTGCTCCTCGACCGCCGCCATCGACGCCAGCAGGCGCGCCCGGCGGTCCCCGGCCGCCGACGGGTCCAGCGCGGCGAGGAACTCGACGGCCGCGGTGGTGCCGGCGAGCAGCTCGTAGGGCAGGGTGCCGAGCTCGAACCGCTCGGGCACCGCGTCGCTGGACGGCGCCAGCTTCGCCGGGCGCAGCGTCTCCAGCAACGCCGGGTCGGCGGCGAGCACCCCGCAGTGCGGGCCGAGGAACTTGTAGGGCGAGCAGGCGTAGAGGTCGGCGCCGACCGCGGCGAGGTCGATCGGTGCGTGCGCGGTCAGGTGCACGCCGTCGACCATGAACAGCGCCCCGGCGGCGTGCACGGCGGCGGCGATCGCGGGCAGGTCGGGGCGGGTCCCGACCAGGTTCGACGCACCCGTCACCGCGACGAGCCGGGTGCGGTCGGACAGCAGCGGCGTCACGTCGTCGAGCTCGGTGGTGGCGGGGTCGAAGTCCAGCCACCGCACCGTCGCCCCGGCGGCCTGCGCGGCGATCACCCAGGGGCGGATGTTCGCGTCGTGGTCGAGGCGGGTCACGACGATCTCGTCGCCCGGCGACCAGGTCGCGGCCAGCGTCCGGGCGAGGTCGAAGGTCAACGCGGTCATGCTGCGCCCGAACACGATCCCGCGCGGGTCGGCGCCGAGCAGGTCGGCCATCGCGGCGCGGGCGCCGACCACGATCGCGTCGGCGGCGCGCTCACCGCTGGTGACCGTGCCGCGGTTGGCCAGCGGGGAGGTCATGGCGGCCGCGACCGCCCCCGCGACCGAGTCCGGGACCTGGGAGCCGCCCGGCCCGTCGAAGTGGGCGATCCCGGCGCGCAGGGCGGGGAAACGGCTGCGGACGGCGGCGACGTCGTAGCTCATGACCGCACCCTGTCACGCCGGCGCCCGGCCCACGCCCGGACAACGAACACATGTCATCGGGGTGTCGTACCGCCCGTGTGGGTGACACGCGGGCCATGATTCCTCCCATGTCGAGGTCCTGGGAGCACTCGCGCGGGCGCCACGCCCCACGTCGACGGCGACGCTCGGTGCACCGTCGCGCCTGGGCGGTGCTCGCGACCTCGCTGGTCGCACTGGTGGTCCTCGTCGCGGGCGGGACCGCCGCGATGGCGGGCGGGCGGATCGGTGACGCCGTCGGCGGCGGCGTCGACTCGCTGGCCCGCAACCTCGCCGGCGCCGTCGACCGCCTCCGGCCGGCCCCGGCCGTGCCCCCCGCACCCCCGGTCCCCGAGGTCCTCACCAGTGTCCCGGCCGGTAACGCACCGGTCGCTCCGCGCGGCCCGGTCCGCACCGAGGTCAGCACCGGGACCCTCGAGGGCGTCGCGCTCACCGCCGACTCCGACGACGGACCGGTCACCGTCGCGGGCACCCTGTCCCCCGACGGCCGCAGCTGGACCGCCACGGAGCCGCTGGACTTCGCGACCACCTACCACTGGTCGGGCAGCTGGGTGCTGGGCCCGCAGGACCGTCGCCCGGTCCCCGCGGCCCCGTTCACCACCGTCGACCCGGACGACACCGTCGACGCCACCATGAACATCCGCGACGGCGGCGAGGTCGGCATCGGCGCCCCGGTCGTGCTCGCCTTCGGCGAGAAGCTCCCCGACGCCGCGAAAGCCACCGTCGAGCGGGCGCTGAGCGTCACCACGTCGCGGCCGGTCGAGGGCGCCTGGGCGTGGCTGCCCGACACCGCCGAGGGCTCGCGGGTGCACTACCGACCGAAGTCCTACTGGCCCGCGCACACCCGGGTCCAGGTGCGGGGCGCGCTGCGTGGACTCGACCTCGGCGACGGCACCTTCATGACGAAGGACCTGGACCGGACGTTCACCGTGGGGCGCAGCCAGGTCGTGAAGGCCGACACCCGCAGCCACGCGATCGTCGTCGTCCGCGACGGGAAGGAGATCGCCCGCTACGACGCGTCCTACGGCCTGGAGTCCGACCCCCGCCGGGTGACGCGCTCGGGGATCCACGTCGTCATGGCCAAGTCGCAGAAGGTGCTGATGAGCAACCCCGACTACGGCTACGTCGACGAGCCCCAGTTCTGGGCGGTCCGGATCTCCAACAACGGCGAGTTCATCCACGCCAACCCCGCCTCGTCGTGGGCGCAGGGCAGCCGCAACGTCAGCCACGGTTGCATCAACCTGTCCACCCGCGACGCCAAGGAGTTCTTCGCGAGCACGACCTTCGGCGACCCGGTCGAGGTGACCGGCAGCTCGCAGCCGCTGACCGCCCGCGACGGCGACCTGTACGACTGGACGATCCCCTGGGACGAGTGGCGCTCGCTCAGCGCCCTGTCCTGACCCCGCTGTCCCGAGCCGCTACCGGATCCGGCGATCCTGCCCGGCCCACGCCTCGTCGCGCAGGACGAACTTCTGGATCTTCCCGGTCGAGGTCTTCGGCAGCTCGCCGAAGGTGACCCGCTTCGGTGCCTTGAACCGCGCCAGCCGCCCCCGCACGTGCTCGACGATCTCGTCCTCGGTGGCGCTCTCGCCCTCGCGCAGTGTCACCCAGGCGGCCGGGACCTCGCCCCACCGCTCGTCGGGGACGGCGATCACCGCGACCTCCAGCACGGCCGGGTGGTCGGCGATGGCCTGCTCCACCTCGACGCTGGCGATGTTCTCCCCGCCGGAGATGATCACGTCCTTGGAGCGGTCCCGGAGCTCGACGTAGCCGTCGGGGTGCATGACGCCGAGGTCGCCGGTCCGGAACCAGCCGTCCGGTGCGGCGTCGCGGGTGGCCTGGTCGTCATCGAGGTAGCCGAGCATGACGTTGTTGCCGCGCAACGCGATCTGGCCGGTCGTCGCCCCGTCGCGCGGGACGTCGGCACCGTCGTCGTCGATCACCCGGACGGCACAGGCGATCATGTTCCCGACGCCCTGGCGGGCCTTCATCCGGGCCTGCGCGTCGGCGTCGAGGTCGCTCCACTCCGGACGCCAGTCGCAGATCATCGCGGGGCCGAAGGTCTCGGTGAGCCCGTAGAGGTGGGTCACCTCGAACCCGAGCTCGGCCATCCGGCGCAGGATCGCCGGGCTCGGCGGCGCTCCCCCGGTCGCGACGGCCACCGGCGTCTCCACCGGCCCGGCCTCCGGCGCGTAGGCGATCATCGACAGCACGGTGGGGGCGCCGTTGAGGTGGGTGACGCCCTGCTCGCGCACGAGCTCCCAGATCCGGGACGGCTCGACCTTCGGCAGGCAGACGTGGGTGGCGGCGGCCGCGGTGACCGCCCACGGGAAGCACCAGCCGTTGCAGTGGAACATCGGCAGCGTCCACAGGTGCACCGACGACGCGGTCAGCCCGGTGTGCCCGACCATGGCCAGCGCCTGCAGGTAGGCGCCCCGGTGGTGGTACATCACGCCCTTCGGGTTCCCGGTCGTCCCGGACGTGTAGTTGATCGACAGCAGGCCGCGCTCGTCGGCGGGACGCACCGCGGTGGGCTCGCCGTCGGCGACGAGGCGCTCGTAGTCCGGGCCGACCCGCACGGTGTGCGGCGGGGTGTCGAGGCGGGCGAGCACCTCCGCGACGAGCTCGTCGAACACCGGGTCGGCCACCAGCACCGAGGCGCGCGAGTGCTCCAGGATGTAGGCGACCTCGCCCGCCGACAGCCGGGTGTTGACCGAGACCAGCGCCGTCCCCGACCACGGCACCGCGTGCGCCGCCTCCAGCCCGACGTGGGTGTTCGGCACGAGGACCGCGACCGGGCGCCCGTCGTGCAGCGCGGCGAGCGAGCCCGCCAGGCGCCGGCAGCGGTCGCGGAACTCGGTGTAGGTGAACCGCAGGTCGCCGTCGACGACCGCGACCCGGTCGCCGTGCGCCGCCGCGGCCCGGTCGAGGAACGCCGTGGGGGTCAGCGGCTCGAACGACAGGTCCGCCAGATCGGCCGGGACACCCGCCGGGTGCGTGGGGACGGGAGCCTCGTCGGTCATCCCCCGAGCCTCCCCCGGCGACGCGGACGCGCGCAATGTCGCCGCCCCGCGACCCTCCGTCGCGCGAGCCCCCTCCGCCGCCGCGTCGGTGATCGCCCGCCCGATCCCCCGCCGCCCGTCAGCCCCACCTGCACGCTCACCGTCCGCCTGGCCCGCCTCCCGCGGTGCCCACCGTGCGCGCTGCTCCACCGACCCCTCGCTGCTCCACCGGGCGCGCGCCGATCCGTCGGGCGCACTGTGATCCGCTGGCGCACGGTGATCTCCCAGCCGCACGGTGATCCGCTGGCCGCGCGGTGATCCGTCGTCCGCGCGCGTCCGGACACACGCGCGGAGCGGATCAGCGCGCGAACTGTCGATCACCGACGCGTCACCGAATCTGTGCCTCGGCCCGCCGTGCCGGAGTCGACGCGCCGTGCCCGAGCCCACGCGTCGCTCCACCGGGCACGGCTATCCGCCGTGCGCGTGCTGATCCACCGCCGCGCGGTGGTCCACCGGGCGCGCGGTGATCCGCCGGGCGCGCGGTGATCCGCCGGGCGCGCGGTGATCCGCCGGGCGCGCGGTGATCCGCCGGGCGCGCGGTGATGCGCCGCCCGCGCGCGTCCGAACACACGCGCGGACTGTCGATCACCGGGGTGCCGCCGGGACTCCCCCCCGCCCCGTCGTCCTGGGTCGCCGGAACACCCCCGTCGTCGCGGGCTGTATTACGTTCGCCGTGGAAACGAAGCTCGTCGGGAGGCGGACGCGATGGCGTGGGACTTCAGTACCGA